>NZ_BAAHXC010000001.1:0-585000 GCF_054657155.1 Caminibacter profundus
AAATACCTAAGAACTTATATATAATAACTTTATGAGAGTAGTAAAATATAAAGAATTAATAAAAGAGAGTGTAGAAGAGTTGGAGGAGTTGTTAAGAAAAGAGAAAGATGAGAGAATTTACAAAAGAATAAAAGTTATTTATCTATTAAAGAAAACCCCAAATATTCAATTAAAAGATGTAAGTGAGAAGTTGGATATAAGCATACAATCAGTAAAGAAATATTGGGGATTATACAGAAGAGGAGGAATAGAGAATTTAAAACTTAATTATAAAGGGAGAATACCAAGATTAAATAAAGAAGAGTTTGAGAAATTCAAAGAAAAAGCAAAAGAAGGGTTTGATAGTCTAAAATCAATGCAAGAATGGATAAAGAAGGAATATAACAAAGAATTATCAATAAAAACAATAAGTTATTGGTGCAAGAAATTAGGTATTAAAAAAAAGGGCAGACCTTCAAATATTAATAAAGATGAGAATAAAGTAAAAGAGTTTAAAGAGAGAAGAATTAAAGAAATAGTAGAGAATAATCCAAATGCAAGAATAAAGTTTTATGATGAGAGTAGATTTGGGTTGATAACAGATGTAGGAAGGAAATGGACAGCAAAAGGAATAAAGCCAATAATATCATATCAACAGAAATATGAATATTTTTATTTATATCAAGCAACAGATATAAAAAGTGAAGAAGATTTTTCAATGTATATGTCACATTTAGATAGTATTTGTTTTAATGAATATTTAAAAAACTTAAGTGAAAAATTTAGAAATGATAATATAGTTTTAATAATGGATAATGCGAATTTTCATAAATCTAAAAAACTTGATATTCCAAAAAATATAAAAATTGAATATCTTCCTCCATATTCGCCAGAGTTAAATCCACAAGAGAGAAGATTTGAAGATATAAAGAAATTTTTAAAAAATATAATATTTAAAACAATAGAAGAATTAGAAAAAAAGTTGAAGAAATTTTACTTTCATATACAAGTGAGCAAATCAAATCTTTGGTTTCTTATAAATATATTATAAAGGTTATGAATATATGAGAATTGGTATAATTTAAATAATTTTTTGTTTTTTTGTGAATTTTTATAAAATTGTTTTTAAAGCTCTTGACTTTAAAAAATATTTTTCTTATAATTTCACCCACACAACGAAGAGTTGTGAAGATGACCCGTTAGCTCAGTCGGTAGAGCATCTGCCTTTTAAGCAGAGGGCCGCTGGTTCGAATCCAGCACGGGTCACCATCTGTCCCCATCGTCTAGAGGTCTAGGATACCGCCCTTTCACGGCGGCGACACGGGTTCGAATCCCGTTGGGGACGCCACTACATGTAATTTAAGAAATCCATTGACACTTTTTTGATATGGTCGCTTAGCTCAGCTGGGAGAGCACCAGCCTTACAAGCTGGGGGTCGCAGGTTCGAGCCCTGCAGCGACCACCATGGAGCCGTAGTTCAGCTGGTTAGAATGCCGGCCTGTCACGCCGGAGGTCGCGGGTTCGAGTCCCGTCGGCTCCGCCATTTATTTTGTAAAATAGTGACAGATCTTAATATTTAAATATTGCTCTTTTGTAAATTTTTGCTAAGTAATTATTTATCCTCATTATGAAACTCCTTGATAAAACTATGAATGTTTATTTGAGCTAATAATTAAAGTTATATTTTTTCTAATTTTGTATAAACTTGAACTTTTGTAATAAAACACTAATTTCATATTTATATTATTTATTATTTATTAATTGAGTGAAACAATTTAAAATTCAATATTTTTTTGAAATATTAAAGAATTTGCACTCTTTTCCAGCATATTTAATAAATTGCAATAGTATACATTTAAATTATAATTAGTATAATCTTTAATTTTAAATGTAACTTTGATATTTTAATATTTTTGTGGTATATAATCTTAAATAACAAGAAAAGATGTATAATAATAAAATAATTAGAGTTTTTATAATTTATAAAAGGAATATAAAATGAAAAAAATAATTTTGGCTATTTTTGTTTTATTTATGTTTAGTGGATGCACTCAAATGTATAAGTCAAATGAAGTATCACTTGTTGATGCTGGAGTTGAGCTTTCTTATGAGACAGGTGTAGTGGAGGATGTAAAAAAAGTAGTACTAAAAGATGATGGTAGTGGAGTTATAATAGGAGCATATACAGGGACTGTTTTGGGTAGTATGATGGGAGAGGGGAAAGGCAGTATAATTACTACACTTCTTGGAGGACTTGCAGGGGCTTTTGTAGGATATGAAGCGAATAAAGCAAACGCAGAAGAACTTTTTATAAAGCTTGATAATGGAAAACATATAGTAGTAATTGTGAAAGGTGTAGATATTAAAAAAGGAGATAAGGTAAGACTTATTAAAAGAGGTTATAAAATTATAAGAGTTGAGAGAATATAATAAAATTAGATATTGTTTGTAATATTTTATAATGAAGGTACGTTCAACAAAAAAGCAAATTTTTTAACGCTACATAAAGGCTAAAAAGCATTAACTTGCTATGCTCAAACAGAATGCTTTTTTTAACGCCTTTATTTCGCTAAAATTTGCAATTGTTTCACTTTATTTGGTCAGTGTCATAACGAAAGACTTAAAAAATAGAAATTAAAAAAAATAGAAAGAATTAAAAATTGAATATTAATTTTATTGTTTAAGTTTTGAATCTTAATAAAATATTTTTTAGAATATTTAAGTTTTCTTTAAGAGAATTAGTCACATTTTCTATTGTATTTGCAATACCTAGATTTTTAGATGAAATTTTTGTTAGATTTTTTGAATGGTCTATTAATTGTTTTGAGTTATGAGCCATAACAGTTACATTTTTTGTAGCTGTTTTTGCATAATTTATATTTTCTTTGTTCATTTCTAATATTCCTCTTAAGTCTAATTGGATATTTGATGTGTTTTGAGCTAAATAATTCATTTTTTCAGAGTTTTTATTAATTTCTTTACTAGTAGTAGTAATAGTAAAAGTTATGTTTTTAATTATTTTTTCAATATTTATTAAAGATTCTGCTGACTTTTCAGCAAGTTTTCTAACTTCATCAGCAACAACTGCAAATCCTCTTCCATGTTCTCCTGCTCTTGCTGCTTCAATTGCAGCATTTAAAGCTAAAAGCTCAGTTTGTTCAGTTATATCACTTATGATTTTTAATACATTTTTTATTTCTTCCGTTTGATTATTTAATTGATTTAATAGATTGTTTAGTTCTTGTTCTTTTGAGTTAATTTGGTTAATGTCATTAATTGCTTTTTCTAGTTCATTTGCGAATTTTTCTAAAAAGTTTGAAGTTTCTATTAATGTTTTTGTAGTTGATGCTACAGATTCTTCTGTTTTGTCAAGATGGTTTGAAAGTGTATTTGAAATATTTGAAATAGCATTAGCTTCTTTATCTGTTTGATTGATTGTTTCTTTTAAGTCTCTTGTAATTTCTTCTAGTTTAATATAATTACTTGTTATAGTATGTGAAAGGCCTTGAATTTGAGTTACTATATTTTTTACATTGCTAATAAATTTATTGATATAGTTTGCAGCTACTTTAATTTCGTTGTTTTGTTTTATATGAATTTGTTTTGTTAAATCACCTTCACCTTCACTAATTTCTTTAGAGATAAAAATAAATTCTTCTATAGGTTTGATTACATAAATTTTTAATAAATAATATGCAACTGTTTGTATAACTATTGCTACTATTAAATGTTCAATAATTGTTTCTAAAAATACTGATGGATGATAAAAATATGTAAAGGCTAGTAAAATTAATGAAGTTACTAAATTTACTAAAAGTAGTTTTAAATTAAAATCTTTTACAATTGAATGTATTTTTTCCATTTTTATTCCTTTGCTATATTAAACATTTTATCTAAGTTCAAATCTTTAAAAAGCTCGTAAATTATATCGTCTTTTATGATAATTTTTATATCTTTTCCTTCATCTTTTAATTTTTCAAGAGTAGCTATGATACTTGAAGGGAAAGAAAAAGAGTTTTTTATATGAATTATAATAGAATTATATTCATTTGCAATTTTTTCAATATTTGAGATAATTTCTTCACTATCTTTTATAGTAATAATTGGTTCTACTATTTCAATTGAATTTGCTTTAATCTTACTTTTCATTTTATCTCCTTTAAAAAAATTTTTATTTTATTTCCTTTATGATTAAAAAATAAGCCTTCGCTTAAAGATTTTATTATTTTTATACCTCTTCCATGATATTTACATATATTTATATCATTTAAAATGTTAATATCAAATCCTTTACTATCTTCTTCAAATAAAAGTTTAATTAAATCATCTTTTTTATATATTGAAATTTTTACTTTTATATGATCATTAATAGGTTTTGAGTTATTTATAGACACTTTTTCTTTTTTAACTTGTAAACCATAAATACCATGTTCAAGAGTATTCATAAGTAGTTCTTGTAAAATAAAGATTATTTTTTGATATAATATTAAATTTATCGGAATTTTGAGTAAAAGTTTGTCAATGCTGTCTTTATCTTTTATTATTTCTTCTATTTCATAAATTTTATTATTAATATTATCTTGAAAATAGTGAACTATTGATACATCGTCTTCTTGAAAAGCGTTTTCTTTAAAATCTGTAATAATTTTTTTTAAAAAGTCAGCATTTATATTTTTTATAAAGTGTCCATAATAAAGAGAATTTATATTTTTTAGTCTAGATTCTAATATTCCATCACTGAGTATAAAAAACTTTTCTGGTAGGGGAATGGAGCTTATATTTATATTTTTTAGATGTTTACTTATAGGAGGGTTATTGGATTTATATTTTTTATTTGGAGTATAAATAGGAGGCATACCAAAATTTGCAAAAAAAAGTTCTTCATTTTTTATGTAAATTATATTTGCACATAATATTTCTTTATCAAGTAAGATAGATTTTGAGTAATTTATAAAATCTTGTATAGTTCTTTGAAAATTAAAATCATTTAATTTTATTGATCTGTCGATGGAATGTTCTAAGAAAGTAGTTACGTTTATAGAAGTAAGAGAAGCACTAAGTCCTTTTCCCATTGCATCAATAATACTTATAACAAATTCGTTCTCATTTAATTTTTTTGAAAATACTGTATCTCCATTTAAAATATCTTTAGGTTTATAGTAACTTTCTATAAGATGTTTTGTTTCAAAAAACATTGAGAGTTCATTTTTTATTATCTTTTTATGTTTAATTATTGCTAATTTTTCTTGAGAAGATTTATATTCTATTTCTTTTTTTAAAATTTCATTTAATTGTTTTTCTTTTTGTGAAAGAGATATTAACTTTTTAATCATATTCATTTTTGCTTGAAATTCAGAAAAAGTAATATCTTTATTTAGGAAATCGTCTACACCAGATTTTAAAGCTTTTGATTTTATTTTTTCATCTTTTGAAGCAGTAATCATTATGAAAATTGTTTCTGGAGTTAATTTTTTTAAGATTTTTAATAAGTCTATACCATTTGTTTTTGGAAGGAAATAATCAATCATTATAACCTCAGGTGAATTGTTTTTAACATATTGGATTATTTCGATTGGAGTGTAGAATAACTTAATTTTATGAAATCCTATCTTTTTTAAGCGATTTTCAATATGTTTTAAAAAAGTTTTGTTATCGTCAATTATACAAACTTCCATTTTTTTTCCTTTTTCTTATATAAAAATTTTAGCGAATTTTTATAAAATTGTGTATAATTTTTGTAAAATTTTTTTATAAAGTGTCAAAGGAGATAAAATGGCAAGAAAACCAAGAGTAAATGATCCAGGATTTTACCATATTGTGAATCGTGGAGTAAATGAAAGTGTAGTTTTTAGTGAAAAAGAAGATTATTTTAAATTTATGGAATTAATGTTAAAAACGAAATATGATTATAAAATAACATTTCATGCATTTGCTATTTTACCAACTCATTATCATATTTTAATTGAAACTCATCTTCCAAATATATCGGAAGCTATGAGGTTTTTAAATAGTGCATATGCTGCTTGGTACAATTACAAGACTGGAAGAATTGGTCATTTATGGAAAGGTAGATTTGAGAGTTATATGCTTTTTGATGAGGACCATTTCTATAAAGTAGTAAAATACATCGAAAGAAATCCTTTAGCTTTAGGGTTAGTAAAAGATATAACAGAATATGAGTATCAATCATTGGCACTCAGACTAAAGAAAACAAAGTTTTTTGAAATAATTGAGGATAGTAAAATTTTATCAAAACCACTAAATGAATATGTTGAGTGGTTAAGAAAACCGCTTGAAAAATTTGAAATTGATGAGGTTTACAAAGAACCAAAAATTATAAAAGATGAAGATGGAAACATTAGAGTTGTTAGAAAAAAATTAAGCGATTTTTTTGCTGAGTATAAAGATAAAAAAGAAGCTATCAAAGCTGCAAAAGCAAATGGTTATAAATATAGTGAGATTGCAAGATATTTAGGAGTTTCTAACGCATATGTAAGTAAGCTTGCTAAGAGTTAATAAAAGATAGTAGAAGTTATAAAGGTTAGTAGAGGTTATAAGGGTTATAGAGGTTAGTAATGTTAATACCTCTAATACCTTTACTACCTCTAAAACCTCTTACATTTTTGAAGCTATTAGAGTAGATAATTCTAAAACTCTTTTTGAATATCCAAATTCATTATCATACCATGCAAGAATTTTTGCTTTATTCCCATCAATAACACTTGTGCTTAGCCCATCAATAGTACTTGAATTTGTATTTCCGATCATATCTGTTGATACTACTTCATCATATGTGATTCCTAAAATTCCATTCATTGGACCATTTGCATATTTTTCAAATGTTTTATTAAGTTCATTCGCGCTCACTTCTTTTTTTAGAGTTACTGAAATATCTGTTACTGCTACATCAGGTACTGGTACTCTTAGAGCCATTGCATGCATTTTACCTTTAAGAGATGGAATAACTTCAACTGTAGCTTTTGCAGCACCAGTAGTAGTTGGGATAATATTAACTGCTGCAGAACGTCCACGTCTATGTTTTCCAGGTTTTTTCTTATCAATAGTAACTTGAGATGAAGTGTAAGCATGAACAGTTGTTACAAGAGCACTTTCAACACCAAATTCATCTTCTAAAACTTTCATAACAGGAGCTAGCGAATTTGTAGTACAGCTTGCATTTGAAACTATATTGTGATTTTCTGGGTCATATTCATTATCATTAACTCCAAGGACAAATGTTTTATCTACATTTTTACCAGGTGCAGTTATTATTACTTTTTTTGCTCCAGCTTCAATATGTTTTGCTGCATCTTCTTTTTTTGTAAATTTTCCAGTTGCTTCAATTACAATATCGATTTCAAATTTTTTCCAAGGAAGTTTTGCAGGGTCTCTTTCGCTTACAATTTCTATTTCTTTTCCATCAATTATTAAAGAGTTATCTGTATATTCAATATTTGCTGGGAATCTACCATGTACTGAATCAAATTTTAACATATAAGCTAAATCTTCAGGTGTTCCACTTCCTCCATTTGCAACAACTATTTCAATATTTTCGGGTTTAGTTGTTACATAATGCCATAGAACCATTTTCCCGATTCTTCCAAGACCATTTATTGCTACTTTAATTTTTGACATTATTTCTCCTTTTTTTAAAGAATTATACTACTTTTTAATATGTTTACACAAATTAGTGCTTTTGGGTAAGTTTGAAAAATTAATATTTTTTTTGTATAATATTGCCTCAAATTTTAAAAACGCCTCCTTGCTCCGGCATAGGGGCTAAAAAGCCAAAAGGAGATTTAATGAGTCTTAGACATTATGAAACGATGATTATCGTTAAACCAACTTTAGCTGACGAAGAGAAAGCAGCAGTTATTGAAAACGTGAAGAAAGTTATTGAACAGTTCAATGGGGAAGTAGTTGCAGTAGATAATATTGGTGTAAGAGAACTTGCATATCCTATTGCTAAATTTGAAAGAGGACATTATTATATAATTTATTATAAAGCACCAGCAAATGCTGTTATAGAGCTTGAAAGACAACTTAGATATAATGAAGATATATTAAGATTTATGACAGTAAAATATGAAACTAAAAAAGATATTAAGCGCTGGGAAGAAATGACAAAAAATGTTTAATAAAGTTATTCTCATCGGTAACCTTACAAGAGATGTAGAGCTTAGATATACACCTAATGGTACTGCTATAGCTAAGTTTGGCCTTGCAACAAATAGGACATATAAAGATACAATGACCGGTGAGAATAAACAAGAAGTAATGTTTATTGACATTACAGTATTTGGTAGAAGTGCAGAGATTGCAAACCAATATTTAAGTAAAGGCAGAAGAGTACTTATTGAAGGTAGGCTAGTTCTTGATCAATGGGTAGATCAAAGCGGACAGAAAAGAAGTAAACATTCAATTGTTGCTGAAAGAGTTCAATTTATGGACTCGAAATCAAGTGTAGAAGAGAGTGGATATAATGCTGGAAACCTATCACAACAACCAGCATCGCAGCCTCAGATGCAACAACCAAAACAAAACAATGAAATACCTTCAATCGATATCGATGAAGATGAAATACCATTTTAAAGGATAGATAATGGCAGCAGATCCAAAGAAAAAATATGGAAAAAAAAGATGTAAATATTGTGAAATGAAAGTAGATTATATTGGATATAAAGATCTTGATTTAATTAAATATTCACTATCTGAGAGATATAAAATTATGCCAAGAAGATTAACTGGTACTTGTAAAAAACACCAAGATATGGTTCAAAAAGCTATAAAAAGAGCAAGACAAGTTGCACTTATCCCATATGTAGTAGATAGAAAAAGAGTTATTGAAAATCCATTTGATTTAATTAAGCCACTAAAAGGGTAAGCCCTTGTGGCTACAATTTATCTAAATAAACAAAATCTCTTCAAAAATCTTGATAAAATTTCTAAAATCAATCCAAACATTTTAGCAGTAGTTAAAGATAATGCATATGGACATGGTATATTTTCTATTTCAAAACTTCTTAAAAGTTATGGAATAAAAAAAGTATGCGTTAGGAATCTTCAAGAGGCAGAACTTGTAAGAGAGTTTTTTGAAGAGATTTTGATATTTAATCCTACTACTGCTAGAAGTGCTATTAATTTTTCTTTTACTATCAACTCTATCTTTCAACTTAAAAAAAATAGACACCCCTATATCCATTTGAAAATAGATACTGGATTTAGAAGAAATGGGATTTTGGAAGAAGAAGTAGATCTAGCGTTAAAGATAATAAAAGAAAAAGACTTTACTCTTAGAGGGGTTTTTTCTCACTTTTGTTGTGCTGATGAAGATGGCCCTGATACTTTTATTCAATATGATAAATTTTTGAAAGTAAAAGAAAAAATAGTTGAATTTTGTAAAAAAAACTCTCTTAACTTTCCATATTTTCATATAGCAAATTCAGCAGCCCTACATAAACTTCCAAATACTCTTGATTTTGTAAGACCAGGTATTGCAATGTATGGGGGAATTGAAGGATTTGAGCCTGTTATGAAACTTGTAGCAGATAGGGTTAGCACAAGAACTTTAAGAGAAAAAGAAGGATGTGGGTATAATAAATTTTTTATGAGTGAGAAAGATATAGAAATTACTACTATAGATGTAGGATATGCAGATGGTATACCTTATTTTAAAAATGGATGTAAACTAAAAGATACTGTTGCTCTTGGAAAAATTTCAATGGATTATATGATTGTAAAAGGTGTACATAAAAAAGTAGTAGTGTTTGATGATATTAAAGAGTTTGTAAAAAATTTTGATACTATAACTTATGATATTTTAGTAAAAATGTCTCCAAGAATTAAGCGCATAATTGAATGAAAATTGTAAGATTTAAAATTTGTTTCAATTTAAATACAAAATTTCAAATATCTAAACAGGGTATGGAATGAAACCAATTAGTGTATCTCAGCTTAATAATCAAATAAAATCAATTCTTGATTCACATTTTGAGATAGTATATGTAGAAGGTGAAGTTAGTAAAGTAGTTTATCATTCATCAGGACATTTGTACTTTACTTTAAAAGATGAAAATAGCGCTATAAATTGTGCAATGTGGAGAGGAAATTTATCTAAATTAAAGTTTAGATTAAAAGAGGGAGATAAAGTTTTAGTATATGGGGCAATAAATTTATATATTCCAAGAGGTGAGTATAAGCTTATTGCACAGAGTATTACTCCTAGTGGAATAGGTGCACTTCAACTTGCATTTGAGAGGTTAAAAGAAGAATTGAGTGCTCTTGGATATTTTGATGAAAAGTATAAAAAAACTCTTCCTAAATTTCCAAAGCGCATTGCAATTGTCACTTCCTCAACAGCAGCAGCTCTGCATGATATGCTAAGAATCGCAAAAAAAAGATGGTTACTGAGTAGATTTTATCTTTTTAATACTTCAGTACAAGGAGAAGGGGCTGCTGAAGATATAGCAAGGAATATAAGAAGGGCTAATGAGTATATTTTTGAAGATGGAAGTCGGTTTGACTTAATAATCGTAGGAAGAGGAGGAGGTAGTAAGGAAGATTTATGGGCTTTTAACGAAAGAGTTGTGGCTGATGCAATTTTTGAAGCAGAAATTCCTATTATTTCAGCAGTAGGGCATGAAATAGATTATTTAATAAGCGATTTTGTAGCAGACAGGCGAGCTGCAACTCCATCAAATGCTATAGAGATTGCTCTTCCTGATAAAAATGAGATACTTTTGATGATAGATGAAATGATAAATTCCTTTGAATATAAAATGAATAGCATTATTTTAAAGAAAGAAAAAATAGTTTCTCATTTAAAAGAACTTTTTCAAGCAAATTCAATTGATAAAAAAATAGAAAATATTGAAAGAGAGATTAGTTTTATAAAAGAAAAATTTAAAAATTCTTTAGAAGTAATTATTCAAGATAAAGTTTTTGCGATTAATCATTTAAGAAGTAGTTTTGAAACTTTTTCACCTAGGAGTCGTATAAAAAAGCAAGAAGAAGATATTAAGTTACTTAAAAAAAGTTTAAAATCTTCAACAAATGAAGTATTATATGCAAAATTAAACGCTCTGAAATCTTTAAAAAATGTATATGAATCATTGAATCCTCAAAAAAGAGAAAAAGAAGGATTTGGAGAAATTGTAAAAAATGGTAAAAGAGTTTCTTTAAATAAAATAGAAATTGACGATATATTTTTTATACAAAATACTACAACAAGTGTAAAAGTAAAAGCACTTGAAAAAAGGAAAAGTGATGTTTTGCAAAAAATACATTGAGCAAATTGAAGAATTGAAATCAAAAAATGCTGCTTTAGAAGATGAAAATCTTGAATTAAAAAGACAAAATGATTCAATAAAAGAGATAAATCAAAATTTACAAAAAGAGATAGAAAAATTAAAAAAAGAAATTAAACAAATACTTAAGCAGCGTGAAGATGAAAATAAATTTGAAGATATAGCAAAAGAGAGTGAAGAGAGAGTATATGAATTAAAAAAACTTGAAGAGATGAAAAAAGTAGTACGAGATCTTATAAAAGATTTAAAAGATACTTTTTCATTATTAAATGATGAAATAGATAAGATTGTAAGCTTTACAGATAATACTAATGCAAGTTTTATACAATTAGAAGGTTCGATTGAGCAAATTAATAATGTTATTCAATTAATTAAAGACATTTCAGAACAAACAAATCTATTAGCATTAAATGCTGCAATTGAAGCAGCTAGAGCTGGTGAACATGGTAGAGGGTTTGCAGTAGTTGCTGATGAGGTTAGAAACTTAGCTGAAAGAACGCAAGAGGCTACTAAAGAAGTTGAAATTACTATTAATTCTTTAAAACAAAGTAGTAGTACTATCACTAATGAAAGTAAAACATTAGTAAATATTACTAATACTATGTATGAGCTTATGAGGCAGTTTAAAGAGGTATTTGATAGTTTATATAAAGCTGATATTGAATCAATTGAAGAGTTTGAAGAAATACTTAAAAAAATAGAAAGTTTGAATGAAAAACTTCAAAAGGCAGTTAAGGAGCTAAAATTTAAATAGGAACACTTTTTGCTTCTTTTTTTAAATCCTTAAAGGATAATAATGAGAGTTACTCAATTTACTTTATATAATAATTTTCTTATAAATCATCAAAAAGAACTTCGTGATTTGACAGATACTCAAACTCAAATTGCTACTGGTAAAAAAATTCAAAATATGTATGATGATCCTGTAATATATTCTAAATATTTAAAGCTAAACAAAGAAATAAACTCATTTACTCAGATAAAAGACTCAGCTAATTTTGCTTTAACCTTTGCGAGAGAAACTGATACCACAATAAATGATATTGTATCAACTCTTACGAGTTTTAAAACGAAACTATTAACAGCAGCAAATGATACAAATGATGAAACTAGCCGTGAAGCAATTGTAAGTGATTTAAAAGGAATGCTTGATCATTTAAAAGATTTGGCTAATACTTCAATTGATGGGAAATATATTTTTAGTGGAAGTGCTTTTGATAAAAAGCCAATAGGTGATGATTTTTCATATCAAGGAAATGACAAGTATGTTAAAGCATTTCTTGGTGCTGGAGTTGAGAGAGAATACAATATTCCTGGAAGTGAAATATTTTTAGGAAGAGATAATGATTATAAAAAGCATATGACTTTAAATATTCCTCAATTTGACAAAATGAAAGCAAATCCTCAGTTTGTAGTAAGAGGAGCTGATGGTAAACTTTATATAGATAAAACAAACCCAAATCCTGATGCACCAGGAGCAGTGCCTGTAAATGAACCAATAACAATAGATAGTGAAATAAGAATGTTAACTGGTGTTGAGGATATAGATAATGGAAATGGAACTTATAGTGATGGAACTAGTTATTTTTATATTAAAGGTAGAAAACCAAATGGAGAAAGTATTAATACAAAATTCTCTTTATCAAATTCTGCTAAAGTAAATGACTTATTAGAAAAGATTGGAGAAGAATTTGGAAATACTGCTTCGAGTAAAGTTGTAGATGTTAGTTTAAATGATATGGGAGAAATTCAAATAAAAGATTTAAATTCAGGAAAACTAATTACTGATTTTTTCTTAGTTGCAAGTGATGCTGATAGGGCAAGTGTAGAAGATCTTGTAAAAAATGGAGATTATATAGTTGAATTTCAAAAAAGCGAGTTTAACTCAATAAGAAATATTGATACAATAAAAACAAGTAATAAATATTTTAATGATAATATTTTTAAGTTTGGAGCTGAGTTTAAGCTTCTTGATGGCAGTAGAGATGCTTTACCTCAAGATAAAGTAGTTAATGTTTTAGGAAGTGAAGGTATTAGAACAAGTGATGGTTCTATTCAAACGTTATCAAATCTTCATTTTGAAGCAACTGATAGAAATGGAAATGCTTTACCTCCTGTAGATTTAACTATAACTAATAATACTACAATGCAAGATATTCTAAATGCTATTAGTAGTTTTGGAGTTAAAGCAGAATTAAGAGATGGTGAAATAATTATTACTGATGACCCAGATAATCCAAAACTTGGTAGTTTAACTATAACAGGAGAAGATTCAGGGGGAAATAATCTAGAAGTTTTTGCTGCAAAAGATAGTGTAAGTTTTAATAAGCTTTATATGCAAAATTCAGAGAATTTAGTTTTATCAAATGTTTCTCAAGTAACTAAAGATACTATTGTCTATTATAAAGATGGACAAAAGATTGTGACACAAAATCCTCTTCAAGAGTATGCTACAAATAATACAGTGGTTTTAGATACTTTAGGAGTAGATATTCCTCAGGATGGTGTTCAAGTTATAAAAGTTAATTTTTATGATAAAAATAATACATTATATACTGCTGAGATAACTTTAAGGGACTCTCCAGATGCTAATGGACATTTAAGTAATTTTTGGATAGATAAAAACAGAGATGGGACTAAGGACCCTAATGAAGTTTTTGATATTTATAATAATTTTGGAGAAAAAACACCAGCTCATACTACTATTACAATAAAAAGTGAACTTGATCCAGTTACTTGTGAGTTATGCACTACTGAGAAAAAATCATTAGGAGTTACTTTTTCTCAGCTTGGAGATGTAATATCAATGCTGGTAACAGGGAATATTCCTAATTCTAATACGCCTGAGGATTATCAAACAGCATTGGCTTCAGCAAAAAAAGAAGTGGAAACAGGAATGGATAGTAAAGGAAGATTTTATATAAAAGATTTGACAACAACTTCCACTAATATAAAAGTTAGTATGTATACTGATAATAATTCTATTTCGTTTATGGAAAATAATGCTATTACTATAGATTCTCCTCAAACTAACTTTTTTGATACTTTACAAAAAGCAATTGAGGCTGTAGAAAATGGTAAAAACTTTGCTGATGCTAGTTCAAATAATCCAAGAAACTATGGAATTCAAGGAGCACTTGAAGCAATTGAGCATGTAATGGATAGAGTAAGGCGATCTCACGCTAAAATAGGTGCTGTTAGTAATGAATTTGATATGACTATTGAGAGGGTTGATATGCTTAAAATTAATGTACAAACTCTCCAATCAGAAAATATTGATACAGACCTTGGAGAAGCTTCTATGAGATTGAATACGCTAAATGTTTCATATCAAGCACTTCTTGCATCAATTGCTAAAGTTAATAATTTGACGCTACTTAACTATTTAAGATAAAATTTCATAAAAAAAAAGGATATGGGATTTTAAGAAAATCTTTTTTTGTCTTTTTACTTGGAGCTATAGTGTATATTTTTGTATCAAATGTAATTCCAAATGCAAGTTATGTGGGAGTTTTTGGAAAGTTTTTGGGAGAGCTGAATTTAAAGCTTTTTGGGTATTTGTCTTTTATATTTGATTTATTTTTATTTTATATTTTGTATATGTTTTATTTTAATAAATTTAACTCACAAAACTCCATAAAAATTTTGGGAAGTATTATTCTCTTTTTTGATGTGCTTTTTTTACAATCACTTCTTTTTGAAAAAGGAGTAATAGGTAATCTTTTTGTTAATACTTTAAAACAGTACATAGGTATTTTTGGAGTTTCTATTTTAATAATAATTCTTGGGTTTTGGGGTGTTTTTTTGATTTTTGAAGATAAAATTTTTGAGTTTATAAAATTAAAAAAAGTAAGTTTGTCTAAAGAAAAGGAATCTAAAAATGAAAATATTATTGAAAATAGTTATTCTAAAGAAAGTAAAAGAACTTATATAGAAGAAGAAAAAAAAGAAAAAAATAATGAAAACAAAACTCTTGAGAGTAGTTTTGAAACGCAAGATTTTCCATTACTTGATGAGAGTGAGAAAGAACTTGAAATAAATATTCAAGAAACTAAAATAGATACTTCAGAAGAGATAGAAGCTCAAAAAGAAATAGAAAAAAAAGAAAATGAACTAAACAGTGACACTCAAGAAAAATTAGAGGTTAAAGAGGATGTAAAAAAAGTCACTCATGTTGAAGAGCTTGAAGATACAAAAAAATTACTTTCTCAAATTGAAGTAGGGGAGAGAGAAAAACCGAAAGATTGGAAGTTCCCTGCACTTGATATACTCCAAAAACCTCCTAAGAAAAAAAGAGAAGTGAATGAAGCTGAAATTGATAAAAAAATAAAAATTTTGCTTGAAAAGTTAAAGCAATTTAAAATAGAAGGTGATGTAGTAAGATATTATATAGGTCCAGTTGTAACTACTTTTGAATTTAAGCCACTTCCTAATATTAAAGTGAGTAAAATATTATCTTTACAAGATGACTTAGCAATGGCTCTAAAAGCCAAGTCTATTCGTGTTCAGGCTCCAATTCCTGGAAAAGATGTAGTTGGTATTGAAATACCAAATGATGAAATGGAGACAATTTATCTTAGAGAAATTCTAGAGAGTGAAATTTTTCAAAAATCAAAATCTCCTTTAACTTTAGCTCTTGGAAAAGATATAGTAGGACATCCTTTTGTAACTGATTTGGCTAAACTTCCTCATCTTTTAATTGCAGGGACTACTGGTAGTGGTAAAAGTGTAGGTATTAATGCTATGATACTTTCGCTTCTTTATAGAAATTCTCCAGATGAATTAAAGTTTGTAATGATAGATCCAAAAATGCTAGAATTTTCTATTTATAATGATATTCCACATCTGTTAACTCCGGTTATTACCGAGTCAAAAAAAGCAATAACTGCTCTTAATGCAATGGTAAAAGAGATGGAGAGACGCTATAAACTTATGGCAAAAATGAGAGTTAAAAATATTGAGAGTTTTAATAAAAAAGTTTCTAAAGAAGAGAGACTGCCATATATTGTAATTATAATTGATGAGTTAGCTGATTTAATGATGACAAGTGGAAAAGATGTAGAATATGCAATTGCAAGACTTGCTCAAATGGCCAGAGCTAGTGGAATACATCTGATAGTAGCTACTCAAAGACCAAGTGTTGATGTAGTGACTGGACTTATTAAAGCAAATCTTCCAAGTAGAATTTCATTTAAAGTAGGTCAAAAAGTTGATAGTAAGGTGATTTTAGACCAGTTTGGTGCAGAGAGTTTGCTAGGACGTGGAGATATGCTTTTTACTCCTCCAGGTATTACAGGTCTTCTTAGACTTCATGCTCCTTTTACTAGTGAAGAAGAAATTGAAAAAGTGGTTGAATTTTTAAAATCTCAAAGAGAACCTGAATATGATAACACTATAATTTCTACAATTGAAAATGAAAGTGATGCCCCTACTGATATTGATGATGTAGATGAATTATTTGAAGAAGCAAAAGAAATTATTCTTAAAGAGAGAAGAACAAGTATTAGTTATCTTCAAAGAAGACTTCAGATAGGATATAATAGAGCAGCAAATATAATAGAACAAATGGAGAGAGTAGGAATACTATCTCCTCCTAATGCAAAAGGCCAAAGAGAAATCTTAATATAGGAGAAATTATGAAAAAGTATATTTGTTTAGGGATGATGGTTTTTTTTATAGCAGGATGTGCTGATAAACCTATGGCTACAAGTGTAGTAGATTTAGCAGGTAATATTAAAGTTGCAGGATGGAAAAGTGAAAAAGAAGATAAGCCTAAAGTAGTGGTAAAAGAAATAGTTAAATATAAACTTCCTAAAGATAGTGATGGAGACGGTGTTTCTGATTTGCAAGATAAGTGTAAAAATACTCCTAAAAATTTAACAGTTGATCATAATGGTTGTCCAGTAATTACTACTCTTAGGATAAATTTTGATTTTAATAGTTGGAAGATAAAAAAGATATACTATGATGAGATAAAAAAAGTAGCTAAAATTTTAAAAGCAAATCCTAAGCTTAAAATTGAAGTAGCAGGTCATACTGATAATATAGGAAGTAAAAGACATAACTTAATGCTATCTCAAAAAAGAGCAGAAGCTGTTAAAAATATTTTGGTAAAAGTTTATAAAATTGATCCTAATAGAATAATAGTAAAAGGGTATGGTGAAATATATCCTTTAGTTCCTAATACAACATCAACAAATAGGGCGTTAAATAGGAGAGTAGAGATTATAGATATAACAAATAAACAAACTAATTAGAATAAGAATAAGAGGTTAAACCTCTTTTCCATTTATGTATAATTTATCTACTTCATTTGTATGAAGAATTATTTGAAGAGGTAAGTTAGATATATCTTTCACAATATTAGGTAATTTAAAAGTAATAATATCTGCATCTTTTCCAGTTTCAAGCGAACCATTATTAAGTCCTAAAGATTTTGCTGCATTAATTGTAACTGCTTTTAATAAATCTTTTGCAAGATATTTTGGATGGAGACCTATATGCATAAGTAAGCTTGTACGTATTTCTTTGAATAGATTTAAAGAATAATTTGAACTTAGTCCATCAGTCGCTACTGAATAATCTATTGATTTGTTTTTTACTTTTTCTAAATCAAGCAGACCTACATTAAGTAGTCTATTTGATATAGGACAATGAGCGATAGAAGCTTTTATTTCTTTTATTTTTTCAAATTCTTCATCTTTTGCATATACACAATGTATAAAAGTTGTTTTTGTGTTTTTAAATTTTTCTATAAATTCAAGAGGTTTTATTAAAGGTTTTGCGTTTTTAAAGTGTTTTTCGAAGAATAATTTAAACTCTCCCTCTCCTTCATCTAGCCAACGTCTCTCAGCCTTACTTTCCATAAAGTGGGTTTGAATTGGTAAGTTTTTTGTTTTTGCAATTTCAATTATTTTATCTATCAAAATTGGATGCACAGAATATGGAGAGTGAATAGAAATACCAACCTTAAATTTTTCATTTTGAATTGATAAAGATTCATCGAGTCTTGCGAGAAAATCTTGATAAAGTATATCCAAAGCTGCTGGGTTTGTACCAATTATTTCATTAAAATAAACAATTTTTAAAGGAGAATGTTTAATATATTTTAAATCATCACCAGTTGAACTTATTTCTCCAAAAGCGCAAACTCCACTTTTTTTCATTTCATCAATTGCTTTTTTAAAACAATCTCCTTTACAGTTTACAAAAAGTGATTCACGATGTTTAAGTACTGAGTTTAACCATATAATAAAATCACCATATTCAAGATGTGTTTTATTATGACTAAATTCAAGATGAGTATGAGAGTTTATTAATGCTGGCATAATTACAGAATTAGTCCCTAAGTCAATTTCTTTTTCACATTTTGGTAAATTATGACCAACTTCAATAATCTTTTTATCAAATAAAATTTCAGCATCTTTTAGTATTGTATACTTTTCATCCATAAGCAAAATATATGAGGCTTTTAGTTTGATCAACTTTTCTCCTTTAATCTTTTTTAAATTATAGTAAAATTACATAAAAAAAGGAGAATTAATGAAAATAAAAGTAATACATGGGCCAAATCTTAATATGTTAGGGATTAGGGAAGTAAATATTTATGGACCAATGAAACTTAAAGATATTAATAAAAATATGGAAGCTTTTGCAAAACAAAATGGGTTTGATATTGAATTTTATCAATCAAATCATGAAGGTGATATTGTAGATACTATTCAAGAGTGTTTAAATGAGGGAGTTGATGGGATTATTATAAATCCAGCAGCCCTAACTCATACATCAATTTCTATAAGAGATGCATTAAAAGCTGTAAATCTTCCTGCAATTGAAGTGCATTTAAGCAATATCGCAGCAAGAGAAGAATTTAGACACAAATCTATGATATCTGATGTAGTGGCTGGGACAATTACAGGATTTGGGCCATATAGCTATCATTTAGCACTTATTGCTATGATTCAGATTTTAAATGAAATAAAAATGGCAAAAGAAGCTCAAGCAAAGGCAAAAAATAGTTAGAGGTAGTTAGAAGTTATAGAGGTTGTAGGAGTATTATAAGTATTATAGGTTTTATAGGTATTAAAAGTTTTATTATAAATATACCTTAACCTCTATTAACAAAAAAACAAAGGGATTTAATGAATTACATATTAAATAAAGAAAATGAAATATATTATGAATGTGAGTGGAGTAGTGATAATGCTATTTTTTTAAGTGTAAATGATAATCGCTATATTATTACTGATGGTAGATACACTCTTGATGCGAAAGAAAATGCAAAAAATGTTGAGGTTATAGAATCAAGAGACTTGATAAAAAAAGCAAAAGAACTTATTTTAAAACATAGACCTAAAAAATTAATAATTGACCCGACTAATTGGAATAAAAAGGACTTTACAACTCTATCAAGAGTTGTTACTTTGCAAGAAGAGCCTTTTTATTCTCATAAAAAAAGAATGATAAAAAATGAAAATGAACTTAATATAATAAAAACAGCAGTAAAGCTTGGAGCTGAAGCTTTTGAAGAATTTAAAAAAGAAATAGAGGTTGGTATTAATGAGTATGAGTTATCTTATAGATTTAAAGAAAAATTAACTAATAGAGGTACAAGAGCGCTTAGTTTTGAACCTATTGTAGCTATTAATGAAAATGCTGCAAAACCTCACGCTGAAGTTAGTGAAAAAAGATTAAAAAGAGGTGATTTATTACTTCTAGATGCTGGAATTAAGTATAAAAGATACTGTTCTGATAGAACTAGAACAATTTATGTAGGTGAAGAAATTTTTATGGATAAAAGACAAAATTTTCCAAAAGAGATTCAGAAAATTTATGATGTAGTATTAAAAGCTCAAGAAGCAGCAATTAAAGCTATTAAGCCTGGACTTCCAATAAATGAGCTTGATAAAATAGCAAGAAATATTATAGAAGAAGCAGGATATGGAAAATATTTTGTTCATTCTCTAGGACATGGGGTTGGGCTTGATATTCACGAGTGGCCATATGTTAACTCTAAAAACACAACCCCTATTCAAAATGGTATGGTATTTACAGTTGAACCTGGTATATATATTCCAGGAAAATTTGGAATAAGAATTGAAGATATGGTAATGATAAAAGAGGATAAATGCGTTATATTAAGTGAAAAGTGAAACTAAGTTGCCAAGTTCCAGGTGAGAAATAACAAATAACCAATCAACTAATATACAAGGAGGGGATTATGAATATTAGTAAAATAAGAAGTGTTTTATATAAAACTGCCAAATATCTTGGAGATTTTAATGCTATAAGAAGAGCTTTGGAGAAAAAAGACACTACTCCTATTATAAAAAGAATTATTAGAAGAATTTATGGGTATATTGCTAGTAGAGGTATGCCTAAGTAATGGAAAACTTAAGAAGTTGCCAAGTTCCGTGTTCCAAGTTCCAGGTAGAAAAAATAGTAAAGTTATGAATACGAAATTGAAAGTGAAAAATGAATAGTAAAAATGAAAAGAAAATTATCATAACAACTTTTTTTCCAGCAAAAATCAAAAAATCAAATAAAAAAAACAAAGCCTTAATTGGGGTTGGATGTAATCTAGGGAATTGTATTAGAAGATTTAAAAAACTTTATCTTTATTTTTTATCTCATCCAAAAATTGATGTTATTCAGACCTCAATTATATATAAAAATCCTCCATTTGGATATTTAAAACAGCCTTGGTTTTATAATACTATTATGGTAATAAGTACAAATTTATCTCCAAATGAACTTTTGAAATTATTACAGCATGCAGAAAAAAAATTTGGAAGAATTAGAAGTTTTAAAAATGCTCCAAGGACTTTAGATTTGGATATAATTTTGTATAATAATATAAAAGTTAATACAAAAAAATTAAAAATACCTCATCCATTTTTTAAGACAAGAGACTCAGTGCTTGTACCTTTGGTGTTAAAGGATAGAATTGAAACTTAAGACTTATACTGCACCAACTTTTTCGGAGGCATTAAACAAAATAAAAGCAGAACTTGGTGATGATGCTGTTATAGTCTCTAGTAAAGAGGTTAAAAGGAAGACTTTAACTTCGCCTGGGCTTTATGAGATAGTAGTAGCTATTGAGGAAACTTCTAATGCTAGTAAAGAAAGAAATGTAGATGATGTTATGCTTAAACTCTCAAATGTTGCTAAAGAAATTAATAAGACAGTAAATGATGGGATTAGAGAAAATAAAAATAATTTAAAACCTCCTAAAGATGATGAGATTAAACTTTTAAAAGAAGAATTTTCAAAGCTTGCAGATACTTTAAAATTTCTTCAAGCTGCTGTTTGGGATATTGCTCATAAAGAAGATTTAGATTTGCCTCCTGAGTTTAGTGAAATTTATGCTCTCTCTCGTGCTAGTGGAATGCATTATAAACATCTTGATGAGATTATGAAACTTACTATTAAATATATGCCAATTAAGATGAGAAAAAATCGAGAAACGATAAAAAGATATTTTCATACACTTCTTAAGAAAATGATTCTAATTAGAATGGAAAGAGAAATAAAATCTCCTCATAAAAAAATTATGATGTTTGTTGGACCAACTGGAGTTGGTAAAACTACTACTATTGCAAAACTTGCTGCAAGATATGCTTATAAATTATCTAGGAGGCATAAGGTTGGAATAATTACTCTTGATACGTATAGAATAGGTGCAGTAGAACAGTTAATGACTTATGCAAAAATGATGAAACTACCAATAGAAACGGTAGTAGACCCGAATGATTTTGAGGAAGCTTTGAATACTTTAAGACATAATGACTATATTTTAATAGATACTGTAGGTAGTTCACAACACGACAAAGAAAAAATAGAAAAAATAAACTCATTTTTAAAAGTTGATTCATTTGCTGAAATTAATGTAAATTTAGTACTCTCAGCTGTTACAAAATATGAAGATTTAATTGATATTTATAAAAACTTTTCTATTTTGCCAATAGATACATTTATTTTTACGAAACTTGACGAAACAAGAAGTTATGGAAATATTTTTTCATTGCTTCTTGATACTAAAAAACCAATAAGTTATTTTTCAATAGGACAAGAAGTACCTGATGATTTAATTGTTGCAGACTCAGATTATATATTAAAAGGTATTCTTAATAAGGAGCTTAGTTGAAAACTCAAGCTGATAAACTAAAAGAATTATTAAAAGAAGAAAAAGGTAATAAAAAATTAAAAACTAGAGTAATTGCAATTACTAGTGGAAAAGGAGGGGTTGGGAAAACCACTCTTACAGCAAACTTAGGATATGCTCTTCATTCACTTGGATTTAAGGTAGCTCTTTTTGATGCAGATATTGGGCTTGCTAATTTAGATGTAATGCTTAGAGTATCACCTAAAAAAAATATATTAAACGTACTTAAAAATGAGTGTGAATTAAAAGATATAGCAGTTGAAATTGAAAAGGGATTTGTACTGATTCCAGGTGATAGTGGAGATGAAATTATAAATTTTGCAGATGAAATTGTTTTAAATAATTTTTTAGCACAACTAGATTTTTTTGAAGACTTTGACTTTTTTTTAATTGATACTAGTGCTGGTATTGATAAAAGAGTTCAACTTTTTTTAGATGCTGCTGATGATATTATAGTAGTAACAGTTCCAGAACCAGCTGCAATAACAGATGCATATGCTATGATTAAAGTTATAAGTGAAAAAAGAGATATAGCGTATATGATATTAAATGAGGTAAGTTCTGAGAAAGAGGCAAATAATATATTTAGTAAAATTTTAAAAGTTGCAAAACAAAATTTGAGAGAAAATTTTCGGCTTTTAATGCTTGGATTTATAAAAAAGGACAAATATATTTTTACTGCTTCTACAAAAAGAGAGTTATTTACAAAAGTTTTTCCAAATTTACAAGTCTCTGAACAAGTTTTTTCGATTGCCAAGAAAATAGCTAAAATTTCGGAACGAAAAGTGCTTGATAAAGATAAAGGGTTAGCAGGGTTTTTTAGAAAAATATTTTCTGGCTTTTAAAAAGGGAGGAGATGAGAGGAGAAAACTTTATCTATTTTGGAGCTTCAAGCGGGTTTTTTATAGGGATTGCGTTTTCAATTTTGAAGGATTTTGAAATTAGTAATTTTTTATTTGCTACAATTGCTATAACACTTCTTTTTTATTTAATAGCTCTTGGAAGTGTAGCTTTTTATATGAAATATATTGATGTTAAAAAAATAGTTTTTTTTAATAAAATAGAAATTGATAATATTTTAGATATGCAAATTAAAGAATTAGAAAAAAAAGAAGATTTTATTCTTAAAAGTTATGAATTTATAAAACAAATTGAAGAAGAGGAATTAGAAATTCTAAGAAAGAATAAAAAATGAGCTCAAAAAATCCTTATAATGAGACAATAAAAGCTTATAGAGATACTCTTGCTATTGATTATATGCCAGCTGTAAAAGCAATGGCTGCTAAACTTAAAGAAAGACTTCCAAGTTCAGTTGATTTTAATGATTTAGTTTCTATTGGATTTGAAGAGCTTGTAAAACTTTCACATAGATATGATGCTTCAAAAAATGATAATTTCTGGGGATATGCTCAAAAAAGAATATATGGTTCTATGCTGGATTTTCTAAGAAATCTTGATACTGTGAGCAGAGGGGATAGGAAGATTATAAAAGAGATAGATAAGGTTATTGACAGATTTATGGCTCATCATGGTTATGAGCCAAGTGATGAAGAGATTGCTAGTATTTTGGATTTGGATATAGAAAAGGTTAGGAAAGCTAGGAACGCAAGTGATATTTATTCAGTTATGCCAATAGAAGATCAATTGAACTATTTTGAAGATGTTTCTAAGAAAGTTGAAGAAGAAGAATTAATTGAAATTATTAAAAAAATTTTAAATGAACTTAGCGAAAAAGAACAATTAATCATTCAACTGTATTATTTTGAAGAGTTATCATTAAAAGAAATTAGTGAGATATTAGGAGTTACTGAAAGCAGAGTTTCTCAGATCCACAAAAAAGTACTTAGAAAAATAAGGGAAAAACTAAATGGCTGAAATTTTATCTCAAGAAGAAATTGACGCACTTCTTGAAGTTGTTGAAGAAGAAGATATTGCTCCTGATGAGCTTGATAAAATTCCTGATATTCTTGAACAGCGTCAAGTAACATTATATGATTTTAAACGCCCAAATAGGGTAAGTAAAGAACAATTAAGAAGTATTCGAGCAATTCATGATAAAATGGCAAGAAGCTTAGCTAGTGATATTTCTTCTCTTATGAGAAGTATAGTTGAAATTCATTTACACTCAGTTGATCAGATGACGTATGGCGAATTTCTTATGAGTCTTCCATCTCCAACATCTTTTAATGTTTTTTCCCTAAAACCTCTTGATGGAAAAGGTGTAGTTGAACTAAACCCAAGTATTGTTTTTCCAATGATAGATAGACTTCTTGGTGGTCCTGGTCTTCCTTTTGAAAATACTAGAGAATTTACAGATATTGAACTAAACTTACTTGATCAAGTTTTAAGAGTAATAACTCAGAATATGAGAGAAGTTTGGGCACCTATTATGGATATGTATCCTGTTATTGAAGCAAAAGAAAGTAGCCCTAATGTTGTTCAAATTGTAGCTCAAAATGAAATTGTTGTAATGGTTGTTATGGAAATTGTAATAGGTCAAACTAGTGGTATGATGAATATTTGTTATCCTGTTATTACAATTGAGAGTTTACTTCCAAGGCTTGCTAGTAGAGATTTAATGCTTAGTGAAACTAGTAGTAGAAAATCAAGGAATAAAGAATTAAGAGCACTTCTTAGAGGAGCAAAAGTAGAAATTGAAGCAGTACTTGGATATGCAGAACTTGATATGAAAGAGATTTTGGAACTAAGTGAAGGGGATATTATAAAACTTAATCGTCCAGCTGATGATACAGTTGTAGTAAAGGTTGATGGAAGAGAAAAATTTATAGCAGATTTTGGTGTTAGAAGATATAGAAGAGCTCTTCGAATAAGAGAAATTCTAAGAACAGAACATGATGAAGTTAAGGAAATTTTAGAAAAACTAGAAGAAAAAAGAAAACATAAATTAGAACAAATAACTAGTGATACAGGAGAGAGTGGTGAATGAATTTTTTGATATTTTAGTCAATGAAATAAAGTCAGTAATTGAAGGTCTAACTGGTATTGCACCTGAAGTTGGTATAAAAGAATCGATTGAAAAAATACCTGAAATTAATCCTCCTTTTGTAAAGGTAACAGCTAGTGTTTCACCAAAAGGCGAAGTTGCTTTTATTATTTATCCTGAAGTTGCAACTGCAGTTGCTGATATGATGCTAGGAGGAGAAGGAGTTGCAAAAACGGAAGTTGATGAAGATGATTTAGATGCTACAAAAGAAATTGTTTCAAATATTTTAGGCTCACTTTCTTCTACTCTTGAGGCTCAAAATGATATTATAGATTTACATTTTGATATAAAAGATGCTACTTTTTTAGAAACTAATGAAAATTTTTCGAGTTATATTCATGCATTAGTACTTGATTGTAAAATAAAAGATATAGAAAAAAATTGTTATTTTTTAATGGATAAAGAGTTTGTATCTAATTTTAAAGATGAAGAAGAAGTTACTTCAAATAATAGTAACAATAAAGAAAAAAAAGAACTTAGTGAAGAAGTTAAACAGCTTGAAATGTTAATGGATGTTAAATTACAATTAAGAGTTCGTATAGGTAAAAAAACAATGCTTTTAAAAGATGTAATATCAATGGATATTGGAAGTATTGTGGAATTAGACCAACTTGCAAATGAACCTCTTGATATTTTAATAGAAGATAAAAAAATAGGCGAAGGTGAAGTTGTAATTGTTGATGGAAACTTTGGTATTCAAATTACATCAATAGGAAGTAAAGCTGATAGATTAAATTCAATGAGAGAAAGTTAGTGGATTGACAATAAACTTAATATTTGATAAATTGCACTAAAAAAGGCTAGATGTGTTTAAGTTTAGTGAAGTTAGTGATTTATGTATAAAATGTGGTAAATGTATTCCTGGATGTACTATACACAGGGTAAATCCTGATGAAGCCACAAGTCCTAGGGGTTTTTTAGATATTTTAAAAGGTGTGGAAGAAGGATACATCCCTATTGATAAAACATTTAAAGATACAGTTGAGAGTTGTTTTTTATGTAATCAATGTGTAGAAGTGTGTCCAAACTCACTTCCAACTGATTTTATGATAGAAAATGCAAGAAAGAAAGTAGCTGAAAAGTATGGTATTGCATGGTGGAAGAAGGCTTTTTTCTTTTTACTTAGACACAGATGGGCATATGATTTAGTAAGTAAACTTGGTTTTTATTTTCAAACATGTAGTTTTAAAATAGAAGAAGAAAAAAAATCAATTAGAAGTAGATTTAATTTACCTTTACTTCATAAAGGAAGATTATTACCTGCTTTTAGACAAAAAACATTTCTTAAAAAATATCCAGAAAACATAAAGGCAAGCGGTAAAAGAAAAATCGCTATTTTTATAGGTTGTCTTGCTAATTACAATTATACTGAAGTTGGTGATGCTTTAGTTAAAATCCTAAAATTTTTAGATATTGATATTTTTATTCCAAAAAAACAGGCTTGTTGTGGAGCACCTGCATATTTTACAGGAGACTTTGATACAACTGAGTATTTGATTAAAAAAAATATAGAATATTTTGAAAGTTTTATTGATGAGGTAGAAGCTATATTAATTCCAGAAGCGACTTGTACAGCAATGATGAAGAAAGACTATGAAGAGTATATAAGACATTATATGGATGAAGAGTGGTTAAAGAGATATAAAAGAATTCAAAATAAAATTTTTGGAACTACAGAGTGGCTTTATAAATATACTGACCTTAAAGATAGATTAAAAAATATTGACAAATATACTAAGGTTACTTATCATGATGCATGTCATTTTGGAAAGGTATTTAATATAAGAAAAGAGCCAAGATCTCTTATTTCAAAAGTAGCTGAAATTAGAGAAATGGAAGACCCAGATGTTTGTTGTGGATTTGGTGGTATAACTATTCAAAGTGAAAAGTTTCATTTAGCACAAAAAGAAGGTTTTATTAAAGCAGAGATGATAAAAAAAGTAGATGCTGAAATTGTAAGTGCAGAATGTAGTGCTTGTAGAATGCAAATAACAGAACATCTTGATAAAGTAGGGGATAATAAACTATTTAAACATCCGTTAGAGATTATTGCCGAGGCGATTGATGATTGAGTACTGGCAACATATTTATGAACATTTTAATCCAGTAGCTTTCTCTCTTTTTGGCTTTCAAGTTCACTGGTATGCTTTAATGTATATTATTGCTCTTGTTTTAGGGTATTTTTTAGCTGTTAAATTTGGGGAAAAGTTAGGGTTTGATAGAAAAGTAATTGATGAATATTTTGTTTGGGCTGAGATTGGTATAATACTTGGGGCAAGGATAGGGTATTTTATCTTTTATGTGCCTGATAATAGCTATTATCTTCTTCATCCTTGGGAAATGTTTAATCCTTTTGTAGATGGAAAACTTGTTGGAATTCGTGGAATGAGCTATCATGGTGCAGTAATTGGATTTATTATAGCTACGCTTTTATTTTGTAAAATTAAAAAGATTGATTTATGGAAACTGGTGGATGTAGTGGCTCTTTCAGTACCTCTTGCTTATACATTTGGAAGAATTGGAAATTTTTTAAATCAAGAATTATATGGAAGAGTGACCGATGTCCCTTGGGGAATATATGTTGATGGAGTTTTAAGACATCCGTCTCAACTTTATGAAGCATTTTTTGAGGGAATTGTAATATTTCTAATTATTTATTTATTTTATAAAAAATTTTATAAATGTAAAGGTGAACTTATTGGACTATATTTAATTCTTTATGGATTTTTTAGAAGCTTGTGTGAACAGTGGAGAGAGCCAGATCCTCAGCTAGGATTTATTATAGATCATTTGACAATGGGGCAAATTTTAAGCAGTATTATGATAATTGGAGGAATTTTAATCTTTTTTATTAGGAGGAAACTATGCAAAAACTAGCAGTAGTAGGAGGGGGAATTAGTGGACTAGCACTAGCATATTATTTACAAAATGATTATGATGTAACTGTATTTGAAAAAGATAAATGGGGAGGAAAGGCTTATACTCAAAAAGTAAATAGTTATCTTTTAGAAGAGGGAGTTAATGGTTTTTTGAGTAATTCTCCAAAGACTTTAGAACTATGTGAAGAGATAGGTATTAAGCCTATAAAAGCAAATGAAAATAGCAAAATTAGATATATTTATGATGAAAAACTTATAAAAATTCCAACTAAGTCCATTGATTTTTTAAAAAGTGATATTTTAAGTTTAAGAGGAAAGCTTAGAGTTGCAATGGAGTTTTTTGTGGAGCCAATTTGTGATAGGGAAGAGAGTGTTGAAGAGTTTGCGACCAGAAGACTTGGTAAAGAGTTTACAAGAAGAATGATGGTACCAATGCTTGCTGGTATTTATGCTTCTACTCCTGAAAAAACTTCAATGAATGCTGCTTTTCCTAAACTTAAAAAGATAGAGTGTGAGTATGGAAGTTTATTTAAAGCAATGTTTAAATTAAAAAGAGGTGGTCAGCCAAGTGGTGAGCTTCATTCATTTGAATGGGGTATGAGTGAGTTTATAGAAAAATTAAAAGAAAAAACAAATGCTAAATTTATAAAAAAAGAGATAGAGGATATTGATGAATTAAAAGATTTTGATAAAGTAGTAATTACTACTCCTACTTTCGAAGCAGCTAAGATTTTAAAAAAGTATGAAAAATTGTCTTCTCTTCTTAAAAAAATAGAATACAATCCTGTGGCAATTGTTGGATTTGATTATGAGGAGGTTGAGCCTATAAGTTTTGGAATATTAACAGTAAAAGAAAAAAGCCTTGGAATTTTAATGGATAAGTATATTTTCCCAAATAGAAATGGAATTCGTGTAATGCTTGGAGGTGCAAGGTATCCTGAGATTAAGGATTTAAGTGAAAAAGAAATTATTGAAATTGTAAAAAGAGATGTAGAAAAAATAACTGGCGCAAAAAATCCTAAATTTACTTGGATTAAGATGCATAAATATGCAATTCCAAATTATTCATTAGGACATCAGAAATTAGTTGAAGAGATTTTTGAAGAAGCAAAAAAAGCAAATGTAATACTTAGTGGCAATGCTTATAAAGGGGTTAGTTTTAATGATTGTATAAAAAATTCATACGAATTAGCACAGGAATTAAAAAATGAAAGTTAATATTGACACTGACTAAATAAGGATATAGGATTTAGGGTTTATAAAAAACTAAACTCTAAAAATACACAAATAACCAATTAACAAATATACCAATTACTACTTAAAAAGGAATTAAATGTTTGAGGATTTGAGTTATTCACTGTTTGACTATTTTGATAAAATGCCTTTTATTGTTAGCTACATTGCAGGACTATTAAGTTTTCTATCTCCTTGTGTTTTACCTCTTGTGCCAATTTATTTTTTTTATATTACAGGAATTAGTGCAAAAGAACTTCAAGAAAAAAAACTTACAAAAACTGAAAAGTTTAAAATATTTTTAAATTCTATTGCTTTTATAGCTGGATTTGCCATTGTATTTATATTGATAGGAGCTATTACAGCCAATTTAATAGGAAATATTTTTGCTAATAAATGGTTTAGTGTAATTGCTGGAATAATAATTGTATTGTTTGGAATTCATTTAGGAGGATTTTATAGATTTAATTTTTTACAATTTGAAAAAAGGCTTCATCTTCAAAATACAGGAGCATTTTTACTTGGGTTTTCATTTGCTTTTGGATGGACACCTTGTATTGGCCCTATTTTTGGAACTATTGTAGGAATGGCTGCTACTGAACCTGCAAAAAGTATTCTTATGATGGTATTATATACATTAGGTCTTGCAACCCCATTTGTTTTAATGGCACTTTTTACTGTTTGGAGTTTAAACTTAATAGAAAGATTAAAAAAATATATTGGCATAATTGAAAAAATAAGCGGATTACTGTTAATTGTTATTGGTTTGTATATGATTTATAAAGTTTTTTAAAAAATTGCAATTAATAAAAATTATTGATATAATATTTGTCAAATTTTTGTAAAAAAGGAGTAAGTATGAAGAAAATTTTAGCTTTAGGTGTAATAGCAGCAGCTGCATTTGCTTATACTGATTGTGCAATGTGTCATAATGGTGGTATGGCTGAAAAACTTGATAAACTTACACCAGAAGAAATTGTTGCAAAAATGAAAGAGTACAAAAAGGGTAATGGAAATCCTATGATGGTAAATATTGCAAAATCAATGAGTGATAAAGAAATTGAAGAATCAGCTAAAAAATACGGGAAAAAATAATTTCCCTTTTTTTATTTTTTAAAATATTTACTAATATACAATTGATACGAATAATTTAATTTAATTAAACTTCTAGTGTAAACTTCAGTCAGTTTTATAATTAACGTGAGTTCGATCTAATAAAATGGTAAAATACCTCCCAAAAAGGAGGCAAAAATGTATCAATGGGAAGATATTATACCAATTCTCATATATTCATAGCCTTTATAATATATTTATAAGAAACCAAAGATTTGATTTGCTCACTTGTATATGAAAGTAAAATTTCTTCGACTTTTTTTCTAATTCTTCTATTGTTTTAAATATTATATTTTTTAAAAATTTCTTTATATCTTCAAATCTTCTCTCTTGTGGATTTAACTCTGGCGAATATGGAGGAAGATATTCAATTTTTATATTTTTTGGAATATCAAGTTTTTTAGATTTATGAAAATTCGCATTATCCATTATTAAAACTATATTATCATTTCTAAATTTTTCACTTAAGTTTTTTAAATATTCATTAAAACAAATACTATCTAAATGTGACATATACATTGAAAAATCTTCTTCACTTTTTATATCTGTTGCTTGATATAAATAAAAATATTCATATTTCTGTTGATATGATATTATTGGCTTTATTCCTTTTGCTGTCCATTTCCTTCCTACATCTGTTATCAACCCAAATCTACTCTCATCATAAAACTTTATTCTTGCATTTGGATTATTCTCTACTATTTCTTTAATTCTTCTCTCTTTAAACTCTTTTACTTTATTCTCATCTTTATTAATATTTGAAGGTCTGCCCTTTTTTTTTAATACCTAATTTCTTGCACCAATAACTTATTGTTTTTATTGATAATTCTTTGTTATATTCCTTCTTTATCCATTCTTGCATTGATTTTAGACTATCAAACCCTTCTTTTGCTTTTTCTTTGAATTTCTCAAACTCTTCTTTATTTAATCTTGGTATTCTCCCTTTATAATTAAGTTTTAAATTCTCTATTCCTCCTCTTCTGTATAATCCCCAATATTTCTTTACTGATTGTATGCTTATATCCAACTTCTCACTTACATCTTTTAATTGAATATTTGGGGTTTTCTTTAATAGATAAATAACTTTTATTCTTTTGTAAATTCTCTCATCTTTCTCTTTTCTTAACAACTCCTCCAACTCTTCTACACTCTCTTTTATTAATTCTTTATATTTTACTACTCTCATAAAGTTATTATATATAAGTTCTTAGGTATTTTGGAATTGGTATTATAAGTAAAATTTATTATTGGTTATACTAATTCTAATATAGTTATAGTTTTTAAATAGAAGTATATGCTTTAATTGGTTGTATTTGATTAACTAAATTTTATTATACTGAAGTGTCTAAACATCTTGGAATTGGTATAACTATCCGCTATCAATCATCAATTACAAAGTAGTTAAGTTAAAAAGGATATATTTAAGGTTTGTATTAAAGAATGGTGTAAAGTGTTAAGTGTCAGTCACATCTATGTTAAAGCAAAAAAAAGCCCAAAAGGGCAGAAAAATTATTCGTGAGTAACAACTGGCATTGGAACTTCGTTTTCAAGTACTTTTTTAGGATCTCCGTATTTTTTAAGCATTTTCATTCTGTAATCATAAATATCTTTCATTTCTCTAATATCTTGCATTACTTGGAATACCCCATGCCAATGTGCATAATCTGGGCTACCCATAGCAGCAGCATGTCTCATTCTTCTACCTTCATGATGCCATAGGTAGTAGTATAATTTGAAGAATGGATCGCTCCATACATCAGATTTCATTAGACCTTTTGCTTTTAGGTCTTTTAGCATTTTTGTAGCATAGTTAAAGTATTGATTGTAAACTTTTACATGAGCATCAACTCTTTGGAAGTAGTTGTTAGTAAATGTAGCTTGGTGACATGCCATACATACTTTTTTCATATCAGCTCTAGCTGCTTCTGGTCCGTTAGGATTACCAGATTTCATATTTCCTCTTAGAACAGTTTTAGAGTTTACTTTTCCTCCACCATTCCAGAATGCCCAACCTGCAGTTTCATATCCACCAGTTTTTAGGAAACTGCTAGGTGCAGTTAAGTTCCATTTAAGTCTAAGTGAAACGTTGTGAGTTGCTTGAAGGCCATTGATTCCACTCATATGACATGTAAAACATGTAGCAGCTCTTAAAGTTTTTCCAGGAATTTGTTCACCTGTTTCAAAATTATAGTCTTCATGGTTAGTTTCAAAAATATGTCCATGAACTGAAGATTCAAATACTTCTTTATCTGGATGGTCAGGACCTAAGTGACAGTTTGTACAAGCTGCTGGTTGTCTTGCTTCTGCTGCAGAGAATTTGTGTCTGCTGTGACAGCTTAGACAGTTACTTACACCACCATCTGGATATAATGCACCGATACCATCAGTTGGCCAAGTAGCTGCATCTGGTCTACCTTGATTATCTAATTTAACAATAGCACCGTGGCATTGAACACAGATGTTAGCTACAGATAGATCAGATACTCTAGGATTTTTTTCATTTGCTCTTACAAGTGGTAAATCTTTTCTAATACCTTTCATTAATTTTTCACCACTCATACCGAAACTTGGATTATTTCCTTTTAGTGTTTCGTAGTGGTAAGCTAGTTTAGTCATTAAATAACCATGTTTGCTTCCATTAACAGCTAGCCATTGAGCAGCACCTCTTGAATGTCCTGAGTTTAGATACTCTTTAACTTCTTTTGCGTGACATTTTGCACAAGTTACAGATGATACAGCAATTTGAACTGTCCAGTTAGCTCCTTGCATTGGGTGAGCTTTGAATGCAGTTGGATAATCTTTTGGAACAACGTGACATTCAACACATCCAACACCTGCTTTTGCGTGTTTTGAATGTTGCCAGTCTGCAACAATTCCTGGGTCAGTAGTTTTGTGACACATTAAACATTGGTCGTTACTTACACCTTGTGGATGGAAGTTTTTAAGTTTTTGGTAATTTGGGTTTGCATCTAAGCTGTTTGCTGCAAATGCTAAGCTACTAACTGCAGCAACGCTTAATCCTGCTGTTAGAATTTTTTTCATTTTTACTCCTTTTTGAGACATATTCTCTTTGGTATTGTATTAAAATAGAGTGTCTAAAAAGTGCCTTAGAGTTTAATTTTTAGTAAAAAATATATAATACCAGTTGACAATGGAAAATGATGAAAAGTATTGAAATAATGGGAGTTTTAGCCATTTTTAAATTAACTAATACCAATTCTAATATAGTCATAGTTTTTAAATAGAAGTATATGCTTTAATTGATTGTATTTGATTAACTAAATTTTATTATACTAAAGTGTCTAAACATCTTGGAATTGGTATAATTGTGAATTGGTATTATATGGTTTTAATATTTAAATTTTATGAGTACAATAATGTCAAAACTTGTATTCCAAAATATTAATATGCACTATATAGTAGTATGATTATTTTTATTAGGCGTAGCAATAAAAAGTTTGATTTAGATTTATATAAATAAAGTTTTTATTTTTTAGTGGAGATAAAAAAGGCGAAGTTTAATATTTTCCTTTTAGAGAGCCAAAGTACTGGATTTCTTCAGCTTTTTTATCTGTATTTAACTCTTCTATAGTTTTATTTAAGTTAATTTCTTCTTTCATTTTATCTAGTTCTTCTTCACAATAACTCATATGCATATCTGCACTAATTATAAAAGGCATCTGTTCTATTTGATTTAATTTTTTAATTTCTTCTTCTACATTCTCACCTTCTATTGTGATAATGATAATTCCTTTTTCTTTGGCTCCAAAATGTACTTCGCATAGAGGAGATTCTTTAAGATTTAACCAAACTACATCATAATTTTCAGGTTTAGTTCTTACTATTATGCTTGAAATATTCATATTACTCCTTTTATTTTAATTTCCATATAATGATTTCAGCAGGTGAAAAACTGATTATTTCATTTTCGTTTAAATAATGCATGCCATTTAATGCCATTGAGTGCCCATGTAATTTAAAAAGAGCTTTTTTATAAATAGAATATACAATAATATTATTTGCTTCATCATATTGAATAGAAAAAGTATCAAGTCTTGGTGATAAAGCTACTGCATAAGGCAAAAATTTTACTTTTAGTGTTGCTTTTGTATTTCCATCCTCTGTATAAATAGCAACTCTCATATCACTACTACTATTAATAATATAATTCTTTTTGAAATCTATACTTAAAGTTTTATCTTTATTAAAGCCTTTTATTTTTTTTAATTTATTACCAGTTTTTATATCTATAATTTTAACTGAGCCACTTTCATCACCAATTGCTGCTTTAGATTTAGTTTCATTTAAACTAAATGTAGAAAAAACATAATTTCCTGCTTGTGTTATATAAAGCCATTTTTTTGATGAAATATCATATAAAGCCACTTCATCGCTTAAAAATCCAAAGAAAACTTGTTTTTTATTTATAAATCTTGCTTTCATTAAAGTTTTTTTAGTGCTAAAAACTTTTGTTAATTTTTTTGAGTTTAAGTCAAATAAAAAAAATTCTCTTGAGGCCTCTTCTCCTTCTGCTAAAATTAATAGTGTTTTATTATCAGGAGAAATATCAAGAGAATAGATTGGCATAGCTATCATTTCACCCATAAAATCGTGAATTTTAGGTAAACTAAACTCATAAACATTTTTTAAAGTTTTAAAATCTTTAATAACTATTTTTCCATTTTCTAAACCTGCAATAAGGTACTTTTTGTTGAAGGTAATTTTTGAAATATAGTATTCATATTTTATTTTTTTATATGGAGATAAATTTGTAATAGCGAAAGCAAAAGACACTATTAGTAAAAATATTATTTTTTTCAATTTTTTCTCCTATATAGGTTTTATTTCAATTGCACCGACAGGGCATACACTAATACAAAATCCACACCCTGTGCATTTTTTTAAATCTATTACAGGATTAAATAATCCATTATATATTATAGCAGATTCTTCACATATATCCTGACAGGAAAAGCAGATTGTTTGGTTCCATGCGATACACTTTGAAGGATTTATAATCATTTCACAGTTTATTTTTTCTTTTTTATGCTTTGTATCTAATACATTTTGTTTGCAAGCTATTGCACATTCATTACAAAAAGTACATCCATTTATTCCAAATTTTATTATTGGTTTTTCTTCTTCGATATGAATTATCTTTTCATCGCATGCAACTAAACAATCTTTAGTTTTACATTCTATACACTTTAAAAAGTTCTCTTTTTTTTCATAGTATGGAGGAAAAATGAAAGATTTAAAAGGAGAAGAAATTCTCCTAAAAAGAGTTCTTTTTGATTTATCTATCATTTGTTTTTTAAACTTTCAAATTTATTTTCTATTACAGGGTCAAGTTTTGCTTGAGGTGTATGACAAGTTGTACAAAAATATCTGCTTCCTGCAACTTTTCTTATTTTTTTATCACCTCTAAAGTTATCTACGAAATGATCTTCTGGCATAGGAGTAACACCCAATGCTTTTGCAGTTTGAGGCATATGACAATTTAAACACATATTTTTTCCTACTTTAATAGGAACCATACCTGCTACACTATGAGGAATCATAGGAGGTGCATCAGGAAATGATTTTTCAAAAGATTTTACTTTTCCAGGAATAGGTGCTTGTGAATGATATTCTATTACTGGTAGATTTTCACTTCCAGCATTTAAATCACTTTTTCTAACTCCGGTAATTTCAACAGGTTGACTTGAAACTTTATTTGTATCATTTTTTGTTGATGTACATCCACTAAATAAAATTAATGCTAGAGAAGCACTAATTAGAGCTATTTTTTTCATTTTTATCTCCTTTTTGTTTGATTATGTATCTTAGAGAAAATTTTAGTGCATTATCGTTGCATACTTCAATGCATCTTCCACAATTTGTACACTCAATTCCTGAAATAAAATCGCTTTTTTTATTGATAACTGGTGCTAAAACTTGATTTTCTGGACAAATTTCTAAACAATTTCCACAGTTTGTACAGTTATTTTTGTTGTGATAAACTCTTATGATACTTTTTGAGCCAATTAAACTATATGTTGCCCCTAAAGGACAAATATGCCCACACCAGCCATTTTTTAAAACAAATGCATCAAATAAGAAAATTATTAAAAGCCAAACCCAACCAAACCCTAAACCAAATGCTACTCCTCTTGTAAATATACCAATAGGACTTATAAATTCAAACGCAGCTGCTCCTATAAGAGCAGAGATGATTAATAATATAATCATAAAAGCATATCTAAATTTTTTAATTTTTTGTGTACTTACTAAATTATCTTTTTCGTGGTGAGTTTTTCTTCTAACCCAAGCAGCTAGGTCTGTTATTAAATTTACAGGACATACCCAACTACAGTATGCTCTTCCACCAATAATTCCATATATTATTAGCACGATTAATATACCAATAATTAAATCAATACTTACTAATGCACCAGCAAATGCCATTTGCAATACTGCATACGGGTCTGATAAAGGTATAGTATCAAAAAGTTTAGAAAAACTGAGATTTCCTACTAAAACTTTCCATCCCCAGTAATGTGCTGCAAAATATAAAAATAAAATAGTAAATTGTGTAATACGTCTTAGGATGAGATATTTGTTTTTAATTATTGATCCCATTGAATGCCTTCATTTAAAGAGTCAATTGCACTTTTTTGGCTTCTACCTGTTTTTGTAGTAGTTTTAGTACTTGCTTCTTTAACTCTTTCTTGGTCTCTCTCATCCCATCCTTTAACGTATCTATCACCAGCTTTTCCTAAAACAACATCTCTTGGGAATATTTTTATTGCTGCAATTTCTGTAACACATGCCATTTCGCACATACCACATCCAGTGCAAGCTTCTTCATGGACTACAGGAATTCTGTAAGCATGTTTGCCTGTTCTTTCATTTTTTTTCCATTCAATTGTTATAGCTTTATCCATTTCAGGACAAGCTCTATAGCAAGCTGTACATTGAAGCCCCCAAAAAGCTATACAACTACTTGGATCAATTACGGCAACACCCATTTTTGCATTATCAATTGCAACTTCGCCTTTTTCATTTTTACATTTTTCAGGCGTTAGTGCACCTGTAGGACATGCATACATACAAGGAATGTCATCACACATAAAACAAGGACCGCTTCTTGCAATAAAATAAGGTGTTCCAATAGGAACATTGTCTCCAGGTGCGCCAAGTTTTAGTGTAACTATTTCTTTTCCATCAATTATTACTTTGTTGTCTCTATTTTTACATGCTTCAACACATATCCCACATCTTATACAAGTTTTTAAAAAATCTTCTTCATCTAATGCACCAGGTGGGCGAAGTGTTAATGGTTTGTTTTTATTTTCTTCAACAAATCCAGCAACAATGCTTCCAGCCGCAGTTGCTGCGGCTGTTGCTTGAATTAATGATGTAAGAAATGAACGTCTTTTGTAATCCATTAAATTCCTTACACTTTATATATTTTAACTGCAGCTTTTTTAAAGTCTGTTTCTTTACTCATAGGACAAGTCGCATCAAGACATACTTTATTGATTAATACTTTTTCATCGAACCATGGAACAAATACAAGACCTCTTGGTGGTTTGTTTCTTCCTCTAGTTTCTACTCTAGCTTTTACTTTACCTCTTCTACTTTCAATTACTACTAAATCAAAGCGTTTTACACCTAACTCTTTTGCATCTTTAGGATTCATATAACAAAGTGCTTCTGGCATTGCACGATATAGTTCAGGAACTCTCATAGTCATAGTTCCACTATGCCAATGTTCAAGTACCCTTCCTGTACATAGCCAGAAATTGTATCCTTTTGTATCATATTTTGGATCTTCTGGGTGTACCATATATGGTCTCCAGAAAATTTTTGCTTTATTTTTAAGATTGATTTTACCTTTACTTGCAATTGGCCCTTGAAGATCTCCTCTTTTGATTGTTTTAAGTAGAGGTCCATAGAATGCAAATTTTTCACCAGGTTTTGCATATTTTCTTGCATAAGGGTCATATTCAGCATTAAATCTCCATTTAGTCTCTTTTCCATTAACTACTGGCCATCTTAGTCCTCTTACTTTATGGTAAGTATCAAAATCTGCTAAGTCGTGACCATGACCAATACCAAATTTTCTATACTCTTCCCACAGAGCTTTTTGTACAAAGAAACCATATCCTTTAAATGGTTTACCATCACTTCCTATTATTTCTCTTTCATCACCAGCTGCTTCAGTGTTTTTATGTAGTTTTCCAGTTTGTGGATTTTTTGCTATTTCGTCAGGCCATGGGAAATTTTTATGATATTCAGGTCTATTGTAAAGTACATCAAATAGAGTCATTTCAGGATCATATCCAAGAGCTTTTGCTTTATCAAGTACATTTGGAAGTACTGTTCCATCAGGTAGTTTATGCTCTTTCCATACTTCTTTTAATTTGAATCTTTTTGCAAATTCCATTATAGTCCATAAATCTGGCATTGCTTCACCTGGAGGTGTAACTTGTTGTTTCCAATGTTGAGTTCTTCTTTCTGCATTACCATAAGCTCCCCATTTTTCATAAATCATAGCTACTGGTAAAATTAAATCAGCTACTCTTGCTGATACTCCAGGATATGCTTCACTTACTACAATAAAGTTATCCATAGTTCTTGCTGCTTTTATCCAATGGTTTGCGTTTGCTGTATTTTGCCATGGGTTATTTACTTGTACCCATACCCATTTAATTTTACCATCTTCAATATCTCTCATAATTTTTAAGAAATGGCTACCAACTTTTGGATTTAGAGTTCCCTCTGGAAGTTTCCATAATTTTTCAGTAATTTTTCTATGTTTTGGATTTGCTACAAGCATATCTGCTGGTAATCTGTGTGCAAAAGTACCAACTTCTCTTGCAGTACCACATGCACTTGGTTGTCCTGTTAGAGAAAATGCACCACTACCTGGAGTAGATTGTTTACCAAGAAGTAAGTGTACCATATAAATTTGTTCGTTTACCCAACTACCTCTTACGTGTTGGTTGAATCCCATTGTCCAGAAACTTACTATTTTTCTGTTTGGATCACAGTATAAATCAGCTAGTTTAACTAGTTTTCTTTTGAATGTTTCAATATCTTCGTCTGGATCACCTTTTGCAATTTGTGCTACATAATCAAGTGTATATGGTTCTAATCCTTTTTTAAAATCTTCAAAGCTAATTTCCCAATGCCAGAATGGTGCTTTACCTTTTGCATGTTTCATTACCATTTCATCGCCAGCTTTCCATTTTCCAATTGGGCTAAGAGCTACTGCTTCTTCTTCAGTTACTACTTTTGCTACTTGTTTTGCAACTGTATCTTTTTCTTTTTCAGTTACGTGAGGAGAATTTGGATTTCTCATACCATATCCAGTATCTGCATGTCCAGTTGCAAAAATTGTATGTTTTTTAACAAAATCCCAATTTACTACATTTCTTTTAACAATTTCTCTAGCTATATAATTTAAAATTGCAAGGTCTGTATTTGGTCTAAAAATAATTTCCATATCTGCTAGGTTCGAACATCTATTTCTATAAGTTGAAAGGTTTACTATGTAGTATTTATCTGGGTTATTTAGTTTTGCATCACTAACTCTACTCCAAAGAATTGGATGCATTTCAGCCATATTTGCACCCCAAGTAACTACTGTATCAGTGATTTCTATATCATCATAACATCCAGCAGGCTCATCTATACCAAATGTTTGATAAAATCCTACAACTGCACTTGCCATACAATGTCTTGCATTTGGGTCGATGTTATTACTTCTCCAACCACCTTTTACAAGTTTAACAGCTGCATATCCTTCTTGAATTGTATATTGACCTGAACCAAATACAGCTACTCCTGTTGGCCCTAATTCATTATAATATTTTTTAAATTGTTTTTCCATTTCATCAAATGCTCTTTTCCAACTAACTGGTCTAAATTTACCATTTTTATCAAATTCACCTTTGTCATTCATTCTAAGAAGAGGTTGTGTAAGTCTATCTGCCCCATACATTATTTTTGCATTAAAATATCCTTTAATACAATTAATACCTCTATTTACTGGGTTTTCAGGGTCACCTTTTACAGCAACAATTTTATCATCTTTAACTGCTACCATTATACCGCATCCAGTACCACAGAAGCGACATACGGCTTTATCCCATTGCCATCCTTCTTCTGAATTGTTAGCTGCTGCTTTTGCTTCTTCTGGAATAGCTATACCAGCTGCGCTTGCTGCAGCAACTGCTGCTGTTGTTTTTAGAAATTCTCTTCTGTCCATTGACATAAGCTCTCCTTTTGAGGAATATTACATTTTCTTATTTTTAACGTAATAATGATACAACTTTTATATGGTTTTTAAGTAAAGTTTTTGTAAAATTTATTATCAAAGGCACTTTAATGGCACTTTTTAATTTACTTTTAATATATGTTTTTTTTAGGTAAAATTTTTGTTAAATTTTCATTTAAAGGGTTTAAAATGATTAGAAAAGTTTTAATTTTAGGTGTTTTTTTAAAACTTCTAATTGCAAGTGATGTTTTTGTAGCTAGTGCTGCTAATGTGAGTTATGCAATGCCAAAGATTGTAAAAGAGTTTAAAAAAGAAAATCCTGGTATTAATGTAAAGGTTGTTTTGGCTAGTAGTGGGAAACTTACAGCCCAAATTATGCATGGAGCACCGTATGACGTTTTTTTATCCGCAAATATGAAATATCCAAATACTTTGTATAAAAAAGGATTTGGTAAATTAGCTCCTAAGGTTTATGCAAAAGGTGCTATAGTATTTTTTAGTACAAAAATAAAAAATCCAAATTTTAACTCGTTAATTAAAGCAAGAGAGATTGTAATAGCAAACCCTAGTTTAGCTCCTTATGGAAAAGCAGCTGTTGAGGCTTTTAAAGCAAAAGGTGTTTTTAAAAAAATAAAAGATAAGCTTGTATATGCTGAATCAGTAACTGCGGTTATTCCTTATACCATTCATTCAGCTGATATAGGAGTTGTTGCGAAATCTTCTCTTTATTCTCCAAAAATTAAAAATATAGGTAAATTCTACTCAAGTGATATTAATGAGAAGTTATATACGCCAATAAATCAAGGTATAATTTTACTTTCTAATAAAAAAGAGGCAAGAAAATTTTATGATTTTATGTTATCTAATAAAGCAAAAAAAATTTTAAAAGAGTATGGATATAATACAAATTGAGAACTAATGATTAGTCTCAAATGTCAAGTGGCCAAGTTCCAAGTGGAAAGTGGAAAATGAGAAATGTAAAATTATTTCAATAACTAATATACCAAATTAAAAAGGTTGAAATTGAATAAAATAATTGCTATTTTAAAAGAGATAAAGGGGTTGGATAATATTAACCTTTTAACTTTTGAATTAAAAGATAATATCATTAAAGTATTAATTCTTCAAAGAAATATGGACTTAAAAATTGGTCAAAAGGCAGTTTTAAGTATAAAACCTACAAAGCTTTTTTTATCAAATAAACCTTGTGATTTTGAAAATGTTTTAAAAGTTAAAATAAAAGAAATAACAAAAGGTGAACTAGTTTCTTTGGTTAATTGTGATTTGGAGGGAGAAGAAGTTGAAGTTATGATGCTTAGTAGCAAAGTAAACTTTAAAGATGTTGCATATTTAATGTTTAAAGCATGTGATATATCTATTTCGGAGATAATTAATGATTAATTTTACTCCTTTTTTTATTTCATTTAAATTAGCTTTTTTTGTGACAATAATTTTATTGATAATAGGCATACCTTTTGCTTGGTTTTTGGCTAATACTAAATCAAAAATTAAACCAATTTTAGAAGCAATTACTGCACTTCCTATAGTGCTGCCTCCATCAGTTTTGGGGTTTTATCTTTTGGTTTTTTTATCAACTAATTCTTTTTTTGGTAAGTTTTTTTGGGATTTTTTTCATCTTAAACTGGTTTTTACTTTTGAAGGATTAGTAATAGCGAGCTCAATTTATTCATTTCCATTTATGATACAACCGCTTCAAAGTGGGTTTGAGAGTATAAATAAAAATATAATTGAGGCTTCTTATGTTAGTGGAAAAGGAAAATTACAAACTTTGTTTAAAGTGGTTTTACCAAATATGAAAAACTCTCTGCTTACAGCTATAATAATTACTTTTGCTCATACTGTTGGAGAATTTGGAGTTGTATTAATGGTTGGAGGTTCAATTCCTGGAAAAACAGAGGTAGCAAGTGTTGCAATTTATAATTTTGTAGAAATAATGGACTATAAAAATGCACATATTTATAGTGCTATTATGCTTATAATAAGTTTTTTAGTCCTTTTGATAGTATATATATTTAATAATAAACATAAAAGAAGAGTAAATGATATTTATTGATATAAAAAAGAAATTATTTGCAGTTAACGGGGAGTTAGAATTAAATTTTAAGCTTCAATTAAAAAAAGGTGATTTTTTGGCAGTTTTTGGAGAGAGTGGTAGTGGTAAGACAACTTTTCTTAGGATTATTGCAGGACTAGAGAGAGCAAAAGGTAAAATAGTAGTTGATAATGAAATATGGCTAGATACTAATAGATTCCTTCCTCCTCAAAAAAGAGAAATAGGTTTTGTTTTTCAAGATTATGCTCTTTTTCCTAATATGAGTGTGATTGAAAATTTGCTTTTTGTAAAAAATGATAAAAAATTAGCCTATAAACTATTAGAGATGACAGAAATTGAAAATCTTAAAAATAGATATCCGAGTACTTTAAGTGGAGGACAGAAACAAAGAGTGGCTTTGTGTAGAGCTCTTATGAGAAAACCTAAAATACTTTTACTTGATGAGCCTTTTTCTGCTCTTGATCCTAAAATTAGAGAAAAACTTCAAAATGAAATATCGTTTTTACATAAAGAGTTTAATCTTACTACTATTATGGTTTCTCACTCTCCTAGTGAAATTTATAGGCTTGCAAATAAGATGATAGAAATTAAAAAAGGAGAAGTTACAATTGGCTCGCCTACATCACTACTTTTAAAAACGAAAGGCAGTGAAAAATTTTCAATAGAGGGGGTAATTGTTGATATAATTAAGGCCGATGTTTTAAAACTTGCAGTAGTAAGTATTGGTAATAGAATTGTAGAGATTGTAGTAACTGAAAGTGATAATTTAAAAGTTGGAGATAAAGTTATAATATCTACAAAAGCATTTCATCCAAATATTCATAAAAAGGAAGAATAGTGAAGATTTTACTTGTTGAAGATGATACATTTATTGGTGAAACAGTAAAAGATTATTTTGAATTGCAAGGAAATAGAGTTGATTATTACTGTTCTCCTGTAAAAGCTTTAGAAGAAATATATCCTAGTAATTATGATATTTTTTTAATTGATATAAATATGCCTGGAATGGATGGTTATAAATTTTATGAAGAACTTAAAAACTATGCAAGTGATGTTCCTGTAATATTTATTACTGCATATTCTGATATAGATCATATAGAAAAAGCATTTGAAATTGGGGCAGCTGATTATATTAAAAAACCATTTGAACTTAAAGAATTAGAACTTAGAATTAAAAGACTTGTTTTTAAAAAGACAAATGATGTAAAAATTACTGATAATTATAGGTTTGATTTAAATAAATTAAAGCTTTTCTACAAAAATGAAGAAGTAGAGCTTACTCAAAATGAGAAATATTTTTTAGAAATTTTAGTTAAAAATATTGGGCAAGTTGTAGATAATGAAACTTTAAGAGATTATGTATGGGATGGTAAAGATATATGTTCAAATACTATTAGAACTCATGTAAAAAAACTTAGAAATAAATTAAAAGAGAATTTTATAAAAAATGTAAGAGGGAGCGGTTACAAAATTGAAAAACAATGATTTTAAATTTGATATTACAATTGCATTTGTAATTTTTGCATTTTTGATTGTTGTAAGTGTTACATATACGGCTATTTATATTTTTACAAATTTAACTACTGAAGAGTTTAAGGATAAAGTTAGGCTTGCTGCGAAAAATATGTATTATATTTATAGACAAAAAGAAAATGTTATAAAAAATACTACTATTGCTTTATCAAAAAATGATATTTTTAATTCAAAATTTAACATAAACCCTACCATAATTGAATCAGTATTTAAAACGATGCTTTATGCAAATTCAGATATTAATGAACTTAATTTTTATAATAGATATGGAAAGCTAATAATCGGTTGTGAAAAATTAAATAATGATATTGTTTGTTATGAGAAGTACAGAAGATTAAATATTATAGATTTTAAAGATAAAGAAAAAGGTCTTTTGTTTAAGGAAATTTTAAAAAATAAAGGTGTGGAATATATAGCAATTGAACCTGTAAATAAAAGAAAAGTAGGTTTTATAGAAGTAAAATCTCTTATTAAGTTTGAAAAGCAAGAAAACTCTTTTTATAATTTAATGGTAATTGATAGTAAAGGGGAAATATATTACTCAACGTCTCCTACTTACTCAGCAAAAAGCATTTATGATTTATACAATTATTTTCTTGGGGATAAAATATTAAAAACTAAAGAAGGTTTTGTAAGTGATGATATTTATGTAAAAGAGTTTTCTCCAAATATTAAATTTATTTTTATTCAAAATAAAAGTGTAATTAGCAAAACAAATAAAGCTTCTCAAAGAATAGCTTTTGTTATGATTATTATTTCGATTTTTGTTGCAATTCCTCTTGGAATATTTTTTTCAAGACCACTTTATAGATTTTATGAAGAGTTAGATAGAAGAGTAAAAGAAGAGATTGAAAAAAGAAGACATAAAGAAGAGCTTTTATTTCATCAAAGTAAGTTAGCAGCACTTGGTGAAATGCTTGGAAATATTGCTCATCAGTGGAGGCATCCTTTAACGAGACTCTCTTTGCTTATTCAAAATCTTGAAATGGCATATAAGATGAATAAACTAGATTTACAAAAGTTTGAAAATTTTAAAGAAAATGCAATGATGCAAATAAACTATATGTCTCAAACTATTGATGATTTTACAAATTTTTTTAAAAAAGATACAAACAAGCAAGAGTTTTGTCCTAAAGATATAATAGAAGATGCTTTAAAACTAATTGATGCAAGACTAAAACAAAATAGAGTTGAGGTAGAAATTGAAGTAAAAAAAACAGAACCTATTTACGGGTTTAAAACAGAGTTTTCTCAAGTAATTTTAAATATATTAAATAATGCTATAGATGTACTTAAAGAAAGGAATATTGAAAACAAAAAAATTTGGATTAGAATTGATGGTAAAAAAATAGAGATAGAAGATAACGCAGGTGGAATACCAGAAACAATTAAAGATAAAATTTTTGAGCCTTATTTTACAACAAAATTTCAATCTCAAGGTACGGGTATAGGACTTTATATGAGTCGAGTAATAATTACGCAACATTTTAATGGAGATATATTTGTTAGAAATTCTGAGAGAGGAGCAGTGTTTACTATTCAATGGTCAATGGAAGAAAATAATATAGAATTTAAAGGGGAGAATAAGTAATATTAATTTTCATTAATTATTTTAATTTACATCACACTTAGTTCTTCATTTAGATGGCACTTTTTAGGCACTTAAAGTTAATATAATCCAAATTAAAAAAGGGCGAAGTAATGAAGAAATCTACATTAGGAGCACTGATTATAGGTGCTGTTATTGGTCTTGGTATTTCTTACGTAACAGCAATAATGGTAGATAAAACAGGTACTCCTGAGTTTTGTGCTAGTTGTCATACAATGAAACCCATGGTTGAGAGTTTTCATTTTAGTGTTCATGGAGGGAATAATAAAGCTGGTTTTGCTGTTCATCACTGTACAGATTGTCACTTGCCAAAAGAATCATTAATGGGATATTTAATTGCAAAAGGAATTAGCGGTACAAAAGATGCACTATCTGAGTTTGGAATTATTAAAAGGGTAGATTTTAAAGAGAATTTTTGGGAAATGAAACATTACGTATATGATAGCGCATGTCTTAGTTGTCACCATGGGATAAAAGAACCTGAAAAATCAGTAGGGCTTGCTGATAATGTAAAAGAACTTCATCAAAAATATTACTGGGATGCTAAAAAAGCAGGAAAAGATGTAAGTTGTGTAAGTTGTCATAACGATTATACTATGTCTCATTTTGCTCATCCAAATCTTCTTGAATCATTACAAGATAAATAACTACTTAACTCCTTTTCTCCGCTTTTTTGTTGTTTTTTCTTATTTAGTGCTTTTAATTTTCTTATTTAACAATTTTAATATTTATTTAATGTAATATTTTTGTTACAATATCCTAAAAAAAGGCGTAAATATGAGGAAAATTATCTTTTTTTTAGTAGCTACATTTTTATTTGCATTAGATTGGAGCGGGAAAGTTAATTGGGCTATGAGTTATGATTTAGCAAAACAGCTTGCAAAAAAACAAAATAAACTAATTATGGTAGATGTTTCTCTTACTAATTGCCCTCCGTGCAAGTATTTGGCTACCAAGGTTTACACTAATGATGAGGTGACTGAGTTTATAAATAAAAACTTTATTCCAGTTTTTTATTTAGCAGACCAAGATACATTACCAGTAGAAGTCCAAAATTATTTTACAGGCTCTACTCCTACTATTATGTTTATTAAACCAAATGGCGCTCTTTTGTACTCTTTTATAGGTGCAAGACCACCTAAAGTTTTTTTGGAAATATTAAAGACAGTAAAAGAAAAATATAAGGATGCCAAATGAGAGAAATTTTAAGAAAACTTAGTAATATCTTTTTTTCTATTGAAACAGCTGTAGTGTTGTCGCTTATTTTTATGGTAGGTCAAATTTATGCTACTCTTGGTTTTTCTACACTTGAACAAGCTTGGTTAGGGGTTTATGAAACTAAATGGTTTGAAGCATTAATGTGGCTTCTTGGAATTAACTTAGTTGGAATACTTTTTAAATATAAAACTTATCAAAAAATACCTATTTTTATATTACATATGTCAATTATTGTAATTTTAATAGGTGCAGCAATTACTAGATATTTTGGTTATGAAGGAACTCTTCATTTAAGAAATGGAGAAACAAAATCTGTCTTAATGGTTCAAAGAAGCAAAAGTAATCCAGCAGATGTTTATCCTAAAGAACTTGGGTTTAGCGTAAAACTTGATAAATTCGTATTAAGACACTATCCTGGGAGTATGCAACCAAGTAGTTATGAAAGTTTTGTTACTGTAATTGATGGAGATAAGACATTTGCTTATCATATTTATATGAATCATATTCTTGTTTATAAAGGATATAGATTTTATCAAGCAAGCTATGATATGGATGCAAAAGGTAGTATTTTATCAGTAAATCATGACCCTGGTATGTGGGTAACATATTTTGGTTATTTGCTTTTGGCTATTGGGTTTTTCTTAAGTATGTTTTATAGAAAGAGTAGATTTATGCTGACAATAAAAAAATTAAAACAAAGTGGTCTTTTTAGTCTGTTTTTAGTGTTGTTTTTTGGTTTGCATGCAAATGCATTTGATTTAAAAGAATTTGCACAAAAATCAAAAGCTGTTAGTGATGAGTGGAGTAAAATATTAGTACAAAAAAGTGGAAGAATTGAGCCTATGGATACTCTTGATTTAGATATTGTTCATAAACTTACACTAAAGTCAAAAATGTATGGGCTTAATTACAATCAAATAGTAGCAGGAATGATTGCATTTCCAAATGAATTTCAAAAAATTCCTTTAATTTATATAGGGCATCCTGAAATTAGAAAGTTACTTGGAATTAGTGGTAAATATGCTTCTTATAATGCATTTTTCTTACCAAATGGAGAGTTTAGGTTTAGTAAAGAAATTGATTTAGCGTTTAAAACACCTGATAAAGATAGAACTAAAGTGCAAAGAGAATGGATAAAAATCAATGAAAGAGTTTATGTAGCTTTTCAAGTATATACAGCTCAGATTTTTAAAATTTTTCCAACACCAAGTTCTAAGCAAATGAATTATAGATGGTTTAGTATTGCTGATTTAGAACAAGCTGTTAAAGCTGGAATTATGAATCCAATTGATGCTCAGTTTTATTTTAATCTGTTTAGAGACTTAGCTTTTGGTATAAAAGAATTTGATGTAAAAAAAGTTCATGATACAAGAGTAAAAATTTATGAACTTCAAAAAAGTTATTCAAGCGAAGTTTTACCAAGTCAAAACAGAGTTAAATGGGAAATAACATATAATAGATTGCAAGTATTTCCTGCACTTATTGGAGTTTATAGTACTTTAGGGTTAATTGCAATTATTTTAGGATTTATTGAAATTTTAAGAGTAAAAAGATATAAAAAAGTTGAATTGTTAATTTTAGGTTTAAGTTATTTAGGTCTTTTAGCTCATACAGCAAATATGCTTTTAAGATGGTATGTTGCAGGGCATGCTCCATGGTCAGATGCTTATGAGTCAATTGTGTTTATTGCTTGGGGTAGTGCTTTTGCTTCACTTGTTTTCTTTAGAAGGTCTATGTTAGCTCTTGGGGCAGGTCTTTTTGTGGCTGGTATGTTTATGATGGTTGCACACTTGAATAATATTAATCCTCAAATTACAAACTTAGTACCAGTTTTAAAATCATATTGGCTTTTAATTCATGTTGCAGTAATTACATCAAGTTATGGATTTTTAGGTGTTGGTAGTATGCTAGGACTTCTTAATCTAATTCTTTTTGCTTTAAGAAATAAAAAGGACCTTGATAATCAAATAAAGCAACTTAATAATATAATTTATATTTCTCTATATATTGGACTTGCAATGCTAAGTATTGGTACTTTTCTTGGTGGTGTATGGGCAAATGAATCTTGGGGTAGATATTGGTCATGGGACCCTAAAGAGACATGGAGTTTAATTACGATGATTGTATATGCAATTGTAATTCATACTAAAATGATTCCTAAAATGAAAGGAGAATTTATCTTTTCATTATTATCATTTTTAAGCTTTTTCTATGTGTTAATGACATATTTTGGAGTAAACTTTTATATTGCTCAAGGGCTACATAGTTATGGACAAGGTGTTGCTGATGGGTATTGGTGGATTAATGTTATATTTGCTGGAATGGGAGCTTGGTTTGCTACTCTCGTATTTGGTGTTGCACAAGCTATACTTCAAAGGGTATCAAAACCAATTGTAACTCTTAAAGAAGATCAAAAAAATGATTATCATCCAGAATATAAGGAGAATAAATGATTTGTGATTTATGTGAAAGTGATATAGAAGTTTTACCTTTTAGAATAGAGCCTAAAGATGAATATGTGAATTTATGCAAAAAGTGTAGAACTCAAATAGAAACAGGAAAACTTGAAGAAAATCATTTTCAATGTTTAAATGATTCAATGTGGAGTGAAAAGAGTGCTGTAAAAGTTTTAACTTACAGACTTCTTAAGAAGTTAAAAAGAATTGATTTAATTGATATGATGTATTTAGAACCTGAGGAACTGTCTTGGGCTGAGATGGAGGCTGAAGAAAAGTTTGACTGTGTAGGTAATAAGTTAAATAATGGTGACAATGTAATGGTAATTAAAGACTTGCCAGTAAAAGGTGGGGATACTATAAAAAGAGGAACTATTTTTAAAAATATTCGTCTAGGTGATACACCAGGTCACATTTTGTCAAAAAATATTTATATAAAAACGGAGTTTATTAAAAAGGTTTAAGATGTATTATGTAATAAGCTTTAATTACCGAAATTCAGATGTAACTTTAAGAAGTAAATTAGCAAAACTATCTCTTGAAGATTTTAAAGAGTTTAAGGAAGTTTTGCTTCTTTCTACTTGTAATAGAATTGAAGTTATTTTTGATAAAAAAAGAGATTTGAATGAACTTTATGATAAAGTATTTTATAAAGTTATAACCCCAAAAGAGATGGTAAAAGCTGAGATTTATGAAGATGATGCAGCAATAGAACATATTTTCAAAGTAGCTGCTAGTTTAGATTCTATGGTAGTTGGTGAAACACAAATAACCGGACAGTTAAAAGAAGCTTTTTTAGAAAGCTATGAAAAGAATTTTATAGCGCAAGATTTAACAAGACTTATTCATTTTTCATTTAAATGCGCTAAAAAGGTTAGAAATCAAACAAATATTTCAAGTGAACCAGTTAGTGTAGCTAGTATTGCAGTTAGAAGAGCAAAAGAGGAATTAAATGATCTAAGTGGATATAGTGCTATAGTTGTAGGAGTTGGAGATACAGCTAGAATTGTATGTAAAAATTTAATAAAAGATGGAGTTAATATTATTTTAGTAAATAGAACGGTAGAAAATGCAATTGCTCTTAAAGAAGAGCTTGGCGATGAGGTCAATATTGATGTACATTCTCTTGAAACACTTCCAAAACTTATAAATAATTATAGACTTCTTTTTTCAGCTACTGCTTCAAATTATCCTGTAATTAGAAAAGAATTTATAAAACCAACTAAATTTAAAAGACTTTGGTTTGATTTAGCAATACCAAATGATATAGAAGATATAGGATGTGTAGATATAAAAATAATAAAAGTGGATGATTTAAAAGAGATTAGCGAAAAAAATATGCAAAAAAGACAAAAAGAACTTGAAGCAGCTAATGAAGTAGTAAAAAAATGTGTAGAAGAGTATAAAAAGTACTTACAATCTGTATCAATTGAACCTGTTATTAAATTTTTGCAGGATAAAGCTAGGGAGTGTTCTAAAAGAGCATTAAAAAATGCAATCAAAAAGCACTACATTCCAGTAGAGCTTGAAGAAGAGGTAGAAAAGCTACTTCATAATGCATTTAAACGATTTTTACATCATCCAAATATGACTCTTAGAAAAATGGCAGATAGTGCAGAAGTGGATTTATTTGTATCCATAATAAAAAGACTTTTTGGTGAAAATGATTTACAGATGGATATGAATAAGTGTGAGTATCATATGGAAAAAGGTATTTTTAAATAGAAAAGGAGAAAAAATGAGTAAAATTTTTATAGATGCTTGTTTTGGAAAAGAGACTGAGTATTCGCCTGTTTGGATGATGAGACAGGCTGGAAGATATTTGCCTGAGTATATGGATGTTAGGAAAAAAGCCGGTGATTTTTTAACAATGACAAAAAATCCTGAAATGGTAGCAGAAGTAACTATTCAGCCAATTGATATACTTGATGTTGATGCAGCAATACTTTTTAGTGATATTCTTAATCTTCCAATGGAAATGGGTCTTCCTCTTAGGTTTGAAAAAGGAGTAGGACCTGTGTTTGATAAGACTATTTCAAGTGAAGAAGATATTGATAAACTTGATGTAAAAGCAGATGAGAAGATAAGTTATGTATATGAAGGAGTAAAGCTTATTAAAGAAAGGTTACCAGAAAACAAAGCATTAATAGGATTTGCTGGAAGTCCTTGGACTATTGCCACTTATATGGTTGAAGGAAGAGGAAGCAAACAATATGCAAAAATTAAAAAAATGCTATATTCTGATCCGATGGTATTACATAGACTTCTTGCATTTAATACAAAAGAAACGATTGAGTATTTATTTAAACAGATTGAAGCTGGTGCTGATGCTGTTATGATTTTTGATAGTTGGGGTGGAGCGCTTGAGAAGGATAAGTTTTTTGAATTTTCATGGAATTATATGAAAGAAATAGCAAGAAAATTAAAAGAAAAGTATCCTAATATTCCAGTTATTGGATTTAGTAAAGGTGTTGGGCTTTATATGAGTGATATGGATGGAGACTTTGATGTAATTGGTATTGATTGGAATACACCAATGGATTATGCACTTGGTATTTTTAAAGATAAATATACACTTCAAGGAAATATGGATCCAACTAGACTTTATAGTAAAAGTGCAACTCGTGAAGCTGTTGAGAAAATAGCAAAAACTATGAAAGGTCATAGACATATATTTAATTTAGGTCATGGAATTTTGCCAGATGTACCGGTTGAAAATGCAAAGTATTTTGTAGATTTGTGTAAAGAAGTTAGTAGAAAACTTAAGGAGCAGTAATGAATTTAAGACGCCTAAGGTTAAATAGCAATATAAGGGATTTAGTTAGAGAAAACTATATTACAAAAAATGACCTAATTATGCCAATTTTTATAAAAGAAGGACTTGATGGAAAAAATGAAATAAAATCAATGCCAGGAATTTATCAATTTGGAGAGAATAGTTTTTTAGATGAGGTAAATGAGTGTATTGAACTTGGGATTAAAGCTGTAATTCTTTTTGGTATTCCAAAACTTAAAGATTCTTGTGGAAGTGATGCTCTTGATGAAGAGGGGTTAATTGCTAGAAGTATTAGAAAAATTAAAGAGACTTTTGGTGATAAAATTACTGTTATAACTGATCTTTGTTTTTGTGAATTTACGGACCATGGACATTGTGGAATAATAAATCCAAACTTAAAAACTGTTGATAATGATGCTACACTTGGAATTAGTGCAAAACAGGCTTTAATTCACGCTGGGGCTGGAGCTGATATGATAGCACCAAGTGGGATGATGGATAACATAATTGAAGCTTTAAGAAGTGCACTTGATAGTAATGGTTATAAACATATTCCTATTATGAGTTATTCTACTAAATTTGCATCTGCTTTTTATGGTCCATTTAGAGATGCAGCTGAGAGTGCACCATTAGCAAATGAATATTTACCAAAAGACAGAAAAACTTATCAAATGGATATAGCAAATTCAAGAGAGGCTTTACTTGAAAGTCTGATTGATGAATCTGAGGGAGCTGATATTTTAATGGTAAAGCCTGCGTTATCATTTATGGATGTTATAAAAACAATAAAAGAAAATACACTAAAACCTTTATGTGTTTATAATGTAAGTGGTGAATATTCAATGGTAAAAGCGGCTTCAATGAATGGATGGATGGATTATAACAGCTTAATGATGGAAATTTTAACTTCATTTAAAAGAGCCGGGGCTGATATGATTATTAGTTATCATAGTAAGGATGCGGCTAAATTATTAAGTTAAAAGTGTAAAATGGAAAGTGAAAAATTTGAATATATTAAAGAAGAGATTATAACTTATAGGGAATTATTAAAGCTTTTTGTTTTAATAGAAATTGCTATTTTAGGTGGAAGTTTAAATTTAATTTTAGATATTTTTAAAAATTTTTCAATGACAGAGTTTATATTCGTAGTAGTAGGATTCATAAGTTTTTTAATAAATTTGGTTATAATTAAGAAAATTTGGCAAAAATTATATGAGTATAAATTTATTTTAAAGGATAAACAATGATTGAGGTTATATTGTATTTTATGAGCTTTGTTATGATGATAGGATTTTTATATATGTTATATTTTTTATCAAATCCACCAAAGGATGTTAAATGAAACTTACAATTGCAACTCGTGGTAGTAAATTAGCTTTGTGGCAAGCTGAATGGGTTAAAAAAAGACTTGAAAATCTTGGACATGAAGTAGATTTAAAAATTGTAACAACAACAGGGGATAAAATTCTTGATAAACCTCTAGCAAGCATTGGAGGTAAGGGGTTATTTATTAAAGAAGTTGAAGAAGCTCTTCTTAGAGGTGAAGCACAAATAGCAGTACATTCGTTAAAGGATTTTCCAACTCAATATGATAAAGAACATTTCACTCTTGCTGCAATTCCAAAAAGAGAAGCGGTTGAAGATGTGTTTTTATCACAAAACTATGAAACTTTAGCTGAACTTCCTCATAATGCAGTTGTTGGTACAAGCTCAATTCGTAGGGCTATGCAACTTAAAGCATTTAGAGATGATTTGGTTATAACTGACCTAAGGGGAAATGTAGATACAAGAATCAATAAACTAAAAAATGGTGAGTATGATGCTATTATTTTAGCTTATGCAGGAATTAAAAGACTGGGGCTTACAAAAGAAATAAAATATTTTGAAATATTAGATACAGATATTATGATACCTGCTATGGGTCAAGGTGCGCTTGGTATTGAAACTATAAATGATGAAAAAGTAATTGAAGCGGTTAGACCTTTAAATGACTTTAGGACTCAAGTTGAAGTTACGATAGAGAGAGATTTTGTAGATGAGTTAAATCTTGGGTGTCATGCACCAGTTGGTGTGAATGCGAAAATAATGATAGATGATTCAATTAAAATAAAAGCAGCTTTACTAAAAAATGATAAATTAGTTAAAAAAGAGCTTGTAATATCATTTGATGAGTGGCAAGAAGCTGGAAGAGAATTTGCGAGAGAATTTAAATGAATTGAGAATGGAGAATGGAAAATGAAAATAAATTAAAAGTGAAAAATAAAAAATATTAATATGGATTACAAAGAGTATAAGCAATTACAGCAATTTATTTAGTTTAAAGGTAGAGAATGGAAAAAATAGATTTTAAAAAATTATCAAAATTTTCAAGACATGCGCCAAGATATACTTCTTATCCAACGGCAGTGGAATTTAAAGATTTAGAAGAAAAAGATATTATCCCTTTTTTGCAAAATTCAAACAAACCTCTTAGTCTCTATTTTCATCTTCCTTTTTGTAAGAGCGCTTGTTATTTTTGTGGATGTAATGTTGTTTATACTTCTAAGACTGATAAAAGAAAAAGATATATTGACTATTTAAAGAAAGAACTAAACCTTTGGGAAAAATATCTTGATACTAGTAGAATGGTAAGACAACTCCATTTTGGAGGAGGTACTCCGACATTTTTTGAACCATATGAGCTTGAAGAAATTTATGAATTAATATATTCATATTTTAAAAATTTTGAAAAAGATGCTGAGATAAGTGTAGAGATAGACCCGAGATTTTTTAGTGAAGCTCATATGGATGTAATGAAAAAATATGGTGTAAATAGAATTAGCTTTGGGGTTCAAGATTTTAATGAAGAGACACAAAAAGCAGTTAATAGAATTCAAAGTTTTGAACTGACAAAAAATGCGGTTGATATAGCAAGAAATGCTGGAATAGAATCAATAAATATAGATTTAATATATGGGTTGCCTTATCAATCTTTTGAAACTTTCAAAGAAACTCTTGAATTAGTAAAAGAGTTAAACCCAGATAGGCTAGCTGTCTTTAATTATGCTCATGTGCCATGGCTTAAAAAAGGCATGAGAAAAATCGATGAAACTACTCTTCCAAGTCCGGAAGAGAAACTAAAAATTTTTAAATATGTAATAGACTTTTTTGAAAATAATGGATATAAAATGGTAGGTATGGATCATTTCGCAAAACCTGATGATGAACTGTTTAAGGCTATAGAAAAAGGAGAGCTTCACAGAAATTTTCAAGGATATACCACAAAAGGTGGGGCTGATTTAATAGGATTTGGATTAACTTCTATTAGTGAGACAGAGAGAGCATATTTTCAAAATTATAAAGATTTAAAAAGTTATGAAAAAGCTATTGATGATGGAAAACTTCCTGTATTTAGGGGTGTTATTTTAAATGATGAAGATATTATTCGCAAGTATGTAATTATGGAAATGATGGCAAACTTTAGTTTTGATATTGATAGATTTGAAAAAACTTTTGGAATTGATTTTAAAGAAAAATTCAAAGATGAACTTAAAGAAATCGAAGAATTTATAGAAGAAGAGCTTGTAGAAATAACTGAGGATAAAATAAAAGTTAATAAAACAGGAAGTTTACTTATTAGAAATATTGTTTTACCATTTGATGAGTATTTTAAAAAAATGGCAAATCAAAAAGTATTTTCAAAGAGTATATAATGATGGTTGTTTTATCTACTGCTAAAAATAAAAATGAAGCTAAAAAAATTGCGAAAATTTTGGTAGAAGAAAAATTAGCTGCTTGTGTAAATATAATTGATAATATCACATCTATTTATTATTGGAATGAGGTTTGTGAAGATAACGAGACTTTACTTATTATTAAAACTACAAAAGAGAAAATAAATTTATTAGAAAATAAAATAAAATCTATTCATTCATATGAAGTACCAGAAATAGTTTATTTTGAGGCTGATGCAGAAAATAATTATTTGGATTGGCTTAAAAGTTATTTAAAGGATAAAAAATGATTATTTCAATAGGAAACTTGCCTCTAACAGATATTAATGCCGATGTTTTTATGCATCCTGTTAAATATAATGATTCAATTACATATGAGCCAATGGCAGAAGAAGCCGTAATAGCATTAATTGCTAAATATTTTACATATGATAAAGTGCCTGAAGCAATAAAAAACTATTTTGATGAGATGGATGATGGATATTTGTTTAGTGAGAGTAATTTTGATGAGTTTGACTTAGAAAAGTTAAAATTAGGAGAAATTATTGTAGGGAGAGATTTAATTTTACATCCAAAAAAAGAGAATATTATTAAATTTCTGATGATATTGAGAGACTTTGGAGGTTTTAAAATAAGAGGAGTTAAGTTAGAATACTATTTTGATCCAAGTGATCCAGAACTTTTAGAAATTGTTGAAAGTGAAAGAAGTTTTGAATATAGTTTAGAAGAGATTGATGAACTTACTAGTTTTGATGGAAGTGTAGTTTATGCTTGTGATGATTTGAATGTTGTGAAAGAGAATGAGATTTTGTGCTCTGATCAATTTTTAATAGCAAATAAGATAAAGTCTTTAAAAGTAAAAGTAGATGGAGAGATAAAAGATGTTAGAAAGGTTTCAGGTCTTAAGGGGACTTTTGGGGTAATTTATAAAAAAGTAAATACTTATCCGTTTTTAAGAGTAAAAATTGAAAATATTTAATATTGAAAAAGCAAACTAATAATTTTGGTATAATTAATTAAAAAAGGAGGATAAATGGCGGTAAATGTATGTGTGCCATTAGCAAATGGATTTGAAGAAATTGAAGCTATGAGTTTAATCGATGTAATGAGAAGAGGTGGATTAAATGTAATAGTAGCTGGAGTTGGTGGAGATGTGATTTTCGGGGCTCATAATATTAGAGTTATTCCTGATACAAAAATAGAGCTTGTAAATGCAGATGATCTTGATTTAGTAGTTCTTCCAGGGGGACTTCCAGGAGCAATAAATCTAGCAAATGATGAGCACGTACAAAATTTGCTTAAAGAGATGGATGCTAAAGGCAAATATGTAGGTGCAATTTGTGCAGCGCCTTTTGCTTTGGAAAAAGCAGGAGTTCTTAAAGATAAATACACTGCATATCCTGGATGGGAAGGAAATATAAGAGAAGAAGGCTATGTAAGTGATGCAAAAGTGGTTGAAGATAAAAATGTATTAACTTCTAAAGGTCCTGGAACTGCAATTTGTTTTGGACTTGAAATTGTTAGAAAATTTGCAGGAGATGAGGTATATAAACAATTAAAAGCTGGATTATTAGCAGATTTTTGTGAGTAGAGGTTGGTAGAGGTTAGTAGGGGTTGTAAAGGTTAGTAAGGGTTATGCATATACAACCTCTAAAACTTCTAATACCTCTACAACCTCTATAACCTATAGTACCTATAATACTTGTTTCACAAGGAGGGGAAATGAGAGGAGTTGAAGCATTAGAATATTTTCTTGAAACTTGGCATGGGAAAGTGAATAAATTTGGAGAAACAGAAGAATTTGAAGCAATGATTGAATATGCTTTTGGTAGTAAAAAAAAAGTTGTGAATACAAAAGTTGTAATTGAAAAGTATTATGATAAAAAAATTAAATTTGAAAATTTAGCTTTTGAAGATCTAAAGACTTGTTTTTTACCTGAAGATGTCGAGTTTGATCCACATACAGGGAATTTATATATAAATAGGAGTCTTTACAAAATAAAAATAGCTCCTATCATTTATTAAGTTGGTATATTGGTATATTTGTATATTGGGAAAATATTATGTTATCCAATAAGCAATCAACCAATCTAATCTGGTGTTTCTAGTTCCAAACTCATTAAGTACATATCTTCACCATCTATTATTTCTATATTTACACTTCCGCAATTTGGACATAAATATTCATCTTTATTTAATGTGTCTTCTTTATTACAATCTTTACATTTTATAACTACAGGTTGAATTCTCATAATAAAGTCAGCATGTTCACACATTGTACCTTCTTTAAAGGTATCAAATGCCGTTTTTAAAAGTTCTGGTTCAACTCCACTAAGTATTCCTATTTTTATTTCTATCTTTGTAACTTTGTTTGCGCCATTTTTTATTGCGTGTTCCTCGGCAAGTTTAAGTAAAGAATCTACTATTGAATATTCATGCATCTGTAACCTTTTTTTTAAAATTATATTATAATAATGTAAAAAAAGGATAGATGTGAGCAAAGAAGAAAAAAAGATTCAGATCATGAAAACAGCACTTAATCTTTTTGCAAAACAAGGTTTTTTTAATACAACAATAGCAGATATTGCAAAAGAAATGGGAATGAGTGTTGGTAATATGTATAATTACTTTCCAAGTAAAGAGTCACTTGCAAAAGAACTTTTAATATATACTTCTAAAAAATTTGGGGACGAGATTAGAAAAATTAATGAAATGAATATTTCTAGTCGTGAAAAAATTAAAAGAATAGTTGAATTATATTTTAACATTGCAGAAGAAGAACCAGAACTAGTAGATTATTTTATGAGAGTATATCTTTCAAACAGGGAAATTTTTAATAATGGATGTGAAGGAATGCTATGCGTTAGTGCATTTGTGACTGAAATAATGATATTTTTTGAAGAAGGAGTTAGAAAAAAAGAACTTAAAAACCAAGATTTTTTTGCAGCATTTGGTCTTTTTATGGGGTATATAGGAGGTTTAGCATTTTTAAACAAAGAAAAAATATTAGGAAAGCCTTTAAAAGACTATATAGACCAAATAAGTGAGAATATATACAATGCACTCAAAGCCTAAAATAATATGGATAGATGCAGTTGGCTGTAATGGATGTAGCCATTCATTTTTTAATTATTCTTTAGATTTGTTTTTTGATGAGTTTTCTCTTCTTTATCATCCAATTTTAGATACTGATGAATTTGAAGTTAAAGAATGTGATATTTTAATAATTGAGGGAGCTTTAAGAGATAATTTTGTTAGACTTGTATTTGAATTAAACTCTTTGATAACTGAACTTTTTTGTAAATCAAAAAAAGTAATAGCACTTGGTACATGTGCAGTGTTTGGAGGTATATTTGGAGAAGGAGTATTATTTAATAAAGAAAAAAAAGGCATGTTTTATAAATATAAAGACAAAGTAATAAATATTCCAGGCTGTCCAATTCATCCAGAGTGGCTAGCATATGTTTTGAATATGTTAAAAGAAAATAAAGAAATTAGATTAGATGAATTTAATAGACCAATTGAAATTTTTGCATTTACTTCACATTCAGGATGCAGTAGAAACGAATATTTTGAATGGAAAATAGATGCGGAGCACTTTGGAACAAAAGAAGGGTGTTTATTTTATATTCAAGGTTGTCAAGGACCATTTACTCATAGTAATTGTAATAGGGTATTATGGAATGAAGTTAATTCAAAGACTCGTGCGGGGACGCCTTGTTTTGGTTGTACTGAGCAAAACTTTCCAAAAGAGGAGTTATTTAAAACAGAAACTTTTATGGGTATACCTGCAAATATACCTTTAGGAGTTTCTAAAAGAGCATACTTAACGCTTAGTGGTATTGCAAAAAGTCTAAACAATGAAAGGCTTAATAAAAAAATAATAAATTGTAAGGAAGATTTTAAAAGTGAAAATTAAAATAGTTAACAAAATTGAAGGAGAAGCTACTTTAAAAATATATGAAAAAGAAAATATTATTGATTTTGTAGAGATTGAGTTCTGGCAATATAGAGGAATAGAAAGCTATCTTGTAGGTCGCCACTATATGGACTCTTTAGTAATAAACCCTAGAATTTGTGGAATTTGTGGACACTCTCATTTATTTGCTACTGCTAGGGCAATTGAGAATGCATTTGGCATAAATCCTACAAATAAAGCGAAGATATTAAGGGATATAACAGTTGGACTTGAGATAATGCAAAATCATATTAAATGGTTTTATATAACTCTTTTTCCAACTCAAATAAAAAATAAATTTTTTACTTTAAAAGCTTTAAAGGTAGTTTCATATATTGCAAAGATAATTGCATTAATTTCAGGACAATATCCTCATAATTCTTACATAATTCCTGGTGGAGTAACTTGTGATCTTACTAATATTGAGATATTAAAAATAAAAGATATGCTTAAAACACTAAAAGAAATAGTAAATAAAGAGATAATAGACAAAGAAGGAAATTCTAAAGATTTAAAAATTTTTTTTGAGAATATTCCAAAAGAGGTTGGTAAAAGTTTAAATAGATTTTTAGTACTTGGTGAGAATTTATATTTTAAAAATAGTGGTGATATAGGTTTAGTTAAAGAAGAGAAAAGCTCCTCTTTTGGTAAAAATGTCTTATATAATGGAGAATTTGTAGAGGTAGGACCTCTTGCAAGGAATTTAAATAATCCTTTAATAAAAAAATCTTATGAAAAATATAGAGATTCTATTTTTACTAGAGTTTTTGCAAGAGTTTATGAAATTAATATAATGATTAATTATTTATTGAAAATTATAGAGGATATTGATATATGTGAGCCTTCATTTGTAAATTATAAACCAAAAGATTCTAAAGGAATTGTTGCAATAGAAGCTCCAAGAGGAAGTTTGATTCACGAAATAGAAGTAGAGAATGAAAAGATTAAAGAATACAATATTATAGTTCCAACTCAGTTTAATCTTTCAAATGGTACAAAAAAAAATCCATCTCCTGCTCAAAAAGCTTTAATTAATGAGAGAAAAGATTTTATAAATTCAATATTTAAATGTTTTGATATTTGTGCAGTATGTGTTAGTCATTAATTGTAAAAAATGGTTGATTGGTATTATTTAGATTTTTTATAGGCACTGACTAAATACACTCAAAAAGAGTGCAAATTTTTTAACGCTTCGCAAAAGCTAAAAAATGCAGACAGCTACGCTGCCCTGCGGGTTTGGTTCACTTTTTTTAACACTTTTGCTTCGCTAAAATTTGCAATTGTTTTGCTTTATTTAGTCAGTGACTTTTTATATTTTTTTGAACCTATGTTCATTTTATGATACAATCCTAGCAAAAAAAGGTCAAGTAAATGTTTATCAAAGAAGTTACTCCTTCTAATATGAAAAATCTAAAAGTCTCTATTGAAGAGTTTATTAATCTTTATAATGAAGGTAAGTGTGAGTTAGTTGATGTTAGAGAAGAGTTTGAAATAAAAGTCTGGGCTCTTGGATTTGGAAAAAGAATTGCTGCAAAAGATTTGCCAGAAAACTTAGAAAAGTTACCAAAAAATAAAATAATTGTTACTGCATGTCCTGGAAATGCTAGGGCAATTGCTTCTGCAATGTATTTAAGAAGTGAAGGTTTTGATGCAAGGTTTTTAGATGGTGGATTATTAAAATTATTAGAATATTTAAAAGGTGGAAAAGCAAAATTAATCGATATTGGTTAATTGGTGTATTGGTGTATTGGTTATTGGTAAATTAATTGATTCCAATTAACCAATAATCAATTAACTAATATGTCAGTTTACAAATTAACAAAGGTTAATAAATGTTTTATGTTGAAGTTTTTTTTATAACACTACTTCTTTCTACATTTTTTGCAATGGGAGGAGTTGGAAGTGCTGTAGCACTTGTTCCTATATTACATTTTTTAGGAATAGGATTTAACCTTTCAAAATCAATAGGAGTTTTTGTAAATACAACTACTACAATTACTGCAACAATAATGAATATAAAAAGAAAAACTCTTGATGTAAAATTTGCACTTCCTCTAGCAGTTACTCTTGCACTTTTTGCTCCAATTGGAGCATATTTATCAAAGTTTATACCTGAAATTTATGTTAAAGGTCTTTTTTTTATGTTTTTAATATTTTCAGGTAGTATGCTATTATTTGGCAAAAAAGAGCAGAAGTTTCATTATGATAAAACTTGGATACTTATAGTATTAGGTATGTGTGTTGGTATTATAAGTGGACTTCTTGGGATAGGAGGTGGTTCGCTTCTTATGCCAATTTTAATAATCTTGAGATTTTCTCCTAAAAAACTTGCTGTTGCTATGAGTTTTGTTATTCCATTTTCTACTTTTACTGCATTTTTGACTTATTTGAGTATTGTAAAAATAGATTGGAATTTGTTATTTGTTGTAGCTTTAGCAGCAATGCTTGGTGGATTTATTGGAAATTATATTATGCACTTTCATTTGAATCAAAGTCACATAAAAAAAATTATAGGTGTTATGCTTTATTTAATAGCTATAAAAATGCTTTTTTCATTTTTTTAATAATTTTTTCTTTTAGCATTATTTGTAAAATTTATGTAAAATCTAGCTATAACGAGTTTTATGTTTTTAAATACTTCTTATTAACTATCTATAATAAAAAGTTATATCAATAAAAAAATAAAAATGTCTATAAAGTGCCTAAATTATTAAATTTGTATTAAAAAATATTGAAAACAAAAAATTATTTAATTATAATTCATATTGAGCAAAAAAAATGGGAGGCAGGCTATGAATGATGTTTTAATAACACAAATGAAAAATAGAATTGAATCTTTAAAAAAACTTCCTGGAATTGGTTCTAAATCAATCAAAGAAGTTTTAGAAGAAAATGGATTTACAAGAAGAGATTTTTTAAAATGGTCAGCCGCACTTGCTGCAACACTTGGACTTCCAGCTTCATTTGCACCAGTAGTTGCAGAAGCAGCAGAAGTTAGTGATAGACTTCCAGTTGTTTGGTTACATCTTGCTGAATGTACAGGGTGTAGTGAAAGTTTACTAAGAACTGATACTCCAACTATTGATGATTTAATTTTTAATTATATCAATCTTCAGTATCATGATACTATTATGGCTGCAGCTGGATGGCAAGCAGAAGAAAACTATGAAGAAGCACTTGAAAAATTTGATGGTAGATTTATTTTATGTGTTGAAGGTGGTGTTCCTACTAAAGATGATGGTGAATATCTCACAATTGGACCACATGCTGAAACAGGACTTGAAAAATTAAAAAGAACAGCTAATAAAGCAAAGGCTATTATTGCGGTAGGAACTTGTAGTGCATTTGGTGGGGTTCAAGCAGCATATCCAAATCCAACAGGAACAGTTGGAATTCATAAAGTACTTAATAAACCTGTAATTAATGTGCCAGGATGTCCTCCAAGTGCAAAAAATATTGTAGGTACTATTGTTTATGTAATTTTATTTGGTCAACTTCCAGCAGTTGATAATTTCAATAGACCTAAATGGGCGTATGGTCTTAGAATTCATGACTTATGTGAAAGAAGAGGTCACTTTGATGCAGGTGAGTTTGTAGAACAATTTGGTGATAATGGTGCTGAAAATGGATTTTGTTTATATAAAGTGGGGTGTAAAGGACCTTATACATTTAATAACTGTAGTAGAGAAAGATTTAATCAACATACATCTTGGCCAATTCAGGCAGGGCATGGATGTATAGGTTGTAGTGAGCCTGATTTTTGGGATGCAATGGCACCATATGAAGAACCACTTGCAGATCATAAGTTTATGAGTGTGAATGCTGACGAAACAGCAGATAAAGTAGGAATTACAATCTTAACAGTAGCTGGTGTTGCAATAGCAGCTCACGCAGCACTAAGTGCAATCAAAAATCCTAAGGAGTAATCTATGAGTAAAAGAATAGTAATTGACCCAATTACAAGAATTGAGGGACATTTAAGAGTTGAGGTTGTTATTGATGAAAATAATGTAATTAAAGATGCTTATTCAAGTTCAACTTTATGGAGAGGTATTGAAGTAATTGTTAAAGGTAGAGACCCAAGAGACGCTGGATTTATTACAGGAAGAATTTGTGGGGTATGTACATATTCTCACTATAAAGCAGGTATTGTAGCAGTAGAAGATGCTCTTGGGATCGAACCTCCTTTAAATGCAAAATTAGTAAGAACTCTTCTTGATTATGCACTGTTTTATCATGATCATATAGTTCATTTTTATCAACTTCATGCACTTGATTGGGTGGATATTTTCAGTGCCTTAAAAGCTGACCCACTTAAAGCTAGTGAAGAAGCATTTAAATATGTTCCAAAAGGATACAATCCAATAGCAACTGGAGTTGATGAACTTAAAGAAGTTCAAAAAAGAATATCTAAATTTGCAGAAAAAGGTGACCTTGGACCATTTAAAAACGCATATTTTGGTCATAAAACAATGAGATTTACGCCAGAACAAAACTTAATAGCATTATCACATTATTTACGTAACCTTGAAATTCAAAGAATTGCAGCTCAAATGATGGCAATTTTTGGTGGTAAAAACCCACATCCACAAAGTTTAACAGTAGGTGGTGTTACTTGTATTATGGATTTACAAGACCCAGCTAGACTTGCTGAATATTTAACAAAATTCCAACAACTTGCTGATTGGGCAAATAGAGCTTACTATGCTGATATTGTTATGGCTGCTGAAGCATATAGAAACGAACCAAGTGTTGTTCAAAAAAATAATCTTGGAAACTATATAACATATAGAACTATGCAAACAGGTGCAAAAGATTATTTATTCGATGCTTGTGGTTATATTAAAGATTTTGACCTTGGTAAATTCTATGAAATTGACGAGAGCAAAATTGAAGAAGACGTAACTCACTCTTGGTATAAAGATACTGGATTTAGACATCCATATGATGGAGACACTACTCCAGAATATACAGGATATATTGATGGTGAAAGTATTGATGGGCAAGGTAATTTAGTTCATACAAAAGTAGCAAATCCAAAAGGTAAATACTCTTGGATTAAATCGCCTAGATATAATAAAGAACCATATGAAGTAGGACCTCTTGCATGTATAGCTGTTAACTATGCTAAAGGAAATAATAAAGTTAGAAAAGTAGTGGATGAGTTCTTATCACAAACTAATCTTCCAGCAGAAGCACTATTTACAACTTTAGGAAGAACTGCTGCTAGAATGCTACAAACTAAAGTAATTGCAGATTATGGAATTGAAACATTTAATAATCTTGTAGAAAACTTAAAAGTAGATCAAACTACTGTTACACCTTATATAATTGATAAAAATAAAGAATATAAAGGTAGATTTATTGGTGATGTTCCAAGAGGAATGCTAAGTCACTGGTGTAGAATTAAAGATGGAAAAATTGAAAATTGGCAAGCTGTAGTTCCATCTACTTGGAATGCAGGACCTGTTGATGGTAACGGTAAAAAAGGTGCTTATGAAATTAACCTTATTGGTATGAAGTTAGAAGATCCTTCAAAACCTCTTGAGGTAATTAGAAATATTCATAGTTATGACCCATGTATTGCATGTGCTGTTCATGTAATGGATGTTAAAGGTAAAAAACTTGGTGAATTCAAAGTAGATCCACTTTATGGTGCATGCTAAGGAGGCACAAATGAAATTTTTAAAAGTAATGGGAAATTACCTTGGCGGAATTGAGTTTTCTGCCGGGTACAGATGGCAACACTGGATAAGAGCAATTTCAATTTTTGCTCTTATAGCAACAGGGTTTTATTTAGCAGATCCTTTTATTACTTATCAAAATGTAAGTCCAGAACCGACTAGATTTTTGCATGCTCAAATTCGTGAGTGGCATATTATTTTTGGTTTTGCAATGATAGGTGCAGTACTTTATAAAACAGTTTATTTTTTCTTTTTTAGAGAGGCAAAATTTGAGAGAGAATCAATTAAAGATGCTTTTAATATAAAAATTGCTATTCAACAAGTAATGTATTATATGTTAATAGCAAAACATCCTCACACAAAAGGTGTATATAATCCGCTCCAATTTTGGGCGTATGCAATGCTTTATGTGTTTTTTTATGGAATTATAATTACTGGAATTGCTCTTTATGCTGAAGTTTATCATAATGGGCTAGGTGGATTTTTTTATCCATTTGCAAAATATATTGAAACTTTATTTGGTGGACTTTCATATGTTAGACTATGGCATCATATATTTATGTGGGCAATTATAGTTGTAGTATTTGTGCACATTTATATGGCTGTGTATAACGCAGTATTTGGTAAAAGTGGTGGTATGGATGCAATATTCTCTGGAATGAAATGGGAGAAAGAAGACCATCACTAATTTTCATCCTTTTTTCCCCTCTAGGGGATATATAAAAAATTGAGAATGGAGAATTGAGGACTAATTTTGCATTCTCAATTTTTAAAAAAGGTAATTTATGAAGATATTAGTTTTAGGGATAGGTAATATACTATTTGGAGATGAAGGAATAGGAGTACATTTAGCGAATTTTATTGATGAGAAGTACGAATTTAAAGGCCCTCATCAAGTAGATATTATAGATGGAGGTACTCTTGCACAAAGGCTAATACCTATAATTACTGAATATGATAAAGTATTTATTTTTGATTGTGTTGATGTAGATGAAGCTAATATTGGAGATGTGTATTTTTTTGATTTTAGAGATGTACCAGAGTGTGTAACTTGGCAAGGAAGTGCTCACGAAGTTGAGATGCTTCAAACTCTTCAAATGATTGAGATGATGGGAGATTTACCTGAGACTAAAATAATAGGTGTTGTGCCATATGTAATTGGTGAAAATACTACTTTTAGTATAACTGATGAAGTTTGTAAAGCCGCTAAACTGATGGAAAAAATATTAATTACTGAGCTTAAAAAATTAGGAGTTGAACCTTTAATAAAAAATGAAAATGTTAAATTAACTGAAATTGCAAAAGATTCATATAAAAGAGGAGTTCCGACAGAGAGCCTAAGAGGATATGAAAGCGAAAAGTGAAAAATTAAAAATGAAAAATAAAATATAAAATATAAACTTTTCACCTAGACACACACTGTGTATGTCGGGCAAGAGATTTTACATTTTTAACTTATTTTAATTAAAAGAAGGGATTAGAATGATATTAAAATTTATTTTTGAAACTCCATCAACTCAAGGAATAATAGAAAAAATATGTATAAGAGTTGCAAAAAAACTTAATATTAAATTAGGTCTTAGTAGAGATTTAGAAAATATTTATGCTTATGTTGAGGGAAGCGAAGAAGAACTTGATAATTTTTCAAGAGAATTAGCAAATGAGCTTCCTTTGTCCATTTTTTTAAAGTCACTTAATGCAGAAGTAACTCAAGATTTTAAAGATGATTTAAATAGAGTTTTTCCTAAAATTTCTCTTCCTCCGTGTCCAAAATGTTTAAGGGAAGTAAAAGATCCTAATAGTGAGCATTTTTATAATATTTTTCATCATTGTGAGGTATGTGGGTATAATGTAAGTAACCAAGTTCCAAGTTCCAAGTTCCAAGATGTATTTAAAAATTTGGCAAAAAAATTAAAAGAAGTTGGAAAAATTTCTATTCAGACTATGAATGGAGCGTATGAAATTAGTCCTAATTTAGAAAATGCTGAGATTATTGTAGCAAGAGATTTAGCAAGTGTTGCTAAATATTTTTTTGCATTTGAGGGTGATGCAAAAGCTCTTGCTAGTATTGAAAAGCCTATAGTTAAACTAAAAACAAATCTTGAGTTTAAAAAAACTTATGGGTTATCTCTTCCAGCAGTTGATGTAAAACTTCCTGACTGTATGGTATTAGAGCTTTTATTTGAAAATATTGATATAGAGCTCTTAGGACTTAATGCTACTAATAATCCTCAAGAATTAAAATTTGATGTTGAAATTCAAGAAATTCCAAGGGCTGTTGTAACTGATTCAGTACAAAAAGATATATTGCTTTATTCTGGTGATAGGGGAATAATCCCTAAATTTGAAAAATATATAAAAGAAGGTCTTGTTGCCAAATATAAAGATTATGTAGCATATAGTGACAATGAAAAAACTATATTAGAATTAAAAAAAGTAAAAGAAGCAAAATCTGCAAAACCTGCATTTGCTGGTTTTTATGGAGTTTTAACCGAGTGGGAGCTTGAAAATAAAACAATTTTCGGTTTTTGTTTTTATAAAAAAGAGACAAGCAAAATTTTTATTAACTCACCAAAGTTTGGTCTTGTTGAATATATTGACTTCAAATTTTATTTTAGTGATTTTAAGGAGATTTTTGCACTGATAGCAGCTATGAATGATACTGGTAAAAAGTTAATTGAAAATTTTTCAAAAAAAGAATCTCAGCTTTTTGAAAATGCGTTAAATGCAGATATAAGTGCTGATAAAAAAGGAATTTATTATTTATGGGGATTAATTGGAATAGTTCTTGGGTTTGGTAAAAATATTGACGAGGCTGCTAATAAACTTTTAAAATATGCAAATTTAGCTTTAACTAAAAAAGGTCCAAGAATAGATTACAAATTAGAAGGTAATAATTTAAATCCACTGTGGGCAATAAGAACAGCTATGAGCTTTCATTTGGCAGGAGTTGATAATTATCTTTTAAGTTACGGAGTGGTTGAAAGTTTTGCAGAATTTTTAAGTAATACTTATGATGAAGTTAATAAAGATACACCACTTGACGGGGCAGTAATAGTAGGTGACCTATTCGATGGGGAGTTTTTAAATAAAATTTATAGTTATATTAGTAAAAACTATCCAGTTTTTACTCCAAGAGCTTTACCTATTAGCGGTGCAATTGAAGCATTTGGAAGTTTAGTAATTAATTCGAAAGTAAATTAATTTTTTTAGCTTAATATATTGTTAATGTTACTAAGGTATACTTTTAATGCAGAAAGCTTTTTCATTTTTTCTCCTTTTTTATTTTTTCTCCCTTTTTATTTTTGTAAAATTTCATAAAAAAGAGATTATATGGAATGTAATAATAAATTAGTTAATCCTTTTGTAAAATGGGCAGGTGGCAAAAGAGGATTAATTTCTCAAATATTACCTTATATTCCTAAAAAATTTAATAATTATTTTGAACCTTTTGTAGGTGGTGGAGCAGTTTTTTTTGCTTTGTATAATTTAGGTTTATTGAAGAATAAAAAAGTATATTTATTTGATAAAAATGAAGAATTAATAAATGCATACATTGTTATAAAAAATAATCCTAAAGAATTAATTGAAATTTTAAAAGAGTTTAAAAGAAAACATTCAAAAGAATTTTATTATGAGGTTAGAGAATTAGATATAAAAGAAGATTATTTTAATTTATCTCCTATTAAAAAAGCTGCACGATTTATATATTTGAATAAAACTTGTTTTAATGGACTTTATAGAGTAAATAAAAAAGGTTTTTTTAATGTTCCAATAGGAAGATATAAAAATCCAAATATTGTAGATGAAGAAAATATTTTAAATGTATCAAAAGCTTTAAGAAATGTAGAAATTAAATATTGTGATTTTAGTGAAGTTTTAAATTTTGTTAGTAAAGAAGATTTTGTATATTTTGACCCTCCATATTATCCTTTAAATAATACATCAAATTTTACATCATATACTGATAGTGATTTTTTAGAAGAAGAACAAATTAGACTATTTAAACTTTTTAAAAAGTTAAGCGAAAAAGAAATTTATGTTATAGAAAGTAATTCAGATACGGAGTTTATTAAAAACTTGTATAGAGAGTATGATATAATTAAGATTAAAGCAAATAGGTTTATAAATTCAAATAAAGATAAAAGAGGAAAAATTGATGAATTATTAATTCTTAATTTTAAAAAAGGATTTAGATGAACTATACTAAATTTTTGATTCAACATAATATTCACCCTGAGAATTCATTTGAATTTTTGTATAAACATTTTTTACCAACATTAGCTACTTATGATTATTTAGTAGATTGGAATAAACTTTTTGTTAAAGATACAAGAGGTTTATCATTTTTGGAAAATGAGAGTATAGATTTTATTTTAACGCATCCTCCTTATGCAAATATTATAAAATATTCAAATGATATAAAAGATGATTTGTCCCATATAAAAGATTTGGAAGAGTTTTGCGATGAAATGGAAAAAATTGCTAAAGAATTTTATAGGGTATTAAAAAAAAGTAAATATTGTGCAATTTTAATAGGTGATACAAGAAGAAATAAAATGTACCAACCATTGGCTTTTATGGTCATGCAAAGATTTTTAAAAGTAGGATTTAAGTTAAAAGAAGATATAATAAAACATCAGTATAATTGTAAAGCAACTGGATTTTGGGTAAAAAAATCAAAAGAATATAATTTTTTACTAATAATGCACGAACAAATATTTATTTTTCAAAAATAAGGTATAGAATGCGTATTAAATATACAATAAATGGGATTGTCCAAGGTGTTGGATTTAGACCTACTGTATATAAGATTGCTAAAAATTTAGGATTAAAAGGTTTTGTTTTAAATAGTAGCGATGGAGTTATTATTGAAATAGAAGGAGTTAATAAAGATAGATTTATCAAAACTTTAAAAGAAAACTTACCACCTCTTGCAAAAATAGATACAATAAAAAAAGAAATTTTACCTCCTAAAAATTATAAAACTTTTGAGATAGCTTATTCAAAAGATACTATTAAAACAACTTCAATTTCACCTGATATTGCAGTATGTGAAGATTGCCTTAAGGAAATGTTTGATAAAAGCAATAGAAGATATCTATATCCTTTTATAAATTGTACAAACTGTGGTCCTAGATATACAATAATTGAAAATATTCCTTATGATAGACAAAATACTTCAATGAAAAAATTTAAAATGTGTGAAAATTGTAAAAAAGAGTATACAAATCCTCTTGATAGAAGATTTCATGCAGAGCCTATAAGTTGTTTTGAATGTGGACCGAAATTAATAATCAAGTCACCTAGTTCTAAGTTCCAAGTTCCAAATAATTTAAGTGAAATTGATAAAGTTAAATTTATAGCTGACAAGATAAAAGAAGGAAAAATTGTAGCAATAAAAGGACTTGGAGGATTTCATCTTGTGTGTGATGCTACAAATCCTGAAGCAGTAAGTGAGCTTAGAATTAGAAAAAATAGACCACTTAAGCCTTTTGCAATGATGTTTAAGGATATTGAGGAAATTAAAAAATATTGTGAAATTAATAAAAACGATGAAAAACTTATTCTCTCAAAAGAAAAGCCAATTGTTTTAGTTAAAAAGAGAAAAAAATTAAAGGGAATAGCTGATAATACTGATAGATATGGTGTTTTTTTGCCATATACTCCAGTGCATTATTTATTATTTGAGTTTTTAGATACTCCAATAGTAGCGACAAGTGCAAATATATCTGATGAACCAATTATTAGAGATAGTGAAGAACTTATCAAAAAACTTGGAAATATTGTGGATTTTGTTCTTGATAATGATAGAGATATTGTAAATGCTTGTGATGATAGTGTAGTTCAGGTAGTAGGAGATAAGTATATAACTATGAGGTGCGCTAGAGGGTATGCTCCTTATATGAGTAGCCAAGTTCCAAGTTCCAAGTTCCAAGTAAGAAATATATTGGCGGTAGGTGCAAATCAAAAAAATACAATAAGTTTAGCATTTAAAGATAAAGTAATATTGTCTCCTCATATTGGAGATTTAGGTACACTTGAAAGCTTAGAATATTTTGAAAGGACTATTGATACTTTTAGAAGACTTTATGAATTCAAAGAAGATGTAATAATTTGTGATAAACACCCATATTATGAATCGACAAAATGGGCGTTAAAACAAGAAAAAAAAGTTATTCAAATTCAGCACCATTACGCTCATGTACTTAGTACTATGTTTGAATTTAATTTAGATGGGGATTTTTTAGCTTTTGCTTTTGATGGTACTGGATATGGAGATGATGGAGCTATATGGGGTGGAGAAGTTTTTATTGCGAATAGAAGTGAATATAAAAGAATTCATCATTTTAGATATTTTAAATTAATTGGAGGAGAAAAAGCTATTAAAAATCCAGCAAATATGGCAGTAAGTTTAATTGATGAAAATCTCTCTAAAAATTATTCAAATGAAAAAATAGCTAAAACTCTTAAAAATGCTTCTTTTCCTATAACTAGTTCGCTTGGTAGAATATTTGATATGGTGGCTTTTTTATCTGGAATGATAGAAAAAAATGATTATGAAGGATTAAGCGGTCTAATAATAGAGAAATTTTATAACCAAGATATTAAAGATTACATAGAATTAGAGGTAAATAAAGAAATTGATTTTCTGCCATTATTAAATTTTGCAGCTAAAAACAGAGGTGATTTTGAAAAAGTTGCAAGTGTCTTTTTAAATTCAATTGTAAAAGTAATTGAAAAAATCTCAAAAGAGATAGATTTACCAATAATTTTAAGTGGTGGAGTATTTCAAAATAAAACACTTTTAAGTTTAATTTTAAAAAATATTAATAAAAAAATATACTTTAATCAGAAAATTCCAATAAATGATGGGGGCATTAGTCTTGGCCAAGTTGCTTGGGGGATTTGGAATCTAAAATAAATCTTTTACTTCTATTTTATATCCATTAAATCTAAATTCAGCTTCTTTTAAATAATAAAAAAACTCATCGTCACTTACTCCTTTAAATTTTTTAATAAATTCTTCAAAAAACTGCCAAAATTTTTTTATATTAGTTTTTTTATAAATTTTAATTATTTTACTTTGTCTAAACATTGATTTTATTTCTTCAGGTGTTAAAGTATCATAATTTTTCATTTTACTGAGCATCAAGTTATAAATTTTACCCCCATAATCTATGGTTAAGAAATTTTGAGCTTTATAAATTGAATTTGTATCTCTTTTTAAGGACATTGGGATATATAAATATTCTTCAAATTCAATTACTCTATTTTTTAAAAATTCTTCTTCACATATATTTGCTATAATTTTTCTTATATGTTTTATTTCTTTTACAATCGTAGCATAAGAAATATTGTATTTTTTTGAAATTCCTGCAGGAGTTAATGAATCAAGAAAACCTTTTAGAATTTTAGCTTTTCTATCAATTTTTTTAGGAGAAAATTTTCTTTTGCATTTTGCACATTTATAATTTCCATCTTTTAATTTGTATAAGATGTAATGATTGCAATATAAACAACTCATTTTTTACTCCTTTTAGTTCTGAAATTATATAAGAAAATATAAAATTTAAGTAAATATTAAGATTTTATGTAATAATTTTATTGACCATTTTAAAAAATCTTTTTTCTTAATTTTAAGTTAATGTTAATGAGTTATTATTCATTAATAACCTTTTAGAAAACCTCTTCTTCTTTTTTTTACATTTGACACCTAACTATTTTTTACTGCATATTCTAAAGCTACTTCAATGAAAATTTAAATTTATTATAAATTTAAGATTTAGTCAGTGCCATATTTTCCAAATATAGTTTCATATAATAGATTTGTAGAATTGATGCAACAGGTAATGTTTTATTTTTATTTAATACCAATTCCAATATGCTTGTATGTTTTTAAAAAATTCAAAATCCCTTAATTTTGCGATATTTATCCATTTTCCATTGTCCATTTTCCATTTTCAATTGGTATAAATCCCTGTTTCTTTACCTTTATTTGCTTATAGCAATTCTAATATAGTCATAGTTTTTAAATAGAAGTATATGCTTTAATTGGTTGTATTTGATTAACTAAATTTTATTATACTGAAGTGTCTAAACATCTTGGAATTGGTATTATTATATCAAAGTTCTTAGATATTTTGAATTTGGTATTATTAATAAGCCTTCTGTAAAAATTACTTGATGGCTTAAATCGAACTCATGTTAAATTAAAATCTACTTATGAGTTGAGTGGAGGAGAACTTCAAAAAGTAGCAATTGCTAGAGCACTTGTTCAAGATAGTGAGGTGATTTTGTTGGATGAACAGACTAATAATCTTGATTTGAAAAATCAAATTGAAATTCTAAAATTAATTAAATCATTAAATAAAATAACAGTTATGGTAATTCACGATATAAATTTAGCATTAAATATTGTGATAAATTTATTTTTTTAAAAAATGGTAAAATAGAGTATGAAGGTGATAAAAGTATTATTACGAAAGAACTTATAAAAGATATATATGATATTAATGTAGATATTTGTAATTGTGGAAATACACTAGTTATTATCCCAAAATAAGTCCTAAAATTATACAAGAAATTCAAAATTTTAAGTTTCTTTTAAGATAATGAATTACAATTTCTTAAAAAAAAGGAGTGTTTATGCATATTGCAGATGGATATCTTTCACCAGCAACAGTTGCAGTGAGTTTTATTGTAACTGTTCCTCTTTGGGTGTATGGGTTTAAAAAACTTAAAGAAAAATTAAATGAAGAGACATTACCTGTAATTGGAGCATTATCAGCTCTTAGTTTTGTAATTATGATGTTTAATATACCAGTACCTGGAGGTACTAGTGGTCATGCAGTAGGAGCTGCCCTTATTTCTATACTTTTTGGTCCTTGGATTGGATTTATTAGTGTTAGTTTAGTATTATTAATACAATCAATTATTTTTGGGGATGGTGGTATAAGTGCATGGGCAATTAATTCTTTTGCTATGGGGTTTGTTGGAAGTTTTGTTGGATATTATATTTTTAAACTTCTTGGGAATAAAAAATTTGCACCTTTTATTTCAGGATATGTTTCAATTGTAGCAGCTTCTTTTGTTGTAGCTCTAGCTCTTGGAATTCAACCTATATTTTGGAGTGAAAATGGAAATCCTCTATATTTTCCATTTGATTTAAAAATTACGATTCCTGCAATGGTAGGAGAACATCTTTTATTTTTTGGAGTAGTTGAAGGAATTTTTACTCAAGTTGTATATAACTTTTTGACAAAAAAAGAAAAGGCTGCAGCATGAAAAGAAAAGTATTAATTGTTTTAGGAGTGCTTTTGGCATTAGTTCCTTTAGGGCTGATGACTGACAATCCAGCTTGGGGTGAGTGGGATCTAGATTATTATAAAGAAAAACTTGGTTTTATTCCAAAAGGAATGGAAAGTGCAGGATTAGTTAATCCTATAATTCCAGATTATGAAGTTCCAGGTCTTGGTGTAGTTAGTGGATATTATATAAGTGCAGTTGTTGGAGTTATAATAGTTTTTGCAATTTACTTTATAATTGCAAAACTTGTAAAACAAAGTAATGATTAGAATAATTTTTCTTCTAATTTTCTTTTTTTTATTGTCTTTGACAAATATAAAAATAATTATAGGATCTTTGATAGCTTTAATTATTTTTTCTTATTTGATTGACAGAACTTTTAAAATTTTTGCTAAAGTAATTAAATCAGTAATTTTCTTTAATCTTGGAGTGAGTATAGGATATGTAATTTTAGCTTATTTTAAAGATATTAATCCTTGGGAGTATATAGTTTATATAAATCTTAAAGTTATTTTAATGACATATTTTGTTTTTTGGTTTTTTAGTAAAGTAAGCATTGTAGAATTTTTTTCTTTTAGTAAGGATTTAAGCTATCTTCTCACTATTACTCTATCTCAAATTTATTCATATAAAAAAACTTTTGAAGATTTTAGACTTGGGTTTAAAGCGAGGGTTGTGAATATAAGAGATAAAGAAAAGCAGTTTATTACAAATACTTTTAAGTTTTTTCTAACAAAAGCTATGAGAGATTCTAAAGAAAGAGCAATGGCAATGAGAGCTAGGGGGTTTTTTGAAACTCAAAATGGAGATTTTAAATGAATAATTTTGTTGATATTAAAAATATAAGTTTTTTTTATGAAGATTTTTTAGCAGTTGATGATGTTAGTTTTTCTATTAACAAAAATGAAAAAGTAATTTTGCTTGGAAGTAATGGAAGTGGTAAATCTACTATTCTTAGGATAATAGCCGGGCTTTATTTTCCAAAAAAAGGAGAATACTTTTTTGATAGTAAAAAGATTACAAAAAAAACTATCAATAAAGAATTTAGAAAAAGTATAGGTATTTTATTTCAAAATCCAGATTCAATGATTTTTAACCCTACAGTTTTTGATGAAATTGCATTTTCTTTAAAAGAATTTGGGTTTAGTGATGTTGAAGATAGAGTATTAGAGATTTCTAAAAAATTTGGTATAGAAAAGCTTTTAAAAAAATCTTCACTAAACCTTAGTGGAGGAGAAAAACAAAAGGTAATGTTAGCTTCTATTTTAGTTTACGAACCAAAATTGTTATTACTAGATGAACCAACAGCTGCAATGGATCCAAGAACTACTGGGTGGTTTTTGGATTTTATGTATGAGTTAGAAATTACCGCTCTTATTGCAACTCATGATTTAGCTTTAGCTTATGAAATAAGTGATAGGGCTGTTGTTATGAGTGAAGAGCATAAAGTTATTTATGATGGGGATATGGAGGAGTTGATGAAAGATTTTGATACTTTAATAAAAGCAAACCTTATCCATAAACATAAACATAGGCATAAAAAATTTATTCATTCTCATTATCATTTACATTTTTGAGTCCTAAAATTATATAAGAAAAACTTATTTTTAATTTAAATTTATAAATAAATATGTATAATACTATAAATATTTTAGAAGGAGTAAAATATGTGTGTAGATTGTGGATGCGGTACAGGACATAAACACGAGCATAATCATGAGCATCATCATGAACATACTCATAATAACGAAATAATTAATGAAGATATTAAAAATAATCCTCAGTTATCTCACAAAGTAACTGTTATTGAGAAAATTTTGTCTAAAAATAATGCAATGGCTAATGAGATAAGAGATGAATTTGATAAACATAAAATTACTTGCTTTAATATGATGAGTAGTCCTGGAAGCGGTAAAACTACTACTCTTGAAAACTTAGCTGATAGGTTACCTTATAGATTTGCAGTAATTGAAGGAGATTTAGAAACAAGTCGAGATGCTGAGAGAATTAGAGAAAAAGGAATTTGGTCATTTCAATTACAAACAGGAAGAGCTTGTCATCTTGATGCTGGAATGGTGAAGCATGCAATACCTCATTTTCCATTTGATACTACAGAAGTTGCTTTTATTGAAAATGTAGGGAATTTAGTTTGTCCTGCTAGTTATGATGTAGGTGCTCATTATAATATGGTATTTGTTTCAGTACCTGAAGGTGATGATAAGATTGCAAAGTACCCTGTAATGTTTAGAAAAGCTGATATTGTAATTATTACAAAAGCTGATATGCTTGAATTTTTTGATTTTGATGTAGAACGTGCAAAAGAAGCCGCTAATAAATTAAAACCAGGAGTTCCTGTAGTTTTACTTAATAATAAAACAGGTGAAGGGCTGGATGAGATAATTGAGTGGATAAAATCAAAAAGAGAAGAACATCTAAAATCAATTGAAAATTAATCAATAAGAAAATGGAAAATATAAATAAATATAATTTTCCATTTTCAATTTTATATTGAAGGAGAGAGTATGTGTTTAGCAATTCCAAGTAAAGTACTAAAAATAGATGAAAATAATATGGCTGAGGTTGATACTTTAGGAGTTAAAAGAGTTGTTAGTCTAGATCTAATGCCTGAGCCAGTGAGTGTTGGTGATTATGTATTAATTCATGTTGGATATGCAATGAGCAAAATTGATGAAAAAGCGGCACTTGAGAGTATAGAAGTATATAAAATGTTAGCAGAAGCTGCTATGGAAGATGAGTTTGAGATTGAGCCTGAACGACTAGTTAATGAAGATGGGCCACTTCTTTATAAGCCTGAAAAAGATTAATTTATGGAGATAGGAAAATGGAAAATGGAGAATTAAGCTTAAAAGATTTGTATTTTAAATTCAGAAACCCTGATGCTATAAAAGCATTAAATAAACTAATTCACAAAGAGGCTGAGAAACTAAAAGAACCTATGAGAGTAATGGAGATATGTGGAGGTCATACACATACTATTATGAAATATGGCCTAAAACAGCTTCTTCCTGAAAATATAACTTTTATTCATGGTCCTGGTTGTCCTGTATGTGTTATGCCAAAAGAGAGAATTGATCATGCAATCATTTTAGCAAAACAGCCGGATGTAATTTTAGCTACTTTAGGAGATATGATAAGAGTACCTGGAAGTAACTCAAGTCTTGCAAAAGCCAGAGCTGAGGGTGCAAATGTAGTAGCACTTCACTCAACCCTTGATGTTTTAAATATAGCTAAAGAAAATCCAGATAAAAAAGTTGTTTTTTTTGCAATAGGTTTTGAGACTACTACTCCAATGACTGCAGCATTAATGGATAGAGCATTTAAAGAGGGTATAAAAAATATTTATTATCATATAAATCATGTTTTAGTACCTCCTCCAATGAAAGCAATTATGGATAGTGGTGAAGCAAAAATCAATGCTTTTATAGGACCTAGTCATGTAAGTGTAATAATTGGAGCTAAATCTTATGAGTTTTTAATTAAAGACTATTCTACGCCAGTAGTTGTTGCTGGGTTTGAGCCAGTTGATGTGATGGAGAGTATTCTAATGCTTTTGAAACAAAAAAATCAGCAAAGATTAGAGGTTGAAATTCAGTACAAACGTGCTACGACTTGGGAAGGTAATGTTGTTGCTCAAAAACTAATTGATAAGTATATGGAAATTAGAGATACTTTTAGATATAGAGGGCTTGGAGATATACCTTATTCTGCATTAAAACTAAAAGAAGAGTTTAGTGATTTTGATGCTGAAATAGTTTGGAAAGATTTACTTCCAACTGAACCAATTGATGATCATAAATTATGTATTTGTGGTGATATTTTAAAGGGACTTGCAACACCACTTGATTGTAAAGTATTTGGTAATGTTTGTACTCCATCAAATCCTCTTGGAAGTTGTATGGTAAGTGATGAAGGCGCTTGTAACGCTTATTATAGATATGCTAAATAAACGAGAAATAGAAATAAAGTTGTCAAATAGCTAAGTATTAATTAAAAAATTTAGCATAGAAAATAATTGAAAAATTTATAAAGAAGGAAAAAAATGAATAAAATTACACTTAGCTTTGGCGGTGGTGGAGAAGAGACTAATAAATTAATAAATGATCTTTTTTATAAATATTTTAATAATGAGATACTTTTAAAAGCAGAAGATGCAGCAGTTTTGAATTTAGATAAAAAAAATGCTTTTACAACTGATTCGTTTACAGTTAGCCCTATTTTTTTTAATGGAGGAAATATTGGAAAATTAGCAGTTGCTGGTACTTGTAATGATTTAGCTATGATGGGGGCAAAACCGGAGTATTTAAGTTGTAGTTTTATTATTGAAGAGGGACTTGAGTTTAGTGAGCTGGAAGCAATTGTAAAAACAATGGCTGATGAGTTAAAAAAAGTTGATGCTAAAATTGTTTGTGGTGATACTAAAGTAGTACCAAGTGGTAGTGTTGATAAAATTTTTATAAATACAAGTGGAATTGGAAAAATCATAAAAGAAGGAATAAGTGCTCACAATTTAGAAACAGGGGATATAATAATTGTAAGTAGAGATATAGGAACTCATGGTACAGTTGTAATGGCTCATAGATATAATGTTGATACAACATTAAAAAGTGATTGTAAAGTATTATGGGATGAAGTAAAAGCATTAATTGATGAGGGAATAGAAATTAAATCTTTAAGAGATGCGACACGTGGAGGAATTAGTGCCGTTTTAAATGAGTGGGCAAAAGCAAGTGGTGTTGGGATTGATATAAAAGAAGAAAAACTACCTATTAGTGATGAAGTTATGGGGCTTTGTGAAATATTTGGATTTGAGCCTATGGATTTAGCAAATGAGGGTACTTTTGTTGTAGCGGTTAAAAATGAAGATGCTAAAAAAGCTGAGGAGATATTAAAAAGATTTAATGAAAAGGCTTCAATTATTGGGGAGGTGACTTCTCAAGATAAGGTTACTTTAACTTCACCTTGGGGAACTAAAAGAGTAATTGAGCTTCCAAAAGGTGAACTGCTTCCGAGAATATGCTAATATTAATGGAAAATGGACAATGGAAAAAGGTTAATAGAGGTTAGTAGGGGTTGTAGAGGTTAGTAGATGTTAGTATATAAGAAAACCTTTATTACCTCTAATACTTCTAATACCTTTACAACCTCTAATACCTTAAAAGAACTAGTCAATGTATGGTGGTCGGGGAGAATTGAGAATTAAAAAATATCGAAATTTATAATTTTGAAAAAATTAATATTGAGTTTTATTAGAATCGATATAATATCGAGGATGGTACTGATCTAAATTTGCAATTGTTTTTTTTATTTAGGTCAGTACCTCGAGGATTGGGTGATTATAGGATGAGTTTTAATAAAAAGTGAAGAAATGAAGTTCGAACTTCCAAAATTGCTTGATTGGTATAAATTTGTATTGGAATTAGTATTACTCATTACTAATTATTAATTACCAGTAGAATAAGGAGATATATGCAAAAACAACAAGAAATAGTAAAGATGTTTGACTCTATTGCAAAGCGTTATGATTTAGTTAATAGGGTTTTAACGTTTGGAATTGATAAAAAATGGCGCGAAAAGGCAGTAAAAAATACTTTTGAATTAATTGATAAAGAAAAAGTTAGTATTCTTGATGTTGCTTGTGGAACTGGTGATATGATAGAAGTCTGGAAAAAAGAAGCAAATAAAAAAAATATAGATATTAATATTATTGGACTTGATCCAAGTAGTGGAATGCTAGAAGTTGCAAAGAAAAGATTTCCAAGTGTTAAATTTTATAAAGCATATGCTACTGATATTCCTTTTGAATTTCATACTTTTGATTGTTTAAGTATTTCTTTTGGAATTAGAAATGTAATAGAGATAAAAAAAGCTATCAAAGAGTTTTATAGAGTATTAAAACCTGGCGGGATTGTTTTAGTGTTGGAGTTTACAAAATCAGAAAAATCAAATAAGTTTAGAGAATGTATTGATTTTTACTCAAATAAGATACTTCCTAAAATTGGAGGAATAATAAGTAAAAACAAAAAAGCTTATGAATATCTTCCAAACTCTATTGAAAATTTTTATACACCTAGTGAGCTTGTTTCTCTTTTTGAGTCTCAAAATTTTCAAATTGAAAAACTCACTTCATTTAACTTAGGTCAAGTAACTCTGTTAATTGCAAGAAAAATTTAATATAATTCCTTAAAAAAGGATAGTAATGAAATTAGGTCTTCTTTTTCCTGGGCAAGGTAGTCAATTTGTAGGTATGGGAAAAGATTTTTATGAAAATTCTTCAAAAGCTCGTGAAATGTTTGAAGAGGCAAGTGATGCAATAAGAACTGATTTTAAAAAACTTATGTTTGAAGAGAATGAAAACTTAAATAAAACTGAATTTACTCAACCAGCAATTTTACTATATTCAGCAATAGCTTATGAGCTTTTCAAAGAAAATAAAAATTTTGATTTTAACTTTTCACTTGGTCACTCTTTAGGAGAATTTAGTGCATTATATGTAGCAGGGGCAATTGATTTAACTGGTGCTATTAGATTAGTGCATGAAAGAGGAAAACTTATGAATAAAGCTTTTGAAAAAGAGGCTGGGTCTATGATGGTAGTACTTGGACTTAGTGATGAGGATGTGGAGAAAATCTCTCAAGATAGTAATTTAAGAGTATATCCAGCAAATTATAATAGTGATGGACAAATAGTTTTATCAGGTATTAGAAGTGATTTAGAAAAACTCGAGCCTATCTTAAAAGAAGCAGGGGCTAAAAGAGTTATGCTTCTTAATATGAGTGTTGCTAGTCACTCACCTCTACTTGAAATAGCAGTAGAGCCTTTGAAAGAATTACTTGACGAATATCTGAAAGACGAGTTTGCTTCAGTAGTTAGTAATGTTACTGCTAAAAAATATACAACTAAAAAAGAAGCACTTGAACTTCTTCCAATTCAGCTAACAAAACCAGTGCTTTATAAACAATCAATAAAAAATTATGAAGATGAAGTAGATTTATTTATTGAATTTGGTGGAAAAGTCTTAATGGGAATTAATAGAAAAGTTACGAAGAAAAAAACTGTTCCAATTACTGATATGAGTAGTTTAGAAAAAGCTTTATCATTGTAGATAATAAAACGGAGAATATATAATGAAAATAGCCCTAGGTCAAATAAGACCAAAATTAAGTCCCGATAATCTTGATAAACATATTAAATTTATAGGAAAAACAGATGCTGATTTGATTATTTTTCCAGAACTCAGTATGAATGGATATAAGGTAAAGGATGCTCTTTTAGAAGATGCTTTTAGTGAAGATTTTTTTAAAAAGCTAAACTTTAATAAAGATGTGGTTTTAGGAGCTGCTATTAAAGATAATGGAAAAATATTTAATTCGGCTCTTTATCTAGGTAGTGTTTTTTTTAGACATGATAAAGTTCATCTTCCTACATATGGGGTTTTTGAGGAAGGCAGGTTTTTTTTTAGTGGAAAAAGTTTTAATTCATTTAATACGAAATTTGGAAAAACTGTAATATTTATATGTGAGGATGTATTTAGTGGAGATGCAATAGAGTTTGTAGCAAGAGTTAAACCAGATTTAATTATAGTAATTGCTGCATCACCGGCAAGAGAGTTTAAAGATGGAAAGCTTTTAATAGAAGAACAATGGGAAGCAATCCTTAAAAATATGGCTATTCTCTCAGGTGGATATGTAGCTTTTGTTAACCGTGTAGGATTTGAAGATGGACTAGGATTTTGGGGTAAAAGTAAGGTAATAAATCCTAAAGGCGAAATTGAAATAGAGGCTAAATATTTTGATGAAGATTTGGTTGAAATTGAACTTAATCATAATTTAACTTTTACACAAAAATATTTTCTAAGGAAAGAATCGTGATCGGAATTTTATGTGCTATGAGAGAAGAGCTTGAACCTATTTTAAAAGAAGTTGAAATTAAAGAAGTTATAGATTACGCAAAAAATAAATTTTATTTAGCTGAGTTTAATGGCAAAAGTTTAGTTTTAGCATATAGTAAAATAGGAAAAGTAAATGCGAGCCTAACTGCTACAATAATGATAGAAAAATTTAAAGCTAAAAAAATTCTTTTTAGTGGAGTTGCAGGAGCAATTGATAAAGATTTAAGAATTGGTGATTTGATTATTGCTACTAAAACAGTCCAACACGATATTGATTTAACAGTTTTTGGATATGAGCCTGGATTTATTCCAGAATCAAAAGTTTACTTTGAGTGTGACGAAGAATTAAATAGACTTGCTAGAAATGTAGCAAAAAAACTTGATATAAAACTAAAAGAAGGTATAATAGCTTCAGGAGATCAGTTTATTCACTCTAAAGAGCGTAAAAATTGGATAAAAGAGACTTTTAATGCAAGTGCAATAGAGATGGAAGGCGGAGCTGTTGGATGTGTTACTTCAACACTTGATGTACCTTTTTTTATGTTAAGAAGTATAAGCGATACAGCCGAAGAGGGTGCAGGGGTTGATTTTGATGAGTTTTTAGAAGAATCAAGTAAAGTAAGTGCTAAGTTTTTAATAGAAATGCTTAAAAAAATGTAAAATGAAAAATAGATGCAAAATTAATGAAGGAGAATTATGAAAAATAAATTACTGATTATGTTTTTAACTTTTTTAGTTATGATAGGAGTTACTCCTTTAATTTTTGATAAATTAATGAATGCTAAATTTAACAAGATGCTTGAGAATGTAAAAAAAGATGGTTTTGAAGTTATTCAAATAGAAGATAAAAGTACTTATTTGCAAACTGATAGGATATTTAAAGTAGTAATTCCAGGCCAAAAAATTGATAATAATGGATATATTAAGGATATTGTATTAAAAGTAGAAACAAAATTTAAAAATTTACCTGTGACTGATGTAAAGTTTTTTGGTAAAGTGTTGAAAATTGATACAGCAGATGAGAAATTAGATAAAAACATAAATACTTTAATAAAAGATAAAATAAATTTTTTAGTAATTACTCCAAACTTTAAAACATATAGATATAAAATTTTTGATACAGATATAGGAAATGATATTCATTTAGTTTTGAAAGATGTAAATGGAGTTTTTGTATACCCAAATAAAAATGATTTAAAAATAGGTAGTTTTATTTATAAAGATAAATTAACATTAGAATTTAAAAATATAAAAAGTGAGTATGAAAAAGATGGTAATGCAGTAAAAAATAAGACTTCATTTAATATGTACTTTGGAGATAAGCAAAAAATATCTTTAATTAATTTTAGAAGTAATGGAATTACTTATTTTGGGGATAAAATAAAAAGTCATGTAAAATTTAGTTTTGATAGTCTTGATATTTTTAAAAATTTATTTGTAGAGGATTTTAAAGCTGACTTTACTTTAGATAAATTAGACTTAAAGAGTTTAAAAGAGCTTCAAAATACTAAAGATAAATATAATGAAAAGCTGACTTATAAACTATTTGAAAAAGGTTTAGATATTAATTTGAAAACTAAAATAAAAGATATAAAAACATTAAATCAAGAGTTAGGTTTTTTTGATTTGGATGCTAGTATGAAGTTTTTACCAACTAAAAATTTAGAGCAAAAACTTAAAAATAAAGATTTAAGCTTTTTAGAGTTTTATATGGATTTAAAAACTACACCTAAAATTTCTATGCTTATTATGAATTTAATGCCTAAGAGTGCATTTATTTTTGCTCTTGCTAAAAAAGAAAAAGGAATAATTGAGCTTAAATTAAAATTAAAAAATGGAGAGGTAGAGATAAATGGAGAAAAAATTAAATCCAATTAAAGATATTTTTTTCTCAAAAAAAGTAGTTAAGTTTGTAGGTAGAGTACAAGGAGAGTTTGAATTAATAAAACCAAAAGATAAGGTTTTAGTAGCTCTTAGTGGAGGAAAAGATAGTTTTGTTTTATTACATGTTTTAAAAAGAATGCAACTTATTGCACCTTTTGACTTTTCTTTAGCTGCAATTACTATTGATGCAGGCACTGGAATTGACTATTCTCCTTTAAAAGAATGGTGTGATAAGTTTGATATTGAGTATATTATTTATAAAACACCAATCTTAGAGATTATGAATGAAAAAAAACGTCCTGGTTCAAGTCCCTGTGGTTTTTGTGCAAGAATGAGAAGAGGAGCACTTTATAGTAAGGCAAAAGAGCTTGGATTTAATAAATTAGCCCTAGGGCATCATTTTGACGATGCAGTTCAGACTTTCTTTATGAGTATGTTTTATAATGGTATGATGAAATCTATGCCGCCAAAATATACAGCACATACAAGTATTGAGGTTATAAGACCGATGATTAAAGTTAGAGAAAAATGGATAGAGTATATGGCTGCTCAAAACAATTTTCCTATAATTGATGGAGAGTCTAGTTGTTTAGCACTTAAAGACAGTGAGGGAGTAAAAACACCTTATGTGAGAGCAAAAATTAAAGCATGGCTTCAAGAAATGGAAGAAGAAGAACCAAAACTTTTTCAACGTTTAGAGAGTGCGTTTGAAAACATTGAATGTCATACATTTTTTATGAAGGAGAAAATTCAGTGAGAGTATTAGTAGGAATTAGTGGTGGAGTTGACAGTGCTGTAACTACTTATCTTTTAAAACAGCAGGGATATGAGGTAGTTGGTCTTTATATGAAAATGCACCAAGGTGTAAACCATAATGAAAATTTAAGAAAGATTGAAAAACTTAGCAAAATTATCGGATTTGAATATTATGTTGAAAATGTGGAGGAGGAATTTAAAAGAGAGGTATATGAGTATTTTGTAAAAAGTTATGAAGAAGGTTCAACTCCTAATCCTTGTGCTATGTGTAATAGACAGATAAAGTTTGGGATTTTTATTAACTTTCTAGAAAAATACAATTGCCAAAAAGCAGCTACTGGGCATTATGTAAGAAATGATGGTGAATTTTTGTATCAGGCAAAAGACAAAAGTAAAGACCAGAGTTATTTTTTATTTGGAATAAAAAAAGAGATACTTCCAAAACTTTTATTTCCAACAGGAAATTATTTAAAAGAAGAAATTAAAGGGATAGCTAAAGAAATTGGATTAGATGAGTTTGCTAGTCAAAAAGAGTCTCAAGATATCTGTTTTATTAATACAACCTATATCGATGTTTTGAAGCTTCACTTTAATCCTGAGAAAAAAGGGAAAGTTGTTAATACAAGAGGACAGAAAATAGGAGTACATAAAGGTTATGCTTTTTATACAATAGGTCAGAGAAAAGGCTTTCATCTATTTAAAGCCCATAAGCCTCATTATGTAATAGGAATTGATGCAAAAACAAATACTTTAATTGTAGGAGATAAAAAAGATTTAGAAAAATCACAAGTTTTTCTAAAAGGTGTTAATCTGTTTATAGATGAAAAAATGTTTGATTGTGAAGCTAAGGTTAGATATAGAGCACCAAAACTTCCAGCTTCTGTTAAGATGGAAACAAAAAGTAAAGCAGTAGTTAAATTTAAAGAACCTGTTATTGGAGTTGCTAAAGGGCAAGCATGTGTGTTTTATGATGGTGAAAAATTGCTTGGTGGAGGATGGATTAGAGGAGCGAAAAAATAATTAACTTTTGTCAAATTTTGGTAATATTTCATCAATAAAACAAAGGAGAGGTATATGAAATATAAACTTTTTAGCGGAACAGCAAATCCAAAAGTAGCTGAAGATATTGCACATTATTTAGATAGACCACTTAGTAAACTTACAGTAAATAGATTTAGCGATGGTGAAATTAATGTTCAAATTGGTGAGAGTATTAGGGGAGTTGATTGTTTTATTATTCAGCCAACTTGTGCTCCTGCTAATGATAATTTAATGGAACTTCTTATTATAACTGATGCAATGAGAAGAGCGAGTGCAAAAAGTATTACAGCAGTTATACCTTATTTTGGATATGCAAGACAGGACAGAAAAGCAGCACCAAGAGTTCCAATTAGCGCAAAATTAGTAGCTAATATGATGGAAAAAGCTGGAATTGATAGAGTTGTTACAATTGACTTGCATGCAGGACAAATTCAAGGTTTTTTTGATATTCCAGTTGATAACCTTTATGGAAGTATTTTATTTTTTGATTACTTTAAAGAAATAAGACTTAAAAATCCAGTTATTGCAAGTCCAGATATTGGAGGAGTCGCAAGGGCTAGATATTTTGCAAGTAAACTTGGACTTGATATGGTAATTGTTGATAAAAGAAGAGAAAGAGCAAATGTTAGTGAAGTTATGAATATTATTGGAGAGGTAAAAGGTAAAGATGTCATTTTAATTGATGATATGGTTGATACTGCTGGTACTATGGTAAAAGCAGCAAAAGCACTGAAAGAAAAAGGGGCAAATACAGTTAGGGCTTTTGCTACTCATGGAGTATTATCAGGTCCTGCTATTGAGAGAATTAGAGATTCTGTATTAGAAGAGCTAATAATAACTGATACAATCCCATTTAATAAAGATTGTAAAAAAATAAAAGTTTTAAAAACTGGTAAGCTTTTTGCTGAAGTTATTAGAAGAATTGTGTATAATGAAAGTATTAATAAACTTTTTGATTAATGAAAACAATAAGAGATTTATCAGCTGCTACTATAGAAGTTAAAAAATCAAAATTTCATTCTTTCCTTGTTCCTTACTCTTCTTTTGGTGAAGTTTTAAGTGAGCTTAAAAAAAGACATCCAAAAGCAAATCATTTTGTTACTGCATTTAGATATTTAAATGAATTTAATCAAATAGTAGAAGGTTCATCCGATGATGGAGAACCACGTGGCAGTAGTGGAAAACCAACTTTGAAAGTATTAGAAGGTAATAATTTAATAAATGTGGGAATTATAACTGTTAGATATTTTGGAGGAATCTTGCTAGGGGTTGGAGGGCTTGTAAAAGCATATAGTGATGCTGCAAATAAAGCTATAAAAAATGCTAAACTTATTGAATATGTGCCAGTTTTTGAGTACACTTTTGAAGTAGATTACAGTAAAACAAGAGAAATTGAATATCTATTAAAAAAATATGAAATTTTTGTAGTGGATAGAGGGTTTGGAGAAGTAGGAATTAAGTACTTAATTAGAGATTCTATTGAAAAAATAAACAAAATTAAGGAGATTTTATGAAAAAGCTTTTTGCTTCTTTGATTATTCTTGGTAGTTTACTTTATGCTGTATCAACGGAAAATATTTTAGCACTTAGTTGGGAAAACAGTTTTTGTAAAGTAAAACCTAAAGATAAAGTATGTAGAATGAGAAAATATGGAGATTTTTCACTTAATCATTTTGTGCTTCATGGACTTTGGCCAAAAAATAAGAACTATTGTATAATAGATTACAAATTTCAGTTATCACCAATTCTTAGAAAGGTTCTTGATAAATATATGCCAGCGGCAGAATATCTTGCAAAACATGAATGGAAAAAACATGGAACTTGTTTTGGTACTGACCCTGAAACATATTTTTTGACTTCAATAAAACTAACTCAGCAATTTAACGAGTCATCTTTTTTGAGATTTGTAAGAATGCATATGGGGGAATGGGTGAGTCTTAATAGAATAAGGTTTATCTTTGGCGGAGCTTTTGGAGATAGAAATAAAAGAAAATTTCAACTTATATGTAAAAGAAAAAATGGACAAGTGTATATAACTGAAATTAGAATCAATCTAAAAGGTGATCCAACAAAGCTTGGACTTCAAGAGTTAATTGATAATGCTAAGCCAATGACAGGTGTTAGACAATGTCAAGGAGGGGTTTTTGCTCTTCCTTAACTTATTAGTTTTAAATACCCAATATAAAAAATTCCTGCCATAATACTAGCAAAAATACCAGCTAATGCATCATCTCCCATAACACCAAATGCGCCTGCTTTTTTGTCTATTCTTCCTATAATTGAAGGTTTCCAAATATCAAAGATTCTAAATGCAATAAATGCAAAAAAAAGTTTTATTAGTGTGTCTACTTTTAAATCACCAATCAGTCCAATACTTATAAGCACACCAGCAATTTCATCAATTACAATTCTTTTATCATCATGAATGCCACCGTTTTGTTCGTATTCATCTACCATTTTGTATCCCATTACAAAAAATAAAGAAGCTAATAAAAGAATTGTCTGGTTTGGATTTGGGAAAAACATAATTATAAAATATGCAATTACTGCTCCTACAATGCTTCCCCAGGTCCCAGGGGCTTTTGGAAGAAGTCCACTATAAAATCCTGTTAAAAAAAACCAATTAATTTTTTTCTTCATTTTTGCTCCATATTAAATTTTTTTCTTTTAAATCATTAATTATAGCTAAGATTTCTTCATTGCTTATATCGTGAAAATCTTCATAAAAGTTTGAGATTTCAAAAGGTTTTTTATCTGATTCAATAAGACAATATACATTATCAAAATAATTTTCAAGCAAATTTTTAGTTTCAGTAGGACATACTGGTGCTATAGCTATAATTTTATCAGGATTAAATTTTTTTAGAAATTCATATGCAGCAATAGCAGAGTTACCGCTTGCAAAGCCATCAGCTATTACTATTGCAGTTTTATTTTTTAAAGATTTGTATGGGGCGTTTTCTCTATATAAATAGTTAACTTTTTTTACTTTATTTAAGAACTCTTTTGCAATTGTATCGATTGGAATTTGAGAAAAAAGATGTTCAAAATTTGGATTAAGCACGACTTTGCCATCAATTGTAATATTTCCAAAACTTGCTTTTGGATTAAATGGAATAGGGAGTTTATTAATTACAACTATATCAAAAGGTATGTTTTTGTTTAGACTAATAGCATATCCTATAGGTATACCACCTTTTGGTATTGCAAAAAGTACTGAGTTTTTAGGAGTTTCTATAACTTCTGAAAGTTTAACTCCAGCATCGAATCTATCTTTAAAAACTTTCATTTTAAACCTTTATGTAAGAGAACTTGTCTGATACAGTTTCATTAAAGCTATATAGAAATCTTCATCTGAACTTTCTTCAATTAAGCCTTTATTTGGTGAAATATCATAATATAGTTTTTGTAAGTTTTTAAATCTGTTTGGAAACATATGAGCTAAATATTTTGCACTTATCTCTTTTCTCATAAGGATAGTAGGCGGCATAAGACCAGTTTTTATAAGTTCAAATATTGAATCACTATGATAGCTTATATGATGATGGCTGCCATGAGGACATGAATTTACACTAACTATTGTTTTGCATTTTTCACAATAGACATATTCATTTATTGTTTCAACTTCAATGCCTAAATCCATACTATCAAAAATACTTTTTAAGTGGTTTGCTTCATAATAAATACCGAGTCCTTTGTGTGTTTGTCCCATAATAAATTTATTACATCCAAAATTTTTTGCTATTATTGCATCAAGTATTGCTTCATTTACTCCAGAAAAAATATAGGTATTAAGAAGAGGTACAACTAAAATTTTATCTTTAGGAAAATAATTTGTGATAATCTCATCTAATGCTTCATATCTTAATTTGTAAGGTATTTCATCTTCTTGGATATTTTTAATTAGAAATACTATTAATAAATCGTGTTTTTCAATAGCCATTCTCATTATTCTTTCATGAACCCTATGAATTGGTTTTGCATGCATTGTCATTCCAACAATTGAGCTTAAGTTTTTTATTTTTTCTTTTATAAAGTCCATTCTTTTTTTTATTCCAGTATCTTCTACCCAAAAATCTCCTGCTATTGCATAATGTCCTAACCTCTTTAGAGTTTTTGCTACTTGAGGGTAATTTTTTGCATCTGTTGTACCATAAATTGTTCTAATTCTCTCAAGTGGGTCAATTTCATAAATTTCTTCAACTTCTACTTCTCCTACTTTTTTGCGGTTACAAAAAAGATCTATTTTTTTTGGTTTTTGTTTTAAAACTTCTTCATTTTTTCTTCCAGCTGGAGCTAAAATGAATGAGAATGGAATAGGTTTATCTTTATATCTTTTTTTTTCGTTTGCTATTTTTGCTTCTTTGGAATTCATAAGCTTATCAATTGGGTCTAATAAGCCGGCTTGTACCATAGCAAGAGTTATCCAAGCTTCATTATCTATAAAAATTTTACTTTTGTTTAAAGATTCCATATTTTTTCCTTTTTTCCCATAAGCTCTTTCTACTGATACCAAGTTTTTTGCTAAGTTCAGTATCTGGATATTTATGTTGATGAGAAATTATTATAAATTTAATATATTCTTCAATACTTAAAATTTCCTCATCGAAAAAGTTTTTGGTATTTGCTTCAATTTCGAGAAACTTATTTATTTTATCGTAATTTTTAGGAAGAAGAATTATTGATTTAAATTTTGAGATATAGTTTAAAATTTCTTCATCTTCTACTTTCTCATAATTTAAGCAAAAATAAATTTTATCAAGACTATTAAATTTCTTTTTATTAAATTTTTGTAAATCAATAATTTCTACAATAGCACTTTCATTTTTTGCTACTTCATATATAAATTTTTCTACACTTTTTGATGGACTGGATTTTATGAAAATTGGGAAATGATATTTTGGAAGTGTTATTTCAATGTCTTTAAGTATAAAATCAATAAAGTTCTCAAGTTTTTTAACCTTTTCTTTAAGTAAATAATACTCTTGCAGATGTTTTATTTTTCTAATCAACTCTTCAATAGTAAAAGGTTTTTGAAGATAATCATCAGCTCCTAAATTTATAGGGTGAGTTACGTTTGAATATGTAACATATGGTACAAGAAGAATAATAATTTTATCTTTTTTTTCTTTTATAAGATTATCAAAATGACCTTGCAGATTTGTATTTACAATAAATACATCTGCTTCTTTTTCAATTACTTCATCATATGAGCCATAAATCTCACAATTTGCTTTTAATTTTTCAATTAAATTGTTTTGAATACTTTGAGCTAAGTAGAGTTCATTTTCTACTATTATAATCTTCATGCCAGTCCTTATATGTTAAATTTGCTGTTGCAATTACAGCTATTCCTTCGCCACGTCCAATAAATCCCATTTTTTCATTTGTGGTAGCTTTTATGTTTACTGGTGCGTTTAAAAGTTTAGTTAGGTTTCTTTGAATTTTTGTTTTGTAAACTTTTAGTTTAGGTTTCTCGGCTATTATACTTAAGTCTGCATTTATTATTTCAAAACCTGTTTTTTTAATGGTATTAATAACTTCTTTTAAAAGTTTTACACTAGAGATATTTTTGTATTTAGGATCATTATCTGGGAAAAACTCTCCAATATCTCCAAATCCAGCTGCTCCAAGCAAGGCATCAATTAAAGCATGGATAACTACATCTCCATCACTATGAGCTTTAAACCCATAATCTACATTAATCTCTACTCCCCCAAGTAACATTTTTTTATTTTCCTCAAACTTATGAGTATCATATCCATTGCCTGTGAATATTATTTTTTTAGGAGGTTTTAAGCAAGGTAAATCTAAATCTTTAAAATATGTAATTTTTTTACTCTCAGTACTTCCTAAAACATATTTAATTTGACCACCAATTTCTTCAATTAAAGCTCTTTCATCTGTGAAAATTTTATTGGTATTTAATGCTTTTTTTAATATTTTAGTGCGACTTAGTTGAGGTGTTTGGATTAATTTTACTTCATCTCTATTAATTGTTTTATTTTGGAAAACGATTGTATCAACTGGTTTTAGATATGGAACTGTACAGTCTGCTGGATTTTCTAAAAGCCTTAATACTATTTCTTTTGGTATACACGCTCTTGCTACGTCTGTTACCATTACATATTCTGTATCTACTAAACTAATAGCATTTTTTAGGCTAAGTTGTCTTTCTTTATCACCTGAAATAATTGTATACTCACTTAGTTTTTCATAAAGTCTAATTTCTTGTCTTTTTGCTGTAATTATTGTTTTTTTAAAGGGATAAAAACTATTTAATCTATCAGCAACAAATAACCAAAGAGGTTTGTTTTCAATTCTAATCCATTGTTTTTTTGTCTCATATTCAAACCTTGTAGAATTTCCAGCACTTAATACTATTAAAGTAACATCCAATGTGTTTCCTTTTGTAAAAATGTTACGATATTATACACAAAAATGTTACAAATAGTAAATTGTCTTAATTTAGAATTAATAATGAAGAATGCTAACTAACCCTTATTAACTTAGAACTTGGTTATATATTCGCTAATGTAGGCTAGGGTAGGTAAGTTTTACCATTCTTAGTTTCAATTAGCATAACTATTTGTTTTTTTAAGCTAACTTTAAGCTTTTTTGGTTAAATTCCGATAAAACACATCTTAAAAAGGAAGTTTATGAGAAAAGAATGGATTGAAAAAAGAAAAAATGATAGCGTTAGAACTCAAATGTATTATGCTAGAAAAGGCATTATTACTGAAGAGATGGAATATATTGCAAAAAAAGAAAACTTAGATCCTGAATTTGTAAGAAGTGAAGTGGCTAGAGGAAGACTTATTATTCCTGCAAATATCAATCATACTCACTTAGAACCTATGGCTATTGGAAGAGTGACTAAAACAAAAGTAAATGCGAATATTGGAGCTAGTGCCCTAGCAAGTGATATAGAAGAAGAAGTTAAAAAGCTTCAAACTGCAGTAAAATATGGAGCAGATACTGTAATGGATTTAAGTGCTGGGGCAAAAAATATGGATGAAATACGCGCAGCAATTATTAAAGCTTCTCCTGTTCCAATTGGTACAGTTCCTATGTATCAGATTATTGATGAGATTGAAGATGTTGAAAAACTTACATATGATGATATTTTAAGAGTGCTTGAAAAACAAGCACAGCAAGGAGTTAGTTACTTTACGATTCACGCAGGGTTATTACTTCGTCATATGCCTGAAATTGCTAAAAGAAAAATGGGGATAGTAAGTAGAGGAGGTAGTTTAACTGCTTCATGGATGTTAAAACATCATAAAGAAAATCCATTTTATACTATTTTTGATGAAATTCTTGATATTTGTAGAAGATATGATGTATCGCTTTCACTTGGTGATTCACTCAGACCAGGATGTCTTTATGATGCAAGTGATAAAGCACAGCTAGAAGAGTTAAAAGTTTTAGGTGAATTAACTGAGAGAGCTTGGGAGAAAGATGTTCAAGTAATGATTGAAGGACCAGGTCACGTACCTATTAATGAGATTGAAAGAAATGTAAAACTTGAACAAATTTATTGTCATGAAGCACCATTTTATGTATTAGGTCCATTAGTTCTTGATATTGGAGCTGGGTATGACCATATTGGAAGTGCAATAGGTGCTGCAATGGCTGCATGGTATGGTGTTAGTATGTTATGTTATGTTACTCCAAAAGAACATTTAGGACTTCCAAATGAAGAAGATGTTAGAGTTGGAATGATGGCATATAAAATAGCAGCACACGCAGCAGACATTGCAAGAAAAATTCCGGGAGTTAGAAAAGTTGATGATGAAATGAGTGATGCAAGATATAAATTTGATTGGAAAAAACAATTTGAATTAGCTCTTGATCCAGAAAGAGCAAAAGAATACCATGATGAAACACTTCCTCAAGAAGTATTTAAAGAAGCAGAGTTTTGTAGTATGTGTGGACCTAAGTTTTGTAGTTATAAAGTAACTCAAGAAGCTCTTAATAACTTTGACTGGGAAGAGTTTAAAAAAGAAGCAGCTTTAAAAATGGAAAATTGATAAAAAAGTTTTTTGAAAATTATCAGTATAAAGAGTAAAAAAACTTGACAAAAGTATGTAAAAGTTATATAAACTATAAAAAACTAAGGAGTTTAAGTGAAAGAAAAAATTCAAGAAGCCCTAAAAAAAGTTGTATATCCAGGGTTTAAAAAAAGTGTAGTTGATTTTGGATTTGTAAAAGAAATAGAAGTTAGTGAAGATGGCAAAAAAGCCATTATTACTTATCAAATTCCATCATCTGATGATGAAGTAGCTAATAAGTTAAATGATACTACTGTTGATGTATTAAAAGAAATTGGAGTTGAAGCTACTACTCAAATTATTAGACCTAAAAAACCAAGAGAGACTAGTTCACGCGGTGTAAATAAAATGCCTAGTGTAAAATCTTTTGTAATGGTTAGTAGTGGAAAAGGTGGGGTTGGTAAAAGTACTACTGCTGTAAATTTAGCGTTAGCTCTTAGTAAAGAGGGTAAAAAAGTAGGTATTTTAGATGGAGATATTTATGGACCGAATGTATCAAGAATGCTTGGAATGCAAGATAAAAAGCCAGAAGTAGTTGGAAATAAAGTAAAACCATTTGAAAATTATGGAGTAAAATTTATTTCAATGGCAAACTTACTACCTGAAGGAAAAGCACTTATGTGGAGAGGTGCAATGCTTGTAAAAGCATTGCAACAATTTATGGAAGATGTTGATTGGGGTGAGCTTGATATTCTTGTGATTGATATGCCACCAGGGACTGGTGATGCTCAAATGACAATGGCTCAACAAGTACCAGTAACTGCTGGAGTTGCAGTAACTACTCCTCAAACTGTTGCAGTTGATGATGCTAAAAGAAGTATGGATATGTTCAAGCAACTTCATATTCCAATTGCTGGAGTTATTGAAAATATGAGTGGATTTATCTGTCCTAATTGTGGTGAAAAATATGATATCTTTGGTAGCGGTGCAGCTGAAAAATTAGCAAATGATTATGATACTAAAATCCTAGCAAAAATTCCTATTGAACCTGCAGTTAGAGTTGGTGGAGATAAAGGTGAACCAATTGTAGTAAGTAGACCTGAAAGTGAGAGTGCAAAAGCATTTTCTAAGGCTGCAAAAGAACTTTTAGAATTTATTGATTATGTTCATTCTCAAGATTTAGCTGGAAATGAAATGATCCAACCAATTTATGGAGTAAATGGAACTCCTAGTGCTTGCAGTATGAATCATTAATTAAAGACCAAACTCTTAAGAGTAGAGTTTACATACTCTTTTGGGTTTGGTAGTTTCTTTTGAAATTTAAATCCACTATTTTTTTCTATCATTTCAATTAAGTCTTCATCATTGAAAGTAGGTGAATTAATACAAGCAAGAAGAGTTGTTTTTTTGTGAGAGAGCAAATGTAATTTTTTGATAATTTTAATATAGTCAATACTAGCAATAAAACTTCCTTTTTGATAAGTTGGTGGGTCTATTATAATAATATCGTAAGGTGCTTTTTTTTGAAGTTTTGAGAATGATTTTAATATGTTATATGGCCAAAATGAAATATTTTTAGTATTAAGGTTGTTTATCTGGTGATTTTTTAGTCCTGTAGCGAGTACTGATTTATTCATATCTACATTTATTATTTGTTTTGCGCCACCTTTTCTTGCAAAAAGAGAAAAACCACATGTATAAGCAAATAGATTTAGTATATTTTTGTCTTTTGAAATACTTTGTATATATTCTCTTCCAATTTTCATATCCCCAAAATATCCTATATTTTGATTATAAAAATTTATTAAAAATTTAAATCCATTTTCAATTGCATAGTGTTTTTCAGGTATTTCTCCTACATATGCAAAAGTTTCATTTGAATATCTTTTTTTTACAATAATTGTATTGTGGCGAGTATTGTTTATGTAATTTTTTAGATTTTCTAAAATCTCTTTTTCAAATGGGGTTTCTTCATAAAATTGCACAAATAGTATATTATCAATGCTATCAATTGTTAAAAATCTAAACTCTTCTTCTCCGCGTCCATGATATAATCTTTTGAATTCTTTAGTTAATTTTTGACTTTCTAAAAATGTAAGCAAACTTTTCAAATTTTTACCTTTTTTTAAAAGAATGTTAACAAAAAATTATAATCTTTCTAGGACTGTTGAATTTAAGACTTTAAATATAAAAATATAGCTGCTATTTATTAATTTTTGCTAATGCAATATTCCAATTTTGTTAGAAACTGCAACTTTTTTAATTATTCTTTTAAATAAATGCTTAAGAAAACTTTAAAGTTTTTGTGTGATACTGCAAAAAAAGAAAATGGGAAAGGATGAAAAAAATCTATTTTTCGAGTTTATTAGAGGAAAAATTTTCCAAAGATTTTGAAGCTATAAAAGAAGCTTTGAATAATCATAGTATTTCTTTTGAATTTATTAAAAACACAAAAGATATATGGTGCAGGGATTATATGCCGATTAAAATTAATGATGACAAATATGTTCAATTCAGATATGAACCTGACTATTTAAAAGGTTATGAAAATATTAAAACCAACCCGTTAACGTTTCATAAACAACTTAATTTAAATCACTGTAATCAGTGATATTAATATTGACGGGGGTAATGTTGTAAAGTATAAAAACAAAGCAGTAATGACGGATAAAATTTTCTCTGAAAATCCAAGTATTGAAAGAAACAAATTAATCGAAAAAATCAAAAACCTTTTAGAAGTTGATGAACTGATAATTATTCCTAAACAGCCTTGGGATATGTTTGGGCATACAGATGGACTTATAAGGTTTATTGATGAAAACACAGTGTTAGTTAATGATTTATCATTAGAAAGCAGAAGTTATACCAAATCCAAAATATCAAAGTTCTTAGATATTTTGGATTTGGTATAATTGTATAATTTCCTTGAAAATAAACAAGGAGCCTGAAAATAAAATTTGAAAACAAAAAAGAAATCTGTAAAAAACTCGGATATAACAATATAAAACCTTGTATGGAAAAATTAGAATATTTAGAAAAAAACGGAATTGAAAGTTTTTTAAAAACAAATTTTAAATATGACTTTATATTAGGAGTGGAATTGTTTTTGAAAAAGGTAATAGAGTTATGCGGTAATGATGAAGATATGAAAATTTTTGAAAAAGTAATAGAAAAATTAAGCAGAAAACCGGGATATTTATTTGTAAATACGAATTTCAAAAGAAGTCAAGAGCCTATATTCGTATTAGTCGTAATGGAAAGCAGAAGGAATTTAAGAATTGACAGAAAAGAATTTGAAAATAAAAAAGAAGAGCTTGAATATGTTAAAAACTATGTCCGAAACCATTATGAAAAAAAACAACGGAAAACTTGAATTGTGGGGCAAAATTCATAATTACATTTATAAAAGTGATTTGTGATTTAAAAAAAGGAAAGAGAAAATGTATAAAATCACAATAAAACAAGGAAATGTTGTATTAGAAAATGCAGATTTTATCGTAAATCCATCGAACACAAGTTTGGTGCTTGGGAGTGGAGTTTCAAGAGCTTTTAGATTGCATTGCGAAGTAGAATTACAAAAAGAGATGAAAAAATACGCACCGATTAAAAAAAAATGAAGTTGTTATAACTCCATCTTATGCAGATAATTACATGTTGCTATAATGGATTATAATTCAAAAAATCCAAATCCGACATATGAAGATATTAAAAAAACTCTTGAAGATGTTGAAAAAAGAGTATCATCATATGCTTTTTGTAAAATTGCTATTCCTTTAATCGGAACGGGTGTTGGAGGGCTTGATAAAAAAGAAATTATAAAAATTTATAAAAGTTTTTTTGAAAGAAAAATAAATTTTGATTGTGAAGTAATAATTTATGGCTATTCAAAAAATGATTATGAATTGATAAAAAGAATTTTTAAATGCTGATAAATGGCTTAAGATCGAAAAATTAAGGCTTAAAAAATTTAACAATTCCTATGAAAAGTAACATAACTTTTATAGATACAAAAAAAAACAAAAGGGGTTAAAAAAACGGATATTTAAACACTATATAATGAAGTATTATAAAAAGGAAAAAAATGCAAGTATTAGGAATTGAATTAGCTTTTAATGTAAATAAAAATGATTTTTATTATAGATTAATATGCTAAATGTTTAATAAAGGAATGGATAAAAGAGTATGAAAATTATTATTAGGATTCAATATTTTGGATTTCATTGTGATAAAAATAAATATAACGAATTTGATAAAAATGGAGAGATTATTGAAAAATAAACTGAAATTACAATATAGAAAATTTTAACACTAGGAGCAAGAGATGAAAAATCAATATTTTGGAGATATTCACGATTTTAAAAAATATACGATGTTAAAATGGTTTATGGAGAATTGCGATGAAAAGCTTTTAATTGCCTGGTATTTAACAAAAGATGATAAAATTAAAAAAAATGGAAATAAAAGGGAATATTTAAAAAAAGAAGATAAAGAATTTACTAAAAATAATATTTTAACTATATGTGATGATATAAAAATATTATTTGAATTTTTAAAAGAAAATCATCATAAAAAGAATGTAAAAATTCTTGAAGATAATGGTAATTTAATTGCTAAAAATGTAGAATTTTTTAGTAAAAATCTAGATAATTATGATGATAGAAGTGAATGGTTTGAGAAATTAAAAGATAGAGTAAAAGAGGCTGATATAGTTTTTGCGGACCCTGATAATGGAATTAAATTTGATAATAAAAAATCCAATAAACATATAAAACTTTGTGAAATAAAAGAATTATGGAAAATGAATAAATCATTAATAATATATCAGCATTTTTTAATGGTGGATCATAAAATATTAATGGCAGGTATAATTTGGAGATTATTTGAAGAATTAAAATATATTAAAAAGCCATTTATAAGTATTGTTTATTCAAAAGATGTTGCTAATATTTTTATATTACAAGAAAAACATAAAAAACAATTTGAACATTTAAAAAATAAAATTTTTGATTGTGCTAAAAAAATAGATAAACAGTTTTTAAAAGTTTTTGAATTTAATAGTGGTAAATTAAAAGGTTAGTTATTTTACCAATAAAAAAAGAATCCAATAATAAGATAAGAAATATCAAAACTAGGTAAATTTCCAGAAAAAGAGTTTTTGAAAAATGACGACTAGTGAGAAGATAAATATTGAATTATGTAATAAAGGATTTTTATGAATCTTCAAATCTTTACCACTTCAAGACAAATTAGAAAATGGCTTGAAAATAAAAATAATGAGTTTCTTGATAAACATTATACATTAGGGGAGTTTTTAGAAAAGATTATTGTAGTTGATGGTAAGAAGTTTATTGATAAAGACCTTAGAAAAAAATATCTTTTTGAAGCTATAAAAAAGGTGGATATTCATAAACTTGGTATAAGCAAGGAGTTTATAGATTTTTTTAATGATAGTAATTTTATTTTTTCATTTTTTAATGAGCTGTTTTTAGAGGATAGTGATATTGATAATGTTATTTTAAGTGATGTTTATTTAGATTATCAAGAGCATTTAGAAATTTTAAAAGAGATTAAAAAAAACTATGAAATTTTACTTGAAGAAAAAGGATATATTGATAGGTTCTTAGTAAGGGATTTTAGGATAAATAAGGGATTGCTTGATGGAGTTGAAAAAATAGAATTAAGGCTTGATGGGTATTTGACTAAGTTTGATATTAAAGTTTTAGAAAAAATTGAAATGCCAATTTTTATATATTTTAGTGTAGATAAGTTTAATAAATCTTTACTTCAAAAATCTTTAGGTGTTTTAGTTGAAGATAATAAAAAATATAAGTTTGATTTTCATAAAAAAGAGTTAATTGAAATAAAAACGAATAAAACTCAAGTAGATATTGATATAGCATACTTTAGCGAAAGATTAAGCCAGGTAAACTATGTTTTTGCCAAAATTGCTGAGTTTGTTGAAAGTGGTATAAGTCCAGAAAATATAGCAGTTATTTTACCGGATGAAAGTTTTAGTGAATATTTAAAACTATTTGATGAGCATAATAATTTAAATTTTGCAATGGGAGAGAGTTTTAGAAAAAGTAATCTTTACATAAAATTAAAAGCTATTTATGATTATTTAACTACTAAGGACGATGTTGCTTTAAAAAAATGTAAAGATGTTTTAGAAGAATTTGAAAGTAAAGATTTAATCGAATTTATAAGAGAAAAAGCGACTAATAAAGAGTTAAAGGTTATTGATGAGGAGCTCTTTAAATTATGTAGTTTTAAAAATATGTTTGAGAGTAAAAGGGAGTTTTTATATTTTGTACTTGAAAGATTAAAAGACAAAACTTTTGATGATGCGTTCAGCGGAAAAATTACTTGTATGGGGGTGCTTGAGAGTAGAGGTATAAAGTTTGATGGGGTGATTTTAATTGACTTTAATGAAGATATTGTGCCAAATGTCAGTGATAGTGACTTGTTTTTAAATACATTTATTAGAAAACTATCAAACCTTCCTACTCGTCAAGATAAAGAAAACTTACAAAAACACTACTATTATCAATTGTTAAGTAATGCTAAAAAAGTTGCAATTTGTTATGTTAGAAATGAAGAAAAAACTCCTAGTAGGTTTTTATATGAACTGAATTTAGATTTAGGAGTAAATGCAGATGAAATATACAAAGGAGTTTTTAAAATTTCAAAACAAAAAGAAATTATCAAATACGATGAAGAATTTGAAATTAAATATCCTCTATATCCTACAACACTTAAAACGCTTTTAGAGTGCCCTAAAAAGTATTATTTTTCAAAAATATTAGAAATTAAGAATGAAGAAAATGAAGATGAGTTTTTTGGAAATATTTTTCATAATTCTATAAAAAAGGTGGTTGATAATAAAGATAATATTAGAAGTTTTGAGGAATATTATAAAGCTTTGATGGAAGAAATCACATTTAAAATAAATGATAAAAAACTTCTTTTTGATGTACTTGTAAAGTGGGAAGAGAAGATAAAAAATTTTTGTAAGATAGATTTTGAAGAGATGAAATATTCAAAAAATGAAACTGAAAAAAATATTAGCTTTTTTTATGAGAATAAATATTTAGCAGCAAGAGTAGATAGGATTGATATTCAAAAAAGCCAAGTTGTTTTGATTGATTATAAAACATCTAAAAGTGCTTTAGAAGATGAACTTTTCTATCCTTATGAGTTTCAAACAACTTTTTATTATTTATGGGCAAAAGAAAACTTTATAGATTTTGAGATAAAAACTATTATTTGGGACTTACAAAACTCTAAAAAAATAGAAGGCAATATAAAAATTGAAGAGTTAAAAAAAGTACTAAGTAGCTTACCTAAACAAGTAAAAGAAGCAGAAGATATTGTAATAAAGATAATAGATAACAATAGAGAAAAAGAAGTTACTAAAAAAGCAAGCGATATTTGCAAATGGTGTGAATATAAAATTGCTTGCGGGAAGGATTAAAATGAAAAGACTTTTAGCGGTAAGTGCTAGTGCAGGAAGCGGTAAAACATTTAGGATAGCAAATAGATATATTTCATTATTAAATATTGATAACCCCTCAAATATAATTGCTATTACATTTACTAATAAAGCTGCAAATGAGATGAAAGAGAGAATTATAAAGTTTTTAAATGACCTTGGAAACGATGAGGCGGTTATTGAAATGATATGTAATGAAGTAAATTTAACTAAAGATGAGTTGCTTAAAAAAAAATCTATTCTTCTTAAAAAATTTTTAACGAATGATATTAGTATTCAAACAATTGATTCTTTTATAAATAAGATTCTTAGAAAATTTAGTTTTTATGCAGGAGTAAAGGCTAATTTTGATATAGGAAGTGATAATAAAGAACTTATTTTTAAAAATTTTCTTTTATCTTTAAGTGACTTTGAATTTAATGAATTAGTAAAAATTGCAAAACAAGAAGAAAAATTTTCTAGCTTAATAAATCTTTTTGAAAGTTTATATGAAAAAGATAAAGAGTTAAAAGAAATTAAAAGTGAAAAATTAAAAGTAAAAAGTGAGAGTGTTGAAAATATTTATAAAGAAATAGAAACAATTAAAAATAACTTTATTTTAGTAACAGATGAATGTAAGCAAGTTAACAATTTTTTTAAAAAAAATGTTTATGAGATGTTAAAAGTTAAAACAATCCCATCCTTTTTAGAAAAAGGAAGTTTAAAAAATGTTAGAGGATTTAAAAAGTGTTACGAAGAATGGATGGATGTAGAGTTTGAAAGATTAATAGAACTTATTAGAAAATTTTTTCTTTTAAAAGAAGAGCAGTTTTTTAAAAATCTTTTTTATTTTTATGAAAAATATAAGTCTGAGAAATGGAAATTCAAAAAAGAAGAAAATCTGCTTGATTTTAAAGATATTGAGCATTTAGTTTTTTATTTGCTTCAAGAAAAAGAGATTGATAGGGAGTTTTTATATTTTAGGCTTGATTCTAAGATAAATCATATTTTAATGGATGAGTTTCAAGATACTTCTGTTACTCAATGGGAAATTTTTGAACCACTTATAGATGAGATTGCAAGTGGAGTTGGAGTTAAAGAAAATAGGAGTTTTTTTTATGTAGGGGATGTTAAGCAAGCTATTTATAGATTTAGAGGAGGAGCGAAGGAGCTTTTTTTTGAGGTAGCTAAAAAATATAAAGATAGAGGAATCGAAATTGAAAGTTTAGATACCAACTATAGAAGTGATAAAAATATTGTTGAATTTGTCAATGAAAAATTTAACTTAAATGAAAAAGTGTATTCAAGTAAAGATGGATATGTAGAAGTTGATGAAATTACAAAAGAAGATGCTTTTGAGAAAATGTATGAAAAAATAGAGATGTTAAATGCAAAAGGAGTAGAGGATAGAGATATTGCTATTTTAGTATATAAAAATGATGATATTTTGGATGTTGGAGAGTTTCTTGAAAGTAAAGGTAAAAAAGTAGTCACTGCAAAAAAAGCTAAAGTTATTAGCCAGCCTTTTGCTAAAGCTGTAATTTCTCTTATGAAATATTTAAATAATAAAAACCGAATTCATAAACTAAATTTTCTTTCATTAATTGGTAAAAAATGGAATGATGAAGAGTTTGATATAAAAATTACTAGACCTATTTTAATGATAAAAGAGATAATGGATAAATATGATTTAACAGATGAATCTACTCTAAAACTACTTGAATATTCAAGAGTATTTGATACTTTAGATGATTTTGTAGAAGAGATTGATAATTACGATGAAGAATTGCCTCTTAAAGAATTTGATGGAATTGTTGTTATGACTATACATAAAAGTAAGGGACTTGAATTTCCTCATGTGATAGTAATGGATAGACTTAGCAAGGAAAATTCAAATAAAAGCAATATTTTATATTACTATGAAGATGCAAAGTTAAAGAAAATTAAATTAAAAATTCAAAATAGGGAGTTTGTGGATAGTGAGTATAAATATATTAAAGAAAAAGAAGATGTTCTTGAATATGAAGATAAAAAAAATGTTGAATATGTGGCTTTTACACGAGCAATTCATTCGTTAATTATTTTAAAAAGAGCTGAATTAACTAAAACAGGGAAATCATATTCAGCATTTGTAACTAATCTTGAAAAAATGAAAAAAGGGGAAATTGTTGCATCTCAAAAAAAAGAAAAAAAATTAGTAATGCCAAAAAAATGGAGTATTAAAAATTATGGCATCCAAGAAGTTTTAATCCAAGAAGAAGAGTATAAACCAAATGATTATGAAGCAATTTATTTTGGTAATGCAATTCACTATGCATTCGAGTGTGAAGATATAGAGGCAGTCAGAAACCATTTTGGGGATTTTTGTGATATTGAAGAGGTTAAAAAACTATATATAAAATCAAAAGAGAAGTTAAGTAGTGGTAAAAAAGAAATACCTTTTATTTATGAAAAGAAAGTTGGAAAGATAGACTTGCTTATTGAAAAAGAGGATGAAATTGTTATAATTGATTATAAATCAACTAGACCTAATGATGAAAGAGGATATATTAAACAGGTTGAACATTATATTAGTTTTGTAAAAAGCTTAACTTCTAAAAAAGTAAAAGGAAAATTATTTTATGTTGATAGTTTAGAGTTTAGAGAGATAAAGGAATAATAATGTGTATGCAAACTAAATTTGGTTGTTGTTTAATTGATGGAAAAGTAATTGAAAAAAATGTAAAATTAAAACCTACCAAACTAGCCAAAAATGAAAAGTTAAAGAATAAAAAAAGAAAAACAATTTATCAAGTAAAAGTGGAGTTTGAATGAAATTATTAGTATCTGCAATAGAACCAAGTGCAAACTTGCATTTAAAATTTATTTTAAATGAACTTAATAAGTTCCAAGTTCCGGGTTCCAATTTTCAAGTAGATATTATAGGAGTGTTTGATAAATCGCTTGGTGAGCCTGTAATTGACAGCAATGAATTTAATGTAATGGGTTTTTTTGATGTCTTGCCAAAAATTAATTTAGCTAAGAAAACTATTGAAAAATTAGTCGAAATGTCAAAATATGCTGATAAAGTTCTTTTAATAGATGCTCCATCATTTAATCTTAGACTTGCAAAAAAGATAAAAAAGCTAAATCCTGATATTAAAATCATTTATTATATTTTGCCAAAAGTATGGGCTTGGAAAAAAGGCAGAATAAAAGAAGTTAATAAATATATAGATAAAAAAGCTTATATTTTTCCATTTGAAAAAGAGTTTTGGAGAGATGGAATTTATGTTGGAAATCCATTACTTGATGAAATTAATGAGTTTCGAGATAATAAAACTTATGGAAATGTTGCTTTTTTGCCAGGAAGTAGGGTTAGTGAAATTAAATCTTTGATGCCAGTTTTTAAGGAATTAGCAAAAAAAATAGATAAAAAACCTTTGCTTGTTGTGCCTGAAATTTATAAAAAAAGAATAAAAAACATATATGGAGATGTAAAAGAATTTGATATAATTTTCAATACCCACGAAGCTTTATTAAAAAGCGATTTTGCATATATATGTAGTGGTACTGCTACTCTTGAGGCCGCAATAATAGGAACGCCTTTTGTTTTAATGTATAAAGCAAGGCATTTTGAATATTTAATAGCAAAAAGTTTAGTTAAATTAAATTATGTAGGGCTTGCAAATGTTATTTTTGAAAGAGAGAATTTAAGCGAATTTCATAAAGAGTATTTGCAAAAATTTGATATTAATGAACTTATTAATGATTATAAACAAAGCAGTTTAGAAGAATTTCAAGAAAAATCACAAAAACTTAGGAAGATATTAAAATATGGTAGTGCAAAAAATATGCTAAATTTGTTAAAAGGAGAGTTATGAAAGAACCAATGACTAAATATGGATATGAAAAACTAAGTAAAGAACTTGATTATTTAAAAACAGTAGCAAGACCTGAAGTTGCAAAAGAGATAGATTCTGCAAGAGAACTTGGAGATTTGAAAGAAAATGCAGAATATCATGCGGCAAAAGAAAAACAAGCTCATATTGAAAGAAGAATAGCAGAACTTAGCGATATTTTATCTAGAGCAGTAGTAATAGATCCTAAAGCTCATGCACATGATCGTGTAGCATTTGGTAGTACAGTATATTTAATTGATGTTGATACAGATGAAGAGGTTAAATATACAATTGTAGGGGCTCCTGAAGCAGACCCTGAAAAAGGACTAATATCTTATCATTCTCCTCTTGCAAAAGCACTAATTGGAAAAGAAGTTGGAGATGAAGTTGAGGTAAACTTACCTGGAGGTGTTAAAGTATATGAGATTGATAATATATGTTTTGAAGATATCTGCTTTACTTAAAAGATTCAAAAGTTTAAAATGAAAAGTGAAGGATAATAATGGTTTTAAAGATTAAGAAGTTAAATGAAGAAGCTAAAATTCCAGCATATCAGAGTGAAGAGGCAGCTGGGTTTGATTTGCATTCAATTGAAGATGTTGTCATAAAGCCAGGGGAGAGAAAACTTATAGGCACAGGACTTGCTTTTGAAATTGAAAAAGGGTATGAAGTTCAAATTCGCCCTCGCAGCGGCCTTGCTTTTAAACATGGAATAACTGTTTTAAATTCACCAGGTACTATTGATAGTGATTATAGGGGTGAAATAAAAGTTTTATTAATAAATCTTGGAAATGAAAAATTTGAAATAAAAAAAAGTGATAGAATTGCTCAAGCTATAATTTCGCCGATTATCCAAGCTGAAATTATAGAAGTAGATAGTTTAAGTGATACAAAAAGGGGTGCTGGAGGTTTTGGAAGCACGGGAGTGTAATTAAGTTCCAAGTTCCGGGTTCCAAGTTCCAAGTGGAAAGTGAAAAATGAAAAGTGAGCTAAGCGAACCCGACACTAGGTATTAGGGGTATTAGAGGTATTAAAGTTATTGGAGGTATTATAGGTATTATAACCTCTACAACCTATACAATTTCTACTAACCTCTAATACTTCTACTAACCCCTACTAACTTTTACCAATGTTTGGTGGTCGGATATAAAGTTAAAAGTAGAAATTTGAAAATGGAGAGTGGAGAATGAAAAAGATAAAAACGGCAATTGTAGGAGCTAGCGGATATACAGGGCTTGAACTTATAAAAATACTCATTAACCATCCCTATTTTAATATCGAAGGACTTTTTGGAAGTGAGGGAGGTGAAAGGATAGAAGATATTTATCCATCACTCAAAGGAGTGTTTGAAGCTGAAATTAAAAAGACTGATATTGATAAATTAAAAGAGTTTGATTTAGTATTTCTTGCAGTTCCTCATAAAACTGCAATGTCTTTAGTAAAGGATCTTTATGGTAAAACAAAAATAGTTGACTTTTCGGCAGATTATAGGCTAAAACAAAAAAATTATGAAGACTATTATTGCCCTCATATAGATCCTGTTAATCTAGAAAATTCAGCTTATGGACTACCTGAGATTTTTAGAGAATATATAAAAAATAAGAGCTTAATTGCAAATCCTGGATGTTATCCTACTGCTACTATTTTAGCATTGTATCCATTCATTGAGTTTATTGAAGATGGTGTTTTTGTTGATGCAAAAAGTGGAGTAAGTGGTGCTGGAAAAAAATTAAGTGCTACAACTCATTTTGTAAAAGATAATGAAAACTTTTTTGCTTATAATCCAATTAAACATCGCCACTCAATTGAAATAAAAGAAAAAACTGGATTAAATGTAACATTTGTTCCTCAGCTTCTTCCAATTACAAGAGGTATGCAAATTAGTATTTACGCAAAATTAAAGAGTGATATTGATCCAATTGAAATATTAAAAGAAAAATACAAAAATGAAGAGTTTATAAGAATTTTTGATAAACCAGTTGAAATTAAGCAAGTAGCTGGTACTCACTTTTGTGATATTTTTGCTATGAAAAATGAGAATATGCTTTTTATTAATAGTGTAATTGATAATTTATTAAGAGGCGCATCGTCTCAAGCAGTTGCAAATGCTAATTTGATGTTCGGGTTTGATGAAGGGCTAGGACTTCCTAAAATAGCATATGTTCCGTAAAAGGTTAGTAGGGGTTAGTAAAGGTTGTAGGGGTTGTAGAGGTTAGTAGAGGTTAGTAGAGGTTAGTAGAGGTTAGTAGAGGTTAGTAGAGGTTAGTAGAGGTTAGTAGAGGTTATATCCCCAACACCTCCAAAATCTCTAATACTCCTAATACCTATACTAACCTCTACTAACCTTTAACACTTTAAATTGGAGAATTTGGAATTGAGAATAGAGAATATAGAATTAAAGGAAAATGCTGTTATAATTGCTGATGTGCATTATAAAAAAGGAGATACTCTTTTTTTAGAACTTTTAAAAGAATGGAGTAAAAACCCTCCTCCTCAAGTTTTTTTTCTTGGAGATATATTTCATCTTCTTTTGCCTTTTGACTTTTTAATTAACTATAATAAAGATGCAATAGAACTTATAGATACTCTTTCTCAAAAAACAGAAGTTTTTTATACACCTGGTAATCATGATTTTAATATTGAGAGTATTTTTACAAATGTAAAAATAGCTGATGCGTTTGTTGATGAAAAAAAGTCTATTTTTTTAACTCATGGTGATTTAACTGATAAGGACTTTTTTTATAAAATTTATGTTAAAGTGATTAGAAACAGTTTTATCAATCAAATATTAAATTTATTGACTTTTAACTTTGTAAATAATTGGTTATTTAGAAAAATTTTGAAAAAAATTATAAAATGTAACAAAATTTCTTATTTTAAAGAGAAAGTATTTTCTAAAACTGCCGATATAAAATATAAGATAATAATTGAAGGGCATTATCATCAACATATAAATTTTGATTTTGGTGATAAAAAATACTATAATTTAGGGGCTTTTGTGTGCAATAAAAGCTATGCAGTATATAAAAATAACTCTTTAAAGGATAAAACCTATGACGCTAGAAGATAAAACTTTAAAAGTAGGTTCAAACGAGCTTGAGCTTGTAGATTTTAGATTATATAAAAAAGAGCCTAATGGGACTATATATGAGGGAATATATGGAATTAATGTAGCTAAAGTTAGAGAAATTATCAAAATGCCCGAACTTACAGAACTTCCAGGAAGTGAAGATTATGTTGAAGGAATTTTTGATTTAAGAGGCATGGTAGTGCCTGTTGTTGATTTAGCTAAATGGATGAAAATTAATGTACCAAGTGAAAAAGAAGCTCCTATTAAAAAAAGAGTAATTATTACAGAGTTTAATAATATACTTATAGGTTTTATAGTACATGATGCTAAAAGAATTAGAAGAATTTCTTGGTCTGATATAGAACCAGCGAACTTTAATACAAGTCATGGAAAACTTGATAAAGGTAAAGTTACTGGAATCACAAGAATAGAAAATGGTGAAATTCTTTTAATTCTTGATTTAGAAAGTATAGTAGAAGAGATGGGATTTTTTGAATCAAATCTTGAGATTGATGAAGATAGACTTGAAAAATTTAGTGGTATTGTGCTTCTAGTGGATGACTCTCCAACAGCTAGAAGAATAGAAAAAGAAGCACTTGAAAGAATGGGATTTGAAGTAATTGAAGCTACAAATGGAGAAGAAGGTTTACAAAAACTTGAGGAATTATCCGCTCTTTATGGTGAAAACCTTGAAAATAAACTAAAACTTATACTTAGTGATATTGAGATGCCAAAAATGGATGGATATCATATGGCGGCAAGAATCCATGCAGATAAAAGATTTAAAAATATACCTTTAATATTCTCTTCATCTATTTCAGATGCGTTTAGTGATGTTAGAGGAAAAGAAGTTGGAGCAGAAGGATACCTTGTTAAGTTTAATCCTGATAAGTTTTATAGAAAAATTGCAGAAGTTTTGAAAAATCATAATAAAGAAGGATAAAAGATGGATGATTTAATGGAATTATTAGATGACTTCTTAGTTGAAGCATTTGAAATGATTGAGGAAATGGATAATGATTTGATTGAGCTTGAAAATAATCCTGATGATTTAGACCTTCTTAATAAAATTTTCCGTGTAGCGCATACTATTAAAGGAAGTGGTAGTTTTTTAAATTTTGATAAATTAACACACTTAACTCATCATATGGAAGCTGTTCTTGATAAAGCAAGAAAGGGTGAATTAAAAATTACTCCTGAAATAATGGATGTAATATTAGAATCAATTGATGCTATGAAAGCTATTTTAGAATATATAAGAGACTATAAAACTGATGAAGCACCGGATATTGATATAGAACCAATTGTTAAAAAACTTGATGCGATAGTAAATGGTACTTTTGACGGTGGAGAGTCTAAGAAAGAAGAAAAGAAAGAAAGTTTAAATTTAGAAGAAATTTCTATTGAGAATATTGATGAAATTGATTTAGACTCTCTTCCGCCAGAAGAACTTGATGCAATACTTGAAAAACTTGTAGAAGAAGTAAATAAAAGTGATGTTGAAGAAGATAAAGAGCCTAAAGAGGATGAAGAAAAAGAAGACCAAAAAGGAAAAGAAAGCGAGGAAGAAAAAGAAAGTAAAGAAGAAAAAGAAGGAGAGAATCTACCTCAAAAAGAAGAGAAAAAAGAAGTAGCAACTGCAGCTAATAAAGATATTCAACAAGCTAAAAAAGATATGAAAAAACAGATTGCAAGTGTTAAAGAACAAACAATAAGAGTTGATGTAAAAAGATTAGATCAACTTATGAATTTAATAGGGGAACTTGTACTTGCAAAAAATAGGCTTATTAAAATATATAATGATGTAGAAGAAAGATATGAGGGTGAGAAATTCTTAGAAGAACTTAATCAAGTAGTATCAAGCATTTCGATTGTAACAACTGATTTACAAATTGCTGTAATGAAAACTAGAATGCTTCCTATTGGAAAAGTATTCAATAAATTCCCTAGACTTGTAAGAGACCTTGCAAGAGAACTTGGTAAGAAAGTAAAATTAATAATTGAGGGTGAAGACACTGAACTTGATAAATCTATTATCGAAGAGATTGGTGACCCACTTGTACATATGATTAGAAATGCGGTTGACCATGGAATTGAATCACCTGAAGATAGAGTGAAAAAAGGAAAACCAGAAGAAGGTACGATTTGGCTAAAAGCATATAATGAAGGAAATATGATTGTAATTGAAATAAAAGATGACGGTAAGGGAATGGACCCAGAAAAACTTAAACAAAAAGCAGTCGAAAAAGGTATCATTACACCTCAAGAAGCTGAAAATATGAGTGATAAAGAATCTTTTATGCTTGTATTTAAGCCAGGCTTTTCTACGGCAGAAAAAGTTACAAATGTTTCAGGTCGTGGTGTTGGAATGGATGTAGTAAAGACTAATATAGAAAAGTTAAATGGTATTATTGAAATTGATTCGATTCCAGGAAAAGGAACTACAATTAAACTTAAAATTCCTTTAACTCTTGCTATTATTCAAGCATTACTTGTTGCTTCTCAAGAAGATTTATTTGCAGTACCTTTATCAAATGTTATTGAGACAGTTAGAATTGTAGAAGAAGATATTTATACAATTGAAGGAAAAAGTGTTCTTAAACTTAGAGATGAAGTTTTACCTCTTGTTAATATGGCAGATATTTTTGAAATTGAAAAAATACTTGAACCAGAAAAGTATCTTTATGTAGTAATTTTAGGGCTTGGTGCTACTAAAGTAGGACTTATTGTAGATAGGTTTATAGGTCAAGAAGAGATAGTTATTAAATCTTTAGGAGAGTTTTTAAAAGGTCTTCCTGGTATTGCCGGGGCTACTATTAGAGGTGATGGTAGAGTTACATTAATTGTAGATGTAGCAAGTTTAATGAAACTAGCAAAAGAGACACACAATAAAAAGCTAGTAACAGATTCATTAAAAGAAGCTAAAAAGAGAAAAGAAAAACCAGAGGATTATATTGTATTGATTGTTGATGATAGTGCGATGGATAGAAAAATTATGAGACAAGCTATTGAGCCTTTAGGGGTTACTATAATGGAAGCAAAAGATGGAGTGGAAGCTCTTAACATGCTAAAACAAAATGATATCGATGCTATGCTTATTGATATTGAAATGCCAAGAATGGATGGATATACATTAGCTCAAGAGATTAGAAAATACAATAAATATAGAAATTTACCACTTATAGCAGTAACAAGTAGGACTACTAAAGCTGATAGAGTAAGAGGTGTTGAAGTAGGGATGAATGAATATATTACAAAACCTTATACTCAGGAATATTTACAAAATGTTGTAAGAAGAAATTTAAAATTATAAGGATAAAAAATGGGACTAGGTGATATTGTAAAACAACAAAAAGAACAACAAAAATCTTTAATGGAACCAGAAAACAAAAATAGAGAAGAAGTTGTTCAATTAGTAGGATTTGTAGTAGGAGAGGAAGAGTTTGCAGTACCAATTCTTTCAATTCAAGAAATCATAAAACCAATAGAATGGACAAGAGTACCTTTTGTACCTGATTATGTTTTAGGAGTATTTAACTTAAGAGGTAATGTGTTGCCTTTAATTGATTTAAGAAAAAAATTTAACGCAGCAAGTGATGATATAGATGAGAATACACGTTTTATTGTTATGAAAATAAAAGGAGAAGATGTAGCATGTGTAATTGATAGGCTTACATCTGCAATTAGAATTCCAAAAAAGGATATTTTACCTCCACCTGATACTTATCAAAATGAAGATGATATAATTGAGGGAGTTGGAAGACTAAACGATGGTAGAATTATTACTATATTAAAGGTAGATAACCTTATAAAAAGAGAAGAAATAGTCCCAAGTAGGGATTAATCGTTTTTTAAATAGACCATATCATTAAGAAGTAAGAAAAGTTCTCCTAATATTTCTTTTCTATTTTCTTCATCTTCTATAGCATTTTCAATGTTTGTTTTAAGTAATCTTTCAATTTCATCAATATCATAATCTAAATCTATTAGAATTTCTCTTATTTTTTGAGTCGGTTCTAAAAATTCTATTTCGTAATTGCCTTCACTATCAAAGTTTACTATAACTTCATTTGTATAACTAAATAGATTGTGCTTCATACCAAGAATTTCCTGATAAGCTCCAACTAAGAAAAATCCAAGATAATAGTCTTCTTTTTCTAAATCTACATCGTGAAGATAAAGAGGATATTCTTTGCTAAATGAAATTTCACCATCGCTATCGCAGGTTATATCCCAAATTGTTGCACTTCTATTTGGGGTAATATTTAGTTTTGTAAGAGGCATTATAGGAAATCTTTGACCTAATCCCCAAAAATCAGGTAAACTTTGAAAAATTGAAAAGTTAGCTAAATATTTTTCTTGAATTTTTTCGTTTATAGCTCTTAAATCTTTATTTTTAAAACCTTTAAGAGTAGCAAAAGTAATAGCTTTTTTTATTATTAAGTTTACTAAAATTTCACTATTACTTCTATCTATCAGGTCAATAAAACCAAGGTCAAACAGGGTAAGTAAGCTTTCAAAATGATCAAGTGCATCGTGAAAATACTCTATGTAGTTATTTTCATTAATACTTTTGTGTAAGTCTACTAACTCTTCTACCAAATCAGGGTTTTTTTCTTTGAGTTTGAGGGCTTTTTCTGTATATTCTTGTGAAAACAGTTCAATTACAGGAGCAACAAGTACTGTTGATGGAGAAGCGATAAAACGCCCACTCTCAGTGAAAATATCAGGCATTGGAACTTTCTTTTTGTTTGAAATTTCTTTTAATAAATATACGACATCATTGCTAAATTCTTCAATTGAGTAGTTTTTGTCTCTATAATTTTCCCATTGAGAATATTCAATAGCAAGACCGCCACCAATATTAATCGCACTTAAATTTTTAGCTCCTAAGTTTCTCAGATCCGCATATATATTTCCTGATTCTCTAATTGCTTTTTTAAGTGGTGATATGTCATTAATTTGACTTCCTATATGAAAATGTATCATTTTAAGAAAGCCTAGCATATTTTCTTTTTTGAGTCTATCCACCGCTTCAATAATTTCAGTAGAACTTAGACCAAATTTTGATTCAATTCCACCACTTTTTGCCCAAATACCTATACCACTTGTATGAAGACGGATTCTTATTCCAATATTAATAGGGATAGAGTCATATTCTTTGCTTACTTCTATAATAGATTCTAACTCATTAAGCCCTTCAATAGTAATAGTTACATCATATCCCATAAAACCTGCAATAAATGCAAGTCTTATCATATCTTTGTCTTTAAAACCATTAATAGTAATAGGCGCTTTTTTATTGTTATAAGCCATTGCTAAAATAAGTTCAGCCTTGCTACCAGCTTCAAGTCCATAGTTATACTTTTTTGCTATTTTTATTAAAGGCTTTAAGAATGTAGGAAATTGATTTACTTTTAAAGGGAATACAGCTTTAAATTTACCTTCATACTTAAACTCTCTTATAGCTTTTTTAAATGAATTATAAAGAGAATTTATCTGTTTTCTAATTAAATGGGGAAACCTAATTAGAATCGGTCCTTGAAAACCTCTCTCTTCAATTTCTTTTACTATATCTATAAGTGCCGGCTGATTTCCAAAATTTATTTTTAGCTTACCATTTTCTATAAAAAAATTATTTGCTCCCCAAATATCAATTCCATAATTCATTTTATACCTTTATTTTTAATTATTATTTTAATTTTTTAAAGTTCTTTTTCAAAAAACTCTCCGTTTTTAAGCTCATCAACTCCAACGACTAGAGCTTTTTTGTAATTTCCTTTATCAGCGGCTTTAAGGTGTGCTTTTAGTGATTTTACTTTAGTTTCAACAAATACTTTTTCATTTTGTCTTAGTTTGCTAGCTTCTTTTTGAATAAAAGGAATTGCTTCTTCTATCATTGCACCCATATATATGCCAACTCTAACATCATCAACACTTACTAAATCTATAATTCTCTCAACTCCTATAGCAAACCCCACTCCAGGAGTAGGTTTTCCTCCAAGAAATTCAACTAACTTGTCATATCTTCCACCACCTGCTATTGCACTTTGAGCTCCTATTTTATTTGAAACAAATTCAAATGTGGTTTTTGTATAATAATCAAGCCCTCTAACTAAATGTTTATCAACTTCATATTTTATTTCTAAATTATCAAGTCCTTTTTTTAGTTTTTCAAAATCTACTTGACAACTTTCACATAGGTTATCTGTAATTTTAGGTGCATCTTTTAAAATTGCTTGACAGTTTTTATTTTTGCAATCAAGTGTGCGGATTGGATTTTGGGTAATTCTTCTTTGACAGTCTTCACATAATTCATTTTTGTGTATATTTAGAAAATCTACTAGCTTTTCTTTATATTTTGGCATACATATATTGCATCCAAGTGAATTTATTTTTAGAGTATATTCAATATTAAGAGCTTTAAATATATCTGCCGCTATTGATATTACATTTATATCTTCATATACGCTTGCTTCTCCAAAACTTTCAATCCCAAATTGATGAAACTCTCTAAGTCTTCCTTTTTGAGGTCTTTCATATCTAAACATAGGACCAAAATACCAAAATCTTTTTGGAGTGCCTTGTCTATCAAACTTATGCTCGATAAAACTCCTAACAACTCCAGCTGTTCCCTCAGGTCTTAAGACTACGTCATTTCCACCTTTGTCTGTAAACTGATACATCTCTTTATTTACTATATCACTACTTTCACCAACACTTCTTTTAAATAGAGCAGTTTCTTCTAATATTGGAGTTTCTATATATTCATATCCGTAAGTTTCAGCAACCTCTCTTGCTGTATCAAAAATTTTTAAAAATCTTTTATCTAATATATCTTTCATACCTCTTAATGCTTTTATCATACAAAGCCTTTTTATTGAAATTTTACTAAAATTTAAAGTTTAATGTAGTAGTAATAAAAAATTTAGGAGTATAATGCCAATCTTTATGAGCTAAAAAATATGGAGTTAATTCAATAAAAAGGTAATTTTTGTTAAATAATTTTTGTCTAAAAGTAAAAAAAAGTTTATAACTTTGTAAAAATGGGTATTCTCTACTTTCACCACCTGCCCATAATCCATAAACTTTGATGTTTTTGTTGTTTTTATCATAATAATAAAATCCAAAATCATAATACATTTTTGTAGGGTTTTCTGAATAAGTTGTTTTTGAGGCTTTAAACGTTAAGTTTTTTATTTTTATTATTTTATTCAAATAAATAATAGAAATTTCTTTGTATTCTTTTTGAAAAGTATAAAAGTATATTGTTTCATCAAATGCAAAAGAATTAGTAAGAAATGATAGTTTTTCTATAGAGACCTTATATGTAAAAGATGGTTTAATTACTAATGTAAAAGAAGATTTGTACATAGTAAAAAATGGTGTTATTTTAAAGCTATAAGTTTTTTTAGTTGTTTTTTTTGTAGATTGGTTTATTTTTTGTACCGACCTCTCAAATGATGGTAAAATTACATTTATTTTAGATTGAGTAGAAGTTTTGTTTTTTAATGGATCATAAATTAGTTTTAGGTCTAAAAAGTTTTCTTTTGGTTCTATTTGAAGGTATGAAGGCATTAAGCTGTTGAATCTATTAAAAATTACCCTTTTTAAAGTAATTATTTTGGAGTTATTATTTTCTTTTATTTTTTGATATAGGGTGATGTTTTTTATTATTGATTGATTTTCATCATTACTAAACAATAATTTTGAAATAATTAAGATAATAACTAAAGCATTTCTCATAAAAGAATTATACCAAAGGATTTTTATGAACTTACTTTTTATAGGGGACATAGTAGGAAAGCCTGGAAGAAAGCTTGTAAAAACTTATCTACCTAGATTAAAACAAGAATATAACATTGACTATGTAATAGCAAATTATGAAAATTTAGCTCATGGGTTTGGAGTAACTAGTAAAACATACAAAGAGATGAAAAATGCTGGAGTAGATGTTTTTACCGGAGGTAATCATACTTTTGATAAAAAACAAGAAGCAATAGCTCTTTTAGAGGAAAAAAAGATTCTAAGACCTCTAAATTACTTTGAAGCACCAGGCGATTGGTATTTTGAGGATGAAAATATTATAGTTATTAGTGCTATGGGAGTTTATGGGATGCCTTATGGGAAAAATCCTTTTATTGAACTTAGTGAATTTATAAATAATTTAAATACGGATAAATTTATTTTTATTGACTTTCACGCTGAAGCCACAGCTGAGAAGAGGATACTTTTTCATATGTTAAAAGGAAAAGTAGGAGCAATTGTAGGTACTCATACTCATATCGGTACTGATGATTTAGAAATACAAAATGGAACTTGCTATTTAACTGATATTGGAATTACAGGATGTTGTAATAATGTAATTGGAATGAAAGAAGAAGACCCTATAAAACAGATACTAACAGGTTTGAAGCAAAATTTTGATGTACCAGATAAGTGTAATAGCATAATGCAGTGTCTTATTATTGAAACTGAAGGTAAAGTAACAAAAAGAGCATTTAAACTGAAGATAAAAGATGATGAGATTATAAAAACACAAAAAGTAGAGAAGAGTTAATTGGTATATTTGTTATTAGTTGATTGGTAACAAATATACAAATATACCAATATACCAATAACCAATACACTAAAGGACAACAATGGAATTTAGCAATTCGTATGAGCTTTTGATGGAATTAAGAGAAAAAAATTTGCTTGAAAACTGCCCAAAATATTGGTGGCCAAATGCTGGGACATTTGAGGTGGTTGTTGGAGCTTTGCTTACACAAAATACAAAGTGGGATAATGTTGAAAGAGCTTTAAACAAATGGAAAATTAAAAATGGAAAATGGAAAGTAGAGGATATTGCCTCTTGTGAGTTTTCTTTTTTGGCTGAATTTATAAGACCTGCAGGGTTTTACAATCAAAAGGCAAAAAGATTGATTGCACTTAGTAGAAATATTTTAAGAGATTTTGGAAGTTTTGAGGTGTTTATAGATAATGTAAGTCGTGAGTGGTTATTAAGTCAAAAAGGAATAGGGTTTGAAACAGCAGATAGTATTTTGTGTTATGCTTGTTTTAGAGATATTATGGTAGTTGATAGTTATACAAAAAGACTTCTTAAAAGAAATGGATATGAATTTGAAAGTTATGATGAAATGAGAGAATGGTGCGAGAGAGGAATTGAAGAAAACTGGGACAAATTGGCTGAATATTATAAAAATGATTTGAATTTATGTTTTGCAAGATTTCATGGAAAGATTGTTGAGTATATGAAAAAATGAATGGAGAATTGAGAATTGAAAGAGAATCAATAAAATACAAAATCATAAGAAAACCAATAAAACATCTCTATTTACAAATCAAAGACGATTTTGTAGAGGTTAGGTGTAATAAATTTGTGCCAAAGTCATTTATTGAAGAGTTTATTTTAAAAAATGCTAATGTTATAATTCATAAAATTTCTAATAATAAATATTTTTATCTTTTTGGTGAAAAGTATGAAAAAAATGGAATTGATGAAAAAGAGATTTATAAAGAGAAACTGCCTGAGATTGTTCTATCTTTTGTGGATAAATATTCAAAAAAAATGAATTTATATCCTAATAAAGTAGGTTTTCGTTTTAACAAAACAAGATGGGGCAGCTGTAGTGTGAAAAATAATCTAAGTTTTAATTACTATTTGGCTAAACTCCCTCAAGAATTAATTGAATATGTTGTAGTACACGAGTTGGCTCATATAAAGTATAAAAATCATTCACTTGATTTTTGGAACTTAGTAGAAAAGTCTTTGCCAGACGTCAAAAATCGTCGCAAACTTTTGAGACAATATGAAAAACTAATCTAAGGAGCTTTTATGAATATGCAAAGTTTATATATAACTAACGGAGTATTAGCAGCAATAGTAGTGTTTTTGATAGTTTTCTTGGTTGTAATGAAAAAGAAAAATGATAAATTAACTAAAGAAAATGAAAAAAAAGATGAGTTATTAAATGAAACAAACTCAAAACTTCAATATCAAATGACGCAAAATGCAATTTTAGAAGAAAAAATCAAAAACAATGAAAAAGATTTGCAGGAATTCAGTGTTTTAAAAGAAAAATACGAGATACTTTTAAACGAACAAAAACTTTTAGAAGTTCAAAAAAGCGAACTAGCACAAAAGGTTAATGATTTAGAAGAGATAAAAGTGAAATATGAAAATGTCCAAAAAGAGTTTATTGAAAACAGGGAAGAGATTAAAAGATTATCAACTTTAATAGACGAAACTAGAAAAAATTTATCTCAAAAAGAAGAAGAACTTAAAAAAACAATAGAGGAATTAGAGAATTTAAGAGAAGTTAATACTGCTTTAAAAACAGAAAACAAAAAACTTCAAACTTATCTTGAAGAAAGTCAAAAAGCATACGAAGAAAAAATAGAGTTTATCAAAAAAAGTGAAGAAAAACTTAAAGAAAGTTTTAAAAACTTAGCAAATGAAATACTTGAACAAACAAATGAGAAAATGACTAAAGCGTCTCAAACTACACTTTCACAAATCCTAAATCCTTTGCAGCATCAAATGAAGGAATTTAGAGAAAGAATAGAATTTTTAAGCAAAGAAGAGGCAAGTAAGATTAGTGCTCTTGAGAATGAGTTAAAAAATCTAAAAGACCTGAGTCACAAACTCTCGACCGATGCAGAAAATCTAGCAAAAGCGCTTAAAGGAGAGAAAAAAACTCAAGGTAATTGGGGAGAACTGGTACTTGAGAGGGTATTAGAACTAAGTGGACTAAGAAAAGGTATAGAGTATGAAAGAGAAGTTAGTCTAAATGATGAAAGTAATAAAAGATACCGCCCTGATGTTATAGTTCATTTGCCAAATGATAGAGATGTAATAATAGACGCAAAAACATCTCTTAATGCATATCAAGAATATATAAATACCGAAGATAAAACATACATAAAAGCACATATTCAGGCTCTAAAAAATCATATTGATAATTTAGCAGACAAAAAATATGAAAACCTAAAAGGTGTACATTCTCTTGATTTTATTTTTATGTTTGTACCAATTGAAAATGCACTTCTTTTAGCACTTGAAAATGATTCTTCGCTTTTTGAGTATGCTTTCAAAAAAAGAGTGGTATTAGTGTCTCCTACTACTCTTTTAGTTTCATTAAGAGCGATTGAGAGTAGTTGGAGATTTGAGAGACAAGCGAAAAATATCGAAGAAGTTGTAAAAACGGCTGAGAATTTATATGATAAAGTAAGAGGTTTTGCTGAAGATTTTGAAAAGATTGGTAAAAGTCTTGAGAGTGCCCAAAAAACATATGAAAATGCTAAAAATAAACTTACAAGCGGCAGGGGCAATGTAATAAGACAAATCGAATTACTAAAACAAAAATCCGGTATTAAACCTAAAAAAGAGATTTCAAAAGATTTAGTAGATGTTGCGATGATAGAAAACAAATAACCAATAAACAAGGACATATTATGAAATATTCCAAAATTACACTAAAAACAGATTTAATATTACCGTATAGATTTATAGGGTCAACCGTTAGAGGTGCATTTGGAGTAGGACTCAAAAGGGTTGTATGTATTAATCCGAGTGGGGAATGTAAAGGATGTTTTGCAAGTGATGATTGTCTTTTTTATGATTTTTTTGAAAGAGACAATCCAAAATATAGATTAAATATTGATTTAGATTCAAAAGTGGATTTTGATTTGTTTTTGTTTGAAGAGTATGCATTGAAAGCTCCTTATGTTATAAGTGCTCTTCATAAAGCTTTTAATGATATAGGAGTTACAAAAAATAGACTAAAACCAAAATTTATTATCCATCTAAATGATGAATTGGTGTATAAGGATGGGGAGTTTTTTAGTTTAGAAAACAAAGAAAAAGAGTTTACTATAGAAGAATTAAAAAACCAATGCAAAATAGTTTTAAAAACACCTCTTAGGATAAAAGAAAACAACAGATATGTAAGAGATGAAGTTAAATTAGAAACAATTCTCCGCTCAATTCATCATAGAAGAGAAAAACTTCAAAACAAACCTCTTAGTAAACTAAAGTTCAAGCCTGAATATAAAATAAAAATGAGCCGTTTTACTTTTGTTGAGCTAAAGAGATTTTCAAACCGTCAAAAAAGTGCAATGAATTTTGGAGGGCTTATGGGGGAGATTGAATTTGATTATATTGACAGTGATTCTTATAAGTTGTTAAAACTTGGAGAACTTATTGGAGTTGGAAAACAGACTACTTTTGGACTTGGGAAGATTGTAGAGGTTAGTAGAGGTTAGTAAAAGTATTAGAGGTATTAGAGGTTATAATACCTCTAATACCTCTAATACCGATATATGTGCTTAGTGAAGATTGAGCATATAGAATGAAGGAGATTTGAATGAAGAGCAAAAGATTATTAGAATTGCTAGAGGATTTAAGAAAAGGCAAGATAATATGTATCAAAAAGTGGGCTAATAGCAAAAACATCAGCGAAAGAACACTTCAGAGATATTTAGAAGAGATAAGAGAATTTTATGATATTGAGATAAAAAGAATTAAAAAAGGTTGCTATCAAGTTCCTCAGTTTGATGAGATAAATAACAGACTTATAAAAAAAGAAGAACTTGAAGATTTTGAAAAATTTGCAAACATTGTAGCAGCACTTAATCCTAAATTTTTGAAGTTTTTAAATATTGATGAGAGACTCTTAAAAAAGATAGCAAGAGATAAGGTGTTTTATCTAAAAGAATCACCTGTTGAAGATTTGATGAATACTAAAAATGAATTTCTTAAAAAATTAAAAAGCTCTATAAAATATCATAAAGTATTAGCCATTGAATATGAATCAGACAAAAGATATTTTTTTGAAGAATTTAAACCTTACAAGATTGTATTTGCCGATGGAAATTGGTATGTAGCTGGTGTGAGCAATGATAATATCAATAACGGATTTAAGTTTTTGAGGATTAATTTTATAAAAAATATAATCGAAACAAAAAAAGAATTTAAACCTAAAAAAGAAGTAAAAGAGTTTATATTTAATTTTCAATCTCTTTTTAGCAGGTTTGGTATTACACAAAAAGAAGTGATAGTTGAGGTTGATAAAGAAGCAAAAAGATTTTTTAAAGTAAAAAAATTTTTGCCATCTCAAACAATTTTAAATGAGGATGAAAACTTACTTAGGATTAGGTATTTTGTAACAAGTGATGAAGAGATAATACTCCTTGCTAAAAGATGGCTACCGCATATGAAAATAATAACTCCAGCTTTCCTTCAACAAAAATTGACTGAAATTGTTAGAAAAATTCTTTAAGCTTGCTCTAATAGCATTTAACAAATTAACCAATACACCAATACACTAATATACCAATTTCTATCCCGTCATTTTTTGTCTTTTTGTTTTGTTATAGTTGTCAAAAAGGTTTAGTATGTATCTTATAGCTTATGATGTTATTGACAACAAAAGAAGATATAGAGTCAGAAAAATAGCATATTCTTATGCTTTTGGAGGTCAAAAGAGTGCTGTTGAAGCACTTTTGGATAAAAAAGAAGTTTACGAACTTGCAAGAAAACTCTCAGCAAAAATTGACTTAAGTGAAGACAGGGTTCATATAGTAAAGGTGAGGAAATTTATCTATCTTGGAGTTGCTAAAGAGTTGAAATTTGATAATGGAGATATAATCATTAATTGAGAATGTAGAATTAAAGGGATTTGAATGAATAGACTGATAATTGATAAAGAGGGAAAAATTGAAGTTAAAAATTCACGAATAATTTTTTTAGATAAGTCCTATCCATTAAGGAAAGTAGATTTTTTGATATTGAGTGGGAATATAGAGATAGACACAAAAACTATCACTAAACTAACAAAAGAAAACATATCTATTCTGATTTTTAATAAAGGCTTTAGCTTTATTCATCCAATTTCACCAAAAAATGCAGAGCTCAAGAAAAAGCAGTTTTTTGCATTGAATAAAAGAGTAGAAATTTCAAAATACATAATAAGTGAAAAAATAAAAAGAAACTTTTTAAAAATAGAGTTTGATTTTGATGTTTTAAATGAAGCTTTAAGTATTGATGAAATATTAGGAATCGAGGGAGCGTTTGCCAGAGAATATTTCAAAAAATACTTTTCTTTGTTTGATAAAAGACTTGTGAGAGGTTATAGAAGCAAAAGACCACCTGAGGATGTAGTAAATGCAATGATGAGTTTTTTATATACCATTGTCTATTATGAAATTACAAATAAACTAATATTAAACGGACTTGAACCACAAATTGGTTATTTGCATGAACCTTTCAGAGACCATAATGCACTTAGCAGTGATTTATTAGAACTTTTTAGGAGTGAGATAGATAAATTTGTGTATGAATTATTTAAAAATAATATACTCAAAAAGAGTGATTTTGATACAAAGTATAGATTAAAAAATGAAACAAGGAAGAAATTATGGAAAACAATAAAAGAGTTTTTAGAAAGTCTGACGATTCAAAAAGAGGTTTCACATCTAAAAGAGTTATTGTAAAAAACAGATACGCAAAACTTTATCCCAAAAGAGATTATGTTGTAATCTTAGATGATGAAGAAATTATTATTAGTTATAGGTATATAAAAGAATTTTATATTAGTATTCATAATTCGTTGCCTCTTAGGTTTTTGTATCGTTTAGCAAAAACAAAAAAAGTTTATTTGATAGATGAAAATGGTTATATAGTAGGAGAAGTAAATGTCTGAATTTTTAGTATCTTATGATATAAAAAATCAAAAAAGGGTGGCAAAATTTGGAAGATTTTTATCAAAATTTGGTGTGAGGATAGAATACTCTGTATTTTATGTTCAAATGAATAAAGATGAAATGAGCGAACTTGCCATAAAAATGGTTGAGTATATAGAAGTTGAGGAAGATGATGTAAGGATTTACGAAATAGTAGATTATGGAATAGCACTAGGAAGAGCTGATTTGCTTGACGAAATGTTTTTGATTAGATAAAATTTTTTAAAAGATGTTTGATAATTTTTTGTTTAAGTTTTCTTTAAGAATTTCTCAAAAATAAAAATCCCTAAATTTCGGGCTTTTAACCTTAAAGTTTTCTTAAAATTAGTGCCTTAAGCTAACTTTAAGGTTTGTAAAAAACCAAAAAGTCCAAAATTTAGGCAAAGTTAGCTGTTACAAACAATGACCCGATTCAAGGGGATTGAGACGGGGAATACCCCCTCCCGATTTTATATTTTTTTTACGTTACAAACAATGACCCGATTCAAGGGGATTGAGACCTTCAAGTCTTGGGTCAGCTTGATTGAATACTTTACGTTACAAACAATGACCCGATTCAAGGGGATTGAGACTGTAAATAACAAACCCCATAATTAAAACCATAAGTAGTTACAAACAATGACCCGATTCAAGGGGATTGAGACTAACTTCCAAGTGCTGGAATAGTTACACTTAAAGTTTTGTTACAAACAATGACCCGATTCAAGGGGATTGAGACAGGCTATTGTTTCTTTCGCCTACCTTAACCTTTTTTAAGGTTACAAACAATGACCCGATTCAAGGGGATTGAGACGCCATACCTCTTTCAGCTTGTGGTATGGTTAAGCAGTTACAAACAATGACCCGATTCAAGGGGATTGAGACCTTTTGTAAAATAGTCAGTTTTGAGTTGTAAAAGTAGTTACAAACAATGACCCGATTCAAGGGGATTGAGACACCCTAACATTTCTCATCCTTTTTCCTTTTAAAAAAATTTTGTTACAAACAATGACCCGATTCAAGGGGATTGAGACTTTAATTTTAATTTTCTACATATTTTTCTAACTTCTTTGTTACAAACAATGACCCGATTCAAGGGGATTGAGACTTAGAAATTCTTTCATTTTACCTCCTTTTTTTTTAGTTACAAACAATGACCCGATTCAAGGGGATTGAGACACATAGAGGCGCGTTACCGCCTCTATGTAGCTCTGAGGTTACAAACAATGACCCGATTCAAGGGGATTGAGACTTTTGCAATAAGTTTTTCAAGTGCATTTATTAAAGTTACAAACAATGACCCGATTCAAGGGGATTGAGACCTGCTATCTCTTTTCCGCTTTTTAGTTCATTTAATGTTTGTTACAAACAATGACCCGATTCAAGGGGATTGAGACTCAGAGGTATTTTTCCTTGAAGTCTTCATAGCTGTCGTTACAAACAATGACCCGATTCAAGGGGATTGAGACCTGTTTCATAATCAACCTTCCACTCCCCTTTGGGTTACAAACAATGACCCGATTCAAGGGGATTGAGACGAAGTGTAGGTCTCGTACGAGCTCTCTTGGGAGTTACAAACAATGACCCGATTCAAGGGGATTGAGACGAATTTCATAAAGCCTTATTGAATATTTGCTATGTTACAAACAATGACCCGATTCAAGGGGATTGAGACGAATTTCATAAAGCCTTATTGAATATTTGCTATGTTACAAACAATGACCCGATTCAAGGGGATTGAGACAATTGAATATTTATCACCAAACACATCTCTCTCCTCTGTTACAAACAATGACCCGATTCAAGGGGATTGAGACTTTAGAGGAGAAAATGATTATATACCTCATAATTTCGTTACAAACAATGACCCGATTCAAGGGGATTGAGACTTGTGCAACTTTCACTTTACCTATACCTTCAACTTCAATGTTACAAACAATGACCCGATTCAAGGGGATTGAGACTAAAATATTGTTCACAAATTTGAATTAAATTAGTTAAGTTACAAACAATGACCCGATTCAAGGGGATTGAGACATATTCTGTTGCCTTAGCTTCCAAATTTTTAATCTGTTACAAACAATGACCCGATTCAAGGGGATTGAGACAAAGGTGGATTGATAACATTACCACTATTTTTGTTACAAACAATGACCCGATTCAAGGGGATTGAGACATAGCACTTCATTTAACTCTTTAGTAATTTGTGTGTGTTACAAACAATGACCCGATTCAAGGGGATTGAGACCTAATAGTCTTCTATCAGATAATGATAGAAGACTATCTGTTACAAACAATGACCCGATTCAAGGGGATTGAGACTGTATTTACTGCCTTTTTTGAAATAAAGTTCAGTTCCGTTACAAACAATGACCCGATTCAAGGGGATTGAGACAATATTTGAGTCATTTTTCATATTAGTAAAATAATTAGCAGTTACAAACAATGACCCGATTCAAGGGGATTGAGACCCTTTATTAAAATTCGTTAATAAGTTTTTTTAAAGCAGCGTTACAAACAATGACCCGATTCAAGGGGATTGAGACATCCCTGCCTTTTACGGCAGAGAGGACTAGAGAAGTTACAAACAATGACCCGATTCAAGGGGATTGAGACCTATAACTGCTCCTATTCCTTTTAATTCCATCATAAACGTTACAAACAATGACCCGATTCAAGGGGATTGAGACAAACTCTGTGGCCTTCTAGGAAGATGTTAGGTCCGTTACAAACAATGACCCGATTCAAGGGGATTGAGACGAAGAGGCCTCTATGAATCTATTACTTGAATTGCGTTACAAACAATGACCCGATTCAAGGGGATTGAGACATAGCATTACCACCTGAGCCCTTAGGTTTCAGATAGTTACAAACAATGACCCGATTCAAGGGGATTGAGACAAAGTGGCTTTAAATTTTTTTAAGCTAACTGTTTTCGTTACAAACAATGACCCGATTCAAGGGGATTGAGACTATCACATAATTTATTATACATAAACTCCGTGAAGTGTTACAAACAATGACCCGATTCAAGGGGATTGAGACCCACTTTACTTCCATCAGCTTTAAAAATTGTTAGTTACAAACAATGACCCGATTCAAGGGGAGGAGAGCTGTTAAAAAAAACGACAACTGCTTGTCGTTTTTAGGCTCGCACGGGAGGAACGAAAAGCAAAAGATAACTGCTTATCTTTTGCCGTTCTGCACGGCGAAAGTTATGTTTAAACAACTTTACGCCTCCGATGTGCGAATAAAATGAGCACCGCAAGATGGCAGAGACAAAAAACTAATTTGTGCCAGCCGGCTTTTGTCGCAAGCGACATAAAAGCCGTCCTCACTTCGGCACGAAAGCAAAGCAGTTTGCTTTCTAAGCTACGCTTGCCTTGTTCGCCCGATTCAAGGGGACTTTTTGTAGTACCCAAGTAGCCAAGTTCCAAGTTTCGAGTGAAAAATTGAAAATATGAGCGAAGCGAACCTCCGATCACCTTACGGAAATCGGACAGGCGACCACCAGTCAATGAGCTAACTACGGGGTCAGAGGAATTATCGATGTATGGTGGTCGGGGAAAATTGAAAATTAAAAAAAATTAGTTTAATACTCATTACTCAATCCTAAACACTCAATACTTAGCACTACACACTCAAACTACCCACTATGCACTTAACACTAATAACAAATTAACCAATTACGAATACACTATTTTTTATCCCGTCATTTTTTGTCTTCAAAAATCTCTATAATTATAAAAATTTTTAAATTTTTTAGAAAATTTGTAAAATCTGACACTAATTTGATATTTTTTTGTTAATATTATTTTAATAAAAATAAAGGAATGCAATGAAAGATGTAGATAAAATAGCATTAGCAGCTTTTTTGCATGATATTGGGAAGTTTGCTCAGAGGGCGGAGTTTAAATTGAGAGGTGATTTTAATAAAAATATTTATGGATATAAGCATGCAAATTATACAGCTCAGGTATTGCAAGATTATTTTAATGATATAGAAGGTTATCATCAATATGCCTATGAACACCATATAGTTAATGAAAATAGTGATATTAATTCTTGGATAGTAGCAGCAGCCGATAGATTAGCAAGTGGATTTGAGAGGGAAAGGTTTAATAAATATAATGAGCTGGAAGAAAAAGAAAATTTTAAAGAACAAAGACTTTTTGGACTTTTTGATGAAAATGAAAGATATAAAATAGCAAAACTTGATGTTGAAAATATTTTTTATGCAAAAGAGAAAGCAAAAGAAAATGAATATATTTCTCTTTGGGATGATTTTAAAAAAGATTTAAAAAAATTAAGAGATACTGACGGCAATCAAATAACCGATTTGATTTCGCTTGATTATTTATTAAAAAAATATACTACTTTTATACCAAGTGCTATAGCATTCAAAAAAGATTCAAATACTCCTATAAAACCAAATGTTCCATTATATGACCATTTGAAAGCAACAGCAATTTTTGCTGCTGCAATTAGTGGATTAGATAATGATAAAAAAGAAAATATTATTAATTATTATAGATTGGGAAAATATGAAGAAAAAAAAGAGTTTATTTTAATAAATGGAGATTTTTTTGGTATTCAGAGTTTTATTTTTAATGATATAGAGGCTAAAAGTGCAAGTAAAGTCTTAAGAGGAAAATCGGCTTTTGTTCAAATTTTAACAAAGGTAATAGCCTTTTATATTATAGAAAAACTAGAACTTAGTTTTTTTAGTATTATTAGCGAGGGAGCAGGAAAATTTGAAATATTAGCACCTAATAATAGTGAAATAAAAGAAAAATTAAAAAACATTCAACAGGAATTAAACGAATATTTTGTTAGAGAATTTTTTGGAGAGACGGGAGTTGGGGTTAGTTTTGTTGAATGTGGATTGTATGATTTTATAATAAAAGAAGATTATAAAAAATTAAGAAAACGATTATCAAAAAAAGTTGAATTAACTAAGCTTAATAAATTTGATCTATTAAATAATGAATATGAAATAAATTGGGATAAAAATTTAAATAATCAAAATCAATGTTTTGCATGTAAAAAAAGAGCGGGAATTGAGAGGAAAGATATTGAAAAAAAAGTTTGTGATAGTTGTTATAGATTTATTAAAATTGGTAAAAATTTAACAAAAATGAAATATTTAGTTTTTACAAAAGATAAAACAGATATTGAAATTTTTAAGGGTATTTATATTAAATTTTTAGAAAAAGATAAAAATCCAAAGGGATTAAAAAACACTGTTGCAATTTATGATATATCAAAAGAGAGTAATTTTAGTGGTTTTGCAAAATGGGAGATTAGTTCGTATGTTGCAGTGGATGAAGAAAAAATATTAACTTTTGAAGAGTTAGCACAGAAAAATTGTGAAGAAGATAGAGGAATAAAAGCACTTATGAGTTTAAAAGCAGATGTTGATAATATGGGACAATTTATTCAAAATAGTGATGTTACGGATTCTTTTGCTAAGTATAATTTTTTTAGCCGTATGATAGATTATTATTTTGGTGTTTATGTGCCTTATCTTTTAAAAGGCAGTAATACATATACAATATTTGCAGGAGGAGATGATTTATTTATACTTGGGGCTTGGAATGAAATGATAAAACTCTCTAAAAAAATAAGAGAAGACTTTTTGGATTTTGTAAAAGGCTCACCTTTAACGCTTAGTGTTGGAATGATACTTACAAAACCAAATAAACCGGTTAATTTTATAGCAAAAGTTAGTGAAGAAGCACTTGAAAAATCAAAAGATATGGATGGAAAAGATGCAATTACTCTTTTTGATGAAACTGTGAAATGGGAAGATTATTTAGATGATAATGGACTTTTAGAAGAGCTTGAAATATTAAATGATAACACCACAATACTTTATAGATTATTAGAACTTGTAGAACTTGGTAAAAAAGTAAAAGATGATCCAAAAGCTACTATATGGAAATCAAAACTTAGTTATCTTTTTGTAAAAAATATGGATACAAATAAAAAAGAAATTCAAGATTTGTTAAAAAATCTGAATTTAATGATAGAAAAATTTCCAGAGGAGACAAAAATGTATTTAAGTGAATTTATTTATAAAAGGAGGAGAAATGTATAATAAAAATCGTCATTTTAATCAAAAACAAGATAAGTTACCGGAAATTAATTTTGATTATGAAACAAATCCACAACTTTTTGGGGATGTTGCTAAAAGTTGGGCAGAGCAATTAGGGAAAGAAAGCACTCAACAAATAAATAAAAGTTCTCAAATTAGACAATTTTATGATAAGGTAATAGAATTGTATGAAAAGAGTGTAAATATTTCAGAAAGTGAATATAAACAAAAAGTATATCCATTTGTAATTATGTTAAATTCAAAAGTAGCTTATGCAAAAACAAGAAAAAAAATAAGTGATACTTTTGTAAAAATGATTAATAATTGTGTAGCTCAATCTAATACTAAAGAAAAGCTTGAAATATTTAAATTATTTTTTGAAGCAGTAATAGGTTTTTATCCAAAAAGATAATAAAGGGGTAAGTATGAAAGCAAAACTTAGATTAATTACAGGACTTCATATTGGTGGTGGTGATGATACTATGAAAATAGGTGGAATTGATAGTAGTGTAATTAAAAGAGAAGTGTTTGTAAATAGCGACGGTTCGATTTGTTATGCACCGGAATATGATGAAAATGGAAATTTAAAAGACGGAGTTAGGAAAATAACTGAACCTTATATTCCGGGGAGTAGTTTAAAAGGTAAAGTCAGAAGTTTGCTTGAATATGCGTTTGGATTAATAAGAGAGCAAAAAAGATTATATGAAAATCATCAAGATGAGAAAAAAAGAAAAAAAGTTGGAAAAGTAATTGATAGTGAATTTATAAAAGATTGTGATGATAAACTATTAAAGAAAAAAGCAGAACTTATAGTCACATTATTTGGTGAAAGTGCGGGAACTAAAAGTAATAAAAAATTGAAAATTACAAGAGCTATTTTTAGAGATACATTTTTAACAAAAGAATCAAGAAAACTATATCTTGAAGAAAAAATAACTTTAAGTGAAGAAAAAGGGGAAAATACTATAAATAGAGTTACTGTTGAAGCAAATCCAAGATTTATTGAAAGAGTGCCGGCAGGGGTTGAATTTGATTTTGAAGTGGTTTTAAGAAAGTTTGAAGACGATAAAAATTTACCACTTGAAGAAACTTTAAAACTTGGGCTTATGCTTTTACAAAATGATGCATTAGGAGGAGGTGGTAGTAGAGGAAATGGAAAGATAGAATTTGATATTTTTAACAATGAAACATTACATGATGATATTAAGAATTTAATAAAAGAAATTGAGAATAAATTAAAAGATTAAAAGATGAAGCTTTTAACTTTAAAAATAACACCTATTAGTAATTTTGCCACTTATCCAAAAGGTGATACAATTTTTGGTCAGATAGTCAGTTATCTGTATTTAAAAAATGATAATACATTTGATGATTATTTATTAAATGAACCAAAACTAATAGTTTCTGATATGATGCCTTTTGGGTATGTTTATAGACCGACTTTACCGCTTGATTGTTTTGAAACTGAAGATAAAAAAGAATTAAGAAAAAGAAAATTTATTAGCATTAACGATTTGCAGGATGGAAATTTAAATTTAGATACTTGTGAAAGTATAGAGTTTCTAAAAAATGAAGTTGTTATTAAAAATTCTATCAATAGAATTACTTTTTCAACTGATGAGGGAGATTTTGCTCCTTATGGAAATGTTGAGATTAATTTTTTTAGAAATCTTTGGATGTTTGTTTTGGTTGATGATGATATAAAAGATAAAATTTTGCAAGTTATAGAAGATATCGGAAAATTAGGTTTTGGTAAAGATGTAAGTATCGGAAAAGGTAATTTTAAGATTGAGGAAATCAAAACTCCTATAAGAGAAATAAATTCAAATTATTATATGAGTGTATCGCCTACAATTTTGAAAGGTTACAAAAAAGCTTATTATGATACCTTTGTAAGATTTGGTAAATTTGGATTAGATAAAGCGTTTGATACTGCATTCAAAAAACCTGTATTAATGGCTGATAGTGGTGCAATAGTTAAAATAGATAAAAAAGTTAGATATTTTGGAAATGCTTTAAATAATGGATATAAAGAGAAGCCATCATTTTTACAAGGTTATTCAATTGCTATTCCATTTAAATTCAAGGATGAAAAATGTTTAAGTGTAAAATAACAACGCTTTCACCTATTCATATAAGCAGTGGAAGAGAATTTGAATTATATTTTAATATGCTTCGAGATGAGAATTTTGTATATCTTTATGATGAATTTGAAATTGCAAAATTTTTTATATCAAAAAATATTGAAATACCTTCTAACTTTAATGAATTAAAAAAACTTATTGAAAGATTTCAAAAAGAAATAATAAATGCTAATATACATTTTAGAAAAATTGAAAATAATTTAAAAATAACAAAGCCGTTATTAGAACAAATCTCTACAGCTTCAAAACCAATAATCCCAGGAAGTAGTATAAAAGGGGCAATTGAAAGTGCTATATTTGATTTATTGGTAAATAACAGTCAAAGAGTTATTGATATAAAAAATGTTTTAGAAAAAAAGATATTTGAAAAAGATAGATTTTCTGATTTTAGAGGTAAAGCAAAACATACATTTGATAAAGATTTTAAAAAGATATTTACATTTTTAAAGTTTAGTGATAGTTATGAATTATTAAAAACAAAAATATATAAAACAATAAATATTAAAAAAGATAAGAATAAACAAAAATATAGAGAAGACAGGGTTAAACAAATTTCAAACTTAGTAGAGGCGATCTCTCCTAATCAAACTTTTTTTATAGATTTTAGGGATATTAGTATAAATTATTTTGATAAAAATATATTTCACAATATTGGTAGTATTTGTAATGAATATTATATACCAAAAATAAATCAAGATATAAAATTTTATTTTTATAAAAAAGGTTCAATTAATACATCTAATCTTAAAGATTTAAATAATAATAAATTTATTTTAAATGTGGGAAGATTTGGAGGTGCAGAGAAGAAATCCATAGAAAAATTCAGATATATAAAAAGATCAAAAGCAGAAAACAAAACAACAACAAGTGCGGTTACTTTTGCTTTAGAACAAAACGTGACCCCTCCATATTTTGAGAATGAACTAATTCCTTTCGGATGGCTTTTATGTGAAATTATTGAGGAGAAAGAGATATGAATTTTATCTTAACATCTTGCTATCTTATTGCTTACAAATTTATTTGAAAAATTTCAATATATTCCCAAATGAAGTTTATAAATATTCTAACAGCTATAAGGAATAAAAATGTCAAAAATATTAATATCTTCAATAGGAACAGGACAAAAAAAAGATGGAGGATATAGATTAGCAAAATATGAATATAATGGAAAAGTAAAAGAAACACCTTTTATTTCAAAAGCTTTGTGTGAATTTTTAGATATTGATAAGTTATATTTAGTTGGCACAAGTGGTTCTATTTGGGATAGTGTTTATAGTGAGTTTGGAGGAAGTGATGAGGAGGTTGAATTAGAATTATATGAAAAGCAAGAACAAAATGTAATAAATGAAAAAGACTTAGAAATTATAGAAGAACAAATTAATAAATTTTTGAATAGCAAAAATTCTAAATGTTTTTTAATTGAGTATGGAGTTAATGAAGATGAGCTTTGGAAAAATTTTGAAATATATTTAAGAATATTTGATAATATTGAAAAAGATGATGAGGTTTATATTGATATTTCTCATTCATTTAGGTCATTAGCACTTCTAAGTTTTGTAATGCTTCAATTTGGAAATACTATTCGAAAAAAAGATTTTAAATTAAAAGGTGTTTTTTATGGAATGTTGGAGTATAGTTCTCAAAATAACGGAATAACTCCTGTTGTTGATTTAAAGATATTATTTGATTTGATTGAATGGATGAAAGCTATTGAAAATTTAACTAATTATGGAAATGCAGATAAAATTGCTATGCTTGTTAATGATAAAAAAGAAAAAAATCTTTTCAATAATCTTTCCTTGTCTTTAAGGATGGCAAATTTAGCAGCAATAAAAGATAATGTTAATAGTTTGGCTAAAAAATTAGCTATTATAGAAACATCAAATAACAAAATAGTAAAATTGCTTTTGCCTGAATTATATAATTTTATCAATAAACTAAATAAAGAAAAACATTCAGATTTTCAATTAGCATTGAGCGAGTGGTTTTGCGAACATAAGCATTATGCTCTTGGATATTTAGCTTTGATTGAGGCAATAGTTTCTAAAGTTTGTGAAGTTAAAGATTATGATGTTTTGAATGAAGAAGATAGAAACAGAGCAAAAAAAGAAATTAGCAGTATTGATAAAGCATTATTTTTTGAAGTTTATAGAATCGCAAATAGAATTAGGAACGATATAGCTCATCAAATTGGTAAAAGAAAAAGTTCATTATTAAGTGATGCTAATAGTCTAAAAGGTTTTATAGAAAAAACTAAGAGAATTTTTAAAAACTGTTAGTTTTTTAGAAAATAAATGTTTTATATTATAAAATCAGCATAATAAATGTGGCTTATTTACAATTTATTCTTTCAAATCTGTATATGTTACAAAAGTTAGTATTATGAATAATGATAATATTTTTGTCTTTGTAAAGCAAAATAGATAGTCCAAACTGTAAAGAAGTAGGGGTAATGGTGAGTATTAAATGTAGTACATATTCTCATTCGCAGCTTTTTGTAAATATTCAGAAAAACAAGTAATTGGTTTAGAGAGAAATATTTGCATATGTGCTATAAAGTCATTCCAAAAAAGTCTGAGTACCGGATTGTCAGTTCTACATATATCTTCGCAACATTGTGTTTCAACACTGTTAATGATATCCAATATTGTAATTTCTGACGGATCTTTAGCTAAAAGATATCCACCATGTGCGCCTCTTATACTTTTTAAAATACCATTCTTTTTTAAAGAGACTAAAATCTGTTCCAAAAAATTTTTTGGAACCTTAGCCTCATTAGAAATTTTTTCAATAGAAAGAGGTGTATTATTACCTGCGTGCTGATACAAAACAAGCATTGCTGCTACGGCATATGCACCTTTAGCTGTAATTCCTGCCATATTTATCCTTTTATTTTTATAAAAAATCCATACATTACACAGCCAATACAAAAATTAAAAATCACTTCAAGTCCTATACACAATAATAGAATTATACTAATAAAAATGGCAATTTTGTCAATTTCAAATAAATAAAGCAATAGAATTAAAACTGTCATTAAAAAACCAAAACGCACTGCAAAACGTTTTGGTGCAGCATCTTCCAATTTTGGTGATATTTTTAAGATTTTTATTATCATTTTAGATAAAATAAACAAAGGTGCATATTTTGCCGAAAAAATAGTACGAATAGCAAGTTCCAACACTACAGGTAATAACCAAATTATATTGTTTTCACTTACAAAAAGCAGTGTAAATATAAAAAGAAACAATCCGCTCAAACGCAAAGTATGCGTATCGATCTTTTCAAATGATATAGGACAAACCATATTCATCTCCTTTCTTAATATCTATAATCTAAACCAAAACTAAATGAAGATTGCCTATTAGAAGCTTCAATTCCAGCAAATGACTCAGTTACTTTTGGAGCATAAACATATGCCGCATTTATTTGAATAGCATTATCTACTTTATATGATGCTCCTATACCGTAGTGGGTTTGTGTTATAGCTGGAAACCCTACAAGATTAAAAAATGCAATTTGCTGACTTTTAAATGGAAAACCTTCTACTATACCATCTTTATATTCTTTATTGTGAAGTGGTGATTTTGCATAGCTGTAACCACCTCTAAATGTCCACTTTTCATTATAATTCCAAGTCGCTCCAAAAGAGATTACATTCTGATCATCCCACTGAAAATCTTTGTAACCATATGCTTTTGACCAAAATATACGTTTGTAGTCAGCTTCAAAACGCAAACTATCAAGGTCATATGCTACTCCTATACCTGCTTCAGCAGGTTGTGTAAGAGTCAAGTCATCTTTTATCCCATCAAAATTAAAATCAAACACTCTTTTGTACTTCATTTTTACTTCTGAATTATAAGTCAAAGCAAAATCTATATTTTCATTAAATTCATAATAAGCCCCAAGATGATAGCCTATTCCTATATGACTATCTCCATCACTGCCTAGGTCAGTACCATCATATTGATTAATCATATGCATCTCAAGATTTCCATAAGATATGTCTATACCTCCCCCCAATGAAAGCTTCTCAAAACTTCTTGCATAAACGGTACTGAGTTTTGCATATATAAGATGTGTTTTCATACCCGCAAGCCCTTTTTGAGCAGGTTCATCACTATAATCAACACCCATTCCACTTACTGAAAATAGTCCAACACCAAAACTGCTCTTATCATCTATATACTTAACATATCCAAGATATGGAATAACTTCAAAATCACTCTTACTTTTTGCAACTTCACCACTGGCATTATTATTTTTGGCAGTTACAGTTGGCATAAATAGTGTAGTTCCGATTGAAAATTCAGACTTTGAAGCCTTAGTTAATAGAGCTGGATTTATAAAGATAGATTCCACTCCAAGATATGTAGAAGAAGCAGCCCCTGCAAGAGCTCTTGATTTTGTACCAGCACCTATGAGATTGTCACCCTGAGTAGCAAAAAGCGTTATTGATAAAACAGTAGATAAAACAATAGTTTTTTTCATTTTACTTCCTCCTAAACAATTATTTACTTAACAATTGCCTGCATTATAATCAATGAAGAAGTTAATGTCAAGTAATTCTATCGACATTATAGATTTTATTTTGTAATAAATTGTAAAGTGTTAAAGTGGATAAGATAGTTTTTTTATTATTAGTGTTTTTATGAAAAAGATAATCCTGGTATTTTTTTGGGAAGAAGGTTTGTTTTGAAAAAATCAAAAAGAGAGATAATACCAATTGACAATGGAAAATGGACAATGGAAAATGATGAAAAATATTGAAATAATGGCAGTTTTAAACATTTTTAAAGTAACTAACTAATTGAGAATTGGTATTAGATCATACTTTAGAGCATTTTTACCATTGTAAGAGCAAAATATAGAAGCAGTCTGTGTTGCCTTAAGACTGTCAAATAGAGGTTGACGATAGGCATAATTAAATCCTATCGAAAGTTTATGACTAGCTCGATGTCCTGCACCAATTGTACCGTACCAAATATCATTGTATTTAATGGTATCACTGTCACCGGTGATTGTGTATCCAATTCTTCCAAAAACAAAGTTTTGTCCTACTGGCTTATAAACATCGGCTTGTATGCTATAATCATTTTCTCCAGTACCCAAACTTTTTCTTTATCGGCTGTTGCTATTTTAATAATGAATGAAGTCTTTAAATAGACGCCTCGTGTTGGAACGAATGTATAGCCGGTATTTAGAAGAATATCTCCAAGCCCTTCCGTTGTTGTACGTTTAGAAGTACTGGTAGGATTTGACGGATTAAACGGATCACTATTAACTGTTTATAGATAGGTAGGTTTTGATGGAAGAATTGGTACAGGACCTGCTGATGTCCAAGTAAAGCTTCCTTTGCTATTGATTTGAATATAAGGAACAGTTACTGATGCTGAGAACATATTTTTTTTATAGGTTGCAATCACAGGGACATAATAGATATATGTCGTAGTGTCTGTACCATAATTTCCCTCACTATATGTTTCACCAATTGATAATGTAGTACTACTTACAGCATAGGCTGAACAGCTTAATGCAGTATAAAGTGCAAATGAGCGCACAAAACTTTTCATAAATACTCCTTATAGATTGATTAATCAGGTGCTAAAGCCAAAATAGGGCAGGAGAGTATTCCTATTAAATCGGCTCATTCTGTTCAATATTAGTAAAAACTATTTTAGAAGTCAAGAAGGTTAGCTTCAACCAAATTAAATTAGTAATATTTATTTCTTTTGAATCTAAAAAAAATTTAGATATAGTAATAAAAACACAAGTAATAAAAACACAAGTAATAAAAACACAAATTTATTCAATTGTATTGCTTATGCAAGAAATATTTCGCTCATGCAAATAAAGATAATAGGTTTGAAGAAGTAAAAAAAGATATAAATGTACTGTTTGCTAAATATAAATTAATTTATAAGTATGGAGGATAGAATGAAGCTTTTTTTATTTTTTTCTCATAATCTGACCCAAGAGCAGATAAAAGATGCTGAAAGTCTTGGTATCAATGAGTTTGTATCACTTCCTCATAAATTGCAGTATCTTTGGAGTAATGTTCCTCCTGAACTTGAAGATCTTGAAGAGTATGTAATACCATTTTATGAATTTTTGAATATTAATGCAAAAAAAGGTGATTATGTATTAGTCCAAGGTGATTTTGGTCTTAGTTGTAGGTTAGTTAATTATTCAAAACAAAAAGGATTAATCCCTATTTATGCAACATCTAAAAGAGTGACAAAAGAGATAAAAAAAGAAGATAAAGTTATCAAAATTAGCGAATTTAAACATATAAAATTTAGGAGATATTAATGTTTGAGTGGCTATTGTCAGATTTGGTTACGGCATCTCTTAATTTAATCACACTTTTAGGAGTTGGATTTAATATAGCAATATTTTTAAGCGAAAAGAAAAAAGAAAAAACAATAATTGATATTATTTTAAAAGTCGAAGATAAAAAATACAAAGCAAAATATCCTCTTTTGAGAAAGTTTGTTAAAAGAAGTGAAATTAAGGGAGTTTTGAGGGATTTATTAGTTGATCAGCATAAAGGATTTTCATTAAAATATTTATCGGATGAAAAGTTTATAAAAAATGTAATAGATATTCAAAAAGGCAAAGGAAAAGAAATAATTATTGAATGCACAAAAGAAGAATTCGAAATATTTAATGAAGAAAATTTTATTGTTATTTAATTTTGTTTTAAGGATTAAGATTGACTTGCTTTTTATTTTTTTTCTTAAAACATTTAAATTTGTTCAAACTCCCATTTTGTTATGTTTTTTTCTTTTTCATTAAAGCATATTCCAAGTAAATAAATTTTAGGATTTAGGTTTGAAGATTTAGGATTTAGGTATTTTTCATAATATTTTTTCTTTTTTATCTGTTCTAATGCCCCACATCCATTGTCCATTAATTTTAAATTCCCATCTTCATTTTCCATTTTCCATTTTCTATTTTCTATTAACTTTTCACTTTCCACTTTACACTTGGAACCTGGAACTTGGAACTTGGAACTCTCCACTTTACACTTTTCACTTATAACTTTAAATTCTATTATATATATCTTATCATCCACAAACAAACTCAAGTCAATTCTTCCTTTATTCGTTACATCTTCTCCTATAATATCAAATCCAAGAGCTTGAAGGTATGTATATACCACACTTGCATAAAAACCTTCATAACTTTTTATATATGTTAGATTATTATATGGAATTGAAGCAAATATCTGTTTTAAAGTATCGATAAATTTTTCTATATCTTCATTTATCAAAGCTTCATATAAATCTATCTTTTCGATAGGTTGTTTGTCATATAAATATTCAACTATAACATCTGAAAAACTGACTTTTACCTCTTTATTTGGAAAGTATAGAGTATAAAAAGAACCAAAAGGAGTTTTTTGAACTGATTTTATTGTAAGGTATCCAGCTTGATATAAAAGAACCTCAATATCAATATTCTCTACATCAAATACATCAAGCAGTTTTTCATCTACTTTTAAGTTGCTTATTTTTGGAAGATAATAATTGTTTTTTTGAATAAGTTTAATCAAAAAACTTGGATTACCACTGCTAAACCAATAATTTTTAAATTCTTTTGTTTGAAAATATTGAAGCAGATCAAATGGATTAAAGACTTTATCTTTTAAAAAATAATATCCATTATACCAATCTTTTACTTCTTCTAAATTTACATCTACTAAAAACTCTTGAAAATTGTTAATTATCTCTTCTTCTGTAATTCCGCAAATATTTCCAAATTTAGAGAGTAAAGATATATCGCTTAACATATTTAGACCACTGAAAATACTTGCTTTGCTAAACTTAGAAACACCTGTTAAGAATGCAAACTGAATATATTCATCACTGCCTTTAATAATAGAATAAAGCCCTTTTATAAATTCTCTATGTTTTTTTGCCTGATCTAAATTTTCAATTACATCAAGTATGGGTTTATCATATTCATCTATTAAGATTACTACCCTTTTATTGTGTTTCTCTTTTGCTTTTTGAATTAACTCTTCAAAGCATATAAATAAATTATTACTCTCACATTCAACTTCTAATTTTTTTTGATTATCAAGAAGAGCTTTTTTGAATTTTGCTTCTAAATCGCTAATAGTTCTTAACTTTCTTCCATCCCAGCTGATTTTAATTACAGGATATTTTTGAAACTCCCATTTATCATATATAAAAAGACCTTTAAACAATTCCTTTTTACCCTCAAATAGACACTTCATAGTATCAAGAAGCAAGGATTTACCAAATCTACGAGGTCTAGCTAAGAAGACATATTTATAGGAGTTTATTAAGCTAAATATATCTTGTGTCTTATCCACATAAACATAATCTTCACTTCTGATTATTTCAAAACTTTGTATTCCAATAGGGAGTTTCATAAAGGCCTTTTTGATAATTATATCAAATTTTAATGAAGATTTATTAGTAGAGGTATATTACCATCAAAATAAAAGAGGCTTAAGAGTTTAAAGCCTCTACTGCTTTTAGCATAAGAAGCCCTGCTTCATTTACGCTATTTCTTCCAAGGTATTTAGCTTCTCTTGCAGCAATATATGCTTTTTCGAATGTTTCTTTAGATAGACCTGATTTTTTGATAGCTTCTTTTATATTTTCAGGCAGGATTCTTACTTTTTTCTCTTTTACATACATACTTCCACTCTCAGCTATTGCTTTTACTACTCTATAGATTGTAGGATTGATAGGTGCTCCAAAACCTTCAGGCACTCCACTCATAGCCTCATCCATCATTTTTCCATATTCAGTCTCGATTATGTGACCATCTGGTAATACTTCGATAAATCCTTTTGCTTCAAGTTTGTCAATTGCTTCAAGGATTTTTCTTTTTTCATCTTCATCTTTGCCTTCAAGTATATTTTCACAAGTAATACCGCTCTCAGGAATCATTTTGAAAATAACCATTTCATATTTTGTCATAAATGGTAACTTTTTATGAGTTGTAAGTTCTTCGTAAAGCAGTCCTGATTTGCTTGGTTCATAAGTTCCTAAAATTCTCGCACGTCTTGCCTCTTCAATCCATTCTCTGTTTGGGGCGCTAAATATTTTATTTGAAATTGCAAGAGTTTTAACAGCACTACTTGTAATAGCTCTTTCGTCTTTTTGATCTTCAATTACTCTCTCGCCATCAGGAGTCACAAAGTATACTGCTTTTCCTTTTTCATCAATACCTTCAGTAATTAAGCCAAATGCTTCAAGGCTGTATAGATATTCTCTAAGATCAAAGTTTTCATCAAACCATTTTTTCTTGTCTTCTAAATCTTGGAATTTTTTAGCAATAATTTGCTTTGTTTTTGGCATTTCATTTAGTCTTTTGCCGTATTTTTCGATTATTTTTTTATACTCTTTAACTTTTCTATCAATTAGTTCAGCTTTAATTTCATCAAATGTTGGTGTTTCTTCTGGATTGTTTGGTACTTTTTCATCCCATATTTTTTTGATTGTTTTTAAAGTTTCTATTTCTTCTTTAGTAATTGCAAAAGTTTTTAGAGGTAATTCGTTTTTATCTTTGTAAATTCTATAAACTTCAAGAGCATATTCACCAGCTTTTGTAAGGTTATCAATATCAGCAATATATCCTAAGCTTTCAAGATTTGCTAAAGAATCAATATCAATTTCCTCTCCGTCAGCAACTTTTGCAATATCTTCTAGTATTGAGAGATCAAGCACACTTCCTTCACTTGCCCATCCACCATAAATTAAGGTGTTTTTTATTGCTTGTCCGAGTTCAGTAAATGTAAAATAGTCTCCATAAGGAATCGAATATGCAACTATTCTCATAGCTTCAAGTAAATCTTTTTTGTTTCCTTCAACTGGAAGATAGTGTGCATCAGTTGGCCCTGTAGGAGATTTTCTGATATATTCAGCTAAGCTAGCATCAATTGCAAGTTCTGGATTTATAATTTTGTATGCTTCATATAAATCTAGTGCTTCTTTTGTTAGTTCACCATTCTTTGCAAATCCTCTTTTTTCTAGTTCTTCATTTGAAATTTTAGTAGTTTTATTTTTGTTTTTTATGCTAGCGTCTATCATTGCGATAACTTCACTGCTAACCCATTTAAAGTTATCTTTCCATTCATCAATATTTTGAATATTGTCTTTTACTCTATTTAATACATCAGCTACAATTTGTCCTCCGTATGTAAACTCAGCTACTGCTGGCATAGGGTATCTAATAATTCCACTTAAATTTAACACTTCAAGTGCTTCATTGTTTAGATCTTCTGTTTTTATTGTTTTTGTGTTACTATTTAATAGTTCTAATATAATTTTTGCTGCTTCTTTTTTGATTACCATTGCGCCCCTCCTCATTATTTTTTGTAATTATAACACTTTATTTTATTTAAGTCAATATAACTAAAGATTTGTTAGTGGTTAATTTTATAAAAAATTATATGGGATTGGAAATTGAGATAAAAAGATTGGTAGAGGTTGTAAAGGTTATTAAGGGTTAATAGGGGTTAATATAGGTTAGTATGGGTTAGTGTGGGTTGGTATGGGTTATAGAGGTTGTAGAGGTTATACCAATTTTAATATGATTGGATAATAAAAAATCTTACATAAGTGACATAAATCCAATATTTTTAATTTCCCATCCAGACTAGCTTCAAGTCGGGCAAGTTTTTCTATTTTCAATTTTCAATTGGTATGAAACCCCTAATACCTCTAATACCTTTAATACTCATAAAATAATACTTCTAATACTTCTACAACATTAACTAATAGAAAAGAAAGAGAAGATAAGTAGTAATTAGTTTTGCTGAGTTTCTTCTTTTTCTGGATTTACTACCTTAGCAATTAATATAGAGACACCATAAAGAACAAGTAAAGGTGCTGCCATTGCAAGCTGAGAGAATAAATCAGGAGGAGTCAAAATAGCTGCAAGAATAAAAATAATAACAATAGCGTATCTTGAGAAATCTTTTAGAGTTTTATCAGTTACAAGACCGAGCTTTGCCAGAAAATATGTAACTACCGGCATTTCAAATGCAATACCAAATCCAAGCATAAGCTTACCAAAAAAGCTTACATATTCACTCATTTTTGGCATTGCAGTAAACTCACTTCCACCAAATGTTATTAGCATCTTAAATCCAACCGGAAATACGACATAATAAGCAAACGCAGCACCTAATACGAACATAACAGTACCCCAAAATACAAATGGGAGTATTAATTTTTTTTCATGGTCATATAGTCCAGGGGCTATGAAAGCCCAAATTTGATAAAGAATAAATGGTAAACCTAAAAAGAGCCCAGCAAAAAGCGAAATCTTTACTGCTGTAAAAAATGGCTCAGCAAGTCCTGTAAAGATTATTTTGCTTTCTTTTTTAAGCTGTAATGCTTCAAGCAGTGGCTGGCTCATCCAGGTAAATATATCTTTCCAGAACATAAATGCCACAAAAAAGAATAGAAAATAAATAATTACTATTTTTATAAGCCGAGAGCGAAGCTCAGCTATATGAGGCTTAATATCTTCAAGCATTTTTTTCTTTTGTTGTTGTAGAGTTTGTTGTAGTTGTTTGATTTTCTATTTTATCTGTTTGAGCTGTTTTTACATCAGCACCTTCTTCACCTTCTTTTACCGCATCTTTAAAGTTTTTTATACCTTTTCCAAGGCCACTTGCAAGTTCTGGGATTTTTTTACCACCAAAAAGTAATAATACCACTAATAAAATAACAATGATTTGCCAAGTACTAACACCCATAATCAATCCTTTTTTAGAGAATTTTAGCATAAATTATATAAATGGTAGTATTCTTTGATAAAATTTTATAAAAAAGGAGATGAATGAAGCTTGCTGTATTTGATTTTGACTCAACTTTAATGGATGGAGAGACTATTGATTTTTTAGCTGAACCTCTTGGACTTAAAGAAAAAGTAGCATCTATTACTGAGATGGCTATGAAAGGTGAGCTTGATTTTTTTGAATCACTTATAATGAGAGTAAAACTGCTTGAAGGTTTGGAAGAAAAAAAAGTAGATGAAATATGTCGTAATCTTCCATTTATGCCGGGTGCTGATGAGATTATCAAAGCTTTAAAAAAGAATGGCGTAAAGGTTATGGTATTTAGCGGTGGATTTAGAAATGCTACAAGCTATGCAAGAGAAGTTTTAGGTTTTGACGCTGATTTTAGTAATAAGCTGCATTCAAAAAATGGGATATTAACTGGACTTGTTGGTGGGGAGATGATGTTTTCTCATTCAAAAGGTGATATGCTAAAAAGAATTCAAAATATATTAGGAGTAACTCCTGAAGAAACTATGGTTGTTGGTGATGGTGCAAATGATTTAAGTATGTTTGAGTATGCAGGAACTAGAGTCGCTTTTTGTGCAAAAGAAATTTTAAAAAAACATGCTAACATTATTATAGAAGAAAAAGATTTAACAAAAATTTTGGAATTTTTATAGAAGAGGTGAAAAGATAAAAGAAAATAATAGAGAGTTAAGTATTTGATGTCCAAATTTAAATAAAAGGAGTGAAAATGACTAGTATTTGGGTTGATTATCTTGATAGAGAATTTTTAGATACGACTTTTAAAGAGTGGGTGGAAAATGGTTTAGTAAATGGTCTTACAAGTAATCCTGCTATTTTTGCAAATGCCTTAAAAAAAGATGTATATAAAGAAGATATTGAGAAACTAAAAGGAAAAAGTGCTAAAGAAATTTATGAAGAGATAGCAGTTAAAGACATTCAAAAAGCTTGTGATATTCTTGAACCTTTATATAAAGATGGAAATGATGGGTATGCAAGTATTGAGGTTGATCCGAGATTAATTAATGACGCTAATGGAACTATTGATGAAGCGTTAAGACTATATGATAAAATAGGGAGGGAAAATGTAATGATAAAAATTCCAGCAAATGAAGCTGGATATAAAGCTATAGAAGAACTTGCTAAAAGAGGAATAAATATCAATGCAACTTTAATTTTTTCTCCAAATCAGGCTATGAGAACACTTGAAGCAATGAGTAAAGGAGATATTGCAGGGGTTATTTCTGTATTTGTTAGTAGGTTTGATAGAAAATTAAATAATGATCTTGCAATGCAAAATCTTGCAAAAGATAGAGTAGGTTTTTTTAATGCAATAAAAATTTATAATCAAATAGAAGCAGCTGGTTTTGAAAATATAAGAACTCTGTTTGCTTCAACTGGTGTAAAACAAGAATACTTACCAAAAGACTATTATGTGCAAAATTTATATCTTCCTCATTCAGTACTTACATTGCCTCTTGATGTAATTGAAGAGATAAAAGATAAAGAACTAGAAGAATCATTTAATTTTCAAACAAAACATATTGATGCATTTTTTAGCTTTTTAACACCTGCGGGAATTAGTCTTCAAAAAGTTTATCAAGAATTATTTGATGAGGGAGTGAAAGCTTTCGATAAGGCATTTGAGGATATGTTAAGTTCTATTAAGGCATAGTAATGACAAAAGAAGACCTAAATAAATACCTCTATACTCTTATTAAAAATGAAGGAAGTGACCTTCATATAAAAGCTGGACTAGGAATTAGGGCTAGGATTAATGGAGTATTATATAAAGTAGAGTCTCCTAAACTAACACGTGAAGAAGTTATTGGTTTATTAAAAGAACTTTTAAGAAGTAGATTTGAAGAGTTAGTAAGAGAAAAAGAGATAGATTTTTCTTATAAGCTTGATGAAAATTATCGTTTTAGAGCAAATGCGTTTTTTCAAGTTGACGGACCATCAATTGTATTTAGGGTAATTCCACTTAAAATACCAACTTTAAGTGAACTTAAATTTCCAGAAACTGTAAAGAAGTTTACGGAAATTGAAAGAGGTCTTGTATTAGTGACAGGGGTTACTGGTAGCGGTAAGTCAACTACTCTTGCAGCAATTATAAATGAAATAAATGAAAAAAAAGCAAAACATATAATTACTATTGAAGACCCTGTGGAGTTTATTCATAAAGACAAAAAATCATTAATAAATCAAAGAAGCATAGGAGAGGATACGTTAAGCTTTAGTAATGCTTTACGTGCATCTTTGAGAGAAGACCCAGATATAATTTTAGTAGGTGAGATGAGAGATAGAGAAACTATAGAGATTGCGCTTCACGCAGCAGAGACTGGTCATCTAGTACTTTCTACTTTGCATACTCTTGATGCAAAAGAAACTATTAATAGAATTATTGGAGTTTTTCCAGCAGACGAGCAACAAAGAATAAGACTAGTACTTTCATCAGTGCTTAAAGGAATTATTTCTCAAAGACTAGTACCTACTATTAATGGAAAAAGAGTGGCAGCTATGGAAATTTTAGTTGCAACTCCAAGAATTAGGGATATGATTTTACAAAGTAGAGACCAAGAAATCAAAGATGCACTTGAAGAAGGTAAACTTATATATGGTACTCAAAGCTTTGATCAGCATTTAGTTGATTTAGTGCTTAATAATATAGTTTCAGAAGAGGTAGCGTTAGAGTATGCAACAAGTAAAGATGATTTAAAACTTAAACTCAAAGAACAAAAAATGAAGAGTGGTGAAAAAACTAATTCAAGTTTTATTGAACTTAAAAATGATTGAAAAACTATTGTTTTATGATATAATTTCATTTCTAAAAAACTAAAGGAGATATTATGCTTGAAGGAATAATCAGAGAGAGTACTTCTAAGTCTGCAACTAAAAAGCTTAGAAGAGATGGTTATCTGATTGCAAACATTTATGGTAGAGGTGTAGAAAACATAAATGCTGCATTCAGAAAAGGTGACTTTATTAAATATATGAGAAATAAAGAACATTTAATTTTCCCTGTAAAAGTAGGTGGTAAAGAATTTAAAGTAGTAGTTCAAGAGTATCAAAAAGACCCAGTAACTGGTGATTTACTACATGTAGATTTATTAGTGGCTCAAGATGGTGTAAAACAATACTTTTATGTTCCAATTAAAGTAAAAGGAACACCAAAAGGTCTTAAAAACAAAGGTGTACTTGTATATCATAGAAGAAGAATTAAAGTTAAGTCAACTCCAGAAAACTTACCTGATTTCTTTGAACTTGATGTAACAGATCTTGATGTAGGTGATAATATCTTAATTAGAGATATCGAAATGCCAGAGGGAGTTAATTGCTTCTTAAACCCTTCAATTCCAGTAGTTGGTGTAATTAAAGCTAAATAATCTTCATCCCCTCCTCTTGGGGAAAATGAAAAGTAAAAAGTAAGAAGTGAAAAATGAAAAGTGTAAAATTAATAGTAGGACTTGGAAATCCTGGAAAAAAGTATGAATTTAATCGTCATAATATAGGTTTCTTGGCAGTAGATTACTTAATAGATGAGTTTAGAGCTTCTAAAATTTCTTCAAAATTTAAAGGAGAACTTTTTAAATCAGAAGACTTTCTTTTTTTAAAACCAAATACTTTTATGAATTTATCAGGAGAATCAGTAGTCTTAGTAAAAGAATTTTATAAAATTTCAAATGAAAATATAATTGTGATTCATGATGATATTGATTTAAAACTTGGAGCACTTAAGTTTAAAAGAGGTGGTGGAAGTGGTGGTCACAATGGCTTAAAATCTATTGATGCTCACATAGGTAATGATTATTACAGGGTGAGAGTAGGTGTGGGTAGACCTGAAAGAAAAGAAGAAGTTATAAACCATGTGTTAAGTGATTTTAAAAAAGATGAATTTGAATGTTTAAAAGAGCTTTTTCTTTTAATTAAAGAAGCGATAAAAGATATAAAAAACGCACCAAGTCGTTTTAGCAGAAAAGGATGCAGTTAATAAAGTGAAAAATAAAAAATTAAAAGTGGAAAATGAAGCTAAAGTAAAAAATTAAACCTAAATTTTTCACTTTACACTTTTAATTTTTAACTTTAAATAAGGATTGTAATTGTATTTTGGGTATCTTTTGAAAAAATATCTAAAAAATTTTTTGATAGTGTTGATAGGACTTTGCTCTCTATTTGTAGTAGTAGATTTTTCTTTTAATTTTTCAAAACTCCCACCATCTTCAAACCTTCAAGTTTTGTATGTTTTTTATATGTTTTTATATTCGCTATTTGTGATTTATCCTTTAGCTTTGATTTTTTCATTTTTAATTACATTGAATTCTATGATAAAGTTTAATGAATTAGTTAGTTTTTATTCTCTTGGCTTTTTACCTAGGAAACTTATAAAACCTTTTTTTTTGAGTGCTTTTTTTGTTTTTATTATTATGAGTTTAGCTCAATGTACAAAAATAACATATGCCAATCAGTATGCTCAGGCTATTAAAAACAATATGAACCTAAAAAATAAAAATCTTTTCTTAAAATTTAATAACAATATTGTGTTTATTAAAGAACTAAATCCTATTCTTAAAATTGCTTACGATGTAAAAGTATTTGAGATAGTTAATTCAAAAGTAGTAAAAGTTATAAGTACAAAAAAAGCAGTCTTTAGAAATAATGAATGGCATTCAATTGCTTCGGAAATTTTAGTTTTAAAAGATAATAAATGGCAAAAATTTAATGGAAAAATTTCATTTCTTAAAAACTTTAAACCCAAAATACTTTCAAATCTTAAAACTCTTGATAACATATCTTTTTATGATGCTTATTTGACTATTAGATACTTTAAGGATATAGATTTTAATAAAATTCTTTCTATTGTTTTTTTTAAAATTTTTACACCTCTTATGATGATAGCTTTTATTGTGTATATTTTTGTAGTTGCGCCTATTCATATTAGAGTTTCAAATATATCTCTTTTTATGATAAAATCTGTTACTTTTTCAATTTTTTTATGGGCAAGTGAACTTTTATTATTTAAGTTTGCAAAACAAGGAATACTTGCCTTTTATGTTTTAATATTGCCTTTTGTTTTAGTTTTAGCAATAGATTTTTATATATTAAGGAGAAATAATGAATTTTAAAGAGTTAGCTGATAAATATAGTACCCCTTTATATGTTTATGACTTTGATCATTTTGAAAAACAGTTTTTAGAACTTAAAAAAGCTTTTAAAGCTAGAAAAAGCATAATTGCATATGCAGTTAAAGCTAATTCAAACTTATCAGTTATTAAAAAATTTGCGAGCCTTGGAAGCGGGGCGGATTGTGTAAGTATTGGTGAGGTTAAAAGAGCACTGCTTGCTGGAGTTGATAAGTATAAGATAATATTTAGTGGAGTTGGAAAAAGTGATATAGAAATTGAAGAAGCACTTATTAAAGATGTTTTGATGATAAATGTTGAAAGTGAAGCAGAACTTGAAAGAATTGAACAAATAGCAAAAAAACTAGGTATTGAAGCAAGAATTTCAATAAGAGTAAACCCAAATATTGACCCAAAAACTCATCCATATATTTCAACAGGACTTCATGAAAATAAATTTGGTGTAGATATAGAGAGTGCTAAAAAAATGTATATTTATGCTAAAAAATCAAAAAATCTTAATCCTATAGGAATTCATTTTCATATAGGTAGTCAATTAATAGAACTTGAGCCAATTCGTGAAGCTAGCCAAATTGTATCTGATTTAGTAAGAAGTCTGAGAGCTATAAATATTGATATTAAATTCTTTGATGTTGGTGGAGGACTTGGTATTAGATATAAAGATGAGGAGACTATAAAACCTTATGACTATGCTCAGGCAATTTTAAGTACACTCACAGGACTTGATGTAACAATAGTATGCGAACCGGGTAGATTTCTTGTAGGAAATGGCGGATGGTTTTTGAGTAAAGTTTTATATGAAAAAGTAAATGGAGATAAAAGATTTGTAATTGTTGACGGTGCTATGAATGACTTGATTAGACCAAGTCTTTATAATGCATATCATAAGATTGAAGTATTAAGTGAAGCACAAGAAAAAAGTAAGGCAAATATAGTTGGACCTATTTGTGAGAGTGGAGACTTTTTTGCAAAGGATATAGAAGTACCAAAGACAAGTCCTGGAGATTTGATTGTGATTCATAGTGCTGGTGCTTATGGTTTTACAATGTCAAGCAACTACAATACTCGTCCGCGTCCAGCTGAGGTTGCCATAGAAAATGGAAGTGATAGAATTATTAGAAAAAGAGAAACATTTGAAGATTTAATAGCTCAGGAACTAGAGTATTTGGTATGAGAGGATATTTTATTGATATTCAAGGAACTTTAATCGATGATAAAGATTTTTTGCCTCTTCCTGGGGCTATAGAATTTATTAAATACTTAAAACAAAACAATATTCCTTTTATACTTCTTACAAATAATACAAAAAGAGAGTCAAAAGAGTTTATTGAGTATCTTAAAAATTTAGGATTTGAGTTTGATAATTATCTAGACCCGTTAATGGTTTTAGATGAGGTAATTGAGGGTAAAATTGCTCCATATGGAAATGAAAAGTTTGTAAATATCTTGAGTAAAAATTATGAAATTGACTATAAAAATCCTAAAAATGTAGTTTTAGGCATAAAACTTTATTCAAACGATGAGTTTGCGAAAATTATTGAAAATCTTTTGAGTGGAGCAAGTTTAATAGGAATGCATAAAACTAGTTTATATAATAAAGGTGATAAAAGGTATCCGGGACTTGGGTCAATCTTAGAAATGTTAAGATATGCAACAGGAAAAGATTATGAAATAGTAGGAAAGCCTTCTATTAGATTTTTTAAAAAAGCAAGTGAAGTTTTAGGACTTAATTTTGATAAAATTACTATTATCAGTGATGATTTGTATGGTGATATACTTCCAGCAATGGATTTAGGTATAAAAGGTGTTTTAGTTTTAAGCGGAAAAATAAAAAATGAAAAAGAGATTACTAAAAAACCAGATGAAATATATACAAATATAGGGGAGTGTTTAAAAGAAGGTTGTAGAGGTTAGTAAAGGTTGTAGAGGTTAGTAGGGATTAGTAAACCTCTAATACTTCTAATACCTCTAATACCTTTATTACCTCTAATAACCAATTACTAAAATGTGGAGAGTTGAGAATGGAGAATAAATTAAAAAAACTTAGGGATGAGATTGATAGTATTGATAATGAAATTTTAGAGCTTCTTAATAAAAGAATGGAAATTGTTAAAAAAGTAGGAGAGCTTAAAAACACTACAAATGCTCCTATTTATAGGCCTGAGAGAGAAAAAGAGATAATTGAGAGACTAACAAATATTTCAAAAAAAGAAGGCGGAATTTTAGGAAAAGATGAAATTGAAGCAATTTTTCTTGAGATATTTGCTATTAGTAGAGGTCTTGAGAGAAAAGAGAGAATAGCTTTTCTAGGTCCAATAGGTACTTATACTCATCAAGCAGCAGAATCAAGATTTGGTGCAAATGCAAAGTATTTGCCTGTTATGAATATTGAGGGGGTTTTTAAGGCAGTTGCACAGAAAGAAGCAAAATATGGAGTAGTACCGATAGAGAATAACACAGAGGGTGTTGTAGGTATTACTCTTGATAGTCTAAAAAAATATAATGTAAAAATAGTAGCAGAAATCTGTATGGAAATTCATCACTCTTTTGCTTCTATGTGTGAGGATATAAGCAAAATAAAAAGGATCTATTCTCATCCTCAAGGGTATAACCAATGTCTTGGATTCTTAGAAACTTATGGGCTTTTGGATGTTGAATTTATTCCGACAAAATCAACAGCAGAAGCTGCAAAAATTGCTGCGAAAGACAGTGAAGGTGCTGCAATATGTTCAAAAATTGCAGCAAAACTTTATAACATTCCTCTTCTTTTTGAAAAGATAGAAGATAATAAAGCAAATAGGACTAGGTTTATTATTATTAGTGATTTTAAAACAAACAAAAGTGGAAATGACAAGACATCTGTAATTGCTAAAACTTCGCATAAATCAGGGGCTTTGTTTGAACTTCTAAAGAAATTTAAAGAAAAAGATATAAATTTATTAAAGATTGAGAGTAGGCCGAATAAAGATGATACTTTTAATACCTGGTTTTATATAGACTTTGAAGGTCATATTGATGAGGAGAGTGTATCTGAGATTATAAATGAAGAAAATATGATTTGGCTCGGAAGTTATCTTATGGAATGCTGAAAAAGGTTAGTAGAGGTTGTAGAGGTTAGTAGAGGTTAGTAAACCTCTAATACCTCTAATACCTTTAATACCTAATATACCAATACACAAATAACTAATAAACAAAATAAAAAGGCTAGAAAATGTTTGAAAACTTATCTCATCTAAAAACATACGAAGCAGGAAAACCAATTGAGCTTGTAGTTAGAGAGTATGGGATTAAACCAGAAAATATTATCAAGCTTGCAAGTAATGAAAATCCATATGGACCATCTCCAAAAGTGATTGAAGCAGTAAAAAACTTGGCTCATCTTATGCATAGATATCCGGATGATAGTTTTTATGAGCTAAAAGAAGAACTAGCTAAAAATTATGAAATAGATTCGTCAAATATTATAATTGGTGCAGGGAGTGACCAGGTACTTGAGTTTGCTGTAAGAGCTGCAAATCCAAAAAAAGTTTTGATGGCTGGAATTACTTTTGCTATGTATGAGATTTATTCAAAACAAGTAAATGCTAAAATCTTAAAAACTCCATCAATAACACACAATTTAGATGAATTTTATGAAATATATAAAAAAGAAAAACCTGAAATTATTTTTTTATGTGTACCTAATAACCCTCTTGGGGAGTGTTTAGACGCACGAGATGTATTTGAGTTTATAGAAAAAGTTGATGAGAATATTTTAGTAGTTGTTGATGGAGCATATCAAGAATTTGCTTCTTTTAAAGATAAGAACAAAGAAATAAAACCAAAAGATATTTTAAAGTATAAAAATGTTTTATACACAGGTACTTTTTCTAAAGCTTATGGACTTGGTGGTATGAGGGTAGGTTTTGGGATTGCGAATGAATTCATTATAAAAAATCTTCATAAACTAAGACCGCCTTTTAATATCACAACTTTATCACTTATTGCAGCAGTTAGTGCTTTAAAAGATAAAGAGTGGGTAAAAAGAGGAATAGAAGAAAACTTTAAAGAAATGCAAAAATATATAAACTTTGCAAAAGAAAAAGGCTTAAAATATATAGATAGTTTTACTAATTTTATTGTACTTTTTGTGCCAAATTCTACAAAACTCGCAAATGAGTTATTAAAAAAAGGTATAATTATAAGAGATATGGCTAGCTATGGTTTTGATGCAGTTAGAATTACTATAGGAAAGCCTGATGAGAATGATAAACTACTAAATATTTTAAGGAAACTTAGTTGAATTTTGAAGCTTTATTTAAGCAGATAATTGAATTTTTTAATCATCTTAATAAAAAACAAAAATATATTATTATCGGCTCTGTTGTAGCCGTTATTTTGGTTTTGACTTTTTTAGTAGTTTATAATACTACTACTTCTACAAAAAAACCAGGATATGCTATTCTTTTTGAAAATTTAAAACCTCAAGATGCAGCATTAATTGTTCAATATCTAGATAAACACCAAATTCCTTATGTTATCCCAAAAGATGGGATAATAGAAGTCCCAAAAGATATGGTTCAAAAAGTAAGACTTGAAGTGGCAGCTCAAGGACTTCCTAAATCAAGTAAAGTAGGTTTTGAGCTTTTTGATAAAAGCAGTTTTGGAGCAACTGATTTTGAACAAAATGTAAAATATTTAAGAGCTCTTGAAGGTGAACTCGCAAGGACTATTGAATCAATTTCAGCAGTTGAAGAAGCTAAAGTTAATATAGCAATACCGAAAGAGAGTGTTTTTGTTGAAAAACAAGTATTACCAACTGCTTCTGTTTTAATAAAACTCAGACCAAATATGATTTTAATGCCAAAACAAATTCAGGGTATAAAATGGTTAGTGGCTGCAGCTGTACCTAAGTTGAAACCAGAAAATGTAAAAATAATAGACCAGTTTGGAAATCCTCTTGGTGAGAATGATGAACTAACTCAAAATAATGAATTACTAAAAGCTGAGCTTTTATACAAAAAACGGGTAGAAAAGGCATTGGAAGAAAAAATAATATCACTTATTGCACCAATTGTTGGAGGAGAGAGAAAAGTAGTTGCAAAAGTAAGTGTTGATATTGATTTCTCAAAAGTTAAGTCAACATCTACAATTTATTCACCTGATAATGTGGTAAGAAGCGAACAGACTATTGAAGAGAGTAGAATTGGTACAAAACCAAAAGAAGTTGGGGGAGTGCCTGGGGCAGTTAGTAATATAGGACCTGTTCAAGGTACAAAAAATGGACAAGTAATTGATAAATATAATAAAAGTGAAACCACAACAAACTACGAAATATCTACAACTATTAAGGATGTAAAAGAGTCTTTTCCAAAAATAAAGAGAATAACAGCAGCAGTGGTAGTTGATGGTCATTATAAAGTTAATAAAGATGGTAAAAAAGAATTTGTTCCTTTAAGTGAGGTTGAACTAAAAAATATAGAAAATTTAGTAAAAAATGCGATAGGATTTGATATAAAAAGAGGGGATAGTGTAAGTATTAGTAGTTTTGAATTTACTCATTTAGCCACAGCTAGTGCAAAAACCCCTGTAGGAAAAGTTATGAGTATGTTAGAAATGTATTTAGGACCTTTTGCACCAATTCTAAAATATCTATTTTTAGCAGTTGTTTTGTTTATTTTCTATAAGAAAGTAATAGCTCCATTTACTCAAAAAATGCTTGAAACTCCTGTTGTAGAAGAAGAACCTATTAAGCAAGAAGTTGTTATTGATGAAGAAGAACTTGATTCAACTTATGATAAAATAAAAGAATTAAAAGAAAAAGTTGAACAACAACTAGGAATAAGTGGTGAAATAAATGAAGAAGAGTTAAAATATGAAGTATTGCTAGAACGTGTTACAAAAATGGTAGAAGAACAACCAGAACAGGTTGCAAAAGTTCTTGAGAACTTAATTAGAGAAGAGCATCCTGAAGTATAAAGGATAAATAATGGCACTTACCCCTCAACAACAGGCAATTTTAGAAGAATTATCAATGGCTGAAAAAATAGCTATTTTATTAATTCAGCTTGGAGAAGATTTAACAGCTCAAATTTTTTCATATATGGACGTAAATACAATAACAGAAATATCAAAATATATTGCAACAGCAAAAGCGATTGACAAAGGAGTAGCTGCTGCTGTTTTGGAAGAATTTTATGTGATTTTTCAATCAAATCAATATATTGCAAGTGGTGGGCTTGAATATGCAAAAGAGATTCTTTATAAAGCATTAGGACCAGAAGAAGCAAAAAAAGTATTGGATAAATTAGCAAAATCACTTCAAAGTGAGCAAACTTTTGGGTTTTTACAAAAGGTTAAACCACAACAACTTGCTGATTTTATTGTAAACGAACACCCTCAAACAATTGCACTTATTTTAGCTCATATGGACCCTACAAGTGCAGCCGAGACACTTAGTTATTTTCCAGATGAGGTTAGGGCTGAAGTTTTGATGAGAATGAGTAATCTTGGTGATATTTCACCTAATGTTATTAAAAAAGTTAGTGCTATACTTGAAACTAAGCTAGAATCTCTTACTGGTTATAAAGTTGAAATTGGTGGGGTTAGGTTTGTGGCTGAAATTTTTAATAGACTTGGTCAAAAAGCAGCAAAATCTACGCTAAAATATATTGAACAAATCAATAATCAATTAGCAGAAGAGATAAAAGAGAAGATGTTTACATTTGAAGATATACTTAAACTTGATAATACTGCTATTCGTGAAATTTTAAAAGAAGTGGATAAAAATACTCTAATGGTAGCTCTAAAAGGAGCTCCAGAAGAGCTAAAACAAAAGTTTCTTGCTAATATGTCTCAACGTGCTGCAGCGGCATTTGAAGAAGAGATGCAGTTTTTAGGACCTGTAAAGGTAAAAGAAGTTGAAGCAGCCCAAAGAAAAGTTATAGAAGTAGTGCAAAAACTTGCTGAAGAAGGCAAAGTAAGTATTGGAGCAGAGGAAGAGATAATTGAGTAAGATAATAAACGGCGGGCAAAGTGATAGACATTTAATAAAACCATATCGTTTTAAAGAACTAGAAGATAGTAGTGGAGTTGAGGAGTTTGAAAGTTTTTCTACTTTTAAAGAGAATACTCAAACCGAAACTCCAATAGACTCTCAAGAAGTAGAAAACGAACAAAATGATAAAGTTGTAGAAACTCTTTTACAAAAAATAGAAGAACTTTCAAATAATATAATAAAATCTCAAATGGAGTTTGAGAAACAGATAAAAGAGTGTCATGAAAACAATGCTTTGAAAGTAAAAGAAGCATTTGATGAAGGATATCAAAAAGGTTTAAATGAAGCAACACAAAAGTATGCTAAAGAAATAGATGAAACAAAAAAACTTTATGAAGACTCAATAAAAAAACTAGAGCAAATTAGTGAAATTTTCAATAAAAAGCTTGATTCAATAGAAAAAGAGTTAATTTCAGTAGCATTAGATATTGCAAATGAGGTAATTCAAAAAGAATTAAGTGAAAATTCAAAAGAAGTGGCTTTAAGCCTAGCAAAATCACTTATGCAAGATTTAAAAGATGCATCAACAGTTAAAGTAAAAGTAAACCCAAAAGATGCCGAATATCTTAAAGATAATATAAAAGGTATTGAAATTATTCCAGATGAAGCAGTTAAGGTCGGTGGAGTTGTGATTATGAGTGATATTGGAAATATTGATGGAGAGATTGAAGAGAGATTTCAAGCAGTAAAAGAGGCAGTACTTAATAAATAGTTAATTTGTGTATTAGTTATTGGTATATTGGTAAACTAAAAAATAGTAATAAATTATTTAACAAATAACCAATAACCAATATACAAATAACCAATAACGGGAGTAGAAATGGATATTATTGATGTGAAGAAAATGAGTTTGAAGGAATTAGATGAGTTAGCTCAAAATATTAGAAAAAGAATACTTGAGGTTGTGTCAAGTAAAGGAGGCCATCTTAGTTCAACTCTTGGAGCGGTAGAGCTTATAATAGGGATGCATTATGTTTTTGATGTTGAAAAAGACCCCTTTATTTTTGATGTTTCTCATCAAGCTTATGCTCATAAACTAATAACTGGTAGATGGGATGATTTTGATACTCTAAGACAATTTGGAGGTATTAGCGGATATACTAAGCCTTGTGAGAGTAAATATGATTATTTTAGCGCAGGGCACTCTTCTACGTCAATTTCTGTTGCAGTTGGAGCAGCAAAAGCAATAAAACTAAAAAAAGAAAATAGAATTCCTGTTGTTTTAATTGGTGATGGTGCGATGAGTGCAGGGCTTGCTTATGAAGCAATGAATGAGCTAGGATTTTTAAAACTACCTGTAGTTATTATTTTAAATGATAATGAAATGAGTATAGGAAAACCGATTGGTGCTATTAGTAAATATTTAACCAAACTTAAAGCTGGAAAATTTTATCAAGGTTTTAAAGAAAGATTTAAAAAATTTTTAGAATCTGCTCCAAAAGATGTAAGGTATGCTGCTAAAAAATTCGAAGAGATTTTTAGTGTAAATGGAGTTTTTTTTGAAGAGATGGGGCTTGAGTATATTGGACCAATTGATGGTCATGATTTAGAAGAAATTATTGAAGTTTTTAAAATAGCAAAAAATCTAAATAAACCTATAGTAGTTCATGCAAAAACTATAAAAGGAAAAGGGTATAAACAAGCTGAAGGATATTACGAACACTGGCATGGAGTTGGACCATTTGATATAGCTACAGGAGAACCTCTTAAAAAAAGTGGACTAACTGCTACAAAAGTTTTTGCAAATACTTTACTTGAAATTGCTAAAAATGATGAAAAAGTAGTTGGAGTTACTGCTGCAATGCCAAGTGGAACAGGTATAAAAGAATTAATGAAAGAATTTCCTGATAGATTTTGGGATGTAGGAATTGCCGAACAGCATGCAGTTACATCAATGGCACCTCTTGCAAAAGAAGGGTTTATACCATTTGTTGCAATTTATTCTACTTTTCTTCAAAGAGGATATGATCAAGTAATACATGATGTGTGCCTTGATAATTATCCAGTTAGATTTGCAATTGATAGGGCTGGAATTGTAGGAGCTGATGGAGAAACTCATCAGGGAGTTTTTGATATTGGATATTTAAGAATTTTACCAAATATTACTATTTTTGCCCCAAGAGATTTCGCAACACTCAAAAAAGCAGTAAAATTTGCTTATGAATTCAATAATGGTCCGATTGCTTTTAGGTATCCAAGAGGTGCTTTTGAGCTTGAGGATGGGATTTTTGAGCCAAAAGATTATAAGCTAGCAGAGGCTGAAATTTTAATTGATAATAAAGACATTATGTTAATTGCATATGGAAATGGAGTAGGAAAAGCATATAAAGTTTTAAATATTTTAAAAGACAAAGGAATCGATGTAGGGCTTATGGATTTAAGGTTTGTAAAGCCTTTTGATGAGGAACTTTTAAAAAGCCTTGAAGCAAAAAAATGGTATGTAATTAGTGACAATGCAAAGCTTGGGGGAATTGGTGAGATGCTAAGTAGTTTTGCGAAAGTTAATAGGCTTCATAAGTATATAAAAAGTTTTGAATATCCTGATAAATTTATTCCTCACGGAAATATTAAAGAAGTTGAAAAATTTTTAGGAGTTGATGAAGAAAGTATTGCAGAGAAAATTATGAAGGATTTAAATGGCTAAGGCAGTATTTGGTGGAGGGTGTTTTTGGTGTTTGGATGCAGTGTTTAGAAGAGTAAAAGGTGTTAGAGATGTAGTGGTTGGGTATGCTGGAGGAAGACGTCCAAATCCTACATACGAGCAAGTTTGCACTGGAGTTACAGGCCATGCTGAGGTTGTAATGATAGATTATGATGAAAATGAGATTAGCTTTGATGAATTACTTGATATTTTTTTTGAAATACACGACCCAACTCAGCTTAACCGCCAGGGGAATGATGTAGGTACTCAATATCGCTCAATTATACTTTATCTTGATGATTCCCAAAAAGAAAAAGCTTTAAAAAAAATAGAAGAGTTAAAATCTAAAGGTATAAATGTAGTAACAGAAGTTAAGTTACTTGATAAGTTTTATGAGGCAGAAGAGTATCATCAGAACTATTTTGAAAACAACCCACAAAATCCATATTGTACTTATGTTGTTGCGCCAAAGGTAGTAAAGTTTCTTGAAAAGTTTGGCAACAAAACTAAATAAAAAATAGTGTATAATTTAGAAAAAGGAGGGGATTATGATTAAAATTGATGAGCTAGTTAAGCTTGGAGTAGGTAGTGTTTTTTTAGCTAAAGAAAAATTTGAAGAGTTTATTGAAGAAGCAAAAAAAAGAGGGGATTTAACTGAGATTGAAGCTGAAAACTTAATTCAAGAAATTAAAAAAGAGAGTGAAGATAAATTAAGCGAGCTTAAAAAAATAATAGAAGAAGAGGTTAAACATCAATTAAGGGAGCTTGGTTTAGCTACAAAAGAAGATGTAGAAGAGCTAAAAAAGGAAATTCAAGAGCTTAAAAAACTTTTAAATGCTGAAAAATAGTCTATACGAACTCAAACGTACAAAAGAGATAATTTTTGTTTTAGCAAAATATGGATTTGGAGACTTAATTGAATCAATCGGTATCCCTGTACCATATAAGAAATCTCCAAATATTTCTAGAAGTGAGAGAATTAGGCGCGCTATTGAAGAACTTGGACCTACATTTATAAAATTGGCTCAAATACTTTCTCTTCGTCCTGATTTAGTACCGCTTGAACTTGCAAAAGAGTTTGAAAAACTTCAAGACAATGTAACACCACTTCCTTTTGATGTTATGAAAAAAGTCCTAGAAGAAGAGCTTGATAGAGATTATAAAGAGATATTTTATGATGATTTTACTTTATTAGCAAGTGCTTCAATAGGTCAAGTTTATAAAGCAACTCTTAGGAGCGGAGAAGTAGTTGCGGTTAAGATTTTGAAGCCTGGAATTGAAGAAAAGATTTATGCGGATATTGCAATTCTTATGAGATTTGCAAGAATGCTTAGAGAGAGATTTTTAATTTATGGGATTGATTTAGTCAAAATTATAGAAGAGTTTGCTAACTCAATAAAAAAAGAACTTGATTTTAATACAGAAGCTTTAAATCTTAAAAGATTTGCAGTTAATTTTATAGATAATCCAAATATAAAAGTTCCAAAATTTTATGAAAAATATTCAACTAAACGAGTTTTGATAATGGAATATATTGATGGAATTAAAATTTCAGACATTGATAAATTAAGAAAAGCAGGGGTTAATTTAGAAGAAATAACTAAAAAGGGCTTTGAACTAATTTGCGAGCAAATTTTTGTTCATAGATTTTTTCATGCTGACCCACATCCAGGAAACTTAATGGTAAGTGATGGAAAAATTGTATTTTTAGATTTTGGAATAATGGGGAGACTCAGCGAAGAAGACCAAAAAAACTTCGTAGAAATGATTTATTATGTAATTAAAAATCAAGAAGAAAAAGCAGCTTTGTATATTCTTAAACTATCGAAAGTTGAAGGAGAGATTGATATTTCTTCTTTTAAAAAAGAGATGGCAGATATAATAGCAACTTATTTTTATTCATCTTTAAAAAATGTTGAGTTAAAGGCTCTTATAGATGATATTTTGAGGGTTATGAGTAAGTACAAAATCTATTTTAAAGAAGATAACTATCTTTTAGCAAAAGCACTTGTTACAATGGAAGGAATAGGAAAAAAACTATACCCAGAATTTAATGCTGCGGAAGAAATCACACCTTTTATTATTAAAATTTACAAGCAAATTATTTCACCTTTTAATATATTAAAACGTTCTCACGAATTTAATAAGTCTATTTTAGAGTTATTTACAAATGCTCCAAGTGATATAAATGAAATTATTTCAAAAATAAAAAAAGGGGATTTAAAAATTGAATTTGAGCATGTTGGTCTTGAAGAGTTTGAAGAATCAATCGAAAAATCATTTAACAGACTATCAACTGCAATTGTAATAGCAGCAATTTTGATAGGTTCGTCTATGTTATTAAGCTCAGGCATTCCTCCAACAATTAAAGGTATATCACTTCTTGGTATTTTAGGGTATATATTTGCAATAATTATAGGAGTAATATTGATTTTTACAATTTTAAGGAAAAAATAATGCAAATAAAAATGCTGAAAAATCTAAAAAAAAGAGTAACTCATTTTAGTGCAAATGAAGATTTGCTTTATTTAGTGGATGAATCAAATAGGGTTCTTATTTTTTCGAAAAATTTGATTTTTTAAAAGGATTTAAATTAAAACTACCTGATAATAGACCTGATGAAAAATCTGCAAAATTTTCGACTGATTCAAAGTATCTTGCAATTACAATAAAAAATATTACAACTCTTTGGGATTTAAACTCAAAAAAGCATATTGCGAATTTCAAAAACAAATTTGATATTTTAATACCAATTCTAATATAGTCATAGTTTTTAAATAGAAGTATATGCTTTAATTGGTTGTATTTGATTAACTAAATTTTATTATACTGAAGTGTCTAAACATCTTGGAATTGGTATGAAATAAAGCTTCTTAAAAAAATCCTTCTAAATTTTTGAAATTCTTGAGAAATTTTTTCTTTCTCTTACATATACTTATTATGTATTATGTAAAAGTTTTTGTCTATGGGTTACTTTTCTTTTTAAGAAGTGTTTTGGAAGCTCGATTTTATGGTAGTTTAAATAGTTAGTCAGTGGTACCGGCGGTGGGACTCGAACCCACATGGGCAGAGCCCATCGGATTTTGAGTCCGACGCGTCTACCAGTTCCGCCACGCCGGCTTGGAGTGAAATTATATATCAAAAAATAGGCAAAATCAAGACGCAAAAAGCGTCTTATGAGTTAACGATCTCTTTTAGTTTTTTACCAACTTTAAATTTAACTGATTTGCTCTCAGGGATTTTTACCTCTTTATTTGTTCCTGGTACTCTAGCAACTCTTGCTGCTCTTTTTACTACTTCAAAGCTACCAAATCCAATAAAGCTAACTTTTTCTCCATTTTTTAATGCTTCTTCAATTGCTTCAATACTTGCATCAATCACAGCTGAAACATCTTTTTTGCTAAGACCTGTCTTCTCTGCTACTACTGCTACTAAATCAGACTTTTTCATTTTTCCTCCTTTATTGTGCTTCGAAAAATTTTACTCTTTTTTCTCTTTAAAAATCAAGAGTTTTTGGGAATTTTTGATATAATTTTGGCAAAAAAGGTAAAAAATGCAAACTTGTGAGTTGCCAAGTGCCCAAAAAGCAGAGCCTAAACTTTGTGAAATACTTAAAAATTCAAAGACTATTGTGGTAGTCGGACTGTCTCCTAAATCTCATAGAGCTTCAAATCAAGTAGCTAAGTATATGCAAGACAAGGGTTACAAAATAGTGCCAGTTTATCCTAGAGAAGAGGAGATCTTAGGAGAGAAGGTATATAGAAGTTTAGATGAGATTGATTTTGAGGTAGATATTGTAAATATTTTTAGACGTGGAGAAGATACTCCTCCTATTGTAGAAAAAGCAGTTAAACTTCCTGGAATTAAATGTGTGTTTTTGCAAGAGGGTGTAATAAACGAAAAATCAAAAGAGATTGCAGAAGATGCAGGTGTTTTTTATATAGAAGACAAATGTTTAATGATAGAGCATAAAAGATGTGAAAAAGAGGGATTAGTATAAATGGAAAATGTAAAATTTAAAATGGAAAATGAGAAAATAATAAATTTAGAAAAAATAAAAGCGGCAAGAGAAAGATTAAAAGATGTTGTATATAAAACCCCTTTTGCTTATGCACCTGTGTTATCCCAAAAAGTTGGGAATGAAATTTTTTTAAAAAAAGAAAATCTTCAAATAACAGGAGCTTTTAAGCTAAGAGGTGCATTTAATAAAATTGCAAGTTTGCCAGAAGAAAAAAGAAAAAAAGGAGTAATTGCAGCAAGTGCGGGGAACCATGCTCAAGGTGTTGCATTTAGTGCAAACTATTTTAATATTCCATCAATTATTGTAATGCCAGAAGCTACTCCTCTAACAAAAGTCAGTGGAGTTAAAGAGTATGGAGGAGAAGTAGTACTTGCTGGAAATAATTATGATGAAGCGTACGAATATGCTATAAATCTTGCAAAAGAAAAAGAGCTTGAATTTATTCATCCATTTGCTGATGAGGAAGTTATGGCTGGGCAAGGGACAATTGCTCTTGAGATGTTAGAAAAAGTCCCTAATTTAGATTATATTGTAGTGCCAGTAGGTGGAGGAGGGCTTATTAGTGGAATTGCAAGTGCAGCAAAGCAGATAAATCCTCATATAAAAGTTATTGGAGTGACAGCTGCTGGTGCTCCTGCTATGAGACTAAGCTTTTTGAGTGGTAGTGTTCAAGATACTACATATGTAAAGACTATTGCAGATGGAATCGCAGTGAGAGACACTTCTCCTATAACTTATGAGATTATTAAAGAAGTTGTTGATGATATTGTTGAAGTGGATGATGAGGAAATTGCAAATGCTATTCTTTTTTTAATGGAAAGACAAAAAGTTGTTGTAGAAGGAGCTGGTGCAGTAGGGGTAGCAGCTTTACTTCATCATAAAATAAAATTTGGAGCTCCTAAAAAAGTGGGAGTAGTTCTTAGCGGTGGAAATATTGATGTTACAATGATTAATTTGATTATTGAAAAAGGTTTATTAAAATCTCATAGAAAAATGAAGCTTATTATTACTCTTGTGGATAAACCAGGGGCTTTAATGAAGCTTACAGAAATTTTAGCTCAAACTAAAGCAAATATAGTTTCTATCGGATATGATAGAACAGATTTGAATTTAGCAATTGGTGATGCAAATGTTTCAATTGCACTTGAAACAAGAGGTCTTGAACATCAAGAAGAGATTAAAAGAGCATTGCATAAAAACGGATATAGATTTGTAGTAGAATAAAAGGAGAAAAAATGAAATATGAAGTAGTAATAGGGTTAGAAGTTCACGTTCAATTAAATACAAAAACAAAAATCTTTTGTGATTGCAGTGCAAGTTTTGGAGATGAACCAAATACAAACACCTGTCCAACATGTTTAGGACTACCTGGGGCACTTCCAGTTATGAATAAAGAAGCGGTAAAAAAAGCGGTAATGTTTGGAAAAGCAGTAAATGCTACTATTAATAAAAGAAGTACTTTTGAGAGAAAAAACTATTTTTATCCAGACTTACCAAAAGGTTATCAAATAAGTCAGTTTGTTGTGCCAATTGTTGAAAATGGAGAGCTTTTTATTGAAAGCAAAGACGGCAAAAAAAGAATTGGAATTACAAGAGCTCATCTTGAAGAAGATGCTGGGAAAAATATGCACGAGGGTGACCATTCTAAAGTGGACTTAAACAGAGCTGGAACACCTCTTCTTGAAATAGTAAGTGAACCAGATATGAGAAGTAGTGATGAAGCTATTGCATATCTAAAAAAACTTCATGCAATTGTAAAATATCTAGGAATCAGTGATGCTAATATGCAAGAGGGAAGTTTTAGGGTTGATGCTAATGTATCAGTAAGACCTGTTGGCCAAAAAGAGTTTGGTACAAGAGTTGAGATTAAAAACATAAACTCATTTAAATTTATTAAACAAGCAATTGATTATGAGGTTGAAAGACATATAGAAGCATATGAGTATGATGAATATGAAGATGAAATTATACAAGAGACAAGATTATTTGATAGCAAAACTGGAGAGACTCGCTCTATGAGAGGAAAAGAAGAGTCAGCTGATTATAGATATTTTCCAGATCCAGACTTACTTCCTCTTGAAGTTCCTGAAGAATTTTTTGATATTGACATTCCAGAACTTCCGGATGAGAAAAAAGAGCGTTATATGAAAGAATATGGTCTAAAAGAATATGATGCTGGAGTGCTTACAAGTGAGCCTGAGCTTGCGAGATTTTTTGAGAAAATGATATCTCTTGGAGTTGAGCCAAGTTCTGCTAATAGATGGCTTGCAATTGAACTTCTTGGAAGACTTAATAAAGCAGGGATTTCGATTGAAAACTCTCCAGTGTCACCTGAAAAACTTGCTACTCTTGCTATTAGAGAAAAAGAAGCAGTAATTAGTGGGGCTGGTGGTAAGAAAGTATTAGATCTTTTAATGGAAGAAAATATTGAAGTTGACACGGCAATTGAAAAACTAGGTCTCAAACAGATAAGTGATGAAGGAGCAATTGAGAAAATAGTTGATGAGGTATTAGCTGCAAATGAAGATAAAGTAGCTGAGTATAAAGCTGGAAAAGAGAAACTATTTGGATTTTTTGTTGGACAAGTTATGAAAGCTAGCCGTGGTAAAGCAAATCCTCAAGTTGTAAATAAAATTCTAAAAAGTAAGCTTTCTTGAAATTAACACAGTTTATAATAAAAGCCCTAGTGGCTTTTGCTTACTATCTTGACAGTAATAAAAAATATAAAAAAATCAAATCCTTCTTTTGGCAGCTTATGAATGATGATAGTTTTCCTCCTAAAAAGATATTTGATTTTTTTATGTTTTTTTTAGTTTTAATAAGTGTAGGTATTTTACTGTATGATATAAAAAATAAAGTTTATCCGATACTTGAAGATTTTGATTTTTATTTTGTAACTACTGTATTTGCAATTGAGTATTTAATTCGGCTTTGGGTTTATAACGATATCCATCAGATTATAATTCAAGAATATGAAGAAGCATCTTTTTTAGGACGTGAATTTAATTTAAAAAAAGTTTTTAAAGAAATAATTCATAAAAAATTGGAATATATAAAATCTCCTTTTGCAATAATAGACCTTTTAGCGATTTTACCTGGATATAGGCCTCTTAGGATTTTTAGGATTTTTGTAATTTTCAGGCTTTTTAAGCTTTTAAGGTATACTAAAAGTATTAATACTTTTATTGAAGTATTAGCAAATAAAAAATTTGAACTTTTTATTCTTTTAATAGCAGTTGGATTTGTAACTTTTATTGGTGGGGCTATTATTTATGTATTTGAAGCGCATGCTAATCCTAAAATAGAAAATCTTTTTGATGCCATTTATTGGTCACTTATTACAATTTCAACTGTAGGTTATGGTGATATTACCCCTGTAACTGATGAGGGTAAAGTTTTAACAATGATACTTATTATTTTTGGTATTGGATTTATCTCTTTTGCTACTTCAATTATAGCTTCAGCTTTTACAGAAAAGTTAGAAGAACTTAAGGCTGAGAGAGTAGTTAGAACTATTAAGGGAATGAATGATGTATATCTTATTTGTGGATTTTCAAATGAGGCTGAAATTATTTGTGAAAGATTTTTTAAAGAAAACCAAAATTTTGTTGTAGTCGATATGGATGGAGAGAGGGTAAGTAAAGCTACAACGAAAGGGTATATTGCTATTAAAGGAGATATTACTCAAAAAGATTTTCTAGAAACTCTTGATTTTGAAAAAATTTCAAAGGTATTTGTTTTAACAAATAATGATATAAGTAACTCTTTTATGATTTTAAGTATAAAAGCATATTGTAAAGATAATAGTGTCAAAATTATAGCTCTTGCAAATGATGAAAATAACGTATCAAAAATGCAAAAAGCAGGAGCAAACTATGTTGTAATTCCTACTACTATTACTTCACTTCTTATGGCTGAATATATTAGAAACCCTATAACATTTGAAGTAATTGATGCTATTTTGACAGAAAAAAGAAATGCAGTTATTGATGAAATTGTAGTTATAAAAAACTCTATTTTAGATGGAAAATTGGTAGGAGAAATTGATTTTGATAAATATAAACTAATTTTGTTTGGTGTTTTAAAGAAAAAGGGGTCATCTATGCTTAATGAAACTTTAGAAATAGAACAAGGTCATTTTTATTTTAATCCACCATTTGATTTAAGATTAGAAGCAGGGGACATTTTGGTAGTAATGGGTTATAGTGTGAGTGTAAATTATTTTAAATATCTGGTAGAAAGAAGCAGTATATGAAAGTAGTTTTGTTTGGATTTGATGATTTTGGAGAAAGAGTTGCTAAGTTTATAGAAAAAAAAGATTTAGTTGTAGTTGTTTTAGATGAAAAAGAAGAAGTTAAAGCAAGAGAAAAGTTATATGAGGTAGTAAAAATAAATGAAATAAATGATGATGAAATAAAAAAAATAGGTAATTTTGATATTGCTTTAGCTATTTTAAGAGATGAAGATAAAAATTTGTTTTTGTCTTTAACTTTAAAAGATTTATATCCGAATAAAAAAATTGTTGCAAAAGTTTCTAATAAAGATAATGAATTTAAGTATAAACTTGCAGGAGTTAATAAAACTATTAATCCTTATGAAGTTACAGCAAATAGAATTATGACAATCCTAAAAAAACCACTAACTCTTAGAGTAATAGAAGAGATAATTTTCGAAGATAATAAGCTCTCTTTTGCTGAGATTGAGATTTGTAAAAATTCTTTTCTTGATGGAAAATATATAAAAGATGTCTATAAAGAGATTTCAGCAAATTATAATATTTTGATAATTGCAATTTTAGATAAAGAAATGAGTAAAAATGTTCAATTTGTAACAAAAGGAATTAATCATAAAATTGATTCAGGAGATATTTTAATAGTTGTAGGCGATAAAGATGAAATAGAGAGGCTTAAGATAGATTTAGAGCTTATTAAACAAGGAGATTAAATGGTTAGTGTTGTGGGAGCCGGGGCTTGGGGAAGTGCAATATATCATGCTATTTCTCAAAAAACAAAAGCTGTAATAACTTCAAGAAGAAAAAGAGATATAGCAAATTTTGTGGATATTAAAGAAGCCCTAAAAAATGAATATCTTATTATTGTAATTGCAGCTCAAGCAATTAGGGATTTTTTAATTAATTATGGCGAAAAAATAAAACATAAGAAAATTTTAGTAGCTAGTAAAGGAATTGATAATAAAAGTTTTAAATTTTTAAATGAAATATTTGAGGAGTATGTAAGCAGTAATCAATTAGCATTTGTTTCAGGCCCTTCATTTGCTAAAGAGGTAAAAGAAAATAAACCAACAGCTCTTGTAATTGCTTCAAAAAACTTATCGTTAGCTCAGGAGTTTTCTAAATTTTTTCCAGATTTTATAAAGATTTATATAGATGAAGATGTTGCTGGAGTTGAAATAGCAGGGGCATATAAAAATGTAATAGCAATTGCAGCTGGTATTTGTGAAGGGCTTAATCTAGGAAATAATGCAAAAGCTGCACTTATTGCTAGAGGACTTGTTGAGATGGATAGATTTGCTAAGTTTTTTGGAGCAAAACAGAATACGTTTTTAGGAGTTGCAGGAGCGGGGGATCTGTTTTTAACAGCAAATTCTACAATGAGTAGAAATTATAGAGTGGGACTTAATCTCTCTAAAGGTAAAATACTTGAAGATATTTTAACTGAACTTGGTGAAGTTGCTGAGGGAGTTTATACTACTAAAGCGATTTATACTATTGCTAAAAATAATAATATATACACCCCAATAGCAAATGAGGTATATAAAATTTTATATGAGGACAAAAAGCCTCATGAATCTTTAAAAGATTTACTTTCTTAGTTGTATTCAATAGGAGATTTTTTAGCTGCATCTATTGCAATATAAAGCATTGCTCCTGTAGCTATAACACATAAAGCAACAGCCATAAGTCCACTAAAGCCCATTTTTTCTCCTTTTATTTTAGTCATTTTATTATAGCAAATTATGTAAATATGTGAATGTTTTTTGATAAAATTTATAAAAAAAGGATAATATTTGAGGCTTGATGAAGCAATTGTAAATAGAAAGTTACTTGACTCACGTAATAAAGCAAAAGAATTTATAAAAAATGGAAAAGTTAGTGTAAATGGCGAAATTATTAATAAACCTTCTTTTAAAATAAAAGAGAAAGATAAAATAGAAGTTTTAGATAAAGTTTATGTAAGTAGGGCTGCTTGGAAATTAAAAAACTATCTTGAAAAATATGGAATTGATTTTTGTGGAAAATTAGTTTTAGATATTGGAGCATCTACTGGTGGTTTTAGTGAAGTTAGTCTGGAAAAAGGTGCTAGAAAAGTAGTTGCTGTTGATGTTGGGAGTAATCAGTTACATCCAAAACTTAAAAACAGAGTAGAAAGTTATGAAAACACAGATATTAGGGATTTTGAATATAAAGAGAAATTTGATGTAATAGTAAGTGATGTAAGTTTTATTTCTCTTTTAAAAATATTAAATAAAATAGATTCTTTAGCTAAAAGAGATATAATTTTGCTATTTAAACCGCAATTTGAAGTGGGACGTGATGTTGGTAGAAATAAAAAAGGTGTTGTTTTAGATATAGATGCTATAAAAAAGGCTAGAGATAATTTTGAAAATGAAGCAGGTAAACTAGGATGGAAACTTTTAAGAAGTGAAGAATCGAGTATTAGAGGGAAAGAAGGAAATATTGAGTATGTGTATCATTTTGTAAAAAGAGATTAGAAGAGGTTAGTAGAGGTATTAAAGGTATTAAAGGTTAGTAGAGGTTGTGAAAGTAGATAAGTTGTGAAGTTATATATTATAAAGTTTAAAACCTCTAATACCTCTACAACCTCTAATACCTCTATTAACCTCTATTACCCCAATTAACAAACTTTTAGGAGTATTTGATGAAAAGATATAAAACAAGAAAAATAAAAGTAGGAAATGTAGAAATTGGAGGTGATGCGCCAGTTTCAGTCCAATCTATGACTTACTCAAAAACAAAAGATATAGATGAAACACTTAATCAAATAAATAGATTATATTTTGCAGGTGCTGATATTGTAAGAGTGGCAGTACTTGATGAAGAAGATGCAAATGCTTTAAAAGAAATAAAAGCCAAATCTCCTATTCCTATAATAGCTGATATTCATTTTAATTATAAGTTAGGAATAAAAGCAGCTGAAGTTGTTGATGGACTTAGAATTAATCCAGGAAATATTGGAGGAGAGGCAAAAGTAAAAGCAATAGTAAATGTATGTAAAGAGAGAAATATTCCTATCCGTATAGGAGTGAACGCAGGAAGTTTAGAAGCCCATCTTGAGAATAAATATGGACAAACTCCAAAGGCAATGGTAGAGAGTGCTCTTTGGCATATTAAATTTTTAGAAGATTTAGGCTTTTTTGATATAAAGGTTTCGCTTAAAGCTAGTGATGTTATAAGAACTGTTGAAGCTTACAGAATGTTAAGACCTCTTGTAGATTATCCGTTTCACTTAGGTGTTACGGAAGCTGGAACAAAATTTCACGCTACTATAAAAAGTGCTGCTGCTTTTGGAGCACTTCTTTTAGATGGTATTGGTGATACTATAAGAGTCTCAATTACAGGCGAGCTTGAAGAAGAAATAAGAGTAGGTAAGGCTATTTTAAAAGATTTGGGACTTATTAAGGAAGGGGTAAATATTATTTCTTGTCCTACATGTGGTAGGATTGAAGTTGATTTGCCACCTATTGTTGAAGCAGTTGAAAATGCTACAAAGAATATAAAAAAACCTCTTAATTTATCAGTAATGGGATGTGTAGTAAATGCAATAGGGGAAGCTAAAGAAGCAGATTTAGCAATTGCTTGTGGAAAGGGGTATGGACTAATTATTAAAAAAGGTGAAGTTATTGGAAAGTATAAAGAAAATGAACTACTTGAAAGATTTTTAGAGGAAGTAAATAAATTAGTTTAGAATTTTTTTAGTATGTAAAAATTAGAAATTTTTGCTTAAAATTATCCTCAGATCCTTTTTTTATTGATTTTTAAAAATAAAATAAGTAAAATAACGTTCATTTAATATTTAAAAAGGGGAGAAAGGATGAATAAGTACTTTTCATTTGCGTTAGCCGGTGCAATAGGTATGTTCTTTTTAGGGTGTAGTGCTAAAAAAGTTACAGTAAGGGCTCAATTACCAGCAGAAGTTGACACATTAACAAAGAAAAAAGAAATTGCAGTACTTCCTTTTAAGGGAGACAATATTAATTTTAGTGGGAGATTAGAATCAAAATTAGCAAATGTACGAATTAATAATAAGCCGTATTTTAAGGTTATTAATAGAGAAAAAATTGGGGATGTTTTAAAAGAATTAAAATTTCAAGCAAGTGATTTAGTTGGTGAAAAAGCCGCTAAATTTGGAAAATTAGCAGGAGCTAAAGTTCTTATTACAGGTAATGTGAAAACAAGTGCAACAAATGGAAGTTACAAAAAGCCAGTAGAAAGATGTGCTAGTTATGATAAAAAAGGGAGATGTTTATATTATAAAACAGTTTATGTAACTTGTCAAACTTCAAATGCTACATTTAATGCTTCAATTAATGCAATTGATGTAAATACAGCTGAAGTAGTTGATGCAGTGAATATTACTAAAAATTATCAAGGCGATAGTTGTAAAGATACAGGGTTTTCATTATTTGGAGAAGCAAAAAAGTTTAAAACAGCTCAAGAGGCACTTTATGAGTTAGCTGATCAGGCTGCTAATGAATATGTAGTAAGAGTTGCACCTCATTATGTAGTAATGCAAGTAGAATTAATGGAAAAAGTAGAAAGTGTTGACTTAAATGATAAACAAGAAAAAATGTTTAAAAATGCTTTAACTTATATTGAACATGGTAGACTAAAAAAAGCTGAATATATTCTAAAAAAATTAAATGAAGAAACAGGGGAAAAATCTTATGAAATTGCGTATGATTTAGGAGTAGTAGAAGAAGCACTTGGTAAATTAGATGAAGCGAAAGCAGCATATCAGTTAGCAGATAAGATTATTACTGACACGGGAGAAGACCCAAGTAAATTAGTAGATAATGCACTTAAAAGAATAGATATTCTTATTGAAAAAAGAAAAAAATTAAGGGCACAAATATAAAATGAAGAAAATATTTTCTTTTTTCTTTTTCTTTTTGTTAATTGGTTGTTCACAAAAAGAGGCTATTAAACCTAAACCAGTTCCTAGTTGGTATTTAAATCCCCCAAAAAGTAATGAAAGATTTGTATATGTTACTGGTGGTGGTATAAATAAAAGAGCAGCTATTTTAAATGCTTTGTCAAATTTTATTTCAAGATATAGTGTTACTATATCTTCTAACTTTGAAAGTAAAGCCCAAGATTTTGGTGGGGGTTTAGCAAATAAAAATTCAATTTATAATATAAAAGCTACTGTTAAGAAATTTGAAGTATCAAACTATGATGTAATAAAAGCCGAGAGGTATAAATTTGATCAATTTCTTGTATTAGTAAGAGTTGATGTTAATAAGTTGTATAAAGATTTAGAAAATAAACTTAATAATAGGTTTAAAAAATATAAGGATAAATATCGAGTTATTTTAAATAAAAATACTTTAAAACAATTGATTGAAATAAAAGAACTTTATTCACAATTAAAAAAAGAAGAGGACTATATTTATGTTTTGAAGCTGATGAATAGCAATTTTAATGAAAAAAAATATTTATCATTTATAAATGAAGTGAAAAGAAAGTTAGAAAGTTTAAAAAACAGTGTTTATGTAGAAGTGTTATCAAATAATAAAATAATCGCAGAGGATATAAAAAGGTATTTGACAAACAAGAGTATTAAAATAGGAAAAAGCAACATTAAGATAATAGTAAATGTCAAAAAGAGAAAGTCATCTTCATTTGTAAATTTGATTGTATATGAAATTTATATTAATGTAAAATACAAAAATAGTATTATAGGTAGTAATTATTTTAAAGTTACTACATTACAAAAGTCGAGTATAAATGGTTATTTGTATAATGATATTAAAGAACTCTCTCTTGAAAAATTTTTAAATTTAAAATAAAACTACTTTTGTTATAATGTTATTACTAATAACCGGTTAATCAATATGTGATACCAATAATAAAAAACAAATTGACATTCTTTATTCCTTATCCCTTACGCTTCTTATCCCAAAATTGTAATAAGGGATAAGTGTTAAGGGGTAAGAATGTAAGATAAGGGAAAATAGTATGAATATTTAAAAGGAATAAAATGAGTGCAACGACACTTATATATATTGTTGGACTTAGTATTTCATCTATGGCATTTATTTTTATGTTGTTAATACTAAAACCAAGTAAAGTTACAAAAGAAAAACTCACAAAAATTTTAGGAGATGAAGTTATTGAAAAAATAAAGCAAGCAAAAGATGAAGAAGAGATAAAAACAATTATTAGAAGCTTGCCAAGGCTTAAGAGATCAAAATTAAAAACACTTATGGAGTCTCAAGATATTAGAGATTTATTAAAAGCAATTGATGAATTTATTTTAAAGGATAAATAATTGAATCTTTTTAATTTGGATATAGAAAGAGGAATTTTAAGTGCAGTTTTGTTTGATGGAAAAGTTTATGAAGATATAGCTTCTATTCTTAAGCCAACTGATTTTTATCTTCCTTTTCATCAATATGTATTTGAGACAATGGAAGAGCTTTATAAAAAAGATTTGCCTATTGATGAAATTTTTTTAAAGGAAGAGTTAAAGAAAAAAAATAGGTTTGATGAAGAACTTTTTTTAGAAATTTTAGGTACTGCTCCTATTGAGGAAATTGAAGCGTATGCAAGAGAGATAAAAGATTTAGCGACCAAAAGAGAACTTATACATCTTTCAAATGAAATTAAAAAAATAGTTACTGAAGAAGATAAAAGAGCTGCTCAGGAAGTAGAAGAAATTCAGAGTAAACTTTTTGCAATTGCAACTTCAAATTTAGCAGGAGACTTTAAATCATCAAAAACTATTATAAACGATACTCTTGAATTCATAAAAAAACAGGCTGCTAAAAAGAATAAAATTGTTACAGGACTTGATACAGGGTTTGTTGAGCTAAATAGAATGACTAGTGGATTTGGTGAAGGGGATTTGATAATAATTGCAGCAAGGCCTTCTATGGGTAAAACTGGTCTTGCATTAAATATTGCTCTTAATGTATTAAAGCAGGATAAAGGTGTGGCAATATTTTCACTTGAAATGCCAGCAGAGCAATTGATGCTGAGAATGCTAAGTGCTGCTGGTAAAATTCCACTTCAAGATATAAGAAGAGGAAACTTAAGTGATGAGGAATGGTCAAAACTTTCAGAAATTGCAGATTATTTCTCTTCAAAAGCTTTATTTGTTGATGATGAGGGGAATGTTAATATTCATACAATAAGAGCAAAACTTAGAAAACTAAAAGTTCAAAATCCAGAACTTTCTCTTGCAATAATTGATTATTTGCAATTAATATCTTCAGACCAGCGTGAGAGACATTTGGCAATTGCAGAAATTTCTAGAAGCTTAAAACTTTTAGCTCGTGAGCTCCAAATACCAATAATTGCTCTATCTCAGCTAAATCGTGCACTTGAAAGTAGACCAAACAAACGACCAATGCTGAGTGACCTTAGAGAGTCAGGAGCAATAGAACAAGATGCAGATATAATTATGTTTATTTATAGAGATGATGTATATAAAGTATTAGAAGCAAAACAAAAGCAAAAAGAAGCCTTAGAGAAAGGAAAATCAATTGAAATTGATTTTCAGGAAAAAGAAGTTGAAGATGCGGAAATAATTATTGGAAAACAAAGAAACGGACCAACAGGTACTGTTGAGATGTTGTTTCATAAAAAATATACTCTTTTTACTGATAAAGTAAGCGAAGTAAATGAAATAGAACCTACCGAAACTCATATTGAAATGCCGACTATATAAAATGAAGTTTCCAAGTAGCCAAGTTCCAAGTTCCAAACAATACATCAATTAACATCATGCAAACAAAATTATTTATTCTATTTTTACTTTTGGTTTTTAGATTTCAAATCTCTTTTTTAGAATATCTAAATTTTAAGTATTTTCCTGTAAAAGAGATTGAAGCTAGAGTTTTTGCACAATATAAAAAGAAAAATTATTATGTTTTAAAGCTAAAAAATGATGAGGTTACTTTTTATACAACTTCTAGGGAGAATTTAAAAAATTTATTAAATGAAAAAGTAAAACTTAAAATCTTTACTAAAGATATAACTTTTTGGGGTTATTTGACTAAATTTTATGCACCTTCTTTTGATTTAAAATTAGAGCCAGTTTCAAAAGTAGAAAAATATATCGAATCACAACACTCTTCAATAGTTTTAAGTAATTTATTTAAGGCGTTATTTCTTGGTGAGAGTATGGAATATTCTACAAGAATTAAGCTTTCAACTCTTGGAGTTAGTCATCTTTTTGCTTTAAGTGGGTTACATTTGGGTTTTATTAGTTTTTTGCTTTATTTTTTATTGTCTCCTATATATAATTTGTTTCACAAAAAGTTTCCTTATAGGAATAAATTTGTAGATTTAGGAATTATTGTATTACTAATTGAGTTTTTATATTTGAAAATAACTTCTTTTCCACCTTCTTTAATTAGAGCTTTTGTGATGGAAGTAGTGTTATTTTTCTTTTTTGTTACTTTAAGGAATGTTTTTAGTATAAAAGTTTTAGTTTTGACTTTTTTAGTTTCTTTTTATATTTTTTCTATGAAAATTATAAATATAGGTTTTTTACTTAGTATTGTAGGTGTTTATTATATTTATCTTTTTTTTAGTTACTTTAAAGCTACTTTTAAAAGTGGGTTAGTTCTTAGTTTTTATATGTTTATTGTAATGTTTGTTTGGGGACATTATTTTTTTGGAGAAATGAATATTTATCAGCTTTTTTCTCCAATTGTCAATTTGTTGTTTTCTATCTTTTATCCGATAGAAGCTATTTTGCATATTTTTGGAGTTGGAGGATTGTTTGATAGTATGATAGAAAAATATTTAAGTTTTGGAGAGAAATTTTATTATGTTAATATTTCATTTTGGTTTTTATTTGTTTTTGCTTTTTTTTCAATTATAGCATTTAAGAAAAAAATTGCTTTTTATGGTATAAATATACTTGGAATAATCCTAATATTAGGAAGTATTAGATTTTAGAAGAAAGAGTGAGTTTCAAGTAGCCAAGTTCCAAGTGGTGAATGGAGAATTAAAGTGTAATTGATGATTTTATTGGTTAATGGTTTTTATAGATTAATCACTCATTACTAATCACTAATTACTAATTACCAATATACAAATACACTAATATCCTAAAAGGAGAATAATTGTTTGTTTTTAAAGATGTTAAAGAATATAAAGAGTATTGGAGTGAATTAATTGAAAAAGAAAGACTTGCAGAAAAAGAGTTTCACTTAAATGAGATAAAAAGATTAAGTGGGACTGAGAGACAAAAGAAAGGAAGGGCAGTCCTTGGTCTTAGAATGAAATATGTAGGTGAGTTTTTAGATTTTAAAGTTTATAGATTTAATAGAAATAATATGCCAGAACATCAAATTAAAGTAGGTGATATTGTGTTAGTTAGCAAGGGTGAACCTTTAAAATTTAATCAAGAAGTAACTGTAAGCGGTATTGGAAAAAATTTTATAGAAGTATATTCTAAAGAACCAATCTTTCGCTCAAAACTTTATAGATTAGATCTATTTGTAAATGATATTACTTTTAAGAGAATGCAAAAAGCACTTGAAAAAATTGAGAATGGAGAATGTAGAATTGATAATGAAATATTAATTGGGAAAAAAGAACCGGAAGTTGTAGAAATAAATGAAGAAAGTGAAGTGTTAAATGAATCGCAAAATAAAGCTTTAAAAAGATGTATAAAATCAGAAATTTTTTTAATTCATGGCCCTCCAGGTACTGGTAAAACTACTACCTTATCTGAAGTTATAAAAAAACATATTGGCAAAAAAATTTTAGTAGCTGCTGATAGTAATGTTGCAGTTGATAATTTAATGGAGAAACTTAAAGACTTTAATATTGTAAGAATTGGTCACCCTGCAAAGATAGAGAGTAATTTGATGAAATATTCTCTTGATGTAAGGATTAGGCGCGATAAAAGATACAAAGAGATTGAAAAGATATTAAAAAAAATTGATGATTTAAAATATTTGCAAGATAAACGAACTAAAAAGCCAACACCAGGTAGAAGAAGAGGAATGAGTGATGAGGAGATTTTAGCCTTAGCTAAGTCAAATAAAGGCAAAAGAGGAGTTAAGGCTGAGTGGATTAAAGAAATGGCAGAGTGGATAAAAATTCAACAGAAGATAAATAAATTGTATGATGAAAAAAATAATAAAACCAAAGAAATTATGAATGATATTTTAGATAAAGCAGAAATAATTTTTGCTACAAATTCCACAGTTGGTGGAGAGTTTTTAGAGGAGAGAACTTTTGATGTAGTATTTATTGATGAAGCAGCACAAGCAATGGAACCAAGTACATTAATTCCTTTAATTAAAGCAAAGCAAGTAATTTTTGCAGGAGATCATAAACAACTTCCTCCAACAATTCTTAGCAATGATAATAGACTTAAAATCAGTATTTTTGAAAGATTTAGTAATTTATATAAAAAAGCAGTATATACTCTTGAGGTTCAGTATAGGATGAATGAAAAAATTAATAATTTTCCTAGTTGTGAGTTTTATGAATGCAAAGTAAAAACTTTTGAAGAAATTAAGAATATTACTATTAAAGATTTAGGAATAAAAGAGGATGATTACTTAGGATTTGAGCCAGTTGTGTTTTTTGATACAAAAGGTAAATTTTTAGAGGCTATAAAAAAAGATTCACTCTCAAAATATAATCCATTAGAGGCTGAGTTTGTAAAAAAGCTAGTAGATAGTCTAATTGAAAATGGTGCTGAACCCCAGCATATAGGAGTTATTACTCCATATAAAGACCACGAAGAGTATATAAAAAAGTTATTAAGTTCCAAGTTCCAAGTTCCAGTTGTTGAGGTGAAGTCGGTTGATGGGTTTCAAGGTAGGGAAAAGGAGATAATAATTTTAAGTCTTGTTAGAGCTAATGAAAATGAAGAAATAGGATTTTTGAGTGATATAAGAAGACTTAATGTGGCAATAACAAGAGCTAAAAGAAAACTAATAATTGTAGGAGATGCTAAAACTATTTCAAGTAATATTGTATATAAAAGATTAATTGACTACATAAAAAATAATGGAAAATATATGGAGGTATAATGAAAATTGAAATTACAAAATCTGGATATGAAAAGTTAAAAAAAAGAGCACCTTGGATTTATAAAAATGAACTAAAAGATATACCGGATTGTGACAGTGGGACGCTTGCCGATTTAGTATATAAAGGTAAATATATTGCAACTGCTTTTATAAACTCAAAAAGTAAAATAACTGCGAGAATTTTGAGTTTTGAGAAAGTAAATATTGATAGACATTTTTTTGAGAATAGAATAAAAAACGCCATCAATAAAAGAGTTTCCAAGTCCATAGTACCAGGTTCGAAGTTTAATATTAATGGGAGTATTACAAATTCTTTAAGGCTTATTCATAGTGAAGCTGATTTTTTACCAGGTCTTATTGTAGATAAATATGGAGAAAATTTGGTAGTAAGCTTTACAACAGCTGGTATGAATAATTATAAGGGAATTATAATAGAAATTTTGATAGATGTTTTAAATCCAAAAGGAATATATGAAAAAGGGGATAAAGTTAGAGAGAAAGAAGGATTAGAAGTAATTTCTCAAACTCTTTGTGGCGAAGTAGATGATGAATTTATAATAGTTGAAAATGATAAATTGTTTTTAACTAATTTAAAAGAAGGGCAAAAAACAGGCTTTTTTTTAGACCAGCGTAAAAATAGATACATAGTAGGGCAATATGGTAACAAAAGAACACTTGATTTGTTTGCAAATGCTGGAGGATTTGGGATTTATAGTGAAGCTAAATTTACTAAGTTTGTAGAAATATCTAGCTTAGCTTGTTCTCAAATTGAAAAAAACTGTGAACTAAATAAACTTAGAAATTACGAAATAGTAAAAAAGGATGTTTTTAAGTTTTTAGAACAAGAAAAAGAAATGTATGATTTAATAATTATAGACCCTCCTGCATTTGCTAAGAGTAAATCAGCTAGACTAAATGCATTAAAGGGATGGAAGTATTTAATAGTAAATTCTCTTAAACTGCTTGAAAAAGATGGTTATTTAGCACTTTTTAGTTGTTCTCACTCTATTACATCAAAAGATTTACTCGATATTGCACTTAGCAGTAGTATAATCGATAAAAGTTATTTAGAAGTGGTTGAATTTTTAAAACAAGATATCGACCATCCTTATATTTTAAATATTCCAAATTCTCTTTATTTAACAGGGGTGTTGTTAAGGAAAGTACAATGAAACTATTATTTATTCGTCATTCTCTTGCAGTAGATAGAGAGGAATTTATAGGGCATGATTTTGATAGACCTCTTACAAGAAGAGGTGTAAAAAGGGCTTTTAGGTTTTTTGAAGTGGCGAAAAACATATATCCTAAGATAGATTATATTATTACTTCAAAATCTCTTCGTGCCAAACAAACCGCTGAAGTTTTAAAACGTTTTTTTAAAGAAGCTGAGTATGAAGAGAGCAGTTTATTACTTCCAGGGAGTAATATAAATGATTTAAAAAAAGCAATAGAGGGAAAAGATGGTATTATTGCTATTGTAGGCCACGAACCAGACCTTAGTAATTTTATAAAAGAAATAATGCATGCACCTAATCTCAAAATAAAACTCTCAAAACCATCTCTTGCAGAAGTTGAAGATGGAGCATTAAAGGGACTTTTTGAATATAAGCAGATAAAGGCATTATATGAAAAAAATTACTCTAAAAATCATAAACAATATTGCTAAAAAACAAAACTCAAATGTAATTGAAGTTTTTAGTGTTTTTTTTGCAAATATTGTAGCTGGAAATGATGATTTTGAGAAAGTTGCATTAAAAATTTTTGATTTAAAAAAAATAGAGAAAAAAGAGATTTTAAAAGACTTTTTTGAGTATCTAAAGAATGATATTGCAAGAAATAAAGAAGAATTTTCAAAAAATTTATGTGTATTTGCAAGTGATTTTAAAGAAAGTGCAATTAATTTAGGATCTTTTTTTGCAATATTTTTGCCTCAAGATGTAATTTTTTCAAAAGATGCTCAAAAAATTAGAGAGAGTTTGTCAGTTTATCCTGATGAAGTGAAAGACACAATTATAAAAGCGTTAGAATTTTTGAGTATGCTTTTAGTTGAAGAGTTAGAAGATAACGTAAAATGCGAAATATTCAAAAACATAGTAGATATTATGATAGTTTTAGGGGAAGTGGTTAAAATAATGAAGAATTTAGAAAATGTTACTATTATGATATAATATTTAAAACTTTTAAGGAAACAAAATGGAAGTAGTAGTTAAAATCGATAATTCTAAATTTAACGAATTTAAAAATTTAATAAAAGCCTTAGATGCTGAGATTATAAGCTCATATCCTGATGAAATTATTGTGGGCAGTGTCGAGGAAGTTAGAAAAAGAGTTTATGAAGCTGAAAATAGAGTAAAAAGCGGTAAGTATGTTGATGAAAAAGAATTTGATAATTTTATTCAAAAGTTAGTAAGTGAAGATAATTAAAGACAGGAAATTTTTAAAAAAAAATTAAACTAATATATGAATATATCAAAAAAGATAAACCTCTTGCTACTAAAAATTTCGTTTATACATTAAATTCAAAAATTAAAAACCTCAAAACTTTCCCTAAGATGTATCGAAAATCAATATACTTTGATGATGAAAATTATAGGGATTTAATACATAAAGGCTATACAATTATCTACAAAATAGAAAAAGACAAAATAATACCAATTGACAATGGAAAATGGACAATGAAAAATGATGAAAAGTATTGAAATAATGGCAGTTTTAAACATTTTTAAAGTAACTAACTAATTGAGAATTGGTATAATAATACTTGATATTTTCAAATGGAGTGAAAAAATATAAAAATTATAAATACTAAAAATAAATATGACATCTGTTTTTGAGAGAAGAAAAGATTAAAATGAGATAAGTTTAGACTTAAAAAAGATTTGGTATTATAATAAAAAATCAAAGTAGGAGAATAAATGCGACTTTCAGATTTAGAAAAATATATAAAAGTTATAGACACTCCTCTTGATGTAAACCTTGAAATACCTCATCTAGCTTACATTGAAGCTAAAAAGAGAAATCCTAAAATTTTGATGTTTACAAATCCAGTTGAGGGTGATAAAAAATATGATATACCGGTTGTTATGAATATTTTTGCAAATGATGAAGTGGTAAGGGCTATTTTTGGGAAAGATTTGGATTTGATTGCTAAAGAAGTTGAAGAGCTTATAAAACTCAAACCTCCAAAAACTTTAAGTGAAAAACTAAAAGCATTTGGAAAGTTGTTTGCTATTAAAAACACTATTCCAAAAACTGTTAAAAGCGGGGAGTGTCAATATCGTATTTATCAAGGAGATGCTGCAAAGCTTAGTATCTTGCCAATTCTTAAAACTTGGGAACTTGATGGTGGAAAATTTATTACAATGGGACAAGTTTATACAAAAAGTCTTGATGGTAAGACAAAAAATGTTGGTATGTATAGACTTCAGGTATATGATGATAAAAGACTAGGACTTCATTGGCAAATACACAAAGACTCTGCACATCTTTTCTGGGAATATAAAAAAGCAAATAAAAAAATGCCAGTAAGCATTGCTATAGGGGGTGACCCTTTATGGACATGGTGTGCAACAGCTCCTATGCCTCCAGGTATATTTGAAGTTATGCTTTATGGTTTTATTAGACAACAAAACCCGAAACTTGTTAAATGTATCAGTAATGATTTAGAAGTACCAGCTGATGCTGATATAGTGATTGAGGGGTGGTGTGATCCAAATGAAATGGAAATAGAGGGAATGTTTGGAGACCATACCGGATATTATACTCTTAAAAAGCCATTTCCTGTGATGCATGTAAATACTATAACTACAAAAAAAGAGCCTCTTTATTATGCAACTGTTGTTGGGAAACCGCCTTTAGAAGATAAGTATATGGGTTATGCTACTGAGAGGATATTTTTGCCATTACTTAGGACAACATCTCCAGATTTGATAGACTATGCAATGCCTGAAAATGGTGTGTTTCATAACTTAATTCTTTGTAAAATCTCTCCAAAATATCCTGGCCACAGTATGCAGGTTATGCATAGTTTGTGGGGAGTAGGGCAGATGAGTTTTGTAAAACACGCTATTTTTGTTGGAAGCGGGGCACCAGATCTTAGAGATTATGAAAGTTTAACTAGATATATTTTAAATAATTTAGATAAAGAAAAAATTCTTATTTCTAAAGGTATAGTTGATGAGCTTGACCATTCAAGTATAGAAGAACTTGTAGGAGGAAAGCTAGGAGTTGATGCAACGCAAAAAAGTAGCCAAGTTCCAAGTTCCAAGTTCCAAGTATTAGAAGATGAAGAATTGTTAGAAAAATTAAGAGAAATTGAACCGTTAATTGAAGAAGTTAAGCAATATTTTACTGATACAAAAAATCCTGTTTGTGTTATTAAATTTAAAAAAGAAAAGAGTGCTAAAGAGATTTTTGAAAAAATAAAAGAGTTAAAGAATCATTTAAGAATAGTTGTATTTATAAATACACCTGAAACATATAACCCTTATATGCTCGTTTGGAGAGTTACAAATAATATTGATGCGCTTCGAGATGTTTGGATTGAAGATGTTATGGGAATTGATGGGTCTAATAAAAATAGTTTAGATGGGTTTAATAGAGAGTGGCCACCAGATGTAGATACTACTTTTGAAGTTGTAGAAAAATTACAAAAATTAGGTTTGATTGAATTAAATGAAGCTGAGTTAAGAAAATATCAGATTATTTAAAGAAAATCATCTAAAAAAGCAGTTTTTTTGTCTTTTTTTAGCTTAGTTTTAGATTGAGTTGTTATAATAAGAAAAGGCTTAAACTTCAAGAATGATAAACTACAAAAAAAGTTTTTTAAGACTATATCATCTACAAAATAAAATAAAGGAGAGATATGACATATAAAGCTTATAATATTAAAACTTTTAAGGAGTTAAACAAAGAAAAAAAGTATTTAAGTGAGAGTGAGATTAGAGAAATTGAAATTGCTTCGCTTGTTTTTCCTTTTAAGGTTAATAATTATGTTTTAAGTCTTATTGATTGGAAAAATTATAAAGATGATCCTATTTTTAGACTTATTTTTCCTCAAAAGGAGATGTTAAAAGAAGAAAATTATCAAAAATTATTAAGTGTATTAGATAATCAAGAAGAGCTTCAAAAAGAGGTTTTCAATATTAGAATGAGCCTAAATCCTCATCCGGCAGGACAAAAAGAAAATGTTCCAGAAATTAATGGAAAAAAACTTGAAGGAAGTCAACATAAATATAAAGAGACGATACTTTTCTTTCCAAAACAAGGTCAAACTTGTCATGCTTATTGTAGCTTTTGTTTTAGATGGCCACAATTTACAGGAATTAGCGAACTTAAGTTTGCAAGTAAAGAAGTTGAGGTGTTAATTGAATATATAAAAGCAAATCCAACTATTACTGATATTTTATTTACTGGTGGAGATCCGTTAGTAATGAGTAGTAAACTCCTTAGAAGTTATATTGAGCCTATTTTAAAAGCAAAAATTCCTCATCTAAAAAGTATTCGTTTTGGTAGTAAAGTATTAGGTTTTTGGCCTTATAGATTTGTAAGTGATAGTGATGCTCAAGATTTGCTTGATTTATTTAAAGAAATTGTAGATAATGGATATCACCTAGCATTTATGGCTCACTTTAATCATTATAGAGAACTTGAAGGTGAAGTATTAGAAAAAGCAGTGGAAAATATAAGAAGTACTGGAGCGATTATCCGTACTCAAGCACCGGTACTTAGACATATTAATGCAAGTAGTGAAGTTTGGGAGAAAATGTGGAAAAGACAGGTGGCTCTTGGAATGATTCCTTATTATATGTTTATTGCAAGGGATACAGGAGCTAAACACTATTTTGAGGTTCCTTTATATGAAGCTTGGAAAATTTATAAAGGTGCAATCAGTAAAGTAAGCGGTCTTGCTAGAACTGTTAGAGGACCTAGCATGAGTGCTACTCCTGGAAAAGTAGGGGTTGTTGGAGTTAGCGAGATAAATGGAGAAAAAGTATTTGTGCTTAATATGCTTCAAGCAAAAAAATCGGAACTAGTGGATATTCCGTTTTTTGCTAAGTTTGATGAAAAAGCTACTTGGATAGATGAATTAAAACCAGCATTTGCTAATAAGTTTATATTTGAGCATTAATCATATTAAAAAATCCTCCCGTGACTGTATCCATAGTGGATATATGATTATCAAGCCACGGGAGGAAAGTTTGTTTAAAGTATTTTTCTAAATATTCATAGTCATTAATATGCTTTTTAACTTCTTCTAGTTCGTTAAGTATTCTTCCATGTTCCATTTTGTGTGGAAGATAGGCGAAAAATTGGTATTTTTGCATTAGTCTCTCTTCAAATGCAAAATGTTCTTTAACATCTTCAATAAATTCTTCAAAAGTATCATTTAACTCTTCTTTTTCTTCAATTTTTTTGAGTAATTTTTCTAAGATTTTTACTTCTTTTTCATGTACTTCATTCATAGGCTCGTAAGCTACTTTTTTTATTTCCATTTTTGTCCTTTTTTTCTTTTATTATACCAATTCCAAGATGTTTAGACACTTCAGTATAATAAAATTTAGTTAATCAAATACAACCAATTAAAGCATATACTTCTATTTAAAAACTATGACTATATTAGTATTGGTATTATAACTTAAAAAGAAGCATAAAAAATTGATTTAGATTAAGAAAAAATTTTTTTAATTAAAAAGTTTATTTATTGATTAAAATCAATGACTTTTGGAAAAAATATGTAATATAATAGTAAAAATACTGTAAAAGAGGAGGATAATGGATATTAAAAATTACTTTCTTTTTAAAAATCTTGATGATAATGATTTGAAAGAGATTGAGAAATTTATAATAGTTAAAAAACTTAAAAAAGATGAAATAGTTTTTTTTGAAAAAGAAGAGCCAAGCTATCTTCATTTATTGGTAGAAGGAAGTGCTAGGGTATATAAGGTTGATAATAAAGGAAATGAACTTGTTATTCATAAGTTTCATCCAGTATCACTGATAGCTGAACTAGCTAATTTTGAGAAAATGCCATATCCCGCTAATTGTGCAATGGATAGTGATGGGATTATTTTAAAAATAGAGTTTGAAAAATTTAAAAAGTTTATGCAAAAAGGTGATGTGTGTATGCAAATTATGAGTTCGCTTCTTAGAAAAATGAGATATTTAGATAATGTTATTCAAAATAATTTAGTTCTTGATACCGAAACAAAAATAGCAAAATTTATTTATGATAACCCATTAATATTTGAAGATCTTAAACAGCATTCAATTGCTAAACTTTTACATATAAAGCCTGAAACGCTTTCAAGAAAACTTAAAAAATTAAAAGATTTAGGAATTATTGAAAACAGAGGAAGTAAACTAAAAGTAATTGATAAAGAAAAAATAAAAGAGTATTTCAGTTGGTGATTATATTGAAAATTAAGAATATTTATTGATTTAGTTCAATTTGTATTTTTAAGAAGTTCAAAAAAGGGAAAGAGTTAAGAAGCTAAATCTTTCCCAAAATCTTTATGAATATCTCCTGAAATTACTCCAAGATTGAAGTTTTCAACTAAGAAATTAACAATATCTTCATTTGCAAATTGTGGTGCATTTGGTCCAATATAGATATCTTTTATTCCAAGATATAATAATGCTAGTAAAATTAAAATGGCTTTTTGCTCCATCCACATAAGAGCAATTGATACAGGAAGTTCATTAATATTTTTAATACCAAGAGCATTTGCAACAGTTAAAGCAATGTGAACTGCACCATTACTATCATTACATTGTCCAAGGTCAATATATCTTGGAATATCAGTTCCAGGTACAGTTCCAAAATCTACATCATTAAATCTAAATTTACCACAACTTGATGTAATTATAATATGGTCTTTTGGAACAGTTAGAGCTAATTCTCTAAAATAATCTCTTTTGTTACCAGGTGCGTCACATCCTGCAATTACCCATACTCTTTTTAGTTTTCCTTCTTTAATTGCGTCAAGAACTTTTGCTCCATAAGCTTCTATAACAGTTTTATAGTGATGTCCTGTAACAATTTTTTCATCACTGTCAAATCCAGTAATATCTGGAAGTTCTAAAGTATGGTTAATTAATGGATCAAAATTATCATTTTCAATTTTTTTAGCACCTTCAACACCAGTAACTTTGTAAGTATATAGTCTATCTATATAATTTTTAACTTTTGGTGACTTTTCAGGTGGAACTATACAGTTTGTATTAACAACGCAAGTCCCATTCCATTTGCTAAATATATCAGTTTGGTCAAACCAAGCTTTTCCTATGTTTCCTTTTAAGTTTTTATATTTTCTAAGATGTGGATATCCGTGTGCCGGTAACATTTCTGAATGAGTATATACATTGATTTTATCACTAAGTCCTCTTTCTTCAATTCTTTTTAGTAATTTTTCAAGCATATCAAGGTTATGACCTGAAACTAAAATACCTTTTCCACTTGCTTTATTTTGAGTAACTTCAACAGGTGTTGGGATACCAAGTGCTTTTGTGTGAAGGTCACTTAATAGATCCATTATTTTTACTCCAGCTTCACCAACTTTCATAAGTTGAGCAATATGTTCATCGAAATTGAAGTTTACATTTGTTAATGTAAAGTATAAAGTATTAGCTGTAACATCATCAACTTCAAGAAGTTTTTTCCAATCTTCATCAGTTCCTACTTTTTCAATCAGCTCTCTTGCATGTTCTCTGTATGCACTTAATCCTCTTAAACCGTAAGTCATTAAATCTTGAAGTCTAGCTTTTGTAGCATCTTTACCACATACACCTTTGCTCTCTCCATGGCTACCACAACCATTTGGTGCACTCATTTCACATTGCCAACATAAAAATGATAAATTTTGTTCATTATTTTTATTGTTATTTCCAAAAAGTCCGAACATTTTTGCTCCTTTTTTTGAAGCATTTTAATTTTTATTTTGAGGTATTTCATTGATTGCAGTCAATAAAGTAAAAAAAATGTCAAAAAATCGTTAAATTTTCATCTATTATATCAGTGGAAAATAAAGATAAATAACCAAGTGACCAAGCAAATGAAGTAGTCAAGTTTTAAGTAACAAGAGCTTATTAGGAGTTAGTAGAGGTTGTAGAGGTTGTTAGTAAAGGTTGTAGAGGGTAGTAAAAGTTATACTTCTAATACTTTCTTTTTACTCTTTTAAGTTTTTCAATTCCTTTTAAATCTTCCTCACTCCATTGATAGTAAGTTCCAAAAACTCTATCCCAAATATCAGTAGTGATTCCGTGATTTAATTTTGGTTTTTTGTGATGTACAAAATGAAATTCTTGCATATATCTCCAGTATTTACTTGAAAACTCACGTCTATGCATTATATGATGCATTATTCCATAGTTAAAATATCCTAAAGACATTCCGCCAACAAGAGCTAATGCATCAGGCAAAGGCATAATAAAAGAAAAAATCCATACAAAAAAAGAAGCAATTACTGCACTCATAAAAAATGGCATTGCATCGTAGCTAAATGGATTTTGATGGTGATGTTCATGTCCTTCAATAAATATTTTTAAAGGATGGCTTTTATGAAATAGCCATGCGTGAACAGCATATTCTAAAAAAGTAAAAAAAATTACTCCAACAACAAAAAGTGCAATACTAGCCCAAATGTCTTTAGAATAGTAGATACTTAGCACTAAAAATACAGCTGCTGTTAAAAAGTCAGTTGTTAAGCTTAGATAATAGTTCCATTTGCTTGCTGTAATTTTTAAAATAAAACTTTTCATTGCCCCTCCTTAAGCTAGGCTTATATAAAATATAATTTAAAATTATAGCATTTTCGAATAGTTTTATAAATCAAATAATAGCGAGTTTTTTAATAATTTTCGTGATATAATGATGAAAATTAGTAAAGGAGTGTTTATTATGGTATTTAAAAATAGATTTGAAGCTGGAAAAATGCTAGGTAATAGATTAAAACAGTTAAAAGAATTGACAAATCCAGTAGTTGTAGCTCTCCCAAGAGGAGGTGTGCCTATAGGAGTTGAAATAGCAAAAAGTTTAGATGCTCCATTAGATATTTTATTTGTAAAAAAAATACCATCTCCAATTAACGAAGAAGCTGCAATTGGAAGTGTAAGTGAGAGTGGACAAATTTTTATAAATAAAGATGCAGTTGATAAACTAAATATAATGAGAGTTAATGTTGATGAAGAGTATATTCAACAAACCGCAATAGAAAAAATAAGGGAGATGGCAAGAAAGAGAGATATTTATAAGGTTGAACCAATTCCTCTTGAGGGAAAAGATGTAATTTTGGTAGATGATGGAATAGCAACTGGAGCTAGTATGTATTTAGCTGCTCAAAGTGTAGTAAGAGATATGCCAAAAAGTATTATTATTGCATCTCCTGTCGCACCTCTTGATGAAAATCTTCTCAAAATGCTAAGAAGTGTGTCTCATCATCTTGAGATTTTAGAGACTCCACCAATGTTTATGAGTGTAGGTCAGTGGTATGAAGATTTTCATCAATTAAGCGATAGCGAAGTTAAGGAACTATTAAGTAAATTTAAGAGTTGAAAATAGGGAGTTAATAAGTTGCCAAGTAGTTTTAAACTAAGAACTTGGCAACTAAAACTTAGATACTTAATTTTTACCTCTAACAAACCCTTCAATGATAAATCTTAGTGCGTTTAATTTTATAAAGCCTTCAGCATCTTTTTGATTATATACTGTATCTTCTTCAAATGTTGCAAACTCAGGACTAAATAATGAATTTGGTGATTTTCTACCAACTACAAACACATTTCCTTTGTATAGTTTAAGTCTAACTGTTCCATTTACATTTTCTTGAGTTTTATTAATAAGTTCTTGAAGAGCTTCTCTTTCAGGACTAAACCAAAATCCATTATAAATAAGTTCAGCATATTTTGGCATTATTTCATCTTTAAGGTGTGCTTCACCTTTGTCTAAAGTAATACTTTCAATTGCTCTGTGAGCTTTAAGTAAAATTGTACCACCTGGAGTTTCATAACATCCACGAGATTTCATTCCAACAAATCTATTTTCTACTATGTCAATTCTACCGATTCCATGTTTTTTACCATATTCATTTAAAGTCTCAAGAATTTTAGCTGGAGTCATTTTGTCTCCATTTATTGCAACTGCATCTCCTTTTTCAAATTCAATTTCAATATATTCTTGCTTATCTGGAGCTTTTTCAGGTGCAACAGTCCATCTCCACATATCTTCTTCTGGTTCTGCCCAAGGGTCTTCTAAAATTCCTCCCTCATAAGAAATATGAAGAAGGTTAGCATCCATTGAGTATGGAGATTTTTTCCCATGTTTTTGAATTGGAATACCGTGTTTTTCTGCATATGCTAATAATTTTTCACGGCTATTTAAATCCCACTCTCTCCAAGGAGCAATTACTTTGATATCAGGTTTTAGAGCATAATATCCAAGTTCAAATCTTACTTGGTCGTTTCCTTTACCAGTAGCACCGTGAGCTACTGCCTCAGCACCTACCTGGCGAGCTATTTCAATTTGTCTTTTTGCAATAAGAGGTCTTGCAATTGAAGTCCCAAGTAAATATTCACCCTCATAAATTGCATTTGCTCTAAACATAGGGAAAACATAGTCTCTAACAAACTCTTCTCTTAGGTCTTCAATAAATATATTTTCCGGTTTTACTCCAAGTTTAATAGCTTTTTCTCTTGCTTCTTCTACTTCTTCACCTTGACCAATATCTGCTGTAAAAGTTACAACTTCTGCGTTGTATTTATCTTGAAGCCATTTTAAAATAACACTTGTGTCTAGTCCTCCACTATAAGCTAAAACTACTTTCATTATAATCCTTTTTTAGTGCAATTATATTATGTTTTGATATAATTTGAAAATAGTTGAAAATTGAAAAAAGGAAACTTTTGAGAGTTGATAAGTTTTTAAATTCAGTAAATATTGTGAAAAGAAGAAGTATAGCTGATGAAATGTGTAAAGAAGGAGTTGTTTTTATAAATGGCAAAAAAGCAAAACCTGCTAAAGATGTTAAGCCAGGGGATATAATAGAAATTCATTATTTGAGTGGAATTAAAAAGTATGAAGTTTTAAAAATACCTGAAACTAAAACAATTCCAAAAAGTAAAAAAAGCGAATATGTTAAGGAGATTTAATGAGATGGAGTAGATTTTTTTTATATACACTTAAAGAGACACCAAAAGACGCAGTAACTCCTAGCCATATTTATTTAGTTAGAGGAGGATATATTAAACAAGTTGCAGCTGGAATTTATGATTTTACACCACTTGGAAAAATGGTATTAGATAGTATTAGAGATATTATAAAAAAAGAGATGGATAATGCTGGTGCTCAAGAAGTAATGTTAAGCTTTGTCACTCCATATGAACTTTGGGAAGAAACAGGAAGAGCTAAAAAATATGGGGATGAACTTTTAAGAATTGAAGATAGAAAAGGGCAAAAGTTTGTACTATCTCCTACAAATGAAGAAAGTGTTGTAGATTTAGTTAGAAGCTATGTAAAAAGTTATAAACAACTTCCAATCAATCTTTATCAGATTAATCTAAAATTCCGTGATGAGGCAAGACCTAGATTTGGACTTCTTAGAGGTCGTGAATTTATTATGAAAGATGCATATTCTTTTCATGCGAGCATTGATGACTTAGATAGAGAATTTAATTTAATGGAAGAGACTTATTCAAAAATATTTAAAAAAATGGGTCTTGATTTTAGGGTAGTTGAAGCTGATAGCGGAGCTATTGGTGGGAGTGGAAGCAAAGAATTTATGGTTTTAGCAAATACGGGAGAAGATGATATTGTTGTATGCAGTGAGTGTAATTATGCTGCAAATATTGAAGTCGCAACTCGCAAAATTATTAAAAGAGAAAATCCTATAAAAACTGAAGTAATTGAAGAAGTTTATACTCCTGATAAGAAAACAATAGAAGAAGTGTGTGAATTTATAGGAGTTGATCCGTATTTTAGTATTAAAGCTGTGGTTAAAAAGGCTATATTTGATAAATCTCAAGAGATAGTAGTATTCTTTGTAAGAGGTACAGATGAATTAGAAGAGACTAAAGCTAAAAATGCTATTGGCGCAATTGATTTAGTAGATGCAAGTGAAGAAGAAATTGAAAATGCTGGGCTTGTTCCAGGCTTTATAGGACCTTTTGGTCTTCCAAGTCATATAAAATATGTAATTGATGATGATTTAAGAATGGCAGAAGAACTTGTATGTGGTGCTAATAAAAAAGATTATCATATAAAAGGTGCAGGGCTTCTTGATGCAAATTTACTTGGAAATTTAACTATATATAGAGATATTGCTAAAGTAAAAGAGGGGGATTTATGTCCAAAATGTGGTAAACCTTTAAAGATTACAAAAGGAATTGAAGTAGGGCATATTTTTAAACTCGGAACCGTTTATAGTGAACCTATGAATGCAACATTTCTTGATGAAAATGGAAAAGCAAAACCTTTCATTATGGGATGTTATGGTATTGGAGTTAGTAGACTAATTTCTGCTGCTATTGAGCAAAATCACGATGATAAAGGTATCATTTGGCCAAAAGAGATAGCACCGTTTGTTGTTGATATTATTGTAAGTGATGTAAAAAAAGAAGAACAATTAACATTTGCTGAGGAGTTATATGATAAACTAACTAAATCAGGAATAAAAACTATTCTTGATGATAGGCTCGAGAGATTTGGTCCTAAAATTGCTGATTTTGAGCTTGTTGGAATTCCAGTTTGTGTGATTGTAGGTAAGAAACTAAAAGATGGAAAAGTGGAAGTTAGAGATAGAAAAACTGGAGAAAAATTTGAGGTTGAAAAAGAGTATGCTTTTGAGAAAGTTTTAGAGATTATAAATAAGTGAAAAATGGAAAATTATAAAACCAATAATCAATATACCAATAACCAATTATTGTATATATAGCTTTAAGCTTTATGCTTATACCAATTGACAATGGAAAATGGACAATGGAAAATGATGAAAAGTATTGAAATTAAGGAAATTTTAAACATTTATAAAGTAACTAACTAATTAAGAATTGGTATTACTAAAAGGAATGAAATGTATGTAGAAACTTATACTTATGAAGATTATAAAAAATGGGAAGGGGATTGGGAATTGATTGAAGGAGTGCCACTTGCAATGGCACCAAGTCCTGTTGGAATTCATCAGATTTTATCTTTAAGTTTTGCAAAGCTTCTTGAAGAGGTTGTAGAAGATTGTGATGAATGTTTTGTTTTGATAGAAGAGGATTATATTGTAGATGAAGAGACAGTTTTAAAACCTGATGTAGCTGTGGTGTGTGGAGATGATATTTATTCATATATAAAAAAGACTCCAAAAGCGGTGGTTGAAGTTATATCTCCTTCAACTATTAAAAGAGATGAGATTATAAAAAAAGATATATATGAAAAAGAAGGAGTAGAGTGGTTTTTTTTAGTATATCCGAATATTTTAAAAGTTAAGGCCTACAGGCTGGAAGATTCAAAATTTAAAAAAATAGGAGATTTTTTAGATGGTAAGTTAAAAATAAAAATAGAAGGATGTGAGGGTGAGATTGATTTTGATAAAATGTTTAAAAAAATTAAAAAATATTTAAAGAAGAAAAAATGAAGCTGTTATTTTTTTTAGGATATCTGTTTTTAGAGATACTTTTTTCATATGAATTCGCTAAAGTTTTTACTCCTTTTGGACTTTTTTTGGAAGTTTTAGTGACTGCTGGAGTTGGAGCTTATATTATAAAAACGTTACATTTGTCTTTATTTTCTGAAATGCAAAGAGTTTTTTATAAGGAAATAACAGAAGAAGAATTTGTTACAGCAGGGCTTTTTAAGTTAATAGGAGCATTTCTTTTAATAATACCAGGTGTTTTTAGTGATATTTTGGGAGTTTTATTTTTACTAGAACCATTTGCTGTATGGATTGCTAAGAAGTTATTTAAACAAAAAATTTATGCTTCTAAAAACCCAAATGATGATGATATAATTGATGTAGAGATTGTAGAAATTGTAGAGAAAAAGTAGTATTAATTTTCAAAAATATTATTACAACTTTATTAGTATTACTTTTTTTCACACGATAGCGTAAATTTTTTAATATTTTTAAAAAGAGCAAATGGTGGTTTAAGCTAAAAGTAAAAAATAAGAAAAGAAAGAAGATTAAAGTTTTTTAGCTATGTCGTTAATAGCAATATATGCGTGGTTGAATGCAAGAGCAATACTTCCTTGGCTAGTTACTACATCACCGATTGTATAAAGTCCTGGTATATTTGTTTCCATTGTTTCTTCGTTATAAACAGGTTCACCCCATTCATTTAGCTCAATTCCACTATTTTTAAGGAAGTCTACAGGGCTTGTACCACCAAGTGCATAAACTACTCTATCAAAGATTTCACTTGTTCCATCTTTATAGTTTACTTTTACTCTAGGAGGTGTTACATCATCATTTTCCACAGGTTCTACACTTTCAATATCAACACCTAATTTTGAATGTATTTTTCCTTCTTTAAAGTATCTTTCTACAATTTCTTTATTTGTTGGGTTCATTCTTACAATTTCAGGTCTTCTGTAGTTTAGTGTAACATCACATCCAATATTCATATCTACAAGACCATATGCATACTCACCTGCAGTATCACCACCACCAACTACTAAAACTTTTTCGTTAGGTTGAACTTTATCTAGATTGAAGTTTAGTCTTGGTCTGATTTTTGGAGGGAATTTATATCCTGGTTTATTTGGTTTACCCATTCTACCGATAGCTATAATTACATTTTTCGCTTGAATTACACCAAGTTCGTGGTCTGCTCCAATTTCAAAAACTCCTTCGCTATTTTTTGTTACACCATATACATGATGATTATATTTAAATTTGTCTTCTATTCCAGCATCTTTTATTTTTTTATCCATTTGGTCAAGAAACTCTTCTTTTAAGCATTCTTCAAATGTTACATTTCCAATAAATTCAAATTTTTTACCTTGCCAATCTTTATCAACTCTTTTTCCTGGTTTATAAAACTTTCTAATCATATCAGAATGATTGTCCGCTTTTTCAAGAACAATAATTTTATCAATACCTTTTAATTTTGCTTCAATAGCGCTTGCTATACCTCCAGGACCAGCACCAATAATAGCAATGTCAAATACTTTGTCAAAAGACATATTTTCTCCTTTTTTGTTTTAATTATATCTTATATTTTTTTATAAAAAATTATTATAATATTTCTTTAAGTTAACAATGTGTAAAAAAGTAACATTTATTTTTAGCTAAAGGTACTTATCATTAACTTAATGAATAGATATTCATTGAATTTAGGTTTTTTTATTTATGTTTAAATATTTATGTTAAAATATTAAAAAAAAAGGAGAAAAAAGTGGAGGAAGTGTTACAAAAAGTAAAAGCAGCAAGTAAGACTATAGCAACTCTTAATGGAAGCATAAAAAGAAAACTATTAAATGAAATGGCACAAGGGTTAGAAAAATATACAGATGAAATAATAGAAGCAAATAAAAAAGATTTGGATTATGCTAAAGAAAAGAATTTATCAAGTGCATTAATTGATAGACTTTTACTAAATGAGCAAAGAATAAAAAGTATGGCAGATTCTTTAAGAGTTATTGCAAAACTCAAAGACCCAGTTGGAAGAATTATTGATGGATGGAAACTTGATAATGGACTTGAGATACAAAAGGTAAAAATCCCTATTGGAGTAATTGGAATAATTTATGAAAGTAGACCAAATGTAACAAGTGATGCAGCAGGGCTTTGTCTTATGAGCGGTAATGCATGTATTCTTAAAGGAGGAAAAGAAGCATTTCATTCAAATGCAGTAATAGTTGAAATTTTAAGAGATGTTCTTGAAAAAAACAAACTTCCAGTTGATATTATTACACTTTTGCCAGATTATAGTAGAAGTGGAGTTGAATGGCTTATAAAACAAGAAAATTACGTTGATTTGATTATTCCAAGAGGTGGTGAAGGATTAATTAAATTTGTAAGTGAAAACTCAAAAGTTCCAGTAGTTAAACACGATAAAGGTTTATGTCATGTGTATGTTCATCAAGATGCGGATTTAAATAAAGCTCTTAAAATTGCACTTAATGCAAAAGTTCAAAGACCTGGTGTTTGCAATGCTTTAGAGACACTTCTTGTAGATAGAAAAATTGCAGGAAAGTTTTTACCATTAATTAAAGAAGAAATGGAAAAAGAAGGGGTTGAGCTTAGAGGTTGTGAGGTTACTCTTGAATATATAAAAGTTAGTGTCGCTAAAGAAGAAGACTGGTATACTGAATATTTAGATAAAATTTTATCAATAAGAGTTGTAGAGAATTTTGAAGAAGCAATTAATCATATAGAAAAATATGGTTCAGGTCATAGTGATTCAATTGTAACAGAAAATTTTAAAGCAGCTGAGGAGTTTTTAAATAGAGTTGATAGTGCATGTGTTTATGTGAATGCTTCTACTAGATTTACTGATGGAGGAGTATTTGGATTTGGTGCGGAAGTCGGAATTTCGACTAATAAGCTTCATGCAAGAGGTCCTATGGGAATTGATGATTTGACTACTTATAAATATAAAATTATTGGAGATGGACAGGTTAGAGAATAAAGAAAGTAGCCAAGTGGTAGAGTTCCAAGTTCTAAGTGAGAAGTTAAAAACTTTTCACTTTACACTTTTAACTTTTAATTTATTATACAAGGGGTTTGAATGATTGCAATTGATTTAGGTAGTAACACTATAAGAATTGTAAAATGGGACTGTAAAAAGAATAAAAAAATAGATGAATTTGAAAAGATTATAAAAACTGCTGATAATCTAGTAAAAACGAAAGAAATTTCATCGGAAGCAATAGAAAGAATAATTAATGCAATAAATGAAGCAAAAGAGAAAATTGATTTTAATGACAAGATAACTGCAGTTGCAACTGAAGCTTTAAGAAGAGCTAATAATGCTGATGAGGTTATAAAAACAATTAAGGAAAAAACAGGGATTGAATTTAGAGTAATTACTCCAGAAGAAGAAGCTAATTTTGTAAGTATTGCAGTAGAAAATTGTCTTTTAAATTTAGAATTTGATGCAAGAAACTTCTTTTTAGTTGATATTGGTGGAGGTAGTACTGAACTTATTTTAAAACATAAAGATACCATTATTTCTCAAAGTTTTAGAGTAGGAATAGTAACTCTAACTCAAAAGTATAAAACAATTGAAGCTATTAAAATTGCAGTAAAAAAAGAAGTTGCTAAATTTAGAGATTTTATTGATTTTATATTTAATACTTATAAAAAACCAAAAATTTTTGTAGCAAGTAGTGGGACCCCTACAACTATAGCGGCACTTAAGCTTGGAATGAACTATAAAACATATGATCCTGAAAAAATAAATGGTACTATTATTACTATAGAAGATTTAGATTATTGGATGGAAAAGCTTTTAAAAATAGAGATGAAAAAAAGAGAAGAGTTGGTAGGTGTTGGCAGAGGAGATTTAATTGTCAGTGGTATAATGATATTTAAGGAAATTTTAAGAATTACAAGGTATAAAGAATGTATAGTATGTGATGATGGAGTTAGAGAAGGTTTAGCAATTAGTGAATGTAGAATGGGGTTGTGAGAAGTTCCAGAACTTGTCCGGCATACACAAAATGTGTGTACGGGTTCCAAGTTCTTGGTTCCAAGTTTTAAATTTTAAGTGAAAAGTTAAAATTAGAAGTGTTAAGTGATAAGTAGTCTACTACACACTTAACACTACACACTAATAACAAATATACCAATAATTTATTTTGATATAATTCGCAAAAAAGGCTGTTAATGAAATTGACTGGAGCTCAGATAGTAATAGAAAGTCTAATAAAAGAGAATGTAGAGGTAGTATTTGGCTATCCTGGTGGAGCAATTATGAATGTGTATGATGAAATTTATAAACAAAGCTCATTTAAACATATTTTAACAAAGCACGAACAGGGTGCTGTACATATGGCAGATGGATATGCAAGAGCTACTGGCAAGGTTGGTGTGGCAATGGTAACTAGTGGGCCAGGTATTACAAATGCAGTTACAGGGATTGCCACTGCTTATACTGATTCTATTCCTCTTGTAGTAATTTCAGGACAAGTACCAACTTTTGCAATAGGAACTGATGCATTTCAAGAAGTTGATGCTGTAGGAGTTACAAGACCTATTACAAAACATAACTTTTTAGTAAAAGATGTAAAAGATTTAGCTTTTATTATAAAAGAAGCTTTTTATCTTGCAAAGAGTGGTCGTCCAGGACCAGTTCATATTGATATTCCAAAAGATGTAACTGTAAATAAAACAAAGTTTGAATATCCTGAGAAAATTGAATTAAAAACTTATAAACCAACTTACAAAGGTAATAAAAGAGCTATAAAAAGAGCAGTAGAAGCTATAAAAAAAGCTAAAAAGCCTGTTTTTTATATAGGTGGAGGAAGTGTATTAAGTGGTGCATATGAATTAATTAGAGAAATAGTTAAAACAACCAAAATTCCAACAGTAGAAACTCTTATGGCAAGAGGAGTTTTAAGATATGATTGTCCGTATCTTTTAGGAATGGTTGGAATGCATGGTTCATATGCAGCAAATATGGCGATGAATGATGCAGATTTGATTATATCTCTTGGAGCAAGATTTGATGATAGAGTAACTGGAAAAATTGATGAATTTGCAAAAAATGCTGATATTGTGCATATTGATATTGACCCTAGTCAAATTGGAAAAGTTGTGCCAACTAAATATCCAATTGTTGGTGATGTGAAAATGGTTTTAGAAGAGATGATGACTTTACTTGAAGAGATTGAACCAAATAGATATGAAGAGTGGAGAGGAATTCTTAATAGATATAAAGAGTTGTATCCTCTAACATATAGTGATAGTGATGAAGTAATTAAACCTCAATGGGTTATTGAAAAAACTGGTGAAATAGCACCAGAAGATGTAGTGATTTCAACTGATGTAGGTCAACATCAAATGTGGGCAGCTCAATTTTTTCCATTTACATATCCAAGGCAGCTTTTAACAAGCGGAGGGCTTGGAACTATGGGATTTGGATTTCCAGCAGCTCTTGGAGCAAAGGAAGGAGTTAAAGATAAAATAGTAATAAACTTTACTGGTGATGGAAGTATTATGATGAATATTCAAGAGGTTTTAACTGGATATAAATATAATCTTCCAGTAATTAACATTATTTTAAATAATAACTATCTTGGAATGGTAAGACAGTGGCAAACAATGTTTTATGAAGATAGACTTAGTGAAACTGATTTAAGTGATGTTCAACCAGACTTTGTAAAACTAGCTGAGAGTATGGGTGGAATTGGTTTTAGAGTAAGTAAAAAACAAGAATTTGAAAATGCTTTAAAAGAAGCAATTGAATCAAAAAAAGTAGCATTTATTGATGTTCAGGTTGATAGAAGAGAAGATGTGTTGCCAATGGTTCCACCAAACAGTCCTCTTAAAAATATGATTGTATTTAAGGAAGAAAAATGAAAAAAATAATATCAGTAATTGTTGAAAACGAACATGGAGTTTTAGCAAGAATAGTAAATATGTTTGCCGCACGTGGATATAATATAACATCTTTAACAGTTGCACCAATTCCTAGTAGTGAGTTTTCTAGAATGACTATTATGAGTGAGGGAGATCCAAAAGTTTTTGAACAAATTGTAAAACAACTTTATAAATTAATTCCTGTATATAAAGTTATTGAAAGTGATGATTTTATTGAAAAAGAGATGGCAATGGTTAAGTTTTCTTTAAAAGAAGTAAAAGATAACCTTGCTGATATTGATGCACTTGCAAGATGTTATAATGGGAAAATCAGTAATGTAAATGATAAACATATTGTTGTAAGTGTGGTAGATAGACCAAATAGAATTGATAATTTTTTAAAAGCAATACAAGCTAAATATAAAAATGCTGAAGTTGTAAGAAGTGGAGTAAGCGTTATCGAAAGATAGATGAAAAATGAAGTGGCCAAGTTTAGAGTAAAGAATTGAGAATGGAGTAGTAATGAAATTAAGAGAAGTTTGTAAGATTTTAGAAATTGAGTGTAATTTAGAAGAAGACAAAGAAATAACTGGTCTTAACACTTTACAAGATGCAAATAGTAATGAAGTTAGTTTTCTTGAAAATCCAAAATACGCAAAATTTCTAAAAGATACAAAAGCTGGTGCTGTTTTGATAAGAAAAGAAGATGCAAGTAAACTACCAAAACAAGTAGTGCCTTTAATTACTGATGAGCCGTATTTAAAGCTTGCTATTTTAACTAAATATTTTGCAAAAGAGCCTTGGGTAGATGGTGAATATTATATCGACAAAAGTGCAAAAGTCGATAGTAGTGTTAGAGTTGGCAAAGGTGCAAAAATAGGAGAAGATGTTGTTATTATGCCAAATAGTGTAATTGGGCCTGATGTTGTAATTGAAAAAGGTTGCGTAATATACCCAAATGTAACAATTTATAGAGATACGATTATAGGTAAAAATGTAATTATTCATGCTGGAAGTGTAATTGGTAGTGATGGATTTGGTTATGCACATACAAAAGATGGAAAACATGTAAAAATATATCATTTAGGAAGAGTGGTAATTGAAGATAATGTAGAAATTGGAGCAAATACTACTATTGATAGAGCAGTATTTAGCGAAACTAGAATCAAAAAAGGCTCAATTATTGATAATTTAGTTCAAATTGCCCATAATTGTGAAATAGGCGAATATTCTATATTAGTATCACAAGTAGGTCTTGCTGGGAGTAGTAAGCTTGGAAGAAATGTTGTAATGGGAGGACAAAGTGCTACTGCTGGTCACCTTGAAATTGCACCATTTACTCAAATTGCAGCAAGAGGTGGTGTTACAAAGTCTATAAAAACTCCTGGTATTTATAGTGGTTTTCCTCTAATGCCACATAGAGAGTGGCTTAAACTTCAGGGTCTTCTTGCAAAATTTCTTAAAAAGTCATAGTTTTTCAGCTGCTTTTTTTCTTTTGTTAAAATAATAATTCTGTAAAAATTAAAAAGGTTAATAATGGTTAATAAAAAAAATCAAATAATTAATCTGATTGTTAAAAACAAAGACGATATTATTAAAAATTGGTTGGAAGACGAAAAAGTAACTGAAATTTTTAAAGAGAAGGGAATAAGTATTGAAAAATTTAAAAAACATTTTGCTTATAATTTTTTATCAAATTTTTTGGAAATAATAAAAGGAAAAGAAAACTGTCCTTATTTAAATAAGTTTATCGAGCTTGTAAAGGATAAGCTAGACATATATGAAGTTATGACGGTTTGTAAAGCGTTAAAATATTCTATATTAGACAATATAAATTTTAAATATAAATGGTTTTTTGATGTTTTTGATTTTGTATCTAAACAGGTGTTAGAAGCTTTTTACTTAAGAGAGTTAGATAAGGAACATAAATTAAAAAATATTTTAAATGTACAAGATAATATAATTTTTGAATTAAGAGATAATGAGTTGGTTTTTGCGAATAAAATTTTTTATAAGTTAAATCAAAACTATTCACACCCTTTGGAAATTATAGACGAGGTTGAGTACTTTGAAGATGTTTTTAATAAAAAAAATTTTGAGGAATGGCTAAATTTGATTTTGACCAAAAATTTCAGCAGATGTGAAGTTAAAATTCAGGACTTAGATTATGAACTTAAAGTTTATCCAACAGAGGAAAATAGTTATTTGTTTGTTATAAATGACATATCATTTATAAAAGAAAAAATTAAAAGAAATGTGGAAGAGAATAGTTCTACAAAAAAACAGGTGAATTATTGAACTTATTATATATAGACCCTGTTACAGATTTGGCTAATAATAGAAAATTTGACGAGAAAGTAGTTTTTAAAAAATAAAAAATTTGCTTTTATAATGATTCGCTTTAATAATTTAAAACTAATAAATGAAATATACGGAAGAGAAGTAGGAGATTTTGTATTAAGGGAATTTGCTAAGAAACTGAAAAATTATGAAAATATTTTTGCAGCAAGAATAGATGATTTCTTATGAGGATACTTTAATAGAATTAAAGTTAAAAATAGCAATAGTTATTTATAGAGAAAACGATACAAAAAGTAAAATTCTAAATAGAGCTTATGTTTTAGTAGAAAAAATGAAAGGTAATATTATAGATGACAAAGAATTTGTAAGACATGAACATTTAAAAGAAGAGGTTATGAAAAAATTTTTTTCATTTCTTAGAGAACAAAAAGATAAAAATCAAACAGTTCAAGTAATTAATTTTTATAAAGAAATTCTTATTAAATCAGAAGCCAAAGTTGTTAGTATAGGGAAAAATGACGTTGCTTTTAAGGTTAAAAAAACAACATTACATTCTATTCATATTAATAATTTATTATATATTGAAATGCCAAAGACCCCGAATGTAAAAGCAAAAATTACAGATATAGATATAGAGAGGTCTGTTATAAAGACAAGTGAATTTGATATAGATTTATCAAAAAAAGACTATGTGTCTGTCGAAGTAGAACCTCCTATGGATGTGCTGTTAAAGTGGGATAAATATCAAATTTCAGCATTAATAGAGATTATTTCAATTAATAGATTTGTTGTAAAAAGTACTTATTGTTATGAGTTTAAAATTGATATGGAGATAGAAGTTTCGACTGTTATTAATATAAGAAAAAAAGAGGAACAGATAAACTTGAAGGGGAAAATTACAAATGTACAAAAACTACTTGACGGATTTTTAATAGTGATAGAATTTATAGATAAAATAGAGAGTGAAAAATTTCTTTCTAAGCTTGTTGCTGATAGACTAGACAAATTCATATAATTCAGAATTTAAAACGAAGCATTTTGGATATTAATGAAAAAAATTGATATATATCAATTTTTTTTTTGTAAAGTGTGTTACAATTAGTTAAAAAGCTAAAGGAGCTTTAATGAAAGTATATTTAGATAATAATTCAACATCTCCTATCGATGAGAGAGTACAAAAAATTTATTGTGATGCAACAAAATATTTTGGAAATATTAATGTAATTTATGACTTAGGAATAGAAGCTAGACAAAAATTAAATGAGGCGTATGATGTTTTATACCCTGGAATTGGTGCGTCAGATGAAGATGATATAATAATCACTTCTTCAACGACTGAAGGTAATAATACTGTAATAAAAACTTTTTTAGATGCTTACCTAAAAGGTAGCGGCAAAAAGCATATAATAACAACAATAGCAGAGCATTCATCTATTAAAGCTACATGTGCTTATTGTAAAACACATGGGATGGAAGTTACATATCTTAGAACAGATGAAAACGGAAGAATTTCGCTTAAAGAACTTGAAAATGCAATAAGAGAAGATACAGCGTTAATTTCAGTACTTTTTGCAAGTCATGAAAGTGGTGCAATTCAGCCAATTCGTGAAATTGGAGAAATAGCTAAAAAGTACAATATTCCATTTCATTGTGATGGTGCTCAAGCAATTGGAAAAGCAAAAATTAATGTAAGAGAGTTAGGAGTTGATTATTTTACATTCTCAGCACATAAAATTCATGGTCCAAAGGGTGTTGGGGGACTTTATGTGAGAAAAGGAGCACCTTACGTAAATCTAATACATGGTGGAAATCAAATGGGTGGTAAAAGAGGTGGAAGTGTATATTTAAATGGAATAATTGCAATGGCTGAGACAGTGAAACTAGCAAATGAGCATTTAGATGAGATGTATTCAAGAGTTAGTAAGCTTAGAGATAAATTGGAAGAAGCTATTTTAAAGATTCCTGATACTAAAACTTATGTAGATAAAAAATATAGACTTCCAAATACAGTTGTTGCTTCATTTAGAGGAATTGAAGGTGAAGCAATGCTTTGGGATTTAAATATGCACAAAATTTATGCAGCAACTGGAAGTAGTTGTAGTAGCGAAAGACTTGAAGGTAGTGAAGTGCTTGAAGCTTTAGGAGAAGATCCTGAAATTGCTCATACAGGAATTATCTTTTCATTAAGTCGTTTTACAACAGAAGAAGGGATTGATTATGTAATAGAAGTACTTCCTAAAATTGTAGAGAGACTAAGAAGTATTTCAATGACATATGCTAATGTAAAGCCAAATTAAAAAAATACAAATATAAGGAGAAAAAATGGGAAGAAATGATTTAATAACAGGAAATGTTTGGGAACAATATTCAAATAAAGTAATTGAGAGAATGAACAATCCAAAATTTTTGGGTGAATTTAGTGAAGAAGATGCTAAAAAAAGAGGAGCAAAGCTTGTAGTGGCAGACTTTGGTAGTGAAGCGTGTGGAGATGCTGTTAGACTTTATTGGTTGGTAGATCCAAAAACAAATAAAGTTATTGATGCGAGATTTAAAAGTTTTGGATGCGGGACAGCAATTGCGTCATCTGATGTAATGACAGAACTAACTATAGGCAAAACTGTTGATGAGGCTATGAAAGTAACAAATCTTGATGTTGAAAAAGCGTTGAGGGATGAACCAGATAAACCGGCATTTCCACCTCAAAAAATGCATTGTAGCGTTATGGCATATGATGTTATTATGGAAGCGGCTGCAAAATATAAAGGAAAAGATGTAAATGAACTTAAAGATAGTGAAATAGTTTGTGAATGTGCAAGAGTAACAAGAGGTGAAATTGAAGAAATTATTAGAAAATATGATGTAAAAAGTGTAGAAGAACTTCAAAAATACACAGATGCTGGTACTTATTGTAAAAGTTGTGTAGCTCCTGGAGGGCATGAAGAGAGAGATGTATATCTTGTAGACATTATAAGAGAAATGCAAGAGGAAATGAAAAAAGAAAAACTAAAAGAATCTATAAATTCTGAAGATTTTGATAGTATGAGTTTGATTAAAAAGATAAAACTAATTGAAGAGTTTTTAGATAAAAAAATAAAACCAATGTTAGCAGTAGATGGAGGTAGTTTAGAACTTATTGATATAAGAGAAGAGGATGATCTTACAAGAGTTTATATTAGATATCTTGGAGCATGTGCGACATGCGCAAGTGGTAGTATGACTTTAATGGCAATAGAAGATGAACTAAAAAGATATTTTAATACAGATAAAATAAAAATAGAACAGATTTAATTAAGGTTTAAATGTTTCTTTCATTCTCCTTCTCTTTCTTCTTCATTGGTTAATAATCATATTTATTTGGTACTGACTAAATAAAGCGAAACAATTGCAAATTTTAGTGAAATAAAAGCGTTAAAAATTTTCACTCTTGTTGAGCGTATTTATACCAATTCTAATATAGTCATAGTTTTTAAATAGAAGTATATGCTTTAATTGGTTGTATTTGATTAACTAAATTTTATTATACTGAAGTGTCTAAACATCTTGGAATTGGTATTATAAAAGTGATTTCAATTTTAGGTAAAGAATTTATGGTATTAACAGTAGCAGAATTTGTTGAAAATAAATTAGTACTTGAATATCTAAAAGAGATGAAAGTAAATTTAGCTCAAGGTTATTATCTGTCTGCACCAAAAACTATAGAAGAATTATTAATAGAAAAGATGGAGAAATTTCACTTTTAATCTAATTTCTCCAATGTGTGATGTAAAAATGCATGGTCACTTTCTGGGAAGTCTAGTCTAAAATGAGCACCTCTGCTTTCTTCTCTATAAAGAGCTGATTTTGCTAAAACTGTTGCAATGTCAATTGCATTAATACATTCAAGTTTTTCTTGTAAAGAAGAATCTATGTCGTCATTTGTGTTTAATTTTTCTTTTATTTTATTTAGTCTTTCTTGAGCTTTTTTTATTGCATATCCATTTCTTATGATACCTAATTTGTTGAAAAGAATTTCACCAATCTCGTCTTTGATTGTTTTAGCATCTATTTTTGTGTTTTTTAGTTTTTCTACAAGTTCAATATCTTTTTGAATATCTTCGTTTTTTGGTTCTATATGTTTTGTTTGTCTATGAGAATATTTCACTGCTTGATAACCTGCAATTTTTCCAAATACTGCACCTTCACTTAAAGAGTTTCCACCAAGTCTATTTGCACCATTTACACCATTGTTACCTGCCTCTCCGGCATAAAATAGACCTTCAATATCAGTAAAGCAATATGTATCAGTTTTAATTCCTCCCATTGTATAGTGTGCAAGTGGTGAAATAGGTATTGGTTCTTTTGAAATGTCTATACCTTTTAAAGATTTTACTCTTTTTTTGAGATTTATTAGTTTTGTATTAATTACTTTTTCTGGAATATCAGTTAAGTCAAGATATACTTTTTTCCCTTTTTGAAGTTGTTTAACAATTGCACGAGTAACAAAGTCACGAGTATTTAGTTCATCTACGAATTCTTTTCCATCACTGTTTATTAGTTTTCCACCTTCAGCTCTTGCAGCTTCACTTATTAAGTAGTTTGTTCCTTCAAGCCCTGTTGGGTGAAATTGTACAAACTCCATATCCATAGCTTCAAGGCCGATTCTTAGTCCCATAGCTATACCATCACCAGTTGCATCGTTAATGTTTGTTGTGCGACCTCTATAAAGCCCTGCAAATCCTCCAGTAGCAACTATTACAGCTTTTGCTTTTATTACTTTTACTTCACCATTTTGATCTACAAAAGTAGCACCTGCTACTTTTCCATCATTTACAAGTAAATTTAGAGCAAAATAATTTTTGATTGTGTCAATATTTAAGTCATTTAGTGCTTTATTTAAAGCTTTCATAATTGCAGGACCTGTTGCATCTGCTGCATAAACTGTTCTTTTATATTTTGTACCACCAAATGGTCTTTGAGCTAGTCTGCCATCTGGAAGTGTATTAAAAGGTACTTTAAATTTTCTGTGTAGTTCTCTAACTACTTGTGGAGCTTGCTCACAAAAAATTCTAACAGCTTCTTCTTCTGCAAGTCCCATTCCAGCCTTTAGTGTGTCTTGAATATGGTTTTCAATTGAATCACCATCTCCCATATTGTTTAATGCAGCATTTATTCCACCTTTTGCCATAAATGAATTGTTAGCCATTGGTGATTTTTTCATAACGATTGCCACATTACTTCCAAGCTCTTTTGCCTCAATCGCAGCCATCATTCCAGCAATTCCACTTCCAATTACCAAAATATCGTATTCCATCCAAAAATCCTTATGTTTAATTTTGATATAATTTTACCAAAAAGGTTATTAAATGAGGATATTTTTTGTATTATTTTTAACAGTGTTTGCTTTTGCAGAAATTAGAGCAAATTTAGTGGAAGTATACAATAATTATGGAAAAATTGATAAAAAATTAAAAAAAGGAACTAGTGGTATTGTGTTATGTCCGTATGAAGGTGAAAAAATTATTTGTGCTAGAGCTGTTGCAAATGGTAATTTAGTTGATTTTTATACATATGATACTTTGAGAAATGATGCTTTTGCACTTCCTGTTGTTGTTCCAAAAAAAGGTGATGAGGTTGTGTTTGAAAAAGATTATAATAGAATAATGATAATTGCACCAAATCAAGAGGTTTATTTAATGATTAGAAATAAATATAAAAATGCAATAATTATTTCACCTGATATTTTAGCTTCATTTATTGATGGGATGCCAGATATTAGTACTTTTAGAAAATTTGCTATAGAAAATAATATAGTAAGATATATATTTGTAATAGGCAAGAAGCTTTATGAAGTTGATTCATTTAGTTTTTATGTAATAAATTCACACAAAATTAAAAAAACTTCTAAATATAATAAAGCTTTCTTTACATATTTTAATAACTTTGATATAAAAACTGAAAATATTGAGAATTATTATTTAAAATTAATAAAAAAATAATTTTATTTTTTAAAAAAATTTTGCGTGTTTTGAATAATAAAGAATTAAATTAAATACAAAATCTAAGTAAAGGTTAAACATGATAGATACTAAACATATTGAGGCTTTAAAAAAAATAGTTGGTGTTGAAGATGTCAAAACAGATAAAATTCATTTGCGTGCTTATTCATATGATGCGACAAAAGAACACTATTACCCAGATGCTATAGTTTTTCCAGAAAATGAAAGGGAAGTTAGTCGTGTTTTAAAATACTGCAATGATAATAAAATTTCTGTAATACCAAGAGGTGCTGGAAGTGGGTTCACGGGAGGAGCTTTGCCTGTAAATGGAGGTATAGTATTAGCAGTTGAAAAATATATGAATAAAATACTTGAAATTGATGAAAAAGATATGGTAGCAGTAGTACAGCCAGGTGTCGTTAATGCACATCTTCAAAAAGAAGTTGAAAAAAGAGGTCTTTTTTATCCGCCTGATCCTGCAAGTATGGATTATTCAACAATTGGTGGAAATGTTAGTGAGAATGCTGGTGGTATTAGGGCAGCAAAGTATGGACTTACAAAAGATTATGTAATGAGTCTAAAAGCAGTACTTCCAAATGGAGATATAATTAGAGCTGGAAAAAGAACAATAAAAGATGTAGCAGGATATAATGTTGCTGGTATTTTGATTGCAAGTGAGGGGACCTTAGCAGTTATTACTGAAATTACTCTAAAATTACTTCCAAAACCAAAACTAAAAAAAACTTATATGGGAATTTTTGAAAATGTAGAAGATGCTATGAATGCTGTTTATAAGTCTTTGTCTATGGGAGCAACGCCAGTTGCTATGGAATTTATGGATAGTTTAGTTGTAAAAGCTCTTAAAGAGAAACTTGGAGTAAATTTACCTGAGTGGGCTGGAGCTCTTTTAGTTGGTGATGTGGATGGAAATGTTGAAGAAGAAGTAAACTATCAACTTGGCATTTTGGAAAATTCGTTTAAAGAAAATGGATGTAAGGAGTTTAGAGTAGCTAAGAATGAAGAAGAATCAAATGAAATATGGTATGCAAGAAGAAATGCATCTCCATCTATTACTATTTATGGCAGTAAAAAGATAAATGAAGATATATCAGTACCAAGGAGTAAACTTCCAGAAGCTTTAAATAGAATTTATGAAATTGGAAAAAAATATAATTTAACCATTCCTTGTTTTGGTCATGCAGGTGATGGAAATATCCATGTAAATGTAATGGTTGATGGAAGTAATGAAGATGAGGTAAAAAAAGGATATGAGGCAGTTGAGGAGATATTTAAAGCAGTTGTTGATATGGGAGGTACTTTAAGTGGTGAACATGGAATAGGGCTTAGTAAAGCTCCTTTTATGAATATTGCTTTTAGTGAGGCTGAGATGAATTTATTTAAAAGAATAAAAAAAGCTTTCGATCCAAACGGTATTCTCAATTCTGGGAAAATGGGAATATAAAATAAAGTAGCCAACTTCTGAGTCTCAAGTTCCAGGTGAAAGGATAAAAAATGAAAAGTGAAAGGTGAAAAATAAAAAAATTTCAACATTTAAACTTAGTTTAGGATGATAAATGAAATATTACGAATTTAGAGATGCAGCAAGAAAACATTTTAAAGTTTGTGAATGTTTGTATGAAAGATGTAATGAAGATTGTTTAAAAAATTGGCTTATAAAAGAAGAGATTTATTATTTATTAGGTTATGTAGTAGAGATGGGATTAAAATATATCAAGTTAAAACAAATAGGAGAAGGTGAAATAGAAGATTTGGACTTTGATAATGGTGAAGAAATAAAAAGTTTTTTTAGAAGTAGAGGAGAAAATATTAAATTTTTTACTCACGATATTACTTATTTGATGACTTTAATTAATGAGATAGAAGTAAATTTTGAATCTTTAGAAAAAATTAAAGTTTATTTTGCAGATAAATGGAATATTTACATTAGATATCATTGTAATGAAAATAAGTATTGTGATGTAAGAAAAGATTTGGATGAAATTTATAAAGAAGTGAAAAAGTTTTTAGAATATTGTTATAAAATTTAAAAAAAAGGTAAAGAAATGTTGCTTGTAAAGGAATGTATAGATAAACTTCAAAGTTTTTTAAGAGATAGAATATACAATATTACTATTAATATCGATACAACTATAACTTTGAATATTATTGGAAAAATTGATAATGAAATTTTAAAAGAAATTGATTGTAAAGTGTTTTTAAGAGAATATTCACAAGAAGAGTATGAAAATGATGAATTTATAAGAAAAATATTTGATAAACAAATAAATTGGAGTTATAAAAAAAGATTTTCTTCTTTCGATGATTTTGACTTAAAAAATATTAATCTTCCTGTTGTTTCATTTTATAGTTATAAAGGGGGGGTGGGTAGGACTACTGCTCTTGTTTTATTTGCTAATTATTTGGCATATCATAAAAAGAAAAAAGTAGTTATTATTGATTTTGATTTTGAAGCACCTGGGATAATAAATTTTTTTAATTTTGAAAGTGAAAGTAAAAATGGAGTAATTGAATTTATTTTAGATACTCAAACCTCAAAAAGAGAGATTAATTTTAAAAGAGATTATTCTTTTAAAGTTTCTAAAGAAATTAGTGGTGATGGAGATATATATATAATTCCTGCAGGAGATATTAAAAATATTGAAAGTTATATTGAAGGATTGGCAAGAATTGATTTAAATTCAACAGTTACTATAATAAAAAAAATATTGGGTTTATTTGAAATTATAAAAAAAGAATTTTCACCTGATGTTATTTTAATTGATAGCAGAACAGGAATAAATGATGTATTTGGTCTTTTAAGTCATTACTTATCCACATTAATAATTGGTTTTTTTTCAAATTCTATACAAAATAGACCTGGTCTTGAGGTTTTTTTAAAAAATTTATTAAATGAAAATGCTCCAGAGTTTGTTTTGGTAAATTCTCAAATTCATTATGATACTTTAAACTCTTATAGATTTAAAACTTTTGAAGATAATGTTAAATCGATAATAGAGCTTTTAAATGATAATACTGACAATGTTTTACCATCAATGACTTATATATATAGAGAACCTTTACTCTCAGAGTTAGGTACAGAATTTAGTAGTAATGAAGATTATATGGATTTTATAAAAAATAGATTTATAAATACAAGATATAAAGATATGTTTGATATGATAGAGACATTTATAAGTTTTAATCAATATGATATAAAAAATCAGACAATAGAAAGTGAAAATATTAAGAATTTAAGGGAATGTCTGTTAAAAAATTTAGAAAAACATTATCCAGAACCTTATGGGGATGATGAGGAAATAGAATTTAATAAAGATTTTTTTACTAAAAGATTTTATTTTAGAAAATGTATGGAAGATATTTTTGATGAGAATAGACTTTTAATATTAGGAAGTAAAGGAACTGGAAAAACTTATTTTTATAGAGCTTTAGAAAATAGAGAATTTTTAAAAAATCTACAAAAAAAAGCTAATAATTTTGATAAAAAATATAAAGTTTGTAACATAATTTCATTAGAAAAAGATAAAAATGGAATTAAATTTTATCCTATTGATAGATTTAATGTAGAGGATATTAAAAATGAAGAATTTTTTTACGAAAGATTTTGGCAAGTTTATATTTTAAATTCTTTAGCATTAGAAAAAGAAAAATTAAATTTAAGTATAGATTTTATTCCTCAAAAATTAAATGGAAAATTTAAAGAGAAAGAGAGAAAATTTTTTTTAGAATATATTTATAACAAATTTGAAGAAATTGAAAATGAATTAAACAAAATAGATAAACAATTAAAAATAAAAGATGAAAATTTGTTAATAACCTTTGATCAATTGGATTTTATAGTAAAACCAGTAAATTGGCCAAAAGCAATTTCTCCATTAATTAGATGGTGTGTTAGAAATCCTTATTTAAAAATTCAACCAAAATTATTTTTAAGAAAAGATTTATATGAAAAACTTTCAAATTTAACAAATAAACAATCTTTAAGAAATAGGGTAATTGAATTAGAATGGGATAAAGATGAAATTTTTGCTTTTTTCTTTAAGATTGTTTTTGGTTATGAAAAAAATAGGTTTTTCCAAATAATGAATTTTTATAAAGATAATATTAGTGAATATAAAAATATTACAATAGGTGTTATAAATAGTATCGAAAAATATGCAACTGATATATATTATAATCAATTTCCTTTAGAAGATTATTTTATAAAACCTTTAGTTGAAGTTTTTTTTGGAAAAAATGTTTATTTAGGACCTGATGATAAAAAAAGAAAAAGGTTTGGATCAACTTATGATTGGTTTTATAAAAATTTACAAAATGCTGATGGTACAATTTCTATAAGACCTTTTTTAGATTTAATAGAAAATGCTATAGATAATTTTTTAAATTCTAATAAGATAAATAGAATTTTTTATCCAATATTACCGCCAAGTTTTTATACTTCAGCTCCTATTAGAAAAAAAGCAGTTGAGAGACATTTTGAAGATTTAGCAATAGAGAGTGGAAATGAGGATTTTAGAGAAATTATATTATATATAAAAGATAATCCAAATTTTCCTAAAAGATTTAGAAAAAGAATTTTAATTGATAAAGAGTATGATGAATTTTTAGAACACGTTAAAAATAATGTGAAATTAATACATAAAAGTAAAGAGGAAATTGAAAATATTCTTAAAATTAATGGAGTAATAAGAGTAGAATATATGTCTGGTTCTAAAAAAAGAGCAATTTTTGCATATTTGTATAAATACTTTTTAGGATTAAAAGGATAAACATTGAAAATATGCACATTTAATGTAAACTCAATAAGAAGCAGGCTTGAAATAGTTCAAAATTTAGTTAAAGAATATGATATTGATATTTTATGTATGCAGGAGATAAAAGTAGAAAATGAAAAATTCCCAAATATTAATGAGGATTTTGAATGTATTATTCATGGTCAAAAAAGGCTTCATGGTGTAGCTACATGCAGTAAGTATCCAATTGAAAAATACAAACAAGGATTTGAAGGCGAACTTAATGAGCCAAGGTTAATATATACGCTCATAAATGGAGTTCATATAATTAATATTTATGCACCTCTTGGTGATAATTATGATGATAGGTTTGATTATAAGATGACTTTTTATGATAAATTATTTAATTTTTTAACAAGATTTGATTTAAAAAGTGAAAAAGTATTAATTTGTGGTGATTTTAATATATCTCATACTGACCTTGATGTATGGGATGAGTTTATATGGGAAGGGGAAGTTACTCATTTACCAGAGGAGAGGGCGATTTTATCTAAGTTTTTGAGTTTAGGATTTGTTGATTTAATTAGAAAAGTTTATCCAAATGAAAAAATTTTTACATTTTATGATTATAGAGGAGGGGCAGTTTATAAAAATGAAGGTCTTAGACTTGATTATATTTTAACAACTAAGTCACTCGAGAGAAAATTTAAAAATATTGAGATATTAACATCTATTAGACGAAAAAGAAAGCCAACGCCATCAGACCATGTACCGATAATTGCAGAATTTGATTTATAAGGATAGTGATGTTTCAAGAGATAATTGATTTTTTAGTAAACTTTACTGAGACTCTTGGATATTTTGGTATATATTTTTATATGCTTTTAGTTGGAACTTTTATTCCAGTCCCAAGCGAACTAGTATTACTTCCAGCAGGATATTTAGCTGCAAAAGGGGATATGAATTTATATCTTGTATGGTTTAGCTCTGCTCTTGGTAGTTTGAGCGGGGCTTTAATTAACTATTTTTTAGCTAAATTTATAGTAAGGAAGTTTTTAAAAGATAAGCCAATAATAAAAAAAGTAAACAAGTTTTGGAATGAACATGGAAAAATATCAGCTTTTTTAGCTCCTTTAACTCCAGGCCTTGGTCAATATATTTCCATTCCGGCAGGTCTTTCGCATATGCCTCTTCGTTTTTTTATACCTCTTACTTTTTCTGCTAATTTAATTTGGACAGGTTTTTTGATTATGATTGGATATTTATTTGGAACAGGAAAAGAGGCAGAAAAACAAGTTGTTTATGGTAGTTTGTTTTTACTTGGTGGAGTGATTTTAATAGCTTTTATTTATGTTTTTAAAGAAATGAAAAAAACTAAACAGTAATTATTTTATTTTTACCACTTTTTTTTGCTATATAAAGGGCAGCATCTATTCTGTTTAAAAATTCGTCAACAGAATTATAATTATTACTATATTCTCCCACTCCTCCACTTATTGTTACTAGATTGTCATCTAATATAATATTTTTTGCAATTTCTTGTTTTATTCTTTTAGCTACTGTTATAATGTCTTGTAGTCTTGACTCTGGAAAAATTACAATAAACTCTTCACCTCCATATCTACATGGTAAATCAGTTTTTCTTAGGTTTGTTTTTAATATTTTTGCAATTGAAGTTAAAACTTCATCTCCAGTTTGATGACCATAAGTGTCGTTGATTTTTTTGAAATTATCTATATCGAATAAAAAAATACTAAAAGGAGTTTTGTTTCTTTTATATTTTTCATGTAAATATTTGATTTGATTTTCAAAATAGAGTCTATTGTATAGTGTAGTTAGAGGGTCAGTGATAGTTGCTTTTTCAAGCCCACTTCTAACTAATGAGTAAACTATAAGTATTAAAATTACAATTAATGTTATCGATATGAAAGTAAATAAAAATATTTTATTTATGATATAAGCCATTTTATCTTCAGCTATGTGTTTCATTAAGCAGGTAAGTTTATCAGCTGTTTGCCAAGCTTTTTCTGATAACACTAATAATTTTTTTTCTGAGTTTGTATTTTTTATTTGTTTCCAGAGTGAGTTAGTTGTGCTGAATAAGTCATAAAATTTTATTAAATATTTGTCAGGTACTATTTCTGGATAATTATCTAGATAGTAATTTATGGTTATAAATAAATTATCGATATTTTTAGATACTTTGTGAATTTTTTGAGAGTGAGCTATTTTGAGTTTGGTATATCTTTGTATGTTTCCTCTAATTTGACCAAATTTATTAATTAAAAAGCTATCATATTTTGTATATTTTTTTAAGTGATTACTAATAGTCAATTGATTTACTAATATTATTACTAGAATAAAAGAGAGAAAAAAAATAATTGAAGTTGAAATAAAACTATTAAGGGTTTTTATTTTATTTAACATTTATAATCCACGACTCTTCTTTCTGTAATATATTTTTTTAAAAGTTCGATTACTTCTAAATGTTTAGGATGTTTATCATAAATTTCTAAATCTTTAAGATTTTCTACTTCAGTAATTATACAAAAATTACTAGGGTTTTTGTCAAATCCAATATCAATTCCTACTTCAATATGCTTGATTACATCAATTTCATTTTTAAGATTTTCTATTTTTTGCTTTATCTCTTTTAAAGGAGAGTTTTCTTTTACTTTACATAAAACTACATGCCTAATCAATTAAACTCCTTTATAAACTCTTCTATTCTTTTTATCCCTTCTTTTATTGTATCAAGATCGGTAGCGAAAGAAAATCTAAAGTATCCTTCACTTCCAAAACCAACGCCTGGTACTACTGCAACACCTTTTTCTTCTAGTAATTTTAAAGCGAACTTCATTGAATCTTCTTCTATACTTTTATGATTAACGAAAATATAAAAAGCACCTGTAGGCTTTGCAGCAGATAGACCATTTATACTATTGAATGCTTCATAAACATAGTCTCTTCTTTTTTGAAACTCTTTTCTCATAATTTCTACATCGGAGTCAGCTTCTCCAAGGAGGGCTGGAATTGCTGCTTTTTGAGTGATTGAATTTATATTTGAAGTGCTTTGAGATTGAAGTTTTATCATATTTTTGACAAGTTCTTTATTTTTGCTTGCACAATATCCAAATCTCCAACCAGTCATTGCATGAGATTTAGATAGACCATTTACTGTAATAGTTCTGTTTAACATATCTTCATTTATGCTAGCACTCGCTACAAATTCTTCATCATAAATTAATTTTTCATACATTTCATCGCTTATTACCCAAATATTCGTATCTTTTAATACCTCTGCTAAGCTAGTAAGCTCTTCTTTTGTATAAACTGCGCCAGTAGGATTACTTGGTGTTGTAAGAATTAAAATTTTTGTTTTTGGTGTAATTGCGTTTTTTAGCATTTCAGCTGTAATTTTAAATCCAGTTGATTCATTAGTTTCAATTATTACAGGTACTCCGCCATGATATTTTACAACTTCTGGATATGTTACCCAAAAAGGGGAAGGTATGATTACTTCATCTCCTTTATTTAATAAACATGCAAAAATATTAAATAGAGACTGTTTTGCTCCATTGCTAACAATTATTTCATCTAGTTCATAATAAAGGTTGTTGTCTCTTTTTAATTTTTCCTGAATTGCTTCTAAAAGTTCTGGGATTCCAGCAACTGCAGTATATTTTGTAAAGCCCTCTTCAATAGCTTTAATAGCGGCTTTTTTTATCACTGCTGGAGTGTCAAAATCGGGTTCACCAGCACTAAATGCTAGGACATCTTTACCTTTTGCTTTTAATTCTCTTGCTTTTTGAGATATTGCAATTGTCAGTGATGGGCTTAGTGTTTCTATTCTATTACTAAACATTTCATAACCTTTTTTATTTTGTATTATATAAAAATAGTATAAAAAAAAGTAAAAATTAATAGTAATTTTTTAAAAAAGAAACACCGAAGAAACACTAATTTTTTTTGATTTTTAGTCGATATAAAAAATCAAAAAGGAAAAAGATGATTAAAAATTTAACGATAAAAAAGAAATTATTACTGCTAGCAGGTTTACCGCTGTTTTTTTTAGTATTATTTGCAGGGTATTTGATTTACGATCAGTATAAACAGTATAAAAAAGAAGAAAACTTTAAAAAGCTTATAGTATTAAGTACGGAATATATGCCAAATATATTAGTGGAGCTTCAAAAAGAGAGGGGGCTTTCATCTGCTTATATTGCAAATCGAGGTCAAAGATTTAAAGATGAGTTAAATTTGCAAATAAGAAAAACTGATATTGCTCTTGGTAAATTAAAAGCTTATATTAAACAAAACGATATTTCAAAAATAGATCCTCATTTATATTTATATTATAAGCAAGCATTTGAAAAACTAAAAAATATTAATCGAATAAGAAATAAAGTAAAAAATTTAGAGATTGGTTTAATAGATGAAATAAAATATTACTCTTCAATAAACAGGGAGTTTTTAATTACTAAAGATCAGTTACTTAATTATAATTTAGGAGAAGATATAACCCAAGGAATGATTAGGTTTTTTAAAACTTTATGGCTAACTGAATATGCAGGAAAAGAGAGAGCATATCTAGCTTATTTATTGAGTACAGGAAAACTTAGGAATGATATTATTATTGAATGGTATTCAACAGTGTCTGCTCAAAAACTTTTATTAAATGAATTATCTGAGGTTGCAAAAATAATTAGAGAATATAATCTAGAAGTGCAGAAAGTAAGAGATATTTTTGCAAAAATACCTTTTAAATTAAATCTAATATCTGCTATGAAAGAGACTGTGGGTTATGGAGGTCTTATTCATAACTTTAAAAACTATGTATTAAGAGGTAAGGCTAAGTATGAAGAAAATGTAAAAAGATCATATAAAAAGTTAATTATGTTAATAGATAAGTTAGAAAAAGAAGGAATCAGCGAACAAGAAACAACGGAACTTGAAAAAATTAGAAAAGTATTTACCAAATATTATTTAGGTATACCAAAAGTAGTAGAAGCTTGGTCTAATAATATGCCAATTAAACAGCTTGATAAAGTAATAAAAGTAAATGATAGGCCAGCTATTAATGCTTTTAAAAAACTTAGTAATACTAAAACCTATATTAATATTACTCCTAAAGAGTGGATAGTTTTAGCAACAAAAAAAATAAACCTTATAAAAAAATATGCAGATAAGTTAGCTCAAAAACTTATAAAAATTACAGAAAAAGAATATAATCATACTCTTAAGTTTTTAATTATAGTTAGTATAGTAACTATATTAATAATAATTACAGTAATAGTTTTAGCAATTTTACTCGTAAGAGATTTAACGCAATCTATAGATAAGTTAAAAGATGGGCTTCTTGAATTTTTCAAATTTTTAAACAGAGAAACTACTCAGGTAAAAGAAATAGAAGTTAATTCAAATGATGAAATAGGATTAATGGCAAGAGTTGTCAATGAAAATATTAAAAAAGTTGAAGAAGGTATAATGAAAGACTCAATTATGATTAAAGGACTAGTTAGAGAAGTTGAAAAAATGAAAAAAGGAGTTTTAGAGGGTAGAATATTTGAAGAAGCTTCAAATCCGGATCTCGAAAAAGTAAGAGTTATATTTAATGAAATGAAAGAAGCTCTCGAAAAAATTATAGGAAAAGATATAAATAAAGCAGTATATGTATTAGATAAAGCAATGAATAGAGATTTTACTCAAAGAGTTCAAAATGCAATAGGAAAAGTGGAGTTTGCTGTAAATTCAGTTCTTGACACTATTGTAAATATTCTTTCTACGAACAAAGAAAATGGTGAAATGTTAAATCAAAAAGCAAATGAGTTAAAAGAAAATATGGAAAAATTAAGAATGGTTACTAAAGAAGCTTCTCAAGAATTAATTGAAGTTGTAAATGTTATGCATAGTTTAAACAATGAAGTATTGGAAATTTCAAATCAAACAAAAACTGTAGTAGAGCAGTCTCAAGATATTAAAAGTGTGGTAAATGTTATTCAAGAAATAGCAGACCAAACGAATCTTTTAGCATTAAATGCAGCAATTGAAGCTGCTAGAGCAGGGGAACATGGAAGAGGGTTTGCAGTTGTTGCTGATGAGGTTAGAAAATTAGCAGAAAAAACTCAAAAGAGTTTAGGTGAAATTGATGCAAATATAAATATACTTACTCAGTCAATTACAAATATTGGAGAAGCTATTGTTAAACAAACAGAAGATATTACAAATGTTACCGAAAAAATTAATGAAGTAAATTCAAAAACACAAGTAATGGAAAAAGAAGTTGAAGAAGTTGGTATAATAGCAAATGAAGTAAACAGTATGGCTAATAATATGATTCAAGAAGTGAAAAAGAATAAGTTTTAAAGGTAGGTTATGACCAATGAGGTGATTGAAACTTTTAAGGAAGTTTTTAGGAATTATCTAAAAACCTCTTCTATTCCAACTAAACTTCAAGAAGAAATTTATAAAAAGTTTCTTGAAATTTTTCAAAAAATTTTTATAAATTTTAAAAGTGTATTAGACTCTATAAATGAAGCAGTTATTATAATTGATGAACAAGATAGTATAAAAGAAGTAAATAAAACCTTTCTAAATTGGATAAATATTTCAAAAGAAGAAATAATTGGAAAAAATATAAAAGAGTTTATTTATAAAGACAAAAATATTGTATATCTTAAAAATGGATGTCTTGTTCCTATTGATGTATCTATTCAAGATTTTGAAATAAATGGAAAAAGTTATAAAAGGATAATAGCTCTTAATATTAAACAAAAGGTTGATATTGAGTTAAAACTCAAAAATCTTTTAAGGCTTTATAGAGTTTTAATTAAAATAAATGAGTTAATTACAAGAGCTGCTACAAAGGGAGAGATTTATAAAGAAAGTTGTGAAATTTTAATTAAAGAAGGACACTTTGATTTTGCTTGGGTTGGAGAATATGATGGTGGTAAAGTAACTCCTATTGCTTGTTTTGGGGAAAATGAAAGTTTTAAAAATTATCTTCGCTCTCATGTTATAAAAATTAATGATATTTCTTCTCTTATAAAAAAAAGATATAAAAAAGAAGAAAATTTAACTAATCAAGAAAAAAGCTTTTGTCATAAAATAACTGTTCCAATATTCAAAGAGGAAAATGGAATATCTACTGTTGTTACAAACAATACAATAACAGCTGCTTTAGTTGTTTATTATAAGGGAAAAGAATTTGAAGAAGAGGAAATTAATCTTCTAAAACAAATTGCTCATGATATTGGTTTTGGAATTGTTACTCTTTCAAGGAAAGAAGATATAAATTATCTTACTTATTATGATATATTAACTGCTCTTCCTAATAGAAGATACTTCTTTGATGAACTTAATTCTATTGTTGAAATGTTAAAAGAAAAAGACCAAAAAGGTATGTTAGGGATTGTTGATATAAATAACTTTAAGACAATAAACTCAACTATTGGTTTTTGGGCAGGAGACATAGTTTTATCTCAATTAGCAAAAGATCTAAAAAAACTTCTTAGAAAAAAAGATATCTTAGCAAGAGTTGGAGGGGATAAGTTTGCATTATTTTTATACAATATAAAAAGTAAAGAAGAAGAGTTATATAGATTAGAAAAAGTTTTAAAAGATTTTGAGTTTATTTTTGAAATTGAAAATAAAAAATTTTTAGTAACAATTAGTATGGGATGTGCTTTTTTCCCTGATGATGGGCTTAGCAAAGAGATACTTTTTGCATCAGCTGAAGCAGCATTAAAAGAATCAAAGAAAAAAGGCAAAGGAATTGAGTTTTACTCATCTTCTATGCAAAAAACTACTCTTGAGGTTTTAAATCTTGAGAGTGAGCTTGTTGAAGGTATAAAAAAAGATGAATTTATTGTTTTTTATCAGCCAATAATGGATATTCAAAGTAATAAAATTTCAATGGGTGAGGCTTTAATAAGATGGCAAAAAGGAGATGAATTAGTTTCACCTGCTAAATTTATTCCTATTTTAGAAGACAGGGGATTAATAAAAGAAGTTGGTGCTATTGTAATGGATAAAGTTTTTAAATTTATTAAGGATTATGATTTAGATGTTCCAATATCAATTAATATTTCAGCGAAACAAGTTCATATTGGATTTTATAACGAAGTAATAAATTTACTCCAAAAATATCAAATACCAGCTGATAGAATAATTATTGAAATAACGGAAAGTGTTTTGATGGAGAATTTAGAGATTTTACTAAAAAATATTAGTGAGCTTAATAAGCTAGGAATTAAATTTGAAATTGATGATTTTGGAACTGGTTACTCATCTCTTGCATATCTTAAAAAACTGCCAATTTATGCTTTAAAAATTATAGAGCTTTTATAAAAGATTTACCAGATGATGAAGAGGATGTTTCTATTTCAAGAGCAATTATTTCAATGGGGCACTCACTTGGTAAAAAAATTGTAGCAGAAGGTGTTGAAACAGAAGCTCAAGTAGAGTTTTTAAGAGAAAATGGATGTGACTTCATTCAAGGGTTTTATTATTCAAAACCACTTCCAGAAAAAGAATTTTTAGAATTTATAAATAACTTTTAATTATTTGTTTTTAAATGCTTCAAGATAGTCTCTATATTTTTTTTCTATTTCTTCATCTTTTTCAATGATGTTTTTGTCATTGTTAATAATTGCTTCTTCTAGAACTTTTATTCTGTCCATCAAATATTCAAATAACTCTTTTTCAATATCAGGTAGTTTGTTGTGTCCAAGAGGGGTATAGTCTTTTCTTTTTATAACTTTTCCAGGAATCCCTACAACAGTAGAGTAAGGTGGGACATCTTTTACTACGACAGAATTTGCTCCAATTTTGCTACCTTTTCCGATAATAATATTACCAAGTACCTTTGCTCCAGCACCAATAATACAATCATCTTCTATTGTTGGATGTCTTTTTCCAGGATTTAAGCTAACTCCACCAAGTGTTACACCTTGATATATTGTTACATTATTTCCTACAATTGCAGTTTCACCAATAACAACTCCAATACCATGGTCTATAAAGACATTTTCACCAATTGAAGCTGCTGGGTGTATATCTATATTAGTAACAAATTGATTAATACTCATTATAAATCTTGCTATTCTTCTAAATCCTTTTTTATAAAGTACATTTGCTATTCTATAAAAGGCTAAAGCCCAAACACCAGGGTATGCATAAAATAATTCAATATTATTTTTAAAAGCCGGATCTCTATTTTTTACAGCTTTAAAATCACCTATTATTTTATTTAATAAGCCCACTTATTGCCTTTTTTATTCTAAAGTTTATTTCTTCTATAGAGTTTGAAGCATCCAGTAAAAGGTATGGGATTTCAAGTCTTTTACAAGTTGCAATTAAGTTTTGTTGAATTTTTATAAGATATTCAATTCCTCTTTTTTCTATATTATCATGTGTCTTTTTTGATAATCTATTAATTAGTTCCTCTTTTTCTATTTTTAAAATGATTACAAATTCAGGAAATATAGAGTCAGTTGCGAAATTATTCAAATTTACAAGCATATCAAAATCAAAAAATTCCATTGCATAAGCAATACCGCTTATCACACTTCTATCACTTATTATTAGTTTATTATAGTTTGGTTTTATTACTTTTTCATTTAGTTCGGCTCTATCTGCTAAAAATAAAAATAGTTCAGTTTTTTTATGAATATTTTCATTAAAAATTATTTCTCTAAGTTTTTTTCCAACTTTTGTAAAACCTGGTTCTTTTATAAGGACAGCGTCTTTAAAATAGTTTTTAAGCAGTTCTATTTGAGTTGATTTTCCAGTTGTGTCAATTCCTTCAATTGCTATATACATTTTTTAAATCCTTGAGTATTTCTTTTGGCACTAAGTGACTTACATCCCCATTATATTTTAAAATGCTTCTAACAACACTTGATGAGATAAATGCATTTTGTAAATTTGGCATAAGATAAATAGTATCTATACTTTCATCAAGACTTTTGTTTGCATATCCCATTTGAAGCTCGTATTCAAAATCACTAACAGCTCTAAGACCTCTTATAATTATTTTAGCTTCTTCTTTTTTTGCAAACTCTACAAGTAAACAACTAAAAGGTTTAACTTCTATTTTTGGGAAATTTGAAGTGGCCTTTTTCATCATTTCAACTCTTTTATCAAGATTAAACATTGTTCTTTTATCTTTATTATCAGCAACTGCTACAATTATTTTATCAAATATTTTACAAGCTCTAACTATTATATCAATATGACCATTTGTAACTGGATCAAAAGTTCCAGGGTATATTGCTTTTGTAAACATTCAAATCCTTTTAAAATGTTATTTGTGTATTGGTATATTAGTTTTATCATATATTTATTTGGAACTCGGAACTTGGTTACTTGGCAACTATTCATTGCCATCTTTTAAATAAATTATTCTTAATACCTGCTAAATCGAACCATTTTCCAATGAGAAACATTTCAACTTCTTCAATGTTTTTTGGTTTATTATAATAAGCTATAACTGGAGGTGCAATTATAACATTTTGAAGGCGAGATAGTTTTAGCATATGTTCAAGATGAATTTGACTAAAAGGCATTTCACGAGGTGCAATTATTAGCTTTTTTTTCTCTTTTATAGCCACACTAGCAGCTCTTGTAATTAGATTATCTGCAATTCCAAGGGCAATTTTGGCTAAAGTATTCATACTACAAGGTACAACAAAAGTTATATCTATTCCAAAACTACCGCTCGCAGGTGCAGCAGCAATATCATCATTTAAAAAAATATTTTCTTCTTTTTCTAAAACAACTTTTGCATTCTCACTAATCACTAAATATCTCTCATACTCTGGTGGTATTAAATTGTATAGTTTTATTCCAAGACTAGCTGTGCTTGCACCACTAACGCATACTAATACTTTTTTCATTTTTTACTCCAATCTGAGTTTAATTGTTATCAATTGTAACTATTCCTTTTTTTATTACTTTAGCATTAAAGATTTTTTTATCCATTTCAATGGGTATTATTTCTCCAATATTTCCATCTTTTAAAGCCTTTGCTTTTGAATAAATTTTAATATTTTGTGAATTTATTATTACTGTTACTCTCTCTCCTCTAAGGACTGAGGGAGCAATTTTTGTATTTGATTCATTGATTATCGTATTTTTTGAAATAATTTTTGAAGCAATTAGATTATTTGGTATTTTTATTAAAGGTTTTGAATAAAAGAATCTAAAATTTACAATTTCTTTTTTGATATTGATATTTTCAAGAATAGGGGAGTTTTGTTTTATTATTTGGGTGGCTTTGAAAACAGGAATTTGTGCTTTTATTTTTATGTAATAGTAACTATTATCAATCTTTATACTTCCACTTGGAGATTTTGGGTTTATTAAAAACTTAATATTTTTATATTTTTTAGGAAATGGTTTTGAAGATTTAATTTTTTCTATAATTATATTTGGATACTCTTTTTTATAAAAAGATATTATTTCATTTTGAACAGTTGCTAAAAGAAAAAGAGGTAAAAGAATTATTATTTTACGAGGGCATGGTCAAGTACTTCTTCAATTCTTTTTACAGGTACTATTTCTAAACCAGCTTTCACTTCTTCAGGTACATCATCTAAATCTCTTTCATAATTCTTTTCAGGTATTAAAACTTTTTTGATTTTAGCTTTGTATGCTGCTATTAGCTTTTCTTTAAGTCCACCAATTGGCAGTACTTCTCCACTTAAAGTAATTTCACCAGTCATTGCTATATCACTTCTAACTTTCTTTTCGCTAAAAATACTTGCAATTGCTGTTGTCATTGTAATTCCAGCACTTGGACCATCTTTTGGAATAGCTCCCTCTGGGACATGAATATGTACATTATATTGATAATAAATTGGGTCTTTGCTTCGTTTTACTTTTATTTTTTTACTATCAATTAAAATTTTAACTAATGTAAATGCAATATGGGCTGATTCTTTCATAACATCGCCAAGTTGACCAGTTAGTATTACTTGACCTTTTCCGCGATATTTTACGGCTTCAACTTTTAATACATCTCCTCCAACCGGAGTCCAAGCTAATCCGTTTACTACTCCAATTTTATTTTGTTTTTTTATAGTATCAATTTCATATAGTGGTTTATCAAGAAAATCTTTTAAATTCTTAAGAGTTACTTTTACTTGCGTTTCACCTTCTAATATTTTAATAGCAGCTTTTCTCATAATTTTTGCTAGTATTCTTCTTAAATTTCTAACTCCTGCTTCTTTAGTGTATTTATCTATTATTTCTTTAAGAGCCGCATCAGTTATATTAATTTCACTTTTTTTTAGAGAATGTTTTTTTGCTTCTTGAGGAATAAGGTATCTTTTTGCAATTTCAAATTTTTCTTGAGGAGTATAACTTCCAACAAAAATCATTTCCATTCTGTCTCTAAGAGGTGCTGGAATAGTACTTGGGTCATTTGCCGTTGCAATAAATAATACTTTACTTAAATCTAAATCAAAGTTTAGGTAAAGGTCTCTAAAGTTAGTGTTTTGTTCTGGATCAAGGATTTCAAGTAGTACTGCTGTTGGATCTCCTCTATATCTTGCAATTTTATCCACTTCATCAAGAACTATTACTGGGTTCATCTCTTTTGCATTAATTAGTCCTTGAGCAATACGCCCAGGCATTGCACCGATATATGTTCTTCTATGACCTCTAAGTTCATTTACATCTTCAAGTCCACCAAGAGCAATTCTAACAAGCTTTCTATCAAGCGATGCTGCAATAGAGTTTGCAAGGCTTGTTTTACCAACACCTGGAGGTCCTACAAAACATAAAGTTGCTCCACTAAATTCTTCACCTCTTTTTTTTGCAAGTTCTTTTGCTCCAAAGTACTCTACAATTCTTTCTTTGGGTTTTTTAAGGCCATAATGGTCTTTATCTAGTCTATTTTTTAATTCATTTATATCAAAATCTTCTTTTGCATATTCACAAAAAGGTATTTCAAGAGCCCATTCAATATAGTTTTGAGTAGTTGTAGCTTCTGCACTATCTGGGTGCATTCTTGAGAGTCTATCTATTTGTTTCTTTATTTCTTTATAGGCATCTTCTTTCATACAAGGTTTTAGTTTTTCAAGTTTTTCTCTATATTCTTTTATCTCTTCTTCAAGCTCATTTGTCATACCAAGTTCTTGCTGGATTAATTTTAATTGCTGTTTTAGTAGATGCTCTCTATTTGCTTCTTGGACTTGTTCCATTACTTTGCGTGAGAGTTCATTTTTTAGTTTTATTGATTCAATTTCTTCTAAAATAAAATGAATTAGTTTTATTAATCTCTCTTTTGTATAAATCTCTTTAAAGAGTTCATATCCTTTTTCTACAGGAAGTTTTAGTGAACTTGCAATAATGTCTACTATTCTATTCGCATCAGAATTGCTATCAATTATTTTTATAAAATCCTTTGGAAAGAAAGGATTTAACTCACTTAAAGTTAAAATGTGCTCTTTTAAAGTTTCAAGTAACGCTTTTTCTTCTTTTGCATCTTTATAAACAGGAACTACTTTATCAACAATTGCCATAGTAGGGTTTTTGTCAGTTATTTCTAAAATTTTACCTCTCTCAAGTCCTTGAAAAAGAATTTTCACCCTACCTTCTGGTAGGGTCACTTTTCTAATAATAGTACCAATTGTACCGAAAGTACCAGGCTCATCTTTAACTGATACAAAAAGTAAAGAGTGGTCATTAATAGCTTTTTGAATAGCAATAATATCTTCTTTTCTTTCGAGGAAAATTGGAATAATCATAAAAGGATATATTAATTCTTTTTCTATTAATACGGGAACTTCCGTTGGTAATTCATTATAATTTTCTAGTGTCATGTCTCTCCTTACCAATAAAATATTTTTTTATACCATGGAACCTTTGGTGGTTTTGAGTTTTTAGGTATATTTGTTTTATATTCTAAAGCGGCTTTTTTGCCTTCATTTTTATAAAGCTTATATATTTTATCATCTAAATATTTATTTGTCAATAGTGCTTTTAAGTAAATTGTGTTTACTTCATATAAGTATCTTGAGTTAGGGAATTTAGTTTTATACTCTTTACATTTATTGATAATTTTTAATACTTTTCCTTGATTTGTATAAGCATTTTGGTAGGAGAGAAAATCAATTTTTATTTTTTGATACTCACACCATGGAATTTCTTCTAGACTAGCAAACCTTTTTTCATATTGGTCAAGGTAAAATTTTGCAAGTTCATAGTCTTCATTTTTTAAATGAGCTAAATATAAACTCATTAAGTCTGTTTTTATGTAAATTGATCCAGGATGTTCTGCTTCAAGTGTTAAAAACAGGTTATCAGCTTCATCGAGATAATTAGTGTTTATAGCTTTATAAATTTTTGAATGAATAGCGTTTGCAGTTAAGTTTTTTTCCGTTTTGTTTTTTGACGTGCACCCTAAAAATAAAAGCCCAAAAGAAAGGATTAATAAAGTTTTACGCATTTAGTTTCCTTAATTCTTCTTCAATTTTTGCTAGTTTTTCTTTAAATTCATCTAGTTCTTTTTGATTTTTTTCAACAACTTCTTTTGGTGCTTTTTGTATGAAGTTTGGATTTTGCAGTTTTTTATTTAGTTTTTCTATCTCTTTATTTAGTTTTGCTTTTTGATTTTCAAGTCTTTTTATTAGTGGATTTATATCGATTTCGTCTTTGCTTACCATTGTTTCAAGGTTATCACTAATATCTCTAATTGCATTTTCAATTGGAGTTTCTATAAATTCAACTTCTTCCACTTTAGCTAATTTTTTAATGTATTCTTTAGCAAGTTCAGGTAAATTTGCTAGGACAAAAGCTTTTTTAAAGTTACTTTGAGTGAGAGCCTTTATTCTTCTTAGACTAACAATAGCTTCTATAATTAAGTCAAAATCAGCTGGTTTAGCAGTTTCCTTTACTTTAGGATACTCTTTTAACATAATAGTATTTTTTTCTATATCAGGATTTTGAGATAGTTCTTGATATAAAAATTCAGTAATAAATGGCATAAATGGATGAAGTAGTTTCATTGATTCTTTAAAAATACTTCCAAGTTCGTTTATGCTTTCTTTACTAACTTTACTAAGTTCAATTCCCCAGTCACAAAAATCTTGCCATAAATATCTATAAAGTGTCATTGCAGCATCATTAAATCTATATTCATCAAGCTCACGTCTTACATTTTTAACAGCTTCATTAAATTTATGGTACATCCAAATTCCTAAGTCTGTTTTTATTTCGATTTCATCTAAATCAGCAAAAGAGTCTTGGTGCATTTTTAAAAATCTTGCAGCGTTATATAATTTATTTGTAAAGTTTCTAGATTCTATTATTTTTGCTTCACTAAGCCTAATATCTCTTCCTTGTACTGCCAAGATTGCCAGAGTAAAACGTAATGCATCAGCTGAATATTTTTCAATAATTTCAAGTGGGTCAATTACATTACCTTTACTTTTACTCATTTTTTGACCGTGTTCATCGCGCACAAGTGCGTGAAGATAAACATCTTTAAATGGAACTTCTTTTAAGAAATGAACACCCATCATAAGCATTCTTGCAACCCAGAAGAATAAAATGTCAAATCCTGTGATAAGTAAATTATTTGGATAAAATCTTTTTAAATCCTCTTCTTTATATTTTTCTCCTTTACCCCATTCACCATTTTCCCATCCAAGAGTAGAAAATGGCCAAAGAGCTGAACTAAACCAAGTATCAAGTACGTCTGGGTCTTGATGGAAGCTTTTTGACTTACATTTTGGACACTCTTTTGGTTCATCTACGCTTACCCATTCATGCCCACATTCATCACAGTAATATACTGGAATTTGATGTCCCCACCAAAGTTGGCGAGATATACACCAATCTCTAAGTTCTCTCATCCAGGCATCATAGTTATTTTTCCATTGAGGCGGGTGAAATTTAACATCACCTTTATTTGCCGCTTCGATTGCAGAAGCTGCCACTTCTTTTTTCAAAAACCACTGAGTAGAAACGTATGGTTCAATTACACTTTTACATCTATAGCAGTGTCCTACTTGATGGATATGTTTTTCTCTTTTTTCAACAAATCCAAGGTTTTCAAGTTTTTCTACAATTTTAGGACGAGCTTTAAGTCTATCTAGCCCCTCAAACTCTCCTGCTTGATTATTTAGAATTCCTTTTTCATCAAATACTTTTATCAAAGGCAATTTATGTCTTAGTCCCACTTCATAGTCATTTGGGTCGTGAGCTGGCGTAACTTTTACCGCACCTGTACCAAATTCCATATCAACATACTCATCAGCAATAATAGGGATTTCTCTATCAATTAGAGGAAGTCTAACTTTTTTGCCAATTAGATGTTTGTATCTTGTGTCTTGTGGATTTACCATAACTGCAGTATCGCCAAAATAGGTCTCAGGTCTTGTAGTAGCCACAACAATATATTCATTACTATCAACGATTGGATATTTGATGTAAACTAGCTCGCCCTCATGAGTTTCATACTCAACCTCAATATCACTCAATGCCCCATCTTTTGGACACCAGTTTACCATATAGTTGCCCTTAACAATATAACCCTCATCATAAAGTTTTTTAAATGCAACCCTAACAGCTCTTTGGAGTCCTTCATCCATTGTAAAGCGTTCTCTACTCCAGGCAGGACTTGCTCCAAGGCGTCTAAGTTGCTTAGTAATAGTTCCACCTGAAAATTCTTTCCATTTCCATACTCTTTTTAAAAATTCCTCACGACCCAACTCTTCTTTTGTTTTGCCTTCAGCTAAAATTTGTTTTTCTACTACGTTTTGAGTTGCAATTCCAGCGTGGTCAGTTCCTGGCTGCCATAAAGTTGCATATCCATCCATTCTTTTGTATCTAACCATAATATCTTGGAGAGTAAAAGTAAGTGCGTGACCGATATGTAGACTTCCTGTAACATTTGGAGGAGGCATCATAATACAAAAACTTTTTGATTTTGAATAATCTACTTCAAAAAATTTGTTTTCTTCCCAAGTTTTATAAGCTTTTGTTTCAAATTCTTTAGGATTGTATTCTTTCATTAAAATCCTTTTTTCTTGCAATTATACCAACAAAATTACAAAATTCTTGTGATATAATATGGAATGTTTTTTGCTAAGCGTTAAAAAAAGGATTAATATGAAATTTAATGCAATATTACCTATTTTAGGTTTTGAGAACGAAAAAGAGTATGAATTAGAAGAGATTAATGATATTTTTTATAAATTAAATGGTGAAAATGTTTCTTTTACTTTGATTAATCCTTTCAAAATAAGAGATGATTACGATTTTGAAATAAGTGATAGTGAACAAGAATCTTTGAAACTTGATGAAAATAAAAATTTTTTGGTGTTGAATATTGTTACGGTTAATGAGCCTTTTTTGGAATCTACTGTAAATTTTGCTGCACCTTTAATATTTAATTTGGATGATAAGTTAATGGGACAAGTTATTTTAGATAAATATAATTATGGTTTAGCTGAACCTCTTAAAAAGTTTGCAAAGGGTGAGAGTGATAGTTAGTATAATTGGATATGGAGCAATGGCAAAAGCCATTTTAAATGGAATGGAGAATGGAGAATTTAAACTTAAAGGCGAAAAATTTGAAGTTGAGGTTGTTGGAAGAAGTGAAAATAAATTAAAAGAGATAGAAAAAGAGTTTAATATAAATACAGCTTTAATTGATGGGTATGATATTACGGGAAAAGTTGTTATTTTAGCTGTGAAACCATATGCTCTTCAAGAAGTTTCTATGAGAATAAAAGGTGAGGCTGAAGTTTTAATTTCAATCCTCGCTGGTAAACCTTTAATAGAACTTCAAAAATACATAAAAGCAAAATCTTACATCCGTGCAATGCCAAATATAGCTGCAAAACACTCTGCATCTACTACTGCGATTACTGGAGATGAAGAAGCAAAACCTATTGCAGAAGAGATTTTAAACAAAATTGGAGAAGTAGTTTGGGTAAATAATGATGATGAATTGGATATGGCAACAGCTATTATAGGAAGTGGTCCAGCTTTCTTAGCAATAATAGCAGAAGCTATAAGTGATGCAGGAGTTTATACAGGACTTAAAAGAGAAGTAAGTGAAAAGTTAACTAAAGGACTTTTTAAAAGTTTTGCAGCATTAAATGAAAATTTTTCAAATATTAAAAATAGTGTAATGAGTCCAAAAGGTACAACAGCAGAGGGTATTTATACTCTTGAGAGCGAAGGTATTAGAGGTAGTATTATAAAAGGTATTATAAATACTTATGCAAAGTCAAAAAAGATATAAATCATTTACATTAATTGAACTTTTAGTTTCAATAATTGTTATTGGAATAATAATGACTACTATTCCACTTTTTTTACAAACATTAACAACTTCTGCAAAAGTTAGTATAAAAGAAGAGGTCTTTTTCTCTCAGTTTTCATTGCTTTCTCTTATTAATACAAAATATTTTGATGAAAATAATACTAGAGGAGATAATTTTTATAAAGATTTAAATGCCACTAAAGGAGATTCTGATCTTTTAATTGAAAAATTTGGAGATGAGCTAAATAGGCTAGGGAAGAAATTTATTAATAATAATCAATTTAGAAGTGGTAGTAGTGATACTGTTAGTACTATAGGAATTGATGATGAAAATATAAGTGATATTGCAACTTATGATGATATAGATGATTTTGATGGATTTAAAGAAAATATAAAAACAGGAATTAGTTCAAAAGGATACAGTATACAAGTAGAAGTTTATTATATAAGAGATGAAGCTAATTATAATGACCAAAACATTTTATTTAATATGGATTATACATCTCTTGGAAAAAATGGTTTTAGTAACATTAAGCTTATAAAAGTTTATACTACTTTTGCAGATGGTAGTAAAATTCAGTTAGAATATCCTACTTGTAATATTGGAGCCTCAAAAATACTCTCCTTAGAGGAGATAAATAGATGAAAAAAGCTTTTACTCTTGTTGAAGTATTAGTAGTTGTGGTAATACTAGGTATATTAGCTACGATTACAACTCAGATAATAATAAAAATTTATGAAAATTATTACTATACAAAAGAATTTAATAAACTATCTTTTGAGACAGAGACTGTTTTGAATAAAATAGCTGCAAAATTATCTTTAAGAGTAGCAAATTCATTAATTGCGGTTGAATGTAATATCTCAAGTAATGCTTGTAAAGATGCAAATATAACAAGTTTTAATTTATTATCAGCAATACCTGAAGATGAAATTGACAAATATAAGGTAATTGAGTGGCTAGGAATTGATATATATTCAAAAAGAGGAATGTGGGATAAAAATTTAAATAGAGTTGTCCCAGGCTTTTCAGGATTTGTAGACTTAAAAGATACTGAAGTTTTAGGAGAAGATAAATATAATATTACTACTCCTTATAGTAATTTTAATTATGTAAAACAAATAGATGGTAACTGGACATTAAGCTTTGGAATAAGTGGAGATGTTTTTGCTAATAGATATGAAGTATTAATATTTTCTGGTCCTGATGATAGAGGTGATTTTTTAGATGTTAATCATTCTTACGGATATTATAGAAATAAGTTTTTAACAAACAGTGCTACAAGAGTATTTGAAATAAACGAAAAAGAGAGTAGCTTTAAAGACTCCACTCAAAAAACTATTTTAAATATTAAAGCTATTGATGAATCAAACTCAACTACCGTTTATGAAAAATATTATCTAGTCAATACTGCTTACGCAATTGTTCCTGTATGTAATGATAATGAGTGTAATGATTTTAATTTGACATTAAAATTTAATTATTATCCTTGGAATGGAGATGATTATAGTGATGGTAATAGTTCTTTAATAGCGTCTCATGTTACTCAATTTAAATTTAGAGAAGTAAATGGAATTTTGAGAATTTTTATCTGTATGTCAGCTCCTAAAATAAAAATTGGTAATGAACCTTTAACAGTTTGTAAAGAAAAGGTAGTATTTTGAAAAATGGATTTTCTTATTTTTATACTATAATTTTTTTAATAGTTATGGCACTAATTGGTATTATGATAATGCAAGTTAGTGCCACTTCTACTAAACATACGGCAAGAAGTTTTTTAGATACTAAAGCAGAGCTTATTTTACGTTCAGCCACTGAATATGCAATAATGGCAATTCAAGCACATGATTATACAAAAGGTAGAATTAATGAAATCAATATGACTTACCCAGGGTTTAATGTAAATACAAAATTTCATTATTTTTCTACAAGTTGTAGTGATAATGGATGTTCTAAAATAAATACAGCAGACACTAATATGAGTGTGTTGATATATGTAACTGTGGCTTCTAAAAATCCTTCATTTAGAGTAAGAAAAGTAAAAGTGACGCTACAAAATCCTTAGATTTAGTTATAATTAAGATGAATGTTTATTGAAAGGAGCATCATGAATGTAACAATAGTTGGAAGAGGTGTTAGTTTAACTGAGCCTATGAAAGATCACATTAAAAAAGTAGTAGAAGAAGTAGAAAAATATAATTTAGGAATTATGCATGCAGTTGTAACAATAGATAAAGATAAAAGAGATTTCTTCACAGTTGAAATAATTATGAATATTCCTGAAAAAGGTACAGCAGTAGTTCATTATAAAGATAAAGATATGTATAGTGCGCTTGATAAGTCAAAAGATAAACTAGAAAAACTTCTAAGACGTTATCATGATAAAAAAATAAATCATAGAAAAAAAGATAGAATTGAAGAATTAATAGTAGAAACTGAGGAGAATGAAATAGTTGAAATGCCTCTTGATGTAGAAAAACCATTAAGTATTGAAGAAGCAGTTGAGGAGTATAAAAACTCTGGCCTTTATTTTATGGTATTTAAAGATACAAGTGGTGAAAAAAGAGTAATTTATAGAAGAAAAGATGGTAAGCTTGGATTATATTAGTTTTTTTAGTAAAATTCCACACAAAATTTTAAAGGAGTGTTAATGAAAAGAACTTATCAACCAAGCAAAATTAGAAGAAAAAGAACACACGGATTTAGAGCAAGATTAAAAACTAAAAATGGAAGAAAAGTTCTAAAAAGAAGAAGAGCTAAAGGTAGAAAAAGATTAGCGGTTTAAGTTCAGCTGAAATAAAAAATCTTTATAAGAAAGGAAGGAGAATATATACCAGATATTTTACGGTATATTTTCTCTCTTCTGAAAATTTTAAAGTATCGCCAGTAGTCTCAAAAAAAATATCAAAAAAAGCCGTAGTAAGGAATAAAATAAAAAGAAGAATAAGACATCTTGTAAAGATGAATTTTAATAAAGGTTTGTTTGTAATAGTCGCAAAAATGGATGTATCAGAAATTAAGTTTGAAATGCTAAAAAATGATTTTAAAAAAATTGGCGATCAGATTTATAAAACTGTATAAATATTTTAGCCCCTTATTTGGTAATAAGTGCAGATACTATCCTACATGCAGCACTTATGCTATTTGGGAATTTGAAAACGACAATTTTTTTAAAGCTTTATTTAAAGTTACTTTAAGAATTCTTAAATGTAATCAGCTATTTAAAGGTGGAATAGATTATCCAGTTGTTACTAAAAAAATAGAGCCCGTTTATAAACAAAAGAAAGTTATTTACTGGTATGTTCCTATAAAAAAAAACAAATTTATAGTTATAAAGGCAGATGATGGAAAGAGATAATTTAAGAAGAATTATACTTGCTACTGTAATATCATTTATATTTTTCTTTGTTTATGATTATTTTGTATTACAACCAAGTATGAAACAAAATACACAAAAAGAAGTTACAAAAAAAGAGATTAAAAAACCTGTTAACTCAGAAGACTTAATTAAAACTGAAACATTAGTAAAAGTTGAAGCAAAAGATTATGAAATAAGAGTAGACTCTCTTGGTCGAATTTCATCTTTTACATTAAAACAAAATAAATTTAATACCCAAAAAGGTAAACACTTAGAATTAATTCCACCAAAACTTCCAAAACCACTTGAAATTAGGTTTGAAGATGAAAACTTAAATAAAAAAGCTTTTTCTACTAAGGTAACGGTAGATAAAAATTATATAAAATTAGATAATAAACCTAAAAAATTAACTATTACTCAAAATTTAGGAGAATTAGTAGTTAAGAAAATTATTACATTTTATCCAAATGGAAGATATGATGTAATAGTCAAACTCTCAAAAAATGCTAAGTACTTTATAACTCCAGGACTTAGACCAGAAGTAGCAATAGATCAATTAACAATTCATGGAGCATTAATAAAAAAAGCTGATAATACTTTAGAAATTATTGAAGATGGAGACGCTGAACTAAAAACAATAAATAATGCATTAGTAGTTTCTGGATTTGATAGATATTATACAACTCTTTTATTTTCTAAAAAACCTGTAGCAGTAGAAGTTGTTGCTGATAAAGAAAAAAATCCTTTAATTTTTATTAAAAATGATAAAGATTTAAATTTAATAGGTTATATTGGACCGAAGTATGTAGATACACTAAGAAGTATTGATCCAAATTTAGTTGAGGTAGTTCAATATGGAGTTGGTACATTTTTTGCAAGAAATCTTTTCTTAGTGCTGGATTTTCTATATAAAATTTCAGCAAATTGGGGTGTTGCAATTATTTTATTAGTAATTTTGGTAAGACTAGTGCTATTCCCTCTTACATTTAAGGGAATGGTAAGTATGTACAAACTTAAAGAACTTGCTCCTAAAATGAAAGAAATTCAAGAAAGATATAAAAAAGATCCTCAAAAACTTCAAATGCATATGATGAAACTTTATAAAGAACATGGTGCAAATCCTCTTGGAGGGTGTTTACCACTTCTTTTACAAATTCCAATTTTTTATGGAATATATAAGCTTTTATTATATTCAATTGAACTAAAAGGTGCACACTTTCTATGGATTAAAGACTTAAGTGTTATGGATCCATTCTTTATTTTACCAGTGTTGATGGGTGTGACTATGTATTTACATCAAAAACTAACACCTACAAACTTTCAAGATCCAATGCAAGAGAAAATTTTTAAATTCCTACCGGTTATTTTTACAATTATGATGGCAACATTTCCAGCAGGTTTAGTGCTTTATTGGACAATAAATAATATTTTATCTATTTTACAGCAAGTAATTATCAATAAAGTAATGGAAAGTAAAAAGCTTTTAAAAAAGGCTAAAAAGTGAGAATAGAAGCTAAAACACTCGATGAAGCGTATCTTGAAGCAGCAAAAAGACTTAATTGTTCAGTTGCTGAATTACAAGTAAAAGTAATTCAATATCCTAGTAAGGGTATTTTTGGTCTTTTTTCTAAACCTGCAATTATCGAAGTTGAAGAAAATATTGAGAGGGATATAGAAGATATAATTCCTGAAATAAAAGATGGATTAGATAGACTTTTTAAGAAAAGCTGTTTTGATGTAGAAGTTAAAGAAGTTAAAAAATATGATGAAGAAACAGTTTTTATAAAAATTGATGGAGCTGATGCTGCTCTTTTAATTGGAAAAGAAGGCTATAGATATAATGCTCTAAATTATATGATGTATAACTATGTAAATCAAAAGTTTGGATATAAAGTGAGACTTGAAATTGCTGAATTTTTGAAAAATCAAGAAGAGATGTTAAGAAATTTCTTAGCTCCATTTATTGAAAAAGTTAAGATTAAAGGATATGGTAAGACTAAGCCTTTTGATGGAATTTTAGCGTTTTTAGCACTTGAGATTTTAAGAGAAGCTTTTCCAGATAAATATGTAGCTTTAAGAGGAGAAGACGAAGAGAAATATGTTGTAATTGGAGATAAGCATGGAGACAATAGCAGCAATAGCAACGCCTAATGGCGTTGGTGCGATTTCAATTGTAAGAGTCTCTGGAAATAAAGCTCTTGAAATAGCAAAAAAACTTACAAAAAAAGATAACTTTTCTCCAAGAGTTGCAAAGCTTTGCAAGGTTTATGATTCTAATGATGACCTTATTGATATGGCATTAGTTATTTACTTTAAAGCCCCAAACTCTTTTACAGGAGAAGATATCGTAGAATTCCAGTGTCATGGTGGAATTACTGTTAGCCGTATGATACTTGAAGAAATATTAAAACACGATGTTAGACTTGCTCTTCCTGGGGAATTTAGTAAACGAGCTTTTTTAAATGGAAAAATTGATGCATCTCAGGCTGAAGCTATTGCAAAACTGATTGAAACTAGATCACGTGAAGGTGCTAAGCTTCTTAGCCGTCAACTTGAAGGGGATTTAGCAAAATTTGTAGAAGACATTAGAAATAAACTTATTGAAATAATGGCTTATAGTGAAGTATTTATTGACTATGCGGAAGAAGATTTGCCAGAAACTCTTGGTGAGGATATTAAAAATATGTTAAATCATATTGAAGAGACTTTAACTCATACTCTTGAAGTTTCAAAAAGACGAGAGGGAATGCTTAGTGGATATAAAGTAGCAATAGTTGGTAAACCAAATGTAGGGAAAAGTTCTATTTTAAACGCTTTACTTAATAAAGAGAGGGCAATTATTAGTGATATTGCAGGAACTACTAGAGATACAATAGAAGAAGACATTCAAATAGGAAGTCATTTAATTAGAATTATTGATACAGCTGGTATAAGAGCTGCGAAAGATGAAATAGAAAAAATTGGTATTGAGAGAAGTAAAAAAGCAATAAAAGAAGCTGATATTGTTTTGTGCGTGTTTAGCGCAAATGAGTTTAATGAAGAAGATGAAGAGATTTTTAATTTAATAGACAACGAAAAAGATGTAATTGTAGTTATAAATAAAATTGATAAAGGTATTAAAATAGACCTTGAAAAATTTAAAAAGTTTAAAATTGTTAAAATCTCAGCAAAAGAGGATATTAAACCATTAACTCTTGCATTACAAAGCCTTCTTGATAGCTTTTCAGGTGAAGATGAACATATTTTAATTTCAACTCGTCAAATAAGTGTAGTTGAAAAAGCTTTAAATTCTATTAATGAGTCAAAAGAGTTTTTAACTACAGGAGAGCTTGAGCTATTTAGTTATCAAATTCAAGATGCAATAAAAGCAATTAGTGAAATTACTAAGCCATTTGAATATGATGAAATGCTTGATAAGATGTTTAGTAGTTTTTGTGTTGGAAAATAAATAATACAAAAGGAGCGAAAATGACAATAATTGAACTTAAAAAAATGATGATGAAAGCAAAAAAAGAAGACAAAGTAAAAGCAAATGCTTTAATGATGCTAGTAGACAATGCACAAAAAATAGCTAAAGAAAAAGGTGAAGAAGTAAATGAAAAACATATAATTGAGTCAGCTAAAAGACTTGCAAAAATGGCAAAAGAATCAATTGATGCAGGGATTGAAGAAGCAGCTAAGGAACTTGCAATTTATGAAGAGTTTTTACCAAAAATGTTAAGTGAAGAAGAAACTAAAAAAGTTATAGAGAACATTATTGATGAAATTGGTGGTAAAAATATTGGTGAGATAATGAAAAGACTTAAAGCAAGAGGAGATATTGATTTAGGAATGGCAAATAAAATTATTAAATCACTTTAATGTAAGAATAAGAGAGTTTGATATATGAACTAAATCTAAAATATCTTTTTTGCTTTTTTTTATTTCATTTATTATATCTTTAAATTTTTCTTTTGTTTTCAAAAAGTCATTTACTGACTTTTTAATGTTGTTTTTGTCAAAACTTTTGGAGATAATTATTTCTTTTGCTAAACTAATTACAAAGTGTTCAATCATTTCTTCACTTTCTTCTTTTAAGTTTTTTTGTATTTTGGTTTTAGGAGAAAATTCATTAATTTCTTTAAGAAGTTTATTTATTTTAAATTTTGAAATAATTGCTTCAAATAGTTTTATTATTACATTTAAATCATTACCTTCATATCTGAAGTAAAGTATTACAGGTAAAAATTTTATAAGAGTTTTTTGTTTTTGAAAAGTAGATAAGTTAATTTCAAATAATTCGTCTTTGAATGTTAAAAGGATAAAAGGGTTAAAGTTTGTATTTTGAGTGTCACTTAACCATTTATTTGCAAATTTTACAGTTTTTTGAATATCAATTAATATTTCATATTGTTTATGAGTGTCATTAATGTTTTTTGCTTCTTTAAATAATTTATCAACCTCATATAATTTTATTAAAACCAGATAAGAAAAAATTTTTGATTTAAATGAATTTTTATTAAAATCACTTAAAAAGTCGATACCAAATTTATTAAGGATTTCATTTGTAATTTCAGTTGCAATAATTTCTTTTTTCAATGGATGGGAGCTTTTATATTGAAAACTTTTAGGAAAATAGTTAATAAAAAATTCTTCAAATTGGTCTAAATCTAAGTTTTTTAATATATATCTTTTTAAAAATATTTTTGAATACAATAAAAGTAAGCTTGTTATTGGTCTTATTAATTCATTTTTGTAGTAAATACTTTCAATTTCACTATTTTTTGCAATATCATAATATTCTCTTTTAAACTCAGTATGATTTTCCAAAATTTCTAGAATTTTAATTAGTTTTTCTTTATAAATTGTTTTAGTGTCAAGTGTAATTATTAAAGAGTGATTTTCATTGTTGTTTAAAACTTTTTCAATAACTTCATCAGTAAGTTCTTTTAAAATTGAAACTTTTTTATCTTCAGTTATAACTTTCTTATTAATTAATTCATTTAAAATAATTTTTAAATTTACTTCATAGTCACTTATATTAACTCCAGCAGAGTTATCAATCGCATCCATATTAATTTTTCCACCATTTAAAGCATATTCATATCTAGCTTTTTGAGTTAAAGCTAAGTTTGCACCTTCGACAATGCAAAAGGCATTTAACTCATTAGCATTTACTCTTATATTTTCATTTTGTTTGTCACTTATGTGTATATTCAATTCATCGCTAGCTTTAACATATGTTCCAATTCCTCCAAAATATAGCATATCAACTTTAAGTTTTAGAATTTCTTTAACAAGTTCTTCGCCTGATAAATATTCTGCTTTTGAATTTAAAAGTTTTTTTATTTCAGGAGATAATTTTATTTTTTTATTATCTCTTTTGAAAACTCCTCCGCCTTTGCTTATTTTACTTTTATCATAATTACTCCAACTAAGTTCATTTTCAAAAAGTCTTTTTCTCTCTTTAAAAGCTATTTCAGGGTTAGGATTAGGGTCAATAAATATTTCACTGTGACTAATCGCAGCGATTAGCAAGAAGTTTTTGTTAAGAAGCATTCCATTTCCAAAAACATCTCCTCTCATACTTCCAATACCAACTACACTTATTTTATCTTTATATATGTTTTTTCCTATTTCAATAAAATATCTACTAGCACTTTTTATAGCACCTTTTGCTGTAATTCCAAGTTCTTTATGATTATATCCTGTGCTTCCTCCACTAGCAAAAGCATCTTTTAAAAAATAATTTCTTTTAATTGCTATTTCATTTGCTATATCACTCATATATGAAGTGCCCTTATCAGCTGCAACTACAAAATAAAAATCTTCCTTATCATATTTAATTATGTTTAAATTTGGTAAATCAATTAAATCTAAAAGAGCATCAATAAAAAGAGAATAAATTTTTTTTAAGTCAACTTTTTTGTTGTATATAAAAAAGCCACCTTTTGCACCATCTGGAATAATAAATGCATTTTTTATCATTTGAGTTTTAACTAAATCTCTTACTTCTTCTCTAAAATCTTCTCTACTTGAATATCTAATCCCACCTCTACTAATTTTACTGATTCTCAAGTGGATGCCGCTAAAGTCTTTATGATAAACAAACATTTCAATATTAGGTTGAATTCCAAAAAGCATATTTTTAAAATTTTGAGTATAAATTTTAAAGGAGATAGTTTCTTTATATAAAAAATAATTTGTCCTTACTATATTTTTAACTATTACATAAAAAAATTCAAATATTTTATGATGATTTGAGTTTGTAATATCTTTTAATTTTTCTTCAATTAATTTTTCTTTTGAAAGATCCTTTTTTAATAATTTATCTTTAAAATACTCAATAATTAAAGTTGTAAGGGAAGGATAGGTTATTAGTGTTTTTATAATTAATGTTTCTTCAAACTCAAAAAGAAGTTGCTTTTGATATTTTGCAATTGCACGTGTTAAGTTTATATCTTTTAAAGTAAGATTAAAATTTGCCAAAAGATATAGTTTACATTCAATAGGAAGTTTATTTAAAAGTATATTTTTTATTATTTTTAATGATTCTTTATTTAATTCTTTATCTAGAAAAAAGATATAGTTTTCGTTTTTTTCAATATCAATTATTTCTACATTAAAATTTTTTAATATAGTAGATATAAGAGAAATTGAGTATTCTAAAGGTAGAATTAGTTTTTTATCATTATATTTTATCATTTTTAAACTTTAAAGAAGAAGAGAAAAATTATTTTGAGTATAAAACTCTTCTTCTTTTTCTCTTTAATCTAAATTTTCCTCTTGCCATGGCAACCTCCCATTGTTGGAGTTATGGAATTATAACATAAATGTTACTCATATAAAAATTGCACTCATATATCCTACTACATTAGACTCATCTCCACTCAAATCAGCACTTGTACGGTAATCTACAATAAATGGTGTAAGTCCAAGTTCAGTAGCTGCTATTATCATTGCAATAACTCCAATTTTTCCACATGCTTCACATTTATTTATTTTTTCTAAATCAAGCTCAGTAACTGCTTCTAGGCAGTTATAATCAAGTGTATTTGCTGTGTTTAAATCGTAATAATGACTTAAATCTGTTGAAATTACTACTAAAGAATTATCTTCAATAGAATATTCTATAATATTTTTAAGTTTTAATGGATCATAATCTCCATAAACTAACTCTACTACTGGTAAATTTTTAAAATAGTGATAAATAAAAGGCATTTGAACTTCTGTAGAATGTTCTTGATGAATCATTTCAAGGTTTTGAACTTCAAACTTTTCAATAAGTTCTTTTGCAAAATTTGTATCAATTTGTAAATTTCCGCAAGGAGTTTCATAAAATGAATGCAAAGTTGTTGAAATGTCTTTAAGGGGAAATTTATGACTTGGTCCTATTACTACCGCTCTTTTATAATTTACATTACTTGCTATTCTATAAGCAAAATTTGCAGTAAATCCACTATACATCCATCCTGCATGAGGTACAATTATTGCTTTTGGTTTTAGTGAAAAAACTTCTTTAGCTTTATCTTTATCTACATTTTGATCTATTATATTATTAAAATGCTCTATATAATGTTCAACAGCTTCACAATCCCCTCCATACCATTCTTTTACTACTGCTTTTCTCATAGTTACTCCTTATTATATGTTTTAGAAGTTGTAGAGGTATTAGGGGTATTAAAGGTTAGGGGTATTAGAGGTATTAGGGGGTATTATAACCTTTACTAACCTTTACTAACCCCTACTAACTTCTACAACTTTTACTAACCTCTACAACCTCTACTAACATTTGACTGCTTTATTTCCATACTCCCTCAATAATAGTGTTACATTTTGGACAATGTCCAGTTCCTTTTTCATCAATTTTTAAGATATTTTTTTCTACATTATAAATTGTTCTGACAATAAGCTCTTCATTGCAATTAGGGCAATATGTAATGACAGGCATTGCAATATTTCCAAGATATACATATTTAAGTCCTGCTTTTTTACCAATTTCGTAGGCTCTTAATATGGTTTCTATTGGAGTTGGGTTTTTATCAGTTACTTTAAAATCAGGATGAAATCTTGTAATGTGCCAAGGAATATTAGTATCAACACTTGCTATAAATTCAGCGATTTTAGTTAATTCATAAACACTATCGTTGTCTCCTGGGACTACAAGAGTTGTAATTTCTTGCCAAATATGAGCTTCTTTTAACCTTTTAATAGTATCTAATACATCTTCAAGGTTTCCTTTTAAGACTTTTTTATAATATTCAGGATTGAAGCTTTTTAAATCAACGTTACAAGCATCAACCCAGTTTTTCATATCTTCAATTTCTTCTATACTTTCAAATCCGTTTGTAACAAATACATTTTTAAAACCTTTTTCTTTTGCTTCTAAACCTACATCTCTTGCATAAAGATAAAAAATACTTGGTTCGTTATAAGTGTAAGCAATTGAGAAACAGTTATATTTTAAAGCTAAGTTTACTAACTCTTTTGGGGATACATACATAGATGTGTTTACATTGTTAGTATGAGCAATTTGCCAATTTTGACAAAATGGACATTTAAAGTTACATCCAACTGTACCAAAAGATAATACATTAGTATCTGGCATAAAATGAAAGAGAGGTTTTTTTTCAATTGGATCTACATTTATACTTGATGGATAACCGTATGTTAAATTTATAAGTTCTCCATTTCTATTCATATTAATACCACAAAAACCAACTTGATTAGCCTTAAGTTCGCAGTGATGACGACAAAGAAGGCATTTGATTTTTTCATTTTCTAGTGTTTTGTAATATTTCATAAATTTCCCCTCGTTAACTTTTAGTTAATTATACCACAAAAAGAGAAAAAATAAATAAAATATTATAAATAAGTTGACATAAGAAGACTAAACAATTCTTGCTTTAAGAGTAGTATAAGGACAGTTTTTGCCTTTACTTGCAAAATTTTGGATATTTACTTCAAATTCACCAAATTCTATTTCAATAAATTCATTAATTTCTATATTAAAGAGTTTTGCCGGATTAGTAGAAATTAATTTAGTAATTATTTGAGGGTCGACTTCAAGAGAGTAAGCCAGCTGAGTAAATATATCTAGTTTACTAATTCCAAACTCAGCATCTTCAAATGGAACATCTTTTTGACTAGTTGCAATATGATTTGAAGAAATAAAATCTATTTCTTCATTTTTAACAGCTTCAAGTAATGCAAATCTGTCTTCTTTGCTTCTAAGAGGAGGAAATGTTTTAAAGAGGGTATTAAAATTTTGAAGATTTTCATCAGTAAAATATAAATTATCTATACAAACATCTACGTATGTATGAGGTGGTCTGTTTTTTAAAATTCTAAGAGATTCTTTTGAAGTAATACTTTGAAAAACTACTTTTGCTTTGAAGTTAGAGGCAAGTTCTAATATTTTAGCGACTTCAATACTTTCAGCAAAACTTGCAATACCACTAACGCCCATTGAATAAGCTATTTCACTATCGTTCATTACTCCGGTACTTAAAGATTTATTATTACAATTTACAAAAATTGGAATATCTAAAAATTCAGCATACTCAAATACTCTTTTAATTAAATTCATATCTTCATCAGAATTTATATATATTGCACTAGCTCCCTTTTCTTTTAGGATAGATATTTCTGATAATTTACCTTCATGAATTCCTTCAATAGCTACAAGTAGGTTAAATTTTTCTTCATTTGCCCTTTTTAAATTATATGCAAGGTGAAGTTTGTCAAAAATTGGTTTATGTTTAGGTATCATGAGTACTGCTGCCACTGCAGAATTTTTAGCGGCTTTAGCAATTCTTCCAACACTCTCACTATTTTTTACATTTAAATCAAAACTTTTCGGCACTTTTATGCTCATACTAAGCCTTTTTTAATTATAATTTTAACTAAAAAAGGAAATAAATGGGTTTAATGCTTTTAATAAATCTTATAATTCTCTCAAGTGTTGTAGCATATTTTGCATATAGGCTTGGACACAATACTTGGGTGTTTTTTATAATATCTATTTTACTCTCTCCCATTATTGGTGGACTTACTTTGGCTATATGGGATTATTATAAAACATATATAAAGGCAAGATGATGAAAAATAAATTTTTGGATATTTTAGAAAAGAGTTACTATAAATTAACTGAAAAAGATAAGAAAATTTTTGAAGAAATTATGCAAGATGATGGGCTTGGTAAATGTAAACCAAAATTTAATCTATTTTCATTTCTATTTGGTTGGTTTTATCTTTTGTATAGAAGAATGGCAATTGAATCTATGGCAGTTTTAGTTGTTTCACTGATGGTAGGATATATGATGGCTTACGCAAAACTTCATCCAGTATTGATATTAATATCAATTGTTTTAACAAATTCATTTCTTAGCGGTTTTTGTTATTATTTTCTTTATTTGAATAAATTTAGCAGAGATATTGATTATTGTGGAGAGTTTAATATAGATTTGGAATGTATGAAAAAACGCTCAATTCCAAAAATTACATATGTAGTTATTGCCATTTTAGTTATTTTAATTTTAATCTGGCCTTGGATTTATGCTTTAATTACTGGAACAAAGCTTCATTAAATAGTGGAAAGAGTAGGTGGTAGTAAGGTTAGTAAAGGTTATAGAAGTTAATAGAGGTTAATAGAGGTTAGTAAGGGTTGTAAAAGTTAGTAGGGATTGTAGAGGTTAGTATATAGTAATAAAACCTCTAATACCTTTAAAACCTTTAATACCCCTAATACCTCAAACCTAAAAATTGAATTTGATATAATTTCATAAAAAAAGGCTTAAAATGAAAAGAGTTTTGATTGTTGGAAGTGGAGGTAGAGAGTATTCAATAGGATATTTTTTAAAAGATGAGGCTGAAGTTTTTTATGCGCCGGGAAATGGGGCAACAGAAGAATTTGCTACAAATATTGATATAAAAGATTACGAAGAATTAGCAAAATGGGCAAAAGAGAATAAAATTGACTTAACAATTATTGGACCTGAAGCCCCGCTTGTAAAAGGGATAGTGGACATTTTTAAAGCTCATGGACTTACAATTTTTGGACCAAGTAAAGCTGCTGCAAGGTTAGAAGGTAGTAAAGTTTATATGAAAAATTTTCTAAAAAAATATAATATTCCTACTGCTAAATATATTGAAACATCTGATAAGGAAAAAGCATTTGAGTTTATTGATAATATGCAAAAACTTCCAATTGTTGTAAAAGCTGATGGGCTTTGTGCTGGAAAAGGGGTTATAATAGCACAAAGTAAAGAAGAAGCTAAAAAAACAGTAGAAGAAATGCTAAGTGGCCGTGCATTTGGTGAGGCTGGTAAAAAAGTGATTGTAGAAGAGTTTTTAGATGGATATGAACTTAGTATGTTTGCAATTTGTGATGGAGAAGACTTTGTATTACTTCCAGCTGCGCAAGATCATAAAAGACTTCTTGATGGAGATAAAGGTCCAAATACGGGTGGAATGGGTGCATATGCTCCAACACCTCTTGCTACTCCTGAAATTTATGAAAAAGTAAAAGAAAAAATAATAAAACCAACACTAAAAGGAATGCGTGAAGCTGGTGCTCCTTATGAGGGAGTTTTATTTATTGGACTTATGGTAGTTGATAATGAGCCATATGTACTTGAGTATAATGTAAGATTTGGTGATCCTGAATGTGAAGAGCTTATGGCATTAATTGATAGTAGCGTTTATGATATGTTAAAAAATGCTGCAACTAAACAGCTTGATAAAATAGATGTAAAAATAAAAGATAAAGTAGCTGTAGGGGTTGTGTGTGCTAGTAAAAACTATCCTTATTCAAGTAGTGAACCAGCTGAGATTAAAGTAGATGACTTAAGTGATTGTAATGGATATATTGCGTATGCTGGAGTTCAAAAAATAGATGGCAAATTAATGGCTACTGGTGGAAGAGTTCTTGTGTGTGTAGGGTTTGGAAAGGATGTTAAAGAAGCAAGAGATGAAGCATATAAAATAGTAGATAGAGTTCATTTTGATGGTAAAAAATATAGGAAAGATATAGCTTATCAAGCAATTAAATAATATAGGGTTTATAATTTAGGTTTTAGGTTTTTTCACTCTAAATCATAAATTCTTGTATCAAGTATTTTGAAAGGTAAAAATGCAAGATTTAATTGATAAAATTGATAGAGAAGGATTAAAGCTAGCAAGTATTACAAAAAGAATTATTGCAATGACTATAGATGATTTACTAATTTCTTTAATTATTGTTTTAGCATTTGCTTCTAGTTTTGCAAATGCTAAAACTTATGAACAAATTTTAGTTTTAACAAACGAACTATTTGGATTTATATTTATTGCTTATACACTCTATCATTGGATTTTTATAACAATTTATGGTAAAACTATTGGAAAAATGATTGTTAAGATTAAAGTGATTGATGTACAAACTTTTGATAATCCTTCATGGGGTAAGTCTTTAATCAGAAGTGTTACTAGAAATTTTGATGAAATGTTTTTTTATCTTGGGATGTTATATGCATTAGTTGATCCACTAAATAGAACAATTCACGATATAGCAGGGAACTCAGTTGTTGTTGAAGATAATTAGTTTTTTTTTACTTTTTTTCTCTTTTTTATTTGCAGAAATTAAAATTTATGCAAATGAAGCAAATGAAGTTAATAATACAATATATCTAAAAAAGCCTCTTATTATTTATAAAGATTTTTTTGTTCAAGCAAATAAAGGTATTATAAAAAATAAAAAAATAAGACTTGAAGGGAGTGTGGTAGTTTTTTATCAAAATACTTCTTATCTTGCAACTAGTGCTGATATTATCACAAAGGATAATATAGTAGTTAGAGATATTTTTTTAATAGATAGATCTATAGATATTTGGATAAAAGCAAAATTATCAAAAATAAAAAAAGATAAAATTTCTCTAAATAATGTAATTTTTTCAAGCTGTTGTATAGAAAAACCAGATTGGTTTTTATATTCAAGTAAAGGTGCATATAATAAAAAGACAAAATATTTAAGACTGTATAATATTAGGCTGTATGTTCATAATGTACCTGTATTTTATTTTCCTTTCTTTTTTAATTCTTTAGATAAAAAAAGAAGAAGTGGGTTATTAAGGCCTTATATTGGATATAGCGCAAAAGAAGGTTTTTTATATTCTCAACCAATATATTTAGTTTTAGGAGAAAGGTCTGATTTTGAAATAACTCCAACTATCAGGACTATTAGAGGAAGAGGAGTGTATAATACTTTTAGATTCGTAACATCTCCTTATTCTTATGGTGAAATAAAATTCGGTGAGTTTGTTGATTTTGATAAATATTATAAAAAATATAATCTTGCTAATAAAAAACACTATGGATATCAAATTTATTATAAAGTAGATAAAATATCAAAAAATGATAAACTTTATATGAATTTAAAATATGCAAATGATGTAGATTATTTTTATTTAAATCCATATAACTATACATTTAATACAAAATATTTAGTTGATAAATTAATTACTTCAAAGTTAAATTATATAAAAAACTTCAAAACAAACTATTTTTTTGGAATGTATGCTAAATATTTTATAGATACTACTAAAGTGTCAAATGACGATACTATTCAGATTTTGCCAGAGCTGAATATTCATAAATTTGAAACAAAAAACTTTTTATTAAATTCATTTGATTTAAATATTTATAATTTTACTTCTAAATCTTTAAAATATTATCAATTAGATTTTAATATGCCTTTGAGTATTAACTGGAAATTATTTGATGATTATTTAAATATTAAACTTAGTGAAAATTTTGACTATATTACTGCTAATAATTATAATTCTAAAAAAAAACCAGAGTATTTTTATCAAGTATATTCTAGTTTAAAACTTTATTCATCTTTAACAAAAAAAAGAGATTATATTCATATTGTAAACCCTTCTATAACATTTAATATAAAACAAATCAGTAAATCTTCAGAAGAAAATAATTTATTAAATTATACTACTATCAATAATAGTATAAGTCTATCAATATTTCAAATATATGAAAAATCAGACTTTTATATTGACCATGATTTAAAACAAAATATTGCATTAAATTTAAAAAATAACGGAAGTTTAGAAAACATTATTAACATAAAAAAATCTGTTTTTTCTTTTAGTGATATTAATAAGTATGATTGGGATATAAATAGAGTCTCTTATAATAGTGCAACGTTTCATTTTCCTATAAAGGCATATAAATTTAAATTATCTCATATTTATAGTTATCCAAAAGATTCTGGTATTTCGCAAGCGTATACAATAAGAGTAGAAAAACTTTTAAATAAATATAAAAAAATATATTTTGAGTATAATTATGATATAGAAAACAAATATATGAAATATTTATTAATTGGTGCAAAACTTAATAAAAGATGTTGGCAATATGATTTTAACATAAAAAAAGATAGATTACCTGTTCTTAAAGATGATGGTATTTCTTATTATAATAATTATATGCTTACATTTAATATAAACTTTTATCCAATAGGTGGGGTAAAACAGACTATTCAATTAAAATAAAGGATTTTTATGAAAACCGAAGTAAAAGTAGGGCTTTTTATTTTACTTGGGCTAGCATCATTACTATTTTTGACTTTTCAAATTAAAACGTTAGAAAATTTAAAAGAAAAAGGTTATGTATTATATGCTTATATTGGTGATGCTAGTGGACTTAATAATAAATCAAGGGTAAAACTTAGAGGTGTAAAAATAGGTGTAGTTGATTCTATGAAGCTTGAAACCAAAAGAGTTAAGCTTAAACTTTTAATAAGAAAAGATGTAAAAATTCCAATTGGTTCTAAAGTAACTATTGCACAGGATAATGTATTAGGAGGTAAATATTTAAAAATAATTCCTTCAAATTCTGATGAGTATTATAAAGAAAAAGATACTATTAAATCTTTTGTTGAAATTGCTTCAATGGAAAATGTATTAAATAACCTTAATACTGCAATAAAAGAGGCAAAAGTTTTAATAAAAAAATTAAATACTACATTAGATGATAAAGCAATTAATAATATTCAAACAACTATTAGTAATGTAAAGATTGCGAGTGAAAAGCTTAATTCTATTTTAAATACTACAAATCAAAAATTACCAGTATTGCTTGATAATTCAAATAGATTAGTATTAACTTATAAAAAAAGTGGAGAAATATTAAATAAGAAATTGCCTTTAATTTTAAATAAAGTTGATAGTCTAGCTTCAAATACAAATGAATTAGTTACTGTGTTGAAAGTTAAAATATCCAAATTAGCAGATGAGTATATAAAAGTAGGTAAAAATGTAAATAATGTGTTAAAAGATAATAATGAAACTCTTAAACAAACAATTGTTTCTGCAGAAGAGTTTTTCCAAAGTGGAAGTAATAGTTTTAAAAAAATTGATGATTTCTTAGGTAGTGTAAATAATTCTCAAATTGTTGTAGATATTTCAAATTCTTATATGTTTAAGGATTCAAGTTTCTTAACAACAGCAAATATTGCATACTTACCAAATCCTACTAAATATTATATATTTGGACTTACTTCTAGAAAAAACTATACTGCATTAAATTCAGTTGATAAATCAAAAATATTCATAAATGCTGAGATTGGAAAAAGATATGAAAATGTGCTTTTAAGAGGAGGTATAATTGAAAGTACAGGAGGGGTAGGAATAGATTATTTTACTATGAAAGATAAATTAAAATTTAGTAGTGAAATATATGATTTTAATAGTGAAAATGATATAAGAGGCAATAATCCTCATTTAAATTTTAAAACTACTTATTTATATTTAAAACATATAGAGTTTATGGCAGGAATTGATAATGTGTTAAATGATAAGGCAAGAACATTTTTCTTAGGACTTGGGATTAAGTTCAAAGATAATGACTTGAAACCATTAATAAGTGGAGGTGCTACATCATTTCTAAAATAGATGAGATAAAAAAGGCTTGTAAAATTTTAGATATTTCGCCTCTTAGTACAATAAATGACATAAACAAAAAATATAAAAGTCTTGCGAAAAAAGTGCATAGTGACATAGGAGGAGATGAAGATAAAATGAAAGAGATAAATTGGGCTTATAGAGTTTTAAAAGAGTATGTAGAAAATTATAGGTTTACATTTAGTGAAGATGAAATTTTAAGACAATATCCAGAAGAGTTTCTAAAAAAATTTAAGGTGTGAAATGCTATTTAAAAATAAAGAAGAAGCACTAAATAAGCTTTTAAATGTAATTGATAAAAAAATAATTCAAGATTCAGTTGTTTTAGCTATTAATAAAAGAGCAATTTATTATGCAAAAGAAATTGCCCTTAGAAATGGTATGCTTGAAGGAGACTTTTTATTTATAGAGGAAGTAAAATCTCCTATTAATAAAGACACTTCTCTTGCAAGTGTAAGTGAGACTAAAGATTACATTTTAATTAATGAATTAATAGAAAGTTTTGAAATTACTGATGATTATCTTTTTAATGAAATAGAAAGGGTTTATGAAGAAAAAATTTTAGAAGATATACATAAATTAAGAGCAGGAGAGGGTATAATTACATTGGAAAATAAAAATGTTTTATTAGTTGATGAAGGAGCAAGTACAGGACTAACTTTACTTTGTGCTATAAAGAGTTGTATTAATAAGAAAGTAAATAGTATAAATGTAGCTATTCCAGTAATTGCAAAAGAAACTGCTGAAATGGTAGAAAAGATTGTAGATAATGTATTTTTTGCAAAGGTTGTTGAAGATTATATAGATACGAGATTTTATTTTAAGGAGTATGAATGAGTTGTGAAGTTGATATTAAAATAAATGAAAAGTTTCAAAAGCTAATAGTTCAAAAAGTTGCAAAGCAAGCGGATAGCAGTATTTGGTGGCAAGAGGGCAATACTGTGATGCTTGCTACTCTTACATATAATCCTGATGAGGTTATTGAGGAAGATTTTGTTCCGCTTGTTGTTCAATATGTAGAAAGAGCATATGCAGTCGGAAAAATTCCGGCAGGATTTGTAAAAAGAGAACAAAAACCAGGTGATTTTGAAACTTTAACTGCTAGAATTGTAGATAGAAGCTTAAGACCATTATTTCCTAGAAATTATGGGTATGATACTATAATTACGATTATGGCTTTGAGTGCTGATGAAGATAGTGATTTACAAGTTGCTGCAATGAATGCAGCTTCAGCTGTTATGTATATGAGCTCTCTTCCTTTTGCAAAAATGGTACATGGGGTTAGAGTTACTAGAATTAACGGAGAAATTATTTTTAATCCAACCCTATCTCAGCTTGAAAAAGGTGATTTTAATCTGTTTGTAACTGGAACAAAAGATGAACTTTTAATGATAGAATATGCATCTCAAGGGCAGGAAGAGGTAGAGATTATTCCAGTAGAAGATGTAATGTTAGATGGAATGCCTATTGAAAATACTATACTTAAGTATAAAACTAATGAGATAAGTGAAGATGAGCTTATTGATATTTTAAGTAAAGCACAAGAAAAAATCAAAGAAGGTGCAAAAATTTATGAAGAAGCTCTAAAGAGTTTTGTAAAAGAAAAAATAGATTTTGTTGAGAGAAAAGAAGTTGATTTGACTGATTATATTAAGCTTATAAAAGAAAAATACGCTGATGAACTTAGAGATATTATTAAGCATTTGAGTAAAAGTGAGAGAGATTATCTTTTAAAACAGTTTGCAAGAAAAATTACTTTAGCGTTAGATGAAGAAGAAAATTTTGAAGCAATACTAAAAGCTGTAAAAGAAGTAAAAAGAGAAATAGTAAGAAGTATGATTCTTTTTGAAGGAATTAGAGCTGATGGAAGAAAGCTTGATGAAATCAGACCAATTGATATTGAAACAAATTTACTTCCAAGAGCTCATGGAAGTTGTTTATTTACAAGAGGTCAAACTCAAGCACTTGCAGTTGCGACTCGTGGCGGTGATATGGATGCTCAAGTTTATGCAAATCTAACAGATAAAGAAGAAAAGCTTGAAAAATTTATGCTTCATTATAATTTCCCAGCTTTTGCAGTAGGTGAGGCTGTTAGACTTGGACCTCCTAGTAGAAGGGAACTCGGTCATGGAAACTTGGCTAAAAGAGCAATTGAACCATTACTTGATCCTGAGTTTGATGAGACTGTTAGGGTTGTTAGTGAAATACTTGAGAGTAATGGAAGTAGTTCAATGGCAACTGTTTGTGCAAGTAGTTTAGCACTTAAAGCTGCAAAAGTACCACTACTTAAAATGGTAGCAGGGATTGCAATGGGGCTTGTAAGTGAAGGTGAAAAGTATGCAATTTTAACTGATATTATGGGGCTTGAAGATCACGATGGTGATATGGATTTTAAAGTAGCGGGAACATTTGATGGAATTACTGCAATGCAAATGGATATAAAACTTGGAGGAATTAGTCTTGAAATATTAAAAGAGGCTTTATATCAAGCAAGAGTTGCTAGAGCGTTTATTTTAGAAAAAATGGAAAATGCAGCTGAGAATATCAAGTATAATGAAGATGTTCTTCCAAAAAGTATAAGTTTTAAGGTAGAACCAGATAAAATTATTGATATTATTGGTACTGCTGGTAAGACAGTAAAAGAGATTATTGCTAAATTTGGTATTACTATTGACCTTGATAGAGAGACTGGAAAAGTTAAAATTTATGGTGAAAATTATGATGATATGCATGCAGCAAAAGATTATATTTTAAATGTGATTTGTAAAGAAACACCTAAAATTCCTGAGTATGAAATAGGTAGCATTCTTGAAGGAGTGATAAAAAGAAAAGTACCTTTTGGAATGTTTGTAGAATTAGACCCAGAAATTGAAGGGCTTTTACATATTAGCAAGTTAAACGGGCACTCTTTAGATGAGTTTACTGAGGGAGATAAAGTGAGGGTAAAAGTATTGTCTCAAAGTGGATTTAAAATAGAACTTGCTTTAGTGGAAGAGTAAGATGTTTGAGAAGTATCCTTTTGAAAAACTAAATGAATTACTTGAAAACATTCCTCATCCAGAGGAAGTTATTACTCTTACTATTGGTGAGCCTCAATTTGAAACACCAAAGTTTATTAAAGACAGTTTATGTGAAAATAGTAAACTCTTAAATAAATACCCAAAAACTGCAGGTGAAAAAATTTTAAAAGAAGCTATAATTGGTTTTGTAAAAAGAAGATACGGTATTGAACTTAATGAGAATAACCTTTTACCGACTTTTGGTACAAGAGAGCTTTTATTTAATTTTCCACTTTTTCTGAGACCCAAAAAAATGGCTTTTGTTAATCCTTTTTATCAAATATATGAAGGTGCCGCAATTGTAGCAGGAGCTAAAATAAAATATTTGCCTCTAACAAAAGAAAATAGTTTTAAACCTAAATTATCAGAGCTTAGCGGAGATGAAGATTTTATCATTTTAAATTCACCTAATAATCCAACAGCAAGTGTGATGGATTTGGAAGAACTTTGTGAGTGGGTAGAGTATGCTTTGAGGAAAGATATTGTAATATTGAATGATGAGTGTTATAGTGAAGTTTATTTTGATAAAAAACCGTGTAGCATACTTGAAGCGTCTATTAAAGTAGGAAATAAAGATTTTAAAAACATATTAGCTATTAATTCTATATCAAAAAGAAGCTCAGCGCCAGGACTTAGAAGTGGATATATAGCAGGAGATAGTGAGATTTTAAAAAAATATCTTCAATTTAGAACATATGTTGGATGTGCAAGTCCACTTCCTTTGCAATATGCAGCAGCTAAGGCTTGGAGTGATGATAGTCATGTGGAAATTTTTAGAGAAAAATATAAAAGAAATTTTGAAATAGCAAAAGAAATTTTGGGTGTTGATATTCCAGAAGCCACTTTTTATATATGGCTTGAAGTAGAAGATGATATAGAGTTTACAAAAAAAGCTTTTAAAAAAGGTGTAAAAGTAATGCCTGGAAGGTTTATGGGAAGAAACGGAGCAGGAATTGGATATGTAAGAATTGCCTTAGTTTGTGATGAGGAAAAAACTAAAAAAGCATTAAAAATTTTAAAGGAGCTCTTATGTTAGTTAGTAAATATAATGAACTTGATAGATTAATACATCAAAATCAAGAAGACCAAATCAATGAAGTTTTTAGAGAAATCTTAAAAGAGACATTTGAATTAATTAATAACAAAATTGAAAAAAACACTACTCTTGATATAGAAAATGAAGAAGAAAAAGCAGCGACTAGAGCAATGTTTGAATATATGTTAGAGCTTTGGGATGAAGGAGCGATAGAAGAAGCAAAAGAGGTTGGATATGATATGGTTTATTTAGTTGATGATAAGAAAATAAAAGAGATGTTTTCTATGTTTGTAATAGGAATGTTAGCGGGACTTAGTTTAGATAAGTTTTTTGAAAAATATGTTGATAGCGAAAAAGTTTATAAAGATGTTTTTTTTACTGAATTTAATGATGAAATTGATGAGTTAGTTATAAAATATCAAGATAGATTCAAAAAAGAATTTAGTAAAGATGCATAAGATCCATTTTATTGGAATAGGTGGGATTGGCCTTAGTGCCATTGCAAGATATTTGCACAAAAAAGGGTTTAAAGTAAGTGGTAGTGATATTGCAAATACTACTTTGACTAAGGCTTTAGAAAAAGAAGGTATAAAAGTTTTTGTTCCTCAAGTGGCTGAAAATATAAAAGATTATGATGTAGTTGTATATACTGCTGTAGTAAAAAATGACAATCCTGAACTTATAGAAGCCAAAAAAAAGGGCATAAATACGTATTCTAGAAGAGAGTTTTTACCATTTATTGTCAGAGATAAAAAAGTAATTTCAGTATGTGGTGCTCATGGAAAAAGTACAACTACAGCAATTTTAGCATCTATTTTAAATAATGCAAATGCTCTAATTGGTGCTGAGAGTAAAGAATTTAAAAGCAATGCAAGAGTAGAAAAGAGTAAACTTTTGGTGTTTGAAGCGGATGAGAGTGATGGTAGTTTTGTTGATTCAAATCCTTATATTGCAGTTGTAACTAATACTGAACCAGAACATATGGAATTTTATAACCATGATTTGAATAAATTTTATGCTCATTATGAGAAGTTTTTGAAAAGTGCTAAAGTTAGAGTAGTTAATGGAGATGATGAGTTTATAAAAAAACTTAATTTTCCTATGAAAAAAGTTTTTTTAAAGGATGCAAAACATATAAGATTTGAGTTAAGAGAAAATCAACCAAAAACTGTTTTTGAATATAAAAATTTAGAATTTGAAGTATATGGGTTTGGTGAGCATTTAGTTCTTGATGCTTTACTTGCGATTGAAGCAGCAAGTGAGTTTATCTCTTTAGATGAAATTGCTAAAAATATAAAAAATTATATAGGTATTAAAAAAAGATTTGATATTTTAAAACAAACACAAAGTTTTATACTTATCGATGACTATGGTCACCATCCAACAGAAATAAAAGCCACTTTAGTTTCTACAAGAGAGTTTGCTTTATTAAATGGAATTGATAAAGTTACAGCAATTTGGCAACCACACAAATATAGCAGAACTGTTGATAATTTAGAAGGATTTATTAATTGTTTTGAGGGTGTGGATGAACTTATAATATTACCTGTATGGGCTGCTGGAGAAGAAGAAATTTTTATAGATTTTAAAAAACACTTTGCAAGATATAATCCTATTTTTGCAAAAAAAGTAAAAGTTGATGGAAATAATATTATGTTAATTGATGAAAATGGAAAAATTATTAAAAGCATAAAAAAAGGTCTTGTAATCGGTTTTGGAGCAGGGGATATTACTTATCAGTTGAGAGGAAAAATTTAAGTTAAGAATTGATGTCATGCATATTATAATTAACATTACTAAACTTTAAATTTAGGAACTGACTAAATAAATTCAACAAAAAGGCAAATTTTTTAACGCTCCATAAAGGCTAAAAAGCATTAACTCGCTTCGCTCAAACAGAATGCTTTTTTAAACGCCTTTATTTCGCTAAAATTTGCAATAGTTTTACTTATTTAGTCAATGTCAAAATTTACAATATTTATACAATAGCTGCGGAACATCAGTTATACCAATTCTAATATAGTCATAGTTTTTAAATAGAAGTATATGCTTTAATTGGTTGTATTTGATTAACTAAGTTTTATTATACTGAAGTGTCTAAACATCTTGGAATTGGTATTACTTTAAAAATGTTTAAAACTGCCATTATTTCAATACTTTTCATCATTTTCCATTGTCCATTTTCCATTGTCAATTGGTATAAGAATTAAAAATTAATAGGATTAGTGTTTTTAAGATTTGTTTAAAGACTCTAAATGTTTTTTTACATTTTCTAAAATATCTAAATCTTTACTCTCATCAAAATATTTAAAAGTATCTCCGCTTTGGATTTTACCCTCAATTATATCTCCAGCTTTTCTAAATCTTAAATCAAGCTCTGCTATTTTAAAACCATCAAGAGTTTTTGAAAATTCTATAAGTCTTTTATTATTTTTATCGTGTGTGTATAAAAAACAATATCCTTTATCACCGTATCTTCCAACCCGACCTCTTAGCTGATGAAGAGTAGCAAGACCAAGTCTTTCAGCTCCAACAATAACGATAGTAGTTAAGCGAGGCAGAGAAATTCCAACTTCAATTACTATAGTTGTGATTAAAATATTTCCTTCTTCTCTAAATTTGACCAAGATTTCTTCTTTATTTTTGTCTTTTCCATGTGTTACGTATACCTTGTCGAAATACTTTAGCCAAAAATGTTTTCCTTCTTCTATGCTTTGATATTCAAAGTTTTGAGACTCTTCTACTAAAGGATAGACAATTACTATTTGATGGTTGTTATTTATTTCATTTTGGATATGTGCTATTAGGTCTTTAAAGTCTTCTTTAGAAATTATTTTTGTGTCAATATCTTTTTTAAAAGGGAGGTCTTTTATTAAAGTTACATTTACAAAACTACTCAAAATAAGAGCTTGAGTTCTTGGAATTGGAGTTGCACTAAACTGAAAATAGTGAGGATGGATATTTTGTTTATTTACTAATTTTTCAAGTAATGCTCTTTGGTTTGTTCCAAATCTATGTTGTTCATCTATCATAATTACTTTGACTGCTGGCAAGTTTTGATAAAGTAAAGCATGAGTACCTATAAGTAAATTTGAGGTTTTTAAATCATCTTGTGTATATTTACTTTTTTGAGTAACAAGAGTTATTTTAAAGTTAAAACTACCTAAAAATTTTTTAGCTTCTTCATATATTTGATTAGCAAGTATTGAAGTAGGGCACATAATTATAGATTTTTCGCTCATATAAGCTGTTGCTAACATTACTATTGTTTTGCCACTACCTACATCACCTACTATTACTCTTCTTGATTGAATGGGATTTGAGATGTCATGATGTATTTCATTTATAGCTTTTAATTGGTCATTAGTTAATTTGAATGGTAAACTTTTTATAAATTTATCAGGAGATTTGTTGATTTGAAATGAAGGATAAGTTTTTTTCTTGTGTTGTAGTTTATATAAATAATTAAATACTTCAGCCCATTTTAAAGCATAATTTATTTTTTTTTCATCAATATCTTCAAAACTTCTTGGAAAATGCATATAATAAAGGTTAGTAGCTATTGTTTCAGGTAATATAGAAAGAGCTTTAAGTGTTAGAAATCTTTTAAGAAGAGTTTTAAAACTTCTTTGATTGATTGAAGTTTTGTAAATTGGTGTAATTTCTCCAACTTTATTTATAGGTTTTGGCTGTATTATTTGATTATTTCTAACTTCTCCTCTAATATATAACTTTTTTCCAACATAAAAAGTTGCTTCATGCCATTTTTTAAATACAAAAAATACTCCCCACATTATTGTTTGAATATTTTTAAGATAAAACTTTACCCTTGTAATTTTTGTTGATTTTTGAATATCTAGAACCTCAGCTTCAAAAGCCTGAGGTTTGCCTGTAATATATGTATATAAGTTATTATCTTCCCATTCTTTTGGGCGCATTAAAGCTAACTCTATAACATTTGTTATACCTATTTTGTTTAGTTTTTCATCTACAATTTTAAGCAATTCTCAATCCCTGTGTATTGGTTTATTGGTGTATTTGTGTATTGGTTAGTAGAGGCATTAAAGGTATTAGAGGTATTAGGGGTTTATTATTACTATGTACTAACATTTTTAACTTTTATTAACCTCTATTAACCTCTAATACTTCTACTCACTTCGTGACAATTGAAAAACTTAAATTATTAATTTCACTATGTTTTTTTATAAATTCATTAACCTCATCTAAGGTCACTTTTTCAATAAGTTTTAGCTCTTTTTCATAATAATTAGCGCCTAGTCCTAGATAGTATTCATTGAATTTTCTAAGTAGCCTTTGTGAAAGTGTTTCATTTCTAAGAGGTTCACTTCCAATTAAAAATTTTTTAGCACTATCTAGTTCTTCTTTTGTAATTCCTTTTTCAGTAAACTCATTTATCATTTCTTTTACTAGATTGATTGCATCATTTGTATTTTCAAGTTTTGTTTGAAGATATCCTCTTAATATTTTATAACTTTTTTTAAATTCATTATTAGCATAAGCAGAATATGCATATCCCCTTTTAACTCTTATCTCTTCCATCATTCTACTACCAAATCCACCAGCTCCTAAAATAAATGTTGCTATTTTTGCTAGATGAAAGTTTTCTTTTTTTACGTTAAAAGGGCTTGCAAAATAGATATAACTTTGTTCTACTTCTTTTTTTTCAATTATTTCTCCTGTTTTTGGTTTAAAAAACATATCTTTTTTAATTTCTTTATCTGACAAAACTTCCAAAAACGGTTCAATTTCAATTCTTTTTCCTCCATTAATAAAAACTGCTGTGCTTTTAGAGTAGTATTCATAATGATTTTTAATGTCTTCTAAAGTTATATCATCTAAATTTTCTCCAATTGTTTCTTTTTCAAGAGGAGTGTCTTTAAAAAGGATTTTAAAAAGATTTGCAGCAGCAATATAGTCGTTATTGTTTTTTATGTTTTCTTTTTTAGCTTTTATCTCTTCTTTAGTTTTATTAAAAGCAACTTGTGTCAAGTTTGGACTTTGAAGAAGACTTAAAATATGTTTAATAGCAATATGAGTTTTTTCATTTAAAAAAGTTACTGAAATTGTTGAAAATTCTTTATTTGTAGTTACTTGTAAATTTATAGCTTTTTCTTCAATTTTTGAATAAAATTTTTCTTTTTCTGTAAGTGTCCCTTTTGTATTTAGCATATGTGCAAGAAGGTTAGCAACTCCATCTTTTGCATAAATGCTTCCTGTATTTTTAAAAACAATTTCAAAAATAGTTCTACCAAGAGTGTCTTTTTCATAAATCAAATACATTTTTGTCCTTTAATTAGAATTTAACAAAATATAAGCACTGTTTTCTATAATAGTTGAAAGTTTTATAATTTCTCTAAGATCTCTAGCTTTTATAAAAACTCCAAAGCCTTTGATAATTAAAATATCATTATCTTTTAAATTTTTTGCAATTATAAATTCATTATTTTCTTCCCATTCTTGTACACTTCCTATTTCAATTATTGGAATTTTTGTAAAATTTTTTTTGCCTAAAAAATCGATTGGGTCTAAAGAAAAGTAGTTTTTTTCAGCAAAAGTCATTACATTTTTTGGGAAAATATGGGCTATTGCTTTTATGTTTGAGTTTTGTTTATAGATTTCTGAATGAATCTTTACATCTTCACTTGCTTCTTTCCATGCCATATTTTCTCTTAAAATATAAACTTTTTTTACAAAGTCTTCTTCAATATAGTGTTTATTTTTTTTGTTTATTAACATTTGATCAGTTTTTAACTTAAGAGATAAACTTCCAATACCGATATTTAAGTAGTTTTTATCAAATAACTCTTTTGCAACTAAAAAATATTCATCGATTAATGTTTTAGTGACCAAAAAAACGCCTTTTTTGATACAATTATAACAAAATAATAGACTAAGAATGGAGAGTTGAGAATTGAGAATTGAAAATAAGATACCGCATATTCCTGTATTACTGAATGAAACTATAAATCTTTTTAAAGGTAATTTGCAGGATAATGGATATTTTATAGATTGTACATTAGGCTTTGGTGGTCATAGTGAAGCTATTTTGGAGAGTTTCTCAAATATTAAGTTAATAGGAATTGACCAAGATAAAGATGCTATAGAGTTTGCTAAAAAAAGGTTATCAAAATATGCAAATAGAGTAGAATTTATAAATAAAAGAGCTAGTTTTGCTTTAAAAGAGTTAAATGGGTTTAATATATCAGGAATTTTAGCTGATATTGGGGTTAGTAGCTATCAATTAGATAATCGTGAGAGGGGATTTACTTTTGATAGCGATTGTCTTGATATGAGAATGAATAAGGATCAAAGTTTTAGTGCAAAAGATGTAGTTAATTTTTATGATAAAGCTAGTCTTGAGAGAATTTTTAAAAATTATGCAGAGGAGAGAAGATATAAAAAAATAGCTGATTTTATAATCAAAAATAGACCTATAAATTCTAATAAAGAATTAAGCGAGGTTTTATTAAAAGCGGGTATTAAAAATAAAAAAGACTTAGCTCCTATTTTTCAGGCGATAAGAATTGAAGTAAATAATGAATTAGATGAACTTGAAAGTATTTTAAATGGGGTAGAATTAGTAGCTCAAAATGAAACAGTTTTAGGAATTATTACTTTTCATTCATTAGAAGATAGGATTGTAAAAAATAAATTTAAAGAGTGGGCAAAAAGATGTATATGTCCTCCTTTAGTTTTAAGATGTGAATGTGGAAACAATAATCAAAAAGGAATTATATTAACTAAAAAACCAATAACTGCAAGTAAAGACGAAATTAAATTAAACCCAAGGAGTAGAAGCGCAAAACTTAGGGGATTTAAATTTAAAGGCTAGAAAATGAATGAGAAAGAGGTTCTTTTAGAGAATATAGATGGGGTGATTGAAGAGAGTAAAATTTCTATTGCTATTATAAGAAATATAGTTATTGTTTCGATTTTTGTATTAGTGTTATTAATACCAAAAATTTATATAGCCAATTATATTTATTTTGATTCAATAAAAATCAATAAACTTTTGAATGAATATTACTCTTTACAAGCTGAAAATTTAGTTTTAAAGTCAAAAATAGAAAAACTTAAGTTTAAAAACAGACTAAATTCTTTAGATTTTTAATATTTGAAAGAGGGATGATGAAAAAAATAATAGAATTTTTTATAAAAAAGCCAGCATTTACTCACACATTATTTTTTATTGTTATAATTTCGGCTATTCTTGCATATAGAAATGTTGCTAAAGAGTTATTTCCTCCTGCAACTTTAGATAAAATATTAATTCAAGGAGCCTATTCAGGAGCAAGTCCACAGACTCTAAATAAAATGGCAGTTATTCCTATTGAAGATGAGCTAAAAACTTATCAAGAAGTAGCTTCAATTGAGAGTGTAATAAGCAATGGAAATTTTGTAATTACTGCAAATTTAAAATCTGGTGTTAATAAATTAGAACTTTTGAGTGAATTTAAAACCATTACTGCAAATGTTAAAAAAGATCTTCCAAGTGATATGAATGAGCCTACAGTTACAATTGCTAAAAAAGCATTTCCTTTGATGTTTATTTCAGTGGCAAGTAATACTTTAAATAAAGATGAATTAAAGAAAGTTGCAAATGAAATTAAGAAAAATCTTACTGCTCTTAAAGATTTAACACAAGTAGATATAAGAGGGGATAGCGATAAAAATATCTATTTTATTTTAGATAATCAAAAAATTGAAAGTTTGGGCCTAGATAAAAACCTTCTAATAAATACCCTCTCAGGCATTAATACAATATTTCCTATAGGAAAAATGGAAGAAAATAAACACTATTTTGTTTCTATGTTTCCTCAAGGAATTAAAGACTTTGAAGAAACAATTTTAAAGGTTGGAGATAAAATTGTAAGACTTAAAGATATAGCAAAAATTGTAAAAGAATATGAAAGGCCCACTCAAATTGGAAAATATAATGGTATTCCAAATTTAACAATTGATGTAAGAAAAGGTGAGAGTGGTGATGCTATTGTTTTAAGTAAAAAAATAAGAGAAATTTTAAAAGAGTACCATAAATCTCATCCTGAAGTTACTTTTGGTATATCAACTGATACTAGTAAATGGGTTAGAAATCGTTTTAACACAGTTGTAAGTAATATAATTTTTGGACTTATTTTAGTGTTTTTTGTAATGTGGATTTTTTTAAACTGGAGAATTTCATTAGTGGTTACTATTGGAATTCCAACTTCATTTGCAATTGCTATTATTGCACTTGATTATCTTGATTTTTCACTTAATTTACTTTCAATGCTTGGGGCTCTTATAGCCTTAGGTATGATTGTTGATGAAGCGATAGTAGTAGGTGAGAATATATATCGTCATATGGAAATGGGAAAAAGTAAACTTCAAGCTGCAGTTGATGGTACTATTGAAGTATTTTGGCCAGTAGTGGTAGCAGCTACCACTACAGTTTTGGCTTTTTTGCCTATGCTTCTTATTAAAGGTGAAATAGGAGTATTTATAAAAATCTTGCCTGTTATGATTACTGTTTTAATTTTAAGTTCGCTTTTAGAAGCGTTTGTATTTTTACCACTTCATTCAAAAGAGATATTAAAAATTTTGCCAAGTAAAAAAGAAATTTTTTGGGAGAAGTTTCAATTAATTTATATGAAAATGTTGAGGTTATTTTTTAAGTATAGATTTATATCTCTTGCATTTTTTTTAATTTTTTTGCCTATTTTACTTGGACTTGGATTTAAACATTCGAAGTTTCAGCTTTTTCCTGATTTTGATGCTAGTCAAATATATGTAAATGGGAGTTTAGATAGTAATTATACAATAACACAAACTTCAAAAGCTATAGAGCCTATTGAGAAAGTATTAAGAAAATATTTAGGAGATGATGTTGAAGGATTTACGACAGTTGTTGGTATGAAAATGAATAATAGAGGAGAGGCTAATACAGGTGAGAATTATTTTCATATTTTTGTAGACTTGAATGATAAAAAGCCAACAGATTTTTATAATAAATATATTGCACCTATATTTCAACCAATAAAGGTAGAAACTCAAACAAGAGTACATTCTTCTTGGGAACTTGCTAAACTTATAAAAAAAGACCTAAATTATACAAAAATACAAGGTTTGAAAGAATTAAATGTAATTATTCCACAAGCAGGTGTAGTTAAAAGTGATGTTGTTATAAGTATAGCTGGCAATTCTCAAGAAAAAATATTAAAAGCAATAAAAACACTTGAGAGTAAAATAAAAAATATAAATGGTGTGTATAATATTTATGATGATGCAGAACTTGGTGCATATGAAATTAAAATAAAAGTAAATGAATATGGAGAGAAACTCGGTTTTAATGAAGTTAATATTTATTCAATGCTTAGAGGTTTTTTTGGTGAAAGTGAAGTAGCAAAAACATTTAATAAAGATGGAATAGTTAAAATAATTATAAAAGACAAAAACAAAGATTCATTTAATCAGTTAGTACATTTTAGGTTGAACATTCCAGGAACTAATCAAATGATAGAACTTAATAAAGTTGCAAACTTTGAAATAAAAAGAGAATTTAAAAAAATCCATAAATATGATGGTATTGCAGCAAAAAGTGTGTATGCAAGTTTAGATAAAAAAATTATAACAACTGCTGAGTTTTACAAAAAAATTGCGCCAGTTCTTGAACAAATTAAAAAAGAAGATTTAAAAATTATAATAGGTGGTGCGGCAAAAACTAGTAAAGAGTTTATAAAAGATTTAAAAACGGCTTTAGTTATAGCACTTTTACTTATTTTCTTGATATTAGTATTAATGTTTAATTCAATATTACTACCATTTGTAATAATTTCAGTTATACCATTATCATTTTTAGGAGTGATTATAGGAAATATGATAATGGGAATGAATATGACTATGCTTGGAATGATAGGAATAGTCGGACTAGCAGGAGTTGTTGTGAATGATGGTATTGTAATGATTGATTTTATTAAGAGGGCAAAAAATTTAGATGAACTTTTAAAACTTGCATCATATAGGCTTCGTCCTATACTTCTTACATCTATTACAACATTTTTCGGATTAGCTACTCTTATGTTTTTCCCATATGGTCAAAGTGCTATTCTTCAACCTCTTGCTATTGCACTAGGTTTTGGTATTATGTGGGGAACAGTTCTTAATCTATTTTATTTGCCATTATTTTATTATATACTTAATAAAAGTAAATTATTAAATAAAGAAAGCTTATTTAAAAAAATATTAAAAAGGAGTTAGGTGAAAGTTTTTTTTAAAACATTTGGATGTAGAAGTAATATTTACGATACTGAGCTTATGAAAAATTTAATAGATGCAGAAATTGTAAAAAATGAAAATGAAGCAGATGTAATTGTCATAAACTCGTGTACTGTTACTAATTTTGCTGATAGAGACCTTAGACAGTATATTAATAAATGGCAAGAGAAAAAAATTTTTCTTACTGGTTGTGCTGTTTATACACAAGGAGAAAAATTATTTAAGGAAAATAAAGTTGATGTAGTATTTGGGCATAAATATAAAGAGCAAATAAATAATTTTTTAGATAAAAATAGATATATTGAACTTGGAGATTTTAATTTTATAAATCAAAATAGGCTAAATTACTATGACAAAACAAAAGCATTTATCAAAATTCAAGAAGGATGTGATTTTGAATGTGCTTATTGCATTATTCCAACAGTTCGTGGTCATTCAAGAAGTATGGACGAAAAACTTATTTTAGATGAGATAAAAGCTTTAAAAGATTTAGGAATTAGTGAGTTTGTATTAACTGGTATAAATATGGGTAGTTTCGGAAAAGATACTGGTACAAGTTTAGCAGAGCTTATCGAAAACATTAGTAAAATTAGAGGAGTTAAAAGAATTAGACTAGGAAGTCTTGAACCTAGTCAAATAACAGATGAACTAATAGAACTTACTCAAAATGGTATACTTGAAAAGCATTTACACATTGCACTTCAACATACAAGTGATAAAATGCTTAGAATTATGAAAAGAAGAAATAGGGTATCTAATACTTTATCTCTATTTGAAAAATTAGCAGACAAAGGACTAGCTTTAGGAACTGACTTTATAGTAGGACATCCAGGTGAAAGTGAAGAGATTTGGGAAGAGGGGCTTGAAAATTTTAAAAAGTACCCTTTAACTCATATTCATGTTTTTCGCTATTCTCCAAGAAATGGTACTATTAGTGCTACTATGAAACAAGATGTACTAGGAGATATAGCGAAAAAAAGAGCGAAAATATTAGAAGAAATTGTAAGAAAAAATAATTATAATTTTAGAAAAAGAAAAAAGGAATTACTAGTTCATATTGAAGAGTTTAAAGATGGTTACTCAATAGGATATGATGAGTACTATAATAAAATGAAAATAAAAAAAGAAATTCCAAAAGGAGAGTGGGTGAGAGTAAGTGATTACCAGGTAAAGGAAGATATCAATGTCAAAGAATAACAAAAATATTTTAATAACAGGTGCAGTAGTTACTATTTTAATAGGACTATTGATTGCTGCTGGCATTAAGTCAGGTAATTTAAATTTTGGAGTATTGTTTTCACAAATTTTAGGAGTTATTATAGTTTTTGCATTTTTTATCTTTTTTATACTTTTAATTAAAAAAATGGCACCCGAGCCTCAATCTCCAGGGCGAGTTCAAGTTGAGATGAATACAGGAATTGAAAAAGACTTTTTAATAAAGCCAATTACCTCAAACGTTACTTTTAAAGAAGTAGCAGGTATTAATGAAGTAAAAGAAGAACTTGTAGAAATTGTAGATTTTTTAAAAAATCCTGAGAAATATAGAAATTTTGGCATAAATCTTCCAAAAGGGGTGCTTTTAGTAGGACCTCCTGGTGTTGGTAAAACTTTAATAGCAAAAGCACTAGCAGGGGAGGCAGGAGTTCCTTTTTTTTATCAAAGTGGTAGTAGTTTTGTTCAAATGTACGTAGGAGTTGGAGCAAAGAGAGTAAGAGACCTTTTCTCTCGTGCAAAAGCAATGGCTCCAAGTATTATATTTATTGATGAGATAGATGCAATAGGAAAAGCTAGAGGTAATCTTAGAAATGATGAGAGAGAAGCTACATTAAATCAGCTTTTAACAGAAATGGATGGATTTGAAGGAAGTGAGGGAGTTATTGTAATTGGTGCAACAAATAAGGTAGAACTACTAGATGAAGCATTGCTTAGACCCGGTAGGTTTGATAGAAGAATTTTTGTAGAACTTCCAGGACTGAAAGATAGAATGGAAATTCTTAAAGTTCATTTAAAAAATAAACCTTTTAAAGGAGATTTAGAAAAAATTGCAAAAATGACAGTAGGTTTTTCTGGAGCAGCTCTTGCTAGTTTAGTTAATGAAGCGAGTATTTATGCTTTAAAACAGGGTAAACCTTTTATAGAAGAGAGTGATTTTTATGCAGTAAAAGATAAAGTGTTGATGGGGAAAAAGCGTCTAAATACCTACTCACCAAAAGAGAAAGAGATATTAAGTTATTATCAGGCAAGTAAAGCTGTAATTGCTGATTGGCTAGGAGTTGATTTTGAGAGAATAACTCTAATGAAAGATGATTTTAAAGAGGAAGATAAAGAGATTATATCAAAAACAGAAATCATGAGTAAAATTGAAACATTACTAGTTGGAAGAATTGCAGTAGAAGAAAAATTTAATGAAAAATATTCAAATGCTTATAAAGATATTAAAAAAGCACGTGAGCTTGCTGTTAAAATGATTAAAGATTATGGAATGGGTGAAAGCGTTGTTGGTGATGATAGCGAAATTGCTAAAGTTTTAGATGAAGCATATAAAGAAGCAAAGTTGTTATATGAAAGTAATCTTCCTATAATAGAAAAAGTTTATGAAAAAATTTTAAAAGATGAGATAATTCACAAAGAAGACATAAGAAAAATTAGAGATGAAATATTTTAGTGGGTTTTGTTTATGCGAAGAGAGAGAATTATTTAAATATTATTTAGAAAATAAAGACTTTGTAGTTGCAGGATTTAGTAAAGGTGCGCAGGATGCAGTGAAATATGTCTTAAACACTACTTATAGAATAAATAAGCTACAACTTATATCTCCTGCTTTTTTTGATTATGATGAAAAAATTATTAATTTAAATATTGCTGCTTTTAAAAAAGATAAAAATAGTTATATTAAAAATTTTCTTACAAAAGCAGGAGTTAGTGAATGGAGAATTGAAAATGGAAAATTGAGAATGGAGAATAAAGAATTTAAAATTTGTGATTGTAGTGTTGAAGATCTAGAGAAATTATTAAGATTTGATTGGAGAGAAATAGAGAAAATTAAAAGTATAAAAATAGAAGTTTTTTTAGGGGAGAATGATAAAATTATTAATGTAAAAAAAGCATATGAATTTTTTACAAAATTTGCCGATGTCTATTTTATAAAAAAAGCAAATCATTTTTTAAGGAGTTAGTTTGCACCCCAAAGAGAATAAATATATAGAAGTTTTTAAAGATTATTGGGATATAATTGTAGGATTTTTCAGCTTGCCATTTGCAATTATTTTTCATATACAAGGAATGAGTGTTTTAGCTACTATTTTTGCAGCTATAGGAATAGGTAGTTTAGCAGTTACTATTTCTGAAATTGCTGAAATTTTAGCCGAAAGATTTGGTGAACCATTTGGTAGTATGATATTAACTTTTAGTGCCGTATTAGTTGAGATTTTAATTTTATTTATGGTTGTTTTAGAGGCTAGAGAGCATCCAGAGGTTCTTGAGACTGTAAAAAATGGTATAATAGCTACTGTTATAGTTGATTTGAATGCACTCTTAGGACTTGCTGTATTTGTAGGTGGACTTAGTTTTAAAGAACAAGTTCATAACGAAGATACTTCAGCTAGCTATACAACAGTACTTTTTGTAGCAGCTGCAATGTTACTTGTGCCTACTACTATTTCTCTTCATTCAAGTGAAGATGCACTTTTTAAAGCAAGTTTAATTATATCATTACTTTTAGCAGTATTTTACTTTTTTATTTTTAGGTTTCAAACAGAAACACATGTTCACTTTTTTAAATTCAAAAAAAGAAGTAGAGTTAAAAAATATTTAAAAAATGAAGAAAACGATGATTACTATTTTGATAGAAAAAGTAATTTATTTAATATTTTCTTTTTAGTCTTTTTATTGGTTTTGATAGGATTTCTTTCAGAAATTTTTGCAAATGATGGTGTAGTTGTTTTTGATAATTTTGGCTTGACTGTAGGATTTGTTGGGATTTTAATTGCATTTGTAACAGTTGCACCAGAACTTTTTACAGCAATTAGAGCTGCTAAGAATGATGAAATGCAAAGAGTAATTAATATTGCTATGGGAGCTAGTACTGTTTCAATTCTTTTAACTGTGCCTGCGCTTATTTTCTTATCAATGCTTGCTGGGATAAAGCTCACTTTAGATTTTACACCACTTCAGGTAGGTGCTTTGCTTCTTACAATTTTACTTGTTTGGAAAACAACAGAAAATGGAGAAACAAATTATCTAGAAGGACTTTCTCATTTAATGATTTTTTTAAGTTATGCAGTAATAGCAATATTTTATTAGTTAATTAAAGAGATAAATATAAATGCATAAAGTAAATATTGAATTGTTTTTAATATTTTGTAATCTTCAATATTAAAAATATAATTAGTAATTTTTTTCATTAAGGTTTCCTTTTTTTGAAAAGGAAGCAAAATTTATTCCAAAAATTATTTATAAATAGTTTATTGTAATAATGTATTTTAGTTGATCAAAAAGTCAACTATTTTTTTTATTTTAGTTTAGTCTAATTCTACTGCTAAAAATATTTTTTTTGAAAAAGTCACATTAACTTTTTGTAGTTTAATTTAAGTGGAGAATATTAAATAGAATATTTTTTATAAGTAATATAAAAGTTTTGATTTTTAGTAGTCTTTTTAATTTACTGTTGTTAACATATTTATTTCTTCTGGTGATAGATTTTCTTTTTGAGACAATATAAACTTTTTTTTTTATTAACTATTTGGTATTATTTATTGGTAAATTTAATTATTTTTTAATAAAGGAGAGAAAATGGATAGAAGAAAATTTTTAAAAACTGCAGGAGTTGGAGCAGTAGTAAGTGCAGCTTTTACTACAAATCTTTATGCAAAAACTAGAAAAACATTAAAAGTGTGCTTATCTTGGCCAAAAACACTTCCAATTATGGGAGAGGGTATTTTTTATTTTGCAAAAAGAGTAAAAGAGTTAACTGACGGAGCTTTAAAAATTAAAATTTATGGTGCAAATGAACTGGTACCTGCTCTTGGTGTTTTTGATGCTTGTAGTAAAGGTTTAATAGATGGATTCCACTCAGGTCCATATTATTGGAAAGGTAAAAATCCAGCATTTTCTTTATTTACTGCTTATCCATTTGGTATGGTGGCTGATGAGATGAATGCTTGGCTTGATTTTAGTGGAGGAATGGATATTTGGAGAAAATTGTATGCTAGATATAATCTAATTCCATTTAAAGGTGGAAACACTGGAAATCAAATGGGTGGATGGTTTAGAAAACCAATAAAATCGCTTAATGATCTTAAAGGTCTAAAAATGAGAATCCCAGGACTTGGTGGAGAAGTTATGGCGGCTCTAGGGGTGAAACCTACAAATATTCCTGCAGGAGAACTTTATACTGCTCTTGAGAGAGGTGTAATTGATGCTACTGAATGGGTAGGGCCTGCACTTGATCTTAAAATGGGATTCTATAAAGTAGCAAAATATTATTATTCAGGATGGCATGAACCAGGAACAAACCTTGAGCTTACATTTAATAAGAAAAAATTTGAGCGCCTTCCAAAAGAATTTCAAGCTGCTATTGAAGTTGCTTCGAATGATATGAATGCAAGAATGCTTGCACAGTTCCAATATGAAAATGGAGTTGCTCTAAAACAAATTATGAATGGTAAATATGGAGTACATTTAGGAAAATTCCCTGATGATGTAAATGAAGCTGCTAAGAGGGCAATTAAAAAAATCTTAGAAGAAAATGCAAATAAATCAAAAGACTTTAGAGAAGTTTATGAAAATATTATGAGTTTCTTTGAAACTACAAGAAAATGGACTGATGTTGGAATGAAAGCATATCTTGATATGAGGGATAATTAATTTTCCCTTATATTTTATACTAATATTAATATCAATTGAGAATGGAGAGTTAAAGTGTCATTGGTGTATTTGTTATTGGTTGATTAGTTTTTATATACTAATTACCAATACACAAATATACAAATAACAAACTAAAAATGAAAAGTTGAGAGGGAATATACAATTTACTCAACATATTAAGAAAATATTAAAAAACTCAAGGTTCTAAATTAATCATTATAAATTTGTATTACGCATACTTTTTAAGTATTTCACTACAAATAGCATAACCAAAAGATCCTGTAACTCCAATAAAACTTCCCATATCACATTTTATTGGCTTTTCTGTTGAATAGACTACTTTAAAGTCTTCTAAGAAGTTTTCTTTTTTTAATTTGTCTCTAATTTTTTTAGCAAATGGGTCAGTATGTGTTTTCCAAATACTATCAACTTTAATTTTTGTTGGGTCTATTCTTTTTGCAGCACCCATAGATGAGATAATTTTAGGATAAGCTTTTTTAATTAAAGATATTTTTGCATTTAAATCATCTATTGCATCTATGATAATATCAAACTTTTCAAAGTCTAAATTTTGAATACTTTCAGGTGTTAATTTTATATCAATTGGTTTAATTCCTGGATATAGTCTTGCTAAAACTTCAACTTTTTTTTCTCCTACAAACTCGCTTCCAATTTGGCGGTTTTGATTTGTAATATCAAAAACATCATAATCAATTATAGTTATGTTGCTAACTCCACTGCGATATAGACAATTTAGAACATGTCCACCAACTCCACCAACTCCACAAATTAAGACATTTAATTTTTGTAATTCATTAAATTTACTAAATAACTTTTTGCATCTATCAAATCTCAACTTAATTCCTTTGCAAGATTTTGTATATTTTCAAATGTTTTTGAAATATTATATCCTTCGTATAATTCATCGATCATTTCGATTGTATAAGGTTTGTCAAAAATAACTCCAATAAAATCACCAATATTCCAAACACCATATTCATAAAGCTTATCAATTATTTTATTTTTATTTGAGCGACTTAATATATCTTTTCTTAAAAACTTGCCTCTGTTTATATTGTTGTAGGCCAAATCTTCTATAGGATATACTTCACTAATACTAGGAATTATTAAATGCAAAGCTATATAATTTTTATATCTATAAATTCTAATAAATTCATCTTCTTTAAATACATCAAGACTTTCAAAATTCCATTCAGTTGTATTAAAATATGGTTTTTTAAAAAAGTTTGAGTGAACATCACCGCTTAAGTCTATGAAATGTTGGGTTAGATTAAGAGGACTTTTAATATACTCAATATCATCTAAAATCTTACCTCTTTTTTTAAGTTCTGTTTGTAAAAGTTCTGAATAAGCTTTTTTTATAGCTATTTCTCTATCTAAATCACATCCAAATGCTAAAATAATCTCATCATTTTCTATAAAACTTGCAGCCATTACTGGATATTTTTCATCAAGAGTTGCATCATAAATTTGGAAGTAATCATTATTAAGAGGATGTGAGACCTTTGGAAGGGGAAGTCCATATTTAATAACCTGAAACTTTACAAATCTCTCAATTACTTCACATTTTGCATTATAATAAGCTTTTTTTAGTGTAGTATGAAAAGCCATTCCGTTGCTTGCATAGAGGTTATGAATAATATTTATTGGAAAATAAACAATTTCACCAGTTTTTACATTGCTAAAAGGAATTGAGAGGATATCAAAAATATCAGAGTTAAAGTCAAATAAATCTTCTTTTTCAAGGTTTTGTATTTCATAAAAGTCATATAGCTGTGTATTTAGGAAATTATTTGTAATTATTGCATCAGAATAGAGCCCATTTATATAGTACTCTTCTAAAAAATTTCTAGTTATTATTCTTTCACACATTTCACCATATGCACTATTTAATGCTTCAGTTTCACTAAACCCTTTACCAAAACTTGAAAATGGAAAGTTTGTAGAATGCAAATCTACTTTGTATACTCCATTTGTAGTAGTTTTGTGATGGAGTGTTGTTTGTATATTTAGTTTTTTTAATAAACTATTCATCAATTTCCCATTGTTCATTTTCTTTTTTTAATTTTTCAAGAGCTTCATATCCCGTCATATCAAGTTTTATTGGTGTAATTGATACGTATCCATTTTTTATTGCATCAAAGTCAGTTCCTTTTTCTTCTTTGAATGCTAAAGGATGAAGCCCTATCCAGTAATACTCTTCGCCTCTTGGGTTTAAATGCTTATGCGCATCATTTCCATAAAGTCTATATGCAAGTTTTGTAGCTTTGTAGCCTTTTATTTTTTTTGTATTTGGAATATTAATGTTTAAAATATGACGATGAGGTATTGTGATTTTTCCATAAAGTACTTTTTTTGTAATGTCACGGGCAATTTTTTTTGCAACTTCCCAATCTACTTCTGTTTTTGGTGAATCAAAGCTTTTTAGAACTTGTGAAAACGCAATTGAGGGAATTCCATGGACTGCACCTTCCATTGCACCACCAGCAGTTCCTGAATATGTAACATCTTCTCCTAAATTTGCTCCATGATTTATTCCACTGAGTATCAAATCAGGCTTTTCTCCATTAAAAAACTCTGGAAAAGAGAGATAAATACAATCTGCAGGTGTTCCATCATCAAGCTTATAAAAATTTTCATCTACTTTTATAAATCTAAGAGGCTTTGTAATTGTTAGAGAATGGCTACATGCACTTTTTGGGAAAGCTGGGGCTGCTATGTAAACCTCTCCCAAATCTTTTACAGCTTCAATTAATGTTTGAAGACCTTTTGCTTCAAAAGAATCATCATTTGTTATTAAAATTTTTTTCATTTATTTCCTTTAGTATAATTTCATCAAAAAGGTTTTATATGGATTATAAACAATACCTAAGGGATGATATAGGTTTTAAAATTTTATCAAATTACCCATTTTATTTAGCTGATATTGAGGAAAATTTTGAAAAGTTTAAAAATAGATTAAGTGAATATGATGTGGGAGTATGGATAAAAAATGAAAAATGTAAAATGAAAAGTGAAAAATTAAAGATGGATGATTTGAGGGTTTTTAATGCATTAGGGGAGGAGCTTAGTTGGGAGGATATAGTTTTAAATTACATGAAATCTCTTAACAGCTTTATTAGAGAACAAATTGGAGTTTGTATAAATAAGTCTATTCCTAGGGTTATTGATAATGAATTGACTTATTTAATAATTCAGAGAAAAGATTATAAAGACTTTAATGAAAATTTTTTTATTGCAATTGATGGAGAAGTTATTTTTCCAATGATTACAAAAGAGTTTGATATAAACCTTGCAATTATTAAGCTTGTTGAGTGGAAAAATAGGGCTAGTATTAAAAATTTGGTAAAATTTCAAAATTAATTTTTCATAAAGGGTGAATATGGCTAAACTTGTATTAGTTAGACACGGAAAAAGTGAGTGGAATAAACAAAATAGGTTTACTGGATGGGTAGATGTTGATTTAGCTCCTGAGGGGATTGAAGAAGCAAAAAGAGCTGGGCAAAGACTAAAAGAAGCTGGGTTTAGTTTTGATGTATGTTTTTCTTCATATCTAAAAAGAGCTATTAAAACAGGAATTATTATTTTAGAAGAGTTAGATTTATTATGGATTGATCATATTAAAGACTGGAGATTTAATGAAAGACATTATGGCGCATTAACTGGACTTAACAAAGATGAGATAAAAGCTGAAGTAGGAGAAGAAAAATTTTTACTTTATAGAAGAAGCTATGATGTGCCACCTCCACCACTAAGTGTTGATGATGAAAGACATCCTAGATTTGATCCAAAATACAAAAACTTTCCAGCTGAACTTCTTCCAAGCACTGAAAGCCTCAAAGATAATCAAAAAAGAGCAATGGCGGCATTTCATGAAAGAGTAGCCCCACTTTTAGTAGATGGTAAAGATGTGCTTATTACTGCTCATGGTAATACTATTAGAGGTATGGTAAAAGAGCTTGACGGAATAAGTGATGAGGATATTCCAAAATTTGAAATAGCAACAGGAGTACCAAGAGTATATGAATTTGATGAAGCACTTCATATTAAAAATGTTTATAATTTAGATTAATTCGTCAAAAAATCTTTTGATTTTTTGACGGATAAAAAACAGACTTCCAAATAGTGCACTAAATAAATTTATACTTACTAGCATATAAGTGATTACTATTTGATAAGTTATAGCTTGAAAAGGACTGGCTCCTGCAAGAAGCATACCGGTAGTAATACCAGGTATTGCAACAACTCCAATAGTTTGAAGTGTATTATTAACAGGAATTAAAGCAGCCTTTATTGCTTCACGCTGCATTATTTTAAGAGCATCAGTATATTTTGCTCCAATTGCCACAAAAGCTTCAATTAGTTCTTTTTGAAGAGTGATTTCTCTTTTTAATCTTTCAATTGTTAATGTATAAGTATTTAGTGAATTTCCTATAATCATTCCAGCAATTGGAATAAATTCATTTGGCTTTAGAGAAATTATGTTAAATACTATTAAAATTGAAAGAATTATAATTGAAGATAAACTAAGACTTAAAAAGGCAGCTTTATAAGAATAATTTGTACGTTTTTGAGCTATATATGATGAGTATAAGAGCATAAAAGTTACTACAGGTATATAAAAAAAGGGATTTTTAATTTTAAATAAAAAACCAAGAACAAATCCAAGTGCAGTTAATTGAAGTAATGCTCTTATAGAGTTTTTTAAAATCTCTTTTTCTATACCTATTTTTAATTTGTAAGTAATTATACATGGTATTATAATTAAAATAAAACTTAAAATTATTAAAGAAAAGTTCATTAATTGCCTTTTTATGCATAATTTTATCACAAAAAATGAAAATATTGTTTATAGTAAAAATATTATGTTAAATAAAATAACAAAAATTATACTTTGAATATATAAAACTTAAGGTTCCAAAAAAAAGAAGGAAGCTTGAATTCTTAGAAACTATATCCTAAGCTTCCAGTAAGAGTATAATTTTGTGATTCTTCCATATCAAAAGATGAATCAATAGTTATTCCTATCTTGTTTGTAATAGGATAAAATAGAGTTAGTCCTGCATATTTATACCACTTAGAAGAGTTATATGCTGAATTTTCAGTATATACATATGGAGATACATAAAGTTTTTTATAAAAAGTCCCAATATTTAGAGTAATAGTATCTTTTGGATTTGTACCAGTTTCTCCATAAATTTTGTGTTTCTCACTTAAACTAATATTAAACTTTTTAAAGTAATAAGAACCTTTTATTACAAATGCATAATCTGTTTTTTTATTATAATTAGTTGGTAAATACATTTTTACACCTGCTTTAATTGATGTATTTTTAGTTGAAGAGTTATAATAATAAATAGACCATATTAAGTCATTTGATTTATACCCATTACTATCATCTTTTATAGAATAGAATATACTTGTTTTTATATTGTTTTTTTTAGCAGATATGGAAGTAAAAATTATTTTTGAATCATTATAAGATTTGTACTTATCATATTCATATCCAATATTTAGATTAAATTTTATGTTTTTTTTCTTTAATTTTTTTAGTTGAGTTGTTGAGCATCCATATTTATTTACTGTTTCTAAGAAAGGGGTATTAGGACATTTATCTAAATTATCAGGTACCCCATCTAAGTCACTATCTTTTACTGCACCAAAACATATAAGGGCAGCAGCCCCTAATAAAAGTATTTGCTTCATGTGCTTCCTTTATCAATATTAGTCAATTTCGTTATGTTCAATTTCGTTATGTTCAATTTCGTTATGTTCAATTTCGTTGTGTTCAATTTCGTTGTGTTCAATTTCGTTGTGTTCAATTTCGTTGTGTTCAATTTCGTTGTGTTCAATTTCGTTGTGTTCAATTTCGTTGTGTTCAGCTTCATTATTTTCAATTTCATTATTTTCAACTTCATCTTTTTCTAGTTCTTTATTATTTTTATAAGTTTCTTTTTCTATGTTATTAGTATTTTTTTCATGCTCTATATTATGCTTTTCTGCTAAAGCTTTTATAATTTCAGCTCTCTCTTGTTCTTTTAGTTGTTTTATTTCATTTTTTAATTCGTTCATTTTCTCAATTCTTTGTTCAAGAGGTAACTTTTCTATATTTTGAATTTCTTTTTCTATTTCTTGTGCTGTAAGTGCGAATGATTGAGTAGCAAGTAATCCTAATGTAATTAATGATAACGTTATTTTTTTCATTTTTCACTCCTTAGTAATTTTTTTCTTAATAAAAGTATAAATAAAAAGTGTAAACGTTTTGTTAATGTTTTGTTAGCAATATCTTTTTAAATCAAGTATAACAGTTGTACCTTTTTCTTTTTGAGACTCTATTTTTATATCTATTTTGAGTTCATCACATAATTTTTTTACAATATTCATTCCTATACCTGTGCCTCTTTGAGACTCTTTATAAAATCTGTTAAATATTTTTTTGGGGTTTTTAATTCCAATTCCACTATCTTTTATAAATAGTTTTTTATCTTTTAAAAAAATTTCGATACTTCCGTTTTTTTTGTTATATTTAAATGCATTGCTAATAATATTTTCTAAAATTGAATTAAAAGCATTTTTATTGATAGTTATTTTATAGTCTGCTGTATTTGAATATTTTATATTAGGATAATTGGCTGAGTAAAATTTTAATTTTTCATCAATTAATTCTTTAATATTGAAAGTTTCTATTTGATTAGGATTATTTGACAAAAAGATTTGTAGATTTTGTTGATATTTCAGAATTGTTTTTATGGTTTGTTCTATTTTGTTTATTCTGTCGTGTTCACCAAACTCTTTTTTTAATAAAAATAAATTTAATTTAAGTGTAGTAAGAGGAGTATTTAAATCATGTAAAATGTCTTTTATAAAAGTTTCATTAATTTTATATGCTTCTTTTAATGGGATTAATAAAATATATACAAATATTATTGTAATTAATAAAATGGCTAGAAACTCTATAAAAAACTGTTTTAAAATTTTATTTTTTACTTTTTTTAATTTTTTGTTATATAAATCTTTAGAGATTGATAATTTTAGAAAGTGTTTTTTTAACTGGGGTAACTCAAATAACATATAAAAGGTTTTTTCATTTTTTTCAAGTGTAAAAGGTGTTAAGTTATTAGCTTTTTTTTCAAAGCTTACTTTAATATTTTTACAGTTTAGTTTATAAGAACAAATTTTTAAGCTTTTTTTGATATTATCTATTAAAAAATGCTTTTCTTTTTTATATTCGTTATAGTTTATTATACTAATTAATATTAAAAGTAAACTAAATATAATTAAAAAGCTATAAATTAAAAACTTTTTTTCAAATTTCAATTGTATATCCTTCTCCTCGTATGTTTTTTATATCAATTCCAAGTTTGTTTTTTAATTTTGCGATATTTACTCTAAGGGTTACATCACTTTGAGAATTTGTTAAATTTAAAAGTTTTTCTTTTGGAACAATTTTATTTGTATTTGTGATTAGTTCATGAAAAATATCTTTTAATACGTATCCAAGAGATATTATTTTACCTCTTTTTTTTATTTCTTTATTTATTGGGTCATACTCTATATCTTTTATCTTAATTATTTTTTTATTTTTTAATTTTGCATTTATTCTTATTAGTAATTCTTCTGGTTCAAAAGGTTTTTTTATATAATCTTCAGTACCCACATCAAATGCTTTTGACATAGTATTTAGATCAGTTAGAGCAGTTATACAAATAGTTGAAGTTGAGTCATTTGCTTCTCTTAAATTTTTTAAAACTTCAATTCCATTTTCATCTGGTAAATTAATGTCAAATATATATAAATCATAATTATTATAGAATGTTTTTTCATATGCTTCAGAAGCATTTGAAGCTATATCTACATCATAATTTTCAAGTGATAGAATTTCTTTTAATGTTTGGGCTAGATTAAAATCATCTTCTAATAGTAAAATTTTCATTAACAACCTTTTTATTTAATTATAACATTTTTGATACAATTACTTAAAAAAAAGGCAAGTTATGAAAATACTTGATATAAATAACTCTGAATTTAGAAAAGAGTTTGAGGTAATTTTATCTAGAGGTAAAATGGATATAGCAAATGTAGAAGAGATTGTAAAAAATATAATAAATGAAGTTAAAACAGAAGGAAATCAAGCGCTTTTTAGACATATTGCAAAGTTTGATAAATGGGAACCAAAAACTAACAGTGACTTAGAAATTAGTGATAAAGAAATGAAAAAAGCATATGAAAATCTTAATGATGAATTAAAAAAAGCACTTCATTTAGCATATGAAAGAATAAAAGCATATCACGAAAAACAACTTCCAAAATCTTGGCTTGATTTTGAAGAAAACGGTACAATACTTGGGCAAAAAGTAACACCTGTAGATAGGGCAGGGGTATATGTTCCAGGTGGAAAAGCTTTTTATCCAAGTAGCTTGCTTATGAATGTAGTACCAGCTATTGTAGCAGGTGTAAAAGAGATAGTAGTAACTACTCCTGTTATAGAAAATAAACCAAATGAGTTATTGCTAGGAGCTTTATATATTTGCGGATGTCCTAGGACTTTTAAAGTAGGGGGTGCTAGTGCTGTTGCGTCTTTAGCTTATGGAACGGAAACTATACCTAAAGTTGATGTAATTACAGGACCTGGAAATATTTTTGTAGCAACTGCAAAAAAACTTGTATATGGAGATGTAAACATTGATATGATAGCAGGACCTAGTGAAATTGGAATTATTGCAGATAGTAGTGCAAAACCAAATTATTTAGCTATTGATTTACTCTCTCAAGCAGAACATGATGAGATGGCAAGTAGTATTTTAATAACAAACAGTAAAGAAGTTGCTAAGAGTACAGCAATTGAGGTTGAAAAATTTTTAAAAGAGCTTGAAAGAGAAGAGATCGCTAGAAAGTCAATTGAAGAGAGAGGAGTTATTATTGTTACAAATACAATTGATGAAGCAATTACTCTTATGAATGAAATAGCTCCAGAACATCTTGAAATAATGACAAAAAATCCATTTGAGTTACTTCCAAAAATTAAGCATGCAGGAGCAATTTTCTTAGGTGAATATACTCCAGAACCAATAGGAGATTATATAGCTGGACCAAATCACACTCTTCCAACTGGCGGTACGGCTAAATTTTATTCGCCTTTGAATGTTGAAATTTTTATGAAAAAAAGTTCAATTATTTCGTTTAGTAAACATGCTATTGAAGAGATGGGAAAAGAGTGTGCAATTTTAGCTAATACTGAGGGACTTACAGCACATGAAAAATCAGTACTTGAGAGACTTAAGTGATAGAAAAAATTAGTAACTTTTTTATTTCATTTATTCCTAAAAGTCCTCTTTTTTTTCTTTTGTATCTTTTTTTATTTGTTATAGCTTCGGTTTTGTTTATAATATTATTATCAAAGCCAAAAAAAAATAAGAAACAAGAAAAAGAAAATAAAAAACTTACGATTGAAGATCTATTAAAGATAGCTAAAAATCCAAAATCAACTACTGATGATTTATTAAGAGTTTTTATTCTTTTTAATGAAAATTTTAAAATTGAGGAAAATGAAGATAAAGCATTTGAATTATTTGAGAAAGCTTTAAATCATAAAAGTAGGAATAAAGCACTGTTTGATTTTTTTCATGGGATATTGTTACCAAAAAATATAAAATACAAAGATAAATTAGATGAAATTGAAAGAAAAGCGTTAAATAAATAATAAAAAATTTTTAACTAATAGCAACATATCAGTTTATAAATTGCTGTTTTATAAAAGTGGCAGGCTCTATAAATTAAAAAACAAAAAAGAGAAGAGATTAAACTCTGTCTCTAAGGTTAAGAGCTGTAATAACTTCAAGATACTTGTCGTGGTCTTTTTTCTTTAGATATCTCATAAGTCTTTTTCTTTGACCAACTAGTTTAAGTAAACCTAATCTACTTGAATGGTCATGTTTGTGCTTTTGTAAATGTTCATTAATTTGATTGATTCTTTCAGTCAAAAGTGCAATTTGAACTGCTGGACTTCCAGTATCATTTTCGTTGTTTCCGAATTTAGCGATAATTTCTCTTTTTTTCGCCGAATCCAAAGCCATTTTAGCCTCCTGATTGGTAAATTTCATTTTCATGAAATGAAAGTATATCTGTTTTTTAATAAAAAAGCAAATATTTGATAAAATTGCATAAAAAAGGAAATAATTGAGAGCATTAATTTTTTTAGTTTTTTTTATGATAAATCTTAATGCTTATAAAAATGTATTAATATTAAACTCATATTCAATTAAATTTGCTTGGACTAAAACTGAACTTGAAGGTATTTTAAATCAAATTAATGATAGGAAAGATTTAAAAATATATATTGAGTTTATGGATACTAAAGTATTTAGACCAACAGTTATTAGACTAGCAAATTTTTATGATTATTTAAAAAATAAATATCAAAATAAAAAATTTGATATTGTAATAACAACTGATGATAATGCATTAAATTTTATACGAAAATATAAAGAGACTTATCTTTTTAATAAGTCAAAAATATTTTTTGCAGGAGTTAACAATTTAGAGCTTGCTAAAGTTTTGGATAAAAAAGTGTTTGCAGGGGTTTTTGAAAAAAAAGAACCTCTTGTTAATTTAAAATTTATAAAAAAAATTGATCCTAAGATTGATACAATTTATGTTATAGCTGATAATTCAAATTCAGCAAAATCTGTAATGAAAGAATATAAAAATGCTTATAAAAATATTAAAAATATAAAATTTATTTATATTAATGAGAAAAACTTAGATAATGTTTTAGAACAAATAAAACTTTATTCAAAACACAGTGCTATGATGCTTTTAACTCCTTTTAGTTTTTGTCTTAATAGTAGGCATATAAACTATAAATATTCAATTGTACTAATTTCTCAATACTTTAACAAACCAATAGTAATTCATACAGACTTATTAGCTAATATTGAAAAAACAAATATTGTAGGAGGTAAAGTAACTGATGCTTTCTCTCAAGGTAGAGAGGTTGCAAAAAAAGTAATTGATTACCTAAATGGTAAAGATATGAAAAGCATAGGGTTTACATTTGAAAAAGCTAATAAAATGTATTTAAATGTAAAAAACCTTAATAAATTTGGAGTGAATGCGTATAAGTTAAATTTTGATAATGTTGTTTATGTAAATAAACCAAATAGTTTTTTTGAAATTTATAAAGAGTGGATAATAAGTTTTGGTGTTTTGTTTTTTACTATTGTTGTAATTGTAATTATTCTTTTTATAAAAAATGTTCAGTTAAAAAAATATAATAGTAAAATTAAAAATATGAATAAAACTTTAGAAGATAAAATCCAAGCTGCTATTGATGAGATAAAAAAAAGAGATAAAGAGATTAGTTTGTATAAAGAAGAAGCGTTTAGAAGAATTATTAATGGCATTATTTTTCAGCTTAAATATCCAATAAAAAAATTAGAAACATTGGATATAAATAATGAAGCAAAAGAAATGGTCGAATTTCTTTCAAATAAAATTGATGAATTTGAAAAAATATTTGTAAATGATGAAAAAGTAAATTTTTCAGTAAAAAATTCTATAGAATACATTGTGTCTTTAGTTAAGCCTTATTTTGATTCTTATAATATAAAAATAAAAATTATAGGAGATGATTTTTATATAAATGCCAATAGAGTTATGTTTGAACAGATGTTTATTAATTTTTTAAAGGGAACTAAAATATTTTTTGAAGAAAATGGTATAGAAAGTCCTGAAATTAATATTATTTTAGATTCAAAAACAAAAACGATTAAAATAGAAGAAACAATTTTTGGACTTAAAAGAGAGTTTTTTGAAAAGATTATGGATTCGACTATGGTAAAACAAATAAGTAAACCTCACTCTTTTGGAGTTTATTTTTCAAAAATAGTACTCGAAAATTTTTTAAATGGAACAATTAGTTTAGAAAACTATAAAAATAATGTTATTTTTAAAATAACACTCTTATAAAAAGGATAGTTTTTGTATAATTTTAAAAAAAAAGGGTTTTTAATGTTATTTACAAAGTCAACTGCGTATGCTTTACAAGCACTAATTGAACTTTCAAAATTTGATAAACCTGTAGATGTAAATAAAATCTCAGAATTAACTGATCTTCCAAAACCTTTTTTAGCAAAACTTTTACAAAACCTTTCAAAAAAAGGCTTTGTACGTTCATTTAAAGGAATACATGGGGGATTTATTTTAGCAAAAAAACCTGAAGAGATAAAAATAGCTGACGTATTTAGAGTATTAGAAGATAAAGAATCATTTATATTTTATTGTTCTTCAAATAAAAAAGACTGTACAAGAGATAGAAGTCATGTTTGTTCACTTTGGCCTTTTTTTGCTAAAGTAGAAAAAGAAGTTTCTAAAATTTTAGAAGAATATACATTAGCTGACGTAATAAGGATGAGAACTGTTAAATAGACTTAAAAAAACTTTACGTTTATTTAGTGAAGTTACGGATTTAGGGGTAGTAGCATTTGTTTTTGCTATTTTATTAATTATTATTGTTCCACTCCCAAGTGGAATACTTGATTTTTTTCTTACTATTTCTTTATCTGTAGCAGTTTTGATTTTAATGCTTTCTTTATATATTCCAAGACCTACTGATTTTACAACTTTTCCTACTATAATTTTGATAGTTACTTTATATAGATTATCACTAAATGTGGCTACTACTCGTATGATTTTATCTAAAGGATATGAAGGACCTGATGCAGTTAGTAATATAATTACTGCATTTGGAGAGTTTGTTATAGGAGGAAATTATGTAATTGGAATTATTATATTTATTATTTTAGTTGTTATAAATTTTATGGTTGTAACTCAAGGGTCAACAAGAGTTGCTGAAGTTGCAGCAAGATTTACACTAGATGCAATGCCTGGTAAACAAATGGCAATTGATGCTGATTTGAATGCTGGTCTTATTGATGAAAATGAGGCAAAAAGAAGAAGAGAAGAATTAATTAAAGAAGCAAATTTTTATGGTGCAATGGATGGGGCTAGTAAATTTGTAAAAGGTGATGCAATTGCAGGTATTATTATTACAATTGTTAATATTATTGCTGGTTTTTTAATTGGAGTTTTTCAGCATGGACTTGACTTAGCTCAGGCAGCTGAGACTTATACTATTTTAACTGTTGGAGATGGATTAGTTGGTCAAATACCGGCTCTTATGGTGTCTACGGCAACTGGTATAATAATTACTCGTGCTACAAAAGATGAAAGTAATTTTGCAGAAGGTGTTATAAAGCAGCTAGTTAGAGACTTTAAAGTTGTTTTGATTGTTGGGATAATTGTGATATTTATGGCATTTATTCCAGGATTTCCAACTGGTAGTATGCTTTTTGTAGGAAGTGTATTTTTAATTGCTGGATATTTGATGATGGAAACTCAAAGAGGAGTAGATCCAATAAGTGAAATTTTAAATAAATTTAGAAAAAAACCAAAAAAACAGCCTCAAAAATTATCTGATAAAGATAAAAAAGAAAGTGCTAAAGAGACTAAAGAAACTAAAAAATCTCCAGAAGAACTTGCAAAAGAAGAAGAAAAAGTCCTCGAAGATATTTTAAAAGTTGAACTTCTTGAACTTGATATAGGATATCAGTTAATAAAAATAGCTGATCTAAATCAAGGAGGGGATTTACTTGACAGAATTAAAGCAATGCGTAAAAAAATTGCTGCAGATTTTGGTTTTTTAGTTCCTCAAATTAGGATTAAGGATAATTTAAATATTGGACCGAATGAATATCAAGTGCTTTTAAAAGGAGTAGAAGTAGCAAAAGGTGAAATATATCCTGATAAATTTTTAGCAATGTCTACTCCAATGGTGATAGAAGAGGTTGAAGGTATAAAAGTAAAAGAGCCAGCTTTTGGAATAGATGCTTTATGGATAGATGCTGATAAAAAAGAAGAAGCACTTATGAATGGTTATACTGTAGTTGATCCATCAACTGTAATTGTCACTCATATAAGTGAAGTAATTAAAAAGTATGCAGAAGAACTTTTAACTCGTCAAGATGTTCAAGCACTTCTTGATAGAGTTAAAAAAGATTATCCAGCAATTGTGGAAGATGCCTTAAAAGTTGCAAATATTGGATTAATTCAGAGAGTTTTAAAATCACTCCTTCATGAAAAAATTCCAATTAAAGATATGATAACTATACTTGAGACAATTGCTGATATTGCAGAGTATACTAAAAATATTGATACTATAGTAGAACATGTACGAAGCGGACTAAGTCGTGTAATTACAAGACTTTATGAAAGTGAAGATGGTACTCTTAAATTAGTTACTTTTGATGCGCCAACTGAGCAGTATTTACTATCAAAGTTAAAACAACAAGGAGAGAATAAGCAATTTATGTTAACAGTTGCTGAAATGAATAAATTAGTTGAAGAAGTTAGTAATGCTGCTAATGAAATTGTTAATAAAGGTATAGCACCAGTTGTATTGATAGTAGACCCACTTATTCGAAAACCTTTAGCAGAAATACTTGAGAGATTTGGAGTTGATGTAGTAGTATTATCACATGCTGAAATAGACCCAAATGCAAAGTTTGAAGTACTTGGAAGTATAAGCATAAATTTTAATAGTTAAGTTAATTTTTAAATGCGATAAATGTAGCAAAATTATTCCACCTAAAAATCACTTCAATTTCTTTAAATCCTGCTTCTTTTAACATTTGGATATTTTCATTCATTGAGTATGGAATAAGGACGTTTTCAAGAGCTTCTCTCTTTTGGGCTATTTCAAATTCAGAGTATCCCATTTTCTTTTTGTATTCATAATAGATATCAATCATAATCTTATTTAGTTTTTTATGTTCAGTTATGAGTTTTTCACTCATTAAAAAAATACCATTATCCTTTAAAGAGTTAAAAATTTTTTTTATTAATTTTTCTCTTTTTAGAGGTCTTATAAATTGAATAGTATAATTAGCAATTATAGCTTTTGAATTAGTTAAATCATAATCCAAAAAATCTGCTTCAATAAATTTAACATCTACTCCAAATGCTTTTGCTTTATTTTTTGCTCTTTCAATCATAGCTAGTGAATTGTCAATTCCTATTAAGTTTAATTTTTTTTCACTTTTTTTAGCAAGATTGATAAGAAATGTTCCAGTTGAGCTTCCAAGGTCATAAACTTTATCATTATCTTTTAGAAAATTTTTTAAGATATCAATTTGTAGATTTAAATTTTCTTTATAAAAGGGTACACTTCTATTTAACATATCATCAAATACACTTGCTACTTCTTCATCAAATTCAAACTGTTTTTCTATAGGTTTTGCAAAAACTTTATCTTTCAATTTAATCCTTTATGGTATAATTTTTATAAAAATTTTACTAAAAAAGGTGTTTTTATGAAAGACTCAACAATAGCATTACATTTAGGTTATGAAAAAGACACACAAAAATCTATGCAAGTACCAATTTATATGACTACCGCATATGAATATAATGATACAGACCATGCAGCAAGACTTTTTAATTTAGAAGAAGAGGGAAATATTTATACTCGTATAGGAAACCCAACAACCAGAGTATTTGAAAAAAGAATTGCCGCACTTGAGAGAGGTATAGATGCTTTAGCTACTGCTAGTGGAATGGCTGCTTTATTTTATTCTATTGCAAATTTAGTAAATTCTGGAGACAATATTATTGTTTCAAATAAACTTTATGGAGGGACTATTACTTTATCTAATCATACTATAAAACAGTTTGATATAAAAGCTAAATATTTTGATGTAAAAAGTCCTGAATTGCTTGAAGAATTGATTGATGAAAAAACTAAAGCTATTATTTTTGAAAGTGTTGCAAATCCTGCTTTGACAGTGGCTGATTTTGAAAAAATAGTAGAAATTGCAAACAAAAAAGGAGTAATTACAATTTGTGATAATACAATGGCTACTCCTTATGGAGTAAAACCAATAAATCTTGGAGTTGATATAGTAGTTCATAGTGCTAGTAAATATATTGTTGGTAATGGAAGCGCAATTGCTGGATGTATTATTGAAGCTCCTTTTGCAAAAGAAAAATTAAAAACTGATATATATTTACATTTTAATACTCCAGATGAAAGTTACCATGGGTTAGTATATAATGAAAAGTTTGATAATCCATTTATAGCAAGAGCAAGGCTTTCTTTACTTAGAGATTATGGTGCTGTTTTATCACCGTTTAACTCATGGCTACTTTTATTAGGTCTTGAAACACTTCATTTAAGAATTGAAAGACACTCAAACAGTGCACTTGAAATTGCAAAGTTTTTAGAGTCTCATCCAAAAGTAAAAAAGGTTAGTTATCCATTTTTAGAAAATGATGAAAATTATGATTTAGCAAAAAAATATTTAAAATATGGAGGAGGAATTTTAAGTTTCGAACTAGAAAGCTATAATCATGCAAAAGAGTTTATAAAAAATCTTAATATTTTTTCTCTTGTTACAAATATTGCTGACTCTAGGTCACTTGCAACTCATCCAGCAAGTACTACTCATCAACAATTAAGTAAAGAAGAATTAAAAGCAGCTGGAATTCCTGAAGGACTTGTAAGGCTTAGTATTGGCCTTGAAAATGTTGAAGATTTAATTGATGATTTAAGAGGGGCATTTGAAAAGATTAGTTGATCAAATATTTATTATTCCTATTTTGTTTTTATTTTTTGGGATGTTGTCTTTTGGTGTCTTTTATGCTTTTTTTATAAATGAAATTACAAAAAAAGAGTTTGAAAAAGCAAAAAAAGCAATAATTGGAAATGAAAAAGATATTTTAAAAACTAAATTAAAAAGTACGATATCTGGTGTAGACAGTATAAGAAGTATAGGGTTTAATATAACAGAGAGGATTTTAAAAAATATACTGGAGATGGGATATAAAAACTATTTAAGTTCTTATCACGGAGCAAAAGAATTTTTTCATAATCACACTACTACAGAGTTGTTTTTTTATATAATTTCAAAGGATATGGTTTATCCAAAAATTACTCAAACTTTTATCAAAGTTGGAGAGAAAAAAAGATTAATAGTAATTTATAATGAAAAAAAATATCTAGGAGTTGAGGAAAAAATAGGCAATAAAATTATAGGAGTTGCTTTTAGCTTAGATAGTTTGAATCAAATTATAAAACATGAAATAAAAGAGTTTATTAACAAATTGAATAAATATGAGCCTTTAAATTATATAGCTATCGGAGAGGTAACTAATTGGTTTGCAAAAAGTGGAGTATTTGGAAAAATATTTTATCATCCTATTTCCTCTTTAATTGGAAAACAACTTTCAATGGATAAACCTGATATAAAAGGATATCATTATAGAAGGGAGTATTTTAACTGTTTAAAAATAAAAGATGAATGTTTTTTAGAGTATTATTTTAAAAATCCTCAAACTGGAAAGAATGAAAAGAAAATTTCTTATTTTTCTGTTTATAGACCATATAATATGATTTTTACTAAGGGGATTTATATTTCTCAAATTTCAAAAGATATAAATGCAGTTACTAGAGAAATAATAAAAGAAACAAAAAAGCTTTTTATTTCTACGATGCTTCTTTTAATTTTATTTTCTATTGTTAGTTTTATAATGGCTTATTTTATTTCTAGAAAAATTATGAATAAAGTATTAGAAGATTATGAGAGACTTAACAAAAGTTATGAAAAGTCAAAAAAACTTTTAAATGAAAAAATTTATTTTGATAAAGTTACAAAACTTCCAAATCAAGTAAAATTATTAGAAGATATCAATGAATTTGATTCTTTAATTATTTTAGATATTGATGATTTTGCAAGTATTAATAATTTATATGGATTTGAAGTGGGAGATAAAATTTTATTATGTATAGCAAAATTTTTAAAATCAAAATTTAAAAATGTTTATAAAGTAGGAAGTGATGAGTTTGCTGTTCCTTTAAAAGTAAAAGTAGGAGATAAAACACTTAAAAAAATTTCAAAATGGGATATAGAGTGTGGAGATATTATGATTGTTTTTAAAATAGGGGCAAGTAATATAAAAAATAATTTGTTTATAACTGCAGAAAATGCATTAAAGATAGCTCAGAAAAAAAATATAAAATATTTGATTTATGATGAAAATTTAAAAAATTTGCAACAGCAAAAATTTGAAACATTAAAAAAATTAAGAAAAATATTAAAAAATGAAGATATAATGCCTTACTATCAATGTATTATAGATAATAATGGAAATATTTTAAAATATGAAGCTCTTATGAGGCTTAAGTTTAAAAATGAGATCTTATCACCTTTTATGTTTATGGATATAATAAAAGAAGCTAAACTATATCATGAATTTTCTAGAATTATGATAAAAAAAGTTTTTAAAGAAGTTAAGATTTTTGATTTGAAAGAAGTTTCTATTAATCTCTCTTTTGTTGATATTGTAGAACATGAAACAAGAAAACTTATAATAGATTTACTAGAAAAATTTTCTATTGGAGATAGAATTACTTTTGAGATATTAGAGAGTGAAAGTATTCAAAATTTTGAAGAAGTTAAAAAATTCATAAATGAAGTTAAATATTATGGGAGTAAAATAGCAATTGATGATTTTGGCAGTGGATATTCAAATTTAATAAATATTCTGTCATTAGAACCTGATTTTATAAAAATTGATGGCAGTTTAATTCAAAATATTGAAAATAAAGAGTATTTTGAAATAATAAAGTTAATTACTGAGTTTAGTAAACAATTTAATATAAAGGTTATAGCTGAATTTGTTGAAAATAAGGAAGTTTTTGAAAAATTAAAAAATATAGGTGTAGATTATTTTCAAGGATATAATTTTTGCAAACCTGTATCAATTGAAGATATAATTTCATTAAAAAAAGGTTAATATGAAAATACAAACAAAAATTGCTAAATTTACAAAGCCTTTGTATCTTGAGAGTGGAAGATTGCTTGAGCCTTGGCAAATTATATATGAAACTTATGGTGAGCTTAATGAAAAAAAAGATAATGTAATATTAATAACTCATGCCTTGTCAGGTTCTCATCATGCAGCTGGATGGTATGATGGCGATAGAAAGCCTGGATGGTGGGATGCTTTAATAGGTGATGGTAAAGCTATTGATACTACTAAATATTTTGTAATTGCAACAAATGTAATAGGAAGCTGTTTTGGCTCAACTTCTCCAATGAGTCCAATATATCCAGGAAGCAATGAGAGATATAGACTTAAGTTTCCAGTAATTACGATAAAAGACATGGTAAAAGCTCAAAAGATTTTGCTTGATTCCCTTGGAATTAAAAAATTAAAAGCAGTAATTGGTGGAAGTATGGGAGGAATGCAAGCTTTAAGACTTGCAGTAGATTTTCCTGGATTTGCTGAATATATTATTCCAATAGCAACTACTTTCCAAACTAGGCCTTATGTTATTGCGATTAATAAAGCTATGATAGAAGCAGTTAGGGCGGATAGTGAATTTAAAAATGGAAATTATGATCCTGAAATTATAAAAGAAAAAGGGTTAAAAGGTTTAGCTGCTGCTAGAATGATTGGTTTTTTAAATTATATTTCACCTAAAACATTTGAAAAAAAATTTGGGAGAGAATATGTAAAAACTGATGGTATGTTTGAACTTTTTGGTAGATTTCAGGTTGAGAGTTATCTTGATTATAATGCAGCTTTATTTCCTAAATGGTTTGATGCTTTAAGTTATATTTATTTATTAAAAGCAATTTCTCTATTTGATATAAGTAGAGGGTTTAATTCACTAGATGATGCATTTAGTCAAATTAAAGATAAAATGTTTTTAATTGGATTTAGTGGAGATACTCTATTTTTCCCTGAAGAAATGAGAGACATAAAAAAATATATGGATAAAGTAGGGGGGAGATGTCAATATTATGAAATTGATAGTGATTATGGTCATGATAGTTTTTTGGTAGAAATAGATAAATTTGATTTTTTAATTAGTGATATTTTAAAAGGAGCTCTTGATGCAAGATTTTGAAAAAAAACTTGAAGAAGCTAAAAAACTTCTTGATAAATTAAATGACCCTGAAATTACTCTTTTTGAAGCTATGGAGTATTATAAAAAAGGAGTAAAGCTTCTTGAAGAAGCTACAAAAATGATAGAAGAAGCAAAACTTGAATTTCAAGAAATAAAATGAAAATAGCTTTTTTACAATCTGATTCACTTCCACTTGATAAAGCAAAATTAAACTATTATTTAGCTTGTGCTAAAAGAGAAAATGCTAAGCTTTTTTTGTTGCCAGAATATCTTTTAAATAGATTTTTTAAAGAAATAGAAAAAATGCCTCTTTCTTTTATAAAGAATCAATCAAATCATCAAATAAAACTACTAAAAAGACTTAGTCTCTCTTATAATATAACAATACTTGCTCCAATTGTTTTAATAAAAAGTGATAAAAAGTACAAAGCAATTGGAAAATTTTTTAATGGAAAAGTTAGATATTATTACAGCCAAGTTTTAATGCCATATTCTCATTGGAATGAAGAAAAATTTTTTGATAAAAAAGAAAATAGGCCCTTAATTTTTAATATAGGTAAATATAGAGTAGCAGCACTTTTTGGATTTGAATCTCATTTTGATGAATTTTGGAAATACTTTAGAGAAAAAAAAGCTGATATTGTAGCAGTTTTAAGTGTAGGTACATTTAACTCTCATCAAAGATGGTTTGAGATGCTAAAGACAAGGGCCTTCTTAAATAATATGTATGTAATTAGAGTAAATAGAGTAGGAAACTATTTAGATTGGGAGTTTTATGGTAAAAGTTTTGTTATTGATCCTGACGGAGAGAGTGTTTTAGAACTTAGCAATAAAGAAGAACTTGGAATTGTAACTGTTTCAAAAGAATTAGTAAAAGAAGCTAGAAATGGGTGGAAATTTAATTTACTATCAAAAAATTTAAAGTTTTGAGAATTGGTATATTGGTAATTGGTATATTTGTATATTAGTTATTGGTTATTTGAGTTTGTAGTGCGTAGGTAATAGAGGTATTAGGGGTATTACCTACAACCTATACAACCTCTAATACTTCTACTCACCTTTACTCACTTCGTTCGCATTTTCCATTATCTATTTTCCATTGTCCATTGTTATTGGTATATTTCAAGTATTTCATAGGCTGTATTTCTCTTTGCTGGAATTTCTCCTACATCTTTAATTAGTCTTATCATTTCCTCTTGATTCATTCTATTTTGAGCTCCAGCACTTCTTACTACATTTTCTTCCATCATAGTAGAACCTAAATCATTTGCTCCATAAAGTAAAGCCATTTGACCAATGTAACTTCCTTGTGTTACCCATGAACTTTGTAAGTTTTTGAAATTATCAAGGAAAAGTCTAGCTACAGCTAGGTACCTTAAATATCTATTTGATGAAGTTTTATGTGTTACAATTTCTTCTTTTCTTAGTGCTGTGTTATAAGGCTGAAATGACCACATAATAAATGCTCTAAATCCACCAGTTTCATCTTGGAGTTTTCTTAGTTTATCCCAGTGTTCTACTACTTCTTCTATTGTTTCCACTGTGCCAAACATCATTGTGGCTGTTGTCTTCATACCAATTTCATGAGCAGTTTTATGAATTTCTAACCATCTGTTTGAACTTATTTTTTTAGGAGCTATAATATCCCTTACTCTATCACTTAAAATTTCAGCTCCAGCTCCAGGAATTGAGCTAAGACCTTTTTCTTTAAGTCTTATTAAAACTTCTTTTATAGGAATTTTACTAACTTTACTAATATAATCAATTTCAGGTGCAGAAAATCCATGAATTGTAATTTCTGGGTATTTTTTGTGTATATGTTCTACTAAATTTTCATAATAGTCTATTTTTAAATTAGGGTGTACTCCTCCTTGAAATAGAATTTGAGTGCCTCCTATTTCAATTAGTTCATCAATTTTTTTGTCAATTTCTTCAAAACTTAATATATATGCCTCTTTGTCTTTTTTATGTCTATAAAATGCACAAAATTTACAATCTATAAAGCAGATATTAGTATAATTTATATTTCTATCCACTATAAAAGTAGTTATTTTTTTAGGATGAAGCTCTCTTTTTTTATTTAGAGCCATTTGGCCTAAAGTAATTAAATCTTCATTTTTTATTAAATTTATAGCATCTTGTTTACTTAACCTCAATTTTTCTCCTTAATATCCGATTAATTTAGTATAATTTAGATAGATATTATCAAAAAAGGTTAAGATATGGAAGAAATTATATATGAAATTTCTCAAAAAACATTAGATGAATTAAAAAAAGCAGGAAAGTTGCCTTTTCCTTTTTATTACAAAGAAGTGTTTGTAAATATTGCATATGATAAAGGAATATTAAATAATTTAAACCCTAAAATTTTATGTTTAGAACCTCAAGTACAGGAAGAGTTGTTTCAAAAAACTCATGAAACTTTATTTCACATTACTAAAACTTCAAAAGATATAAAAGATTCTTCAAAAGAAATTATAGAAGAAATAGAGAGTACTGATTCAGAAGAAATAAAAGAAACTATTTTAAAATTTGGTGTTGACTTAATCAATAAAATTAATAAGATGGAAGAGAAAATTCAAGAACTTGAAGCAGAACTTGATAAAGCATATAAAGAACTTTTGATTGATCCACTTACAAAAGTATATAATAGAAAAGCATTTGAGAAAGATTTAAATAAAATTTTAACTCATGGAAAAAATAAAGATTTAGATTTAATTTTAACAATAATAGATGCAGATAATTTTAAAACTATTAATGATACTTATGGACATTTAGTTGGCGATTTTGTTTTAATAAAATTAGCTCAATTTATGAAAAGTTTAATAAGAAAAACCGATAAAGTGTATAGAATAGGAGGAGATGAATTTATTATAGTATTTAACCGTTCGACTCTTCAAAATGCTCAAAAAATCATTGAAAGAATTATAAATAAAATATCAAGGACTTCTTTAAAATATAAAGATCATATAATTAAAGTTACTATTTCTGTTGGAATTGCGGCTCATAAAAAAGGAGATACAATAGAAAGTTTATTAAAACGAGCAGATAAAGCTCTTTATAGAGTGAAAAGTAGTAATAAAAATGGATATAATACGTATTAAAAAAGGAGATTTGTGAGTTTATTTGATGCAATTATTATAGGTGTAACTCTTATTCTGGGAATAAAAGGTTTTTTTGATGGACTTATTAAAGAAATTGCAGGACTTGTAGGAATTATTGGAGGACTAATTCTTGCTTCAAAATTTTATCATGAAGCTGGAGTTTATATAAACTCTCATATTTTTTATATACCAAACAAATCAGCCATTGATTTAGTGGGATTTATTTCTGTATTTATTGGGTTTTGGATTTTTACAGTTTTTATAGGGTTTTTAGTTGGAAAAATACTCAAAATAAGTGCCCTTGGAGTATTTGATAGAATTTTAGGTTTTATTTTCTCAAGTGCTAAATTTTTTATACTTGTAGCAGTAGTTATTACACTTTTATATCAGGTTGCATTTATAAGGGAAAATATTCAAAAATATACAAAAAATAGTATTGTGTTTCCATATATGTTAAAGGTAGGGGAGATAATTATTAATATATCTCCTAAAAACTTAGAAAATACAATTAAAAATGTTAAAATTCCAATTAAATAGTCCTAAAGGAGATTAATGTTTTCAAATGAATATGTAAAACAAAGAATGGCAAAAGCTGAGAAATTAAAAGAAGCAGGATTTAATCCATATGACCATTTTTCTAAAAGAGATACAAAAATAAAAGACTTCTTAGAAAAAAACAATGATGTTTTTGAACTTGAAAATAGAAGAGATGAAACAAGAAAATTTACAGTAGCTGGACGCATTAAATTTCTTAGACTTATGGGAAAAGCTGCATTTTTTAAGATTGAAGATGAAAGTGGAATTCTTCAAGTTTATATGAGCAAAAATGACTTAGGCGATAAGTTTAATTTACTTAAAAAGACACTTGAAGTAGGTGATATTGTAGAAGTAAATGGTTATCCTTTTGTAACAAAAACAGGAGAACTTTCTATTCATGCAGATGATGTAAGAATTCTTACAAAAGCTATACATCCACTTCCAGAGAAATTTCATGGTCTAACAGATATTGAAACTAAGTATCGTCAAAGATATCTTGATATGATTATGAACAAAGACACTCGTGATAGATTTAAGCTTAGAAGTCAAATTGTAAGTTTAGTTAGAGAATTTTTCTTGAGACATGGATTTTTAGAAGTTGAAACTCCAATGCTTCATACAGTAGTAGGTGGTGCAAATGCAAGACCATTTATGACGCATCATAATGCTCTTGATATCGAAATGAATTTAAGAATTGCTCCGGAATTATTCTTAAAAAGACTTATTGTTGGAGGATTTGAGGCTGTATTTGAACTTAATAGAAACTTTAGAAATGAAGGGATTGACCATACTCATAATCCTGAATTTACTATGATTGAATTTTACTGGGCATATCATACTATGGAAGATTTAATGAAATTAACAAAAGAACTTTTTGACTTTTTATTTGAAAAACTAAATCTTCCTAAAAAACTTGAGTATGGTGATATGGTAATTGATTTTGATAGATGGAGTACAATTACGTATAAAGAAGCTCTAATTCAGATTGGAAAAATTCCAGAAGAGATACTTGAAGATGTTGTAGCTTTAAAAAAATATTTAAAAGATGCGGGAGTAGAAGTAGAGGAGCATATTGATTCAAAAGGTAAACTTTGGGCGGAACTTTTTGATGAGTTTGTAGAAAGTAAACTTATCAATCCAACGTTTGTAACAGAGTTTCCTATTGAAATTTCACCACTTGCAAGAAGAAATGATGAAAATCCTGAATTTGCTGAGAGGTTCGAACTGTTTATAGCAGGACGCGAAATTGCTAATGGATTTAATGAATTAAATGACCCAGTAGACCAGTATGAAAGATTTAAAGCACAGCTTGAGGCGAAAGCTAAAGGTGATGATGAAGTAATGGATATGGATTATGACTATATTAGGGCACTTCAATATGGAATGCCTCCAACAGCAGGTGAAGGTATAGGAATTGATAGACTTGTGATGTTATTAACTAATTCTCATTCAATTAAAGATGTGATTTTATTCCCAACAATGAAACCAAAAAAAGAAATTTTTGATAAAGACGATGTTAAATAAAAGAAAGGAGATATAATGAGTTTACTTAAAAATTATGATGCAGATGTTTATTTAATTCTAGAAAAAGAATTAAAAAGGCAAACAGACCATCTTGAGATGATAGCGAGTGAGAACTTTACACTTCCAGAAGTTATGGAAGCAATGGGAAGTGTTTTTACAAATAAATATGCAGAAGGTTATCCTGGAAAAAGATATTATGGAGGATGTGAATTTGCAGATATGGTAGAACAACTAGCAATTGATAGAGCAAAAGCTCTTTTTGGATGTGAGTATGCAAATGTACAGCCTCATTCAGGTAGCCAAGCAAATGGAGCAGTTTATGTAGCACTTTTAAAACCATATGATAAATTACTTGGAATGGATTTAAGTAATGGTGGACATTTAACACATGGTGCAAAAGTTAACTTTTCAGGAAAATATTTTCATAGTTTTTCATATGGAATTGATGAAAAAACTGGAAGAATTGATTATGATATGGTAAGAGATATTGCAAAAATAGTTAAACCTAAAATGATAGTTTGTGGCGCTAGTGCATATCCAAGAGAGATTGACTTTGCAAAATTTAAAGAAATTGCAGATGAGGTTGGTGCAATTTTAATGGCTGATATTGCTCATATTGCAGGCCTTGTAGTAGCAGGTGAACACCCAAATCCTTTCCCTCATTGTGATGTAGTAACTACTACTACGCATAAAACACTTAGAGGTCCAAGAGGAGGGCTTATTCTTACAAATAATGAAGAATATGCTAAAAAAATCAATAGTGCTATTTTCCCAGGAATTCAAGGAGGGCCACTAGTACACGTAATTGCGGCAAAAGCAGTTGGTTTCAAAATGAACCTTGATGAGAGTTGGAGAGACTATGCAAGACAGGTAAAAGCAAATGCTAAAGTTTTAGCAGAAGTTTTAATTGAGAGAGGTTATGATTTAGTAAGTGGGGGTACTGATAACCATTTAGTATTAGTAAGCTTCTTATATAAAGAATTTAGCGGAAAAGAAGCAGAAGAAGCGCTAGGTAGAGCAGGAATTACTGTAAATAAAAATACAGTACCAGGTGAGAAGAGAAGTCCATTTGTTACAAGTGGAATTAGAATTGGAAGTCCAGCTCTTACAGCAAGAGGAATGAAAGAAGAAGAATTTAGATTTATTGCAGAAAAAATAGCTGATGTTCTTGATGATATTTATAATCTTGAACTTCAAGAAAAAGTTGCAAAAGAATTAAAAGAACTTGCAAGTAAGTTTGTGATTTACGACAGACCTACTTACTAATTGTAATTTTCCCGCTTTTGCGGGTATTTTAAAGGAGAATAAGTGACATATACAGTGGATATTTCTATGATTAAATTAAATAGAAACTATTATTTTGAAAAAAAGGATAAAATTGTACAAAAGATTGTTTATAAAGGTAGAACATTTTTTGATAAATATGAAAAGATTGATAAAACTTTGACTCTTCAAGTTATGAATGAGCATATAGAAGGTAAAAAAATAATAGCTCATGATTTAATAAATAGACAAAGAAATATAGTTGAAAATATTGTTTTTGATTATAATGGAATTGATCCTGAGAGATTTTGGAATAGGGCTAGTTTACTTTTAAGAGAAGAAGGTTTTTTGAATTTCACAGCTTATCATTCAAAGACAAAAGGACATTTACATTTATATATTCATAAAGGACATACTACACTTAGTGAGGCAATCCAGATTGGAAAAGCTCTTTCATTAAAGCTTGCTAGTAAACTTCCTAAGCAATGGAGAGTTTTTCCAACTGATGAATTGCCACCGGAGTTTAATATTTTAAACTTGCCATATGGACTTTATAAAAAAGAAAGAGGGGCTTCTTGGGCTAAACATATGTAAGGAGAGAAAATGAAAGAAGATTTATTAAATACAGAACCGAAAAAGGATTTAAAAAAGCCTTTAGTATATGGAGCAATAGGCTTTTTAATATTTATAATAATTGTAATAGCTATAGCAATTTTTCAAAACACTACTTCAAAAAATGAAAATAATGAAATAATTCCTCCAGTTGAAAAACCAAAGACTACTCTAGATGCACCAGAGTTTAAACCTCTAAAAGTGGAAGAAAATCAAGAGAACAATATAGATACGCAAAAATTAATTGAAGAAAAACCAAAAGAAGAGCAAACTCCAAAAGAAGAAAAGATAAAAGAAGAAAAAATAAATCCACAAATAAATGAAACTCCAAAAGAAGAACCAAAAAAAGAGGAGAAACCAAAAAAAGAAGCTCCTAAAAAAGCTACACAAGGTAATTATTATATTCAAGTAGCAGCATTATTAAAAAATGCAAAACCAAATAAAAAATTTTTATCTTTAATTAAAAAAGAAGGTTTTAATTATAAAACATATCATACATATATTGTAAAAAATGGAGAAAAAATTAAAGTTACAAAAATATTAATAGGACCTTTTGAAACTAAAAAAGAAGCAAAGAAAGCTTTAAAAAAAGTAAAAGCTTCAATTTCACAAACAGCATTTATTTTTAAGGTTAAATAATGGTTTATGATAAATTTTTAGTAGATGAATTTAGTGTAATTGCAATTTATAATCAAGTAAAATCTCTTTTTAGGGGAGAGAGACTATTTTTGCTTGAAAGTGTTATAAATAACAATGATGGAAATTATTCATTTATTTTTGTTGGTGAAAAGGAAAGAGTTGTTTATAAGGATAAGAAGACTGAGTATTTTGATGGAAAAAAAGAAGAAGTTATAAAAGCTAATCCTTTTTCTTTTTTTAAAGAGTATTATTCTAAAATTGATAAAAATAAATTTAAGAGACTTGCAAAAGAGTTAAAGATTGGATTTGTTGATGGATTTGTAGGATATATTGGTTATGATATGGTAAAAGTATTTGAGCCAGTTTTAAAAGAAAGTATGGATAGTTTAAATGATGAAACTAATATTCCTGATTTGTATATGATAAGACCAAAAATTGTAATTGGTTTTTCTCACAAATTTTCAGAACTAACTATAATTATAAATGATAAAAAATATGAAAAATATCTTTATATCTTAAAAGATTTAATTAATTCTACCTATAAACATCAGCCTCTTAAAAAAGCTAAAATTTTAACCGAACCTAAATATGTGTTTAGTAAAGAAAAGTTTTTTGAAATGGTTGAAAAAGCTAAGGAGAATATAAAAGCTGGAGATATTTTTCAGATAGTTTTATCAAATAGATTAAAACTAAAAGCCCAAATTGATAGATTATCTTTTTATAGAAAACTAAGAAGTAAAAATCCTTCCCCTTATCTTTATTACCTTGATATTGATGATTTTGCGATAATAGGTAGTTCACCAGAAGTAATGGTAAGACTTACAGATGATGTAATACTTCTAAGACCTATAGCTGGAACTAGAAAAAGAGGAGAAACTCTCAAAAAAGATATAGCTCTTGAAGAGGAGATGATAAACGATCCAAAAGAAGTAGCAGAGCATATTATGCTAGTAGATCTTGGCAGAAATGATGTAGGAAGAGTGGCTCGTGCAGGGAGCGTAAAAGTTGAAGAATTAATGAGTGTTGAGAGGTATTCCCATGTTATGCATATGGTAAGTGATGTAGTAGGTGAGATTGATAATAAGTATGATATGTTTGATTTATTTAAAGCGACTTTCACCGCAGGAACTATGACAGGTGCACCAAAAATTAAAGCAATGGAATTAATTGCAAAATATGAAGGAATAAAGAGAGGATATTATGCTGGAAGCATAGGATATTTTGGCTTTGATGGAAATATGGATAGTGCTATTACAATAAGAACAGCTCTTATAAAAGGAGATGATGTTATTTTCCAAGCTGGGGCTGGTGTTGTTGCAGATAGTAAGCCTGAGCTTGAATATAAAGAGGTAAACAATAAACTTCAAGCACTTGTTGCAACATTAAAGGATTTAGATGGGGGTAATTAAAGTTTTTAAAGGTAATAAGGTTTATTTTAAACCCCAAGGCTTTTTAGATGCTAAAATTGTATCTGAAATTATTATGCCAGTAGATATTAGCTTGATGGAAAAAAAAGGTATAAAGTGTGTAATTGTTGATTTTAGTAAAATTATTAGTGCCAATATGAATGCGATTAGATTTTTAAATGATGTTTTTGAAATGTTATATAAAAAAAATATTGATTGTACGATTTTTAATGCAAATAATAATGTTTTAAATATTTTAAACAATCTTGATAGTTATTTTTTTAATTATTATGAATCAGAAGAGATTATGAAACTTTTTTGTGATGAAGACTACACTCCAAATAAGCCTATATTTTTATGTTGTATTAAAGATGATCAAAATAAAAATATGTTGATTTTTAATCTCGTCAAAAAAGGTTTTACTCCTATAGTTGTTGATTCGATGGATGATATAGGTAGTGTAGATGCAATAATTATTAAAAAATCTTTTATTTCAAGAATTGCAAATAGAGTTAGTGCTATTATGAAAAATGGGATAATATATTTTTATTTTAATGATTTTTTAGATACAAATATTTCAAATATGTTTGATTTAGAGTATTATAGAAGAAACCTCTTGATTGGTTTTAAAGTGTTTATATTTGATATGAATGGTGTTAAAGGTATGAATGTTCATGCTGTAAGATTTCTTTCAAAACTTGGAGTAGAAGCAGCAGAATATGGAGCACTTCTTGCTATTATAGGATTATCTAAAAAATATATTCAACCAAAACTTATTCAAGACTTAGAAGCAGTTGGCTTTGTGTTTTTTAAAGATGAAAATGAGTTTTTGAATTCAGAGGATTATAAAGACGCAATAAATAATAGTAGTGTAATTTATAAAAAAAGTAGAAAAATTACGAAAGATTTTGTAAAAGTATTGCCATTTTTTGTAAATGCTACAATTTCTACTATTGAAATGATGACAGGAGTTAAAGCTACAAAAGAGTCACCAAATATAAAAGAAGTTAATATAGACACAAGTAGAAAAGATTTAGTTGCAAGTTCAATTGGATTTTATGGTGATTTAGATGGGACATTAATACTTATTTTTACTGAAAAACTCTCTCGGGCTATTAGTAAAATATTAGTAGGAGAAGAGTTTACTGATCACACAGAAATGGTAGATATGATAGGAGAGTTTGCAAATATTATTGTAGGTAATGTAAAACTTGAACTTGAAAGACATGATTTAGATATAAATTTAACTCTTCCAAAAGTTTTTGATAAACTTGAAGAACTTCAAAATATAGTTGTTAATAAGCAGGGGATTGAAGTTAAGTTTTATTTTGATGGCGAAGAGTTTTATTTTTATTTAACGAGATAATATCTTATATGTGTAAAGAATTAAGAATTGAGAATGTAAAATTAAAATTTAACAAAGATGATAAAAGTTAATTCCCAATTCTTAATTCTTAATATATTTTAAAATAATATATATAGTAGGGGATAGTATGTATATAATATTTGGAAATCCTGTAAGTCATTCTAAATCGCCTCTTATGCATAATTATTTTTTTAAAAAAATGAATATTAATGAATGTTATGGAAGATTTTATTTAGAAAATGGAGAAGAAATTATAGATAAATTTAGAGCTTTAAAAATAAAAGGTGCAAATGTAACTGTGCCTCATAAAGAGTGGGCATATAAGCTTTGTGATGAAGTAAGAGGAATTGCAAAAGAAATAGGAGCTGTAAATACTCTTGTATTAGAAAATGATAAAGTAGTGGGATATAATACTGATGCACCTGGTTTTTTAGAAGCTATTAAAGAGTTTGAATACAAAAAAGTTCTAATAATTGGAGCGGGTGGAACAGCAAAAGCTTTAAGCTCAGTACTCCCTAACGCAGATATTTTAAATCGTTCTTCAAATAGGCTTAATTTTTTTAAAGAAAAAGGTAAAAAAACTTTTACTTGGGATAGTATTGATGAGTTTGATTATGATTTAGTTATTAATACAACTTCAGCAGGACTTAGTGATAATAATTTACCAGCTAAGAAAGAAATAATTTATAAACTTTTTGAAAATGCAAAATATGCTGTAGATGTAATTTATACAAAAGTGACACCATTTTTAAAAGAAGCAAAAAAATATAATCTTAAAACTAAAAGCGGTCTTGATATGCTGGTATATCAAGGCGTACTTGCAATGGAGATTTTTTTGGGTAAAGAATTAGACAGAGAAGAAGTTGCAAAAATTTATTTTGAAATTTTAAGGTAGAGGCTCAACTCCTAGTTTCATTTTTGCACCAAGAGCAGTAAATTTTTCAAGCAAGTTTTCATAACCTCTAAATAAGTGATAAATTCTATGAACTTTTGTCTCATCTTTTGCGATAAGTCCTGCTAATACTAATGCACTACTAGCTCTTAAATCAGTTGCCATTACATCAGCACCTATTAAAGGAGTTGGTCCATATACTGTAGCAGTTTTGCCTTGGATTTTTATGGTTGCCCCAAGTCTATTAAGTTCAGGTACATGCATAAATCTGTTTTCAAATAACCTCTCTTCAATTAAACTAACCCCATTTGCTTGAGTAGCTATTGCCATAAACTGGGCTTGCATATCAGTTGGAAAACCTGGATATTCGGTGGTAGAAATATTTACGGGTTTTATTTCTTTTGCTGGAAGCAGTGTTATTGTATTTTTGTCTGTTTCTATACAAAATCCCATTTCGCTAAGTTTTATTAAAATTATTTCAAGGTGAGTTGCGTCGACATTTTTAAGTGTAATTTTAGAATTAGTAATTGCTCCAGCTGCTAGATATGTTCCTGCTTCTATTCTATCTGGAATAATTTGTGCAGTTTTAAAATTTAAAAGTTCTCCATCAGTACCTATAATTTCAATTTCTTCTGTGCCAATTCCTTTTATATCAACTCCGGCATCTTTTAAAACTTTGCATAAATTTACAACTTCAGGTTCTTTTGCTGCATTTATAATTTTTGTTTTTCCACGAGCTAGAGTTGCTGCCATTATGATATTTTCAGTTCCTGTTACTGTTACTTTATCAAAATATATATTTGCACCTTTAAGTTTTCCCTTTGCATTTATATAACCACCTTCAATATTAATTTCAGCTCCCATTTGGGTTAAAGCTTTTAAATGCAAATCAACTGGTCTTGCCCCTATTGCACATCCTCCTGGTAAGCTAACTTTACAATGGTGAAATCTTGCAAGAAGGGGACCTAAAACTAAAATACTTGCCCTCATTGTTTTTACAATTTCATAAATTGCTGTTGTATTATTAATACTATTTGTGTTTATTTTTAGAGTATTTTTAAACTCAAATTCGCTTCCTAAATTCTTAAGAAGTTTAAGTAATGTATGGACATCTGTAACTTTAGGAACATTTTCTATAATAAAATCATTCTTAGCTAAAATACTTGAAGCAATAATAGGCAAAGCGGCATTTTTTGCGCCACTAATTGTGACGCTACCACTAAGCTTTGGAGATTCATAAATATGAAGATATTTATACATCAAAAGCCTTTTTAATTTAGTATATATGTATATTTATTAATCATCTTTTGTTTTTATAAAACTTCTTAAAAGTTTTATCTCTTCAGCCCAAATGTCAGGTTCGATTGTCTCAAGAATTAAAGGAATATTATTAATTCTTTTATCTTGCATGATAAACTTAAATGCATCAAGACCTATTTCACCTTTTCCCAGGCTGTGATGTCTATCAACACGACTTGCAAGTTTTGCTTTTGAATCATTGATATGCATACCTTTAAGGTATTTAAAGCCAATAATTTCATCAAATTTTTTCATAGTTTCTTCATAAGCTTCTTTTGTGCGAATATCATATCCAGCAGCAAAAATATGGGCAGTATCAATACATACGCCAATTCTTGATTTATCTTCGATTTTATCTATAATATATGCTAAATGTTCAAATTTATATCCTAAATTACTTCCTTGTCCTGCAGTGGTTTCAAGGACAAATATACAGCTTTCAGTTTCTTTAATAGCAAAATTAACACTTTCACTTATTAAATCAAGACACTCTTCTTCGCTTATTTTTTTTAAATGACTTCCTGGATGAAAGTTTAGATATTTAAGACCTAAAGCTTCTACTCTTTTTGCCTCATCAATAAAGGCATTTAGGGATCTAATTCTATTTTCTTCAACTGGATGTCCTAAGTTTATTAGATAACTATCATGAGGTAATATAGCATCGGGACTAAAATTATGAACTTCTAGATATTCTTTAAACTTTTTTATATTCCTATCACTTAATGGTTTTGCAACCCATTGTCTTTGGTTTTTTGTAAATAGAGCAAAACCATCAGCTCCAATACTAACTGCATTTTTTATTGAGTTTTCAACACCACCAGCTGCACTTACATGAGCTCCTACATATTTCAAGATGTCTCCTTATAAGTTAATAGTGAAAAGTTAAAAGTATAAAGTTAAAGTATTAATTTAATTTTTCACTTTTCATTGTTCATTTATACTAGTTTTGGCCATTTTAATTTACCGTCAGGATTTGCTACCATGTGGATATGTAAATGAAATACTTCTTGTCCAGCAGCTTTACCATTGTTTGTAATTAGTCTATAATCAGTGATATTTAATTCTTTTGCAACATTTTTAATAAATTCTGCCATTTCGTTAAATATTTCATTTGGAGTATCACTAAATTTTTCAGTATGTTCTTTTGGTATTATTAATACATGTATTGGTGCAACAGGATTTATATCATAAAAAGCTAAAAACTTGTCATTTTCTAAAACTTTTTTAGAAGGTATTTCCCCTTTTACTATTTTACAAAAGATACATTCCATTGAAAGGCTCCTTTTTTTTTGGTATTATATCCAAAAATTTTAAGGAGTTTTGGTGGATTTAAGCGAAATTAAAAATGCTCTTAATTTAGATGAGCTTGAAAAGATTAGAGTAAAACTTCTTGGAAGAAATGGTGTTATTACTCAAAAATTTAAAGAACTTAAAAATTTAGCTCCTGAAGAAAAGAAAAAAGTCGCAAAAGAGCTAAATGAATTAAAAGAAAAAGCTACAAAGCTTATAGCTGAAAAAAAAGTAGAATTAGAAGAAAAACTTCTTGAAGAAAAATTAAAACTTGAAAGAATTGATGTAACACTCTTTAATCCAAAACCAACTGGTGCTATTCATCCTATAACTGATACAATGAATAAAATTATAGACTTTTTCACGAAAATGAACTTTTCTGTTGAAACTGGTCCTCTTGTAGAGGATGATTTTCATAATTTTGAAGCACTAAACCTTCCAAAATATCATCCTGCGCGTGATATGCAAGATACTTTTTATTTCAAAGATGGAACATTACTTAGAACTCATACATCTCCAGTTCAAATTAGAACAATGATGAAACAAAAACCTCCTATTCGTATGATAAGTCCAGGAGCTGTTTTCAGAAGAGATTATGACTTAACTCACACTCCTATGTTTCATCAAGTAGAAGGACTTGTTGTAGATAGCAAAGGAAAAGTTAGTTTTGCAAATTTAAAATTTATACTTGAAAGTTTCTTAATACATATGTTCGGAGATGTTGAAGTTAGATTTAGACCAAGTTTCTTTCCATTTACAGAGCCAAGTGCTGAGGTTGATATTAGTTGTATTTTTTGCGGTGGAAAAGGATGTAGAGTGTGTTCACATACAGGATGGCTTGAAGTTCTTGGATGTGGAGTAGTTGATTCTAATGTATTTAAAGCTGTGGGATTTAAGGATGTTAGTGGGTATGCATTTGGTCTTGGTGTTGAAAGATTTGCAATGCTTTTAAATAGCATAGGGGATCTTAGAAGTATGTATGAAGGAGATATTAGACTTATGGAGCAGTTCAAATGATAGTGACAAGAAGATGGCTTGAAGAATTTATTGACTTAGATGGAGTTTCTACAGAGGAAATAATTAATACTTTAAATAGAATTGGTCAAGAAGTTGAAGGATATAAAAAAATAGAAGTTCCTCAAAACGTAGTAATTGGGGAAGTAATTGAATGTGTAAAACATCCAAATGCTGATAAACTTAATGTATGTAAAGTAAATGTAGGAGATGAAGAACTTCAAATAGTTTGCGGTGCAAGTAATGTAGCAGCTGGTCAGTTTGTACCAGTAGCAAAAATAGGTGCTCTGCTTCCAGGGGAGTTTAAAATTAAAAAAGCAAAACTAAGAGGTGTTGAGAGTTTTGGTATGATATGTGCAGCTCGCGAGATTGGGCTTCCTGATTTTCATGATGGAATTTTAGTAATGGATGATAGTTTGGGAGAGCTTAAAATTGGGGAGTATGCAGGTAAATACTTAAATGATGAAGTAATTGAACTTGGAGTCACTGCAAATAGGGGAGATTGTTTTAGTATAAGAGGTATTGCAAGAGAACTTAGTGCAGGACTTAATAGAGATTTAAAGACTCCTGAGTTTGAAATAGAAGAACTTCAAGAAGGTATTGGTAGAGTTGTAAAAGTAGAAAAAAACGAAGCTAAAAAATCTTCTCATTTGATTAGAGCATTTGAAGGAAAAATTAATAGAAAACTAAAAATTGATTATAGACTAGCTTTAATAGAAGTTGAATCAAAAAATATAGTTGATTCATATGTAAAATATGCAATGCATGCTACAGGAGTTTTATTAGTTGCAGGAAATATTGGAGAGTGTGAGTTAACACATGAAGATGGTATAGATATTTTTAAATGTTATGGTAAATATTATGTTGGTATTAATAATGAAATAAATGTAGAAGAGAATGGTAAATATATAATAAATGCAAATTACATAGACCCTAAATATGTAAGTGAAATTGTGTTTTTAAAAAGTTTAAAAACTGATGAGTACTTTTTTAGAGCAAGTAGAGGTAGTGAAACTGATTTAGAGTTTGGAATAAATTATTTCTTAGAAGAAATAAATTTACCAGTATTTAGCGGTGATATAGATATGTCAAATGAAATTCCTCAAAGAATTATTGATGTAAATGTGAAAGAAATCCAAAATATAATTGGATATGAAATTGATGAAAAATCAATTGTTGAAATTCTTAAAAAACTTAGATTTGAAATCACAAGTATAAATGAAGATAGTGTAAAAGTAAAAGTCCCTAGCTTTAGAAGCGATATTGAAAATATTCAAGACATTGCAGAAGAGATTTTGAGAATTTATGGTATTGATAAAATTCCAAGTAAATCTCTTGAATTTGTTGAAGCTAATAGAACAAATAATGTAATAGATAAAATAAACTTTTTAAATGAGATAAAGTTAAAAGCAGTTGCTAATGGTTTTTATGAGACTATACATTTTGTTTTTGATGATAAAAGTAGACTTAAAAAATATGGATTTGAAGTAGTTGATGATCATCTTGATTTAATAAACCCTATTGCAAAAGAATTAGATACATTACGTTCAACTCTTGTTTTACAGCTTTTAGAAGATATTACAAAAAATAGAGCAAATGGGTACAAAAGAATTTATTTATTTAGTAGTGGAAGTGTTTATAATAAAGATAGAAAAGAGGTACAAAAAATTGCATTTGTTATAAATGGTCTAGCTGATTATGAGAATGTTAGTAATCATGGAAAACCAAACAAAGTTGACTTTAAATTTATTGTAGATAAACTATCTCAAATTTTTGGAGAGATAACTTTAAGAGAAAATGATTTTCATCCAATAGCCCATCCATATCAAAATGCTAAAATTATTAAAGATGGAGTAGAAATAGGAGTTGTTGCGAAGCTTCATCCAAAAATTGCAAAAGATTTTGATATAGATGATACTTATTTTGCTGAAATTGATTTAGATAAATTAAAAAAAGTCTCTATTAAAGCAAAAGAAATTAATAAATTTCAAAAAGTTACAAGAGACCTTAGTTTAGTAGTTAACAAAGAAATGACATATAAAGAAATTTTTGAGAAAATTCATTCGCTTAAAATTAAAGAGTTGGTTGATTTTTATCCTATTGACATTTATGATTTAGGTGATAGTAACTCTATTACGATTAGATTTATTCTTCAGGCAAATAAAACTTTACAAGAAGATGAGATAAATGCTATAATGGAACAAATTTTAGCATCTTTAGAAGAGAAAGGGATTAGTCTTAGATGAGAATAGAGGTTTTAGGTGGTAAACGGTTTAGTGAAGAGTTTGTGGTTGATGCGGATAAGTCAATTTCGCATAGATGTGCAATTTTTTCTCTTTTAACAGAAGGAGAAAATGAAATAAAAAATTATTTAAGAGCAGAAGATACGCTAAATTCTCTTGAGATTGCAAAAGCTCTAGGAGCAGAAGTAATTGACGATGGTGATATTATTAAAATAAAAGCTCCTGAAAATTTAAAAGAAGCAAGTGATGTTTTGTATTGTGGAAATTCAGGTACTACTATTAGAATTTATATGGGACTTTTAGCGGGTACTCAAGGATTTTTTGTACTAACAGGAGATAAATATCTAAGACGCCGTCCTATGGCTAGAGTATCAGAGCCTCTTAAAGCAATAGGAGCTAAAATTGATGGAAGAGATAAAGGAAATTTAGCTCCACTTGCAATTAGAGGAGGTAAACTTAAATCATTTAATTTTAAAAGTAAAATTGCTTCAGCCCAAGTAAAATCAGCATTAATATTAGCAGGACTAAATGGTGATGGAATTTCTTTTTATGAGGAACCGTTTTTAAGTCGCGATCATACTGAGAGAATGCTTAAAGGGATGGGAGCAGATCTTAAATGTGAAATGGAAAATGGAAAGTGGAAAGTTGAAATAAATCCTTTAAAAAAAAGACTTAATCCTTTAAAATTTGAAGTACCAAATGACCCAAGTTCTGCCTTTTTCTTTGCAGTAGCAGCAGCTATAACAAATTCAACAGCAATTATAAAAAATGTCACGCTTAACCCTACAAGAATTGAAGCTTATAAAGTGTTAGAAAAAATGGGAGCTAATGTCGAATATATTTTAAAAGAAGACAAATATGAGCCAGTTGGAGATATTATTGTAAAAGGAAAAGAGTTAAAAGGAATTAAAGTTAGTGATAATATTCCTTGGCTTATTGATGAAATACCAGCCCTTGCAATGGCTATGGCAGTTGCAAATGGAAAAAGTATTGTACAAAATGCAAAAGAACTTAGAGTAAAAGAGTCAGATAGAATAAAAGCAGTAGTAGAAAATTTAAAAAAATGTGGAATTGTGTCAAAAGAATTAGAAGATGGATTTGAAATAATAGGTGGTACTCCTAAAAAAGCGAATATTGATTCTTTTGGAGATCATAGAATTGCTATGAGTTTTGCGGTACTTGGAATGTTGTGTGGAATGGAAGTAAATGAAGCTCAGAGTATTTATACATCATTTCCGCGTTTTTTTGAGCTTTTTAAGAAAATATCAGAATTTAGGATAATAGATGCTAATTAAAAAAGCAAAAAGTTATGGTTTTTGTTTTGGTGTAAAAAGAGCAGTTGAGATAGCAGAAAATTCCAAAAACGCTGTAACTCTTGGCCCTCTTATTCATAATCCTCTTGAAATAGAGAGACTTGCAAAAAATTATAATGTTAAATATATAAATTCAATTGATGAAATTGATGACAACATAAAAAGAGTAATTGTTAGAACTCACGGAATTCCAAAAGATAAATTAGAAAAATTAAAACAAAAAAATGTAGAAGTTATTGACGCAACATGTCCTTTTGTAAAAAAACCTCAAGAAATTGTAGAAGAGATGAGTAAAGAGGGATATGATGTAGTGATTTATGGAGATAAATCACATCCTGAAATACAAGGTGTTATGAGTTATTCAGTTCATGATAGAGTATTTGTTGTTTTGTCAGTAGAAGAGCTTAAAAATATTAAATTAAAAGATAAAATAATTACTATTGCTCAAACTACAAGAAAAATTCAAGACTATTTAAATATTGTAAACTTTCTTATAAAAAACTACAAAGAAGTAAGAGTGTTTAATACTATATGTAATGCAACTTTTGAAAATCAAGATGCAGTAAAAGAACTAAGTATGGAAGTGGATATTATGATAATCATTGGGGGTAAAAACTCTTCTAATACAAAACAACTTTATAATATAGCAAAAGAGTATGCAGAAAGTTATTTAATCGAAAATGAAAATGAAATAGACCCAAAATGGTTTATAAATAAAAAGACTTGTGGTGTAAGTGCAGGGGCTTCAACGCCTGAATGGCTTGTAGAAAAAATAATCTCAAAGATAAAGGATGTAACATGAATAATTTAAATATTGGTGATGTAGTTGAATTTCAAATTGAAAAAATTATAAAAGGTGGATTTGTAGGCAAAAAGCAAGGAGTTGAGTTTTTTCTTCCAAAAAGTTTAAGTGGTTTAAAAGAAGATGAAAGTGTTATTGGTAAAAATATTAAAGCCAAAGTAAAAGAATTTAAACAAAATTCTGTTGTAGTTGATAGAAAAGCTTATTTAAATGAAGTTAAAGAAAAAATTGAGAAACTTAAAGATAAAGAAGTTTCTTCAAAAGTTATAAAAGTAAAACCAAGTGGGCTTGTAATAGATGTTGATGGTATTAGTGGATTTGTTCCAAAAGATGAGATTTTTTATAAAAAAATTGATCATAAAAAATATTTTGATGAAGGTGATGAAATAAAAGTTATTTTGATTGATCCTGATAGAAGAGTTTTTTCAATAAAAAAAGCTCTTCCAAATCCATGGGATGAAGTAAAAAACTTAAACCCGGGTGATAGAGTAAAGGTAACTGTTTCTCATATAACAGATTATGGTGCATTTGTTGATTTAGGTAATGGAGTTGAAGGGTTTTTACATATTAGTGAAATAAATTGGGATGGAATTAATGATTTGACTTTAGGTCAAGAAATTGAAGTAGAAATAGTAGAAATTAATCCTGAAGAAGAAAAGCTTAGAGTTACAAGAAAAAATCTTTTAACAAAACCCGCTACTATTTTTGCAGAGAAATATAAAGTTGGAGATATAGTTGAAGGAGTTATTACTAAGTTTATAAATGTTGGGGCATTTGTAGAAGTAGATGGGATAAGTGTATTGATGCCAAATAAATTTGCTTCATTTAAAAAGGGGGAAAAAGCTAATGAAATTTTTAATATCGGTGATAAATTAAAATTTAAAGTAATTACTATTTCACCAGATGAAAATAAAGTTATAGTATCAAGAAAAGATGCAATTCCAAATCCTTATGAAGCATTTACTAAAAGTCATAATATTGGAGATGATGTAAAAGGAAAAGTTAAATATATTACAGATTTTGGTATGTTTATAGATTTAGGAGATATTGAAGCTCTTGTAAGAAAAGAGGATTATCAAAAAGATTATAATATAGGAGATGAGTTTGTAGGTAAAATTATTGAAATGAATGGTGATAGAATTAAACTTGCAGAATGAAAATTTTTATTTGGATATTAACTTTTTTAGTGGTTGTAATTTTAGGGATTGTTTATGTTAAAATTTCAACTCCAAATAAATTTACTATTAAAGGAACTGAAGAAAAACTAAGAGAAATAAAAAAGCCGGAAATAAAAACACCTGTTGTTTATAATTTTCCGGCAAGAGTAATGTATATGAGAGTTGATTTTAGAAATTTTAAAAATATTATTCTTTATAGAGTTATTTTAAAAGTTAAAGATAGATTTGAACTTTTTAACTTAAAAGCATTGCTTAATAATAATGATTTAGTCTATTCTATGATAGAAGAAAAAAAAGGAATAAAAGTTTATATTCTTTTTAAAAGTTTAACTGAAGCAGAAAGTGTTTTAAATTTATTTAAAGAGTATAATTTTAATGTAGAAATTCAAAAAATTAAAAAAAGGATTTAGATGAAAGTAGTTGTATGTGATCCAATTCATGAAGCTGGAATGAAAATACTACAAAGTGCTAAAGATATTGAGCTTGTTGATGCAAGTAAAACTCCAAAAGATGAATTACTTAATATTATAGAAGATGCAGATGGTGTAATTACAAGAAGTCCAACTCCAATAAATAGCAAATTTTTAGCTCATGCAAAAAAATTAAAAGCAATAGTAAGAGCTGGTGTTGGTGTAGATAATGTTGATATTGAAGGTTGTTCTAAGAGAGGAATAATTGTAATGAATGTACCTACTGCTAACACTTTAGCAGCAGTTGAACTTACTATGGCTCATTTATTTGCAGCAGCTAGAAGTTTTACAAATGCTGTATGGAACTTAAAAAAAGAGCATGAGTGGAATAGAGAAAAATGGCTTGGTATTGAACTAGCCGGTAAAAAGCTTGGAATTATTGGTTTTGGTAATATCGGTAGTCGTGTAGGGATTAGAGCAAAAGCACTTGAAATGGATGTAATTGCTTATGACCCGTATATTGACCCAAGCAAAGCAACTGATCTTGGTTGTAAATATACAACTGATTTTGACGAAATTCTTAAGTGCGATTTTATTACAATTCATACTCCTAAAACGCCAGAAACTATTAATATGATTACAAAAAAAGAGATTGAAAAAATGAAAGATGGTGTTGTGCTTATTAACTGTGCAAGAGGTGGTCTATACAATGAAAAAGATGTATATGAGGGGTTAAAGTCTGGAAAAATTGCTTGGCTTGGTATTGATGTTTTTGATAAAGAACCAGCAACTGACCATCCATTTTTTGAACTAGAAAATACTTCAGTAACACCTCATATTGGGGCTAATACTCGTGAATCACAAGAAAGAATAGCAGTACAAGCTGCTGAAGCTATAATTGAGGCATTGAGAGGGTCTAGTTATCCAAATGCACTTAATCTTCCAATAAATACTGCAAATACTCCTGAGTGGGTTATAAAATATTTAGAATTGTCTCAAAAAATGGGATATATTATAAGCCAAATTATAAATAAGCCAATCAAAAAAGTAAAAGTAGCTTTAAGTGGTGATATTTCAAAAGAAGAAAAGTCAGTTTTGACTTTTACACTTGTGGGACTTCTTAAAAATATTACAGATAATGTAAACTATGTAAATGCAGAGTTTTTAGCTAATGAAAAAGGAATTGAGACTGAAATTAAGTCAATCAAAAATGATACGTATAAAAACCTTATAAATATAAAAGTGATTACCGATGATGGAGAGTACTCAATTAGTGGTACTATGCTTGAAAAGCATCCAAGAGTAATAGAGTTTAAAGGATTTGATTTAGAGTTTGAACCAAAAGGTAAAATGATTTTCTTTAAAAATACTGATGTACCTGGAGTTATCGGAGAAGTTGGTATGACTTTAGCAAAACATAATATTAATATTGCAGATTTTAGGCTTGGTAGAAACAAAGAAAATCAAGCAATGGCAGTAATTATAGTAGATAATGATGTAAACAATGAAGTGTTAACTGAACTTAAAAATCTAAAAGCAGCACTTAGTGTAGGGTATGCGGAAATATAAGTGAAAAGTGAAAAATTAAAAGGGAAAATTTAAAAAATAAAAATCCTATACTTTTCACTTTATACTTTTAACTTTTAATTTAATTAAAGGAGATGAAATGTCATATAGTATGAGTGATTTGAAGAAATATCTAAATATTGAGTTAGATGGAATTCCATATAAAATAATTGAATATCATCATATAAAACCTGGAAAAGGTGCAGCATTTGTTAGAACTAAACTTAAAAATTTAATTGATGGTAGAGTAATAGAGAGAACGTTCCATGCAGGTGATAAAGCAGATGAGCCAAACCTTGAGAGAAGAAAATATCAATATTCATATAATGAAGGGGATATTTACTATTTTATGGATAATGAAACATTTGAGATGTTACCTGTTGATGTAAAAGTTTTTGAAGAATCTAAAGGATTTTTACTTGAAGGTATGGAAGTTGATATATTATTTCACAATGGTAAAGTAATAGGGGTTGAACTTCCTATGCAAGTTGAATTAGAAGTAGTTGAAACTCAACCGGTAAGTAATAGAGATAGAAGTGGTGCTTGTAGAAAGCCTGCGAAACTTGAAACTGGGGCAGTAGTAACTGTGCCTTGTCATATAGTTGAAGGAGATAAAATTAAAGTAGATACAAGAAGCGGCGAATATCTTGAGAAAGTAAAGTAAATTGAGAAAGGAGAATTAAAAACTTCAATTCTCCTCCTCTTTAAAAGGAGCTAAAATGTTAGCTGATAAAGTAAAAACAGCTATAAGGGATATACCAGATTATCCTAAAAAAGGTATAGTTTTTAAAGATATTACAACTGTTTTAAACAAGGGAGAGCTTTTTATTGAAATAATTGACTACTTTAGTGAAAAATATAAAGATGTGGATTTCATATGCGGAATTGAATCTAGAGGTTTTATTTTTGGAGCGGCAATAGCAGCTAAAATAAAAAAAGGGTTTGTGCCAATTAGAAAAAAAGGAAAACTTCCATATACTACTGTAGCTGAAAAGTACTCTCTTGAATATGGATTTGATGAGATTGAAATTCATATTGATGCATTTAAAGATATCAAAAATCCAAAAGTTTTAATAGTTGATGATTTAATTGCAACTGGTGGGACAGCTGAAGCTGCTATTAAACTTGTTAGAAAACTTGGAGTAGAAGTAAAATCAGCAGTATTTTTAATTGAACTAACTTTCCTTGATGGAGCTAATAAAATTAGAGAGTTAGGTGTTGAGGTAGATAGTTTAGTTAAATATTGATTAAGTAGTAGGCAGCATTTAGTAGCTTTAAATTTACTTTGCTATTCGATACCTACTACTCACTACATACTAAAAGGATAAATATGTATATACCAAAGCCTATCTTTGATCCTGATGAGAATGGACATTTTGGAAAATTTGGGGGAAGGTTTGTTCCTGAAACTTTAATGCCAGTACTGCTTGAGCTTGAAGAATTTTATAAAAATGTTCGTTTTGATAAAGAGTTTTGGAAAGAAATGGATTATTATTATAAAGAATATATAGGAAGACCTACAGGACTTTATTTTGCACCAAATTTGAGTGAAGAACTTAATGCAAAAATTTATTTAAAAAGAGAAGACTTAAATCATACAGGAGCTCATAAAGTAAATAATACAATTGGACAGGTGCTTTTAGCTAAAAAAATGGGTAAAAAAAGAGTAATTGCAGAAACAGGTGCAGGCCAACATGGGGTTGCAACTGCTACTGCGGCAGCTTTACTTGGGCTAGAGTGTGAAATATTTATGGGTGAGAAAGATGTAAAGCGGCAAGAACTTAATGTATTTAGAATGAAACTTTTAGGTGCAAAAGTTCATTCGGTAAAAAGCGGTAGCAGAACGCTTAAAGATGCAATGAATGAAGCTATAAGATATTGGGTGAGTAATGCTAGAGATACTTTTTATGTAATAGGAACAGTTGCAGGACCGCATCCTTATCCTATGCTTGTGAGAGACTTTCAAGCAATTATCGGATATGAAGCAAAAGCACAAATTTTAGCTAAAGAAGGAAGGCTTCCAGACTTTGTTATAGCTTGTATTGGTGGTGGAAGTAATGCAATGGGAATTTTTTCTCATTTTTTAGAAGAAGAGGGAGTACAGTGTATTGGAATTGAAGCAGGAGGACTTGGGATTGAGAGCGGAAAACACGGAGCAAGTCTAAATGCCGGTAGTCCTGGAGTATTACATGGACAGATGAGTTATTTACTTCAAGATGAAGATGGTCAAATTCTTGAAGCTCATTCAATCTCAGCAGGACTTGATTATCCAGGAATTGGACCAGAACATGCTTATCATTTTGAAAACGAAAGAGTTAAATATGATTATATTACTGATAAAGAAGCTCTTGATGCTTTTGTATGGTTAAGTCAGAGAGAAGGTATTATTCCCGCATTTGAAAGTTCTCACGCTGTTGCATATCTTAAAAAATTAGACACAAAAAATAAACTAATAATAGTAAACCTTTCAGGTAGAGGTGATAAGGATATGATGCAGGCAAAAAATCTTTTACATTTTGATTAGAAATAGCTAAATGCTATTTTACATAAATTTATTTTTGCATATCTTATTTTTACAATTGTTTCATATAAATCTAATATTAAATTTTGGCCGCCTTCTAATAAAATAATATGGTATATTTATTGGACAATATTTTTGCTTATGGTAAGTTTTGATTTTTTAATGATATTTAAAAATTTTCTCACTAGTCGTCATTTTTAAAAAATTCTTTCTAAATCTTTGAGATTAGGGGAAGTATTGGTCAGTTTTGATATAAAGAAGTCAAAAACAATTTTGATTTTTTTAGCATTAAAATAAAAATCAGAAAATAGTTGACTTAAAAACTCTAACCCAAACATAAAATAACTTTTTTCTTTGTATCCGTGTTTTAATGTCTTAATATGTTTAATTTTTGCTTTTTCTATCCCAATATGATAACACCCTACAAATGCAAGTGATATTATTCCAAAAAGAAGAGTTAATACCAATTCCAAGATGTTTAGACACTTCAGTATAATAAAATTTAGTTAATCAAATACAACCAATTAAAGCATATACTTCTATTTAAAAACTATGACTATATTAGAATTGGTATAACTTGCTTCGCTCAAACAAAATGCTTTTTTAAACGCCTTTATTTCTAAAAAAAGCAGTTGTATCACTTTATTTAGTCAGTGCCTTTTAAGTAGTTTTTCAAAATATGCTACAATTCCACTAAAAAAGGCTTGGTTTGGAACATCTTTTTTGGAATGATTATAAGGAAAAAGATAAAAAGACTTTGTTTTTTAAAATTTTGCAATATGAAAAAGATTATTATAAAAAGTTAAAACAAAATTTCAGCGATGAAGAGATAAAAAAATATTTGAATGAATATAGGCCTTTTAATAAATATCATGAAAAAAGATATTTAATTTTAAGAAATTTGTTTTTTAATGAACAGCCTGATATCAAGGAGCTTAGTTGGATTATGTAAAATTATATGAATTACAAGATATGGTTTTATATGAAGTATTTAAAACAACAAAATCATTTTATTTAACAGGTGGAACTGCACTTCACAGGTTTTATTATGACATTAGATATTCGGATGATTTAGATTTTTTTTGTATTGATGAATTTTTTGCATATGAAATCAGAGAAATTATAAACAGTTTAAAAGAAAAATTTAATATCAAATTAGAAGTAGATGCTCAATTTTTTAAACTTTTATATATAAATGGTTTAAAAGTTGATTTTGTAGATACTCATTCTGAGCCACATTTTGGAGATTTTTTAAAAAAAGATGGTTTTGTTATTGATTCTAAAGAAAATATTTTTGTAAATAAAATTACTGCAATTATGGGAAGAGACGAGGAAAAAGATATTGCTGATTTTTATTTTTTGAAAACAAGAGAAAATTATAATTTAAAAGAGTATTTAGAAAAAGCAAAAGTGAAGCTAATTTTTGAAACGGAGGATTTTTTATTTAGATTAAATACATTCCCTTTAGAAAAAATTAATAATGTAAATTTTAAAAAAAGAGAATATTTAGATGAAATATTAAATAATTATAAAAAGTTTGTAAATGATATACAAAAAGAGGTATTATGAAAAATTGGTTAATTTTATTTATTGTATTTGCTACTTTTTTATATAGTTTTGACTTACATTCAATTAAAGACTTTTTTTCAGAAGAAAATTTAATAAATTTATTAAAAGAGTATGGATATGTTATTCTTTTTATTTGGTCAATAATGGAGGGAGAAACCGGTCTTGTAATGGCTGGTATTTTATCTCATACTGGTGATATGAATGTAGGTTTATCTATACTTGTCGCAGCACTTGGTGGGTTTATAGGCGATCAGATTTACTTTTATCTCGGAAGATTTAATAAAAAGTGGGTTTTAGAAGAGTTAAAAGCTCATAGAAGAAAGTTTGCAAAAGCAAGGTTATTACTTAGAAAATATGGTGCATGGGTTATTTTTATTCAAAGATTTATTTATGGAATGAGAACTATTATTCCAATGGCTATTGGAGTTAGCGGATATGATCCAAAAAAATATGCTATTATTAATTTAATTAGTGCTTTTATCTGGGCTAGTATTACAATAATTCCATCTTACTATTTTGGAGAAGAACTTTTAAATATTCTTAAATGGTTTAAAGAACATTGGTATTTTGGGGTTTTATTTGTTGCAATGCTTTGGGGTATTTTATGGTATATAAATAAAAAAGAGGAGGGTTAAATGGAATTTATTAAAGGAAAAGGTCAAATTAAAGCTGAAATAGTTGTAAATGGCAAGAAAAAGTTTGAAGAGTATGGATTTGAAGGAAAAGATGGGGAAGTATTAGTTTTACCTGAAAAAAAAAGAATTTATGTAGGAATTGATAAAATAGACTCAGAAAATTTAAAAATTGCTACTGCAAGTATTATTAAAGCACTTAAAAAGTATAAATTTGAAAGTGTTGAGGTTACACCACCAAATACTAAAAATAAAGATTTACTTATAAGTTTTTTTGAAGGGTTTATACTAGGTGACTATGAGTTTGATAAATATAAAACAACTAAAGCTAAACATCCTATAAAAGTGATTGCTATAAATTCAAAAAGAGATTTTGATAAGATAATTCAAGAAGCCAAAGTTAGAGCAAATGCTATCAATTTTGTAAGAGATATTATAAACTCAATACCAGATGAAATCACTCCTAAGAGATTAGCTTCAATAGCTGAGGAAGTTGCAAAAGAAAATAAACTTAAATGCAAAGTATATGATGAAAAATATCTTTATAAGAATGGATATCATGCTTTTTATAGTGTAGGTAAAGCTAGTAATAATCCTCCAAGGCTCATTCATCTTACATACAAACCTAAAAAACCAAAAAGAAAAATTGTATTAGTAGGTAAAGGGCTTTGTTATGATTCTGGAGGGCTTAGCCTTAAACCTAGTGAATTTATGGTTACTATGAAGAGTGATAAATCAGGTGCCGTAACAGTCCTTGGGATAATAAAAGCAATCAGTGAATTAGGACTTGATATTGAAGTTCATGCAATTTTAGGTGCAGCTGAAAACATGATAGGTGGTAATGCATATAAACCAGATGATGTACTAAAAGCTAAAAATGGGAAAACAATAGAAGTAAGAAATACAGATGCAGAAGGTAGACTAGTATTAGCTGATTGTTTATGTTATGCACAGGAAAATATAAAAGATTTTGATTATATAATGGATTTTGCAACTTTAACTGGTGCTTGTGTAGTAGGACTTGGAGAATACACAGCAGGTATTATGGGATTTAATACAGATACAATTCAAAAAGTAATAGAAGTTGGAGAAAAAAGAGGTGAACATTTTGCGTACTTACCATTTAACAAATATTTGCCAAAGCTTTTAAAAAGTAATGTTGCAGATATTTGTAATATTTCTTCTACAAGATATGGGGGTGCTTTAACGGCGGGGCTCTTTTTAAGTGAGTTTATTGAAAAAGAAAATAAAGATAAGTGGACTCATTTTGATATAGCAGGTCCTGCATTTGTTGAGAAAGAGTGGGGATGTAATCCATATGGGGCTAGTGGATTTGGTGTTGATACAATTGTAACACTTCTTAAATCTCTTTAGCCTCTTTTTGGCTATAATTTCATAAAAAAGGAAATTTATGAAAGTTGGTATTGTTGGAGAACCAACTTATAAAAATAATGTTACTTTTTGTAAAAACTATAAAGTTTAAAAAACTTCACAAAATTCCCTAAAAGTCGCTATTCTTTCTTATTTTTGTAATCCTTTTAACTTTTTTAGTAAACTTGTAACTTTCTGAAACTTTTCGTATAATGTGTAAGCTAAAGTGTAAGCTATTTTTTTGTTTTAAAAAGGTTGTAGAAAATGATAAATGAGTCAAAAATTTTGACAGAATATAAAAAGTTCAAAAAAGAAGATTCTAATACCAATTCCAAAATACCTAAGAACTTATGATATAATAACTTTATGAGAGTAGTAAAATATAAAGAATTAATAAAAGAGAGTGTAGAAGAGTTGGAGGAGTTGTTAAGAAAAGAGAAAGATGAGAGAATTTACAAAAGAATAAAAGTTATTTATCTATTAAAGAAAACCCCAAATATTCAATTAAAAGATGTAAGTGAGAAGTTGGATATAAGCATACAATCAGTAAAGAAATATTGGGGATTATACAGAAGAGGAGGAATAGAGAATTTAAAACTTAATTATAAAGGGAGAATACCAAGATTAAATAAAGAAGAGTTTGAGAAATTCAAAGAAAAAGCAAAAGAAGGGTTTGATAGTCTAAAATCAATGCAAGAATGGATAAAGAAGGAATATAACAAAGAATTATCAATAAAAACAATAAGTTATTGGTGCAAGAAATTAGGTATTAAAAAAAAGGGCAGACCTTCAAATATTAATAAAGATGAGAATAAAGTAAAAGAGTTTAAAGAGAGAAGAATTAAAGAAATAGTAGAGAATAATCCAAATGCAAGAATAATGTTTTATGATGAGAGTAGATTTGGGTTGATAACAGATGTAGGAAGGAAATGGACAGCAAAAGGAATAAAGCCAATAATATCATATCAACAGAAATATGAATATTTTTATTTATATCAAGCAACAGATATAAAAAGTGGAGAAGATTTTTCAATGTATATGTTACATTTAGATAGTATTTGTTTTAATGAATATTTAAAAAACTTAAGTGAAAAATTTAGAAATGATAATATAGTTTTAATAATGGATAATGCGAATTTTCATAAATCTAAAAAACTTGATATTCCAAAAAATATAAAAGTTGAATATCTTCCTCCATATTCGCCAGAGTTAAATCCACAAGAGAGAAGATTTGAAGATATAAAGAAATTTTTAAAAAATATAATATTTAAAACAATAGAAGAATTAGAAAAAAAGTTGAAGAAATTTTACTTTCATATACAAGTGAGCAAATTAAATCTTTGGTTTCTTATAAATATATTATAAAGGTTATGAATATATGAGAATTGGTATTCCCACAGATAAAGGCACAATTATGCATAAAGCATTTGAGCTTATTGTAAAAGATTATCCAAATTTAAAAGATATAGACTATTATAAACAAAAAGCTCTAGAAGAGATAGAATTAAATGAGACTATTTTTAAAAAATTATATGAAGTTGAACTTATTGATTTAATTGAAAAATTTATAGAATATTTAAAAGAAGAAGATATTAAAAATTCACTAACTGAGGTTGAGTTTTATTTAGATGAAGATTTAAATATAGCAAATGAAGATAATTATTTTCTAAAAGGTTATATCGATAGAATAGATATAAATGAAGAAGTTGAAATTATTGATTATAAAAGTTCTAAAAAAGAAAATTTAGACTATAAAAAAATAGAAGAAATTCAAAATCTAAAAGATTTACAGCTTGGAATATATGCTATTTATGCAAAACAAAAATACAAAAAACCAGTAACTGCTTCTCTTCTTACATTTAAACCAGAAAAGCTTAAATTTGCTACTCTAAAAGAGTGTGATAAGCCAGAAATAAAAAGAAAAAAGCCTCAATATGCTTGCTATAATCCTGAATATGAAAAAAAATTAAAATCAAAAGTAAAAGAGATAAAAGAAAAAATTTCTCAAGGTTATTTTATTTATGATAATAGTGATGAGGAAGTTTGTGAGTGGTGCGAATTTAAATTGATATGTAAAAGGTATGAAAATGAGTAACTTTTCTATTCAAAACTCTTTTGCAATAAGTGCTGGGGCTGGTAGTGGTAAAACTTATACACTTAGTAGAAGATATATTAATGCTTATTTAGGATTTGATTTTTTTGAAGATGCTAAGGGAAGTGATAAATTAAAAGAAGCTGATATTAATAAAATAGTAACTATTACATTTACAGAAGCTGCAAGTTTAGAGATGAAAGAAAGAATCTTTAATTTAATGCAAAAAATAGTTGAATTTGATAATTTAGATAAAAATGATAGTGATTATAACTCAATTAAAAGCTCTTTTTCTAATTTAGATGAATCCACAAAACAATATGTCAAAGAAAGATTAAAACAAGCACTAAGTAAAATAGATGAAGCAATAATTACTACAATTCACGGATTTTGTTTTGATATTGTTAAAAGATATGGGGATTTTATAGGTTTTAACTCTTCATTGAAAGTTGCAAATGATTTAGAAAGAGAGGCTTTTTTTGAAGAAGCGATGTATGAAGTATTAAATGATAGTAAGTTTGAGAGTGATATTTTAGATGTTTCTAAATATTTATCACTTTTTAAAACAAAAGAGTTTATTAAAAAGTATGTATTTAGCAAAAAATTTAGAGACTATTTTGATAGAGTTATTATTGATTTAGATGAGTTAAAAAAGATTATTAAAATTTTATTTAGTATAGATGATAAACTTATAGACAATGCAAATGAGGAAATAGAAGGATTAAGAGAATATTTTGATAAATTATATAGTTTTGAAGATGTTTTAGAATTTAATCTATTTATAGAAGAGAAAATTGGAGAAAAATTAGATTATAGAAAAAATACTCACAAAGAAAAATATGCTAATTTAAGAATATTAAAAGATAATTTTGATTTTGATAAGTTTGCTTTTGATAAAGAAAAAGAAGAACTTTTTATATCAATACTAAATTCTTATAAAAAAATTTTAGAAGAAGTATATAAGAAGTATCTTTCTAAATTAGAAGAAAACTTAATGATAGATTTTGATTTAATTATCCACAAAGCTGATGAAATATTAGATAAGATAGATTTAGATTACAAATATGTAATGGTAGATGAATTTCAAGATACAAATGAAACTCAATTTAATATAGTTAAAAAAATAGCAAAAAACAATCTATTTATAGTAGGAGATGAAAAACAATCAATTTATGCATTTCAAGGTGGAGAGATAGAAGTATTTAAAAAGGCTTGCAAAAAGCTACAAGTAAAAACAATGAGTGATAATTATAGAAGTGATAGAGAAATAATTAATTTTGTAAATAAAATATTTGCAAAAATCTTCACAAATGATTACAAAATTGATACTAACTTTTGTGCTACATATACTCCTCTTAATTCAAAATCAAATGAAGATGGAAGTATTGGATTTTTAGTTACAAAAGATGAAGAGAGTGAAGCTGAAAATGTTGCAAAATATATAAAAGAGATAATTGAAGGCAAAAGAGATAATAAAATAAAAGAGTATATCGATAAAAATCAAAAAGCAATAGGAATTTTGTTTGATTCAAAAACAAAAATGAATGAATTTAAAGAAGCTCTAAATAGATATGGTATCGAGTGTAAGGTAAATGGTGGTAATGGCTTTTGGCAAAAAGATGAAATTAAAGATATATTTTTTTGCTTAAAAGCATATACCCTAAAAGGTAAACTTAATACTACTCAAAATATATACTACCTTACAGGTGCTATGAAAAGCAATATCTTACATTTCAAAGAAGAAGAAATAAAGAAGTATTTTGAAAATTTAGGAAAAAAAATTGAATTTAACTTTTTAGATAAGTATAAAAAAGAAAATATTCATAAAACTATAAGAGAACTTTTTAATAAAAGTGGAGCATATTTAACTTATGAAAACTATGAATTAGCATTAGCAAATATTGAAGAACTTATAAGAGAAGTTATATTGCTTGAAAATGAGTGGGGGAATGATTTAGAAAAAATTGTCTCAATATTAGAAGAAAATATCTTAAATGCAAACAAAGAAGAGGCTTATTATGAAAGTAAAACTGCAAATTCAATAGAACTCTCTTCTATTCATTACACAAAAGGGCTTGATTATCCTATGGTAATTTTAGTAAATAGTGATAAAAGTTTATTAAAACAATCAACATCAGAAATGATAAAATATGAAAAATTTAGCATTAATAGTGATGAAAAATTTTTAGTTGGATTTAAACTTGATGATTATAGTCCACTTGCTTATAGAGTTGTATCTGAAATCTCAAAACTAAAACATATAGAAGAGAAAAAAAGACTTCTTTATGTAGCATTAACAAGACCTAAACATAAAATTTTGATATCTTCATATAATATAAAAAATAATAAAATTCCAAAAAATAGCTATATAGAGATGATTCTAAATGGATTAGGAGTAACTAATTTTGAGAGAATAAAAGATTATGAAGTAGTATATAGCGAAAATTTAGAAGCAAAATCAGAAGATATAAAAAAAAAGTTTGAAATTATAGAAAATTCTATTTTTCAAATGAAAACAGAAAAAAAAGATTTCTCTTCAAAAAATGAAAATTCAATATTAGGTGAAGCAATTCACGAAATAATTGAATATTTTTATGATGATTTAAGTGATAAGAATATAGAAAAAATCATTTTTAAATATGCATTGTTTGATAAATTAGACATAATAAAAGAAAAAATCAATAACTTTAAAAACTCTCAAACTTACAAAGAATTGAAAAAAGCAGATGATGTAATTTTTGAGATGCCTTATGTTTATAATAATGAAGAAAAAAGAGTAGATTTAATTTATAAATACGATAATAAATGGATTTTAGTCGATTTTAAAACAGGAAAAGAGAGTGAAAAATATCAAGACCAAATCAATACCTACAAAGATGAACTTAACAAATTAGGTATAGCAATAGATGAAGTTAGATTAGAATTTTTATGAAAGGATAAATATGAAACAGAAATTTTTTGGATTATTAGAGGATTTATTTATAGGTGCAAGAGTAAAAGGTGATAGTGGGATTAGTAATCTTTTAGATTTGAAATCGCAATATTTCAATAAGTTTAAAGAAGAATTAGAAGAGAAAATGGATAATTTAGGTGAGGCAGTTTATGATAGATTATATACCTTTTTTAAGAGCTATTTTAATGAAAGCGGAAGTTTATTTTTTGCAAATACTCCAAAATGGCAAAAGAGATATGCAAGGATTTCAAATAAAGATGTAGAGTTATTTTATAAAACAAGAGATTTATATTATATAAAATCACAAAAAGTTTATGAAAATTTAGAGATTGAAGTAGATGATGTTAAATTTTATTTTGATGCTACAATGCTAGGGAGTAGATTTGGAAATGAAAAAAAAGAGATTGAATTTTTATTTAGTGATTATAGTGAAAAAGATAATAAATTTACATTTTTAGTTAGATATAAAACTAATCAAAAGTATGATGAACTAAAAATAATAACTGGTGAAAATGATGTCAAAAAAGCAAGAATTGAAATATTAAATAATTTTGATAAATATAAAAATATTAAAATCACTGAAAACTTTGTATTCAAGAATATAAAAAAATTTAAAAGCAAAGGAAAAATATCAGATAAATTTGAAATGATTATCAAATCAGAGTCAAACAATACACTACTAAAAGAGTTAGAAATAATTCTAACTCTTAAAAATTATAATGATATTGAAAAATTAGTTGATATTGATGAAGAAATATTAAACAAAGCCTTCAAAACCTACAATAAACAAATCCAAGTTGATTATTTCATTCATAAAGATGCAAGAAATTTTTTAAAAGAGCAGTTTGATTTGTGGATTTATGATTATTTAGCTAATGATATTGAAACAATTTTTAATCAAAATAGATTAGATGAAATAAGAGAAATAAAAAAAATAGCTTATGAATTAATTGATAAAATTGCTGACTTTGAAGATGAATTAAAATCTATATGGCTAAAACCAAGATTTGCCCTTAATTCAAACTATGTAATTACAAAAGATAGATTAGAAAAATATGGTGTTTTAGATAAATTCCTTTCACATGAAGGGATAAAAAATCAAATTGAAGAATGGAAAGAATTAAAATTAGTTGATGAGGATTTTGATATTTCTAAAATCAATGATGAAAAATATAAGTTTTTGCCTTTTGATACAAAGTATTTCAAAGATATTGAAATTAATTTACTTGAAAAAATTGATAATCTTGATAATGAACTTGATGGAAGATTAATAAAAAGTGAAAATTTTCAAGCATTAAACACATTACTTCCTAAATTTAAAAATCAAATTGACTTAATCTATATTGACCCACCATATAATGCACCGTCTAGCGAAATAATTTATATTAATAATTTTAAACATTCTACTTGGCTCACTTTAATGGAAAATAGAATATCTATTGCTAAAGAGTTTTTGAAAAAAGATGGTTTTAACTTAGTAGCTATTGACGATTTTGAAATCAGATATTTAATAAAATTAATAGATGATATATTTGACATAAATAATTATGTTACAACTTTTACAATAGAAGCAAATCCACAAGGTAGAGTATCAGATAAAATTTCTAAAACTAATGAATTTACTATTTTTCATATAAGAGACAAACAAAAAGTAAATAAAATTTTTATGAAAAAATTAAGAAATTCTACTCCATCTCCTCTAAAAAGAACAGGAACTAATTCGAGAAGAGAAGAACGTCCAAATAGATTTTTTCCCATTTTATTAAAAGATAATAGAATATATATGATTAAAAAAGAAGAATATAAGTTGATTTATAATAAAAAGAATAATAAATTTGATGATGAGTTTTTAGAAAAATTAAAACAAAAATATGAAGAAAAAGGCTATAGCTTTGTTTTACCTTTATCAAACACAGGAGAAAAACTTGTATGGCAAAGAACATTCGACAGGATAAAAGAAGAAAAGGATAGTTATATAATAAAAAATGGAAATATTTATACTCCAGTATTTGATGTTGAAATTCCAAAAACTTTATTGAAAGATAACAAATATGCTAATCCTGAATATGGTAGCGAATATTTAAAAAATCTATTAAATGGGAAATTATTTGAAACACCAAAAAGTTTTTACACTATAATGCAATTTTTAAGTATGAAAGAAAAAAACATTTTTGTATTAGACTTTTTTGCAGGTAGCGGAACAACGGCTGATGCTGTTATTAGACTTAATAAAGATGATAAGGGTAGCAGGAAATTTTTACTAATTGAGATGGGAGAACATTTTTATAATGTGATTTTACCAAGAATTAAAAAATTATGTGTTTCATTAAATTATAAACAAGGAATGCCACAAGATAGAGATGGTAATTCATTGTTTTTCAAATATTACGAACTCGAACAATTTGAAGATATTCTAAAAAAAGCAAAATATAAAGATAATTTAGATATATCTCCTAAAATGAGCTATGCTACGGATATTGATTTTGAGAATGAAAAACTTTTTTATGCCTTTGAAAAATTATATCCAAATATAGATATTGCTGAGACTATCTCTAATTTAATAGGAGAGAAAATTATAAAAATAACAAAAAATAAAATTGTTTTAGAAAATAGAGAAATTGATTTGAATGATTTAACTTTTGAAAACTATCCTGAGTTAAAATCATTGATTTATTGGAGTTAGAGATGCTTGAAAGAATTATAAATGAAAATTTAATAGATATTGATTTGAAAATAGATGATAGTTTTTCACATAATATAAAACTATTTGATTATCAATTAAAAGCTCTTGAAAATGTAAGTAAATTTTTGAATTTAGCTTATGAAAATAAAGAGTTTAACAAAGAAAAAATTTACAATCTCTATAAAGAGTATAATATAAATGATGATAATCTAAAACTAAATGATATAGAAATAGGAGATAGTAATTTAAGTGAATTGTTATTAAATAAAAAACAAAAAGAAATTGAGTTTAAAGAATTAGTAAATAGATGTAGTTTTTGGATGGCAACAGGAAGTGGAAAAAGTTTAGTAATGATAAAACTAATAGAAATTTTACATCTTCTTATGCAAAAAAATAAAATAGCAAAAAATAATATCTTAATTCTCGCTCCTACTGAGGATATATTAAATCAACTAAAAAATCATATAAATACTTATAATTCTTATCATACATTTTTACCTATTGAGTTGAGAGAGTTAAGAGATTTTGATGGAAAAATTTCAAATAATAAAAACAGAATTATTGTTTATTATTATCGTTCAAACAACATCGTAGATAGCGATACAAAAGAAAAAGAATTAAATTTTATGGAGTTTTATAATGAAGGTAAGTGGTATTTGATTTTGGATGAAGCTCACAAAGGAGAAACATCTAAAAATTTATCAAAAAGAAAAGCATTATTTACTATAATTGCTAAAAATGGAGTGATTTTTAATTTTAGTGCTACTTTCTCTGATGAATTAGATAAAGTAACTACAATTTTTGATTTTAAGTTAGATAAATTTTTACAAGCTGGATATGGTAAAAAGTTAATGCTTATGGATTCTAGTGTAAGCACTAAAAATGACAATCAATTAGAAAGTATTGCAAAAAGTTTAATTTTATTAGCTCAAATTAGAAAAGATTATGAACAAATAAAACAACACGGTAATTATTACCACTCTCCTTTGATGATGACTATCGCAAACAAAGTAAATACTGAAAATGCAGATTTAAAAATATTTTTTGAACAATTATCTTTAATTGCTGAGGGAGATTTTGATTTTAATAAATTAAAAAATGAATTAAATAGCGAAATAAATAAAGATTATCTATTTGGTCTTGGAAATTTAAACAGAAAAATTACTATCACAAAAGAAGAATTTTATAAATATGTATTTAACGCTCCTAACCCTTCAAAACTTGAATATGCTTATTCAAAAAATAAAAACGAATTAGTCTTTAAGTCAAAAAACTCAGAAGAATATTTTATGCATAATTTATGCAGGAGATATTATTAAATGGAGTGATGAGTTTTTAAAAGATTATGATTCACTTCAAACTATTGATGATAACTTTTTTAAAGAATTGGATAAAAAAGAAAATATTTCTATCTTGCTTGGTAGTAGAATGTTTATTGAAGGATGGGATACAAATAGAGTAAATATTGTTAATTTTGTAGAACTTGGAAAAAGTGATGCAGAAAAATTAATTTTACAAGCAATAGGAAGAGGCGTTAGAATTGAGCCTATTAAAAATAAAAGAAAAAGAATTTTAGAACTAGATGATAATGATAAAAAAACAATTAAAAATTTTAACACAATAGTAAAACTAAAAGATTTTATAGAAAGTTTGTTTGTTTTTCCTTCAAAAAAAGAGTATCTTGAAAAAGTATTAAATGGTCTTGAAAAAGTGAGTAATAAGAATGAATGTAAAAATTTTAGATGGTATGATAATAATATTTCAATTAATGAAGATTTTGTGTGTGTGCCTGTATGGAAAGAGAGTAATAAGTTTAATGATAAACCATTTTATCTTAATAGAGTTTCTAAAAAAGAGCTTAAAAATTATTTAGATAATTACGACGAATCCACTTTTATACTAAAACATAATATTAAAACAAGAACTTTAAAAAATATAAAAAATGATAATTTTGTAAATTCAAGTAAAAATATAAGTTTGGATAAATTGATAGAAGTATTAGATTCTTATTGGAATGAAAAAGTTTTAGAGTTTGATGGTATTAAACTATTAACAAATGAAATTATTCATTATCAAAAAATGTGTGCTTTATTAAGTGATGAAGAAATAAAGGAATTAGAAAGTGATTTAAAAAAAATAAAAGAACTTAAAAAATGTCCTGATAATAAAACTCGAAAAGAAAAATTAATAAATGCACTCGAAACTAATAAAGAGCTCGGTATAGATACATCTAAAATTGAAGAAGAATTAAAAAAAATCAATACTTCAAAATTTATTCCAGATTTAATAGATTGTAAAATAATAAAAGAACATTTCTATATTCCATTATTACATATACCAGAAAATAATATTGATAAAAAAGAGATAACTCAAAAATTTATGCATCTAATAAAACAAAAAAGTGAAATAGAATTTATAAAAGAATTAATAAAATATCTAAAAAAAGACAATAATCAATTAAAACTTTATGATAAGTGGATGTTTAGCAAAATAGAAGAAAAAATTGATAATATTAAAATACCTTATTTTGATACTAAGCAATCTTGTTATAGAGATTTTTATCCAGATTTTATATTTTGGCTTAAAAAAGATGAAAAAAAATATATAATATTCATTGACCCAAAAGGGGTAGAACACACAAAAAATGCAAGTGATAAAATAAGAGGATTTTTAGAATTAAAAAGCAAACTTAAAGATATTGAATTAAGACTCTTTTTTTATAATCAAGACATACCAGATAGTGAATTTAAAGAGTTTTGGTGTAATGATTTTGATAAAATATTTCAACCTTAAAATAAATAAACTTCTCTTTGGCTTATATTGTCTCTTTTATTTTATATACTTTCATAAATCACAAAGGAATTTTTATGGAAAAAGGTTGTTGGATAAAAGGTAAGATAGAGAGTATGAATGTTTATTATGAACTTAATCCTAAATTTTGTGACTATTTTACAAAGGAAGAGCTTGAAATTGTTGTAAATAATTGCACTTTTTTATCTGAGGATGTGATTTTGTTTTCAAATGATGATTATTTTATTGAATTATCTGCTGATATTAAAGCTGAATTAGATATATTTGTAGAAAATAAAAATATCAATGAAGTAGTTAATCTTTCAAAAGAAGAATTGATGGAAATATTTATAAAAGAAGGAGAAGATGAGAAAATACAATAATTTACAAAAAAAAATTAGAACTTTAAATTTAGAAGAAAAAAAAGAGTAAAAAGGTAGATAATGGCAAAATCAGCATTAGAGATATTTAATATATTTAAAGAAATATTTTTAGAAAACAAAAAGTCTATTTTTAGAGAAAAAGATGATGATGAAATATTAAATGAAGAAAATATTGATTTTTTAATTGAAAATTTTATTGAGAATGGAAAAGATGGTCCAGAAAGTTTTATAGAAAAAATTGAAAGTCAACTAATACATAACGATAATAAAAACACAATCCAACAAAACGCTATTGAAATTTTAGCTCATTGTATATTTTTGTGGAGATTAGTCCCAGCAAACAGTAGTAAACAAGGAACAATAAATTCAATAAAAGAGATTTTAAATTTAGATGATAGTCTTAAAGAAATAGATGTAGAAAACAATCAATATATCAATGACTATGATTATAAAGGAATTGCAGCAGTTGGCACTTATTATAACACAAATAAGCCTTTTGAAATTGCGTTTATAATAAAATTCTTAGATAACTATTTAAAAAATAAAAATAGTGACATTATCGATATTTTAACCAATACAACTAATTGTGAAGATGGTGAAGGATGTATAACTATTAAAATTAATAATAAAGAAACAACAAAACGAGCTTCAATATTCAATGCATTATTATATTTTTTAGCCCCAGACAAATATGAACCAATAGTAAGTTATTCTCATAAAAATGATATTGTTGAAGCATTTGAAGAATATATTAAAAATGAGTGCGAAGAAAATTTTAGACCGGAAATAGATTGTAAAATATATCATATAAAACAAGCCTTAAAAGAAGAATATGATTTTGAGAATTTTTATGATAAAAAAATTTCTAAATATTGGAAAACAACCGAAATAAACTTATTTAGAAATATCATTTATCACGGAGCGCCAGGGACAGGAAAAACTTATGAAGCTAAAAAAGAAATAGAAGAGTATATAGAAAAAGAAGAGCATTATAAATTTATCCAATTTCATGGAGCATATACTTATGAAGATTTTATAGGAGGGTTAAAACCTGATATTTCTGATGAAAACTCTAATGGTATAAAATTAATATATAAAAATGGTATTTTTAAAGAATTATGCAAAGAAGCAGCAAAGTATGAAATAGCTTATTATAAAGAAGCTGAAAAAGATAAGAGTCTTCCTCAAAAATTAGATGAAAACACAAAATTAAAAAAAGATTTAGAACTTTTAATAGATGAAAAAGAAATATTTATAATAAAAAAGAATATTCCTGTATTGTCTCAATTTCCTCCTTTTTTTATACTGATTGATGAAATAAATAGAGCTGATTTATCAAGAGTTTTTGGAGAATTATTGTTTGCAATTGAAGATGATTATAGAGGCTTTGAAAATAAAATTCAACTCTCATCTGCTTCAATGGAGACAAAAGAGAGTGCTGTTTATTGGAAAGATAAAAAAGCATATTTTTTTGTGCCTAAAAATCTATATATAAGAGCTACAATGAATGATATAGATAAAAGTATTGATAGTATTGATTTGCATTTAGAAGAAGATTTAAATGGATAGAAAAAAAATATGATGAAACAATTTTAGAATCTATTTTAGAAGAAAATGGATATGAAGATTTAGATAAATATATAAAATCTTGCAATAAATTAAATAAAAGTATAGTCAATGAAATTTCAATAGCTAATGAATCATTTGAAATAGGTCATGCAATTTTTGCTAATATCAGAAAATACACAAAAAGTAAAAAAATTACTAAAAACAGTAAAATATCTCTTTTTGATAATCATATAGAACCAATTATTTATAACTATCTAAAAATGGATTATGGAAATGATAAAGAGGTGAAACACTTTAAAGAGGTTTTTGTAAATGAGACATCAAACAATTCATCTAAATGAAAATAGTAAACATGACTTAGATAATAAAAAGTTTAAAAAACTTAAAAAACTTTTAGAAGAATTTCATGGAGTATTAACATTAAATAATTTACAAGGAGTAGAATATTATCCTCAATCTAAAACAGATAAAGATAATGAAAACATATTAACACTCAAATATGAAAATGGAAAAGAATATATTTATACACATAATATGGTAGGAGAAATTTATTATAAAGATGAATTGAAAATCTCAATAGGTCTTAGATTTGAAAATGAATATTCCGTTTTAGAATATTTATTAGATGTAGCAGATAGTTTTTATTTAAATGAGAGTATCTTAAACTACAACCCTAAATCAACAATAAAAAAAACAAATACACTATCTGAATTTATACTTTTTAAAATGTTTATCAATTCTTTAAAACAAGCAGTTATATTTGGATTTCCTTTTAGCTATTCTACGTATCAAGAAAAAGATTATAATATCAAAGGAAGTATAGATATAAAAAAACTCTATTCGCAAGAAATACCTTTTAAAGGAAAAACACCCTATATTAAAAATGAAAGAATAATTGTTACATCAATAGCTTTAGTTTTGCTAAATGTAATTAATTACATTATATTAAACAAAAATTATAAAGACCCTACACTAAGTAAAATAAAAAATGACTTAATGCAATATAATTTAAATATACCGTTAAATAAAAGGATTATTCAAAAGGCTTTAAATCACAATATTTTAAACAATCCTTTATATAGTGAATATAAACAGACTCTTTATTTAGCAAAATTAATATTAGAAATAACAGTACTAATTTCAAAAAATTAAATCAAAAAAATACTTTTTATGGGTATTTAGTAAATATATCTAAAATATGGGAAAATTTTATTGCTAACATATTAACTAATATTAACGATGAATGGGAACTAAAAAAAGAGGAATCATTAAAATTGTTTAAAAAAATGCCATTTTTTAATGATAAAAATAAAAATGAAATGAGACCAGATATTGTATTGTATCATAAGTCTAAAAATAAAGTAATTATATTTGATGCAAAATTTAAAAGAAGTGTATGGTTTAATAGAGAAGATTTTTACAAAACAGCAACTTACATATCATACTATCAAAATAAAGGTTACGATGTTGTTTTAGCAGGTCAAATATATCCAGATAAAGAATTAAATAAAATAAATGAAAATATTGGATTTTTAGATAGTGATATAGATTTTAGATTTTTTGGAATTAATTTAAATGATATAACTCAAATTCGAGATGAAATTAACAACTTTATTGAAATAGTAAAGAAAAAAATGTATGAATAAAATTTTTTCAAGACCATTTTTAATAACGCTATTTTTTAAACAAAACAAACACCATAAACACGGAGTATTTATACATACTCTGTGCATTAAAAAACAAAGATTATAAGCTACTTCCAGTAGCATTACTTGTGTAAACTATAAACTTATTCAAAACATTAAAGGTATTTTTCTAAAATATATTGGAAAAATATCACAAAAGAGCTACTATTTATAAAAATGTTGACCCAGAAGGAAATTTAAGAGAATATGGAAAAAAAGTTTTAGATATAAGAAATTAGATTCTTTTGAATTTTTTTTAATTTTTTTATTAGAACCGATATTTTGCACCAAAAAAATTATTTTTTATAAATCAAAAAAAAATTTAGAAATTGAATATAATGAAGAAAAAGAGCTTTTAAAAATTGTATTTTTTGTAAGTTTTTTTTCAAAGTAGAAAATCTATTGATTAGTTTTGATAAAAAAATATTGTGCTGAACACAAAAGAATTATTGATAATTTTAAGTTATAATTTCATTTAATTATAAGAAGCTTTTACACTTTCGTAATTAATTCGTAGAAAGTGTAAGCTAAAAGGTGTAAGCTAAAACTCAAAAATACCGAAAATAAGGAGAAAAGATAAATGAAAGTTGGAATTGTTGGACTTCCAAATGTTGGAAAATCTACTACATTTAATGCTCTTACAAAGACTCAAAATGCTGAAGCTCAGAATTATCCATTTTGTACTATTGAGCCAAATAAAGCAATAGTTCCTGTTCCAGATGAAAGAATTGAAGAACTTGCAAAAATAGTAAACCCTGATAGAATTCAATACTCAACCATTGAGTTTGTTGATATTGCAGGTTTAGTTAAAGGTGCTAGTAAAGGTGAAGGGCTTGGAAATCAGTTTTTAGCAAATATCCGTGAGACAGATATTATTTTGCATATGGTTAGATGTTTTGATGATCCTAATGTAATTCATGTAGAAAATAGTGTAGATCCAATTAGAGATGTTGAAATTATAGAACAAGAATTACTTTATGCAGATATGCAAACTCTAGAAAAAAGAATTAATAAATTAACTAAACAAGCAAAAGGAAGTAAAGATGCAAAAGCTCAGCTTGAGCTTGCAAATGAACTTATGGAGTGGATTAGTGAAGGAAATCCAGTAAAAACATTTCCTAAAAAAGATGAAGAAAGCTTTAAAGTACTTGAGAAGGAGCTTAATTTTTTAACTAATAAAGAAATTTTTTATGGAGCAAATGTTGATGAAGAAGGTTTAGCTGAAGATAATGAATATGTAAAAGCTCTAAGAGAATATGCAAACAAGCATAATAGAGAAGTAATAAAATTATGTGCAAAGCTTGAAGAAGAGATGGTTGATATGAGTGATGAAGAAAGAAAAGAATTTTTAGAGAGCCTTGGAGCAAAAGAGAGTGGACTTGACCAAATAATTAGAAAAGCATATGAAAAACTTGATTTGATTAGTTATTTTACGGCTGGAAAAATAGAAGTTAGAAGCTGGACTATTAAAAAAGGTACAAAAGCACCTCAGGCTGCAGGAGTGATTCATACTGATTTTGAGAAAGGGTTTATTAGAGCTGAGGTTATTAGTTATGATGATTTTATCAAATATGGCGGCGAACAAGGCGCAAAAGAAGCAGGTGCTATGAGGCTTGAAGGAAAAGATTACGTAGTCCAAGATGGTGATGTAATGCATTTTAGATTTAATGTATAAGGAAGAAAATGAAAATTTGTATAAATTTAGATGATGTTTTAGCAAAAGAACTTGAAAGTGCAGCAAAAGAGCTAAATATTAAAACTTCAAAATTAATTGAAGAGGCGGTTAGTTATTATTTTGACAAACTTGATGAAAAAATAGCTGATAAAAGGCTTGATGATTTAAAAAATGGAAAAAGTTCGGTAGTAGAACTTGAAGAAGTTTTAAAAAAAGCAGGTATAGATGTATGAAGTTGTTTTAGAAAAGAGAGCAGAAAAAGAATTTTTGAGTTTAGATAAAGAAGCTCAAAAAATTGTTGCTAAAAAATTATTAGAACTAAAAAAAGGTAATTTTTTTAATAATAAAGCTTTAAAGGGAAAATATAAAGGTAAGTTTAGAAAAAGAGCAGGTGATTATAGGATTATTTATGTAAAAGAAAACAACATTATTACTATCACAGTTGTTAGAATTGCACATAGAAGAGAGGTTTATTAATGTTTTGTCCTCTTGATTGTTGGGATGCATGTAAATGTGAAATAAAGGTTCCAAGTTCCAGGTTCCAAGTTCCAAGAATAAAAGGGGAGGGATTTACTCCTTATCTTTGCTATAAATTAAATAATTACTTCAAATTCCCAAGAGTTACTACTGCTAAAATTGATGGTAAAAATATTATGTTAAGTAGAGCGTTAGAAAAATTTGTTGAAATTTTAAAAAATACAGAACCAAAAAAAGTGCTTTTTGTAAAAGGCTCTGGTAATATGGGCCTTATGCAAAATGTAACAAAACTTTTTTTTGAAAAATATGGAGCTACTTTTGCTGTTGGAAGTACTTGTGATGGTATGGGGGAAGATGGCATAAATAAAGGTCGTGGAAAGTCTTTAATTCTTCCAACTTGGATAATCAAAAATGCAAAAAATGTAATAATTTGGGGGAGAAACCCGGTAGTTAGCAATATTCATCTTTTGCCTCTTTTAAAAAGTAAATTTACTATTACAATTGATGTAATAAATACAAAAACTGCTAAAAATTCAGATATTTTTATTCAAGTAAAACCTAATAGTGACTTTTATTTAGCAATTTTGTTATCTCAGATGGTTATAGAGAATGATTTAATAAAAAGAAATGATGGAGTTGATTTTGAAAAGTTTAGAAAAATAGTATTTTCTTATAGGAAAGATGAACTAATTAAAAAATGTGGAATAAATAATGAAAATTTAATGAAACTTTTTGAAGTTATTAAAGAGGGAGCAGTTGTATTAACCGGACTTGGTATTGCTAAATGTAAAGAGTGTTATAAAACCACTTGGGCTATTGATAGTTTGTTTTTTATGCTGGATTATTTTGGTAAAAGTGATAGAGGTGTTGCTTTTCTTGGTAGTAGTGGTTATGGTATTAATGACCCTTTTAAAATAAATCATAAAAATAAAGTAGCTCTTTTTGATGTAAACTTAAGAGATTACGATGCTGTTTTTATTCAAGGGGCAAATCCACTTGTTAGTTTTGTAAATAGAGATAAATGGAAAAAGCTTAAAAATAAAAATACAATTGTTTTTGGAAAATATTATGATGAAACGGCTAAGATTTCTACTCTTTTTATTCCTACAAAAGATTTTTATGAGAAAAAAGATATAAGGGGGAGTTATTTTCACGAATATATATTAAAAAGTAGCAAAGTTCTAAGTTCCAAGTTCGAGGTATTAAGTGAATATGAATTGACAAAGTTTTTATTTGAGGCTTTTGAGTTTGATGGGTTAAAAAGTGAGGATGAGTATTTAGAAGAGATAAGTAAAAATGTAGAGTGGATTGATGAAGAGTTTGGAGTTAATCCTGCAGTTAATAAAATTCCTTATGAAAGTGGCTTTTTGACTAAAGATAAAAAGTTTCATTTTTTAAGTGAAGATTTTGAATATAAAGAAAAAGACTTTGAAATAGTAACGGCAAAACATTCAAAAGCTCTTAATTCTCAGTTTGAGAGGGATGAAAATATTTACATAAATCCAAAGAGTAAAAATATTATGTTAAGATGGGTTAAAGAAAATATTGGAATGGATAAAATAGTATTTGATGAAAATATTCCTGAAAATATTGTATTTGCAAAAGGAGGTGCTATAATAAATAAATTTTTAAAATCAAAAGGAGAGAATGCTTATTATGAGTATCTATAATTTATAGTTTAGGATGATTTAAACACTTTTTTATACATTCTTTATTTTGATATATTTTTTTAAATTAATTCATCATTAGGAAATAAAATATTCCAGACTATTAGTCCAAGCAAAATACCGATAAGTATTCCTACTATATATTGAAATATATTTTGTTTTGATGGAGTAGTTAGTTTTTCTTGAACTTCTTTTAAGTTATAAATGTATTCGTAATATGTACAAAAATGTTTAACTGAGCCTTTGTATTTTTTGCCGTCATATTTGTATTGTTTAAAAAAAGCATTATATTCATTAGGAACGGTATCAAATTTTTCTTTTAGAATTTTATGAATTTTTTTTATATCCCAGTTCATTTTTTGTCTAATATTTTCAATTCTATCTCTACATTTTAATAATTCCGATTTTTCCACTTTTTTCCTTTAGATTTCCATTGTATTTCCATTGAGGTTTTTAATAAAATAATAGCAAAAAAAGGAAACGGATGGAATTTAGGAGTGAATTAGAGCTTCTTATAAAAGCAAAGACAAATGTTATTGAGATTGTTATACCAATTCTAATATAGTCATAGTTTTTAAATAGAAGTATATGCTTTAATTGGTTGTATTTGATTAACTAAATTTTATTATACTGAAGTGTCTAAACATCTTGGAATTGGTATTAGATGATGAAGTTAAAATTACAGGTTATCCAAGTGATGAATTTATTAAAGGAGTTGAAAATGCAGGAATTTAAAATTGAAATAGAAATAGATGAAAACGGAAATTTAAAGGCTGAAACAAAAGGTATTGAAGGGGAGATTTGCGTTAGCGAGCTGGAAGGAATTTTAAAAGGAATTGAAGGAGAGATGAGTTATAAAAATAAACCAGAGTTTTATAAAAAAAGTAAAGTTTCTAATAGATTAAAAGTAAAAAAGGAGCGTTAATGATTTTTATTTCTCAAAAAATCTATGTCCTAAAAGAAATTTGGAATATGGATTTTGAGAAATATCCATTAGCTTCTTTTTATAATAAGTATCCTTTTTTAGTTTTTGAGAATGTTTTGAGTAAAAATGAGTGTAAAAAAATAATAGATTCTTTAAAAAAAGATGAAGATTATAAAGCAGAGCTAGTGGCTAAAGGTCTTGATGAAGATATTAGAAAAACTATACTTCATAAACCCACAAATGAGATTAGAGAAATTTTTAATAAAGTTATTAATGAAAAAAAAGAGACAATAGAAAAATTTTTTGGAGTTTCACTTCTTAGTGGAACGGATATTCAGGTTTTAGAGTATAGAAACGGGGGTTTTTATAAAAGGCATGCTGATAATTCAAGTGAGATTTATAAAAATGAAAAATTAGTTGGTTATAAACTTGTTAAGAGTGATAGAAAAATTACAACACTTTTATTTTTAAATGATGATTTTGAAGGAGGTGAGATAGAGTTTTCTCATTTAAGATATAATGATGGAAAAAAAGTAATTTTTAAACCAAAAGCAGGGCAGATGATAGTCTTTCCATCTCATGGGCTTTTTGCGCATGAGGTAAAAGAAGTTTTAGGAAGGCGCTTTGCTATTGTAAAATGGTGGAATGTTATTTAGAAAAATTAAAATTAGAAGGCAAGAAATGAAAATATCTAAAAACTCAAAATGTCCATGTGGAAGTGGAAAAAAATATAAAGAGTGTTGTTATAGATTTCATAAAGGAAGTAATCCAAAAAATGCACTTGAACTTATGAAAAGTAGATATTCAGCATATGCAGCTCAAAATGCAAATTATATAATAAAAACTACTCATAAAAACTCACCTCATTTTGAAAAAAATAAAGATGAATGGATAAAGTCTATTAAAGAATTTAGTAAGAGTGAATTTAAAAAGCTTGAGATTATTGAATTTGTTGATGGTGAAAATGAGGCATTTGTGGAGTTTAAGGCTTTTATTGATGATTATGTAATGAGAGAAAAAAGTAGGTTTATAAAAGAAGATAAATGGTACTATGTTGATGGAGAGTTTAAGAATTCATTTTAAACCTAAGTTTAATAGCCTTTGCAAGTGAATTAACATCAATATTTTCAAAATGAACGCCGGTTGGGACTCCTTGGGCAATTTGAGAAAACTCAATATTTAAATCTTTTAATTTATCTTCAAGAAAGAGACACCTAGCCTCACTTTCTACTGATGGAGGGAAAGCAAATATAATTTCTTTTATATTTTTTTCTTTAATTAAGTTTCTTATTTTTTGAATATTTTCATCATCTAAATGGCTTAGTACAAAATAGTACCCAAAGTAACTACCACTTTCTTCAATAATCATTATATCTTTTGGAGATTCTACAATTGCTAAAGTTTTGTCTCGGTTTGGGTTATCACAAATATTACATATTTCATGCTCACTGAAATTTCCACAAATTTCACACTCTTTAATGTTAGTTATGACTTCTTCTATAGCATTAATAAGTTTTAGTGCTTTAAATTTGTCTTTTGCAAGACTAAGTGCTAAGCGAGTAGCAGATTTTTTGCCAAGACTTGGCAACTCTTCAAAAGCTTCTATTAGATTATTTAGCGAATTTAAATCTTTCATTTTACTCCCATTTTAGATAAAATTTATCTTAAAGTAAGTAAATGAAATTATATCAAAGGATGGATATGTGTGATTGCAAAAATAAATTAAGTGAATTTGAAAAGTATGTAATATGTGAAAAAGGAACAGAACCAGCATTTAATAATGAATACTGGGATAACAAAAAGCCAGGAGTGTATAAGTGTAAATGCTGTGAAGAAGTACTTTTTAGTAGCGAGCATAAATTTGATAGTGGCACTGGATGGCCAAGTTTTTATATGCCAATTGGCAAGGTTTTAGAAGCACCTGATTTTAGTGGAGGTCTAATGAGAATAGAGGTTATGTGTGCAAAATGTGGAGCACATTTAGGACATCTTTTTGGTGATGGACCAATGCTAACAGGACTGAGATACTGTATAAATTCTATAAGTTTAAAATTTGAACCAAAATATTTATAGAGTAAAATTATTATGTTAATTTTATTTTAAATTTTTTATATTTATATCAATCGTAAGCTACCCGCCCTAAAGGGTGATGGTTTCGGCAGTGGTTGTTAAAATAAATCCTTAATTTTGAGATTGTAATTTTTTCGCATAAAAAACTTCGAAAATAAAGAAGTTTTAGATAAATTTAATATTAGAAAAATTGTGGTTTATATAATTTTGGTTTGCATTGAATCTTTTATTTTTATAAAACATCAATTTTTAAGAGTTTTTTCAACCTTCAAATAGTATTAATGATTTTAAAACTTCACATCTAGTTTTTTCTTTACTTTGTGTTTATCTTTGCTGTATGTATATTACTTAAATTTTCTTTAACAAAAATCAATTTTTATCTTAAGTTTTTAAAAGAGGCCCAAAAGGGCATATAGGGGATTATTCTGCGTAGTAATCAATTCCTTCTTTTTCTTTTAGCATTTTAATTAAGTGCTCTTTATAACCTTCTATCCATTTGTCTACATCATCAACTTTAATTCTTGCAACACCACTTTCAATTGCTGCTCTTGCAACTGCAACTGATTCATCAACAAATACTCTTCTGTCAAATGGTTTTGGAAGGATGTAGTCTTTTCCAAATTTTAAATCAGCTCCACCATAAGCTTCTTTTACATATTTTGGAACTGGTTTTTTAGCTAGATCTGCTAATGCATAACAAGCTGCTATTTTCATTTCCATATTTACAGCTTTTGCGTGAGTATCAAGTGCACCTCTAAAGATGAATGGGAATCCTAATACGTTGTTTACTTGGTTTGGATAGTCACTTCTACCTGTTCCAATATATACATCTGGTCTAACTTCAAGAGCAAGTTCTGGTTTAATTTCTGGATCTGGATTTGCAAGAGTTAGAAGTAATGCATTTGGATTTAAAGTTTTTACCATGTCTTGAGTAATGCAGTTTGCAACAGAGTTACCAACGATTACATCAGCACCTTTCATTGCATCTGCAAGAGTCTCAAGATTCTCATCAACCGCCCAAGGTTGTTTGTATTTATTTAAATCACCTCTTTTTGTAGTAATAGGACCTCTACTATCAGTTAGAACCATATTTTTAATTCCAAGAGCTTTATACATTTCTGCTGCTGCAATACCAGCTGCACCTGCACCGATTACTACAACTCTAATTTCATCAAGTGTTTTACCTGTTAATTCACACCAGTTAATAATTGCTGCTGAAGAGATAATAGCAGTACCATGTTGGTCATCGTGGAAAATCGGAATATCACATCTAGCTTGAAGGTCTTTTTCAATATCAAAACATTTTGGTGCTTTAATGTCTTCAAGGTTTACTCCACCAAATGTTGGAGAAATTGCTTCTACAATTTCAACAATTTTTTCAGGGTCTCTCTCTTTTAGCATAATATCGTATGCATCAATGTGAGCAAATTTTTTAAATAGAACAGCTTTTCCTTCCATAACTGGTTTACCTGCTACTGGTTTTAAAGTTCCAAGCCCTAAAACTGCAGTTGAATCAGATACAACAGCTACAAGGTTTGCTTTGTTTGTGTAAGTGTAAGCTAAATCTTCGTCTTTATCAATTTCAATACACGGAATTGCAACACCTGGAGAATATGCAATTGATAGGTCTCTTGAATCTCTTACAGGTTTAGTTACTTCAATTGCGATTTTACCAGGGACTGGTTTTGCATGATATTCTAACGCTTCTTCATTTGTAAATGTTGGTCTATTTGCCATTACAGCTCCTTTTTTTGTACAATTATATTTAAAAGTTACAATTCTTTACAAATTAATGAATTTTATTTTATATTTCTGTTACGAAAAGAAACGAATTTATTTAAGTGAAAAGTTAAAAAGCCTGCCCGACCATTATAAAATGGTCTGGGTGAAAAATTAAAAGTTAAAGGTTATAAATGATTATAGATACACATACTCATTTAGATAATGTAAAATTCAAAGAAGATGTTGATGAAGTTATAAAAAGAGCAATAGAAAATGGAGTAAAAAAATTTATCATACCAGCAGCTGATCCAAAAGATTTACCTAGAGCAATTAAGCTTGCCGATAAATATGATGAAATTTATTTTGCAGTAGGAGTTCATCCGGTTGATATAGATAAATATGATGATAAATTATTAATAGACTATATTGAACATCCGAAATGTGTAGCAGTTGGTGAAATTGGTCTTGATTATCATTGGGTAAAAGAACTACAAAAGAGACAGAAACAGATTGAGTATTTCCACAAGCAAATTGAAATTGCAAAAGAATATAATAAGCCAATAATTGTTCATATTAGAGATGCGACAGAAGATAGTATTAAAGTGATAGAGTCTCATCCTGAAATAAAAGGAGTATTTCATTGCTTTAATGCAGCAGAGCAACTTCTTAAGTTTTCAGATAGGTTTTATTATGGGATAGGTGGAGTAATTACTTTTAAAAATGCAAGAAAACTTATTAACGTATTTCCAAAAATACCAAAGACAAGAGTAGTTATTGAAACTGATGCTCCTTATCTTACACCTCATCCTTTTAGAGGTAAAAGAAACGAACCAGCATATACTACATATGTAAGAGATAAAATTACAAGTCTTTGGGAAGTAGATGCAAAAGAAGTAGAAAATATTACAACTGACAATACAAAAAGGCTTTTTAATATATGAAAAAATTAATTATTTTCTTTTTTATTTTATTGAATGCTGAGGTAATTACTAATAATAACGCAAAAGTGCTTAGGTCTTTAAATATTGATGAGAGTTTTTTGTTAAACTCAAAATTACATATTAAATATAAAGAATATTACAAAAGAAAAAAGCACTATTTTTTTAATATACTTGAGAATGGGTTTAATTTATTGCCTGTAATAAAACAAGAGATATTGAGTTCTAATATTCCTAATGAGCTTGTATCAGTTGCTATGGCTGAGAGCTATTTTGCTTTAAATGCAAAATCTCATAAAAAAGCAATTGGGCTTTGGCAATTTATGCCGGCAACCGCTAAGAGATTTGGACTTAGAATTGATTACTATGTAGATGAAAGAAAAGATCCTGTAAAATCAACTAAAGCGGCAATTGAATATTTAAAATATCTTTATAACTTTTTTGGCAAGTGGTATTTGGCTATTATGGCATATAATGCAGGAGAAGCAAGAGTTGTTGAGGGAGTAGTTAGAGCAAAAGTAGATAAGCTATGTATTATGAAAGGAAAAGATTGTAAAAAAGATACTAAAATCAAACAATATAGAAAAATTATAAAAGAATATCAAAGAAAAGGAAAGAGAGCTTTTGGTAAACTTTATAAAATATATAAAGAATTAAAATATATAGATATAACACTTAATGATTTGTTAAGGTTTCAAAAAGGACTTAAAAGACAATATATTCCAAAAGAGACAAGAGAATATATATTAAAAGTAATAGCTTTGAGTTTTCTTTTAAATAATGATGAATTTATAAAATATTCAAACACATATGTATTAAATAGCGGTGTAACACCTTTTTTTAATAGAGTAACAGTTCCTCCTGGGACTTCATTATATTATTTATCAAAGTTTTTAGATATAGATTATAAAAGTCTAAGAGCTCACAATATGCATCTAAAATATCCTTTCACTCCTCCATATAAATATTATGTATATATTCCTTATCAAAAATTAGCTTATTTTAAGAGTAATTTTAGAGGGAAAGGAAGATATATATATGTGTATAGAGTAAAAAAAGGAGATACTTTATTTAAAATTGCTAAACGTTTTGGAATAAAAGTAAAAGTAATTAAGGATTTTAATAGACTTGGAAAATTTTTAAGAGTAAATCAAAAATTAATAATTCCTCTAAATGAAAAGTTTGTACAATATAAAGTAAAACCTGGAGACACTTTAAGTAATATTGCTAAGAAGTTTGGTGTATCTTATAAAAAAATTCAAAAAATTAATAATATAAAAGGAAGTTTTATTAGAGTTGGTCAAGTTTTAAAAATCCCTCAAAGACTTTGAAAAATAGATTATAAAGTAGGGAGAGATGAGGTTTATAAGAAAACATATTAAAAAAGTTTTTAGTTTAGTAATAACATTATTTTTAGGATGTGCTAGTAGAAGTTATAATACAACTGTAAATACATCCGGTTTGCATCCAACTAAAAAGCCATATGTGATTAATGGAAAGGTTTATTATCCTCTAAATAAAGTGCCTATAGGCTGGACTCAGCGCGGAATTGCGAGTTGGTATGGGCCGAATTTCCATGGAAGATATACTAGTAACGGTGAAATTTATAATATGTATGCTTTTACAGCAGCTCATAAAACTCTTCCTATGAATACTATAGTAAAAGTTCAAAATCTTAATAATGGAAAAAGTGTTATTGTTAGAATAAATGATAGAGGACCTTTTGTGAAAGGTAGAATAATTGATTTAAGTTATGTTGCAGGAAAAAAAATTGGACTTGATGTTGTAGGTACTGCTCCTGTAAAACTTACTGTTTTAGGTTTCAAAGGAAAAAATTATGTTAGTGGATATAAAGTTCAAGTAGGTGCTTTTATAAATGAAAAAGGAGCTAAGAAACTATCTAAAAAATACCAAAAATTAGGATATAATACTGTTGTCATAAAAAGCTTTAATTTTTATAAAGTATATATTACAGGATTTAAGAGTTATAAAGAAGCTAAGAGGTTTATGATAAAAAATAAAATAAGTGGATTTGTAATAGGAGATTAAATGAGAGAGATAAAAAGAGAGACAAAAGAAACAAAAATAGTAGTAAAAGTTGATATAAATGGAAGTGGAAAAGCAAATATCTCAACAGGAGTAGGTTTTTTTGACCATATGCTAGAAACCCTTGCAAAACATAGTGGTATTGATATTGAAGTATTTTGCGAGGGTGATATTTATGTGGATTATCATCATACTGTTGAGGATGTGGGAATTGTTTTAGGAGAAGCTTTAAATCAGGAAGTTTTTCCTGTTAAAAATATTGAGAGATTTTCAAATGCTATATGTATACTTGATGAAGCAGCAGTTGAGGTTAGTTTAGATATCGGAGGAAGACCTTATTTAGTATATGAAATGCCAAGGGACGGAGCAATTAGAGATTTTGATTTGGAGCTTATTGAAGAGTTTTTTAAATCACTTGTATTTAATTTTAAAATAGCAGCTCATATAATTTATAAAAGAGGTACAAATAAACATCACATAGTTGAAAGTGCATTTAAATCATTTGCGGTTGCATTAAGAAGAGCATTGTCTTATAGAGAGAGTGGAGTGCCTTCTACAAAGGGAGTTATATGAGGCTGGTAAAGGGTTAGTAAAGGTTAATAAAGGTTATAAAGGCTGTAAAGGTTAGTAGAGGTTGGAAGGGTTAGTAGGGGTTATCCCCTAAAACCTCTAATATCTTTATTACCTCTATTACCCCTACAACCTCTAAAACTTACTTATAAAAGGTTTGAAATGATAGAACTTATTGTAATAGATGTTGATGGAACGTTAACTGATGGTAAGATTTATTATGCAAATAGTGGTGAAGAGATTAAGGCTTTTAATATAAAAGATGGGCTTATGATCAAATCATGGAATAATCTTGGTAAAAAAAGTGCTATTATTACAGGAAGAACTTCTAACATAGTAGAAAAAAGAGCAAAAGAATTAGATATTCAATTTGTAAGACAAGGTATAAGAAATAAGGCTTATGAGCTTAAACAAATAGTAAATGAACTTGGTATTAGCTTAAATGAAGTTGCTGTAATTGGGGATGATATGAATGATTTGTCAATGATGAAACTTGTTAAAAAAAGTTTTGCACCTTCTAATTCAAATCCTTATATTTATAATTATGTTTCACATCCTCTTAAAAATAAAGGTGGGGAAGGTGCAGTAGCAGAGATGATAGAAATTTTATTAAGAGAAGAAAACTTATTTGAGAAATTTTTGGAATTATGGGAAAAAAATTAATTTTTTTTATAATTTTTATGATTATTGTTATGATTTATCCAATATATGAAAGCAACCAACCAAAAATAAAAGCTTTTGTAGATAAAAATATTACTCCAACAGTTATAGACAATGGAGAGTATTTTGTATATGATACAAACCTTATAAAGAGAGGAAGCTTTAAAAAACTTGAAGTTTTAGGAAAGGAACTAAGAGCGTTTGATTTTTATCTTTTTGACTTTGTAAAAAAAGAATTGATAAAAGCAAAGCTCATTAATTATCAAAAACCTATCTTAAGTGGAGTAGATGTTTTTTATAAAACATGGGAATATAATATTTTTACTAAAAATGCTACATATAATAGGCAAACTTGTGTGTTAAAAGGAGGCAGGTTTAAGATTGTATCAGAATCTTATATAGGTTTTGGGGATAGTTTTTTAGTAGATAAAGAAAAAAATGTTTATGCAAAGAATATTGATTATTTTTTAAAGGTTAAATAATGAAAAAATATATATTGATTTTTATTACGGTTTTTTTAATGGCTCAAGATTTGAGAGTTAGAAGTCAAAATTTTATATATGATTCAAAAAAAATGGTTAGTATTTTTAGTGGAGATGTAAATGCAACAAGAGGACAAGATAATATTTTAGCAGATAAAATGTATGTGTACTTTAATGAACAAAAAAAGCCTATAAAATTTGAAGCTTTGCAAAATGTAAAATTTATTTTGAGTTTAGACAAAAATTCAACCTATAAAGGTAAATGTAATAAACTGACATATTTAATAAAAAGTGGGGATATTATTTTAAAAGGAAATGCATTTATTAAAAGAATAGAGACAAATGAAAGCATAAGCGGTGATTTAATTAAAATAAATCGCTATACAAAAGATATAAAGGTAAGTGGAAATAAAAAACCAGTAAATATTATAATAAAGGTAGACTAATGAAAGTAAAATTTTTAAAATCAGCGCCTAGTATTAAAGAAGCGATAGAACCGAATTTTACAGAAGTTGCATTACTTGGTAGAAGTAATGTAGGAAAAAGTAGTTTTTTAAACTCTTTTACAAATCAAAAAATTGCAAAAGTATCTCAAACTCCTGGAAAGACAAAACTTATAAACTTTTTTGAGGTTGAAGATACAGGTAAAAAGTATGTACTTGTTGATTTGCCTGGGTTTGGATATGCTAAAGTTTCAAAAAGTATGCTAAAAGAGTGGGGAAAAAATTTAGATGAATTTTTAAAAAAGAGATTCAATATAAAGCTTTTTATTCATTTAAGAGATGCAAGGCATCCTGACTTGGATATAGATAATAATGTAGATGAATATTTAAAAAGTTTTTTAAGGAATGACCAGCAAATTCTTACTGTTTTTACAAAAATTGATAAATTAAAACAAAGTGAATTTGCAAAACTTAAACAAAAATATCCTGATGCACTTTTTGTATCAAATCTTAAAAAAAGAGGGATAGAAGAAGTTAGAAAAAAAATAAATGAAATTCTTTGGGGTGAGTATGATAAAAATAGTTAAACCCACTCTTAAAAATATTATTGATATAAAAAGTGTATTAAAACCTTATGTAGAAGAGGGGATAATTTTAAATAGAGATGATGATGAGATAGCTACTAATATTCGCTCATATCAAATTTTATATGATGATAAAAAACCAATAGGAGTTGGGGCTTTACATATTTATTCTCCTTTTTTAGGAGAGATTCGCTCTTTAGCAATTGATAAAAACTACCAAGGAAAAGGACTTGGTAAAAAACTTGTAGAGAATTTAATTGAAGAAGCTAAGAATCTTGAATTAAAAGAAGTATTAGTTTTAACATATCAAAAGGATTTTTTTGAAAAACTTGGATTTATTGAGATTGAAAAAGAAGCAATTCCTGATAAAAAAATATGGGCGGACTGTATAAAATGCAAATTTTTTCCAAATTGCAACGAAATAGCTTTAATTACTTATTTGTGAAACTTGTTTTTTTATTTTTTGTTGTTATTTTAAATAGTGAGTTTTTATTTTTCCCTTTAGCTTTAAGTGTTGTTATTTATTGTGAGAGTTTATTAATAGGAGCTTTTTATTTAGGTCTTTTTTCTATAATGCATGGAATTTGGGGGATTAAAGCTTTATATTTGTTTAGTCTTTTTTTATTGTATAAGCTATTTGTATATCAAAGAATAGATAATCTATTAAATAAAACATATAAGCCGGTTGTTTCATCTATAATTATTTATATTTTGTTATTTCCTCTTTTCGGATTTAATAATTTTTACTTAATATATATTTTTTACAATATAGCATTTGATATTGCAATTATTAGGATTTTTAAATGCGAACCAACATTGTAATAGGAGTAATCTTTCTTTTTTTTACACTTTTAATTTATAGAGTATATAGTCTAAGTATTCTTTCTCACGAAAAATATGTAAAACTATCTCAAAAGAATATTATTAAAGAAATTCCTATTGCACCAATTAGGGGTATAATTTATGATAGAGACAATACTCCTGTAGCATTAAATGAACTTAGATTTAATTTGACACTAAAACCTCACTTAAAAGATACAGAATTAAATGCTACTATTAAAAACATTGCTGAGGTTATAGATATTAATAAAACTAAAGTTTTTTATACATATAAAAAGCAAAATTCTCCCTATAATCATAAACCAATTCCAGTTTTGAGATATTTAAGTGAAGATGAAGTATATAGAATTGAACCACTTCTATCTCAAGATACAAATATCAAATTCACACCTACGTATATTCGAAAATATCCATATAAAGAGTATCTTTCAAATGTTTTAGGATATGTTTCAAAAGCAAATGCAAAAGATCTACAGAGAAATAAAGTAATAGAACTTACTCAAATTTCAGGAAAAAGGGGTATTGAAAGGTTTTATGATGATATTTTGCAAGGAGTTTCTGGAGAGAAAAAAGTTATAGTCAATGCAAAAAATGAGATATTAAGTGTTTTATCTGTAAAACCTCCAAAAACACACTCAATTACACTTAGTATTGATACTAAGTTACAAAAATTTATTTATGACTTATTAAAAAAAGAGAATAAAAAAGGTGCAGTGATTGTAATGAGAACAAACGGAGAGGTTTTAGCGCTTGTAAGTTTTCCTAGTTTTAATAATAATCTTTTTGTAAAAGGAATATCTTTTAAAGAATGGAAAAGTTTATCCCATAATATCTATAATCCACTTTTAAACAAACCTGTAAGTGGGCTTTATCCACCAGGGTCTACTATAAAACCAGCAGAAGCTTTAATTGCAATTGCAAGCGGGAAATGGAACCCATGGAAAAAAATATATTGTCCAGGTTATATTGAAATAGGAAATAGGAAATTTAGGGATTGGAAAGAAGAGGGACAAGGAGAAGTTGATATATTTAAAGCAATAAAAAGAAGTGTTGATGTTTACTATTATAAAATGGGATTAAAACTAGGTATTGATTATATTGCAAAAAATCTTAGAAAAATGGGATTTGGAAGTAAAACCGGTATAGATTTACCAAATGAAAAAAAAGGAATTGTCCCAGATAAAGAGTGGAAAGCAAAAAGATTTCATCAGCCTTGGTTTATTGGAGAAACATTAAATGCTGTTATAGGACAAGGTTATTTTTTAGCTACTCCTCTTCAAGTTGCGGTCAATACTGCTTTAATTGCAAGTTCTAAACTTCCAAAACCTTTTGTAGTTAAAAAGATAGACAATAATATTACAAAACCTATTTTAAAAGATGTATTAACGTTAAAGGAAAAAAAGTCTCTTTGGATGATAAGAAAAGGTATGTGGGAAGTTTGTAATGCCCCAGGAGGTACTGCTACAAGACATATTCAAACAAAAATAATAATAGCAGGTAAAACAGGAACAGCTCAAGTTTATTCAATTCCTCAAGAAGTTAAAAAAAGAAAAAGAGAAGATGAACTTGCTTATTTTCATCGCTCTCACGCATGGCTTACAACATTTGGTCCTTATAAAAATCCTCAATTTGTTGTAACTGTTTTAATCGAACATGGGGGACACGGAGGAAGTGCAGCCGGAGGAATTATAAGTAAAGTATATAATTGGTTAGTAGACAATCGATATATAAAAATAAAATAAAAATAGGAAAAGTTTTAAAAAATAGAGATTAAGACTCCTGCTGCAACAGCTGAGCCAATTACTCCAGCCACATTAGGCCCCATTGCGTGCATTAATAAAACATTAGTTTTATCACTCTCCATTCCAACTTTATTTACGACTCTTGCAGACATAGGCACAGCACTAACTCCAGCTGCTCCAATTAATGGATTGATAGGTTCTTTTGAAAATTTATTCATAATTTTACCCATTATAACACCTGCTGCTGTTCCAATTGAGAATGCTACAAGTCCTAAAATTAAAATTCCTAAAGTTTCTGGGACTAAAAAATATTCTGCTGCAAGTTTCGAACCAACTGCAAGTCCTAAAAATATTGTAACAATATTAATTAATTCATTTTGTAAAGTTTTAGATAATCTCTCAACCACACCAGACTCTCTTATAAAATTACCAAAAGTTAATGCACCAATAAGTGGAGCTGATTCAGGCAAAATTAAAATTGTAAGTAATAGTACTATTAGAGGAAATAGCATTTTTTCTAATTTACTTACTTTTCTACCTGTTTTCATTTTAATTTTTCTCTCTTCTTCAGTTGTTAAGGCTTTCATAATAGGAGGTTGAATTACTGGTACAAGTGCCATATAACTATAAGCAGCAACTGCCATAGCGCCTAATAGCTCAGGGGCTAATTTACTTCCAATAAAAATTGTAGTAGGTCCGTCTGCACCACCAATAATTGCAATAGCTGCAGCTTGTTGCAAAGTAAAATCAAAAACTCCAAAATGACTTAAAAGCACTGCACCTACTAAAGTTCCAAAAATACCAAATTGAGCTGCTGCTCCAAGTAGTGCTGTTTTTAGTCTTGAGAGCAGGGGTCCAAAGTCAGTCATAGCTCCTACACCCATAAATATTAAAATAGGAAATAACTCATTGGCAATACCAGATTTGTAAAGTTCCCCTATAAACCCACCTTCACCAATAATATTAGCTAATGGAATATTTGCTAATAATCCACCAAATCCAATAGGTATTAAAAGGAGTGGTTCAAATCCTTTTGCAATAGCTAAATAAAAAAGCAAAAATGAAATACCTATCATAATAATGCGTCCAAAACTTTGGTGAAATTTACTTACTTTGTCGCCTTTTGCATTAGTTACATTATCTTGAGGATTTAAAAATGCATATATTCCTGTGGTTTTATAAAAGTTATAGAGTAGCTCTCCTAAACTTTTACTTTTTACTTTATCGTTTTTAGTAGTTTGAATTTGTGTTTCTTCAGTTTTGATGTTGTTTGAAGTAAAGTGTGAAACTGTTGCTAAAGCACTAAGAGGAATAATAAAAATACTAAGTGCTAATAAAAAAGATGTAATTTTATTTTTCATTTCTTACTCCATTGTAGCCAAAACTTGGCCTTCTTCAACAGTATCATTTACTTTAACAGCAATATGAGCAATTATTCCATCTTTTGGTGCTGGGACATCTATTTCCATTTTCATAGATTCAAGTATCATTATTTTATCTCCAGCTTTTACTTTATCTCCTGGGTTTACAACTATTTTCCATACTGTCCCAGGTACTGCTGCTTTAATTTCTGTCATACCAGGTGCAGATTCTCCTAACACATTAGGTTCTTTTATAGTTTCAGTTTCTTTTTTTTCCATTTGTGACTTAACTTCAACATTTCCTTCAGCAATTTCTACCACAAATTTTTCACCATCTACTATGACAGTATAAATTCCGCTACTTTTACTCACTTTTTCCTCCTCTATATCACTTTTTTTTCTTATCATTAATGGGCTTTCACCTTTTAAGAATGCAATACCTTTATCTCCACAAGATGCTGCAATAAAAATATTTTCTTCTGTAATTTCAATATTTTCTTCTTTTAATCTTTTTTTCCAATATGCAATAGATTTTGTCTCATCTCTATCAGCAATATCTAATGGATTTTCTGTAGTTGGTTCTAATCCCAGCTGTTCACTTGCTAGTTTTATAGTTTCTGGGTCTGGTTTAACAGGAGTTTTTCCAAAATACCCAAGTATCATTTTTCCATATCCTGGAGCAATTTTTTTCCAAGGACCAAACATTACATTATTAAATGCTTGTTGCCAATAAAATTGGCTAACAGGAGTAACACTTGTACCAAACCCACCTTTTTCTACAACTTCTCTCATTGCTTTAATAACTTCAGGGTATTTATGTAAAATTTTATTATCTCTCATCATTTGAGTATTTGCAGTAAGTGCTCCTCCTGGCATTGGAGAAAAAGGAATTAATGGACTAACATGAGTAGCTTCTGGTGGAATGAAGTAATCAGCTAAACATTCTTTCAATACTTCTTCATATTCTAATACTTTTTCCATATCAAGTCCGCCTAAATCATAAGGTTTACCTTTTACAGCGTGTAACATTGTAATGATATCTGGCTGACTTGTTCCACCACTAACAGGGGCTGCTGCTAAATCTATTCCATCTACTCCTGCTTCAAGTGCTGCTAAATAACAAGCTACACTAACTCCTGCAGTTTCATGAGTATGTAGTCTAATATGCACATCATTTCCTAAAAGTTTTCTAGCCATTTTGATTGTTTCATAAACTTTTTGAGGAGAGCTTGTACCACTTGCATCTTTAAATGCTAATGAATCAAATTCTATTCCTCTATCTAAAATTTCTCTTAATTTTTTTTCATAAAATTCAGGAGTGTGAGCTCCAATACATCCTGGAGGCAGGTCCATTATAGTGATAACTACTTCATGTTTCATTCCATACTTTTTGATACATTGAGAAGAGTACTCTAAATTATCAACATCATTTAATGCATCAAAATTTCTAACAGTGGTTGTACCATGTTTTGCAAATAGTTTTGCAAATAGATCAATAAGTTCTCTACTTCCTGTATCAAGCATTACAGTATTAATACCTCTTGCTAAAACTTGAAGATTAGCTTCTTTTCCTACTTTTTCTCTAAAAGCATCCATCATATCAAAAGCATTTTCTCTTAAATAGAAAAATAGACTCTGAAATCTTGCTCCACCACCAAACTCAAAATGATTTATCCCAATTTCTTTTGCGGCATCTAAAGCTGGTAAAAAGTCTTTCATCAATACTCTACCACCAAATACAGACTGAAAACCGTCTCTAAAAGTAGTATCCATTACATCAATGTATTTTTTTTTCATTTTTGCCTCTTTTTATAGTTTTTCATATGATGAATTGAAGCAGCAATTGCAGCTATTTTTTTTAATTTTTCTCTTTTAGAAGGTTGTGGTTTAGTTGAGGTTTTGTCTTCAAAACTTTTAGGAAAAAATTTTAAAAGTAACTTATATTGCAATTCTAATACAACAGACATTACATACAAAAATATAAATACAACCCCCATTCCTAATATCATATATTTAACGGCTTCTAATATCATCTTTTGTCCTTTGAATTCATATGGGGATGTGAAAAAAGTTTTAAATTAGATAATTTTTAAACTCATTTTTCTCTTTCTTTTTCCCTTGAAAAACTTCTGCAGAAATCTTTACATCTGCTTCATTAAATTTAGTATAACTTACCATCATATCAGCGGCTTTAATTTTAATTTCAATTGGAGCATTTTTTTGGATAAGTCCTACTGGACCTGGTTTATTAATAATAAACATTTTTTCAAAAACTTTGCCTTCATATTCTTTTAAAGTAGGGTTTTCATCTTTATTTCTTGAAATGATTATTTTATATCCATCTACATTGAAGTGGCGTCCTATTTTTAATATATTAATTTCATCTGGTGTTAGTGGAAGATATTTGTGATAATCTTTTAGTCTTTTTGAAAAGTTTATATCAGTTAAAAGACATCCTCCACCAGGTGACTCAAATCCTTCAAGATTATATTTTTTAGCAAGACTTAGTTGTACTTTTCTATCTCTTCCACTAATTCCAAATAACTTTTCTCTATCAACCCATCCTTTAATTTCTGGAATTGTAGGTGGTAATAACTTTGCACTAAGAGGTCTTAGAAGCAGGCCATTGGCTTCACTTAACTTGTTTACAGCATTAAGAGCCGGAAGTCTTTGACTCATAGGTCTTTGTCCAACCACTTCACCACTTATTATAAACTCTGCACCAGCCTCTGGCATATATTCAAGGGCCTTTTTAATCATAAACGCATGACAATCAATACAAGGATTCATGTTTTTTCCATATCCATATACAGGTGAAAAAAGAACCTTTTCTATATACTCTTTTTTTGCATCAATTACTTTGAAATCAATCTCAAGATTATCTGCTAATTTTTGTAAATGAAGAATTTTATCTTTATTTGCATCAAATCCTATATTAATATAAACACCTTCTACTTCTATACCTTGGTCTTGTATTATTTTAATAGCAAGTGCACTATCAAGCCCTCCGCTAAAAAGTGATATCGCTTTCAACTAAGTATCCTTTCTTTAATGAAATTAATTTTTTATTTAGCTCTTTTAGTAAATGCATTTTTTTATTGTTATCAATAGATGAATTGAGTTTAAGTTGTATTATTTTTTCTTGATAATATGGTATCAAAATTTTTCTTATTTGATTTTTTAATTTATCGTAATCTAATATTTTTATATCCTCTCTTAATACAATATCTAGAAGTTTTGTGTCGTTAAAATCTTCTTCATATACTTTTTGAAGTTCATATCTATGTGTTTTAAACATATCAACTGATAAATACTCTACAATTTCATTCATTAAATAAGGATTTTCATAAAGTGTTTTTATAATACTAGCCTCTGCAATATCTATTTTCTTTGATATATCTTTAGTTCTTGAGATTTTTTTACTTACTAATAAATAGTTTGGCGAAATTTGTAAAAATCTTGCTGTTTTAATTACAAAATCTTCTTTTAGAATTTCAGGCAATGTAGATATATATTCTCTAAACTCATCAATTGCTTTTTTCTTTTCTAATACATTTTTTATATCATATTTTTTTATAGTGAACTCTATAATAAAGTCTGAAAATGAAATAGAATTTTTAAAAAATTCATCTACATTTTTACCACTACTAATCAAATCTGCTGGGTCTAAATTTTCAGGAAAAAGCACAACCCCTCCATCAAAAAATTCACTAAATAAAAGCTTACTAGCCTTTAGTGCAGCATTTATTCCAGCACTATCACTATCATAGGCTATTAATACTTTTGGATTTATTTTTCTAAGGATTGGTAAATGATCTTTTGTAAGGGCAGTTCCAAGAGTAGCCACGCTATTTTCAAGACCTGCTTGATGTAGCATTATAACATCCATATACCCTTCAACAATTATTATTTCTTTTTTTCTTAAGATATGTTCCCTTGCAAAATTTAGTCCATAAAATGTTTTTGATTTATTGAATATTTTAGTATTAGTAAAGTTTATATATTTAGCAGGATGGTTTGTAATAGTTCTACCACCAAATGCAATTATTTTTCCACTTTGTGAAAAAATAGGAAAAGTAATTCTCTCTATTAGTCTTGGATACTCTTCATTTGTTAAAACTCCTAGTGTTATTAATTCTTTTTTATTTAGATTAGCATTTTTAAAAAATTGAAGTTGTGTTAGGCTATCTGGAGCAAAACCAAGTTGAAACTTTTCAATAGTTGAATCAAAAAGACCTCTTTTTTTTAAATATTCAAAAGCATCTTTTTTTTTATAAAGCTCACCTTTATAAAAATTACCCACTTTTTCTAACACATCAAGTGATAAAAAGTTTGAGTTTGTTGTGTATTCAAGTTTAACATTATAAAGACTAGCTAATTTTTCAATAGCTTCTTTGTAACTTAGCTTTTCAATTTCCATTACAAATTTTATAGCATCTCCGCTTACACCACATCCAAAGCAGTGATAAATTTGCTTCTCTGGAGACACTACGAATGAAGGGGTTTTTTCACTATGAAAAGGACATAAAGCTTTATAATTACTTCCAGCTTTTTTTAACTGAACATAATTTCCAATTACATCTACTATGTCAATTATACTTTTTAGATTTTCGATTGATTCTTGGGTTATCATGTCGCAATTATACTATAATAACATTAAAAATGTGGGTAATGGAAAATATAGGTACTGACTAAAACAAAAAATTTATACTCTTGTTGAGTGTATTTAGCCAGTGCTAAAATATACGTATTTCCTAGCTTAAAGTTTTAAGTAATACAATGGAGAAAAAATGGACTATAGAGACCCTCTTTTTAGTGTAATTGTATTTTTTTTAATAATATTAATTACTATTCTTTTGACACTTGGATTTGGAAAACTTAGAAGTTTTCTAAGGCAAAAAGAAATAGAAAACTTATTAAAAGAATTTGAATATGTAGAAATTGAAGATATGCCAATTGACAAGTATTCTATTAATGCTATTTTATTATTAGCTAGAGCATTTGAGATTAAAGGTGATTATGAAAAAGCGTTAAAACTTTATTTATTAATAGAAAAAAAACAACATTCAATTGAAATTTTAAGAAATATATCTTTACTTTATTATAAAGCAGGTTTTTTAGAAAAAGCAAAAAATATAATTTATCAAATTTTAAAAGTTTATCCAAGGGACATTGAATCACTTAGACTTTTAATTTGGATTGATGAAAAACTTGGAAATTATAAAGAAATAGTAGATATTTTGGAAGTATTTAATGAACTTGGAGTAGATTTGCCAAGAGAGAGAGCTAATGCAATATTTAAAATGGAAAATGGAAAATGGAAAATGGAAAGTTATTTAGAATTTTTAAAAAAATATCCATTTACAAGAAGAGAAGTTGTAGAGAAAATATTTTTAATTAATCCTAAAAAAGCTTATGAAATATTAGATGTTTATAGAGATTTGGATTTGTATTTTTATAGAAATGATATACCTGATATAGAAAAATTTTGTAATATTTTGGCTGCTAAAAAACTCAAAATTTGCACAAAAAAAGCACCTTTTGAGATAGAAGCATTAAAACACTTGCCTCAAAATCTAGCAGAGCTTGAATTTGAGTATTTGTGTGAGAATTGTAAAAAAGTGTTTCCTCTTTATTCAACAAGATGTCCAAATTGTCATGAGTTATTCTCTCATAAGCTTATTGTTAAACTTGCTGAGAAAAAAAATATTGAGAATATTGAATTTTAATGGTAAAATTCAAATAAAAAAGGTCTGATATGGGATTTATGGAAATTGATAAAAGTCAGCTTGATGAAATTTTAGCACAGCATAAATTAAGTAAAGATGATTATGAGCATATTGTAAAAATTTTAGGACGTGAGCCAAATTTAGTCGAACTTGGTGTTTTTAGTGCAATGTGGAGTGAACATTGTAGTTATAAATCAAGTAAAATTTATTTAAAAGGATTTCCAACATCTGCTCCTTGGGTTATACAAGGACCTGGTGAAAATGCGGGCGTAATTGATATTGGTGGAGGAATGGCGGCTGTATTTAAGATGGAAAGCCATAACCATCCAAGCTTTATTGAACCTTATCAAGGTGCAGCTACTGGTGTTGGTGGAATTTTAAGAGATGTATTTACAATGGGTGCTAGACCTGTTGCAAACCTTAATGCAATTAGATTTGCTGATATTAAAGGAAATGAGAGAAAAGCAAAACTTCATAGACATTTGCTTAGTGGAGTTGTTGCTGGGATTGCTGGATATGGAAACTGTGTTGGTGTGCCTACAATTGGAGGTGAGACTGCGTTTGAAGAGTGTTATAAAGGAAATATTTTAGTGAATGCATTTGCTCTTGGCCTTGCAAAACAGGATGAGATTTTTTATGCAAAAGCAGAGGGGATAGGAAACCCTGTAATTTATGTAGGAAGTAAAACAGGTCGTGATGGACTTGGTGGTGCTGTTATGAGTAGTGATAGCTTTAAAGAAGGTGATGAAGATCAAAGACCTACAGTTCAAGTAGGTGACCCATTTACTGAAAAATTATTAATGGAAGCGTGTTTAGAACTTTTTAAAACTGATTATATTATAGGTATTCAAGATATGGGTGCAGCGGGGCTAACTTCTAGTAGTTTTGAAATGGCAGGAAAAAGTGGAAGTGGGCTTAGACTGGATTTAGATAAAGTGCCAATGAGAGAAGAGGGTATGAACCCATATGAATTGATGCTTAGTGAATCTCAAGAGAGAATGCTTATTTGTGCAAAAAAAGGATATGAAGATAAAATTATTGAAATTTTCAAAAAATATGACCTTGATGCTGAGGTTATTGGTGAAGTTACAGATAGTGGAAATGTTGAGTTATACTGGTATGGTGAAAAAGTAGCTGAAATTCCAGTAGCTCCTATTACAGAAGAAGCACCTGAACTATGTCGTCCTGTTAAAGAGCCTGAATACTTAAAAACAATTAAAAATGTAGAAATACCAAAAGTTGATCCACAAGTTGCGTTTGAAAGACTTTTAGCTGAGAGTGAAGTTGTAGATAAAGCTTGGATTTATGAGCAATATGATTCAATGGTTCAAACAAATACGGTTGATACAAAAAGAGTTGATGGAAGTGTAATTAGAGTAAAAGAGAATGGAAGATATCTTGGAATGAGCTGTGACTCAAATGCAAGATTTTGTTATATAAATCCTCGTCTTGGAGCAGCTGCTAGTGTAATGGAAGCAGGGAGAAATATTGCCGTTAAAAAAATTAAACCTTTAGCAATTACGGACTGTTTAAACTTTGGAAATCCAGAAAATCCTGAGATTATGTGGCAATTTAAAGAGGCATGTGAAGGAATAAAGGAAGCATGTGTTGCTCTTAATACTCCAGTAGTTAGTGGAAATGTTTCACTTTATAATGAAAATGAAGGTGAGGGTGTTTATCCAACACCAGAAATTGCAATGGTTGGAGCAAGTGATGATTTTAGAAGCAGTGAATTAAAAAGTGAAGGGAATAGTATTTATATTTTAGGTGAGACAAAACCAGAATTTGGAGGAAGTTTATACTTAAAAGTATTTGGAGGAAAAGTGGCTGGAGTCCATCCTGAGGTTGATTTTGAAAAAGAACTTAAACTATGGAAAGTACTTGAGAGTGATTTGATTGAAAGCGCAAAAGATATAAGTACTGGTGGAGCTGCAATTGCTGCTTATAAATGGGCTTGTATTAGTGATAAAGGGCTTGAACTTAATATCAAAGTTCAAAACCCAGAAGATATTTTTGCTGAGAGTCTTAGCCGTGCATTTGTAGAAATAAAACTAGAAAATGAAAAAGCATTTGAAGAACTTTGTGAGACACAAGGAATTTATTTTGAAAAAATAGGTCGTGTTGGTGGAGATAAAATAAAAGTAAATGAAGCTCAGATAGATTTAAATAAAGCAAAAGACATTTACTTTAACACTTTCCCAAAAATTATGCAAAATATCCACGATTTTGCTGATGATATATAAAAGGTGAACAGTGGAATACAGATATATTGGAAGAAGTGGTTTAAGAGTTAGTGTCATTTGTCTTGGGACTATGACATTTGGGTCTACTACTGATAAAAAAGAAGCTTTTAGGATACTTGATAAAGCGTATGATAATGGAATTAATTTTTACGATACAGCTGAATTATATCCTGTTCCACCTGAAGCAACTTATGCAGGATTAACAGAAGAGATAGTAGGGGAGTGGCTAAAAACAAAGCCAAGAGATAGTATTATTTTAGCTAGTAAAGTAGCAGGAGCAGCGAGTGGGTGGTTTGTGCCACCAATTCGCCATGGTCTTACAGCTATGGATAGGTTTCATATAAAAAGAGCAGTTGAAGGCTCACTTAAAAGGCTAGGGACTGATTATATTGATTTGTATCAGCAACATTGGCCTGATACAGTAGTGCCAATTGAAGAGACAATGAGGGCATTTGATGAACTTGTGCGAGAGGGAAAAGTTAGGTATATAGGTACTTCAAATGATAGTGCTTATGGACTAACAAAAGCAAATACTATTGCAAGATATGAAGGGCTTGCTAGGTTTGAAAGTATTCAAAATAATTTTAGTATTCTTAACCCTAGGTTTTTTGATGAACTAGAATATGTTTGTAGAAAAGAAAATGTTTCTCTTCTTCCATACTCTCCAATTGCTGGGGGAATACTTAGTGGGAAATACAATACACCAAATCCCCCAAAAGATGCAAGATTTATATTTTATTCTAATTACCCTAACAAAAGAGTTAAAAATCATGCGAAAAGATTTTATAATGAAAAAACGATTAAAGCTACTGAAAAGTTTTTAGAGATAGCAAAGAAATATAATATTCATCCTGTAACTTTAGCAGTTGCTTATTCGAAACATTTCGATTTTGTAGCTTCTACTATAATTGGAGCTAGAAAATTAGAGCAATTAGAACCATCACTTAGGGCTGCTGAAGTGAAACTTAATAGAGAGATTTTAAAAGATATTAAAAAATTACAAGAAGAAATCCCATATCCTATGGGATGATTTTTTTATTTATTATTTTCCATTTCTGCTATATCTTTAATTACCTTTAAGACGCTATCTGGATTTAAACTCATACTTTCAATTCCTATTTCAACTAAAAATTTAGCAAAGTCTGGATAATCACTTGGTGCTTGACCGCAGATACCTGAATATTTTTTGTTTCTTTTAGCTCCTTCTACTGCCATTTTTACCATTATTTTTACACCTTCATCTCTTTCATCATAATCAAAAGTTACAATTTGAGAATCTCTATCTACTCCTAAAGTTAGCTGAGTTAAGTCATTGGTTCCTATACTTATTCCATCAAAAATTTCTAAAAATTTATCTATTAAAATTACATTATTTGGAATTTCACACATCATATATGTTTCAATATCTCCAAGACCGTTTTCTTCTAAAACTTTTTTAACTCTTTTTGCTTCATCAACTCTTCTACAAAAAGGTATCATCAAAACAATATTATTAAATCCCATATCAAATATTGCTCTTTTTAACGCTTTACATTCAAGCTCAAATCCTTCTTTATAATTTGGATGAGTATAACGGCTAGCTCCTCTAAAACCAATCATTGGGTTTTCTTCAATTGGTTCAAAAAGACGACCACCAAGTAAATTTGCATATTCATTTGATTTAAAATCACTCATTCTAACGATACATTTTTTTGGATATACAGAACTTGCAATTGTAGCAACACCTTCACTAAGAGTCTTTATAAAAAACTCCTCAGCATCCCCATCAAAAGGAAAAGCTAATTCATCAATTAATGCTTTTTCAGTTTCACTTAGTAATTCTGGATGCTTTATAGCCATTGGATGAGCTTTTATATGGTTATTGATAATAAATTCCATCCTAGCAAGACCAATTCCATCTACAGGAAGTTTTGCTAAAGAAAATGCAATATCTGGGTTTCCTAAATTCATCATAATTTTTGTTTTAGGATGAGGAAGCTTTGAAATATCTACTGTTTCTATTTCATATTTTAATTTGCTATCATAAACTTTTCCAACTTCACCTTCTGCACAACTAACAGTTACTTCTTGATTGTCTTTTAAAATTTTAGTTGCATTACTTGCTCCAACTACTGCCGGTTTGCCAAGTTCGCGACTTACAATTGCCGCATGACAAGTCCTTCCTCCAGTTTCTGTAATAATTGCACTTGCTTTTTTCATTATAGGTTCCCAATCAGGAGTGGTTGAAATAGCTACTAAAACATCACCTTCTTCAAACTTATCAGACTCAGCCATTGATTTTAATATTTTTACTTTTCCTGCTCCTATTTTTTCACCAACAGCATTTCCAGTAAGTAATATTTTTCCTTTTTCTAGTAATTTATAAATTTCAAATTTAGTTAGCTTTTCTTGAGAGTGAACAGTTTCTGGTCTTGCTTGAACCATATATAATTCACCATCAATTCCATCTTTTGCCCACTCCATATCCATTGGGGTATAGTGTCCATTGATTTTTGAATAATGATCTTCAATTTTTATTGCCCATTCGGCAAGTTTTAGTATTTCTTCATCCGTAATTGAAAATTTCATTCTTTTTTCAATTGGTGTTTTTATATTTTTAGTGAATTGTTCGGATAAATTTGCAGTTTCTTTTTTTTCACTGAATATCATCATCTTTTTTTTATCACCTAGTTTTCTTTTTAAGACTGCTTTATGAGCTTTTTTGAAAGTGGGTTTATGCACATAAAAGCTATCAGGGTTAATAGTTCCTTGAACGATATTTTCACCAAGTCCCCAAGCAGAGTTTATAAAAATAACATCTCTAAAACCGCTTTCTGTATCTAAACTAAACATAACTCCACTACTTGCTAAATCGCTTCTTACCATTTTCATTACAGTAACTGATAGGTATACTTTTAATGGGTCAAATCCGTGAGTGAATTTGTAACTAATACTTCTGTTTGTAAAATTACTAGCTATACACATTTTATATGCCCAAAGTAAATTATCTTCGCCTTTTACATTTAAATATGTTTCATTTTGACCAGCAAATGATGCAGCACTTGAATCTTCTGCAGTAGCAGAACTTCTAACAGCAAGTGTTGTATCTTTACCATACTCTTCTTTTAGTTTTTTATAGGCTTGAAGTATATCTTCTTTTAAATCGTCAGGCAATTTTGATTCTAAAATCAGCTTTCTAGCAGTTTCTCCTACTTTTTTTAGCTTATCAATATCATTAGGATTAAAATCTTCAAAGAGCTTTTTTAGAGGCTTACATAGATTATTTGCATCAAGAAAATGTTTATAAGCAATTGTAGTAATCGCAAATCCATTTGGTACTTTTACCCCTAAAGGTGTTAAATTATTATACATTTCACCTAGGTTTGCATTTTTTCCGCCTACCTCATCTACATCTTTTATACCAATTTCTTTAAACCATTTTATAAACTTTTTCATTTTTTTCTCCTTAAGTGTATTAGTTTATTATAACTCTTTTAAACTTTAAATTGACTTAATCTAATAAAATTCTTGAAAATCTATAAGAGAGATAATAAAAATTAATAAGCAGAAGAAGAGAGTAGAATGTTAAATTTAGAATTTATTTCTAAGAATTGTTTTTCCAATTTCAACGCCAGGTTGATTATATGTGTTTACTTCAAGTAGTGCACCAATTGCACTTGTTAAAATTTCATAATACATTATAAGTTCACCAATATTTTCTAAAGTTAATTTCTCCATTATGATTTCATCAATAGGATATTCTTTTGCTAAAAGAGCTTCTTTTGTTGATTCGCATTCTTTATTTATAAGTTCTTCAAAATCTCTTCCATTTACGAAGTTAGTAGCTTCAAGATGAGGTAAATTAATATCAGGAATTTTTAGATTAGTTTCAAACTTATCTATTTTTAAAAATGTTATTGTTTTATGCCCCATTCCTTCCATTAAAAGTTGTAAAAATGAATGTTGATCAATTGAGCCAATATGTCCAACAGGCATTATTTCTTTTCCATTTTTACCAAGAGATTCACCAAATAATTGAACATACCATTCTTTAAAAGCATTAAGGATTGTTGCATAAGCAAACATTACATTTACAGGGTATATTTTATAATTTCTCCCATAAAAAGATGCTTTTTTTAGTAAATGTTCTTCTTTTCCTTCAAAAAAATTATCTCTAAAAGTTTTAGCTCCATCTAGTATTTTTAAAATATCAATACCAGCAATTTTGAGTGGTACCATTCCTACAGCACTGAGTACTGAAAATCTTCCGCCAACATTTTTAGGAATATTAAAAGTTTCTAAATTCCATTCAATTGCAAACTTTTCAAGTGGAGAATTTTGGTCAGTTATTATTTTTATGTTTTTCGCTCCTTTTTTTATATTAAAATGTTTTATTACTTTTTTGAAAATTGAAATAGTTTCAATAGTTTTTCCAGATTTACTAATTACAAAAAAAAGAGGTTTTTTTATTTTTTGAAATTTAGCATATAAGTCTATTGGGTCTGGGTTTTCAAGAAAAATCATTTTTTTTACACTGCAAATGTTTTTTATCATTTTATATATTGCTTTAGTCCCAAGTGAACTACCACCAATTCCTATAATAACAATTTCATTAAAATCTATATCAAAATTTATGTTTTTAAACTTTTTTGAAGAATCAGGTAAATGATAGTATCCAATTTGTTCGTTTTCATACTCTTTATATATTTTTTCTAGCGCTTCTTTCTCGGCTTTTTTATTTTCATAATCAAAATATATTTTGTATTTCATATAGTCCCTTTTTTGTGGTTTTTAAAATTATAGTAAAATTTCATAAAAAAAAAGGATTAAAATGAGAGCACTGCTTAGTGTTAGTGATAAAAGAGGTATTGTAGATTTTGCTAAAAATTTAGTTGACTTGGGATTTGAAATAATCTCAACTGGTGGTACAAGAAAAGTTTTACTTGAAAATGGAATAAAAGTAATTGATATTAGTGAAATTACAAAATTTCCTGAGTGTTTTGGAGGAAGAGTAAAAACTCTAAATCCATATGTACACGGTGGAATTTTATACAGAAGCGGAATTGATGACGAAGAGGCTAAAAGCCTTGGAATTACTAGAATTGATTTAGTGTGTGTAAACTTATATCCATTTAAAGAGACAACTGAAAGGACTAATGATTTTGATGAAATTATAGAAAATATAGATATTGGCGGACCTACTATGGTTAGAAGTGCTGCTAAAAATTTTAAAGATGTACTTATTGTAACTGACCCTAATGATTATGATGTAATTATAGACGCAATTAAAAATAAAAAAGATGATTTTGAGTTTAGAAGAGATTTAATGATAAAAGCATACGAACATACAGCAGCATATGATAGTATGATAGCAAACTACATGAATGAAAGATTCAAAGGTGGGTTTGGAGATAAAAGATTTATAGTAGGAAAAAGAGTATTTAATACAAGATATGGAGAAAATCCTCATCAAAGAGGTGCTTTATATGAGTTTGAAGATTTTTGGAATAAGTTAAATATAATAAAAGGTGAGCCAAGCTTTAATAACCTAACTGATATTAATGGAGCTGTTAAGATTGCAGTGAGTTTAGGTAGAGGCGCTATAAGTATTATTAAACACGCAAATCCTTGCGGTGCTGCTAAAAAAGATGATTTAATTACTACTTGGCAAAAAGCACTTGAATGCGACCCTGTTAGTGCATATGGAGGAGTTGTAGCAGTAAATGGTGTTGTAGATAAAGAGTTAGCAGAAGAGATTAATAAAATCTTTGTAGAAGTTTTAATTGCAGGAAAAATTACAGATGAAGCAGTTAAAGTATTTGAAAAGAAAAAGAGAATTAAACTTTTTTGTTTAGGAAAAGATTATCTTGAAATTCCGGGAGATAAGTGGGATTTTAAACATATTGAGGGTGGTTTTGTGTTCCAAGATGCTGATAGAGTGCTGGATATAGAGGTAGTAAATGCTAAATGTGTAACTAAAAAAGAAGTTCAAGATAAAAAAGACCTTGAAATGGCTTGGAAGATAGCGGCACTTACTAAATCTAACTGTGTAGTATTTGTAAAAGATTCTCAGATGGTAGCAATTGGAATGGGAATGACAAGTAGAGTTGATGCAACAAGATGTGCAGTTGAAAAAGCAAAATCACTTGGTCTTGATATAAGAGGCTCTAGCCTTGCAAGTGAGGCATTTTTCCCATTTAGAGATAGTGTAGATTATGCTGCAAGTGTTGGAGTAAAAGCGATTATTCAACCGGGAGGCAGTATTAGAGATGATGAGGTAATTGAAGCGGCAGATGAAGCTGGAATTGCAATGTATTTTACTGGAAAAAGACACTTTTTACATTAAGAAAAACAATGTTAAAACCTATAATTGATCACCAAAAAGAGATAATAGAGTTAAATAAAAAGCTTCTTTTTTTAAGAGATAATTTTGATTTAGCTCATCAAGACACCTTTTTTGATGAGCTAAATGTTATAATAAAAGAGTTAAAAGAAGAGTTAGATTATCATTTTAATCTTCAAATTCAAACAGTTGGTGAAAACAATAAAGTAAAGTTTTTAGTAAATGAGAATAGATTAATTAGGGATATGCTTTTTAGAATGTTAGATTTTATAAAAGCTAAATCAACTGAAAAAAATTTAGATGCGTTTTTAAAAATTGATGATGTTGATGAAATACTTAGAGCTTATTTAAAAAAAGAAAAAGGACTATTTATTCAGCAATTAAGAGATATACTAGATGAAAAAGAAATTAAAGAAATAGAAGAAAAGTTAAAGAAATTAATATAGAGTAAAAATATTATGTTAATATATGGTGTTACATTTATTATTTTGTATCAATACAAACAAAAAAACCCTTAAAGAAAAATTAAAAAAAAGGTAAAATAAAAACAAAAAGTTTGAAAGATGGTAGTCGAAGTAAAAAATATTATTGACTTAAGTAAAATAATAGAATGTATAAAAAATAAAAACAAAAATATAATTTTGCTTTGCGGGACACTTGGAAGTGGAAAAACTACATTAGTTAAAGAATTTGTAAAATCTCTTGGAATAGATGAAGAGGTTACATCTCCTACTTTTGCTATTCAAAATGTCTATGCTAATAAAGTATATCATTATGATTTATATAATAAAGGTATTGATGATTTTTTAGGACTTGGTATGCTTGAAGAGTTAAGTAGAGATGGATACCATTTTATAGAGTGGGGTGAGGATTTAGAGGAAGTTTTAAGTAGTTTTGGATTTGATTTTTTAAAAATTTCTATTTTGCTTGAAGGGGAAAAAAGGATATTTGAATGTCTAGACTAGTTGCAAAAAATCTTAAAAAGTCTTTTAAAAAAACTTTAATAATAAAAGGAGTCTCTTTAAAAATAAATACAGGAGAAGTGGTGGGACTATTAGGTCCTAATGGAGCTGGTAAAACAACAACTTTTTATCTTATTTGCGGCCTTTTAACTCCAGACGAAGGTGATGTAACATTAGATGAAAAGGATATTACAAAACTTCCTCTTCATAAAAAAGCAAGACTTGGAATTGGATATTTACCACAAGAGAGTTCAGTTTTTAGAGATTTGAGTGTTGAAGATAATTTATATATTGTAGCTGAGGAATATTATGATAGACACAAAGCATCGGAAGTTGTTGAAGATTTATTAGAAAAGTTTAATATTGAACCTATCAGAAAAAGAAAAGGGATAAATTTAAGTGGAGGTGAGAGGAGAAGAGTTGAAATCGCAAGAGCCCTTGTGCCAAAGCCTAAGTTTTTATTTCTTGATGAACCGTTTGCAGGAGTTGACCCTGTTAATGTCAATGAAATAAAAGAGCTTGTAAAGTTTCTTAGTATTGAAGGAATAGGAGTAATTATTACTGACCATAATGTTAGAGAAACTCTTTCAATTTGTGATAGAGCTTATGTATTAAAAGATGGTCAAATTTTAACAGAGGGAGATGCCAAACATATTGTATCTCATCCGGAAGTTAAAAAATATTATCTTGGAGAAGATTTTAGATTATGAAATTAAAAACAAAAGTTACAAATAAACTTTCAACTAAGCTTATAGGTTTTTTACCAATATTAAAAGCTAGTTTAGATGAATTATATGAAAATTTAAAAGAAGTAGCTTTTGAAAATCCATTAGTAGAAGTTAAAAATAAAAAATTTATAACATTTGGAAATTTAAAAAAAGCAATTACGGATGAAATTGAGGCATTAAGTATTTAAAAAAAAAGTTTTTATGAAGAACTTATAGAGCAAATTGAAAACTCACATTTTTTTCCTACTGAAAACTCAAAATATATTGCTAAATTGATAGCTGAAGACATTACGACTGATGGTTATTTTGACGGCAATGAGGAAGAAATAGCAAAAATAGCAAATTGTGATGTAGAAAAAGTTAAGAAAATAAGAGAAAGATTTAAGTATCTTTTACCTCCAGGGATTGGGGCAAAAGATATGAAAGAATCTTTTTTATTTCAGCTAGAAAGTTTGGATATAGATGATGATTTGTATAAATTATCTAAAGAAATAATATTAAATTTAGAAAATCTAGAAAATTTTTTTGATAATCCTAAATTTAATGAAGCTATAAATATAATCAAACAATTAAATATAACACCTGCTATTGATTATAGAGTTTCAGAAGAATTAATTCCAGAAATTATTATAATTAATAATAATGGATATTTAGAAGTAAGGTTAAATGAGGAATATTATCCAGAAATTTATATAAAAGAAAGCGCAGATGATAAATATAGTAAAGAAAAATTAAAAGAAGCTAGAAATTTAGTCGATGCACTAGAGATGAGGAAATCTACTCTAAAAAAAATTGCTCTTATGATAGTTGAACTTCAATATGATTTTTTTAAGGGTGGAATTATAAAGCCTATGAAAATTAAAGATATTGCAGATGAACTTGATTTTGCTCCATCTACAATAAGTAGGGCTATAGCAAATAAATATCTTTTATGTGATAGAGGAATAATTCCACTTAAAAATTTCTTCTCAACTGCACTTGATGAAGATATTTCAGCAAATCAAATAAAAGAAGAAATTAAGTGTATTATAAAAAATGAGGATAAAAATAAACCTCTTAGTGATGATAAAATTTGTGAGATTGTTAACAAAAAATACAATTTAAAATTAGTGAGAAGAACTATCACAAAATATAGAGAAGCTCTTCAAATTCCAAGCAGCCGAGAGAGAAAAAAACTCTATATTACTGGTGCTAGCTTCTGATAATTAAACTATCAGGAAGATTAAATTTTTTGATAATCTCTTCTTCTTTTTCTCTCATTTCACCATTGTCTATTTCATGGTCATATCCTAACAGATGCAAAAGCCCATGAATAAAAAGTAATTTTATTTCATCTTCAACACTATGACCAAACTTTAGAGCTTCTTTTTTAGCAGTGTCTATTGAAATTACAATACTGCCAAGTGGTGCTCCTGGAATATTTTCAAGAGGAAAGCTTAAAACATCTGTTGGTTTGTCCTTTTTTCTATAAGCATAATTTAGTTCTTGAATTTCTTCATCAGTTGTTAATATAAGTTCTAGGTCTTTGTCTGTTAAATACTCATAAATTTCTTTTAATAAATTTACATCAAATTTAAAATCAGTTCTATTTTCAAAATCTATCATTTTAAGCCCTTTTTTAGTAAAATTATACAAAAAGGCAATAAATGAAAAAAGCAGTAGTAATTTTAAGTGGCGGAATGGATAGCACAACAGCAGCATTTATTGCAAAACAGCAAGGTTTTAAAATAGTTCCTCTTCATTTTAATTATGGGCAAAGAACTGAGAAAAGGGAACTGAAAGCCTTTAATGATATTTGTGATTTTTTAGGAATTGAAAATAAATATATAGTTGATATTCCATTTTTTAAACAAATAGGAGGTGCACTTGTGGATGAAAATATAGAAGTCCCTACAGATGGAATAAAGCCTGGTATTCCTGTAACTTATGTGCCTTTTAGAAATGGAATATTTCTAAGCATAGCAGCAGCCATTGCAGAAAAAGAAGGAGCAGAAGCAATTTTTATAGGGGTAGTTGAAGAAGACAGTAGTGGATATCCAGATTGTACGGAAGAGTTTATAAAACATATGCAAAACGCAATAAATGCAGGAACTAAACCAAAAACAAACATAAAACTAAAAACTCCTCTTATTCATTTGAAAAAAGAAGATATTGTAAAAAAAGCACTAGAAGTTGGGGTACCACTTGAACTTACTTGGAGCTGTTATAAAGAAGAAGATAAAGCCTGTGGAGTGTGTGATAGTTGTAGATTAAGGCTTAAAGGATTTGAAAAAGCCGGAATAAAAGATCCGATATCTTATGTAAATTGAACGTTAGTAGAGGTTGTAGAGGTTAGTAGAGGTTAGTGAAAGTATACCTCTAATACCTCTACAACCTCTAATACCTATACTAACCTATACTAACTAAAAAAGGAGAAAAATGCAAAAAAAAATTGAAACAGTAAAAACACTTCTTGATTCACTTCCATTTATTAGAAAATTTTATGGCAAAACAATAGTTATAAAATATGGAGGCAGTGCTCAAATTGATGAGAAGCTAAAAGAATCTTTTGCAATTGATATTTTGATGCTTTATATGGTAGGTATTAAACCTGTAATAGTTCACGGAGGTGGAAAAAGAATTACTGAGATTTTAAATGCATTAAATGTTAAAACAGAGTTTAAAGATGGAGTGAGAGTTACTACAAAAGAATCAATAAAAATAGCTGAAATGGTTTTAAGCGGAGAGATTAATAAAGAGATAGTTAATATGTTAAATCAACACGGAGCAAAAGCAATAGGAATTAATGGAAAAGATATGGGATTTATGAAAGCTGAAGAATTAATTGGATATACTGGAAAGATTACTTCAATTGATGGTGAATTTATAAATAGACTAATATCAGAAAATTTAATTCCTGTAATTGCTCCAATTGCAGCAGGTAATTCTCCTACTCATCCGGGATTTAATATAAATGCAGATACGGCGGCAAGTGAAATTGCAGCAGCAATTGGTGCAAAAAGAGTGATTTTTTTAACAGATACTCCAGGAGTTCTTGATAACAATAAGAACTTATTAAGTTCGCTTTTCTCTAAAGACATAGAAAAATTAAAAAAAGAAGGAGTGATTACAGGTGGAATGATTCCAAAAGTAGATGCTGCTCTTTTTGCAGTAAAAAGGGGTGTAGAAAAAGCTCATATTATTGATGGAAGAGTAGAGCATTCTATTTTATTAGAGCTATTAACAAGTGAAGGAATTGGGACTGAAATAAAGGATAAATAATGCACTATATATGGACTGAAATGTTTCTTCTTTTTTTAGCAATTTTTATATCAAAAATTTTAGCTAAGAAAACAAACACTGTTGATGTATTATGGTATATAGTCCTTGGGGCAGTACTTGGAAATATTGGCCTTTTACCAGAAGATGAGAGAATAGAGTTTTTAGGAGAGATAGGAATTATTTTAGTAATGTTTGCTCTTGGTTTTGAAGAAAATCTATCAAACTTTCTAAAAGGTCTTAAAAAAGCATGGGGAATAGCTGTAATTGGGGCAATATTTCCATTTTTAGCTGGATACTACACAGCAAAATTTTTTGGATTTTCCACAACTTCATCTTTTGTTTGGGGACTTACAATGACTGCTACTGCAGTATCACTTACAATGGTAAGTCTTAAATCTCTTGGACTTGAAAAAACTCCAGCAGCAACAGGCATTATGACAAGTGCTGTGGTTGATGATGTTTTAAGTCTTATTGGTCTTGCGATATTACTTCCTATTATTTTAAATAGCGGAGGTAGCGGAAACTTTACAATTGACTTTGAAAATTTACAGTCAACCATATTTGATGTTTTAGCATTTTTTGGATTTGTGTATTTAGTTGGTAAATTTATTGTGCCGCACAAAAAAGGTATTCGTTATCTTTTTATGGTAGATAAAGGGAACTATGCAGTACTTGGTGTTTTTATTTTAGTTTTTATGTTTGGAGATGTGGCTCATATTTTAGGTTTTCATCCAGCAATAGGAGCATATTTTGCAGGACTAATCCTTAAAGCTGAATATTTTGAGGTTGGAAATCAAAACCGTACTCGTGAAATTGAAAAAATAACTTCAACTATGGCATTTACAGTTTTTGGACCAGTGTTTTTTATATTGCTTGGAAGTAAAATAATTTTTGAAATAAGTGTATTAAAAGATGTAATTTTCCCAACTTTAGCACTATTTTTAGCAGTACTTTTTTTACAAATTTTCTCAGCTGCAGGTGCTGCAAAATATACAGGAGGTTACTCAAATAAAGATAGTTTGCTTATTGGATTTGGAATGCTAGGACGTGCAGAGCTTGCTTTTATTGTAATAAATATTGCGTATGTTCAAAATCACTTAATCACAAAAGAAGAGTTTTATACACTAATGTTTACAACATTTTTGCTTAATATTTCAGTCCCTCTCCTTTTGAAGTGGTATACGCCTATTTATGAAAAGGAATAGTTTTTGCTTGTGCTTTTAAAAAGGAGAGAAAATGTATAAAATAAAAAAACCTATACCAGGCTTTGAAACACTAAATGAGGCAATTTTTAAACAGATAGATGAAAATTTTGCGCTTTTACAAATAGGGGATTTTACTTTTACATTAATTAATCCGTTTGCTTTAATTAAAGATTATTCTTTTGAAGTACCAGCAGATGTAAAAGTTCTATTAAATATTAATGAAGAAAACTTACCACTTGTGTATTGCAATTTGATAAAAAAAGAGCCATTTACTGAATCAATAGTAAACTTTAAAGCACCAATTCTTTTAAATCCAAGAAACAATACTTTAGCTCAAGTGGTTTTAGATGAATATTCTTATGCTCCTCTTAAGGAGTTTATAAAAGAATAATGATAAAATTTCACCCAAAAAAGGGTGAATTTGCCGCTTTCTAAACTAAATACTGAACAACTTCAAGCAGCAACTGCTCCAATGGGTCATAATCTAGTCATTGCAAGTGCCGGGACTGGAAAGACCTCAACAATTGTTGGAAGAATTGCTTTTCTTTTGCAAGAAGGTATAAAACCAGAAGAAATTTTACTTCTGACTTTTACAAATAAAGCAGCAGCTGAAATGAAAGAAAGAGTTGCTAAAGTTTTGCCAATAGCAAAAAATATTGAGGCAGGGACATTTCATTCTGTTAGTTACAAGTGGTTAAAAAAACTGAATAAAAATATAGTACTAAAGCAACCAAAGGATTTAAGAATTCTTTTTAAGTCTATTTATGATAAAAGGGATTTTTCAAGACTTGGTATTGAAGAAAAGCCATATTCTGCAAATTATCTTTTTGATTTATATTCACTTTATCTTAATTCAAATGAAAATAATTTTCAAGAGTGGCTCTTAAAAAGAGCACCAACTCAAGAAGAATATGCTTTAATTTATGAAGATATTTTTGAGGAGTATGAAGAGTTAAAGAGAGCTCATAATTTAGTAGATTTTAACTCACTTCTTATTGAAATGATAAATATGTTAAAAAGTGGAATTGATAATCCTTATAAAGAAATTCTGGTAGATGAATATCAAGATACTAACCCTCTTCAAAATGAATTTATTGAGAGTGTTAAAAAAGATAGCCTTTTTTGTGTAGGAGATTATGACCAAAGTATATATGCATTTAATGGTTCTGATATTTCAATTATTTCTACTTTTGACAAAAGATACTATAACGCAAAAGTTTTTACATTAAAGAAAAATTATAGAAGTTATGGCGAAATTTTAGAAATTGCCAATAGAGTAATAAAAAATAATCCTCGTATTTATCCAAAAACTCTTGAAGTTACTAGAGGGTTTTGTGGAGAGTTTCCAAAAGTTTTAATATATAATGATACTTTTGAAGAATATAGAGATATTGCAAGTAGAATTTCTACTAGTTCTACTAAAAGAGATGAAATAGCTGTTCTTTTTAGAAACAATTCAAGCGCTGATGCTATTGAAGCAATGCTTAGAGAAAAAGGAATTGAGTGTAAAAGAAAAGGTGGAGTTGGTTTTTTTGAATCAAAGGAAATTAAAGTAATTCTTGATATACTCACTTTTCTTATAAATCCAAAAGACATTATGGCATTTATTCATATTTTTGAATATGCAAGAGGTATTGGAAGTGCCATTGCGGGAGAAATTTTTGAAGCATTGAGTATATTAGGTGATGGAGATGCTATAAAAGGTTTTTTAGCACCTGATACTTCAAAAAAAGTATTTGTCAGCAAAAAAACTTTTTATCAGCTTGGACTTTTTGATGATTTTGTAACACTTGGAAGCGTTTTGAGATTTAAAGACCTAGGGTTTGAAGAAGAATTTTTGCCAAATCCTATTCTTAGACATCCAAAACTTTCAATTGAAGGTGCTGAATTTTTACATTATTTTTATAAATTTTTAAAAAGAGTAAAAAGACTTAAAAACTCTAACTCAGTATTTAATGAACTTATTAACTCTAAAATATTTGAAATAATAGTTTCAAATATTGCAAAAAATAGAGCAAAAGATAAAAATGGAAAAATCGATGAAGAAAAGTTTTTAGAAGCAAAAGAAAAAATAAAAAATAAAGTAAAAATTCTTGGTAATTTACTAAGAAATTATAGTGATTTAGAAAAATTTTTAAATGCTATGGTTTTAGGAGCAAGTGAAATGAGTGAAGGAAAAGGTGTTAATCTTTTAACTGTTCATGCGAGCAAGGGGCTTGAGTTTAAAGAAGTATATATTGTAGATTTGATGGAAGGAAGATTTCCAAATATAAAACTCTCTAAACCCGCAGGAGGGATAGAAGAAGAGAGACGACTTTTTTATGTAGCAGTAACTAGGGCAAAGGATAAACTGTTTTTTGCTTTAGCAAAATTTGATAGAATTAAAAATATAGAGTATCAACCAAGCAGGTTTTTAAGTGAAGCAGGGTATAATATAAATGTAAAATGAATAATGGAAAATGGAAAATGAAAAAAGTTGCCAAGTTTCAAAGCTTGCCCAGCATACACTAAGTGTGTGCACGGGTTCAAGTTCCAAGTGAAGAGAGGTTTTAGGGGTATTAAAAGTATTAGAGGTTATAAACCCTTAATACATCTAATACCCCTACTAACTTCTAATACTTCTAATTAAGGAGAGAGATGAATTATAAAGAAAATAACTTAAAAAATGTTTTGCATGGCTTTTTTCTAGCAATTGCCATGACAATAGCAGAACCATCTACAATATTGCCATTAATTGTGCACCATTTTAGTGAAAGTGTAGTGTTAGTTGGTATTTTTGCTTCATTGCTTAGAGGCGGAGCAATTGTTGTGCAGTTATTTGCAGCGTTTTATGCTCAAAGTTTTGGATTAGTTTTACCTTATTTAAAAAGAGTATTTTTAGCTAGATTTCTCTCTTGGTTTGCAATAGGGCTTGCTATTCTTTTCATAGGAGATAAAAATCCTGTTCTTACATTGTGGATATTTGGAATAGGGCTTTTTATTTTTTCTTTTTCCGCTGGGTTTGGAAGTATTTATTTTAGTGAAATAATAGCTAAAATTTTTAATAAGAATGAGCGTGGAAAATCTATGGCAAATAGACAGTTTTTTGCTGCACTTGCTTCTATTATAAGTGGAGGGGTTGCAGGATGGGTTTTGAGTACTTTTGATGCTCCTAAAAGTTATGCATATTTGTTTATGATAAGTGCAATCCTTATGGGAGTAGGGTTTTATGCTTTTTCTACAATAAAAGAGCCTGTTAAAGAAAATATAAGTATAAAAGAAAAAAGTTTTGTTGAGTTTTTAAAAAATGCAACTCTTATTTTAAAGAATGATAAAGCACTTCAAGTTCAAATTTTTACAATCCTTTTTAGTTACTCTTTTCTTTTTGCATTTCCTTTTGTAATTTTAAAAGCTAATCAAACTATACATTTGACAGGATGGTTAATAGGAGGGTTTGTAACTGTTCAAATGATTGGAGCGTTACTTGGAAACTTAGTCTGGAAAAAACTAGCTCCAAGATATAAAATTATAATAATATTATCTTTTGTTTTAATGATATTAGCTTTCCTAATAGCTTTTATTGCTAATAATGCTTTTGTTTATGGGTTAATATTTTTCTTAATAGGTTTTGCTATGGATGGATTTAAGATAAGTGGTCTAAATTTACTATTCGAAATAGCCCCTGAGGATAAAAGACCTGTATATGTTGCACTTCAAAACAATATTACATCAATAGGTCTGTTTTTTGCAATTCCAGGAGGAGTAATACTTGAATATTTTGGATATAACACACTTTATATTTTTACGATTATTATGCTTTTAGTTGGACTATTTTTTGCTTTAAAATTAAAGGCTGAGTAGAATTAAAGTAAAATTTTTCAATAATTGTAAAGAGTGAAAATATTATGTTAATTGATTTAAGGAGAAACAAAATTGAAAAAAGTAATTAATATTTTAAACAAAACACTCCTAAATCCAATAAAACACTTCAAATTAAGATACTTACCACTTCTAATGATCTATTTTGCTTATGGAGCTAGTGGTATAAGTAGTATAGCAGAAACTTTTTGGGTAAAAGAAGAGCTTAAACTCTCAGCCGCAGCCCTTGTTAGTTTAGGAGTATGGTTAAGTATACCCTGGACTATAAAAATGGTTTTTGGTCAGCTTGTAGATAGTGTTGTAATTTTTGGTTCTCAAAGAAGAATTTATGTTTATATTGGAGCAGGGCTTATTGCTGCTGGGACAATTTTACTTATTGGACTTGCTGGAGACTATCCTTGGGCTAAATTTGCCAGTAAAGAGAATGTCTATATCATCTCAGCACTTCTTAGTGTAATAGGGTTTGTTCTACAAGATGTAGTAGCAGATGCAATGAGTACAGAAGTAGTAGATAGAAATCAGCCAAAAGAAAAAGTAGAAGAAGAACTAGCTTATGTACAGATTTTAGGAAGACTTGCTATTTCACTTGCCGGTGTAATGGTTGCGGGTTTAAGTGGGTGGCTCGCTCAAATTTTCTCATATGAAACTATGTTTAAAATTTCTCTAATAATTCCAATAATTTCAATTGTTGGAGTTACAATAATTAAGCTTGATAAGGTAACCCCAAGTCCAATAAATTGTAAGATACTATGTGGAGGTTTAGTGTTTGCTGTATTTGTTGTTTTAATGGGATATGGGCAATATCAAAAATGGAATAATGAAATTTTAGCTTTTATATTTAGATATTCGCAAGAAATAGTATTTATAGTGAGTCTAACAGTTATTTCATATATGATTTGGCTTATTTTAAAAGATATTGAAGAAAAAACGAGAAGCTTTATTATAAAAACAGCTATTGTGATTTTTGTTTATCGTGCTATGCCAAGTGTAGGACCAGGACTTCAGTGGTGGGAAATTGATATTTTGGGGTTTGATAAAGCTTTTTTTGGGACACTCTCTCAAATTGGTGCAATACTTTCAATCTTAGGAATGTGGTTATTTAGTGATTTTATTGCAAAAAAACCTGCACATTTTACTTTACTTTGGCTAACAGTTATTACAACAATTTTATTTTTACCAATTATAGGACTTTATTATAATATCCCTCAAAGTTTTGGTATTGATCCAAAAACAGTTGCTATTATTGATACAGCACTTGAGTCACCTTTTGCACAGCTTAGTATGATACCGCTTTTAACTTTAATTGCAATTTATGCTCCTGAGGGCAAAAGAGCTACCTGGTTTGCTTTAATGGCAAGTCTTATGAATTTGGCTTTAACAGCCGGAGGACTATTTACTAAATATTTAAATCAAATTTTTGTGGTAAGTCGTAAAGTCGTAGAAAATGGCAAAGTTATCGTCCCAGAGGATTATTCAAATCTAGGAATTTTAATGATAATAGTAACAATTTTAAATGTAACTATTCCAGTTGTTACGATTTACTATTTAATGATAAAAAATAAAAATTAACTTGATTTTAATAAAAAACTTGATATAATAAGACTAAAACTTTTAAGGAGGATATTAATGGCAATACTAATGCTTATACTTATGAATATAGCCGTAATGGCATCAATATATTTGACGATTTTTGTAATCGAAATTCTATTTGGCATTAGACTTGATGGAGGAACTATTAGTGGGCTTGCAATTTTAGCTGTTATTGTAGGATTTAGTGGAAGTATTATTTCACTTCTTTTATCAAAATGGCTTGCAAAAATGAGTGCCGGGGTTAGGGTAATTGAAACCCCAAGTAATGAAGCGGAAAAATGGCTGGTTGAAACAACCTACAAGTTAGCAGATAAAGCTGGTATTCCTAGACCTGAAGTTGGAATTTTTGATGGTCCTCCAAATGCATTTGCTACAGGCCCTAGTAAAAGTAATTCGCTTGTTGCAGTTTCAACTTCACTTTTTGATATTATGGACTTAAATGAGATAGAAGGTGTTATTGCTCATGAGATTAATCATATTAAAAATGGCGATATGGTTACAATGACAATAGTCCAAGGTGTGCTTAACTCATTAGTATTTTTCATCTCAAGACTAATTGCAAATATTTTAGCACCAAAAGATGAAGAAGGTAATACAAGTCCATTTGCGTATATGGCAATTAGCTTTGCATTAGAGATTGTTTTAAGTATTTTTGCTAGTATGCTTGCAATGTGGTTTAGTAGATATAGGGAGTATAAAGCAGATGAAGGTGCTGTAAAATTAGATGGTCCTGAAGGAATCTATTATGCATTAGCTAAACTTGGTCAAATTCCAAAAGAACAAATTGCATTGCCAAGTGAAATGAAAGCGTTTGGTATAGTTGGATTTATTTCAGAACTCTTTAGCTCTCATCCACCAATTGAAAAAAGACTTGAAAATATCAAAAGAATAGCAAGAGAACTTGGATATAATGTATAAAAGCCTATTTGGCTTTTTTTATTATTTCAACCATTTTTTTATCTTTTGTTATTTCGTGTTTTATAAGCCAGTTTTTAACTATATTGAAAAGATTATGTAAGTTTCTTTCATTTGAAGAAGTTAAACTTTTTTTAAATTCATTAAAATTTTTTAAAAGCTTTTTATGTTGATTTACATGATCTTTTATATAAGGGTAATTATATTTTTTCATAAAGTTAAATTCTTTTTCAAAATGTTTATGTATATAATCATCCAAAATTTCTATAAAACGATTTAAATTTTCTTTTTTTCTTTCTTCTTTGTTTGTTAAAATATTATAAACATTATTTAATATATTCGTCAAAATCATATGATCTGTATCAATAGAATAATCACCTACACCGTATTTTTCATCACTCCAAATGATAAATTGGGAATTTGTAGGTTTGTTGACCGCTTTTACAAATGTTATAAATTTTTTAATCGGAAGAGGTTTGGAGTAATAATATCCTTGAATTTCATCACATCCTATTTCTTTTAATTTATCTACCTGATATATTTCCTCAATACCTTCTGCTGTGGTTGAAATATTTAATTTTTTAGATAAAAAAATAATAGCTTCTACTATTGCAAGACTTTTTTTATCATTAAGATGATCAATAAAATATTTATCTATTTTTATATTGTATATAGGAAAGTCTTTAAAATATTTTAGAGATGAATAGCCTGTTCCAAAATCGTCAAGTGATAATGAAAACCCGGCATTTTTTAGATTGTGCATTTTTTTTATTGCTAAATTAGTATTATTGATTATAGCACTTTCTGTTATTTCTATTTGAAATTTTGAATTGAAGTCTTTTGTTGAAGTGAATATATTTGTTAGATTTTCTTCAAAGTCATCTATTAAAAAATGTTTAGCAGATACATTAAAGGAGATATTAATTGCTTGATTAGTTTTTGTGAAAATATTTCTTGAGTCTTCTATAATTTTTTTCATAACCCATCTGTCGATATCAATGATTTCTCCGCTTTTTTCAGCATGAGGAATAAATTCATTTGGAAAAATTATTCTATTTCCTATTTTTATCCTAATTAATGCTTCGGCACCTTCTATTTTTTGAGTGTGAAGGTTTATTTTTGGTTGATAGTATAGAATAAAGTTATCATTTTTTATAATATTATTTATCTTATACATAGTAAGCTCCTTTTATTTATTTTAGCAAAAATATTAAGTTTTATGACTAAGAGTTGTATAATTTCTAAAAAAAAGGTAACTTATGCAAGAGTTTATTGAGATAGTAAAAAAAGCTGGAGAAATATTTAAAGAAGGTTTTTTTAGTACAAAAAATGTTTCTCATAAAGGTATAAAAGATTTAGTAACTGAATATGATGTAAAAGTAGAAGAGTTTTTAATTAAAGAGTTTGAAAAATTTGGATTTAGTATAATCGCAGAAGAGAGTATTCAAGAAAACTTTGATAATTCAATTATTATTGATCCGATTGATGGAACAACAAATTTTGCCCATAAAATTCCTTATGCAGCAATAAGTGTTGGAATATATGAGAAAAAATCTCCTAAATATGCTATTGTTTATAATCCAATACTAGATGAGATGTTTACAGCAATAAAAGGTGAGGGTGCTTATAAAAATGGGGAAAAAATACAAGTGAGTAATACCAGTAATTTTCAAAGAGCTTTAATTGCTACAGGATTTCCATATTCAAGTGCTGAAAATGAAAAAGATTTAAACTGGGTTATAAATAAACTAAACTATATTTTGCCAAGATGCCAAGATATTAGAAGATTTGGAAGTGCTGCATTAGATTTATGTTATGTAGCTGAAGGAAAATTTGACGGCTTTTATGAAATTAATCTAAAACCTTGGGATGTAAGTGCTGGAATATTAATAGTTGAAGAAGCAGGGGGAATTGTAAGTAATGAGTATGATGAAGATTACGATATGTTTAAGAGTAAATGTATAGTTGCCGGTAATGAAATAGTACATAGAAATTTAGTTGAAATCTTAAAAAGAAATTAAAATGAAAAAAGTAATAATACTAGGCGGAGGATACGGAGGCATTAAAACATTAGAAACTTTATCAAAGGAAAAAATTGAATGTGAAATATTATTGATTGATAAAAATGTCTATCACTATATGCAAACAGAGAGTTATGATTTTATAGTATCAAACTCTTCTTTAAAAGATATTACAATTCCTTTATTTCATCTTGTAAAAGGTATAAATAATAATGCTATTTTTATAAATGATGAAGCAATAAATATTAAAAACAATACTCTTATATGTAAAAAAGAAAGTTATGAATTTGATTATTTAATTATAGCAACTGGAAGTATAACAAAGGTACCTAAAATCTTTAAAAACTTTTTAGAAGTAAAAGAGCTAAAAAATGCAACTATTTTAAAACAAAAATTTGAAGATTTAGTTTTAAAACACTTAAAAAAAGAAAAACACTCTTCACATATTGTTGTAGTAGGAGGAGGGGCAAGCGGTATAGAAATTGCAGCTGAAATGCAACACTTTATAAATGAATTAAAGCTAAACAATGAAATAAAAATTACAGTTGTAGCAGATATATTTTTAGCCGAATTAGATGAAAGTTCAAAGAAAAAAGCGATTAAAACAATAGAAAATATGGGTATTGTTATAAAACAATCTTTTATTGATAAAGTTGAAGAAAATAAAATCTTTTTAGACGATGAGATTATAAAGTTTGATTTTGGAATAGTTGCAACAGGGATAGAAACAAATGATTTTATTAAAAACTTATCTTTTAAAAAAGTTAATGGATTTTTAGAAACTGATGAATACTTAAGAGTTAAAGAAAATGTTTTTGCAATAGGAGACTGTGCAATTTTAAAAGATAAAGAAGGAAATATTCTTCCTCCTACAGCACAGACTGCAGAACAAAGCGGAATAATTGCTGCTAAAAACATAATAAATTTAATTCAAAACAAACCTTTAAAAAAAGCTGATATTAAAATATATGGACTTGCAATTGCACTTGGAGGAAAATTTGCAATAGCAAAAGCTGCTTTTTTTGAAATTGATGGAATTTTGGCGTATCTTGGTAAGAAAGCTATAGAAAAATATTATAAAATTCCGTTGAAATTAAAGATTAGTAAATTTTAATGAAATTTTAAAGGTTTTTTAATGGTTGAGATGAAAAATGCAAATTTTAAAGTTGAAAAGTCAAAATGGGAAGCTTTTAAAAAAATTGCAAAAATGAAACATTCTGATTCGAGTAAAGAACTTAGAAAACTCATTGATAAGTATTTAGATGAAAATAAAGATTTACTAAATAAGTTGTTTTGAATAATTAATGTTGCATTGGAATAGTAGTAGTTTTAACTGTATTTATTAATACCTTATGTTTAACTATATATGAATAAAATAAATAGATACCAAAAGACGGTATCTATTTATTTTATATTTAGTTAACATAATGTATATTCTCCTGAAAATATTTCTTGCTCTATTCAACTAATAAATAAACAAGTTTTGGGTAGAAAATTACTATTAAAAGAGCTACAATTTGAATTAAAATAAATGGGATGATACCTAAGTATAAATCTTTTGTTTGTATTTTATTGCCTGCAGAGCCTTTTAAATAAAACAGACTAAATCCAAATGGCGGTGTAAGAAATGACGTTTGAAGATTTATTGCAATTAATAATGCAAACCATAAAGGATCAATTCCAAATTCTTCTACTATTGGAAGTAAAATTGGTATCACAATAAATGTTATTTCAATAAAATCAATAAAAAATCCTAAAATAAAAATTAAAATCATAGTAATTGCTATAAACAGATATTGATTTGGAATTGAGTCTGTAAAAAATTCAGCTACAATATCTCCTGCACCAGACTCATTAAATACAAGAGAAAATGCCGTAGCACCTATAAGAATCATAAAAATCATTGCAGTGATTTTAACAGTTTCGACACTTGCATATTTTAGTAACTTAAAACTAAAAGTTCTATAAAATAAAGTTAATAAAATTGCACCAAGAGCACCTATAGCTGCTGATTCAGTAGGTGTGGCAAATCCGGCAAAAATACTTCCAAGTACAAGTGCAATTAATATAATAGGTGCTATTAGACTTTTCGCAGCTTCTTTTAAAACTTTTGAATATGGTTCGTTAGTTTTTATAGCAGGAGCTATTTCTGGTTTTATTAGGGCAATTATTAAAATGTATAAAATATAAAGACCTACAATAATAAGTCCAGGAATTATAGCCGCTTTGAATAAGTCCCCTACACTAATATTCATAACAGCACCAAGAATAATTAAAACAATACTTGGTGGGATAAGTTGACCAAGTGTCCCACTTGCAGCAATTACCCCGCTAGCAAGTTTTGGTGAGTATCCATATTTTAACATTACAGGAAGGGAAATAATTGTCATCATAACTACACTAGCTCCTACTATTCCAGTAGATGCTGCTAAAATTGCCCCTACTATTACTATAGCAATTGCCAGCCCTCCTCTAACAGGTCCAAAAAGTTTTCCAATACTTTCTAGCATATTCTCGGCAATTTTACTTTTTTCAAGTATAAATCCCATAAAAATAAATAAAGGTACTGCCATAAGAGTAAAATTCTGCATAATTCCATATATTCTATATGGCAAAAGACCAAATACTTCAAGCCCTAAATCTGGGTCTATTAAGCTGGCAAAAATTGCACTTGCACCAAAAGCAAATGCAACTGGAATTCCTAACATCAAAAGAATAAAAGCAACTACAAAAAGTATAATACCTGTCATTATTTTCCTTTATGATGTTTTAATTGATAGTATATTTTTCTAAGTTCTGCTATTGATTGCAAATAAACTGTTAAAAATGCTAAAATCATAGAACTTTTAATAATCCATCTACAGCATAATCCTCCAGGGTCTCCGCTTGATTCGTGTTGTGTATATGACATTTCTACAAAAGGAAGAGCCTCTACAACTATTAAAACAGCAAGAGGTATTACAAAAAATAGTATTGTGACGATGTTAATCGATTTTTTTATTTTAAAAGGAAACTTATCATAAAAAATATCTACTCTTACGTGTTTGTCTTTACTTAATGTGTATGCAATTGCAAATAGAAAAACTATATCAAACAGATGCCATTCAAGCTCTTGAAGTCCAATACTTCCACTTGAAAAAAGTTTTCTCATAATAACATCATAACTAACTAGCATTGTCAAAGAGATTAATGAAATTACAGATATTATCATAAACATATTAGTCAGTTTTTCTACCAAAATATCAACTTTTGGAATAAATGATAAAATTATTGTAATAACAATAGCTACAAATATTGTTTTATCAAGATTCTCACTTAGCAAGTTAATTATATCTTGCATTTATTCTCCTTTAACTATAAATATTCAGGTGCATCATTACTAAAAATTATTAAATCACCACTATTTGTAACATCTGCTAGTAATTTTTCAAGTTTACTTTTATCTTGAAGGGTAATTTTGTCTATTGTGATGTTAGAACATAATATTTTTCTATTAATTTCTCCTGTAATAATTGCTAAATCAAAAGTATTATTTATTGCACGTGCTAGTCTTTCATTTATCTCATCAGTCCCTTCAACTATTCCTGGAGTTACAATGATTTTTCTTCCAGGATAGTTTTTGATAAGTTTAAAGCTTTTGAGCATTCCTTCTATATTGCCATTAAAGCTATCATCAATAATTATTTTACCCCCTACTTCTATCTTTTGTAGTCTATGAGGGACAGGTTCTAATTTTAGTACTTTTTCTTGGAGCTTTGATATATCTTTTATAAATTCAAATGCTTGATAAATTGCAAGAGAAATATTTATTGCACTAAATTCACCTAAAACTTTTGTTTCAAAATGATAAATCTGCCCATCTATTTCTAGATCCCATTCAGTTTTATCTAAGCTAGCTTTTATATTTTTTATTTTATTTTTAATTACTAGCACATTACCTTTATAAGGTAAATTATAAGAAAATCCTTTTATAAGTCTATCACTTTCAAATACTTTTAATTTTGTTTTTTCAATATTTTCAATAGTTTTGAAATATTCTAAATGCTGAGGACCAACTTTACCAAGAATTGAGTAATGATTTTGTAAAAATTTAACTATTTCTTTTATATCGCCCTTCTCTCTTGCTCCTGCTTCTGTTACATAAATTTCTACATCTTCTGGTAAATCTTTGTTAATGTCTAAAACTATACCTTTTATGGTATTAACACTTCTTGGGGTTTTATATACTTTGTAATCATCTTTGAGAAGCTCATATACAAAATTTTTTATAGATGTTTTCCCGTAACTTCCAGTAATGGTAATAATTTTAGGGTTGATTTTTTCAAGTTTTCTTTTGGCTTTTTTCTTAAATTTATAAAATAAAAACTCTTCTACTAATTCACTTATAATAATTGCGAGTGATAAAACAACAACAAGAGAAACTCCAGGATTATTATAAAATTTTTTCATAAATACTAAATTAATTGTTTCGATAAAACCAAGTATCAGCAAAAACCTTTTTACTCTATCAGTAAACTTTAATGGTTTTTTTATCTTTTTAAACCAAAAAATAACAGCAGGTATAAGACCAAAAAACAGATAAATCCAAAAGAATTTATAAGCTACTATATATGTAATTATTGGGATTATTAGATAAAATATATGCCATCTTAGTTTGTGAAAATGAAAAATAATTCTATTTACTTTATAGTTATACCATTGCAGTGTTGTAATTAAATAAAAACCTAAAACATAAGTTGTAATAAAATGAACTAATAAATCAAACATTTCCTATTCCTTTAATTATATGAAAAAGTATATCTTTTTTTGGTAAAAAAATAAATATTATAAAAAGCAAAGAATAAACTAACAAATTTATAGTTTTGTTACTTGAACAAATCTTTAAAGCACTTCCAAAAGATTTTTTAATTTTTTTTCCTGTGATATCTACACTATAAATTTCATCTAAAATCAAATGAGTTATATAACCTAAAAATACAAAAAAGCCTAAAAAGTAGCTTTTTGTAATTCCTAAATCAAAATATTTATAAGATATTAACGAAGTTAAAAACCAAAAAATAAAAGCAGCTGGAATTGAATGAATCATTCCTCTGTGTTTTGTGAACTTTTTAAAAAAATAAAAAAACAAACTCATTAATAAATAGCTTCCTATCCAAATAATTAAAATATTAAGAATTGGAATTTTACCAATAAATCTAAATGTTATTAAAAAAGCAATTAAGTTTGAAAAGAAAAATTGTAAAATTTTTATAGGTGTTGATTTGTCATGATCTATATCTGGTAAAACACCTCCAACAATTCCTGCAAAAAAGAAGCTTAAAACCTCTGTAGGCGTAGATAAATTTGAATAACCAATACTAACAGATGCTATACCACTTACAAAAGCAGCAACATTTAAGTGAGTTGCAAAACTTGCCACCTACTTCCTTATTTCAAAATCATCAAACTTTTGTTCTTCTATTTCAAAATAGTCTATATTTTTAACTTCTGAATAAGGAGAACCTTCTTTTAAAATTTCAATAAATTCTTTAAGTCTATTTTCATTTTCTATATTTGCAACTGCTTCAACACTTCCATTTGGTAAATTTCTAATATATCCTTTAAAGTTATGTTTTTTAGCATTTTCACTTACAAACTTTCTATACCAAACCCCCTGTACTAACCCTGATATTAAAAATTTATAAGTCATTATTTTCCTTTTGCCATTTGAATTTTGTTTATATATTCATAATTTATGTTTATTTTTTGTTCTGTTTTTAAATTTTTTGCTAATTTTTCTATAACATTTTTAAAGTCCTCAAATAAATAATTTGCCAAACTCCCTGGAATTGGGTTAATCTCGTTTAAATAAATTATACCATTTTTATAAAAAAAGTCGCATCTAATTAACGCATTTGTAAACTGATTAGCGTAAATTTTTTTAAAAACTTCTTGAAATTTTTCTTTTAACTCTACATTTTCATTAACTTTTATCTCTTTTCTACTAAAATCCATATATTTTTTTTCAAAATCCAGAAAATCATTTTTTTCAACTTTTTCTAACTTACTAAAAATCCACTCTTCCTTTGCTTTGCATCCAGCTAAATTATACTCTTCAATTCCTTCAATAAAAGGTTCTACTATAATCAACTCATCAAACTCTCTAGCAACATCAAAAGCATAGTTAAACTCATCTTGATTCCTTGCAATACTAACACCAATACTACTTCCAAGTCTAGCTGGTTTAACAATCACTGGAAAACTGAATTTCGTTTTTGGAGAAGCAATTATTTCATAATCTATTACATTAACTCCTATTTCTTTTGAATATGCTTTTGTTAAAACTTTATTGTAACTTATGGCACAGCTTTCTACATTTGGAGTAATAGCTTTGATGTTATAAAATTCTAGCATTCCTGGTATTTTGCCATCTTCACCATCACGTCCGTGTATTAAATTTATAGCTACATCAAAATCAACATAATAAACTTTTTTTAAAAAACCTTTTTGATACTTAAATCCTCTTTTTGTAATTTCAATTTTTTGAGCCTTTTTATATTCACCACTTGCAAAGTATTTACTTTTCATATTCTCTTTTTCAATCAAATAAAAATCTCTATTTTTATCAACAAAAATAAAGGCTGTAATATTTAATTTATCTTTTATAGTTATTGCACTTACAATACTTATTTCATGTTCAAAACTACTTCCTCCAAATAAAACAGCAAATTTCATTTTCTTCCTTTTTTTAAGTTTTAGAGGTATTAAAGGTATTAGAGGTTAGTAGAGGTATTAGACGTATTTTACTAACCCCTACTAACCCTTACAACCTCTACAACCTATACTAACCTCTACTAACCTTTTTTACAACCTATTATACTAACTTTTACCAACCTCACCTTCACCCACTAAGTCTCTTTAGAGCCTCTTTTATTACTTCTTCTAGACTTCCTTCAATTCCATTTATTGCTTTCATTATTTCAGCTTTTTTAAACCCTAAGTTTTCAAGAGCAGTTATTGCTTGATTTTGTATAGGATTTATATTCCCTATTTCAAAGTCTCCCATTTCCATTAGAATTCTTTTAGCTGACTTTGGACCAATTCCAGGGACTTTTTTTAAAGTATTTATATCATTGTTTGAAATTATATCCACAAATTCTTCTGGCGTAAAAGTAGAACAAATAGCAAGAGCAACTTTAGGCCCCACTCCATTGAGTTTAATCAAAGTATCAAAAAGTTTTTTTTCATTTTTATCCAAAAATCCATAAAGTGTATATTCATTTTCTTTTATAACTTCTGTAATATAATAGATACCATCTTTTGCATTTGAAAAAGTAAGTAAAGAAACATTTATTTCATATATTACATCTTTCACATCAAGAAGTATTTTTCCATTCTCTTTTTCAAAGATCTTTCCCTTTAGTGCTGCTATCATTATTTACCTTTATTTTTATTATTTTAAATGTATCTCCAAAGTCTTTTAATTTAAATCCACAAACTCCTTCATCTCCTTTTGTATCATATGTAAGAGATATAGGAGGTTCTAAAAAATCAAATTCTATTCTGTTATAAGCCTTCCAAGGTGAAAGAGAAATTATTTTAGCATTATATATAGCATTTTGAAGATTATCAATAATTTCGAGTAGTTCTTCTTTTTCTTTTTTTGTTTTTTTTAGTTTTTCTTGAAGTTTTAAATAGTTTTCATGTAAAAGTTTATACTGCTTTAATTTCATAAGTATTGCCGGAGAAGTTTTCTGCCCTTTTTGTTTATTTGTCATATAAATATTTTTAAGCTCTTCATAAGCGGCTTTATTTTTATCTAAATTTACTTTTTTTGAATTAAGTTCTTTTTTTAAGATATTAATGTTTTGTTCTAAACTTTGAACTTTTTTAATCATTTCGTCAGTGTTTTCTTGATCAAGCACAACTTTTGGTGCAATAGATAGTAAGTTTTCTTCTCCTTTTATATTCTTTATAGTAATTGAATTTAAAGCATAAATTTTAGTGTGAGAAAGTAAATTTTCTATTATTACATCGTGAGCTATAATTTCTCCACCTATTGCTTGTTTTATTTTTACATTCTTTCCTTTTACTTTTCCTCCTTCAAGAGAATTTATATAAACGTTTTTTGCATCAAGTACTCCTTTATGTTTATTAATTTCTGCTTTATAAGCTTTTATAAAACTATTTTGATGAGTCTGTCCTTCGATTTTCAAAGTTTGTGCTTTTATCTTTGCTTTGTTTCCTACATTTCCTCTAACTATCAATTCCTTTGTTTCAACAATCATATCATCTGCTATTGCTTCTTTTAAAACATCTTTCTCTTTTACTTCGAGTTTTACTTGAGATTTGTCGGCATTTTTTACATCTCCTGTTTTTAGATTAATTTGTCTAACTTCTAATTCATCTTTTATATAAAATTTATTATCCTCTTGATAAATAAACCCATTCTTTTTTGCTAAATAAAGAATTTTCTCTTCGTCTTCTTTTTTTTCTATAGTTTTTTCATCAAATAAAATTTCTGGTATATTAAATTCTTTTGGTTTTTTAATAGGAATTACTTTCCCCTTACAGTTTCTTCCTATTCTACCTTCTTTAGGTTTAACTATTTCAATAATTACTTCCCCTTCCTTTATAGGATGAATTAATTCTTTTTTTACTGATTTTTTCATTTTTTTATAATGATATATTACTTTTCCTTCCACGCTTTCAATAGGGTCAATTCCCTTGCACAAAGTAATTTCAAAATCTTCGTTGAATTCTCCTGATAAAATTAAATTTGATAATTTTTTTATATTTTTTTTAACTTCATCATCTAAAATATTGATAATAAGGGAATTTCTGAGCTTTTTTTTATTTATTTCATTATAAAAGTTAACTTCATTATAGTTTTTTAAGTCAGAATTTGGAGATAAAATGAATTTTGCATATGTTAAATATTTATTCACTTCTAATTTTCCTAAAATTTCAAATCCATTTTGAGGCTTATATTTTTTAATTTTTATTTCATAGACTTGTTTTATTTCTTGATTTTCATCGAGGAGAAATTTTTCATTTATATTTATTTCCTCATCAGCCTCTACAAATTCTTCTTCATTTTTTATGTATGTTTTTACTTTTAAAAGATCAAAATCTAATTGTGACAGGGGTATATTATATTCTTTTGAAATTTTTAGAAGTTCTTCATTAACATTCTCACAAACTACAATTTTTTCTTTAAACTTTTTTTCTTGTTCTTTTTTCAGAAAATCAAATATACCCATTTCTTACCTTTATGTTAAAATTACACTATGCTTAAATCTATTATCGTAAATTTCGTAGGAATCTTTAATTCAAGAATCTTAGGATTCATTCGTGATTTGTTAAGTGCTTCGGTTTTAGGGGCAAATATCTATTCTGATATTTTTTTTGTAGCTTTTAAATTCCCAAATCTTTTTAGAAGGATATTTGCTGAGGGCGCTTTTACTCAAAGTTTTTTACCTGCTTTTGCAAAAGAAAAATATAAACCAGCTTTTGCTTGGAAAGTTTTTATAACATTTCTTGGAATATTAATTGTTTTAACACTTGTAGTAAATATATTTTCTTTTCAAGTCGCAACAATTTTAGCATACGGTTTTAGTGAAGAAGTTAAAAAGTTAACATCTCCTCTTATAGCTATAAATTTTTGGTATTTAGATTTAATTTTTATAGTTACATTTTTAGCTAGTTTGCTTCAATATAAAAATCATTTTGCTACTACAGCATTTTCAACTGCCCTACTTAATATTTCTTTGATTTTAGCATTACTCTTTTCAATGAATTTACCAAAAGAAGAAATAATATGGTATTTAAGTTATGGAGTTTTAATTGGAGGAATGCTTCAAGTTGTTGCTCACTTGATTGTAGCAAAAAAATATAAAGTACTTCATTTTTTAAGTATAGGAGCTAGAAGCAAAAAAAAAGTAAAGTTAACTAGTTTCAAAAAACATTTCTTACCATCAGTTTTTGGTAATTCAACTGCCCATATTAGTGCATTTCTTGATACATGGCTTGCAAGTTTTTTAGCTGCTGGAAGTATTAGTTATTTATATTATGCAAATAGACTTTTCCAGCTACCTTTTGCCCTATTTGCAATTGCTACATCAACTGTTCTTTTTCCAAAAATTACTAAATTTTTAAATGAAGGTGAAGAAATAAAAGCAAAAGAGATAATGAAAAAGGTTTTTTGGATTCTTTTTTATGCGCTAACTCTAGCCTTTATTGTAACATTAATAGCTAGTGAAGAGATAGTAAAACTTCTTTTTGAAAGAGGTGCTTTTAATGAAGAAGACACAAAAAAAACTGCTTTAACTTTAGTGATGTATATGGTAGGTCTTATACCTTTTGGGCTTAATAAATTATTTAGCAGTTTTCTATACGCAACTCATAAACACTTAAAAGCTGCAAAATTTGCAGCAATTTCACTAATAATAAATATATTTTTTTCAATTATTTTAATATTTCCTTTAAAGGTATATGGTTTAGCTCTTGCTAGTAGTATTGGTGGAATGGTTTTATTTCTTCTAACATTAAAAGAGTATGGATTTATAGAGTTTTCTAAATTCTTTGAGAAGAAGTATATTTTAGGTATGATTTTTGTTATATTTATTAGTATAATTTTGGCATTTGTTTTTAAAGAAACAATCAATTTTATAAAGGAATGAGATGGTAATTTATGATTCTCATAAAAGAGAAAAGGTTGAATTTAAACCAATTAAAAATGATGAAGTTAGAATTTATGTATGTGGCCCAACTGTATATGACGATGCACATTTAGGACATGCAAGAAGCTCAATTAGTTTTGATTTACTTAGACGTACATTAGAAGTAATTGGATATAAGGTTATATTTGTTAAAAATTTTACAGATATTGATGATAAGATAATTAATAAAATGAACTCTACTGGTAAGAGTTTAAAAGAAATTACAGAGTATTATATTGATTCATATTTAAGAGATATGGAAGCTCTTAATGTAAAAAGAGCTGATATTGAGCCAAAGGCTACTGAAAGTTTAGATGCTATGTTTGATATTATACAAAAATTACTTGATAAAGGGTATGCATATAAACTTGAAAACGGAGATATATATTTTGATGTTAGCAAAGACGAAGAGTACTGTAAGCTATCAAACAAATGTCAAGATGATGAGGTAGTACACAGGGTTGAGACTCACGGCAAAAGAAATCCAGCCGATTTTGCACTTTGGAAAGCGTGCAAAGGTGAAGGAGATGTATGTTTTGATTCTCCTTTTGGAAAAGGTAGACCTGGTTGGCATATAGAATGTTCTGCTATGATTAAAAAACATATAGCATATGATGGAGAATATGAAATTGATATTCATGGAGGTGGAGCTGATTTATTCTTTCCTCACCACGAAAATGAAGAAGCCCAAAGTCACTGTGCATATGGAGGACATCTAGCAAAATACTGGATGCACAATGGATTCGTTCAAATCAATGGTGAAAAAATGAGTAAATCTTTAGGAAATAGTTTTTTTGTAAAAGATGCTCTTAAATATTACTCTGGAGAAGTATTAAGATTTTATTTAATGTCTACTCATTATAGAGCTCCTCTAAATTTTTCTGAAGAAGATTTAATTGCAAGTAAAAAAAGACTTGATAAACTTTATCGCCTAAAAAAAAGAATTTATGGAGTTACAAAAAAACAAAAAGACAAAGAGTTTGAAAATAAGCTTCTTGAAGCTATGAAAGATGACTTAAATATCTCAAAAGCTTTAGCAGCAATAGATGAATTTGTAAGAGAGGCAAATGAAAATTTAGACAAAAATCCAAAAGATAAAGTATTAAAGCAAAAAATAGTTAGTAATATTGAATTTATTGATAAACTTCTTGGAGTTGGTGGAAGTGATGCATTTGAATATTTTCAATCGGGAATTGATGAAGAGACTAAAAGAAAAATTGAAGAGTTAATTCAAAAAAGAAGCGCTGCTAAAAAAGAAAAAGATTTTTCTCTTGCTGATAAAATAAGAGATGAATTGAAAACAATGGGAGTTGTAATTCAAGATACTCCAAATGGAACTGTTTGGGAGAAAATTTAATTGGAGAATGGAAAATGGAAAATGGAGAATTAAAAAATAAAAAGCTTTTTGATATTATAAAGCCCTTAATTTACAAAACTGATCCTGAATCTGCTCATAATATGGTTGATCTGATTTTTAGAACGGCTAAAAGATGCCCTCTTTTTTTTAATCCATTAATTAAAAAAAATTTTATAGATGATCCTATGCTCACTCAAAAAATATGGAATTTGGAATTTAAAAACCCTGTTGGTGTTGCAGCAGGGTTTGATAAAAATGCCACAATGGTTTACGGATGGCCTGCACTTGGATTTGGATGGGGAGAAATTGGTGCTGTAACTCCAAAGCCACAACCTGGAAATCCTAAACCAAGGGCTTGGAGGCATATTGAACATCAAGCAGTCCAAAATGCTTATGGATTTAATAATGATGGAGTTCAAGTTATTAAAAGTAGACTAAAAAAAACATATCCTTTTATATTACCAATTGGTGCAAATATAGGAAAAAATAAAACAACTCCCGAAGAAAATGCAATTGAGGATTATAAGACTTTAGTAAAAGAATTAAATGCAGTGGTGGATTTCTTTGTAGTTAATATATCTTCTCCAAACACACCAGGACTGAGAGACCTTTTAAATGCAGAGTTTATTTCAAATTTATTTAAAAAGTTAAAATCTGAAACTCACAAACCTATTTTAATCAAATTCTCACCTGATATGGAAGATGAAATGATTATAAATTTAGCAAATTTATCTGTTTTAAATGGAGCGGATGGTATAATAGTGACCAATACAACAGTTAATTATGATTTAATTCAGACTCCTATAAAAAAAGGAGGAATTTCAGGAAAACCATTAGCTAAAAGAAGCTATGAAGTTTTAAGGCTTGTAGCAAATGAAGTATTTGGTAAAGTTCCAATTATTAGTGTTGGAGGAATTGACTCTGCAGAGGAAGCTTATAAACGTATTAAGGCAGGAGCTAGTTTACTTCAAATTTATACAGCCATAATCTACAAAGGACCGGGAATTGTTAAAGAAATAAATGAAGGTTTAATTAAACTTTTAAAAGAAGATGGGTATTCCCATATAAGTGAAGCTGTTGGAGTAGACATACCTAAAAAACTTATTTTAAAGGAAAATAATGCTTCATAAATTTTACACTCATAAACTAAAAAATAATCTTGAAGTTATTGCAATTCCTATGAATAAAGGAAGTAATGTAATTACAAGTAATATTTTCTATAAAGTTGGAAGTAGAAATGAAACTCTTGGTAAAACAGGTATAGCTCATATGCTTGAACATATGAATTTTAAATCTACTAAAAATTTAAAAGAAGGTGAGTTTGATAAAATTGTAAAAAGCCTAGGTGGTGTTGACAATGCATCCACTGGATTTGATTATACTCACTACTATATAAAAACTTCAAGCACTTATTTATCTAAAACTTTTGAATTGTTTAGTGAAGTTATGGAAAATTTAAATTTAAATGATGAAGAGTTTCAAAGAGAGAGAAAAGTAGTATATGAAGAAAGACTTTGGAGAGTTGATAATAACCCTATAGGATATTTATATTTTAGACTTTTTAACAACACATATATTTATCATCCATATCATTGGACACCTATTGGGTTCAAAGAAGACATATTAAATTGGAGTATTGAAGATATTAGAGAATTTCATAAAACTTACTATCAACCAGAAAATGCTTTTCTTTTAGTTGCTGGAGATATTGAGCCTGAAACTGTATTTAATGAGGCTGAAAAATATTTTTCTCATATAAAAAACAAAAAAAGAATTCCAGAAATTCATCAAAAAGAACCTCCACTTGATGGAGAAAAATTTATAGAAATAAAAAGAGAAACTCAAGTTGATATGGTTGCAATTACTTATCATATTCCAGACTTTACTCATGAAGATCAAATTGCTCTTAGTGCTTATTCAGAAATCCTTAGTGGAGGAAAAAGTGGGGTACTAAGAGAAAAACTAATAAATAAAAAGGGACTTGTTAGTGAAGTATATGCATATAATATGGAATTAAAAGACCCTGGAGTGTTCTTAGCCCTTGCTATAGTCAATCCAGGTATTGATGCAAAAAAAGTTATTAAAGAGATAAAAAATATTTTAATTAATACAAAAGTAACTAAAAAGAGTCTTGAGAAAGTCAAAAACCAAACAAAGTTCGATTTTCTTACTCAACTTGAAAGTAGCAGCGGGGTTAGTAATATATATGGTGATTATTTTGCAAAAGGCGATATCACTCCTTTAATTGAATATGAAGAGAGAATCAAATCACTAAGTGTTTCTGATATTGAACGTATTAAAGATTATTTTGACAAATCAGTAACAATTTTACTTAAAAAAGACTAATAAGTCTAAAACCATATACACTCTTTTTTCTTTATTCCAAGTTAAACCATTTTTACTATTAACAAAAAAGAAAAGTAAAAGTTTATAGGTATGAGTTTATTAAAGCACTCCCTATTCTAATCATGTTACTCCCCTCTTCTATTGCAATTTCAAAATCACTACTCATTCCCATTGAACAAATTTTAGCACCATATGGCTTTAATTTTTCAAAAATATTATATGTGAGTCTAAAGCTTTTTCTAATTTCCTGAATTTCATCAGTATGAGCTCCAATAGTCATTACACCTTGAAGGTTTATATTTGGTAAATTTTCTTTGATTTTAAGATAAGTTTCAACTGCTTCCTCAGGATTCATTCCATGTTTTGTACTTTCACCTGAAGAATTGATTTCAATTAAACATCTTATAGGTTTTGTGGCTCTTTTATTTATAGCTTCAGCTAATTCGAAAGAATTTATTGATTGAATCATAAAAGGATTAAGTTTTAAAAGTTTATTAATTTTATTTTTTTGAAGATTACCAATAAAATGCCACTCAATTGGTAACTCTTCTAAATCTTTTACTTTTTTTTCCATATCTTGGACTCTATTCTCTCCAAAAGCTCTTTGTCCACTTTCATATAATTTTTTTAAAACATTTGCATCATCAGTATATTTTGTAACTGCTACAATTTGAACTATTAGATGTTCACTTCTTCTAAGTCTTGCTTCTTCTACTTTTTGAATTAATTCATCAATCTTCATTATTTCTCCTTAACTTAGTTGCCTCTTTTTATTTTCCTGTTAGTCTCATTAAATCATTATAAATACCAATAAGCATAAGACTACCAAGCAATATCCATCCAATTATTGTTAATTTTACCATAATTTCTTCACTAACTTCTCTTTTGAAAATAGCTTCATAAAGATTAAAAATAATATGTCCGCCATCAAGAGCAGGAATTGGTAAAAGATTTAAAACTCCTAAGTTTACACTAAGTAAGGCTGTTAAAAGTAAAAGTGGCTGAATTCCAAGGTCTGCTACTTTTGCAGTAACATCAACTATTCCTATCGGACCACTTAGCGTATTTAGTCCAATTGCACCTGTTATTAGTTTTTGGACACCTTTTATTATCATACTTGCATCATTTATAAATTTTTCCCACGCTACACTAATTGCTTCAAGTAAAGAATATCTAACTTTTATTAGCTTACCGCTTGGTACTATTCCTATAATTTTTCTTTTTATGTTTTCGTTAAATATGTTTTTTGTTATTTCTATTTTTGGTTTTAAAGTTAACATAATAATCTTACTCTCACGTTTTACTGTTAAATATAATATGTCACTATTTTGAATTATTTTTGGTATCTCATCCCAGGTTTTGATTTCCATATTATTTATTTTAATAATTTTATCACCAGGCTTTAAAACTTTAGCAGCTGGAGTATCAGGAAGAGTTTTTCCAACAACTGGAGCAAGTTTAGTCCATCCATTTATTGCTAAAAAAAGATATATTAAAAAAGCAAGTAAAAAATTAAATCCAGGACCACCAAGAAGTATAAGAATTCTTTGCCATGGAGTTTTAGCAGTGTATGAATCAGGGTCGTTTGATCTAAGTGTAGGATTTGAATCATCTTGACCTTTCATTTGAACATATCCACCAAGTGGAATGGCACTAATACACCAGTCAGTATATCCAAATTTCTTGCAAAAAATCTTTTTTCCAAATCCAATTGAAAAAACTTCCACTCTTACCCCAACAAGCCTTGCCATTAAAAAATGTCCAAGTTCATGAAAGAAAATTAAAAACGAAAGTATGAGTATTGCTGTAATCATTGTTGAGCCCTAATATAAGCTTTTATATAATCTACTCCGCTATAAATAGTTAAAAACACTGCAATCCAAAGCAGAAAATTGCCAAATGGCCAATCCATTAATAAAAAACCAATTGCTATCATTTGAAAAACTGTTTTTACTTTACCTGCAAAAGACGCTTTTACACTAAGTCCTTGCTGAGCCATTGCTACACGAATTCCTGTTATAAAAAACTCTCTAACAAGTATTAAATAAACAGCCCAAGGTTCTGCTCTATGAAGATATAAAAGCCCTAAAAAAGCTCCAAGGGTTAGCATTTTATCAGCAAGAGGATCAAGAACTTCTCCAAGTTTAGATATCGCATTAAAATTTCTAGCAATATACCCATCAAAAAAATCAGTAATACTTGCTATCACAAAAATTAACGCTGCAAAATAATCAAGCCAGGAAGAGTGTATATTAGAGAATATATCTCTATTTACTAAAAATAAAAACATTAAAAAAGCCAACATTATTCTTATAAAAGCTAATATATTTGGAATATTTTTAAGTCTTTTTTTCCATTTTGAATATTTGTTTAGTTTAATAGCATCTTCTGTTATAAAGTTTTCCATTATTAATTCTCCACTCTCAAATTATTTACCTCCAAATGTAGTTCCTCCATCTACTATAAATGTTTGACCAGTTATCCAACTAGCTTCTTCTGTGCATAAAAAGTATATAATTCCTGCTAAGTCCTGAGGTAATCCCATTCTATTAAGTGGACTTCTTTTTTCAACTTCAGCTTTTACTTCTTCATAATTTGGAAATGCACGCAATGCATCAGTATCGATAGGTCCTCCACTTACTGCATTAACTCTAATATTTTTTTCTCCAAGCTCAGCTGCAGCATATTTTACCATTGTCTCAACAGCTGCCTTACTTGCTCCGTGCCCTGCATAATTTGGAGTATAAACTAAGTTTCCAGTAGAACTAAGTGAAATAATAACCCCTCCACCTACTTTCTCCATTCTTTTTGCAGCTTCTTGAGCTCCTACTACAAATGCATTTACCGTTGCAGTAAAAATATTACAAATTCCTTTAGGTTTTAGTCTCATAAAAGGACCAAATCCGCCAACTACAGCACGACCACTAATAATGGCATTTGATACAAAAAAATCTATCCTCTCAAAATCTTCATCAATTTGTTTGAATAAATCTTTATAAGTTTCAGGCTCAAGTATATTTAATTTATAAGCTTTTGCTTTAATATTATATTTTTCACTCCACTCTTTTGCCAAGTTTTCAGCTAGTTCTTTATTTGAGTTGTATGTAAATGCAATATTTACACCCTCTTTTGCAAACCTTTCAGCAATAGCTTTACCAATCCCTCTTGTTGCACCACTTATAACTAATGTTTTATTTTTCAATACATCTCCTTAACATAATATTTTTACTCTAAACGTATCTTTTTAAAATTTCTTTTATTCTTTTTTTATTCTCTATACTTGGTTCTACTAATGGCAGTCTATATTCTAAAGTAGGAAGTAAACCAGCCTCATACATTGCATATTTTATAGGAATTGGATTACTTTCAATAAACAATACTTTATTTATGTCATACAATTCTTCATTTATTTCTCTTGACTTTTCAAAATCTCCCTCTAATGCTTTATGAACAAGTTCTGCAATTTTATTTGGGAGTAAATTTGATGTAACAGAAATTACTCCCTTCCCACCAGTTGCTAAAATTGGATAATTAATCGCATCATCTCCACTAATAACACTTATCTTGCTTTTTGAAAGCATTGCCACTACATTTTCTATTTTTCCAGTAGCTTCTTTTATTGCGACAATATTTTCTACATCATTAAAAAGTCTAATAGCTGTATCTACTTCTATATTACTACATGTCCTACCTGGTACATTATATAAAACTACCGGAATTTCAATAGAATTTGCTAAAGCTTTGTAGTGTTCGTATAATCCTTTTTGAGTAGGTTTATTATAATATGGCGAAACGCTAAGAATAGCATCAGCTCCCTTGTCCTCAGCAAATTTTGCAAGATCAATAGCTTCATGTGTAGAATTACTTCCAGCACCAGCTAATACTTTTGTATTAGTACCTTTGCAAACTTCTACAGCTATTTCAATGCATTTTTTATGCTCCTCATGAGTTAAAGTAGCACTCTCTCCTGTAGTACCAACAGGTACTACCCAATCAATCCCATTATCAATTTGTCTTTGAATTAGTTTTGCATAGGTCTCTTCATCTACTTTACCATTTTTAAACGGAGTAATCAAAGCGGTCATTGCACCTTGCATATTTTTCCTTTTTTTACGAATTATATCAAAGTTTATTCATATCTAAGTGTTTCAAGTACATCTGTTTTTGAAGCTTTTATCGCAGGATATATAGATGAAATCAATATTATGATAAAAGCTCCAATTATTATTAAAGAAAAATCAATTAAACTCAAATCAACTGGCAGTTTGCTAACTCCATATACATCAGCTGGAAGTTTAATAATATCAAATGTCTTTAACGCCCATATTCCAAGACCTCCTAAAACAGCTCCACTTACAATCCCACTAGTTCCAACAACCATACCAAGTCTTAAGAAAATCGCCTTTATTTCTTTTTCACTTGCACCTAAACTTATCATAAGAGCTATTTCTTTTCTTTTACTCATTATCATCATAAGAAGAGAGCTTATTATATTAAGTGATGCTACAATAATTATAAGCATCAAAACTAAAAATAAAGCTCTTTTCTCCATTTTTAAAGCAGCAAAAAAGTTTCCATTTTGCTCCCACCACCCTATTACACCAATACCAGCTGGTAAAACTGATTTTATTTTTTTAATATCTTCAAACGGATTTGGAGTGTATATATGAATACCGCTATAATATTTTTGATGAAGCATTCTCTTAAGTCCATCTATATTCATATATGCAATTCCTTTATCATATGCTACAAGTCCACTATTAAAAAAACTAACAACTTTTACTTTTTTCATCATTGGAGTTACTCCAAATCCAAGAGGAGTTACTTTTGAAAAAAACATAATAACTTTTTCACCTTTATATATACCACTATCTTCAAATAGTCTCTTTCCAATTATCACATCAAAAAGCCCCGGATATTTTAGATTTTTTATAGCGTCTTTGAAAACAAAATTAATTTCTTTTTCTTTATTAAAATCAACTCCATATAACAACACTCCATTTAAACCATTTTTTTGTAATATTGCACTTGTCTCTATATATGGAGAATATTTAAAATCTGGAAAGTGTTTTTTTAGGATTTTTAAAGTATATTCATCGACTTTTGCCAATGAAGAATAGACAGTAATAGGATAGTTCATAACTTTAAGTTTTCTCTCAAATTCTTTATCCATACCATTCATTATACCCATTGCTATCATAAGAGTGGCAACTCCGGTCATAATACCAAGAAAAGCAAGCAGGAAACTAATATAAATAAAAGGATGTTTTTTATCAAACCTCAAATATCTTTTAACTATGAATTTAATAAATTTTTCACTTTTCACTTCTCACTTCCCATTTTTTACTTCTCACTTTTCACTTAAAATTTCGGGCTTCTTCCACAACAATCTTTGTATTTTTTCCCACTGCCACATGGACATGGTTCATTTCTTTTAGCTTTTTTTCTTTGTTTCGCTTCAAACTCTTTTTTTAGCATTTCAGTTTGAGCTTCTAGTTCTTTCATTATTTCATCAGCACTTTTCTTTTCAAACTCTTCAGGAATTTCAGGAATATTCGCAAGTATTTCATCAATATTTTTACCCTTCAAAGAGTTCATAAATTCTTCAATATCCGGGTCTATTTCTGGCATTTGATATTCAATTTGAAGATTTTGAAGTATTTTCATACTTTCAACTTTTACTCTTTGAATAAGTTCTTCAAATAGATTAAAGCTCTCTTTTTTATATTCAACTAGTGGGTCTTTTTGATTATATCCTCTAAGACCTATTCCAGTTTTGAGGATATCCATCATATATAAATGGTCTCTCCAACTTTCATCTAAAACTTGAAGAATAACTTGCCTTAAAATCCTATTTTTTTCTCCATCTGCAGCATCTTTAAATTTCTCTTCAAATTTCTCTTTTAATTTAGCAACTAAATAACTTTTAAGTTCTTCATACTCTTTATCTAACTCTTCATCGCTAAAATCAATACCTGTGTATTCTTTCAAGTGTGCTTTTAGCTTTTCTTTATCAATTTCTTCTTTTGGAGTATGCTCGTATACTTCACTTAAGTTTAGTATATATTCAACAAACTCTTCTCTCATTTCATCAATTTTTGATTCTACATCAAAAGAAGGATCAAGTAATTGATCCCTAAATTTATAAATTACTTTTCTTTGCTCATTAGCTACATCATCATATTTTAAAATATGTTTTCTTGCTTCAAAATGCATTGTTTCAACTTTTTTCTGAGCATTTTCTATAGCACGAGTTACTATCTTACTATCAATATGCTCCCCTCTTTCAATTCCAAGTCTGTCCATAATATTTTTTATTCTATCACTTCCAAAAATTCTTAGAAGATCATCTTCAAGCGATAAGTAAAATTGAGATACCCCAGGGTCACCCTGACGACCAGAACGACCTCTTAACTGATTATCAATTCTTCTACTCTCATGCCTTTCAGTCCCTATAATATAAAGCCCTCCAAGAGCTCTCACTTCGTCATCAATTTTGATATCAACCCCACGACCTGCCATATTTGTAGCAACTGTAACTGCTCCTTTTCTACCAGCTTGAGCAATAATTTCTGCTTCTTTTTCGTGATGTTTTGCATTTAGTACTGTATGAGGGATTTTTTCTTTTTTTAATAGTTTACTTAAATATTCACTCTTAGCAACACTTGTAGTTCCAACTAAAACAGGCTGTCCTTTTTTGTGTAATTCTTTTATTTTCTTAACTACTGCCTCAAATTTTTCTTCTTCAGTTTTATATACTATATCATTTAAGTCTTTTCTTGCAACAGGTTTATTTGTTGGAATAGAAATTACTTCAAGCCTGTATATTTCTAAAAATTCAGTTGCCTCAGTTTGAGCAGTTCCTGTCATACCAGCTAGTTTTTCATAAAGCCTAAAATAGTTTTGGTAAGTAATTTCTGCAAATGTTTGTGATTCTTCTTGAATTTCCACACCTTCTTTTGCTTCAAGTGCCTGATGAAGACCTTCACTAAATCTTCTACCCTCAGCAATTCTTCCAGTAAATTCATCTACAATTAAAACCTCACCTTTTCTTACGATATAATCTCTTCCTTCTTTGAAAAGATAGTTGGCTTTTAGAGCTTGGTCAAGGTGATGAGCAAGTATTGCACTTTCTGGCGTATAAAGATTATCTACTCCAAATAATTCTTCTGCTTTTTTTATACCCTCTTCAGTTAGTAAAACAACTTTATCTTTTTCATCAACTTTAAAATGTTTATTAACTTCAAGAGCTTTTGCCACCTTATCAGCCCTTATATAATCCTCAACTCTTTTATTTGCAGGACCTGAAATAATAAGAGGAGTTCTTGCTTCATCAATCAAAATACTGTCAACTTCGTCCACTATAGCAAAGTAATGACCTCTTTGGACTTTATCATTAATATCAAATACCATATTATCTCTGAGATAGTCAAAACCAAACTCAGAGTTTGTTCCATAAGTTATATCACATTGGTATGCTTTTTTTCTTTCATAATCTTCCATTCCACTAACAACTACACCGGTTGTAAAACCAAAAAACTCATAAAGTTTTCCCATTTCATTCGCATCTCTACTTGCTAAATAATCATTCACTGTTACTACATGAACACCTTTTCCAAGAATTGCATTTAATATAACTGGAAGAGTTGCTACAAGCGTTTTCCCCTCACCTGTCTTCATTTCAGCAATTTTACCTTCATGCAATACCATACCACCAACCAGCTGAACATCATAGTGTCTCATGCCAAGAACTCTTTTACTTGCTTCCCTAGTCAATGCAAATACATCATTTAAGTATTTATTTAAAGTTACTCCCTCTTCTGCTCCGTTTTTTATCTCTTCTAAAATTTTTGATTTTATTTTATTAAACTCTTCTTTTAATTCCTCATTACTCTTCTTTTCATACTTACTCTCTAATGCATTTATCTCTTTTACTCTGGCAAAATATTTTTTTAATTCTCTGTCATTTTTTGTTCCAAAAATTTTTCTAATTATACTTTTTACCATCTATCAGGCCTTTAAAAACTTTTTTGTTATAATAACATATCTTAAGGAAATGGAGAATTTAGAATGAAAAATGGAAAATTATTATTGATAATTTTTTTTATGAAACTATTATATGGAATTGAACTGCCAAATGAATTTAGTGCTAAATTCATTCAAACAATAAAGTCTAATGACCAAAATCTTACCTACAAAGGTCAAGTGTTTTACAAAAAAGGAAATATTGTCTGGAAATATAATTATCCAACTCAAAAAATAATTTGGATTGAAGACAAAGTATATATATATGAACCAGACTTATTGCAAGTAACTATTACAAAAAGAAAAAAATTGACTCTTGAAGATATATTAAAAAACTCAAAAAAAATAAAAAATAATCTATATATTTCACAAATAGACAATAAAAAAATTTATTTTATTTATGATAAAACTCTAAAAAAACTTTATTATACTGACGATATAGGAAACAAAGTTGAAATAAATTTTTTTGAACAAAACAAAAAAACTCCCAAGGAAATATTTAAAATTAACTATCCTCAAGATATAGATATTATTTATCAGTAATTTTTTCTTTATCAAAAATAAAAAATATTGGAGAATATAACAATGAATACATGTTCATTCTTTTCAAAAAAAAGTAACTTTTTATGTTGCTTAAAAGATATAAAAAAACAAATTGATAACAAATTTGGAAAATATGATTTTTTAATTTTTTCTATTCATTCTTCTTTTAATTCAGACAATATAAATAGGACTATTTATGAAATTTTCAATACATCAAATTTTATAGCTTTCAATACTATTAATTACTTTATCGATAATAACATTATAAGGGGGGGGGTAGGAGTATATGCTATTAAATTTGAGAGAAAAGGAAATATTAAAACTTTCTTTATAGATAGTTTAGACAAATCAAATATTCAAAAAGTAGCAGACTATTTAAATAATAATAAAGATGATTTCCATTTAATATTTGCAGCTTACAAAAATATTTATAATACAAATTTTATTAATAACATTTCTGAAAAATTAAATTACTCTCCAATTAACAATATAGCTGGAGGCGTTGCAAGTGGATACAAAATCAATAGAGAATTAAGATGCTGTTTTTTTGTTAATGATGCTGTTTTAAAAGAGGGAGTAGCTATTGTAAGTTTTGAAAATGTTAAAGCAGAAATAGGAGTTTCATTAGGATTCAAACCATATGGAATCACATATAAAATTACAAAAGCAAAAGATAATAAATTATATACAGTTGATGATGACAAAAGTGCTTCTTATATTTTTTCAAACCTTTTAAAAGGTATAGATAATCCGGATATAAGATATCTGTGGTATGTACCAATATATGTACTAAATGAAAATAATAGCGATATATCAGCAATAAGAACTATTAAAGATATAAAAAAAGATTACGTAGAATTTTTTGCCAATTTAAATGAAGGAGAATATTTTAAACTTTCTTTTTCTACATACAAAGATTTGTTAGCAGAAAACAAGAGAGTTGCCAAATCAATGATAAACAGACTTAAAAATCCTGAGTTTAGTTTTTTATTTTCGTGTGTAGCAAGACAATATGTTTTAGAAGACCACCAACAAGATGAAATAGAAATATATTCAAAAACATTTAATACTCATTTATTTGGATTTTCTACCTTTGGAGAAGTTGCATCTTGTATGAAATATAAAAAATTAAAATTTTGTAATGAATCCTCAATAGCTGTAATTATGAAGGAAAAGTAATGAGAGAAGATATTAAAATTCGGCTTTTGCAAAATATATTAGAAGAAGTTACAAAACAATATGATTATTTCATATCACAAAAAGATGAAATTATTAAAGAAACTTTTCAAAAAGCTATTAAAGATAAACTAACTGGTTTATATAATAGAGAATTTTTATTTGAGGCTCTTAATAAACTATCCGAAAAAACAAAAAGAACAGGTTCTAAATTTGTTCTAATATTCTTTGATTTGAACAATTTTAAAAACATAAATGACAATTATGGACATGAAGAAGGAGATAGAGTATTAAAGAAAGTAGCAAATATTTTAAAACAGTCTTTTAGAAAATATGATATAGTAGTTAGGTATGGAGGAGATGAGTTTATTGTAATAATTGAATTAGACAAAAATATAAATATAGAAAAAACACTAAAAAAACTTGAAGAAAAAATAGAAAATAGTTTTGCTAAATATAATATTTCAATTGCTTATGGAATAGCAAATTCTGATGAGTCAGACAATATAGAAAAATTAATTGAAATTGCTGATATGAGAATGTATCAAGATAAAAAAACAAAAAAATCTAAAGCAAATAGCACTAATACCAATCAAAACTGAAAAACTTGTCAGATATATGAAAAATGGTCTGAGTTAGCTAAAATTTAACTACATATTTTTGATTAGGAGAAGTAGGCTTATCAGGCAAAGTCATTTGAATAAGATTTCTTTCAATCATTCTATCTAATATTTGTTTTAAATATTTTCTATCTTTAATACCGATATATTCGCTAATTTCTTTTCTACTTCTTGGAATTTGGCAAAATTCAATAATCTTTCTTTCTCTTTCATCTTGTGGGGTAACTTGTGGCATAACTTGTGGGGTGTTTAGGGTATCAAGTATAATTTTAAGCATAAATTCAATAAATGGAGTTGAATTGCCAATAGAAGTTGAATTTTCTATAGCTTTATAATAATCATCTTGATTTTCATAGATTAATGATTCAATAGGCAAATATTCAAATAGTTCTTTCCAATTATATAGTATTAATGTTTGCCAAAATCTGCCAATCCTACCATTACCATCTACAAACGGATGAATAAACTCTAACTCATAATGAAACACACTGCTAACAATTAAAGGATGTAATTCAGTATTCTTTAACCACTCAAATAAATCACTCATTAATTTAGGAACATTACTTGCAGGCGGGGCTATATGAGTAATCTCTTTTTCATTACCCACACCAACATTTTTAGTCCTATAAACGCCTGCTTCTTTAATAATATCTTGCATTAAAATCTTATGCGCTTTTAATAAGTCCTTTTCATTTCTATAATCGAATTTATCAATATTTTCATATAATGCAATAGCACCTTTAATTTCAGCCAACTCCCTTTGAGTAGCTAATACTCTTTTACCTTCAAGAAGTGCTGTAATTTTTTTTCATCAGCTTCAATACCTTCTATTTTTAATGTGCCTACAAGAGTTTTGATTTTAGATATTTTTCTAAGTCTTAAATCTTTTTTAATGCTTAAAGCACCAATTTTTTCCGATATTTCGCTTATTAAATTAACAATAGCAGGAGTTATCTCAAATGGTGGGATATGCATTTGTTTCCTTAATTTTTTGTAGCTTTTATAATTATATCTCATTTTTAATATATCAGACATTTCTCACTAAAAAAATTATTTTTTAATGAGTCTCACTAAAATAAACTCTTTTATAAAAAGATAATGCAATGAAAAATAAAAGCATTAACTAATCCAATATTTAAATTTTCAAGAACTCCTATAAATTCGGATTAAAAAAAAATGAGTGCGAAATGTCAGGTTAATTCCGTCTTTTAAGAAATTTTTTAAATCGGTCTTCATCAGAAATTTCTTCTTTTACAATTTTTTTAAACTTTTTTTCTTTTATTTCAATTTTTTTATTAAGATAATCTAAAGTTCTTTTTCTTGGTAAAAGCTTATTTGTTTCCATTGTTAATATACATTTTATACAACCATTTATACAGTTTTTATCATGTTCTTCATCAATATATAATCTTTGTTTTGTTTTTCCTATCCAATTATTACATCTATTTTTTGCTAAATCATACACATAACCTACACCTCCTGATTGATTATCATATATTAGAATATAACAATTTTCTTTTTCTACTTGAACTAATGTATTGATTTCTCTTTCATCTATTCCCAATTCCTCAGCTCCACTTAGTTTCAGTGCATTTGCAAGAGCTGTGGCAACTAACCCATCTTGTATTTCTCTTTTAGGAATGATAATACCAATTTTCAATTAGTTAGTTACTTTAAAAATGTTTAAAACTGCTATTATTTCAATACTTTTCATCATTTTCCATTGTCCATTTTCCATTGTCCATTTTCCATTGTCCATTTTCCATTGTCAATTGGTATAATAATTGAATCTGTGATTTTGAGGCAAAATTGAGGACAAGTTTTTAAATATAACAACATAGATTTTAAGGGAATTTTAATGTTTAATGTTTAACAAAATATCGAAGTTATGGGATGTTTAAGACTAAAGTGTCTGAGGATAAAGTAGTTTAAAAGTTTTAAATGGTGCGGCGGGGGTGCGTCGATTTATTGTTTATATGTGTTTATGTCTGTATCACTCACCTTGAAATGTTACCATAAATTCAATGTTTTATAGTCTATATGTGTATATTGTTGTATCATAGTAGCTATAAAAAAAGTGAGGTCGGTAGTGGGGTCGGTTTTTTTACCGCACCATTTTTTAAAGGAGATTAATATGGCGAATGTAAATTTAACACAAAGTGCTATTAATTCATTTTTAAAAAGTGATAAAAAGAAATTAAGTGATGGAATGGTTAAAGGATTGAGATTAGTTAAAAAATCAAAATTTGTTATTTGGGAGTTTAGGTATAAAAAGATTGGAACTCAAAAAGACACTAATATTAAAATCGGTAACTACCCAGATATTAGCTTAAAAACAGCCAGAGAAATAGCAAGAGAATACAGGGAGTTATTAGCAAAAGGTATTGACCCAAGATATTATAAAAGAGAAAAAGAAGAAGCCATTAAAAGAGAGCAGGAAAAGAAAACTTTTAAAATAGTTGCTTATGAGTTTTTAGAACTTCAAAGAGATAAAGTATCAGAAAACAGGTTTAAAAGAAACTATTTAAGAGCTTTTGAAAAGTATGCAATACCTTTTATGGGTTATAAAAAGATTGATGAGGTTACAAGATATGATTTAATAGAGTTAATAAAAAAGATACCAAAAATAAAGCTACCAAATGCAACAAGAGCTACAAATAAAACAGCAACAGCTAAGGAAGTGTTTGGATATGTTAAAAATTGTTTAGATTATGCTTTAAATTCAGGTTATATAGAGTTTAATCCAGCTTATGGGATAGACCCAAGCCAGATACTACCAAAAGAGCAGAAAAACAAAATGAAAGCAGTTATTGATGAAAATGAGGTAAAAGAATTATAAAAAAAAATATCATCTTACGAGTATGAAGCAGGTCGTTATATTATGCAGTTTCAGACACTGACAGCGTTAAGAAATGTGGGGTTATATCATTTAAAGTGGGATTATATTAGCTGGGATAAAAAAATCATTATTTACCCAGTAAATACCTACAAAGGTAATAAACAAGAGTATCGTTTACCGCTTACAGATACCTTAATTAAAATTCTTCAATTCTTCAAAAAAGTTAATCATTCATCAGAATATGTTTTTATTAATAAGCCAATAAAAGATGATAGTTTTAGCAATAGATTAAAAGCCTATTACAAAAGGCTAAATATTACAAATCATACACCGCACGGATGGCGTAGCTCATTTAGAAGCATTGCAAGAAAACTAAAATTAGCAGATAATGACACGATAGAACTTCAACTTAATCACTCATTAGGCAATAAAGTCGTAGAAGCATATATGAGAGATGATTTACTTGAAGAGAGAAGAGAACTACTAATTAAGTGGGAAAACTTTTTAACTTCTTAATTTTCTTTTTTAGCCTTTAAATAGAAATTAAACGAAAAAAAATAATTTTATTGTCAATTACTAAAACATTAACTTAATGTTAATTTTTAGAGATAAAAAAAATTTTTTTTTATGAAAAAAAGTGCGAAAATGGAGAAAAAAGTCTAAAAAGTCCTATATTTCCTATATTTTTTAAACTTTTACTCTCAAAAAAATTGGAGAAAAAATAACTTAAAAAATGGCTCAAAATTATGGTAGTATCGATGTTTTCTTGACATAGATGACCATTTTTAAAAAATGGAGAAAAAATGGAGAAAAAATGGAGAAAAAATGGAGAAAAAGTGGAGAAAATCACTTTTGTAATAAAAAAATCCTTATTTAAAGGCTTAATTTATATATTTTGTGTTATAATTTATATAAAAAAGGTTTAAGTATGACTATATCAATTGGAGAACTTCAAAAGAATATTTCTATAATCAAAAACATAAAAGAGCCTATAATTGTAATTGATAAAAAGAGTAAAAAAAGAATAGCTATTATTGAACCTATAAAGGATAATGATTTAGATTTACTTGATGAACTTATGCAATTTGATAAAAAAGTGGATAAAGAGTATTCAAAAGAAGATTTTGAGAAAATTTATACATCTTCTTTAAAGGCTAAATATGATATTAATTGATGCAAATTATATTATTAGGCTTTTTACTAAAACACCAGATAAACAATACCAAGAAGCAAAAGAGTTATTTGAAAAAATAGCAAAAAGAGAAATAAAAGCGTATATAAGCGAGGGTATTATAATGGAGTGCTTTTTTGTATTGCATAAGTTTTATGATTATTCAAAAGAAGAGACAGCTAATATATTAATAAAAATTATGAGTATGAAAAATATTATTAATGATGAAAAAGAGATAATTATTACAGCGTTAGAGCTTTTGAAAAAATATAATATCGATTTTATTGATTGTTTATTGTGTGCAAGAGCTAACATATTGACACTGGAAGTTAAAAGTTTTGATAAAGATATTAAGAAGTGTTTAAAATAACATTTTTATATGAAATATTGAATAATTATTGATTTTATAGTGATTGATAATCAAAATTTTTACTTGGTATTTGTAGTTACAATGAAATTTATTAAAGGTTTTAAATGATAGATTTTATTATAAATTTGATATTAGCTTATTTTATGGGTATTGTAATGTTTTATGTGGGAATATTTTTATTAGCTGGAATTGTGTTTATTTTTATCAAAATATATGATTTTTTTATTTATTTAAAAGATTTGATATTTGATTTTATAAAAAGTAGTTTTATTTTTTTAACATCACATTTATTTGAAATTTCAACAATTTTATCATCGATATTTATTTTATTGATTATATATCAGATTTTAAGCAAAAGAAAAGAAAGAATTAAAAATAAACTTACTTTTTTTTTAAAAAAGTCTAAATTTAAATTAATTGCAATTAATAATAAATTGCAACCTATAATAAAGCCAATAAAAGAGTGGAATGATAGACATAAGCCAAAAGATATAAAGTCAATGAAAAAATATGGTTTGATTTCATTAGTAGTTGGTTTGTTTGGAGCAATAATATTTTATAGTAGTGGGTTATGGTATATAGCTTTATTTTATTGTTTTTATATAATATCTGGAATATATGAGGTATTATTCCCACAAAAAGCATTGAAGCAATTTTATAAATAATATGGGTCCTGTGTAAACTAACCTTTTCCTGCGGACACTCGCGACCGCAAAATTTGCACACACAATAAGATTTTTTTAGGTTTACATATTTCAATAATCATTTTTGAAACTTACCTTTAAAACTCCCATAAATAGAAAGATATAAGCACTTTTAGTAAAAATCATTGTGTAAACTTCAAAGAATGTTTTGTGATTATTTTACCTTCTGGGTCCTTACAGGGTGAAAATCGTGTGCGGTGGTCGCCAACCCCAGCTTTTACACACACAAATTCTGAAAAAAAGTGGTTGACAAATTTAGTTGACAAAATTATATTAAATCATTGATATATCGGGCCTTTTAAGCAATGTAAACTATGTCAACTAATATGTCAACTGGTTGACATATTAGTTGACAGGTTGACAAAAGGAGCAAAATGGAATTGGTGTCACAAAATCAGTTAGCAAAAGAACTTAAAATTAGCAGACAATACATAAGCAAATTAGTCAAAAAAGGAGTTTTTGATAACTGCTTTGAGTGGAATATGTTATTCTTTAATTAATTCTTTTGTGTAAAGAAAAAGAGTGATTAAAATTAAAGAAGTTGAGATTGTTAAGATAACAATATCGTTTTTTATAAAAAGAGCAAGTATAATATTTAAAATCACCCATGCAACTAACGAAACAACAAGTGCTATAAAAAACCTTACCATTTTAAAAGCTGTAAATAAATCTTTCATATTTTTATTATACCATAGGGGCTATATCAAAATTTTTAACTTTTAAAAGGAACATCGACCGCTCAACCACGAAAAAACAAAAACTAATTTTAGGGGGGTGGGGGTATGCTTAAAATTCTTTTTAAAAGGAAACAAAAGTCAACAAGATTATAAAAGTTTCTATTTTATAAAGTTGTGAGGGATTAGAGCTTAAGTTAACTTTTTGTATATTATTTAACTTATATTCTATTTTATGTTAAAATTGCTAAAACTTTTTAACATAAGGATATGTATGAAGTTATTACCTTTAAGAAAAGATATTGAAACTAAAAGAGTATTAAAAAAGTGTATTTCAGCTAATCGTGCATTATCACTTCTTAATGGCGTTGCAAATATAATACCAAATCAATTAGTATTAATAAACTCTTTAATTTTAAAAGAAGCAAAGTCAAGTAGCGAAATAGAAAATATTATTACTACAAATGATGAGTTATACAAAGCGGAAATTGATTTTGAAGTTTCAAGAGAAACAAAAGAGGTGCAAAGATATAAACAAGCACTTTTTAAAGGCTATGAACTTTTAAAAGAAAATAACTTACTCTTAATAAAACATTTAATCGAAATTCAAAGCGTAATAGTTAATAATAATGCAGGGATTAGAAAACAAACAGGAACACAGCTTAAAAACTCAAAAGGTAAAGTTATCTATACCCCGCCTCAAAATTATGATGAGATAATGCGATACCTTATCAATTTAGAAAAATATATCAATGATGATAGTTTAGAAGATTATGACTATTTAGTGAAAATGGCGATTATTCATTATCAATTTGAAGCTATACATCCATTTTATGATGGTAATGGGAGAACTGGGCGTATTCTTAATGTGCTTTATTTAGTATATAAAGAGCTTTTAAACTTGCCTATTTTGTATATTAGTGATTTTATTATCAAAAATAAAGAAGAGTATTACAAGTATTTAGCTAATTTACATCAAGATAAGTATTGGGAAGATTATATCTTATTTATGCTTAATGCAGTTGAAAAAACAGCTATTGATACAATAGAAACTATAAAAAAAATAAATACTTTAATGAATAAACAAAAACAAATCATAAAACAGCAATTACCAAAAATCTATTCAAAAGAGCTTATTGAACTACTTTTTATTAATCCATATACAAAGATTGAATTTTTGGAAAAGAAACTAAATATTACAAGACAAACAGCGTCAAAGTATTTGAAGCAGTTATTAGCTATTGGGATACTCCAAGAGCATAAAAAAGGCAAATTCAAATATTACATTAATACAGACTTTTACAGCCTTTTAAAAGAGACATAAAGCAGTATTCAATAATTTTATATATTTTATAAAAATAAATTAAAAATAATGGGGAAGAAAATGGAAGATAATTATACTTATATTTCAGATGAAATTAAAAACACTTTAAAAAGAGATAGTGAAATATACTTAAATTTATTTAATGAACTAAAAAAATGCAAAGATATATATGAAAAATATTTATTATAAAATTTTTTATAAGAAATAGAGTAGATAGGATACTTGATAATATTGTTAAGGAACTTCAAATAAATAACCTTATTGAAAATACTACAACCTCTAATTATATAGTAAATGGAGAGTGTATAACAGATGAAAATGAAAAAACAAAAATTAAAGAATTTATTATAAATGAAACATATAAATCATCTTATCAGAATTATTTACAGCTTATAAAACAAGATGAAAAGTTTGTTATGGAAGATATAATCGAAATTGAGGTTGAAAAAAGATTTTTTAATAATTCAGCACATTGTTATATAACAGAGTTTTTAAGAAAGTTTTATAGAAAATTAATATTTAACAAGTCTCATAATTCAGATATTTTTCTTAATATTGATTTGGATGCAGATGAAAGAGAATTATTAGCATTAATTAGGATAGCGAAAAAAAAAGTTAAGGGAGAAAAAGATATTTTAATGCAATGTATTTATGATATTTTAAAAAATATTACAAAATATAGAAAAGATAGACTTGAATTAGAGGACAAATTATCAGATATTATATTTTTATTTGATGCTAAATATTTAAACATCAAAGAACATAATATTAAAAATTTATTAAACAATTATTATATTGAAAACTACCCACAAATAGATATAAGCTATATATCTGGGACTTACTTTTATCGTATTAAAAAAATGATTAGTAATATATTCAAAGTTATTAAAATTCTACAAAAAGACCTACAGGAAAAAACTAAAATTCTAAATCAATAAAATAACTTTTTCTCTTATCTCTTATAGGTTATTTTTCTTTATTTCATAAGACCCATTTCTTATGAAATTCATAAGCATAGTTTCTTATGTTTATTACTTTTTTTTTAAAAAAATCATAATTCCATTGTATAAAGTTGTTTAAGTTAGGCTATTCTCATTTTGTATTAACTTATTGAATTTAGATAAAGCTAAAAATGTCAATAATAATAAACAAAATTGAGGGTAGTTTAATTTTTGGGCTAATATTTTAAAAAACACAAAGGAGCTAATCAATGGTAAAAGAGCCTTTATACAAAAGAGCGAATGAAATTGCGGAAATGTTTAGTATTGGTAGAGCAACACTATACAAATACTTAAATGAAGACCCAGAGTTTCCAAAGCCTTTAAAGGTGAGTAGTAAAGTAACCTTATGGAATGTTTGGGAGATTGAAGAGTATTTTAAAAAAAGAAGTCAAAAAGCTCAAAACTTTTAAGGATGGGAAAATGAAAATCATTAAAAGATATTTACCAAAAGCGAAATGTCCAGAAACTCCACTTGATTGGAAGTATTTAAAAAGTCGTGAAGTGTTATGTTTGATAGACAAGTTGCTTAATGGTGAGATGGTTAATCAAGTTAATAATAATTGCGGAGTTTCCAAGATAACTAATGCAATAGCTCATATTAGAAAGTTTATCGGCTATGAAAATATTATGAATGTGAGAATTGATGGTTTAAGATGTGATTTATATGAATTGGTTAGAAATCCTCAAAGCATACAAAAGCTAAAAGAGCTAAAATTAATTATCGAAGCATATTTAAAAGAGCCACTAAAAAGAAAAGGGAGAAAATGAAAATATTCATTTTAAAGGGCTATAAAGCTTTTTCAATCTCAAAAGGGTAAATATAGCTAAAAAAGAAAATAGTTTAATAATAGGCGTTTTAGGAGCAAATAAAGCTATTTTTCAAGTAGTTTTTCAAGTTTATCAAAGATACCAAGATGAAAAATCATATCGGCTACATACAATCCCACTAAAAAAACAAAAATTATCAAAAGTATTTTATCCATTGTTATCCTTTAATTCCTCTAATTCTTTTTGGATTTTACCAACTTTATGCAAATTAAACAAGAAGCCATATAAAGAAAATGAAAAAGCTATTATTAAAATAATATCGGCTATTTTGTTATCGATTTTAAAAAATGCAAAAAAACTACCACTTAACCCAGCAGACCATAAAATTACTTTATCTTTAATTATTGAATATTTTAGTTTCAAAATCTCTAATTCATTCATTATTACCCTTACAAATTACATCTTTTACATCATCAAGCGTCTTAGCTTTTATGTAGTTATTAAGCCAAGTTTCAACCCATTTTGGAACTTCATTTTTGGACTTCCAAGTTGTGGAAATAGTAGTATTGTGAAGACCACAAATATTAGCAAATTCTTTAATAGTCAGGTTGCATTTTTTAAGCATTTGTTTGAATTCATCATAATTCATCTGGTAACCTTTAATATAAAATATAGAAAATTTTATCAAAAAAATTCTATAAAATGAAATTTTTAAATTGACTTTATAATTCTATTTATTCTATAATTAGATTTATAAAATTCTATTTTATAGAAATATAAGGAGCAAAACAATGAAAAACACAAAAAGCATAATTTTAGATAGCGAATACATTGTAAGAGACATTGAGGGTATTGGTATGCTATTGTAAAGTTTAAGTTGTGGTTTATTTAAAGATGGGACTATTGCAAAGAGGGAATATTTAGCAATGCAGGTATTGGTTGATAAGTTACTTGAAGATATTGCACCAAGAGCTAATGAACTTATACAAGCAAGTTACTCTCTTTTAAAGGCTCAAAAATGAACCTATTAGAGAACTTAAAAAAAGATTTCAGAATAACATCACTTCTAAAAGACCATAACTTAACTTTTGAAGATGTGTCAGTAATACAGAAGTTGAAATTATTAAATTTGATGAAATGAGCGTAACTATTTACTTAAAAGAGTTTGACCTTGAATATACCTTATTCAAATATGACTGGTATTTTATAGAAGCCTTACATATCCTTTTTTTAATCTCAATAAAAGACGAGTATGCAAAAATTAGCGATAAATACCATCTATTTAGTGGTTATGATTTAAATAAGCTCACATATGCAATAAGAGAGGATTATAATCACTTAGGCGGTATCTATTCAAGATACTTTTTTGACCCAGCAAGTAATGAGAAAGTGTTAAAAGATAGCATAAAAAAAGAAGATGTCTACAAATATATCGAATTTATAAATAAAGCTACTTCTTTTTAAAGGCTTTATGATGGTTAAAGTAATTAAATTACATTTAGGAATTTACCAAATAGAAGCAGGTAATAAAGCGATAGTATTACCAGCTAAAAATGAATTAGAAGCCATTAAAAAGGCTTGCAGGTTTTTAGGTATTAATTACAATGAAATTATAGCTACATCATCTTTAAAGGCTGTAAAATGAGATTAAAAGATATTTCAATATTAGTAACCCAAGATATTGCAGTAGACATTTTAGCAAGTTTAGGAGTAAATATAAAGCCAAATCGTAATTTTTCACTTAGAGAAGATGACAAAAATCCAAGTGCTTCAATGTATATGAAAAATGGAAAAGTTAGATTTCACGATTTTGGGACAGGATTTGATGGGGATTTGATTGATACTTTAAAAGAGTTTTTTAATATCCCTTATCAAGAAGCTAAACACTTAATAGCTTCATATTTGGGATTGAGTAAATTCAATAATATCAGCTCTTATAAAAAAGAGTTTAAACCTATAAAAGAAGAGATTTTATCTTGTAGGGAGATTAAGGCTATTTGGGATAGATATAAGCCGTTATCTTCTTTAAGTGAAGAAAAAACAAAAGAGATAATAAATAAATTAATACCAGTAGAATATTTTATAACCGCTAAAAAAGAAGATAAAAAAGCCTTTTATAATGCTGTTAGATTTGACCCAAAACAAGATGAACCAGTAGTTGCTACATTTACTCCGACAGGCAATATTTTAACTATAAGGCATAGAAGATATAAAACAAAAAATACTATTATCAAATGGAAATCATTAAAAAATACAGAAGCTAATAAATATACTCAAATAAGAATTAAAAACAATGACCCGATATTTATTATTGAAGGAACTCACGATTATACAACTGCTTTACTGCTTGGAATAAATTTTATAGCACTTCCAAGTAAAAACTATAAAACCTTTAAAAATGAAGAGCTTGCACTTTTAAAGGAGAAATATGATTTTATTATACTACCAGATTTAGACTTCAAAAACGAAAATGATGAGAAGTATAAAAAGTTTAAAAAAGAGTTAGCAAATAGCTTAAAAACTCTTATACCCCAACTTGAACCTTACACTAAAAAGACTATAACTATTTGGAACTTAAAAGAGCGTTTCTTTCATTTTAAAGGTATTGAAAAGGTAAAAGATTTAAGTGATTTATGCGAAGTATCAGACTTATACGATAGCACTTATTTAAGAGTATTTCATTTATTAGCTTCTTTTATAGCTAAAGACCAAACAGATTTAGAAGTAACCTTAGATTTAGAGAAAGGAGAAATATGAGTATTACTATAAAAACAGATTTTGATTTACCTATTGACATTATACCAAAAGAGCTACCAAAAGAAGAGGAGCTTATCAATCGTCTTTTACTGGATGTAAAAAAGATAAATATTTTTGAGTATCTAAAAGAGTTAGGCTGGAAGCCAAAATATGACAATAAAGGAAATTATTTACCACCAAAACAAAAGGAAATAAAAGTCGGCTTAATAGAATATCTTTTAAATCTTGCAAAAAATAAAGATTGGAAAATAATTAAAGATGAAAGTGATACTATTTATATTTACAACGGAGCTTACTGGATACCATTTAGTAAAAGTGAAATAATAGAATTTTTGCGAAACTTTTCTCTTAAAGTAGGACTTCCTCTTTTAGAGGCAAAAGATGAAGCATTTATTGAAAAATTATATAAACAACTTATAAGTGCATTACCAATAAGAAAAAGAAAAAAAAGTGCTTTAAACTTGATAAACTTGCAAAATGTAACTTTTAACATTGAAACAATGCAGTTGCAAGATTTTAATCCCAATGATTTTTTAACATATCAATTGCCTTTTGAATATAATCCCAATGCAGTTAATCATTTATGGCTTAATTTTTTAGATGAAGTTTTACCAGATAAAAACACTCAAAGAACTCTTCAAGAGATTTTAGGCTCAATATTTATTAAAAATATTAAATTAGAATATGCTTACTTTTTATATGGAAGCGGTGCAAATGGTAAAAGTGTAATAATGGAAGTATTAAAGGCTTTACTTGGAACTAATAACCTATCTTTTCATTCAATAGAAGACTTAAATAAAGAGTATAACCGAGCAGAACTAAAAGATAAAATTTTAAATGTTGCAAGTGAAGCAGAAACAAGAGAAATTAAAAGCGATTTATTTAAAAAGTTAGCAAGTGGAGAACCAGTAATAGCAAGGCACTTATACGGCAGACCTTTTGAGATGGAAAATTATGCTAAATTACTATTTTTAGTAAATAGACTAAAACTTAAAAGCATTGAATATACAGAGGGTTTTTTTAGAAGATTTTTAATTATTCCTTTTAATGTAACTATTCCAAAGGAAAAAAGAGATAAAAAGCTCCATTTAAAAATTATTAATAAGGGATTAGATGGAGTGCTTAATTGGATAATTGAGGGAGCTAAAAGTATTTTAGTAAATGAAGATATTTATATATCTGTTGAATGCGAAAAAGCATTTAAGAAGTTTATAAGAGATATTGACAGCGTTATTCAGTTTTTAGATAATAATAATTTAGGCAAATCAAATTATGATAGATATTATACAAGTGATTTGATTAAAGATTATAGGACTTGGTGTTTTGAAAATGGACTTAAATCCTTAGGGAGAAATGAGCTTTTTAAAAGACTTGAAGCATTAGGTTATATAAAGTTAAAAGACAAAAGACACTATTTTCTTATAGGTAAAAAAGAAGATTAATTTTTATTTTTATCTTCATTCTCCATTTTTTCCGCAGTTTTTCTCCACTTTGTTTTATAAAAATGGAGAAATAAAATGCCTATATTTAGGGACTTTTGGAGCGTTTCTCCAATTTCGCACTTTTTTTTATAAAAAAATTTTTTTTATTTCTAATAAAATAAGAAAATATTTAAAGTGTCATAGGGTGCAAAAGGTGCAAGTTTTTTTTATATTCACACTTTTTTTTATTTTTATACAAAACTTCATTAAAAAATCTTCAAATATTCTTTTTCTTTTAAAGGCTTATATTCAAATTGATTAATCATTTTGATTATAGAGTTACTATTAGTTAGGTCATCTCATTTTAGATAAATTTGAGTTAAGAAATGGGGTTAAATTTAAAAAAGTGGGGCTATTAGTGGGGTCAATTTTTACTTAATTTTTCAAAGTGCTTATTTTATGGGAGTTTTGAGCTAATAAATGGTGCGGCGGGGGGGACTCGAACCCCCACGGGCTTACGCCCACAAGACCCTCAATCTTGCGCGTCTACCAGTTCCGCCACCGCCGCAAGCAATAAAATTGTACCAAAAATTAGTTACTCTTTCAATTGCTTTCTAAGTGTTTTTATTATTTTTTTTATTTCTTTTTCATTTACTTGTAATTCAATAAAATTAAGTATTCTGTTTACTACATTAATACTTCCTCTAGATTTTTTAATCTCATCAATTTCTTTATCTATTCTTTCTAGCATTGCAAAAATAAACGGTATATTATTTCTTTCTCTTTTTAGTTTTATCTCTAAAACTGGATATGTTTCTTCATAAATATAAGAATATTTACTTTTTTCTTTTTCTATTTTTTCTTTTTCAAAATCTATAAATTTTTCTTTATCAAGATCATATATTATAAAATGTTTTTTCATAAGTGATGGTCTGTTTCTAAAGCTATCAAACAGTTCAAATATTTTATGTAGATTATTAAAACTAAATTTATCAGTTAAAAAAATTGCTTTATAAATTTCTATATCTTCATATTCTAGAGTCTGAGGATTAAAAAATGGAATACTTTTTACTGATTTTAAATCATCTAATACTTTTTTTTCTATAACACCTATAATTTTCTCCTTATAAATAGTAAAAAATGGTGAAAATTTTTTAATTAAAAAACTTGTGACATACTCTTTTTTATCACTATCTACAATTATAAAAATTACATATTTTTCTCCCTCAATCAATTCAAAAAAATTATTTGGAGAAATATAATTTTTTGTAAAAAAAGACTCACAATTTTCAATCTCTAATGCATTTAAATTTTTCATTAATTTTTCTATAAAATCATTTTTTTTATTTTTTTCTATTTTGCAATCTTTAAACAATACAATTAAGTTATTTTTTATTATTTGATTTTTATTTTTTATATGTTCGATTTCTTCTTCAAGTTTTTTTATTTTGTCTAACAACTTATTAATCATTTGTATCCTTTTTTAATAGTTCTCTTGCATACTCAATTGCTTTTTGAGATTTTTCTTTTCCACCGATAATTCTTGCTATTTCTTCTATTCTTTCATTGTATGTTAGTTCTTTAACAAATGATTTATTATCTTTTTTTGTAACTACAAAATGCTTATCAGCAAGACTTGCTAATTGCGGTTGATGGGAAATTGCAAAAATTTGATATTTTTTACTTAACAGTTTCAATACATCAGCTACACTCATACTCTCTTCCCCACTCAAGTTTGCATCAATTTCATCTAAAAACAGTGTTTTTTCTTCTTCGCTATATTCAAGCGTACTAGCAAGCAATGCTACTCTTAACCTGTTAAATTCTCCAGTTGAAATGGTATTTATATCAATATCATTTACAATTATTTTAGCCTCACTCATTCCAAGCTCATTAAATTCATCAGTTTCCTCAACAACAACTCTAGCTGACGGCATATAAAGTCTTAAGAGGTAGTGATTTAATTTTTCTTCAAATTTTTTAGCGCTTAATTTTCGTTTTTCGTGAAGCTCTTTTGCTAAGTTTATTAATTTACTTTCCAGAGCTTTTAATTCATTTTTTAATGATTCTTTCTCAAACGTCAGATTTTCAAGATTACTTAACTCAACTTTTTTTTCTTCATAATAAATTAGAGCTTCCTTAATAGAACCGAATCTTCTAATAAGTTCTTGCAAATCTGATAATCTGTTTAATACTTCTTCAATATCGACTTGTTCTAAAAAAGATGCCTTTTCATAAGCTTTGTCAATTGCTATCCTTAATTCATTTAAAGCACTAGAAAAAAACTCTTTTTCTTCATCTATCATATCTAAAAGCTCATAAACACTATTCTCAAATTCAAAAATCCTTTCAATCTCAAAAACTTTTTCTTTTATTTTTTCAATTTTACTTAAGTCTTTTTTTATTTTCATAAGCTCTTCAAATTCACCCTCTTTTGGATTAATGCTATCAATTTTGTTTAATTCATATTTTAAAAACTCTATTCTATCAATTGCATTTTTTTCTTTTTGTTCTATTTCATCTAATTTTTTCTTTAATTTTTTATATTTTAAATATTTGTTTTTGTATTCATATAACTTAACATAATAATCTTTCTCTGAAATCATTTTATCGAGAACTCTTAAAATATTTTCACTCTCAAACTCTTTTATGTCTCTCAAAGATAAATAATTTATAAACTTATCAGCTATTTCTCTTACAACCTTTTTACTTACAGCTTGATTATTTATGAAATATCTACTTTTATTCTTTTTTATTTGTCTAAAAATAATTACCTCATCTTTTTCAATTCCAAAATCTTCTAAGTCCAAATCATTATCCACAATTGCCTCACTAATTTTAGCATTAACATCAAAATAGCCAAAAATAGAGAGAATCCCTCTCATAAGCACAGACTTACCAGCCCCACTAGGTCCTGTAAAAACAATAAGCCCTTTACTAAACTCCATCTCTACTTCACTAAACTCAAGTTCAACTTCATCAAATGTTACATACTCCTTAAGATAAACTCTCTCAATCACTTTTCTCCTTTATAAAAAAGTATTAGAGGTAAATTAAAACCTCTACTAACCTCTACTAACCTCTACTAACCTTTTCCATTTTCAATTGATATTAATTCCCGCTTCCCCAGTTAAGTTTTTCTCTTAATACTTCAAAATAATTTCTCTCTACCCTATGAATAAGTTTAGCTTTTCTTTTTGCTTTTTTTATTTTAATTTTGTTATTCATATTATAAATTTCTTGCCCATCAATTATAAGTTTTGCCATTTTTTCCTTTACTTCTATCTCCAGCTCAAAATCACTTGGTAAAACTAAAGGTCTTTGAGTCAAAGAATGTGGACAAATAGGTGTAAATATAAATCCCTCAGTCAAAGGATAAACAACAGGCCCTCCTGCGCTTAGATTATAGGCAGTAGAACCAGTTGGTGTTGAAATAATAAGCCCATCTCCACGATAAGTATTCAAAAAACTTTCATTAGTATCTACTTTTATATGAATCATAGACGAAATTACATCTTTACTAATTACTACATCATTAAAAGCATAAAGTTTTTTCCCCTCAAAATCTATCTCTATTACCATTCTCTCATCAATTCTATATTCTTTATTTAAAAACTTATCTAAAAACTCTTCAATATTTTCAGGATTAATATCTGTTAAAAACCCAAGGTTTCCAGCATTTATTCCTAAAATTGGTTTATCATATTTATATGCTCTTCTAGCAAGAGAAATTAATGTCCCATCCCCACCTAGAGCAACTAAAAAATTAGCTTCCTTACACATCTCTTCAAACTCAACTCCTAAAAGATTTATTGCTTTTGCTGAAACACTATCAATTAAAACTTCAATTCCTTTTTTTTCAAAAATTGTTTTTATTTTTAAAAAAACAGGCTTTAAACTTATTGTATTTTTAGGTTTTAATACAAATCCAACTTTCATAATTAGCCTTTTTTAAAAAAAATTATATCAAGTAATTATTTTTTCTTATAATTAAAAAAAAGTAGCTTTTATTATATAATAGTGGTATAATAATATAAAAAGGAGAAAAAATGAAAAAAGAAAAATCAATCGAACTACTAAATAAAGCAATATCTGAAGAATTAAGCGCTATACATCAATATATGTATTTTCATTTTGTTTTAGATGATTTAGGTTATGATTTATTAGCTAGTATTTTCAAAAAAACTGCAATAGATGAAATGCTGCATACTGAAAAGTTTGCTGAGAGAATTTTATTTTTAGGTGGTGAAATTGAAATGAAACCTTCACTTCCTGTGGAGCATATAAGAGACCCTAAAAAAATGCTTGAATGGGCTATGAAAAGTGAAGAAGAGGCAATGGAAATGTATAATGAATTTGCAGTACTTGCAAGTGAAGCAAGAGATAGTGGTACTAAACAAATCTTTGAACAAATTATTGCTGATGAAGAGAGACATTTTGAAACATTTGAGCTTGAGTATGAAAATCTTCAAAAATTTGGTGATGGATATCTTGCTCAACAAGCAATGGAAAGAAGTAAAAGAGTTGGTTCTATGACAACAAATAATGGAGGATAAAAATGGCAAGACTAGTAAAATTTACAAAAAATGAACCTTTAAAAATAGAAGGTAAAGACAAACCTATATTTATTTGTCAATGCGGTTTATCTCAAAATTTTCCATTTTGTGATGGACATCATAAAAAAACACAAGATGAAAAAGAAGGAAAAATTTATATCTATAATGAAGAAACAAGAATAGAGATTTAATTCTCTTTTCTTTTTTAGTCTTCCCATAAATTTTCTCTTTTATCACAAAAGATTATAGAAGTAGGATATGCTAGTTCGAGTTCTGAGTTTTTAATAATTTCTAAAATTTTTAACATTACATCTTGTTTTACCTTTAGCCACTCTTCCCAGTCAATTGTTATAGAAAATGCATAAACCAAAATATCCATAGAATATTCATCAAATTTATCAAGATATACAAGAAGAGTTTTTCTAACACCATATTTGTCTTCTAATAAAAACAAAGTGTCTTTTTTCATTCTCTTTATAAGATGTGATTTAATTTTATCATCAGTTACAATATCTCGATGATGTGAGAGCATATCACGAATTTCTTTAATCACTCTTTCAATTTCTTTAGTATTAGTAGTATATTTAATTTTTATCCAAAATTTAATTCTTCTTCCTACAATTCTTCTTGACCAATTTTTTATCCATTCATTTGCAAGACGCGAATTTGGAATAATTACCATTGCATTATCAAAAGTTCTAATTTGAGTAGCGGTTAGTCCAATTTCTGTTACAAATCCTTCAAAATCTTTTGTTTCAATCCAATCACCTACATGAAAAGCATCTTCACTAACAAGTCTTATAGAATCAAAAAAATTACTCAAAGTCTCTTTTGCAGCAAGTCCAATAATTACACCACCTATTCCTAAAGATGTAATAATTGCAGTAATATCTACACCTAAATGAGATAAAATAACCACAAAAAGAATAATAATTATTAAAACTTTTGTGAGGTTTATCACAAGAGCAAAAAGCTCTCGTCTTACTGATTCTTTTTTTGAAACTTTTATAGTGATTAATGTATAAATAAAATATTTGATAATTTCATAAAAAAGCCAAGATATTAAAAATATATTTAAAAAAAATTTTATATCTTTCAATACATTTAATCTATTTTCAAAAAGATAAAAAAACGTATTCACATCTACTAAAATTATAAGTGGTATACCTATTTTATATACACGAGAATATAAAAGTTTTAAGAAAATATTCTTACGTCTTTTAAATAAAAAAAATTTTATTCGTTTAACAAAAAAAGATGAAAATAGATTAATTAATAATACCCCTATTCCTATATACCACTTCATTTTTTGCACTTTTTTTAAATTATATCACATTTTGATATAATTGCGCCAAAAAAGGAAATTTATGAGAAGCCATTATTGTGCAGAATTAAATGAGCTAAATGTAGGAGAAGAAGTAGAACTTGTTGGATGGGTAAACTCTCATAGAGACCACGGAGGTGTAATTTTTATTGACCTGAGAGATAGAAGTGGTCTTATTCAAGTAGTAGCAGATCCAGCTGATAGCAAAGAAGCTCATGAAGTAGCAGAAAAAGTAAAAGATGAGTATGTTATAAAAGTTAAAGGAAAAGTAAGATTACGTGGCGAGGGGCTTGAAAATCCAAAACTAAAAACAGGAAAAATTGAAGTTGTTGCAAATCAAATCGAAATTGAAAATACAAGTGAAACTCTTCCCTTTAGAATTGGTGATAAAAGTGTAAATGAAGAATTAAGACTAAAATATAGATATCTTGACCTTAGAGACAAAGATATGCTTGAAACTTTTATTCTAAGAAGTAAAGTAACTAAAGCCATTAGAGATTACTTTGATAAAAACGGATTTATAGACGTAGAAACTCCTGTACTTACAAAATCAACACCTGAAGGTGCAAGGGATTATTTAGTTCCAAGTAGAGTTCATCCAGGAGAATTTTATGCACTTCCTCAATCACCTCAACTTTTCAAACAAATTTTAATGGTTGCAGGATTTGATAAATACTATCAAATTGCAAAATGCTTTAGGGACGAAGACCTAAGAGCCGATAGACAACCAGAATTTACTCAAGTTGACGTTGAGATGAGTTTTGTAAATCAAGATGATGTAATTAAAACAATTGAAGGAATGGTTAGTGCTGCATTCAAAGTTGCTGGTATTGATGTAAAACTTCCAATTGAGAGAGTTTCTTATAAAGAAGCTATGGAAAAATATGGTAGTGACAAACCTGATCTCAGATATGATTTAGCAATGGTAGATGTAATTGATGAGTTTGTTGATTCAAATAATGAAATTTTTAGTGAAATTGCAAAAGATAAATTAAACAACAGGTTTAAAGCTCTAAAAGTTCCAGGCGGTGATAATTTTTATAGTAGAAAGAAATTAAAAGAACTTGAAAACTTTGTTAGAAAATTTGGAGCAAAAGGACTTGCATATATTCAAGTAAAAAAAGAAGGTCTAAAAGGACCTATTATTAAATTTATGAGCGAAGAATCACTAAATAAAATGATAGAGAAGCTAAAGCCAGAAGTAGGAGACATTATATTCTTTGGAGCTGGTGAGAAAAAATTAGTTTTAGATTATATGGGAAGACTTAGAATAAAAATTGCTAATGATATGAAACTTTTTGATGAAAATGAATATAAATTTGTATGGGTTGTAGATTTTCCAATGTTTGAAAAAGATGAAAATGGTAACGCAACTGCACTTCATCATCCATTTACGATGCCTGATATGAATACTTGGGATGAAGAAAATTTTGAAAACATTAATTCAATTGCTTATGATTTGGTACTAAATGGATATGAAATTGGAGGAGGAAGTATCAGGATTCATAAAGAAGAGATACAAGAAAAAGTTTTCAAACTTCTTGGAATTGATGAAATGGATGCAAGAGAAAAATTTGGATTTTTACTTGATGCACTTAAATTTGGAGCACCTCCTCATGGTGGATTTGCACTTGGGCTTGATAGGGTGATAATGCTTATGAGAAAAACTGACAATATTAGAGATGTTATAGCATTCCCTAAAACTCAAAAAGCTCAGTGTCTTTTAACAGGCGCACCTGGAGAAGTTGATAAATCTCAACTTAAAGAACTTCATATAAGAGTAAAAAAACCAAAAGCTGATAATGAATAAACTAATAGAGCTAAAAAAAGGTGATGTTTTTAAGATTATGGGATTTGATGATAGTTGTAAAAACTTTAAACAGCGTTTAATAGACCTTGGAATACACAAAGGCCAAATGGGACAAGTTATTAATAAGTCCTTTTTGGGACCTCTTGAAATAGATATAGACGGTAGAAAAATAGGTATTGGCAGAGGTATAGCAAAAAAAATTTATGTCAAAAAATTTGAATGCCCTATTTTGTGATGTGAGAAGTGAAGAGTTGACAAGTTCCAAGTGAAAAGCTTGTCCGACAACCAGGTATTAGAAGTTTTAGAGGTTAGTAGAGGTATTAGGGATATTAGAGGCATTACAACCTCTACAACCCCTCTTAACCTCTACAACCTATACTAACCTTTACTTAAAATATACCAATTATAAGGAGAAGTTATGAAAAAATTATTTTTAATTATCGGAGCACCAGGAAGTGGAAAAACAACTGATGCAGAACTTATAGCAGAGAGAAACGCAGATAAGATTATTCATTATTCAACAGGTGATTTACTAAGAGCTGAGGTTGCAAGTGGTAGCGAACTTGGAAAAACAATAAAAAGTTATATTGATAATGGAAACCTTGTTCCACTTGAAATAGTAATTAATACTATTAAAAGTGCTATTGAAAAAGCACCAAAAGATATAGTGTTAATAGATGGGTTTCCAAGAAGTGTAGAACAAATGAAAGCACTTGATGAAATGTTAAAAAACTCAAACGATATTGAACTTGTAAGCGTAATTGAAGTAGAAGTAAGTGAAGATGTAGCAAGAGAGAGAGTATTAGGCAGAGCTAGAGGAGCTGATGATAATGAAGAGGTGTTTAATAACAGAATGAAAGTATTTTTAGAGCCATTAAAAGATATTCAAGATTTTTACTCTGTACAAAATAAATTAATAAAAATAAACGGGGAAAGAACAATAGAAGAAATTGTTGATGAAATGGAAAAAATAGTAAAAGAAAAAGCAAATATATGAAAATTTTTCAAGTAATTATAGGTTCAGAAATTTTAGAAGGCAGAAGAGAAGATAAACATTTTGAATTTTTAAAAGATTTATTATTAAAAAGAGGCTATGAGCTGTTTGCCTCTTTTATTGTAAAAGATAATCCTGAGCTTCTAAGAGATATTTTTTTGTTAATTAAAAACTCTCCTGACTCTTATCTATTTTGTTATGGTGGAATTGGAGCTACACCAGATGATTTTACAAGAGAAATAAGCGCTGAAGTTTTTACAAATTCTCAAATGGAATATAATTATGAATTTAAGAAACTTATTGACAATAAGTTTCCAAATGAAGACAATACAAAAAAATATTTGCTTGCCTACTGGCCAAAAGGTTCAAAGCCTATTTGGAATAATCCTATAAACGGATATCCAGGTTTTATGATTGATAATAGATACTTTTTCTTGCCAGGATTTCCTCAGATGGCACACCCTATGAGTGAATGGATAATAAAAAAATACTTTGCTAAAAAAACTCCAAAAAAAAGATATACTCTTTTAGCATATGCAAAAGAGTCTGAAATGCTTGATATAATGCAAAAAATCCCAAAAGATGTAGAATTTTCAACTCTCCCAAAACTTGATTTCACTTCAGAGATTTCATTCTCAGGCAAAAAAGCAAAAGAAGTTTTTGAGTGGTTTAAAGATGAATTAACAAAAATAAACATCAAATATAAAGAAATTTAATTTATAAAATTAAGCAATAAAAAAATTAATTTAATAAGATATAATAATTAATTAAAAATTTTCTCTTTTAGCAAAATATAATTTCAAATAAAAAGGCTATCAATTATGAAATATTTATTATATTTTATATTCATTATTAATTTATTTGCCTATCAAATAAAAACTCCAAGTGACGTATATTCATATGCAATGCTTTTAAAGAAAAAAGTTGAATATTTAAGAAAATCATCTAACATAAATAAACCTTTTCCTAAAGTACCACCTCAACAAAATAAATACCCTCGCCATGTTATTCAAAAAGCTTTAGAAATTCTTAACAAAATAAATATTTATAGAGTTTCAAAAGGATATGGAGAAATTTTTATTCCTCCATATCCTGCCCGTGAAATTACACCTAGTGATGTATATGAAATGGTAAAAAGACTTGATGCTGAAGTTACTCCATTCATAAAAGACAGAGGATTCTTAAAAAGTTTAAAACTAGTAAAATATAAAGGAAAAACTCCTAATGATGTATATAGACTATTGTGGTCTATTTCACTTGCTTTTGATGATTTGCTTGGAATTCACGGTTATACGCCAACAGATGTATATGCACTATCTCAAAAACTTGTAGAAACTGTTAAATTTATAAGAGAAACACAAAATATTTATACTCAAGTACAAAAACCAACAAAAATACCAAACTTACACCCAAATCATGCATTATATGCAAGTTATAGTTTTTTAGCTAAAGTCAGAACAGCTGAAAAACACTTATGGATTGATCCTACTGAAGTTCCCAAAAAAACTCATCGAGTAATAACTCCAACTGATGTATATGATTCACTTCAATATAACATTGCAGAACTTCAAAGAATAAAATACCGTCTTGGAGTTGAAAGATATTTTAAATTAAAACCAGTCAAAGGAAGTAAAACCCCAAGTGATGTTGTTCAAAATATTATGTATGCAAAAGAATTGATGCCAACATTTGATTTTGATAAACCTCTTATTCAATACCCTATATCCTCTCTTAAAAAAACTCCAAACCACGTATATGCAGTAACTGTTGAAATACTAAAAAAACTTAATATCTTAAAAAACCTAAAAGGTATTCAACAAATAGTAAAGGAACCTCCTTTTATCTATGGCTTAAAACCAATACACGCTTATCAAAAAGCAATAGAAGCAACAGAGAAAGCTATTAGACTTAAAGTTCAAATGGGATTTTATCCATCAGAAGTTCCGCAGCAACCTTTAAGAGAAATTACACCAAATGAAGTATATGAGATGGTAATAAGACTTGATGGAATTGTTACAATATTACTCCATAAAGCCGGCTATAAAAAAATAGATGAATATATTTACAAAACAGATAAAAAAATACCAAAAGGAAAAACTCCAAGTGATGTTTATCATAATCTTTGGAAAATATCAAACACTATCGACGTATTACTTGCAAGAGAATATACACCAAATGAAACTTATGCTTTAAGTAGTAGAATTATGTCAAGATTAGATGTTTTATTACAGAAACTAAAAATCAAACCAAGTGCGATTAAATATATAAAAAAAGTAAAAATTGAAGCTCAAAATAAAACTCCTAAGGATGTATTTATTTTAACATTAAAACTATATGATGAAATTAAAAAAATTCAAAAAAGACTTAACATGATAAACAGTAATATTATCATTCCGAACCAAAAAGAAAAAGTTACCCCTAATACAGTTTATAATGCATTAAGAATTATTAATGCAAATATAAATGAAATATTAATATATAAAAATATAGACGAAAATGACATTCTATATCCTATTGAGTTTACAAAAAATAAGACCCCAACAGATGTTTATAAAAATGTAAAGATACTTTATAATATGTTAAGGCTTTTATATGACGAAAAAAATTACAAAAAATAAAATTTCAATCTCAATAAAAATTTCTCTTTTAGTTATGCTTATATCTTTTTTTGGTATCGCAACACTTAGTTATATCTCTTATACTCAAGCAAAAAGTATTTTTACATATCATACTGCACAAATGTTAAATAAAAATATTGAAGAATATGCAAACTATATAAAAGATTCAATTCAAAAACTTAAATATAACATTACAATTCTAAGTTACAATCCTTCTATTAAAGGCTTTATGAGAGCATATACAAATAAGTATAAATATGATGAAATTACAAACAAAACTTTCAATCAATATAAAAGTGATATAACAACAATAACCTCTCTTATGATGAAACAAAACCCAGAATATTTCCAAATAAGAATAATAGATGCAAAAAATGGTAAAGAAATTATAAAATTAGTAAAAGAAGAAAATAACAATATAACAATTCTTCCAAAAAATAAACTTCAAAACAAATGGGATATGCAATATGTACAAGATACTCTAAAATTAAAAAAAGGAGAAATTTATATCTCTAATATAAACCTAAATAAAGAATTTCATACAATAGAGTTTCCTATAAAACCTACTATTAGGGTTGCTAATATAATTTTTACAAATAATAAGCCAACAGGGATAAGTGTAATTAACGCTAATATAAAAGAGCTTTTTAAATTTAAAAAACTAAGAGAAGTAAAAGATACTAAAACTTATATCGCAAATATGAAAGGATATTATTTATTTAATTATGATAATCCAGAAAAAGAATTTGGATTTGAGTTTGGAAAAGACTTTAAAATTACAGATGATTTTCCTTTATTAAAAAAAATCTATAAAGATGGTGTTTATAAACTTTCTTTTGTTGACACAAAAAATAATTTAATACTTGAAGCACAAAAAGTATATCTATCACCAGATATATATATAATTATATTAAAAACAACTACAACTGCTATTTTTGAAAAAAAAGCAAGTGAATACATCAAAAATTTAATTATTGCAATTATGATAATTACATTAATCATAACAATAATTACAACTTTGTTAGTACAAAAAGTTACAAAACCTATTAGAAAATTAACACATTTGGCTAATATCATTGCTAAAACAAAAGGAGAAACAAAATTTAACATAAAAATTGATTCAAATGATGAAATAGGAGATCTTGCAAAAGCATTTGATGTTATGCTAAAAGCTCTAACAAAATCAAAAAAAGAAATAGAACAATTTGCAAACAAACTTGAAAAAGAAGTAGAAACAAAAACAAAAGAACTTCAAGAAATTAATAAAAATCTTCAAAAAATAGTAGAAGAAAAATTAAAAGAACTCAGAAAAAAAGACAAAGCTCTGGTTCAACAATCAAAACTAGCAGCAATGGGGGAAATGATTGGAGCAATTGCTCATCAATGGAGACAACCTTTAAATGCCCTTGCTATAAATATTCAACTACTTGAAGACTTGCAAGAAGAAGGAAAACTTGATAAAAAAACTCTAAAAGAGTTTATAGAAAAAAATATGCAAACTATTCAATTTATGAGTAATACAATTGATGATTTTAGAAGTTTCTTTAGGAAAGATAAGGAAAAAGTGGAATTTGATATAAAAGAGGCAATTGAAAAAACTCTAAATTTACAAAAAGCTCAACTTAAAAATTATAATATTGAAGTGCTAGCAGAACTTAAGCCAATAAAAATAAAAGGATATAAAAACGAATTTATGCAAGTAATTTTAAACATAATATCTAATGCAAAAGATGCAATTGAAGAAAAAAGAAAAAAAATTGGTAACTTCCAAGGAAAAATAAAAATAAAAACAAGAAAAGATAATGATAAAATCTTTATTGAAATAGAAGATAATGGTGGAGGAATTCCAAAAGAAATAAAAGAAAGAATTTTTGAACCATATTTTACAACAAAAGAAGAAGGAAAAGGTACTGGAATGGGACTATATATGGTAAAAGAAATAATTGAAAGAATGAATGGGAAAATAGAAATAGAAAATACTAGTAAAGGAGCAAAGTTTATTATTACTTTAAAGGACACAAGTGAAAATTAATTCATATCTTAAAAACTTAACTTGTCTTTATGTTGAAGATGAAGACTTTATTAGAGAAAGTTTTACTTTGATGCTTAATAGATATTTTAAAAAAGTTTTCGTTGCAGAAAATGGAGAAGTTGGACTTGAATTATATAAAAAACATAAACCTGACATAATTATAAGTGATATAAGAATGCCTGTAATTGATGGTATAGAAATGGCTAAAAAAATAAAAGAAATAAACCCTAAAAGCTATATAATTTTTATAACAGCATTTAGTGACAATGAATATTTAAAAGCAGCAATTGAACTTGGTGTAGAAGGTTATTTAACAAAACCAATTGATAGAAAAGCTTTAATAAAAAAACTAAATTTTCTAGCTGATATTATTAAAAATGAGAGAGAAAAAGAAGAATTATTTGATCTTTTAAAATTACTTTTTGATATGCAGCTTGAAGCCTCAATTCTTTATGAAAAGAATACACCAAAACTTTGCAATAAAAAATTTATTAATATATTTGGCAAATGTATGGACTTAGAAGAACTTATTGAAAAATATAAAATTGATTTAAACCTAGAAAATCAAATTATTTATCAAGAAAGCGACTACAAAAAAACATATGAAGTAAGAATTCAAAAAATAAATGAAAAATATATTATAATTTCATTTCACGATATTACCAATTATGAAAATGAAATTTTTATTGATGAATTAACAAAAGTTTTTAATAGAAAATATTTAAGTAAAATAGTTGAAAAATTAATAGCTCAAAAAGGATGTTTTATTTTAATAGATATTGATTATTTCAAACATATTAATGATAAACATGGACATCCAATTGGTGATATGGTTTTAATCAATTTTGCAAAAATATTAAAAGACAACTTAAGAAAAAATGATACTATTATAAGAGTCGGTGGCGAGGAGTTTTTGATTATACTAGATAATGTAAAAAATACTGAAACAGCTAAAAAAATTGCTTATAATATAAAAGAAGCTATAGAAAAAAGTGATTTTAATGGGATAAAAGTTACAGCTTCATGTGGTATTTGTTGTGGAGAAATAAATAATATGTCTGATTTTGAAAAAATTTATAAAAAAGCTGATATAGCCTTGTATAAAGCTAAAGAAAGTGGTCGTAATCAAGTAAAGGTGTGCAAATGATTTTATATTATGTTCTTTTCTTTGTAGGTGTTATTATGATTATAATGTCAATTTATAATTTTTACTCATCTACTAAAATTGAAAAAAATATCGATAATTATCTTTTTCTTATAACTTCTCCAAAAGCATATTTTGTAGGGACTACCCTATTTTCAACTGCTATACTTGTTATTATTGCTTATCAAGCAAGTGAGTATGAGTTTAATATAAAATTTTTTTCAATAGTTTTTTTCTTTGGAAGTCTGTTTTTACTAACTCTTTCTCACTTAGTTTATTATATTAGTGTTGCAAAAAAACTTAATGATTATGAAGAATTTTTTAAAGATTTCAATATTGATCTAAATAATAAATGTCAAAAATTAATGCTAAAGTTTATTTATTCAAAAGAAAAAAATTTAGATAAAGTAAAAAAAGTGTTTAATATGAATAAACACTTATGTGATAAAAAAGATTAATCTTTACTCTTTATCTGTATTACATTTTAATAATTCTATATTTTTAATTTTTTCTACTCTTTGAATCAAACTTTCTATTTCATTTAGTTCTTCTTCATATTTTTTCTTAAGTTCTTCTCTTTTTTCTTTTAAGATATTTAATTGTTTTTCAATTTCTTCTAGTGGAATGGCACACTCTTTTGCTGCCTCTTCTTCTTTTTCTAAAGCCCATTCTGTTATCTTTTTAAGAAATTCTTTAAACATAAATTCTCCTTTTGTATAATATATAAAACATTTTACCATAAAGGAAAGATATGGATACTAATAATTATAAAAAAGCAGCCCAAATTTTAAAAAATTCTAAATTTCCCGTAGCTTTTACAGGAGCTGGAATATCTGTAGAGAGCGGAATTCCACCATTTCGTGGACCAACAGGTCTTTGGAGCAAATATGATCCAAAAATTTTGGATATCGATTTTTTTATGAAAAACCCATATGAGTCTTGGAAGTATATAAAAGAGATTTTTTATGATTATATAGGAAATACTAAACCAAATGACGCTCATAAATTTTTAGCTTGGCTTGAAAAGTTAGGGAAATTAAAAGGTGTAATTACTCAAAATATAGATAATCTACATCAAAAGGCTGGGAGCAAAACAGTAATAGAATTTCATGGCACTGCTTCAAAAATGCAATGTCTAAAATGCAAAAAAAAATTTTTATCTAAAAATATCAGTTTAGAAAAATTACCTCCTTTATGTCCAGAATGTCAAGGAATTTTAAAGCCAGATTTTGTATTTTTTGGTGAAGCTATCCCTACTTTAGTTTTAGAAAAATCAATTGAATTAATGCAAAATGCAGATGTTGTAATAATAATAGGTACTACTGGAGAGATTATGCCAGCAAGTCAATTGCCAATACTAGCAAAAGAAAATAAAGCTTTGATTATCGAAATCAATATAGAAAAATCTAACTATACAAATAAAATTACAGATATCTTTTTAAAAGAAAAAGCCACAAAGGCTTCAAATAAATTAAAAAAATTTTTAGAATAATGAATATCTAAAGTGAATAAAAGACAGAATGTTTTCTATGTCTTTTACAACTAATTCCATTATTGGACCCTCTTTTGTACAACTTAACATCCTTGTTAAAAGATATCCATTCATTAAAGAAATAAACACTTGACCTTTTGAGTCTTCATATACAGCAATTGAAAGAGGCATTTTTACTGCCATAAATTTTGTGTCATCATTACTTAACATTTTACCAGCAAGTTTTGCATTGCAAAATTTAATAATAACAACTTTTCCTACATCAGGTCCACCATATTTTTTAATTTCTTCTTCTTGATTAATAACATTTACAACATGCCATCCTGGTTGATGGGATATTCTGTCTACTAATAAATTTACAGTTTTATCAAAACTATAAGGGCTTTTTATTTGTTTAAACATCATATTTTCAGCTGATAATTTAAAAAATAATGGAATAACAAATACAGCTAATACAAAACCAATAATAAATCCTCCAATTAAACTTCTTTTACTCATTTTACTCCTCCTCTGGTATACAAATTTTTTGTGATTTTATAGCTAAATATGTTCTAAAAGATACAAATACTACAACAGCTGTTACTAAAAACAATAAAAACAACGAAAATAAATACATTGGTAAATTCTTAAAAGTGTTATATACTAAAATTGTTGCGATTGTAATTGCTGCAAGTGGGAAAGTGTAAGCCCACCAGGAAATAAAAAATGGAATTTCTGTATAAACACTTTTTTTAGTAATTAATAAAACAAATATAAAAATAGCAATTAAGTATAAAAACATACTAAATATATCTATAGCCCCAAATGTAATTCTAAAATAACTAATAAATCCAACCGCAGGAGGTGCTATAAGAATGAAAAACGTTGGAATTAATTTTTTAGGTAATGGATGATGAAATATCATTCTATAAGTCACAATTGTAAATAATATTATCCAATAAAAAATACCTATTGAAAAGAAAAATAAATTTACATATTCATTTACTATATCAACTCCAGCAACAGGTATTAAAACATTACCTACGATTGGAATAAACCAAGCAGGATTTATCATTTTTACATCAAATTGATTTCTAATCCAAAACTTAATAACATTAAAAGTAAAATAAAGATGAAGCCAAGCACCTATCCACCAAAATGTCACAGCAATTGATGGTGCATAATCCATATATGCAATTGAAATAAGTAAAAAGCTAACTGAAATAGCTGGAACAAATGAACTTTTTATAGGATGGGAAAACTCTGCTCTCACCATATCAGGATATTTTATCCATTTAAAAATATATAAAATAAAAATTGTAAAAAAAGCTACTGTATCTACAAAAAGTAACAATAAATAAAGCCAATAAGGAAAATTTAAAAAATGATATGCTTTTGCATATACAATAGTTAAACCAGAAATTCCCATAATAATTGCAAAAAGTGGAGCAGGAAAATACTTTAAACTTCTCTCCATTTTAAAACTCCTTATTTTAAATTTTGGCAAGTATAACAGAAATTTATAATAAGTTAAACAATTATAAGAAAATATTATAATACTTTCTTGACATATGTTTAAAATATATTTATCATTTTATATATGTTTTCAAAGGAATAAAAATGCCTAGACGTGTTAGAAGGAGAATTAGAGGTATATTTAATAATAAATGCTTTAAACCATGTGGAGTTCCTAATCATTCTCTTGAAAAAATATTCTTAAGTAAAGATGAAATGGAAGCTATTAGACTTATGGACCTTGAAGGACTATATCAAGAAGAAGTTGCAAAAGAAATGGGAGTGTCTCGTCCAACAGTAAGTCGTATTCTCACAAGTGCTAGAGCAAAAATAGCTGATGCTTTAATTAATGGTAAATCTATTGAAATTGAAGAATAATATTTAAAAAATCTAAAATTGCCACCATTAATAATTTAGTAAATTTTTCTATTTTTTTATTTGTGTGTTTAATTAAATTTCAAAACTTATTAAAAATTAGATTACAATTTATTTATAGTTCTTCTTTATACTTCTTACTTCTTGGATTTACAATAAATTAACATAATAATTTTACTCTAAAAGCTTAATTCCTTCATATGCTACATTTACCATCTTTTCAATTTCTTCTCTATTAATAATGTAAGGCGGCATAAAGTAAATCACATTTCCAAGAGGTCTAAGAAGTACACCTTTTTTTAGACCATATTGATATACTTTAAGACCTATTCTTTTTTCCCAAGGATAATCAATCATCTCAATTGCTGTTATCATACCTGTTTGTCTAACATCTTTTACATTAGATAATTCTTTGAATTTTTGAACACTCCCCCAGATATAATCACTTGTTTTTTTATTAAACTCTAACACACTCAAACCATCACTTTTCACTTTACACTTTTCACTTTTAACTTTTAATTCCCCATCTATCCATTCTCCATTCTCAAATATATCCAAAGTTGCATTAGCTGCAGCAATTGCAATTGGATTTGCTGTGTAAGAATGAGAATGTAAAAAGGCTTTTAATTCTTTATAATCACAATAAAATGCCCTATATATTTCATCAGTTGTAAGTACTAAACTAAGTGGCAAATACCCACCAGTAAGACCTTTACTTAAAGTCATAAAACTTGGCTTAATATTTGCTTGTTCACAAGCAAACATACTACCACTTCTTCCAAAACCAACAGCAATTTCATCTGCGATTAAGTGAATATCAAATTCATCACAAAGTTCTTTTAGTCCTTTTATAAATAAAGGATGATGCATCTTCATATAACCCGCACATTGAATTAATGGCTCAATAATTAGTGCCGAGACATCTTTATAATATTTTTCAAAAATAACTCTTGCTTTAATTAAAGCTTTTTTTGCTTCAACCTCACTTTTATCTTTTGGAATAGGAATAGTTATGTTTTTTATTAAAATTTCTTTATATGTATCTTTATAAAGTCCCACATCCCCTACACTAAGCGCACCAATTGTTTCTCCATGGTAAGAGTTTTCCAAACTAAAAAAAAGAGGTTTTATTTTTCCTTTATTTTTCCAATAATGAAAACTCATCTTAATTGCAATTTCTACTGCACTACTTCCATTATCAGCATAAAAAACTTTATCAAATCCTGTAAGTTTACAAATTCTTTCACCAAGCTTCACTGCTCCTTCATGAGTAAAACCAGCAAAAATAACATGCTCTAGTCTTTCTAATTGCTCTTTTATTTTTTCATTTATATAAGGATTTTTATGTCCAAATATGTTCACCCACCAACTACTTATAGCATCTATATATCTATTTCCTTCGAAATCTATTAAATAAACTCCCCTGCCCTCTTTTATAGGAATAAGAGGTAAAAACTCATGATCTTTCATTTGAGTACAAGGATGCCAGTTATATTTTAGATCTTTTTGAATAATTTCTTCATTTTTCATAAAAATCCCTTTATTGTGAGGTTTTTTTTTATTATAATATCATAAACATCTTAAAAGTTATATAATAGGAAAATAGCAAAAAGGTTGGTTAATGATTGAATGGATGCAAACTCATAGAAAATGGTTGGTAATCACAATTTGGATTGCTACAATAGCTTTTGTTGGAGCTGGTTTTGTTGGATGGGGACAAGTTCAATTTGGTAAAAATTCCTCTACAATAGCAAAAGTGCAAGATACTGAAATTTCAATTCAAGATGTTCAAGACACTTACAATAAACTTTATCAAGAACTAAATCAAAAAATGGGTGGTAATTTAGACGAAGCAACCGCAAAAAAATTGGGTCTACAAACCCAAGCAATTGAATTAGCTATACAAGAAGGAATGTTAAGACAATACGCAATAGATTTAGGATTATATGTAACAGATAAAGATGTAGCTAAAAAAATACTTGAATATTTTAAAGATAAAGAAACATATAAACAATATTTAAAAAATACTGGTTTAAAGCCAAGTGAATTTGAAAAAAGACTTAGAAAAAGATTATTAATAGAAAAACTTCTTACATTTTTACATATAAAACCATCAAACACGGAACTGCTTTCAATAGCAAGTGCTCTTTATAATGCAGACAACCTGGAAATAAAAATCCTTAGTAAAAAAGACATTCATATCTCTCTTGATGAAAATGAAATAAAAACTTATTGGGAAAAAAATAAAAACAAATTCCAATCTCCTGAAAAATACAAAATTGCATATATAGATATACCTTTAACTCAAGAAGTTTCTGAAAATGAACTTAAAAAATATTATGAAGAAAATAAATTGAATTATAAAAATGAAAAAGGTGAGATTATCTCTTTTAAACTTGCAAAAGAACAAGTAAAAAAAGACTATCTTAAACATAAACTAAAAAAAGAAGCAATATTAGCATATAAAAAGTTGAAAAATTCAAAAGGTAATTACAAAATCATTACTGTAACTTTAAACAATCTAACTATTCCTACTGACAAAATGCTTGAATTAATAAAAAATGGCTATCTAAAACCTTTTGTTTATAAAAATTCATATATTACGGCAAAGTTACTTGAAGAATTCAAACCAAAACCTCTAAGCTTTGAAAAGGCAAAAAGTTTAGTAATTACAGAACTACTAAATATAAAAACAAGCAAAGCATTAGTAGAAAAAGCAAAAACTTTAACGAAAATATTTAAAGGTGAAGAAACTGGTTTTATAACAAAGTATGACTTTAATAAAATAAACTTATCTCCTATATTAGCTCAAGAATTTCTATTTAATGTATTTATCTCTCAAAATCAAAAAGGTTTTGTTTTATTACCACACGATAGTCCTGAATATGCAGTGCTTTATAAAATTAAGGAACAAAAATTGCTTGAAAAGAAAAAATATGAAGAAAATAAAAAAAATGTATATAACTTAACAGAAGCTCTATTAAATACTGAGATGTTACAAGATTTAATAGCTGAACTGTCTCAAAAATATAAAGTGGAAAAATTTTAAAGGATTAAAGTTGAGAAATATTTTAGCAATAGACTTAGGCAGTTACAAAACTACCGCAATAATAGCTAATTACGATGAAAAAAGTGATTCTTTATCAATAAGTGGTGTTGGGATTGCAAAATCAAAAGGTATAAAAAAAGGTGCAATTATAAATATTGATGAAGCTTCTAAATCAATTAAACAAGCAATAAATGATGCAAAAAGAGTAGCAGGGGTAGATGTTAAAAATGCTATAGTTTCAATATCTTCTGTATATACTAAAAGCCTTACAAGTTATGGCATAGTAAATGTTCCAGGAAATGAAATTACAATAAAAGAAATAAATCGTGCAATTCAAACCGCGCTTTATAATGCAAATATTTCTCAAGATTATCAATTACTTCAAGCAATTCCTTATGATTTTAAAGTAGATGAACTCTCAGAAATTGAAGACCCAGCAGGAATGAGTGGTAGTAGATTAGAAGTTGCTCTTCATATTATTGCAGCGCAAAAAAGTGGAATAGAAAATATGAAAAAAACTCTAAAACAAGCAGGTGTTGATATAGAAAATATAGTAGCTGCCGGATATGCTAGTGGACTTGCTACTTTAAAAGATGACGAAAAAGAACTAGGTGTGGCACTAATAGATATAGGTGCAACCACATCAGATTTAACAATTTTTATAAATAAGACTCTGAGATATACTGATTACTTAGGTGTTGGTAGTCATCATATTACAAATGATCTTTCTATGGCTCTTCATACTCCTTTAGCTGATGCAGAAACAATTAAAATAAACTTTGAAGAATATGTTAAAAATGATGAAGATTTAATTGAAATTTCAATTATTGGTTCTGAAGAAGAAAAACAAAAAGCATCACTCACTACTATTACCCAAGTCATAAGTGCAAGAATTGAAGAAACTTTTCTACTATTAAATAAAGAAATAGAAGACTCAGGATTAAAAAATAAAATTGGAGCTGGAATAGTACTTACTGGAGGTTTTACAAACTTTTATAATATAAAAGAGATCGCAACTTCATTTTTTGAAGGACTACCTGTTAGAGTTGGTTTACCAAAAAACATAGAAGGACTTTTTGAAAACCTAAAAGCTCCTGAATACTCTACTGCAATCGGACTATTATTATATGGAAAAAAAGATGGTTTAACATATGAAATTGATTCGAACAGACAATTTAGAACTAAATATTCATTTGATGAATTTTCAACTAAAACATTAGATAAAGAAGAAGAAACAAAAAAATCTCAAGAAAAAGAAGAAATTTCATCAATAATAATAGAAAAAGAACCTGGTTTCCTACAAAAAATAAAAACTTGGTTTAATAACTTATTTTAAGAAAGGATGAGAAAATGGAAGAGCTTTTTGTAATAAACGATATGAATGATGGTCCAAAAATAAAAGTTATAGGTGTAGGTGGCGGTGGTAATAATATGATAAATTACATGGCTGAGAAAGGCATTAAAGATGTAGAGTTAATAGCTGCAAACACAGATATTCAGGCATTAAAAACTAGTAAAGCCCATAAAAAAATCCAACTTGGAAAATCTTTAACTAAAGGGCTTGGAGCAGGTATGAGGCCTGAAGTTGGTGCAAAAGCAGCTGAAGAGAGTTATGAAGAGGTAAAAGAATCACTTGAAGGTGCTGACTTAGTATTTATCTCAGCTGGAATGGGAGGAGGTACAGGAACTGGTGCTGCTCCAATTATAGCAAAAGCTGCAAAAGAAATTGGTGCCCTTACTATCGGAGTTGTTACAAAACCTTTTACTTTTGAAGGTCCTAGAAGAAGAAAACTTGCTGAAGCTGGAACAAATGAGTTAAAACATGAAACAAACTCAATAGTTGTAATTCCAAATGATAAAATACTTACAATTATTGATAGAAAAGTTGGAAGACGTGAAGCTTTTTCTTTAGTTGATGATGTATTATATAAAGCAGTGAGTGGTATTTCAAATATGGTAATTAGTTATGGTGAAAATGACATAAACGTTGACTTTAATGACCTTAAAACTGTTATGTCACATCAAGGTCTTGCACTTATGGGTGTTGGTGAAGAAAAAGGTGAAAATGCAGCATTTAATGCTATCAAAAAAGCTATTGAGTCTCCACTTCTTGATAATATCTCAATTGATGGAGCAATGGGTGTACTTGTTCACTTTACTTTACATGAAGATTATCCTCTTGTAGAAATGGAAGAGAGTATGAACTTGATTTATGATAAAGCAGATGATGATGCTGACATAATCTTTGGTACTACTACTGATAACAGTTTAGCACCTGATGAAATTAAGGTTACAATAGTTGCTACTGGTTTTGAGAAAGAAAAAGCTGCAAATAATAAACTAACTGAAAAAGTTGAAAATACAGTAAACGAACTTCTACTAAAAAGAAAAGTTTCTGGAGGAATTGAACTTGATAGTGATACTCTTGACATCCCTACATGGGTAAGAAAAGCAAGAGATTAATTTTTTTCTTTTTTTAAAACATTAAGAAAAAAGCTGAGAGTATATAATCAAATCCAAATACAGACATTGAAGAATAAACAACTGCTTTTGTAGTACTTATACCAACTCCCTTAGCTCCACCTTTTGTATTATAGCCTATATACGTCCCAACAGCACTAATTATATACCCAAAGAAAACCCCTTTTATTATTCCTTCATTTACATCTCTCATCTGAGCATATTGTCTTATGTTATCAAGATATGTATATCCATTAATATCAAGAGAGTATACAGAAATAATATATGCTCCTAAATTTGAAATAGTATCAAAAAATATTACTAATAAAGGAAGAGAAATAATTGTAGCAAGTATTCTTGGAACAATCAAATATTGTTTTGAGTCAACAGCCATAACCTCAAGCGCATCTATCTGTTCAGTTACCCTCATACTCCCAAGTTCAGCAGCATATGCACTTATACCTCTACTTATGACCATCAAAGCAGCAAAAACAGGTCCTAGTTCTTTTACAATAGAAATAAATATAGTATACCCCATAAAGTCCTCTACTCCAAATTTATGAAATCCATTATATAACTGAACTGCCTCTACAAGACCTGTAAAAAATGAAGTTAAAAAAATCACACCTAAACTTCCATATCCCATAAATTTAATTTGCTCTATTGTTTCTTTTACTCTAAAAGGAGGCTTAAAAAATTGTTTTATAATTATGAATTGAAAAATTACAAATTTTCCTAACCCTTCAATTAACTCAATTACAAAATTGCCGATTTTGTATAAAAGTTTTGATACCAATTAAAACCTTTTTTGTTAAAATTATATCAAAAAGGAAAAGTAATGGCAGAAGAAAAAGAGAATAAAGAAAATCAAGAAGAAGAAAAAGAATCAAGTGGAGGAGGTAACAAATTATTACTTATTGTAATTATCGTATTATTGTTACTTTTATTAATAGTTGGTGGATTAGTTGCTTATTTTCTACTTAGTGGAAATGATACTCCACAAGACAACCAAGAACCTCAAAAAGTTGAAAAAAAGAAAAAAGTATCTGATATGACAGAAATTGGACCAATTTATCCACTTGATACTTTTGTAGTGAATCTTGTTAATAACAATGCAAACAGATACTTAAAATGTAAAATTGACTTAGAATTAGATGCGCCTGAGCTTCAACAAGAAATTGATAAAAAACTCCCTGCTATTAGGGATTTAATTATTAGAATATTATCAAGTAAGACTATAGAAGAAATACAAACTTCAAGAGGTAAAGAAAAATTAAAAGAAGAAATAAAAAGAAAAATAAATGAAATATTAACAACAGGTGAAGTAAGAAATGTATATTTTACGGAGTTTGTAATTCAATGATAGGTATAGATATTGTTGAAATATCTAGAATTGCAAAGCTTAAAGAAAAATTTGGTATAAAAGGACTTGAAAAATTTTTAAATGCTCAAGAATTAGAAATAGCAAAATCTGATGAATCAATTGCTGGACTTTGGGCAGCAAAAGAAGCATTTAGCAAAGCAATAGGTACTGGGATTGGAAAACATTGCTCATTTAAAGATATAAAGATTATAAAGTCAAAAAATGGTAAGCCTCTTTTCCATTCTTCCACTTTAGAAAAATTTAATTTAAAAAAAGCTGATTTATCTATTTCTCATGATGGTGGATTTGCTATTGCTGCAGTTATTGTTTTAAAAAAAAATATGGTATAATTTCAACCCAAGTCCCCGTAGCTCAGCTGGATAGAGCGTCGCCCTGCGGAGGCGAAGGTCGTGCGTTCGAGTCGCGCCGGGGACGCCACTTATAAATCTTATAAACTACATTACGTTATGTACCCCCATGTTAAACACAAATATTTTCTATATTAAAATTTTTAAGTACTTTAAACTATTTTCAATAACTTATACTTTAACCAAAACTTAACAAATTAAAAAAACTATTATTTAGTATAAATACAATATGTACATCAAATTGCATATTTATTTAAAAAAAATTTAATTAAAAAGTTTTTAAAAAACCTAAAATACCTTTAATAATTTCTTTCGGACTTGGAGGACACCCTTCAATAAAATAGTCAATTGGCAAGTCTACTCCATTTATTGCATAAGTCTTTTCAAAAACACCCAAATCCTTAGCACAATCTCCAAGAGCAATTACCCATTTAGGATTTGGCATTTGATTAAAAGCATCCCAAGCATGATGATACATATTAATAGTCATTACGCCACTTATTAATAAAACATCTGCATGTCTTGGACTCGCAACGAAATGAATTCCTAGTCTTTCCAAGTCATAATATGGGTTACTTAAAGCATTACATTCTGCCTCACAAGCATTACAGCTTCCGCTATCTACCATTCTTATAGCAAGACTTCCGGCAAAATGTTTTTTTACTTTGTTTTTTATCTCTTTTTTAATTTTTTCAAGCTCTTTATCAAATTCTAAGTTCTCTGTTAAAACTCCGGTTTTCATTCTTTTTACCCAAAATTTAAGCATAAAAACTCCTTATAAATCATTCCCTGCATAACTTAAATCAAAACTTTTATTAATGAGTGGAAAATCGGCAATAATATCTTTATAAATAGTAGTATGAAAAGCTTGCCAATTAATAAAAGATGGGTCACGAACAAAAAATCTATCAACAATTCCTTCTTTTATCTTTACATACATAAAAAGTTCTCCTATGCTACTCTCAACAAAACTCATATATTCTCCATCTTGTACCTCACCATATTCAAATTTTTCATTTACATCTGTTTTTAAGTTTCTAATCATTTCAATAGAATTTAAAACTTCATTAATTCTTACTCTAAATCTATCACTAACTTCACCTTTTTTACCAAGTTGTATTTCAAATCCATAATTTTTATAAAATTCATTATCTCTTCTATCAATTGCTATTCCACTAGCTCTTGCTCCAACTCCTACAACACCATACTTTATGGCTTTTTGTCTACTAAGCATTCCAGTTGTATCAAATCTATCCCATAGTGAAGGAATGTCTTCAATCCAATCCCTAAAAAACATAACTTCTCTCTCAAGCATATCCAAAAATTCATCTAAAATAGAATAATCTAAAATAACATCTTCTTTTATTGCCCCAAAACCAAACCTATGATTGGTAAGTTTAAATAAAACCCTTCTAGTGTCTTCTACCAATTTACTCATAAAAGCAAGAGCAGCACCAAAGCCTGCATCATTTGGTATAAATCCCAAATCAGTTAAATGGTGTGCTATTCTTTCAAGCTCTAAAAGTATTGCATACTTTCTTTTAAGACTGTCTGGGATTTGAGAGTTTGTAGCACTTAATAAAATATCAAATAAAGCTATTTGATAAGCTATACTTTCATTTCCACTAATTCTTTCAACTATTTTTTTAATATCCTCAAGTTTTTTACCTTCGCACATTTTTTCAATTCCTCTATATTTATAAAAATGCCTAACTTCAAGATGAAGTATCTCTTCTCCTGCTTGAGAAAATTGAAAATGTCCTGGTTCTATAATTCCAGCATGAATTGGACCTACAGGTACAATAAATACACTATCTCCGCTAATTTCTTCATATTCATAAGGTTCATATTCGCTAAATTCAAGATTTTTTAAATTAAAATCTTTTCTTAAAGGAAAAACATCTTTTGGAAATCTTTCATGTTTTACTAAATATCTATTATCTATACTTCCCTTAAAATGTATCCCAAATTCATCTTTTATTTTTCTCTCCATCCAAATTGCTGCTGGATATTTTTTTGTTAATGTCTCTATTACTGGATTTTTTTTATCTATTTTATGTCTTTTTATCTTTTTATCAAAAACGTCTATTATTTCAAATGTATCACCCAAATCATTGGCAAATCTTGCAATAAGTCTCATATTACTATCCCTTTAATATAATGGAATGTCTTAGGAAACAAAAGAACAATTAATGAAATTGCAAATATTAAAAGCACAATAATTTCACTTTTATATATTGTTTTTTCTTTTCCTTCATAATATAAAGCTTCTTGATAAATTGATAAGAATTTATAAAAAATTACACTCAAAAACGCTAAAATAAAAAATATTCCCAAAATCATTAAAAGAAAATAGTTAGAATCTTTTGCAACATCTATCACTGCCTTAAATCCATAAATTTCACTAAAAAACATAGGACTTGGAGGAAGAGAAATCACTCCTAGTAAAAATGCACTTATTATAATAGGTACCAATTTATTTTTAAATCCATTAAGTGTGCCCTTGAATATATATTTTCCATTTTGTTCTAAAATTGAGGTGCTTAGAAAAAGAGGCGGTTTAAGAAGAGCATGAGCAGCAAAATGAAGAAGTGCCGCAAAATATCCACCACTTACCCAAAACAAAGCTATCAAACTCATATGCTCTATCCCTGAAAGAGAAAAAACTCTCACAAAATCTTTTGACCTATATAGTAAAAAACTCACCATTAAAAGCGTAAAAAATACATAAATATAAACAAACCCTATTAAATGAGAATAATTAATATGCATTTCTATTTGAGCAAGTCGAAAAAATCCTAAAATTATTGCACTTTCCAAAATACCACTAAAAAGAGCTCCCACTTGATAAATAGATGCTCTTTCAATATCACTTAACCACAAGTTCATGGGGAAAAATCCCATTTTTATAAACATTCCTACAACTGCTATCAAAAACCCAACTTCAAACAAAAATCCGTTGATTTTATCTGTGTTTTCAAGAAGTGTATTAAAATTAATAGCACTCTCACCAAGAATAGGTTTAGCTGATGCATACATCAAAATAATTCCAAAAAGAATAAGTCCAATTGCAATTGCTCCTACTATTAAATATTTCCACTCCTCATTGTTATATGTTTTTTGAACTTTTATTTTTATCATATATATAGAAAGAGTTGCAAGTTCAAGTCCAACCCAGTAAAGTCCCATATTATTTGAAAGAATTGAAATTATAACTCCAAGCCAAAAAACACCAAAAAACCTATAAAATCTTTTAATTGACCCATCATCAAGATCAATTCTCTTCGGCAATGAAATCATAGAAAAAGCAACTCCTACTCCTACTATTGATGAAACTAATAACACAAAAGAGTTAAGTTTATCTACAAAAAAATACTCATTTGCAAAATTATGAAAGAAAATGTAAATAGCCGGTAAAATAATTGTAGAAGCCACTAAACTCATCAACACCCTATTTATTTTAAAATAACTCAAAATAAAAATTATAATAGGTGGTAAAAATATATAATACATTTATTCTCCTTGAGTTTTTAAAAGTAAATTTACAACTACAAAAAACATCAATAAATCAAAAAATATTCCAAGTTCTACAAGCATTGGCATTCCATTCGTTGCAGAAATACCGAGTAAGAACAAAGAATTTTCAATAGACAAAAATCCAATTATTTTTGCTGCAATATTTTTTTGTCCTATTATCAATAAAAGTGCTAAAAATAATGAACTTATAGAAATTGCCACATAATTTGGATGTATGCTAAAAGCATTGATTAAAGGAGAAATGAGATAAAAAGTAAATACTAAAGTTATAGGCACAATTATAGTTAAATATTGAATTTTTATTTGAGGTATAATGTTTCTTTGTATTCTAAATTTAATACTTAAATATTTAAGTACATATGGAATGATTAAAAACTTTAAAACTATCGTAATTATTCCGGTTATTATCATTGCTTTATCTGAAATCTTAATACCTTCATAAATAGCAATCAAACCTAAAAAAAGCGAATTTAACGCATAATATTGATAAAGCCTAAAAAGACGAGTTGTAAATATTTCTGTAATTAAAAGAGCAAAAAAAAATCCAACCAACACATCTATCATTTTAAACTCCTAAAATATAATAAGTAAATAGAGACAAAAATGCAAAAACTATAGCAATTCCAAGAAGATTTGGAACTTTAAAAAGCCTTAGTTTTGCTGTATTTATTTCAATCCATCCAACTAATAAAGATATAAAAATAAGTTTTGACACAAACACAAAAATAGCCAAACACCAGCAAAGCGAACTTCCAAAAGGCATAAAAAGAGTTGCAAAAAGAGTTGCAAAAATCCCAAATTTTAAAGCTCCTGCCATTTCAATCAAAGCTAGGTTAGCACCCGTGGTATCTAAAATCATAGCTTCATGAACCATAGTAAGCTCTAAGTGTGTTTCCGGATTATCTACTGGAATTCTTCCATTTTCTGCAATTAATAAAATAAAAAAGCTAATTGCTGCCAAAACAAAACTTGCTGCATAACGCACTGGAAAATTCTCACTTAAATTAAGGGCTGCCTTTCCTATTCCTATATTTTGAGCTATAAGAGACACACTAAAAATAGTTAAAATCATAGCTGGTTCTACCAGTGCTGAAATAAAAGCTTCTCTACTACTACCAATTCCTCCAAAACTACTTGCACTATCAAGTCCTAAAAGCATAAGAAAAAAAGTGGATAAACTAAGTAATCCCGTAATTGTAAAAGCATCCATAAATGAGATGTAAAAACTTCCATTGAAAATTGGAGGGAGTAAGAAAACAACTATAATAATAGGTGATAAAATTAAAAAAGGTGCGACTCTTGAAATAACCGAAGCTTCTTTTGAATAAATAACTTCTTTTCTCAAAAGTTTTGCAAAATCGATATATGGCTGAAAAGGTGAAATAGACTTTTTAAAAAGCATATACATTTTAAAACTTTTAATAATCCCAACTAAAAAAGGAGAAATCAAAAATATTAAAAAGACAGTTAAAAAATAATTAAGCATTTTTATCTCCTATAAGTAAGACTTTAAGAAATATAATAACTACCACAATTTCAAGCAAAATACTTCCCAAATTAATTTCTTTATAAAAAACCCTAAAGCTAAATAGCACCAAAACCAAAAAAATGAATATAAAAGCCTCATATCTCGTTTTTTCAAAATGAGAAATTTTATAAATGTAATAACTAATTAAATTTACTAACTTTTTCGTACCTTCATATAATGATTTTTCAAATAGAGATTTTACATGAACTTCATATAAAGATGAGGTAAACTTTGTTTTATGACCTGCAAGAGTTTGAGTGTAAGTATGAACTTCTGGCCTATAAAGCCAATTAAAAAATCTTCTAATAGGTCCGGCAAATCCTGTTGCCGAATATTGACTTTTTGAGTTTGTACTATAGCCACAAGCCCAGGTATGATAAATTTTTTCTTTAATATTAAGTGATTTATAAATCATAACTATTAAAAAACTTACTAAAATCAATGCTACTAAAAGAACAAGAGGCGATACTGCTCCTCCATTTTGAGAAACTGAATGCATAGTCCAAAAATTTGGAAAGATTTTATTATATATATTTTCAAATGGAATTGCATTGTTTATCGCTTTTACTAAAAATGGAACAAATATCATCAAAAATATTACAATAATAGCCATTAATATTTGACCTATCTGCATTAAAAGATTTACTTCTTTTGCATGTTTTGAATTTTCACTTTTATGAAGTCCCAAAAAAGTAATTCCAAATGCTTTTACAAAGCAGGCAATTGCAAGTCCTCCTGTTAAAGCGAGCGCAAAAATAGCAAACGGAAAAGCAAGTTTTAAAGTAAGTGTGTTTATTTCATTGGATGAGAGCATACTTTGAAATATCATCCATTCACTCAAAAACCCGTTTGTAGGAGGAAGTGCAGAAATTGAAATAGCTGCTATCAAAAATGTAAATGCCGTAATTGGCATATTTTTTATAAGTCCTCCATATTTTTCAATGTTTTTTGTATGAGTTTCATATAAAACGCTACCTGCACTCATAAATAAAAGACTTTTAAAGCTCATATGATTAAAAGTATGATATATTGCAGCAATAAAAGCAAAAGCAGATAATGTTTTTAAATTAAGAGTATAAAATATCATCCCAACACCAATGCCTATTAAAATAATACCTATATTTTCAACAGAATGATTAGCAAGTAAGGCCTTTATATCATGCTCACTTAATGCATATAAAACTCCAACTAAACTTGAAAGTGCCCCTAATATTAAAATTATTACACCCCATTCAATATGCCAATTTGGTAAAATAAATAAAAATCTTAAAAATGCATATATAGCAACTTTTAACATAACACCACTCATTAATGCAGATACAGGCGAAGGTGCAGCAGGATGAGCATAAGGCAACCAAACATGTAAAGGTACAACCCCTGCTTTACTTAAAAAACCAATAGTTATTAAGAAAAACAAAAATGAAGGATATTTAAAATTTATAGCATTTTCTTTTAACACTGAAAAAGTATCAAATAAATCATTTGATGTTAAAATTAAAAAGAAAATTAAAATAAAAACAAACCCAAAATGAGTCATAAAGAAATAAAATCTTGCTGCACTTATTGACTCCTCAGTTTTTTCAGTCAAAATCAATTGCCAACTACTAAGACTCATAAGTTCCCAAAAAAACAAAAACCACAAAATTTCATTGCTTAAAACAACTCCAAGCATTGAAAATATAAAAACAAAGTAGTGAATTAAAAAGTGAGTTTTTCTTTTTATGTGAGACTAATATCCACTCATATAAAAAAGATTAGGAATTACTCCAAGTAAAATCAGCCCACTGAACAACAATGAAAGGGAATCAAAACTAAACATCAAAGCGACCTTTAAGGTAAAAATAAGGAAAGTTTTAGATGTGGAATTATAACTCTAAAAACTTAGAAAATGCTTAAAAAGAAAAAATTTTTTACTATTTGTTACTTAAAGTAGCAAGAAAAATTTTCTACCCTATTAAACATATTTTTTCAATAACAAAGATTTCATTAAATTTTTTTTAATTTTTTTTATAAATTTTAATTCTCTTTTTAATCCATTTCAGATATTTCTAATTTTACAACTCTGTAATAATTTTAGTAATTTCTTTAACCCCTAACTGATGCTTAATATCAAACATTATAAAGAGATTTTAAATAATATTTCAGGAGTGTTTCATGTCAAAACTTGTGTAAAATATAAAGATATAATTAAAATATGTCTAAGTTTAGTGTCGGGTGCATTTATTCTAGAAATTAAAATACCCAGGAGGGCGTTCGCGCAGTGACTTTGGGCTCCCGCGAGCCACAATTTGGGGATAGGAGGATCAGTTTAGGGGCAGCTTAAAGCCGCCGCACACCCTGACCACTACCATCTCCCCTATAAGATTCGTTGTAGGGCCCCAAAATTTGCGGGTAGCGCATCCTCCCAGGTAATGAAATTATATCACAGTATTGAGCGTGTGTCAATCAAGAACTTTGAAAGAACTTAAATCAACCAGAGGTTTTTCTAATATAATTTTATCTAAATTTTACATTTTTTGCAATCTCAATACATTCTTTTATAGAAGGATTATCAGGCATATAAATTTTATTTTTATTTGTTGCATAGTTTTTGAGAGCATTTAGTGTTTTTTTGCCAATTGCAATAGGAATTATATTTTCAAAACTTTCTAATTTAGAAAAACACTCTACAGTTGATGGTGAAGTAAAAATAACTACTGCAGGCTTTTTAATATATCCTTGTGGCTTATTGCAAATTGTTTCATAAACTATTACTTCTTTTAATTTATTATTTTTAAAAATTTCCTTAATATTTGAAACTATTTTTTTAGCTCTAAAAAAAAGAAAAGTTTTGTTTCTGTAATTATCATTTATCTCTTTTGCAAATTCATCTCCATAAGCTGATTTTGCAATATATTCTACCCTGCCACCAAATTTTTCAATTTCTTTTGCAGTTGCCCTACCAATTGCAAAAGATGGATATTTTTTCCACTCATTAGTTAATTTATCAATCGCCCTAACTCCGTTTTTTGAGGTAAAAAGTAAAAAGTCCACATTTTCAAAAGAAATAGAAGGAAAGAGAAAATTTATCTTTATAACAGGATAATTTAAAATCCCATCATAATTTTCATCTGTTAAAAGATAAATTGGAAAATTTAATTTTCCATTTTCCATTTATAATTTTCCATTAAAATTTACTCCCACTCAATTGTCGCAGGAGGCTTACTTGAAATATCATAAACTACCCTATTAATACCATCAACTTCATTTATAATTCTAGTACTTACTCTTTCTAAAAACTCATGTGGTAAATGAGAAAAAGTCGCTGTCATCCCATCTGTTGAGCTTACACATCTAATTGCCACTGTATTATCATATGTTCTATTATCTCCCATAACACCAACACTTTTTACATTAAGGAGTACTGCAAATGCTTGCCAAACATCATTATAAAGTCCCCACGCTTTAAGCTCCTCAATAAGAATAGCATCAGCTTCTCTTAAAATATCTAAATCTTTTTCATTTACTTCACCCATAATCCTAATAGCAAGCCCTGGCCCTGGGAAAGGATGACGATAAACTAACTCTTCTGGAAGACCAAGTTCAATTCCAAGCTTTCTAACTTCATCTTTAAAAAGTTCTCTTAATGGTTCAATTAACTCAAACTTCATCCAATCAGGAAGACCTCCAACATTATGATGAGATTTAATTGTTTTACTAGGGCCTTTAACAGAAACTGATTCAATTACATCTGGATAAAGTGTTCCCTGAGCTAAAAATTTTGCATCTTGATGTTTTTTTGCTTCTTCATCAAACACTTCAATAAAAGTATGACCTATTATTTTTCTTTTTTCTTCTGGATCAGTTACACCCTTAAGCTTACTTAAAAATTTATCTTTTGCATCAACTGTAATTAATGGGACATGAAGAACATTTTTAAAAGCGTGTTCAACTTGAGCTCTTTCATTTTTACGAAGAAGTCCTGTATCAACAAAAATTGGAACTAACTTTTCTCCAATTGCTTCAAATAAAAGTGCTGCAGTAACAGAACTATCAACTCCACCACTAAGTGCACAAATTACTTTATTGTCCCCTACTTGCTCTCTTATTTTTTTGATTTGATATGAAGCAAAATGAGCCATATCCCATTTGCTCTCTACACCACAAACATTTCTTGCAAAGTTTCTTAGTATTTTTGCACCTTCTTTACTATGAGTTACTTCCGGATGGAACTGAATAGCATAAATTTCTCTTTCTTCATTAACAATAGCTGCATATGGCGCATTTGATGTGTGAGCAATTCTTTTAAATCCAGGAGCTAACTTTTCAACTCTATCACTATGGCTCATCCAAACAATTGTAGGATTGCTAACTCCATCAAAAAGTTTATGAGGTTCATCAATAAAAAGCTCAGCTTTCCCATATTCGTGACGGTCTGCTCTTACTACTTCTCCACCAAAATCAACTGTAATAAGTTGCATTCCATAACAAATTCCAAGAATTGGAAGGCCTAATTCATATATTTCTTTATCAACTCTATAAGCATCTTTTTCGTACACACTTGCAGGTCCACCACTAAAAATAATTCCTTTTGGTTTTTTTTCTTTTGCGGCTTTCAAACCATCAAAATAAGGCACTATTTCACTATATATACCTTCTTCTCTTAGTCTTCTTGCAATTAATTGAGTATATTGACTCCCAAAATCAAGTATTAATATTTCTACTTGCATTTAAGTCCTTTTTATTGAAATTGTAACAAATTAAGAGGAAAAGAAGAAGGATTAATATAACCCCATAATTTCGAATTGAATATACCAAATACCAATACTTAAAACATACCCAGCTAAAATTGTCCATACATACTTCATATGAGCACCAAAAGTATAAATACCTTTCATTCTACCCATAACACCAACACCTGCAGCACTTCCAAAGCTTATTAAACTTCCTCCAATACCAGCTGTAAGAGTTACAAGTAACCACTGATCAATTCCCATTGGAGGGTTTGCTTTTAAAATAGCTGCCATTACTGGTACATTATCAATAACTGCACTAATAAATCCAACTCCTATATTAGCCCAAGTTGAACCAATAATTCCATAAAGTTTAACTATATAGAATAACCAACCTAAGAAATAAAGCGCACCAACAGCTGATAGAATACCAAAGAAGAAGAGCAGTGTATCATTCTCAACTTTTGCCATATTCACAAATACATTAAAGTGTTCTTTATGTTTTATTTTATGATAGAAAGAATAAATTTGAAGAAGTGAAAGACCAAACATCATACCCCACATTGCAGGGAAATGAAAGAAAATATGTCCAATAACAGCAATAAATATAGTAAAAATACCAAGTGCAATTACAACTTTACCTCCTCTTTTAATTGAAACTTTAGGAGTAGTAAGAGCATCAAAGTGAGGTTCACCTTTTGGAACAAATAGACTTAATAAAAATGCTGTAAGAAACCATCCAGCAAATGCAGGAGGGAAAAGATATAAAAAGTCTACAAACTCTCCTTTGCCAGCTGTCCAAGCCATAAGTGTTGTAATATCACCAAAAGGTGACCAAGCACCTCCGGCATTTGCAGCAACTACTATATTAATAGCTCCTGGAACTAAAAAGTCAGTTTTATGTTTATCAATGGTTAAAAGAACTGTAGATAAAATAAGAGCAGTAGTTAAGTTATCTGCAACAGGACTTAACCAAAACGCTAAAATACCTGTTATCCAAAACAATTTTTTATAGCTATATCCACGGGATATTAATCTAAATCTAAGAGCTTCAAACACCCCTCTTTCTATTAAAGTTTCAATATATGTCATAGCAACAAATAAGAAAAAGAAAATTTCAGCAATTTCTTCAATTAAATTTTTCATTTCATGATGAAGAGGAGTTGGGTCAAGTTGATTTATAGCAAAATAAATTCCAATTAACATAAAAGAAAAAGTACCAATAAACAGAGCCGGTTTTGCTTTATTCATATGAAATTTTTCTTCAGCAGCTATAGCAATATAACCTACAACAAATATAAAAAGTACAGCTAATCCAACCCAAGTATGAGTAAAATCATGAATTTCTAGCATCTTAATCCTTTCTATAATGAGCTCCAAGAGATTCAAGTCTATTTAAAGCAGAGATTACAATCTCTCTTGCCGTTAAAAACCTAAGTTTTGCTAACCTTCCAAGCTTTGGAATACTTTCTTCAATAAAATTCAAGGCTTTTTTAAGTCCTTTTTCACTTCTAATAATTCCTACATTATTCCACATATGATCTCTTAATAAATTCTTATATTTTTTATCGTCATTTTTAAAAAGTTCTTCACTATTTATTTCAAATTTTTTGTCACTTGTATAAAAATTTACTCTCAAAATTTCACTAGCAGCTTTTTTTGCAAAAACAAAACATTCAAGAAGTGAATTACTAGCTAACCTATTTGCTCCATGAACTCCAGTGTATGCGACTTCTCCAACAGCATATAAATTTTTAAATCCTGGAACTTTTGAGTTTTCATCAACTTCAATCCCACCCATCATATAATGAAATGCTGGTGAAATAGGAATTGGCTCAAATGGAACATTAATATCATAGTCTCTAAGCTTATTGAAAATCGTAGGAAATCTTTTCTTAAAATAATCTTCATCAAACATACTTACATCAAGAAAAACTTTATGTCCCTTTTGTTGATGCATAAAAATTGCACGGCTTACTATATCTCTTCCTGCAAGCTCACCTCTTTCATCATATTCAAATAAAAATCTCTCCCCTTTCTCATCAACTATATAAGCACCCTCACCTCTTAGGGCTTCTGTAAGCAAAAGTTTTTGAGAAAAATTCATTTCTATGAAAACAGTGGGATGAAACTGAGTCATTTCCATATCTTTAACGCTAATTCCTTTTTCAATAGCAATTCCTTGCAAATCTCCAGAAATTGTCCTAGCATTTGTATCGTATTTATATAATGCTCCAACTCCACCGCTAGCTATAATTACATTATCAGCATAAATATTATATTTTTTCCCTTTATGAAATACACTCACTCCATAAGCAACATCTTCTTCTATTAACAGATCAAAAACTATTGCCTCATCAAGCAAAAAGCTTTCATCCTTTTTAAACATAAACTTATGAAGTTCTCTACCAGTTGCATCTCCACCTGCGTGAAATACTCTTTTTACAGAATGAGCTCCCTCTTTTGTAACTCCTAGATCAAACCTAAATCCATATTTTAAAAGTTCTTCTTTTATACTTAAAGAAGCTTTGCTTAAAATTTCTACCATTTCTCTTTTATTATGAAAACTACCTGCTCTAAGCGTATCTTCTATATGAATAGGAACATCTTCCTCATCAAGTGCTAATGTAACTCCACCTTGAGCATAAAAAGAATTAGAATCCCAAACTTGATTTTTTGTAATAATAAGAGTACTTAACCCTTTTTCATTTAAAAATTTAGCACTCCAAAGTGCCGCTAGCCCACTTCCTATAATTATGCTATCAAACTTCATTTCACTCCCATCTTAATTTTTAATGTAGCATTTATATCAAAAATTTTTAAATCAGTTGCGTTTATTTCTGACTTTTTATTATCCCAAGTAGGAGGTGCTTTGTACCCACACCCTAAAAAAAGCGATATAATTACAATATGAAAAATGCATCTGAAATAATTACACATTTATTAAAACCTTTTGAACCAAGGATAAATCTTCATCGTTGTTTGAGGAAAATTATATCACTTATGCCCGAAAATTACAAAAAATATATCACAAAAATGAGCTATAAAAATGAAGTTTTATATATTGAAGTATCTCATCCGGCATTAAGACAGGAAATTTTTTATAAAAGAAAAATGATTTTCGATTTAATTTCTATTTTACATAAATTAGACAAATGCACACAAATAAATCCAAAAAAAATTGTTACTTTTTACAAATACAAGGTTCCTAAAAGTCCACCAAAAAATGTAAAATTTTTTATAAAAAAAGCGGGAAACTTTGAAATAAAAGCAAAAAATAAAGAAGTTAGAGAAAAGTTTGAAGAAATTAAAGAAATTATCTCTAAACTTTAAATTTGTTCACCTCATTTTCTAAAGACTTCATTGATTCACTTAAACTATCAGAAATATTTTTTAGCTTATTAGCAACTTCTGCACTGTTTTGAGATTCTTTTCTTAAACCTTTTATAACATTAAATAAGTTCAATACATTTTTATTTATCTTTTCTGTCTCTTGAGTTGTTATCTTTGCATATTCAAGAGTTTTATTCAAATTATTCATTGTTTGATTAATTTTTTCAAGCAATACCTCTGTCATTTTAGATACTTTTTGAGAATTTTCAACATTTTTGCTAATTTCACTTTGAACATTCATTACACCCTGTACTATTATGCTAATAGTAGTTTCTATCTCTCCAAGACTTTTTTGAGTTCTTTCTGCCAATTTTCTAACCTCATCAGCAACTACTGCAAACCCTCTACCATGCTCACCTGCACGAGCTGCTTCAATTGCTGCATTCAACGCTAAAAGATTTGTTTGGTCTGCTATATCTTTAATAATACTTATAACCTCTCTAATTTGAATAGTCTGATCTGCAAGGGATTGTATTTTATTAGCAAGTTCTAACTCATTTGAACTTTCATCATGAATATTTTGTACTACATCATTTAAAGTTTTTATCCCTTCACCTAAAACGCTTTGAGTATTTAAAACATCACTTTTAGTAATTTCTATTTTCTCTTTTGCATTATTTACATCATCTTTTATCTCATTTGTATAATTAACAGTTTCATTTACAAATTTATTTTGATTTTTTACACTTTCATCTACTACATTTGAATTTAATGTAATATCTTTTACTACATTATTTATTTTATTAAGCTCTCTTTGTAAATCAATTATCATATTTTGTAGTTTATCAATAAATGTATTTATATTTCTTGAAATTTTTCCAATCTCATCATTACTTCTTACTTCAAGTCTTTTTGTTAAATCCCCTTCACCTTCTGCTAAATCTTCTACCATAACATTCAGATCATTAAGAGGTTTTATTATAACTTTAGAAATAAATAAAATTAATACAAGTAAAAACACTACACCTATTAAAGCAATTACAATAAACTGCTTTAATAAAGAACTTTTACTCTCATTAATAATGGTTGCAATATTACTTAATTTCTCACCTACAATAGCATATGCTACAACAATACCAGAAAAATCTTTAATAGGAACAGATATTGCAAAAAAGTTTTTTGAAAACATTTTATCTTTTAATTTTAAATCCTTAAACTCTTTGTAAAACTCCTCATCATACGCTCCTTTTTTAAGAGCTAATACATAATCTCCCATTACTTCAGGAGCAGTACTTTTTAAAAACTTTGCAATATCAAGATATTCTTTTTTTAAAATTATAAGGGTATATATATCTTTTTTTAACAAATCTTTACTAATTGAATTTAGTCCTTGCATAAATTCTACACTACCAAGATACTTTTTTTCATTATCAATTACAGGAGCCACTCCTCTTAATATAAGCCCAGCTCTACCAAGCTCAATTGCTGCTAGTGCTTTTTTATTTTTTCTTACCCAAACAAGTGTTTTTCTAAATGAACTTAAATCATCTCCATATTTCGTAGGTTTCCAAAGTCTTAAAAATGAATGAATATTAGATGTATGAATATGAATTTTTATATTTTTAAACTTTGTCCACTCCTTAAGTTCTTTGCTTAAATTTTTAAGTCCTTTTAATGCTAATTCTCTATTATTTGTTTTTAAAGCCTTAATAATATATAAATTGTTAGCTAAACTAATAGCATTAGTAATACCTATATCTTTTTTTGATTCTATTTTTAAGTAAAATAATGACCGAAGTTTATTAGCAGTTTCATTATATATTCTTTCTTTTATATTTTGTATAGAATAATAATTTATAGTCAACAATACTATAAAACCTAAAAATGCTAATACAATTGATGGTAAATAAATTTTTTTTGTTATACTTAAATCTTTAAACATAAATAAACCCTTTCATATATTTTACATTATTTTAACAAAATTTTAATTTAAACTTAATAAAAAGGAGAAAATTGATAGAAAAAATAAAATCTCTTCCTGACAAACCAGGTATTTACCAATATTTTGATGAGAATGGAAAACTTTTATATATAGGAAAAGCAAAAAATCTTAAAAAAAGAGTAAAAAGTTATTTTAGATTTAATCCCTTTCGTCCGGCTGATAATTTAAGTCCAAGAATCTATAAAATGATAACTGAGGCAAAAGACTTACATTATATAGTAGTTGAAAATGAAAATGATGCTCTCATATTAGAAAACTCTCTAATAAAACAACTAAAACCTAAGTACAATATTCTTTTGCGTGATGATAAAACATATCCTTATATTTATATTAATTTAGATGAACCATTTCCTATGCCCGAAATTACAAGAAAAGTAGTAAAGGGTTCAAATATCAAATATTTCGGTCCATTTAGTAGTGGAGCTAGTGCTATTCTAAAAACAGTCTATGAAGAAGTACCACTTGTACAATCTAAAAGCTGCCTAAAAGGCAAAAAAGCATGTCTATATCATCAAATAGGAAAATGTTTAGCTCCGTGTGAAGGAAAAATTACAAGTAAAGAGTATATGAAATATGTAAACAAAGCTATTGAATTAATCCACAACAAAGAAAAAATACTTGAAATTTTAAATAAAAAAATGCAAAAATTTGCCGAAAATTTACAGTTTGAAGAAGCAGCTGAAATAAGAGATAGGATAAAATCAATTGAAAGTGCTGAAATTTATTCTAATGTAGATTTAGCAAAACTTGAAGATTTAGATATTTTTGCAGTAGAAATATTTGATAAAAAAGCAATAATAATTAGAATATTTGTCCGTCAAGGAAAAGTAGTCGCAAGTAGCCATAATATAATCAACTCTCAAACAACTCCTGAAAAAAGCGAAATTTATACACAAGCAATCTTAGAATTTTATTCAACTGAAACTCCTTTTACCTCATCAAAGATTTTAGTGGGAGATGATTTTGAAGAGAGGGAATGGCTTAGTCAATTTTTAAGTGAAAAATTTAGTAGAAAAATAAAAATAATCACTCCTACAACTAAAGAGAGAATAAATTTAATAAAATTAGCAAAATTAAATGCCCTTGAAATTATCAAAAATCAAAAAGAGAACACTTTGCTAATAGAACTTAAAAATTTATTTAACCTTCAAAACATCCCTTATAAAATTGAAGTTTTTGATACATCTCACATCTCAGGTGAAGCAGTTGTAGGAGCTATGATAGTATGGGAAAATGGAAAATTAAAAAAAGAAAGCTATAGACATTACCATTTACAAGGAAAAGATGAATACTCCCAAATGAAAGAATTATTAATGCGAAGAGCTAAAAGCTTTGAAAAAAACTCTCCTCCTGAACTTTGGCTAATTGATGGAGGAGCAAACCAACTAAAAATTGCAAAAGATATTGTTGAGTCTATTGGTGCTAATGTCGATGTTTTAGCTATTTCAAAAGAAAAAATTGATGCAAAAGCACACAGAGCAAAAGGAAAAGCAAAGGATAAAATATATTTTATAAATGAAAAGTTAAAAGTGAAAAGTGAAAAATTAATTATTGATAAACTTGAATTAAGTGAGAATGATAAGAGGTTGCAATTTTTACAAATGCTTAGAGATGAAGCACATAGATTTGCAATTGAGTTTCATAGAAAAACAAAAAGAAAAAAAGACACCCAAATCGATTTATTACAAGTTAAAGGTATTGGAAAAGCAAAAATGACAAAACTTTTAAATTATTTTGGGACATTTGAAAATATTAAAAAAGCCACATTTGAAGAACTAAAAGCAGTATTAAATAAAAAAGATGCCTTATCAATTATTGAATTTTTTCAAAGTCAAAATTCTTAACATATTCAAAAAACTCTTTATTTTCAAGAGGTTTTGCAAAATAATAACCTTGAACATATTGGCACCCTAGCTCACTTACAATTTTTAAAAGCTCTTTATTTTCCACTCCCTCTGCTACATTTACTTTGTTTAAAATTTTACTAATTTCTATAATCATTTTTGTAATTAGTAAATCATCATTATCTTTTTCTAAATCTCTAATAAAAGTTTGGTCTATTTTTAATATATCAAAAGGAAGTTTTTTTAGATAGTTTAAAGAAGAGTAACCTGTCCCAAAATCATCAAGAGCAATTTTAACTCCAAGTCTTTTAACCTCTTCCAATACTCCAACAGCATAAGCAAAGTTTTGCATACTTAATGTTTCAGTTATTTCAATTTCAAGTTTCGATGGGTCAATTTTATATTCATCTACTAATTTTCTTAAATTACTAACAAAATCTTGTTGTCTAAATTCATTTGCTGAAATATTTACCGCTAAATGCATATCTTTTAACAATTCATCCTTTTCCCAATTTTTGAGAGTTTCAATAGCCTTTTTAATTACATATCTATCAATTTGAGAAATAAGTCCACTTTTTTCAGCATAAGAAATAAAATGAAAAGGAGTTAATAACCCCCTTTTTGGATGATTCCATCTAATAAGCCCTTCAGCACCTTGAACTTTCTTATTTACTATGTCAATTTTTGGTTGAAAATATAATACAATTTCATCATCCTTTTTCAACGCGTCTTTCAAATCAGTTACTATTTGATAGTAGTCATTAATATAATACTTTAGTTTATCACTAATAAATGTAAAAGTATTTTTACCATTATTTTTAGATTCATACATAGCTATATCAGCATATTGGAGCAGCTCATCAATATTTTTGCTATCATCTGGAAAAATAGCCCCTCCAATACTAAATGTTACATATATTTTAGAATCCTTTATATAAAATGGCTCTTGTAAAACTTTTTTTATTTTATCAACTACTTTTTCAACCACTTTTTTAGAAGAAATATCATAAAGCACTATTATGAACTCATCCCCTCCTATTCTTGATAGGATATCTGATTCTCTTAAAATTTCTTTAATTTTTTTTGAAACTTCAATTAATAATTTATCTCCACTTTCATGACCAAAAGTATCGTTTACCATTTTAAAATTGTCTAAATCTAAATACAATATTGCAAATTTTTCATTATTCCTATTTGCCAATTTTGCAAGCATTGAGAGATGCTCTTTTAAATATACACGGTTTGGAAGCGTTGTTAAAGTATCATGATACGCCAGAAATTCTATTTTTTCTTGTTTCTTTATTTCTTCTGTAATATCTAAACTTACTCCTATTATTGTTTTTTTATCTTTGCTTTTAATACATTTTCCTTGAGTTTTTATATAATAAACTTTATTATTACTACTTATGAGTTTTTGAATCATTTCAAAAGTGTCACATTTTTTGCAAGCCATATTAAAATGATTAAAAAACACAACTTTATCTTCATTTTCTAAATGATCAATAAAATCTTTCATTTTCTTAATACCAGGAATATTTAAAAAGTTTTCTATCTTTACATTAGAAACAAACTCTTTTTTATCACAATCAAACTCCCAACTAAACATATGAGATATTTTTTGTCCAGTTTCAAGTTGTTTTTTATATTTTATTATTTTTTTAAACATATTTCTTTGACTTGTATAAAAACTATTAACTTGAGTTAGAAGTTTATTTATCGCATTTGTTATGTTTACAATTTCATAATAACTATCTAAATATGGAAGATAAGAGACTTTTCTAAAATCTATTTTTTCTATCTCTCTTGCAAACAAATGTAGTTTTTCTATCTTTTTTCTAATATAAAGAAGTGCAATAATAATAAAAATAATCAGTATTAATACATAAAAACTAAATTTAGAAAAATATTTTTTAAAAAATGTATTAATAAGTTCCTTATCAGAATAAATAACTTTTATTTTTCCAATTTCCTGAGAATTATATTTTATAGGAAATACTATTACCTTTTCTTGTACCTCCTTTTCAGGGTATATAAATTTAAAGTTTTTTGAAATAATTTCTACTTGTTTTATCTCTTTTGATGAATCTACAAAATTTTTAATATTAGCTTTTAATTGATCAAAAAATTCAAACTTTAATAAAGGAGCAAATACATCATTTTGTGCTTTCAATGCTATTAATACTTTTTCTTTTTGAGTTTCTCTTAAAGTTAAAGAGATATTCTTTATATCAATAATAACATACCATACAAAAAAAAGAAAAAGAGCGATAAATATAAAATCTACAATTTTTATTAATGATATTCTATTTTTCATATATTTTTGCTACCTTAAATATTATTGGATTCAATTGAATTTTTGCTAATTTTAAAAGTTTTGGATTAATTAAAGGCACTACTTTTACTCCTATAAAAATCCCTATCATTGCATTTGAAACATCATTTGGATACAAAGCAAAAATAAGTTTTCTAGAATTAATTAATTTACCAACTAAGTTTTTTTCAATATTTGTCCCTAAAATATACACATCAAAGTCAAGAGGTATTTTTCTATTTACGTTTATAGGAACTACTATATAACTTTTCATAAGTTCTTTAAGTTTATGTGCATATTTTTTTGATTTTGAATCATACAAAACTGCAATTTTTATAGTCTTTTTTTCTTCATATTCTTTATTTAATTTTATAATTTTAGGATAAAGCTTTGACTCTATTAATAACAAAGAGTTCATATCAATAGCTAAAAGAAAATTTAATAATAAAATAACAAATATTACAATCTTCATTACCACTCTTTGGTTAAATTAATATAAAGTTTTCTGTCTGTATATGGAATTTTTGCATGTTCAAACACAAAAAAATATCTATTACCAATAATATCGCTAGGATAAGCTATCATATAGTTTTTATGGTTTGTAATATTTTCAACCCCAATATTTATACTAAAATCATTACTTGGAGAATATCTAATATTTGCATTTAAGGAAAAATACTCATCAATTTTATCAATAAAATTTGGTAATTTAACTTTAGAACCATAAAAAACTGAAGAGAAAAAAGAAAGCTTTTTATTAATGATATATTCTAAATAACCTTTATATTGATGATGTCTAACTCCCTGATATTCAGTTATATTTACATTATTTATAACTTGAGAATATTTAGATTTGTTATTATTATATGCATAAGATAGATAAACTTTTAGTTTTTGCCATAACTTTTTATATGATATTTCAAAACCTTTAATTATATAATCTCCTAGATTTTCATAAATTCTTTTTCCTGAAGAGTCAAAGTTTCTGCCAATAAAGTTCTTATTTAATCCTCTATAAATTACAAACTTTAGTTTATCTTTACCAAAGATTCTTTGCAACCAAATAAATTCAACCATTGCAATACTTTCAGGCTTCAAGTTTTCATTACCATTAAAAGAAGTGGCACTTCTTGCATATAATTCTACCCAAGAAGGAACTCTAAATGATTTATTAAATAATAGTTTAAAAGTTGTTTTTTCATTCAAATTATAAACACCCCCGAGCTTATAAGAATTAGCTCCTCCAAAATCACTATAATTATCATACCTAAAACCATAAACAAAAGATATTTTTTCATTTAAAGTAAACAAATCTTCTATTCCTATTGCTTTTGAAATTCTTTTTATTCCTTCTTTTAACACATTATTATCTCCTGTAAGTTTTTCTTTATTATCAAAAATAGGAATATATTGTAAATAATAGTAATCATAAGGTTTTGCATATTTAGCTTCTAAAATAAAATTTATATTGTGTTTATCTGTTTCATATTTTATTAAATTTTTTGCATAAAACTCTATTTCATTAATTTTAGCACCTATTATAATATCTTTTGAAGGGTCATTATGATCAACACTTTCATTAAAATCATAAGGAAAAGTTCTAAACTCACCATCCCAGATATAATTTTTAACTCCTAAATCAAAACTTACTTTTAGATTATATTTAAGATAATCTGAATAGTTATAATTTAAATATTGATATAAAAAATTAATAAATTTATCCCTTCTAAGAGGTGTAACTCTTTCAATTCCAAAAAAATCACCCTTTTTATAATACTCAGTTCTATAACTTAAAGTACTTTTCTCTTTTGTATATTTTAATCCTATTCCTACATTTTTTTCTAAAGTATTAGCTCTAGTTTCATTTCTAAAAGGAATAGCCTTAAGTTCTTGCAAGTCTATTAAATAACTTTTAGGAGAATATACTTCTGGGTTTGAATAAAGATAATGAAAATCAGCTAATAAATTATTATTTATTTTATCAAATAGAGCAAATGTTGTTTGATTTTTATTACTTAAATAAAAATTAACCATATTATCATCAATATTATTAAGAGTAATTACATTAAGAACTCCTAAAAATGCATTTTCTCCATATAGAACTGAATCAGGTGTTTTTGTGAATTCTATTCTTTTAATTAAAGATGCTGGAAAATTATAATAATAAAATTGATTATTATATAAGTTATTAGTAACTTCAACACCATTTATCATAAGTTTTATTTTATCTCTATAAACAGATTTATTCCCTCTAATAATTAATTGTCTTTTTCCGCTTGAAGTCATTGCAATTTCCACACCGGGAATATATTTTAATAAATCTAGTAATGTCCTAGCTCCGGACCTTATTATAAAATCCCTTCTTATAATATCTACATTTGATGGTGTTTTATCTATATTTAATTTATTTTGAGTGGCAATTTCACTAACTTCATTTAAAGTCTTTAAAAATTCTTCTTCATCTGAAGCAAACAATAATAAGAAACTTAATATTAATAAAATAATCTTTTTCACTTATTTCCTTTTAAAATAAGCTATAATTTTGGCATTATTATAACCAATTTTTTTTTGAAATATTAAAATCATAAAAAGGATAATAAGAAGTTTTAAATGACAGCAACTATTGGTGGATTTGATGGAATGCATATTGCTCATCAAGAATTATTAAAAAAAGCTGAATTTATGATTGTTATTGAAAAAGGGAGCAATTTAACTCCTGGTCTTGATAGATGTGAATATACAACCCTTGAATCTGTTTTTTTTGATTTAAATAATATAAAATATCTAAGTCCATACGAATTTATAAAAATTTTAAAATCATTAAAGGTTTCAAAAATAGTAATAGGAGATGATTTCAGATTTGGAAAAGAAAGAAAAGGTGATATAAATTTATTAAAAAAACATTTCAAAGTTGAGGTAATCAAAGAAATTAAAATTGATGGAATTGGAGTACACTCTCATATTATTAGAGACTTTATAAGAAGTGGCAACATAAAAAAAGCTAATATTTTTTTAGGCCACACATACAAAATTAAAGGTATTCAAATAAAAGGCCAAGGGCTTGGAAGTAAAGAACTTGTCCCAACTATAAATATAGAACTTATAAAAAACTATTTAATCCCTAAAAAAGGAGTTTATATAACAAAAACAAATAATTTACCTTCCATTACATTTATAGGTAACCGCTCAACTGATGGAAAATTCTCTATAGAAACACATATATTAAGTTCTGAGTTCCAAGTTCCAAGTTCCAAGTTGAAAATGTTGAGAATGAAAAGCAATTCCAAGCTCCAAGTTCCAGGTTCCCAGTTAATAAAAATTGAGTTTTTAGAGTTTTTAAGAGAAAATAAAAAGTTTGACAGCTTATCTAAGCTTAAAAAGCAGATCAAAGAAGATATAAAAGTTGCATCAAATATTTTGAAACAGTGCTACACTGATTACTAATATTGTTACAGCAATTGTAATTAGTAAATCAAATTTCATTTGTACTCCTTCTTTTTATTTGTACTGCAAGTATAAATAATTTTAAAAACATTTTAATAACACTTGTAAAGGTTAGTAAAGGTTAGTAAAGGTTAGTAGAGGTAATATAGGTTAGTAAAAGTATTAAAGGTTAGTAGAAGTTATATGGGTTGTAGATGTTATAAAACCTCTAATACCTTTATTACATCTATTACCCCTACAACCTCTAAAACCTCAAAAACTTTAATAATGGTATAATTTCAATAAAAAGGGCTTTAATGGCTTTGATTGATTTGCTTAGTGTTTGCAAAAGTTACGAAGCTCAAAAAATACTTTGTGATGTTGAGTTTCACCTTGATGAGGGTGAGAGAGTAGCCCTTATTGGAAAAAATGGAAGTGGAAAATCCACTTTAATGAAAATAATTGATGGCACAATAGAACCTGATAGTGGCGAAATTATTACAAAAAATGGAATAAAAATAAAAAGACTAAAACAAACTCCAAAGTTTAAAACTGGGCTTACAGTTAGAGTTGCAATTGAAGAAGAATTAGTTGAGTTTAAAGAAGCTTATAAAAAATATCTAAAGCTTACCGAAGAGTTTGCAAAAACCCCTGAAAACAAAGCAATTCAGAGTGAAATGGATAAAGTTAGCAAATTCTTAGATTTTCATAATGCTTGGAATTTAGACGATAGAATTGAGAGAATCTTACAAGAGTTTGATTTAAAAAAGTATGAAAATAAAGATATTAGCCTGCTTAGCGGAGGAGAACAAAGAAGAGTAGCTCTTGCAAGTTTGCTTTTACAAAAACCAGATGTAATACTTCTTGATGAACCAACAAACCACCTAGATGTTTATATGACTGAATTTTTAGAAGAAATATTACTTAAAGACAAATATACTTTTATTGTGATAAGTCACGATAGGTATTTTATTGATAGAATAGCTACAAGAGTAATTGAGCTAGAAAACTGTAAACTTCGCGAGTTTAAAGGTGGATATGCTGATTATATAAGACAAAAAGAAGAACTACTTAAAGCTAAAGAAAAAGGGTATGAAAATGAACTAAGACTACTTAAAAGAGAAGAAGAATGGCTTAGACGTGGAGTTAAAGCAAGACTTAAAAGAAATGAAGGAAGAAAAAAAAGAGTAGAAGAACTTCGAGAAAAAGTAAAAAAAGATAGAAGCGAAATTCGTCAAATTGAAATGCAACTTAAAAGAGAACTTCTAAATAGGCAAGATGAAAAAATAAACAAAAAAAAGGTAATGTTTGAGATTGAAAACATTACTAAATCAATTGGAAACAAACTTTTAATAAAAAACTTCACTACAAGAATATTACAAAAAGATAAAATTGCAATTGTTGGGAAAAACGGAAGTGGAAAATCTACACTTCTAAAAATGCTAACTAATGAAGAAATCCCTGATAGTGGGATTATAAAGATAGGTGAAAACATAAAAATTGGTTACCTAGATCAGCGAAAATCTATGCTTGATGATAATAAAGATTTGATTGAGACTTTTTGTCCACAGGGAGGCAATCATGTAAATGTCAGAGGTCGCAATATGCATGTTTATGGATATCTTAGAGAATTTTTATTTCCACCTGAATATTTAACAAAAAAAATTGGTGTTTTAAGTGGAGGTGAAAAAACTAGAGTTGCATTAGCTTTGCTTTTTACAAAAGATTATGATGTATTAATTCTTGATGAGCCTACAAATGACCTTGATATTCCAACTATTAATATATTAGAAGAGTACTTAATAGATTTTGAAGGAAGTGTAATATTTGTAAGTCACGACAGATATTTTGTTGATAAAATTGCTAAGAAACTATTTATATTTAAAGGAAATGGTGAAATTGAAGAAAGTCACATTCCATATACTGAATATCTTGAAATTGAAAAAGAACTAAAATTAATTGAAAATGTAAAATGGAAAATGGAAAATGAAGAAGAAAAAAAAGAAAAACCTAAACCAAAAAAACAAAAGAAACTCTCTTACAAAGAACAGCGTGAACTAGAAGAATTGCCAAAACTTATTGAAGAGCTTGAAAATACAATTGCTGAAATAGAAGAGTGTTTAGCAAACCCTGATTGTTATCAGAAAAAAGGACTTGTTACACTTTCAAATGAGCTTGAAGAGATAAAAAAAATTTATGATGAAAAGGTAGAAAGATACCTTGAGCTTGAAGAAAAAAAGGAGGTGCTTGAAGAATGAGAATTTTATTAATATTTTTAGTTTTTTTTAATTTAGCTTTTTCTAATCAATTAAAAAATAGTGATAGTGAATATTTACTTGAACATGCAAACAATCCAATTGACTGGTACCCTTGGAGTAAGAAAGCATTTGAAAAAGCAAAAAAAGAAAACAAATTAATTTTTTTAAGTATTGGTTATTCAACCTGTCATTGGTGTCATGTTATGCTCAAAGAATCATTTACTGATAAAAAAGTAGCAGAAATTTTAAATAAATATTATGTTTCAATAAAAGTTGATAAAGAAGAGAGTCCAGAAATTGATAGGTATTATCAATGGGTATATAAAAAAATATATAATCAAACTGCTGGGTGGCCTCTTACAATTATAATGCTACCTGACAAAAAAATAATTTTTATTTCCACTTATGTTCCAAAAAATGATCTCTTTGCAAAAAAAGGACTTTTAACTCTTCTTCCATACTTTGCTAAGCTTTGGAAAAATAATCCTCAAGAACTTATACAAAAAGCTCAAAGTTTTGAAAAAAAATTACATCAAAAAAAAATCATAAAAAAATATAAAGATCCTCTAAAAGTTCTTGAAAAAGAAATAAATGAAAGTTTTGACTTTATATATGGCGGATTTAAAGGACTTCATAAATTTCCTGAATATAATAAATTTCAACTTTTATTAGATATTTATCTTATTACAAAAAATAAAAAATACCTAAAAATGTTAAATTTAACTCTTTCTAATATAGCAAAAAGTGGAATGTATGACCAAATTGAAGGAGGTTTTTTTAGGTATACTGTATATGACGATTTTAGCATTCCTCATTTTGAAAAAATGCTCTATACAAATGCATTAATGATTGATATATACTCTACAACTTACAAATATACAAAAAATCCTCTTTATAAAAAAGTAGTAATTCAAACTATTAGTGAATTCGACAAAAAATACCGTTCATCTAATGGTTTATATTTTGCAGCAAATTCAGCAGACTCTCCAGGCGAAGGAGACTATTTCACATTCTCTAAAGCCGAGATTTACAAAGCTTTAAAAAACATACCCAATAAAAAAGAGATTTTAGAATATATAAATTTTGAAGAAGATGGTAATTTTAATAAAGATAAAAATCACATATATTTTAGTCCAAAACCAGCCCCTAAAAATATTAAAAAGTTTCTAAATAACTTAAAAGAAATAAGAAAAACCCATATATATCCATTTATTAATAAAAAAAAGATTCTTAGTTGGAATGCAATGATGGTTAGTGGGCTTTACAAAGCTTCAATAATAAATGAAAAATATCAAATCAAAGCTACAAAACTACTAAACACTATCCTTAAAACTTACTACAAAGAAGGTATTTTATATCATGGATTTGTAAAAAAAATTACAAAAAAAGCTGATTTAGAAGATTATGCTTATTTAATTAGAGCGCTAATTGACGCATATGAATATACAGGCAATAAAAAATATTTAAAATTTGCTGAAATTTTCATTAAAAAATCTTTAAAATTTAAAAAAGACAATTGGATTATGAGTAATGATTTTCCAGCAACCATTGAAGAAAAATCATATCCAAGTGCACTTAGTATACTTTTTAGTGATTATATTGATTTTGCAAGTTTAAATAATGATTTTAGTTTATACGAGTTTGTTTTAGAAGAACTTAAAAAATATCCTTTATCTTTACATTATGCATATATGGCAATTGCTAAACTCAAAATAAAATATAATGATTATATAATAAAAACAAAAAATGTTAAAATAAATTATCCATTACAATTTCCATTTGTCTTATGGAAATATAAAAGTTATGATTTTTATCAAATATGTACAATTTATGCATGTTTAGTTAATACCAAGGATTTTGATGAAGTTAAAAAATTTTTTGAAAAAATTAAATATTAAAAAAACACAAGATATTATCAATGAAATTACTCTCTATTCTGCAACCCTTAGTTTCTATACAATCTTTTCACTTGTACCAATTATTTTGATAATATTAAGCATCTTCTCATCAAGTCCTTTTTTTGCTGAACTTTATAATAAACTTGAACACTTTATAACATCAAATATTCTTCCTTCAAATCAAGAATTAATAACCGAATATTTAAAAAATTTTCTTTCAAATTCATCAAAAATGGGAATATTAGGAGGTTTTTATATATTAGCTACTTCAATTTTATTTTTCGACAACTACGAAACAATTATTTCTAAAATTTTTCATCAAAAAAAAAGAAATTTGTGGGAGAAAATAAAACTTTATTGGACAATGCTTACACTGTTTCCTGTACTTTTTGCAGGAGCTATGTATTTGTCTATTAAATTTCAATTTTTTTTAAATAAATCTGAACTAACTTCTTGGATAAATTTTATAAAAATAACCCCATTTTTTATTATCTGGCTAACTTTCTTTTTAGCTTATAAGCTAACTATTGAAAACAAAAAAACTATTTCTGCTTTAATTGTTTCACTTTTGACTTCTTTTGTCTTTATAATTTTAAAAAGTATTTTTATATATTACATAATAATAAATACTACATATAAAAATCTATATGGTTCTATCTCTATTTTAATGTTTTTGTTTTTATGGATTTATATCAACTGGATAATTTATCTAAGTGGAATTTATTTAATTAAATGGATTGATGAAAAATTAATCTTTGATTCATTAGATAAAAGCTTAGTCTCAAAATATAGATGGTATAATTCCATAAAAAAGGAGAAAATAATGGACATTACAAAAATAAAACCTGGAAATCCTGAAGAAGCTGTAAATGCAGTAATCGAAATTCCCCAAGGAAGTAATATAAAATATGAAATTGATAAAGAAAGTGGTGCTATTTTTCTTGATAGAATTCTATATGGAAGTCAATTCTATCCAGCAAACTATGGATTTGTACCAAATACATTAGCTGATGATGGAGACCCAATCGATATATTAGTGCTATCTAGTGAGAGTGTAGTACCTGGTACGGTAATCAAAAGTAAAGTAATTGGTGTTCTTATTATGGAAGATGAAAGTGGAAAAGATGAAAAAATTGTAGCAGTTCCTGTTACAAAACTTGATCCAAAAATGGCGAAAATTAATGACTTAAGTGACTTACCTGAAATTGAGCTAAACCAAATTAAACATTTCTTCGAAACATATAAAGATCTTGAACCTGGTAAATGGGTAAAAGTTACTGGATACGCTGGTAGAGAAAAAGCAATTGAACTAATTCAAAAAGCAATCGAAAACTACAAAAACTAAACTTAAACTAAGAATGGAGAATAAATTTATATTAACTCTCCATTCTACATTCTAGACTGCTTTGTTACTTTTCTACACATCCAATCTTAATATCCGACTAAAATTATCTTTTTATTAAATTTTTGTTTTATTATAGAAAAAAGGCACAAGGAGAACTAATGGTAAACGAAGTATATTATCCTAAAAAAGAGTTATTTAATAATCCTGCATTTAAAAATATGTGTGAATATAAAGAATTAGTAGAAGAATTCAAAAAAGATTATGAAGGAACTTGGGCAAAGTTAGCTCGTGAAAAAATTACTTGGTTTGAAAATTTTAAAGAGACTCTTGATGAAAACAATGCCCCATTTTATAGGTGGTTTATTGGTGGAAAATTAAATGTATCTTATCAATGTATTGATAGACATTTAGATAAAAGAAAAAACAAAGCTGCAATTATTTGGGAAGGTGACAATGGAGAAAAAAGAATAATTACCTATTTAGAACTTTTCAAAGAGGTTAATAAATTTGCAAACTTACTAAAAAGACTTGGTGTAAATAGAGGCGATAGAGTTGTTTTATATATGCCTATGATACCAGAAGCAGCTTTTGCTATGCTTGCATGTGCTAGAATTGGTGCAATTCATAGTGTAGTATTTGGAGGGTTTAGTGCAGAGGCACTTAAAGATAGAATAATAGATGCACAAGCAAAAGTAGTAATTACAGCCGATGGTGCCTTTAGAAAAGGCAAACCTTATATGTTAAAACCAACAGTAGACGCGGCACTTGAAGGTATTGATTTTGTAGAAAAAGTTTTAGTTGTTAAAAGAAACCATGAAAAAATTGAATGGGTTGAAGGTAGGGATGTTAGTTATAATGATTTAATTATTCAAGAGTCAAGTAAATGCGAACCTGAAATAATGGATAGTGAAGACCCTCTATTTTTATTATATACATCAGGAAGTACTGGAAAACCAAAAGGAGTACAACACTCTCAAGCTGGATATATTTTATGGGCACAACTAACAATGGAATGGGTATTTGATATAAAAGAAAACGATACATATTGGTGTACAGCTGATATCGGTTGGATTACTGGACATACATATATTGTATATGGTCCACTTGCAGCAGGTGCAACAACGTTAATGTTTGAAGGTGTATTAACTTATCCAGACTCTGGTAGAGCTTGGAAAATGATAGAAGAATATAGAGTTAATCAATTCTACACAGCTCCAACAGCTATTAGACTACTGCACAAAATGGGAGCTGATGAACCTAAAAAATATGATTTAAGTTCTTTACGTATTCTTGGAACTGTTGGTGAACCAATAGACCCAGCTGCTTGGAAATGGTACTATGATGTAGTTGGTAATGGAAGATGTTCTATTGTTGATACTTGGTGGCAAACTGAAACAGGGGGACATATGATAAGTCCACTTCCTGCTGCAACACCAATAAAACCAGCAAGTGCAACATTCCCTCTACCTGGAATTTTTGCAGAAGTTATTGATGAAAATGGAAACAAAATGACACCATACGAAAAAGGACTACTTTGTATTACAAAACCTTGGCCAAGTATGATTAGAACTATCTGGGGGGACCCTGATAGATTTATAAAAAGTTATTTCGGGACAGCTAAAAAACAAGGAAAACCTGTTTATTTCTCAGGTGATGGTGCAATAGTAGATGAAGATGGATATATCTGGATTACAGGAAGAGTTGATGACGTTATTAATGTATCTGGTCATAGACTTGGAACTGCAGAAATAGAAGCAGCAGTTAAAAAACATCCAAATGTAGCTGAAGTTGCAGTTATAGGAAGACCTGATGAAATTACAGGTGAAGCTATTTTTGCTTATATAGTTCTAAAAGAAAATACAGCTGAGGAATCTGAATTTATAAAAGAAGTAAATGATATTGTTTCAAAAGAAATTGGAAACATTGCAAAAATTAAACACTTTGCTTTTGTTCCAGGACTTCCTAAAACAAGAAGTGGAAAAATAATGAGAAGAATTCTCCGTGCTATTGCAAAAGGAGAAGAAATTAAACAAGATACATCAACTTTAGAAGATCCTAAAGTAGTAGAAATGATTATAGAAGTAGTAAAAGGACTTTAGTCCTTTTACACTAAAACTTCCAAATAACCCCTATTCCTAAATATTGATTTTCAGTTATACTCTCTGGTTCAAAAATTAGATATTTCTTGCCATTTAAAATTAATAATTCATTATTAGAACGATTTATATGCCAATATTGATATCTATAAAAAAATTTTAAATAAACATTTTCATATTTTACGAAAATTGGCAATTCTATAAATCCTCCATCAGTACTTCCTAAATCTAAAACAGGCTCATTTCCAAGTTTTACTTTCATTTGCGGATTTATTGCCAATTTGTATCCAGCTTCTGGAATAAATATTATTTTTTGAAAAACAAATGGATAAGAATACTTTATCCCAAAATATCCAAAGTAATATACCTCATCATAATCCCATGCATTTGCACTTTTTCCTCTATTCCACTCTCTATATCCACCAAAAAAATAAAAATATCTACTTCCAAATCCACCTTCTAAAGTTAATAAATAAAGTCCTTTTTGTTTATTCTTTATAGGTTCGCCTCCCCAAGTAGCCCCCTCATAAATACTCTCTCCACCTGCCATTTCAGCTTTTAAATAATAGTTAAAGTAGTTAAATTTATTAAAATGTTTTACTCCTATACCTAAAATATCACCAAAACTACTATAGTCCCTATCAATTACTTTTCCATTCACATACTCTTTATAATCAAGCTTTATTGTATAAGTATAAAAATCTGTAGTAGCATAAGAAAAAACTACAATAAAAAAAATTAAAAACCTACTCATCAAAAAAATCCTTGCTGAAATATTTACCAATATCAATTCCCAAAACAACTTTATTTTTATATTTTTTTTCTAAATAAATAACTGCATTTATAAGCTCAGGTGATTTTATTCCATAGTGTATACTCATAAAAGCCTCCACAAATGCTGCAAAATGATCAGCTACCTTTACTAAACTTCCATCAATTCCTTTCATTCCAAGCAAATCTTCAGCTTCATCAACTTTTTTTACTTTATTGTCAATAATTAATTTATTTGCAAATTCATCAGTTATAAATATTTTTAACTCATCCCTTATATTTTTAGGAACTAATGGTAAAATTTTCTCTTCAATTAAAAAACTTTCATATTCTTTAAGTATTTCATCTAGGCCTTGTACTTGATGTTTAACAGGTGCGATAATATCTCTTGTTAAAGCTTCTGGCAAATCGTGAAAAAGTCCTGTAAAAAAGTTATAATAAATTTTATGAGGATTTCCTCCATACTCTTTTGTTAAAAGAAAAGAAACAATAGCAACAAAAAGCATATGTCCAAGTACACTAGTTTGCGGAATTCTTGGTGTATTAGCCCATCTTTTTTGAAATCTCAAGTTCCCACATAATGACACAAAATTATAACTTTTCTTTTTAAGTGATAATACTTTAACACCTTCTAAATCATAATAATCTTCAAGTTCATTTTCAATATTTTCTTTAATTTCTCTCATTCCATAAATATTTGGTGCAAAATTATAGATTATATCAAACTCCCACTTACTAGCTAAGTAACTTGCGGCAGATAGTATTCTCTTTTCTTTTGAATTATCAGAATTAAAAATCCTAATAAAATGCTCTAACTCCTCATCAACCAAGCCTTTTAATCTACCAATAACAAATTCATCAAGCTCTTTACCTTTTTTCTTTCTTAAATAGTGATAAACTGGTGACTTTAAATCAGTGAGAACTGCTCTATAAAAAACCGAAGCAATTCCTAAATGTATTAACTTATAAAAATCTATATCTTTTTCAAAATGTGCCAAAATATAAGCTATAATCATCCTATGTGCTTGCTTGTCAAGCTCAATAAATCTGACAGGGCGAGGTAAGTCATTCCATCTTTCAATTGAAGCAGTAGTAAATAAAAGTTTTACTAATTTATTTTTCATAGTTTTTATTTTCCCTTTTTAAGGAATTATATAAAAATTTAACTTCTAAATCCTACTACTAATGGAAATTTTAATTTTTTAGCAAATTTTTTCAAATTTCCTATTTCTTCATCAAATATATTTCTATTAATTTTTTTACTAATTTCTATAACTACAGCAGATACACTCAACAATTCAAATTTTCTTTCTATTCCAAATCTATCCATAGCTTTAATATAACCCTTTTCTCTGTCTTTTTTTGAATATAAAGATTCAACCTCTATTTTAAATTTTTTTTGTATTTTTTTTATTATTTTATAAACTTCGTCAAATTCATAATTCTTAAAACCTACAAAAAAATCATCTCCCCCGATATGTCCAATAATAGAAGCATCATTAATATATTTTTTTAATATTTCACTAAATAATAAAATAGCCCTATCACCCTGTCTAAATCCATAGATATCATTAAAAGGTTTAAAATTATCAAAATCAAAATATACTATATAATACTTATTATCGTTATTTTGAAATACTTCAAACATAAAATTATCAATAGATTTATTTCCAGGAAGTCTTGTAAGAGGATTTTTTTCTTCTGCAATTTGTAAATTTTTCTTATAAGATAAATGTAATAAGTTATTCAAATTCAAAAAACCTTTGTATTTATTGTTTTGTGTTACAAAAATTCCATAATTTATTTTTTCTCGATTTATATTATATATCTTTAATATTTTATCTATATCCCAACTAGCTTCAACAGATATTGACTCTTTAATTTTCTTTTTTAGTTTCTTTTTCATAGAATCATTGTAAGCTAAAGACATCCCATAAGGAGAAAATATTAAATCTCTTATATCACTCTCTAAAAGAATTCCTTTTATATCTTTACTTTTATCTATTACAGGAATAAAATATGCATTTTTGTTCTTTTTGAGATAATTAAACACAGTCTTGTAAGAAAGCTCTTCAATAAAAATAGGCTCAACATATTCTACATATTTATTTTTAAGTTCGAATGTATTTTCTCTCAAATCGCTTTTATATAGTTTTTCTATTTCAGGATATTTTTCTTTTATATTTTTATAATCAATATCTGGTTTTTGAATAAAATAGCCTTGTAAAAAGTCAACACCAATTTCTTTGCATGTAAAAAATTCTTCTTTACTTTCAACTCCCTCAGCAATAACTTTCATTCCCATAATATGAGCCATATTTACAATGTGAGAGCAAAAAAGCTTTTTTTTACTGTCATTAGTTATATTTTGAATAAAAAATCTATCTATTTTTATAAAATCACTTTCAGCATAATAAAGCAATTGAAGTCCTGCAATTCCAGTACCAAAATCATCTATTGCTATTTTAAATTCACTTTGTTTATATCTATTAACCATATTTGTAACTAATGATGGATCTTTTATAGTATCTTTTTCACTAAGTTCAAATACCAAAATCTCTTTATTTAAACTAAAATCCTCTAAAATTTTTTCAGTATTTCCTACTTTATAATCAGGCATTAATAAAATTCTATTATCAAGGTTATAAAAAAGCTTTAAATTATCTATTTTTATTTTAGAAAATTTTTCAATTACTTTATACCTTAAAAACAAATCAAGCTGATATAATACTCCATTCCTAAAAGCTTCATCAAATAAATGAAAAATTGAATAAAATCCACAATCTTCTACTTTTCTAAGAAGCGCTTCTACAGCAAAAATTTCACCACTTTTTATATTAACAATAGGCTGAAATGCAAAATCAAGTTTTTTTACAACTTTATCCAATCTATCGCCAAGCATAAATGCCCTTTTTTTAAGGATATTCTAATTTAAAATAATTACAAAATAATAACATTTATTCATTTGATATAATTACATTAAAAAGGTTTATAATGAAACTATGGGGCGGAAGATTTAGAAAAGCTACTTCAAAAATACTTGATGAGTTTAACGCATCAATTCCATTTGATAAAGAGCTATATATTGAAGATATTGAAGGTTCAATTGCTCATTCAAAGATGCTTGCAAAGCAAGGAATTATTACTCAGGATGAAGCTGAAAAAATAAAAGAAGGTCTACTTCAAATCAAAAAAGAAATTGAAAATGACGAGTTTATCTTCGATATTGCCGATGAAGATATTCATATGGCTATTGAAAAAAGACTTATTGAAATTATCGGAGATACTGGAAAAAAACTTCATACTGCAAGAAGCAGAAACGACCAAGTTGCTGTTGACTTTAGAAGATGGGTTTTAAAAAGAAATAAAGAGTTTGCAAAAAAAATAAAAGAGCTAATTGAAGTATTCGTTAATATTGCAAAAGATCACACCGATACCATACTTCCTGGAATGACTCACCTTCAACATGCTCAGCCAATAAGTTTTGCATACCATATGTTAGCATATGCTAGTATGTTTAAAAGAGATTATGACAGATTTATTGAAAGCTACAAAAGAAATAACATTAATCCTCTTGGATGTGCAGCACTTGCAGGAACTCCTCATCCTATTGATAGAAATGAAACTACAAAAGCATTAGGTTTTGATAAACCTTCAATTAACTGTCTTGATACAGTAAGTGATAGAGATTTTGCACTTGAGATACTTTTTAATATTTCAATGCTAATGATGCATGCAAGTAGAATCAGTGAAGAGCTTATTATTTGGTCTACAAGTGAATTTGGTTTTATTACGTTAAGTGATGAATACTCAACCGGTAGCTCTATTATGCCACAAAAGAAAAATCCTGATGTACCAGAGTTAATTAGAGGAAAAACAGGTAGGAGTTATGGTAATTTAATAGCACTTCTAACTGTAATGAAGGGCTTGCCTCTTGCATATAATAAAGACACTCAAGAAGATAAAGAACCAGTCTTTGATAGCGTAAAAAATGCTTTAATTTCAATTGAAATTTTAAAAGAAACTTTAAAAACTATGACAGTAAATAAAGAAAATATGTATAAAGCTTGCAAAAAGGGTCATTTAACTGCTACAGATTTGGCTGATTATTTAGTAAAAAAAGGCATCCCATTTAGAGAAGCTCATCATATTACCGGTCGTGCTGTAGCTTTGGCTGAAAGCAAGGGAATAGATTTAAGTGATTTAAGTCTAGATGAATTAAAAAGTATTGATGATAGAATAGAAAATGATTTAGATTTAAGCCTTGAAAACTCAATGAAATCGAGAAAAAGCTTAGGAGGTAGCGCTCCTGAGAGAGTAAAAGAACAAATTGAATATTTTGAAAAATTTTTAAAGGAGAGTGAATGATTAAAATAAGACACATTGAAGGACATAAATTTGAAGCAACAAATGAAAAAGAAGTTTTAATTATTGACACAGATAAATACTCACCAGTAGAAATGTTTATTACAGGTATGGGGAATTGTTCTCTTTTTGATGTAGTAGAAATGGCAAAACATAAAGGATTTGAAATCAAAAATACAGAAATGGAAATTGAATACAAAAGAAGAGACACTTTTCCAAAAATTTTTACTGAGTTTCATTTTATTTACAAATTTGATTCAAATGCAGACAATATAACAGCAAAAAGATGGGTATTAAGTTCACTTGAAACATATTGTTCGACAATTAATACTGTTAGAAACACAAGTAAAATATTTTATACCATAATTCATAATGGTGAAACAATAGCATATAAAGAGTCTATTATTTCAGGAGGCGAGGCACTTGAAAATTTTCACGACGATGATGATGGATTTGGATGTGCATGTTGTAATTCGTAAGGTTAATAGGGGTTAGTAGAGGTTGTAGGGGTTGTAAGGGTTATAGAGGTTATAAGGGTTATAGAGGTTATAAGGGTTGTAGAGGTTATACCCCCTACTACCTCTAATACGTCTATTACCTCTAATACCTCTAATACCTCTAATACTTATAAAATACACCAAAAGGATAAAAATGAAAAAAATATTGGCTTTATTAGGACTTAGTTTAGCACTGTTTGCTGGTAATCACGGACAAACAAATGACCCAGATTTAAAACTAGCATTAGAGGGAAAATATAAAAAAGCTCTTAAAGGCTTTAAAAAAAGATGTGAAAAAAATGACGGATATGCTTGTGGTATGGTTGGATATTTTTATGATAAAGGCTTTGGTGTAAACAAAAACCACAAACTTGCTATCAGTTTTTATAAAAAAGGATGTGCTTTAAATGACTCTGACAGCTGCACTCTCCTTGGATATGAAGAATATAAAAACGGTAATACAAAAAAAGCAAAAGAATTCCTAAAAAAAGCTTGTAATCTTGGAAATAAAAATGCTTGTGATTATCTAGGGAAGATTTAATATCTTCTCTGCTGTTTCGATAAATAATAACATCAATTTAATAGCAAAAAAAACAAAAACAATAGATGCTACTTTATTAATAAAATTTAGTAATTTCTCTTCTAATTTAATTTTTGAACTAGTTATAGCTGCTAATAAAAATGCTAAGCTTATTCCAAGATATAAGCTCACACAACTTAACATAACATTCTTACTAATAAATGGAGTAACTACTACAGCAAAAAAAATCATAGCCTTTGGATTAGAAAGATTAAGAAGCAATGCTTCTTTAAATATTAAAAAATCATTTTCAACTCCACATTTTTTAGCCTCTAAAGTGACTTTTTCATTAAAAATACTAAATGATATCTTCAAAAGATAAATACTTCCAAAAAGTGCTACGAAAAATAAAAAATATGGATTTTTGCCAATTATTCCAAGCCCTATTGCAACAAGAAAAAGATAAATAATATTCCCAAATAAAATACCACTCACTGCAAATAAAGAAGTTCTTAATCCTTTACACAAGCCTTGCCTTATAACATAAAAAATATCAGGCCCTGGAGTTAGTGCTGCTATAAAACCTATAACCCCAAGCGTAAAATACTCAATCATAAATAACTCTCCAAAATTTGTCTCAGTTCTTTATCTTTTTTTTCTCTTGCTAATTTTACATACTTTCCATCAAAAATATCAGGCTTACCTCCAAAACTCAAAAGCATATCTAAAATATCAAACTTTCTTTTTTCAATTGCCCATTGAATTAGTTCATAATTATTAACATTTGGATCAGCTCCTTTTTCTAAAAGCATTTTAGCAATTTCTAAATGACCATTTTTTATCGCTTTTCTCAAAGGATACTCATCAGTTGTATGATAGTCTGCTCCTAATTTTATTAAATACTCAACAATATCTTTATGTCCATTTGCCGCTGCATATTTTAAAGGAGCTTCAGAGTTTGTATGAATATCTAGTCCCAGCTCATACAAATATTTTAATATTTCTAAATGACCATTTTTTGCTGCAAGCACAATAGCCAAATCAAATCTGGCCCTAACATTTGCACCTTTTTTAACTAAAAATTTTAATACATCTAACTTTCCATTAGCAGCCGCATAAATAAAAGCTGCTGATTTATTTGCATTTACATCAGCTCCTACTTTCAACAAAAATTTAGCAATATCTAAATACCCTACCCCACAAGCATATTGAAAATAAAAGTCCTCAAAAATCCTTAAGTTTATTCCTTTTGAATAAAAATATTTTAAAAGCTCTAAGTTCTTCATCTCAATTACCCAAAAAGCAACTTCAAAAGATAATATAGGCGGTGTTTTAAAGTTTAATTCATAAAAATTTTTTGCTTTTTTATCTTCATTTTTTTTTAATAACTCAATAAGTTCTAGCTCTTTTTCTTCCACAAAAAACCTTTTTGATATAATTTTAACAAAAAGTATATATATGGATCTAAAAGAAATAGAAAAACTAAAAGACACTCTTTTTGAAAATATAGATGAAGAACAGTTCTTAAAAAAGATAACAAAAGAACTACTGAATTCTAAAATAAAAGAAGAAACAATTTCACCATTAATTTTAACACATCAAGAATTTATTGATGTATCTCTTAAAAGAATAATAAAAAAAATAAAACAAAATTTAGTAACATTAGCAGAAAAAAGAAATCGTCCAGTTTTTGATAAAATTTTTGATATTAAATTAGATTATTTAGCCGCATATCTATTTAAAAAAGATATTGCAGGCAAAAAAATCATCCATAAAACAATAGCTAAATATATTCTTAATATTATCAAAAAAAATCATATCTTATTAAATAATTTTGCTTCTACACTTAATAGAACTACTATTCAGACCAAATATGGAAAATTCAAATACCCAGAGTTATATCCATATGATAGGCATAAATTCGCATCTCCTATACCACTTCTAAAACAAGAAATTACTAAAATAGACAATATAAAAAAGATTCTTGACAAATTAAATAAAGACTATGAAAAATTTTCTAAAAGTTTAGAAAAAAAGAAAATACTTTTAACCGATATAAAACTAGCTTTAAAAAGAATAAAGACCAGTATTTTACCTATACTGAAAAAAACAAAAAAAGAAAATGAATATAAAGAAAGAGAATTTATATTTACAATGCAAAAAAAAAGATTTGAAGTTTTATATTTTGAAACCGAAAAAGAAATAAAAAACTTAGAAGTTCAGGTAAAATCTCTAAAGAAAAATATAGAAGGTTTTAAAGAAAAAAATAAAGATATTTTAAATTTAGAAGAAAAAATAATAGACACATTAGCTATAAATTTATCTAAAACTAAAAAAAAGGTAAACTAATGAAACCTTTTATCGTTATGGATATCTTAAAAAAAGCAAGAGAGTTAGAGGATGTTATTCATCTAGAAATTGGTGAGCCTGATTTGCTTCCAAGTGATAAAGTCAAAAAAGCTATAAACTCAGCCATAAATTTTAACAAATTCTTTTATACTGAAGCTAAAGGACTAAAAAACTTAAGAGAGAAAATAGCAAATCATTATAAAGTTTTTTATAATGTAGAAGTAAATCCTGAAAACATTATCATAACAACCGGTACATCAACCGCATTTTTAATAGCTTTTCATTTTGCCAAAATTATTGCTTCGCCATCACCGGGTTATCCGTGTTATGAAAATTTTGCTAAGCTTCTTAATAAAAAGTTTATAAAAATTCCTTTTGACTCTGAGTATAAGATAAATTTAAACAATATTCCAAAGTGTGATACATTAATGATATCTTCTCCTAATAATCCTACAGGAACTATTTATTATACTGATGATATGAAAAAGATTTGCGAATACTCTCAAGAAAACAATATTTTATTAATTTCAGACGAACTATACCACGGACTTGTATATACTGATGACTATACTACTGCACTTAAATATAATAAAAATGCAATTGTTATTAATGGATTTAGCAAGTTTTTTTGTATGCCAGGACTAAGAGTTGGCTGGATGATAGTGCCTGATAATTTAATTAGAACAGCTGAAATAGTTGCTCAAAATATCCTTATCTCAGCCCCTACTCTTTCTCAATACGCTGCCTTAGAAGCTTTCGATTATGAATATTTAGACTCTATAAAAAAAGAATTTCAAAAAAGAAGAGATTTTATTTATAATGAATTAAAAGATATTTTTAAAATTAAAAAACCAGACGGTGCCTTTTATTTATGGTGTGATATAAGTAAATATTCTAACAATTCTCTTGAATTTAGTAATGAACTGCTTCAAAAAGCCAAAGTAGCAGTAACCCCTGGAGTGGATTTTGGTGATTTTACAAATTTTATAAGAATCGCATATACAAAAAATATAAACGAACTAGAAATCGCAGTAACAAAAATAAAAAAATTTATTAAAAATATATGAATTTTTATTGCCTTTTTGTATGTTTTTGCTTATAATTCCATTGCGCTATGTGTTAAGTAGGGACACGCAAGCCGAACGGACATAGCGTAATAGATATTACAAGGAGTAAAAATGAAAAAAATCGTAGCACTTATGGCAATTTTCGCAGCATTTGCATTCGCAGCTGATGGTGACACAATGATTAAAGCATACAGTGTTGTAGCTGCTGTTGTAGGTCTTGGTCTTGCAGCACTTGGTGGTGCAATCGGTATGGGACACGCTTCTGCAGCAACTATCGCTGGTACTGCAAGAAACCCTGGAATGGGTGGTAAACTTATGGGTACAATGTTCATCGCATTAGCGATGATCGAAGCACAAGTTATCTATGCATTAGTTCTTGCACTTATCGCTCTATACGCTAACCCATTCTTAGGATAATTTTTTATCCTTTTTTCTTTTTTATTTTTCTTCATTTTATCTCTGACTCTTTTTTAAAATTAATTTATCAAAAATTTCGTTAATTGGTATATTTGTTATTGGTGTATTCGTTATTGGTATATTGGTAAATTTGTTATTAGTGATGAATGTTGAGTATTGAGCAAATATTATTCTCCATTCTATACTTTATCATTACCAACTAAAGTCGGCGTTACTAAGTCCTATATCTCAAATCCTAAATCCTATAATACTTGGAACTTGGCTACTTGGCTACTACAAAAAGTCCCCTTGAATCGGGTCATTGTTTGTAACCCGAATGTATCAATAGCGATGCATTCGATGAGTCTCAATCCCCTTGAATCGGGTCATTGTTTGTAACTCAGTTTGAAAGAGTTTAAAAAAATCTACCCTGATTGGTCTCAATCCCCTTGAATCGGGTCATTGTTTGTAACGACTCTATTATTCATATTTTAAAAATGCAGACGGAGGTCTCAATCCCCTTGAATCGGGTCATTGTTTGTAACTCTGGTGGGCCGTTGAGTTCAAAGACGGGGAGAAAGTCTCAATCCCCTTGAATCGGGTCATTGTTTGTAACCAAGATGGTTTAATAAGGATAAATGAAATATTAGGAGTCTCAATCCCCTTGAATCGGGTCATTGTTTGTAACTTGTAGCTCCTATTGGGACAAGTCAAGGTTAGCCGAAAGGTTGTCTCAATCCCCTTGAATCGGGTCATTGTTTGTAACACTTCCTTATGAGTATGAAGATAAAGTATATATTAAGTCTCAATCCCCTTGAATCGGGTCATTGTTTGTAACGCTAACTTTGCCTAAATTTTGGACTTTTTTATTTTTTACAAACCTTAAAGTTAGCTTAAAGTATTAATTTTAAGAAAACTTTAAGGTTAAAAGTCCGAAATTTAGGGACATTTAATTTTGAGAAAACCTTAAAAAAAACTTAAACAAAAAATTTTCAATCAACTTTTATCATTATACCAAAATTATAAATATTTATTAGCAATTTTTTTTATTTCTTCATATATTTTATCAAAATCAGCACTATACACTCTTGTATTAAAAACAGTAGTCATCATATTAGTATCTCTTTTAAATCTTGGGACTAAGTGGAGATGTAAATGCTCAGGAATTCCAGCCCCAGCATCAAATCCTATGTTCCAGCCCATATTAATACCACTTGCACCAAACTCTTTTAATATTTTAACTCCTTTTTTTGCAAGTTTTGCTATGTGAGAGACTTCTTCATCACTTAAATCTTCATACTCTCCTACATGTCTATTTGGAATTATCATAAAATGTCCTGGATTATAAGGAAATCTATTCATTACAAAAAAGCAAATATCATCTCTATAAAAAACTTCATTTTCATCATCAAACTCTCTTGAGGAAGCTATATCACAAAAAACACAATCATTTCTTTTATTAGTGTGATACTCTCTTCTCCATGGAGCATATAACCTATCCATTAATCTCACCAATTTTATTTTTTATAGACTCAATTTTCTGTTTCATTCTATTATTTTTATTTTTTCTAATATCCATTTTTATGGTTGTATATACCCTATTACAATCACTCTCTAATAATTTATAAGCCCTATTAATAACTCTCGTAGCTTCTTCAATTTTATCAACCTCAAAAATAGTCCCCATTGGAGTTAATTGATAGTTTATATCACTATCTTTGAACATCTTAATAATTCTACTTACATATTCACTAACACTTTCACCTTTATCTGTTGGAAACATAGCAAATTCTACTAATACACTCATAAACTCTCCTTTTTATAGATATTTTGTGCATTTTTATAAATTTTTAGGGACCCCTTTAGGAGCACTTTTGCGTAATTTTTGCGAAACAATTATATAATAAAAAAAGATGACACAAAAAAATTAATTTCAAGATACTTTTTTTGGATTTGCTTCATAATTTAAAACATCTTCAAACGAATCCTTAGTCCCTTCAATTCTTGAAGAAAAAACTGCTTCTTTTATAGTAAGAGGTGCTAAAAGTAATTCTTTATTTGGAATAATTTGCAAATATCCATCATATTTTGCTAAAGCTCTATTAGCTTTTGAGATATTATCAATCAAATCTACCAAATCAATATTATCCACAGGTAACTTTTAGGAAATATAAGGTTTCATTTTTTTCCTTCATTCATCAATTTCTAAATAATGTCCTTTAGATATTTTAGCATTTTTTAGTTTTTCTAATACCAATACTCCTTAAATCCATCAAAATCTTTTGCAACTACATATTCTACATCACTTAAAACTTCAAAATGTTTTTTAGCACATTTAATTTTATAATTTTCTCTATTCCTTCTCTCCTCTTCTAAAAGACTACCTTTACTTTCAAGCACAAAATATAGCTTCTCTTCTTTATCTACTTCAACTACAATTGCAAAATCTGGATTATAACTTCCAACAGGAGTATTTATTTTAAAATTTGAAGGTAATTTAACAAAAATTTAATATTTTCATTCTTTTCAAACTCTTCTACAAACTCTTTTTCAATTTCACTATCACAAATTACATAATCTGTTATGCTTTTTTGAGATTCTTTTAAATTTTTCATATAAGCAATAATCTCTTCTTTATCAAAAATTTCTTGAATAGCATACTCTAAATTTCTTATTTTTTCATATTTCACACCATCAACAACTAATTTATTTAGCTCTCCTTTAATAATTCTTAAGACTTCTTCAATAAATTTTTGAGGATTATTTTTAAAATGGGCTAATTTTTTAGTAGAAGTTAAAATTTTTATAATATCTTTTCTTTTTAGATTTGTCTCTTTTTGTAAAATATCTATAATATTTGGAAGTTCAAAATCAATCTCTGCTATCTCTTCTATGTTGTTTTTCTCATCTACTGTATCAATTTCACTTCTTTTTACATCAATTTTAGCTTTTTTATATTCATATTTAATATAACTAACTTTCAATTCTTCATCAATTCTTTTAACACACCTTTTTATAAGTAAATCTATATCAAAATCTATTTTATATATTGTTTTATGTTTAATTTTTTCCCATAAATTAATGAATTCTTCACTTAAAATAACCTCTTTTTTTAACTTAACTGCTTTTCTCTCATCTATATTTTTAATCTCAATTTTTCTGCCTATTGATTTTTTTATTGTTTTTATAATTTCTTCTTTTTTGTCTTCAAACTCTTTTGGCAAATCTAAATTATCAATCTCTCTTTTTAATTTTTCTGTAACATCCCCACTTTTATCTATATAGCTATTTTCTTGCAAAAATTTAAACAACTCTTCACTCTTTTCTTCTAAAATAGGATAAAAGATATGCTTTTCAATAATTCCAAATTTAATTCCTAAATCCTCTTCATACTCTCTTTGTAACTTTTTAGCAAACTCTTCATAACTCTCATTTGCAATAACTGTAAGTCTATTTACATCAAATCCATAAACTCTCTCACCATTATTATTTACACAAAGTCTAAGTCCTCTTCCTATCTCTTGTCTCTTTTTCATAACAGATTTTGTCTCATTAAGAGTGCATATTTGAAATACATTAGGATTATCCCACCCCTCTTTTAAAGCAGAGTGAGAAAAGATAAATCTCAAAAGCTCATCTAAACTCAAAAGTTTTTCTTTATTTTTCATAATCTTCTCATAAGTTGATTCATCCGCTTTTGAATCTCCTTTTGTATCTTTCAATTTACCTTTGCTATTTACCGAAAAATATCCATCGTGAATCTCTTTTATATCTAAACTATTATAAACTTTATCTTTTAGCTCTTTATATTTTGGTTTATTTATAAGCTCTTTAAATGCTTTTTCAAAAAATAGTGCAAATTTTCCCTTTTTAGCATTACCATCTTTATCATACTCTCTATAATTTGCAACTTTATCTATAAAAAATAGACTTAAAACTTTAATACCTTTTTTTAAAAGCAATCTCTCTTTTTCTAAATGCTCTTCAATTGTTTTTTTAATCTGTAAATATTGTAGTTTTTCTTTATCAACCTCTCCTATTACCTCACTAAGTCTTAAAATTTTGCCATTTATAAACTCTATATATTCATTTCCCTCTCCTGCATAAATCTCTTTTACAATATATCCCTCATAAATATCTCTATTTGTTATTTCAAATAAATCACTATTTCCTTTAATTGTTTTTGTTTTTCTTTTAACTACCCCTTTTTCTAAAACATCAATTTCAATTTTTGCTCTTATACCTTTTTTATTGTCAACAGAAATAAACTTAATATAAGGAGTGTTTGAATTATCGCTTAATTTAATAGAAGCCACTTCAATCTGTTTTACTAATTTCTTTTCATAAGCATCAACTGCATCAAGCTTATACATTAAATTATATTTCTCTTTATGAGTTGCTGAGTATCTCAAAATAAAAAGTGGATTTAAACTTTTAATAGCTTTTTTAGCCTTTTGAGTAGAATCTACACTTTGAGGTTCATCAATTATTACAATAGGATTAGTGGAAGCTATTAAATCTATTGGTTTTTCTCCAAGAGTTGCTTCTTGTGGATTATTGATTTTATTGATATCTTTATTAAAAGCATCAATATTTATTATCATGATTTGGGTATCATTGCTTCTTGCAAATTCATTAATTTGGTATAGTTTATTTGAATCATAAATAAAATAGTTATAAGGTATGTTATCATAAAGCATTTTAAAATGCTCTTTTGTAATATCTAAATTTTTCTTAACTCCCTCTTTTATAGCAATACTTGGCACTACTATTATAAACTTTTTAAAACCATACTTTTTATTAAGCTCAAAAATAGTTCTTAAAAACACATACGTTTTACCCGTGCCTGTTTCCATCTCTACTGAAAAATTCAAATCATTTTTTTTAATAGATTTTGTAATTTCAAGTGCATTTCTTTTTTGAATTTCTTGAATATTTTTTAAAAGTTCATCTTTACTCAAAGTAAGTCTATTGGCTATTCCTATATCAATTTGAGTATTGCCTAAAATATTTCCTGCTTTTATTTCAAAAAAAGAATCAACTTTTTCTTGACCTTTAAAAATATCTACAATAGAATATATTGCATTAAGTTGATAATCTAAATTATCATAAAATTTTATTTTCACTTTTAGCCTTTATATTTCTAATAAAAGTTTTATTTTATACAAAACATCAACAACTATAAACTCATTAGCTTTTTCAATAAATTGAAAATTCCTTGCTTTAAAATCAAGAGATTTTACTTGGTCTGCTAAAATAGCTCCTTTTATTTTTCCATCAATTATAACTTCAAAAGGATAACCTTTAATTTTTGAAGTAATAGGGCATATAATAGCTAATCCTGTTTTTCTATTATAAAGGAGAGATAACTATTGCTGGTCTATGACCTTTTTGTTCGTGTCCTTTTTGAGGATTAAATTCAACCCAAACAATATCACCTTTTGAAGGTGATATAAATCATAACAACTCTTTTCCTTTATTTTCAAAATCAATACTACTATGCAAGTTATTTTCATTTATGTTATCTAACATATCATCTAATGTTATTTTTGGAGTTAAAATTAATTTATTATCAATAATTGTTAAATTTAATTCATCATTCTCTTTTAAAGAGAGTTTATTTATAATATTTTTACTAAGTCTTATTCCATAACTATTTCCCCATCTACTAACTTTTACATTCATTTTATCTCCTTATAGGATATACAAAATTATACCAAACTCTGAGAATAATCATTATTTTACAAAGTTATAATCTTATCAAACAGATTCATCTGCCTAAAAAACTCAATTATATTTACTTTCTCTTTACTATTTAAAAAGCTATCATCTCTTAAAACTAAACTGCTATATTCACTATCATACTCTTTTGTTAATTCAACTATTTTTTTAGCTATCTCAATATCAACTTCATCTAAATAAATTATTAAAGTGCCTTCTACAATATAAACTTTTTTATTGTTAATCTCTTTTTCTTCAATAGGAGTAGTTAAATCAATTCCATATTTTAAAAGTATTTCACAAATTAAATCCTCTTCACTTCTATCTTCTTTTATAATCTCTTCACTTTCAAGCAATAATTTTTCTAAATTATCTGCATTTTTATCCCACTCTTTAAAGTTTGAAGAATCAAGCTTAAAGACTTTAAAGCCTATATCTAAGTTCTCAATTCCCTCTTTATCTTTAAAATCTTCTTTTATCTTCTCTCCAGATCTTCTAATTCTCTCTTTTCCAATCTCACAAATATTTTTATATCCAGCTTTATATGCTTCACTCTTTTCATCTGTTGGCTCTGGAAGTTGCACCATTATAAATCTTCTATTGCCTCCATCTTCTGCGTTTAACTCCATTACTGCGTGTGCTGTGGTAGCTGAGCCAGAGAAAAAGTCGAGGATTATGTCGTTTTCATCTTCTTTTATCATTTTTATTAATTTTTTTATTAAATTTACAGGTTTTGGATAATCAAAATATCCATTACCCTCAAATAAAGACTTTATCTCCCTTGTTGCTATTCTGTTTCCAAATTCTTCTGACATTAATGTATCACTTGTGAATGGTTTTCCTACTTCTTTTTTTACCAATTTATAACTATTTCCATCTTTTTCAACTTTGAAATTTCTATAATTTTTAGTATAAAGACGATTATTTTTTTCTACAATTAAATTGTTTTTAATGCCCCACTCCACTAAATCTTTACTCCATCTCCAACGCCATACAGTAGAAGGTTTATTTTCTATATGTTGACCGGGCCTAAAAATTTTTCCATTAAATTTTATTTCATAATCAAGAGATTTAATATAACCCAAAGTCCCAGAATCCAAAGGATGTATTAAAGCATATTTACCCATACCATCGTTATCATCATATACAAAGTGCTATTCTGAAATATTTTCATCCATACTAAAAATAGTTCCTAAATTTTTAACATAACACAAAACATAATCATGTCTATTCTGTATTAATTCAGTAGTTTTTGGAACTGTTCCAACCATTCTTGGAAATTCAGCCACAAAATTCTCCTCCCCAAAAATCTCATCCATTATTTTGCGTAAATTATGCACTTCATTATCATCAATTGAAATAAAAATCACTCCATCATCATCTCTAAGTAAATTTCTTGCAAGTTTTAATCTTGGATACATCATATTTAACCAATTACTATGTTTTCTTCCGCTTGTCTCACGATTTGTAGTTAATGCATTTCCCTCTTCATCTATTTGTCCTGTCATTGCAAGGTAGTTTTTTAGATTATCTTTATAATTATCTTTATAAATAAAATCTTTCCCCGTATTGTATGGCGGGTCAATATAAATCATTTTTATTTTTTTATAATAAGCTTTTTGTAAAAGCTTTAAAACTTCTAAATTATCCCCCTCAATATATAGATTTTTAGTAGTATCCCAATTTTTGCTTGAAGTTTTATCTGGCCTTAGTGTTGCATTTGTTGGAGTAAGTGCTAATTGATTAGCTTTACTTTTTCCAAACCAAGTAAAATTATACTTCTCTTCACTCTCATCAACAAACTCCCCTAAATTCTCTTTTAATTTATCAAAATCAATTCTTCCTTCACTAAACACATCTGGAAAAATCTCTTTTAATTTTTCGATATTCTCTTTTACTAAATCTAAACTATTTTATCAAGTTTTTTCATTTAAAATCCTTTGTTAATTAACATTATACCACCAATTGCAAATGCAAATGCTCCAAGCAATGCATATCCATTTATTAACATATTTTATCATTTCTGTGTCCTATTTATTGTAGCCAGATAACTCTCCTTATTTTAAATTTTCTAATACTTTTTCTTCTATTATTTTTCTATTGTTTATAGCATATTTATCATTAAAAAAGAAATAATGCCCTCCATTTAACATAATAAATTTACTCTTAAAGAACTCTCCTTGTTTTTTTAAAGCTTCTGGCACAACAGCTGTATCTTCCTCTCCTCCAAAAATCAGCACTTTCCCCGTGTAATTTGCAAAAATCTCACTAAAATCTTCATCTACTACTCGTTTGAATGTTTCATACATATTTTCACTCATACCACGTGCATCTTTACTTACAAAAAACTTCCTAAATTTACTTAGACCCAGTTTTTTAAATATTTTAAATGTTTTTATTTTAATTCTTACACCAAGCGGCTTTGGCATAACTATACCAGCACTTGCAAGAAGGACTAAGAAGCTTGGTTTTAAAAGCGTAGCAACTTTCCCACCAAAACTATGCCCTATTATAATGTCTTTATTAATATTTATACTTTTTAAAAACTCATCTATTATTTTTGCATAATCAAAGCTATTTAAAACATAAGGATTTGGGCTTTTCCCAAATCCAGGCATATCAATATATATATGTCTAAATTCTTTAAAATTATCACTAAAACATTTCATAATTTCTTTATTACTCCCCCATCCATGCAAAAAGATTATATCTTTTTTACCGGATGGATTAATAATATCATAGCTTATATCAAACTTCTTATTTTCAACTTCAATACTTCTAAGTGCCATTAAGAACCCAGTTTTTGTGAGATTTCAACTATTTTTTCAAGATGTTTAATTGCCTTGCCGCTTTCAATTACCTCAGCTGCTATCTTTATCCCCTCTTCAATTGAATTTGCTTTACCATCCACAAAAAGAGCTGCTGCTGCATTTAAAAGCACTGCATCTCTCTTAGGCCCTTTTATCTCTCCTGATAAAATTCCTCTTGTAATTTTTGCATTTTCTATTGCTCTGCCACCTATTAAATCTTCTTTTTTTCCAACCATTCCAAAACTATCCGGTCTAATCTCCATATCCCTAATTCTCACACCATCATAATAAATAGCTTTTGTAGGTGCTGAAATACTAATCTCATCCATTCCATCTAAACTACTTACTACCATTGCTCTGTTAATATCCATTAGAGTCAATGCATTTGCAATTGGTTCTATAAAATCTGGTGAAAATACACCAAGAAGATACTTCTTTGCCCCTGCCGGATTTGTAAGAGGACCTAAAATATTAAAAATAGTTCTGTGAGGAATGGATTTGCGAATTGGCATTATATGTTTCATTGCAGGATGGTGATTTATTGCAAAAATAAATGTAAACCCTACTTCCTCTAACATCTTTACTTGATTCTTTGGCGATAAATTTAGATTAATTCCAAGAGCTTCAAGCATATCAGCACTTCCTGATTTGCTTGTAATGCTTCTATTTCCGTGTTTTGCCACAAAACTACCTGCAGCTGAGAGTAAAAGTGCAGTAGTTGAAGAAATATTAAAGCTATTACTTTTATCTCCTCCAGTACCCACTATATCTATCAGTTTTTCTCTTAATTCTTCACTTACCGGAAGTTTAATAGAGTGCTCTCTCATAACCTCAGCTGCTGCTGCAATTTCTGCTGAAGTTTCACCTTTTTCATATAGACTCACCAAAAAATCTCTTGCTTCTGCTTCACTCATTTCGTTTTTAAAAAGTTTTTCGAATTTTTCTTTTGCTTGAGTATAGTTCATTTTTTCTCCTTTAACTAACAAATTTTCCGCTTCTTTTTCTATCAGCTTCCATTATTTCTATCTCTCTTGCACCACTAACTACTATTCCCTCATCAGGTCTATAGTCTAAGTCTTTATTTTTATCTGGATAATCAACTACACTTAAAATAACCTTCATAGCATTAAGACGCGCTAAATGTTTATTATCACTTCTAATAACAGTCCAAGGGGCATAATGTGTATGAGTAGCTTTTAGCATTTTATATTTCATTTCTGTAAAATCATCCCATTTATCTTGAGCTTGAAGGTCAATTTCACTAAGTTTCCATTGTCTGAGTGGGTCTTTTCTTCTTTTTTCAAATCTTTTAGCTTGAACTTCCTTTGAGATTGAGAGATAAATTTTAACTAATATTGTCCCTTCCATTACTAAAGATTTCTCAAACATTGGACACTCTTGCATAAAAACTTCATACTGTTCAGGCGTACAAAAACCAAAAACAGGCTCAACCATAGCCCTATTATACCAGCTTCTATCAAAAAACACTATCTCACCGCCTCTTGGGAATTGCTCTACGTATCTTTGAAAATACCATTGTGTTTTTTGAACATCACTTGGTTTTCCAAGAGCCACTACTCTATAATGTTTTTCATTCATATATCTTACAATTCTTCTAATAGTCCCTCCCTTACCAGCCGCATCTCGACCTTCAAAAAGCACTATCATTCTTTTTTGTGTATCTTCAAGATATTTTTGCATTTTTATAAGCTCTGCTTGGTAAGGTTTTAATTCTTGTTCTTGTAAGTATTTTTTAATAGCTTTTTTATTTATTCGTTTTAATTCTATATATTCGTTTATCAAATCATTTAGTTTCATTTTTTTATTTCCAACTAACACATATTCAGGATTATACAGTTCATTTATATTGATTTTTTCCATTTGAAACTCCCAAGAGTTTTTGATATTATACTAAAAAAGGTAATTTATGGTTATATCCGTTTGTAATATAAAAGGTGGTGTTGGAAAAACTACAACCGCCGTAAACTTAGCAACAGCTGCAGCACTAAAAGGTATAAAGACTCTACTTGTAGATATGGATATTCAAAAAGCAACTCCTATATTTTTTGAAACAAAAGAAATAACAAAAAATACATATCAAACAGAATATGAAAAGCTAACAATACTAACCTCAAATAAATTACCTAAAACAAACGAATATGACTTTGTTGTAATTGATACTCCAGCAGGTCTTAATAAGAAAAATAAAAAAGTAATAAACTTAAGTGATTTGGTGATAGTCCCAGTAATCCCAAATATCCTCGCATTAAAAACATATAACGAACTAATAGAAAAAGGATATAAAAACTTAAAACTTTTACTAAATGGTGTAGAAAAAAAAGAAACTCATAAAAAAATAGTAAAAATGATATTAAACTTGCCGTCTTTTCAATATTTCAAAACTTACATCCCAAAAAGCGAATCTATAGAAAATATGCTTTTTATCAAAAAAACATATTTAAACTCGACCAAAAAACAGCAAAAGCATATATTAAACTATTAAATGAAATAATTTAAAATTTCCTATCAATTATCTTATTTGCTATTAACTCAAGCTCTGGCATATTAAATGGCTTTATTACTTCTTTAGCTTCTTCTACCAAACTTTTTGCTTCATTGTAGCATTTTTTAACTATTTCATATTTTTGCATCTTATCCCTAATCCAATTAATCTCATCAGTATCTAATTTTTTCTTATAAAGTGATTTTAATTTTTCTACCTCTTCATTATTCATAGCTTCAAATAAATAAATAAAAGGAAGTGTAGTTTTCCCCTCAAAAAAGTCGTGCATTGCTGGTTTTCCAAGAGTTTTTTGATCCTCAGTTACATCAAGTAAATCGTCAATTATTTGAAAAGCAATTCCTATATTTTTTCCATACTTCATAAAAACTTCTTTATCCAAATTAGCCAAAACTGCACTTGCACCGCAAGACGCTTCAATAAGTGAAGCCGTTTTTTTATAAATCATTTGCATATACTTATTTTTGTCAAAATTAATTGAACGCGAAAGCTTAATATCTTCAAGCTCACCTTGAGAAAGTAAATATACAGCATTTGAAATAATTTTTGCTATCTCCTCACCAAAATCAATTAATTCATAAAATGCTCTAGAATAGACAATATCTCCAAGCATTACAGCAGTATGATCTCCATATTTTGCATTAATTGAAACAGCACCTCGTCTTGTATCTGATCCGTCAATTACATCATCATGTAAAAGACTTGCTAAATGTATAGCTTCTACCACTGCAGCAAGTTTAGTAGCTTTTGGGTTTATTATAGTTATAAGTTTACCTCTTATACCTTTTCCCTTTTTTATATCTCTATATTCTTCAAATTCCCAAAACATCTCATCTAAAATCTTAAAATAGTTCATTTCATTCCTTTAAATCTACCTTTACATCTTTTCCATTAAATAAATATATTTTAAATGTTGCAATTTTATCATTAAAATCTACAAATTCAATCAAAAAATAAGGATAAAAGTTTTTTGGCATTATTTTTACTCTAAAAGTATTTAGTGGAGGGTCTTTATATAATTCTACTTGTCTTGGAAAATTATTATATTTATACAAAACTACCAAAATATCATTTTTGAATAAAGTCCAACGCATTTCAAATGGAAAAGTTGAGCCATCATAATATACAGTAAATTTAGAGAGCTGATCTTTTTTAAGACTTAGAGTATAAGGAAAATTAATAAAAAAAGCAAAAAGAAATAAAGGGAAAAAAAGAATAAAAAGTTTATTCATTTTTTGTAAGAATATTTGCCATAGTATGGATGTAAAAATCCATTTCCGCATTTTCTAAATCATTTGAACGGTTAAAAATCACTTCATTGATTTTTTTCTCTACCTCATCACCATAACAATCTTCTACTAATACCTCAAGAGCTGCTAAGCGCTTAAATACATTCTCAAGCTCTTCTATTACTAAGTTTTTATTAGCATGATACATAATCTCAAAAAACTTGTCTTTTGGGCTTTTATTTTCATCAAATGGATCAAACATTTCATCTCCTTTTTGTTTAGAATTTATCATAAATAATTTATTTTTGCAAGAAAATTTTAGTTGAATTATTTGGAAATTGGTATATTGGTGTATTAGTATATTTGTGTATTTGTATATTAGTTATTGGTAAAATATTATGTTTACTACAAACCAATCAACCAATATACCAATCAACCAATATACCAATCAACCAATATACCAATCAACCAATATACCAATCAACCAATATACCAATCAACCAATATACCAATCAACCAATATACCAATCAACCAATATACCAATCAACCAATATACCAATCAACCAATATACCAATCAACCAATATACCAATCAACCAATATACCAATCAACCAATATACCAATCAACCAATATACCAATCAACCAATATACCAATCAACCAATATACCAATCAACCAATTTTCAATTAATATTATGGTATAATGCACATAAAAAGGCAGTAGATGGTGAAAATTGGTGTCGTTACAATAAGTGATAGAGCTAGTGCTGGAATTTATGAAGATAAAAGTGGAAAAGAGATTGAAAGCTTTTTAAAAGAAAATATAACTAATGATTACGAAATAGTTTACAAACTTATTCCTGATGATTTTGATACTATTGTAAAAACTCTTAAAAATTTAGTAGATGAGAAATGTTCATTAATTCTTACAACTGGCGGCACAGGTCCAGCTAAAAGAGATGTAACTCCTGAAGCTACAAAAGAAGTTTTAGAAAAAGAGCTTCCTGGATTTGGAGAGCTTATGAGAATGCACTCTCTAAAATATGTTCCAACTTCAATCTTAGCAAGAGGTACAGCAGGAGTTGTAAAAAACAGTTTCATTTTAAATCTACCTGGAAGTCCAAAGGCAATTAGAGAAAACCTTGAAGCAGTATGGCCAGCTATTCCATATGCTATTGATTTAATAGAGGGAGATTATATTGAGTCACCAACAGCTTTTAGACCAAAGAAAAAGTAAATTTTATAATTAAAGCAATGCTTCAATTTTATTTTCAAGCTCTCTAATTTTTCTTTTTAATTGTTCATTTTCCACACGAAGTTGAGAGTTCCTATTTTTAATCGCTTTTAAGTCATTTTTAAGTTTATTTACTTCTTCGTTTAAAAGTTCTAGGTTTCCAAGAGAACGTTGAAGTTGTATTTGATATTTTTTTATTAAAATTTCAGCATCAGCCAATGCAGTTTTTAGTTGTTTTCGTCTTTCTTCCGCTTTTTCATATTGATGTTTATAATAATACATCTTAAATAATAGTATTAATATAACTAAAATAGTAAGGGTGAGAAAAATCCAACTAAATATCAATTTTCTCAACCCTTCTTTGGTGTCTTCCACCTTCAAATTCACTATTTAGCCAACCTTCAAGGATTGATTCAATTTCACCTAACCCTACAATCCTTGCACCAAAACATAAAATATTTGCATCGTTATGACGTCTTGCCATTGAAGCAGTGTAATGGTCATGGCAAAGAGCAGCTCTTATACCTTTGTGTTTATTTGCTGCAAGACTCATACCAATACCACTACCACAAATTAAAATACCTTTACTTCCAGGATTCGCTAACACAGCTTCTGCAACTTTATGCGCAAAATCTGGATAATCTACACTTTCACTAGAATAAGTTCCTAAGTCTTCTACTTCAATTCCTTTTTTTTGCAAGTAATCAATTACAAATGCTTTTACTTCAAATCCAGCGTGATCAGTTCCTATAAAGTATTTCATTTACTCCCTTTTTTTATTACAATTATACAAAAAAAGGAAATTTTATGAAACTGGGTGTAAATATTGACCACATTGCAACTCTTAGAAATGCAAGAAGAATAAACGAACCCGACCCACTTATGGCTTTGCATTTTTTAAAAGAAGCAGGCGCTGATCAAGTAACTATTCATTTAAGAGAAGATAGACGTCATATAACAGATTTTGATGCAAAAAGAATAATAGAAAACAGTTTCTTACCTGTAAATATTGAATGTTCTATTAATCCTGAAATCATAGATATCATTTGTAAACTAAAACCTCATAGAGCAACTCTAGTACCAGAGAAAAGAGAAGAAGTTACAACTGAAGGTGGTCTTGATGTAATTAGACTTGAAAAAGAAATAAAAAACGTTATCGAAAAACTCAAAGAAAATGAAATTGAGGTATCTTTATTTATTGACCCAGATTTTGAACAAATTAAAAAATCAGCAGAAATTGGTGTAGAGCTAATAGAACTTCACACTGGAAAATATGCAAACTTACATTTAGCTCTTAATACAAACATAAACCAAACCCCATTTAAAGTATTTGAAAAATTTGATAGAAAAACGTTAAAAAAAGAACTTGAGCTTGAATTAAAATTAATTAAAGATGCTGCAAAACTTGGAGTAGATTTGGGTCTTGAAGTTGCTGCAGGACATGGACTGAACTTCCAAAATGTCAAAGAAATTGCTAATATCAAAGAAATAATTGAACTTAATATTGGTCATAGCATAATTGCAAACTCAGTATTTTTAGGATTAAAGAATGCAATAATAAAAATGAAAGAGTTGATAGGATGATTTATTAGCTTTTTTAAATAAATAATTCATCTTCTTTTTTTCCAATAGTTTCTTCAAGAAAGCTTTCTCTATTTTTGAGTTTGATTATTGTAATGAAATCGAGTTCTTCGTCTATTATGTCTTTTAATTCTTTTTGAAGTTTTAAAAGTTTACTAGGAGTTATTTCTCCGCGAAAAACAGACTTTTGGTGATGAGAGAGATATTTTTTGCAAGTTTTAAAAACTTTATTTACTCTATTTTTTCCAGCTTCACTCTCTTCATCAGCAATATCATACATCAAAAAAACATAATTTATTTTATAATCTTTTTTCATTTTTTTTCCTTCAAACTAAAAGGTCTAAATTCTTTACCCTCTATTAGATATTTTACAAGTTTATATCCGTCAAGTGTTATAGCTCTTTGGTAACTTACTTTTCTTTTTAGTTTAGAGTGGCTAAACTTTTCATTTAATTTTTCTTCAAAAGCTTTTATAAAGATTTTTTTACCATCTTCATTTAAAAGTGCATAATTAAATTTCCGCTCAAAATGTTTTTGTAGTTTTAGTTTTTTCCTATTCACTAATTCAAAAATAACCTTAAACACAACAACTGGTTTAAAAGCTTCGCTTAGATCAAGACTTAGACTAAATCTACTACTGCTTGGTGAATGCAGGAAACTAATAGATTGATCAAGATGAGTCTGATAAATTGCACTGATTGTTTTAGTATAAAGCAATGTATTTCCAAAACTAATCAAAGCATTTATAGGATTGTCCGGTGGTCTTTTTACTCTTTTGTTCATCAAAAAGTCATTTGGCAAAAAATATCTAAAACTTTCATAAAATCCAGCCCAGATTTGCCCTTCAATAAATAAAATTTTATTGATATCCTTTGCTTTTTCTAAAAACATAGGCACCCTAAATTTTAAATAATCCAAAAACTCTTTAATTTCACCCTTACCGTGTCTATAATAATGATACAAAACTTCATAAATATTTTCACTGATTGCTAAAACAATTGCTTTTGCTATTTTTAACCTATCCCTTTCATAAGCTAATGCTTGTTTAATAGTTAGTTCACCACTTATATATTTCCTCCTCGGAAAAAAAGTGCCACTATAATTTCCATAATAGTTAAAAAAATGCAAAACTATCCCAGCTCTACTGCAAAAATCAAAAAATTTTGAATTAAGACTTACTTCATTCATAAAATATAACTCCCTCACCTGCTCTATAGGAATATACTTCCATCCTTTTTCGTTTTTAAAGGCTATTGAATTATCTTTTCTTTTAATCTCGCCAATTGAAAAGATGTATTGAGTTTTCATTTGTTTTCCTCTAATTCAATTAAACTTCCCCATTCTTTTTCAATACTTTCACTAATAAATTCTTTATCAAGAATTAACATAAAAATAAGAAATATCAAAGCTTTTTTTCTCTCAATATTTTTATCTTCATCTTCATAATAGGATATTTTAATATCTTTTAAAAAGTTTATAAAAGCACACTCTAATAATTTTTTGTCTTTTTCATCTAAACCTTGAATTCCTAAATTTTCTGCTACTTTTTTAATATATTTTTCCCATTTTTTTGGTATTTTATCTTGTTTCCATTTTCTAATTAAAGCCGCCAACTTATCTGCATCCTCTTCATCATAAGGCATACCTGCATCAATCAATTCATAAGCTAAATTCTTACTACTTCCTTTAATTTCTAATAATTTTTCCAATGTCTTTTTCACAATTTTTCACACCTCCTTTTTTTATAATTTCAATGCCAACAAAATCATCAAAAAGGAGTAAAAAATGGCAAAAACAAAAAATTGTGCACCAAATATGCCAAGTACAACAGGCAATCCATCAGGAAAAGGAAGAGGAAATTGTGCCCCAAAAGGTGGCAAAAAATAATTTTCCTCTTTCTTATTTACACTTTCCATTTTTCATTTTCAATTTTAAATTTCAAATGTAGCCCATTGTCTGAATTTTGTAGCCTTTTTGCTATTTACCCTATAACCCACCAAGATTATTACACCAAGATTGTAATATTCTATATTTCTTGAAACTTTTCTATTACCTTCCATTCTAACTGTTCGGAATTTCCGAATAGTTGAATCTCTATCCAATTCACCGCTTTGAAAAATGTTTTTTAAATGTTCACTAATGGTCGATTTTGCAGTTCCAAACAACTCACACATCTGCTTTTGTGTAATCCATACCGTTTCGTTTTCCACTTTCGTTTCAATCTCAATTTTACCGTCAATAAATCTAACTATATCGTTCATTTTATTTATCCTTTGCTATGTGCAATTTTTCTTTTTAGTTGTTCATTTTTTGCAACAATTGAATTACAAAAAACAATATTCATAATAAGCACACTTTTTGCATTTATTCTCAAACTTTGGTGTTGGTATTTTTCCTTTTAAAATTATCTCAATATCCTCTAAAATTTCTAAAAGTTTCGTTTCATTTTCATCAGTTAGTTCAACATAATAAATTTTTTTATCAGTTTTTTTCTTTTCAAACACTTCAAGCCGACCCTTTTTTTCAATTCCAATTTGTTTGAGTTTCCATAAATAAAAAATAAGCTGCCATTTTGCAGCTTCTATGTTGCTGTCACTTTTTTTAACTTCCACAATATAATCTTTTGTAATCTTATCTACTTTTATTCCTTCAAAAGCCACCTCATCGACTTTGTTTTCATTTATCTCGTGCAATACCTTACCGATTCTAACATCTTCGCTATTGTCTTCAAGGTTGATTTTATGGTAATGTAGCCACATTTGGGTTTTACAATGAAAGTAATAATTTATAATAGTTCCTGTTACCATAAATTTAACTTTTTAATTAATTCTTTTGGTGAAAACACATCAATTGAAGAAAACCTGAAATCCTTTATATTATTTGTAACAATCATTTCACAATCAGCTTTTAGGGCACAAATATACTGCAATGCATCCTCAAAATCCTTAAATTCATTATTTTTACAAATTTCAATTGCAAATTCTATTTCATTTTTTTCAATACTTACAATTTCAAACATATCTTTGATATTTTCAATTTTTTCAATAGAATCCAAAAAAGAGAGTTTTACTCTGTGCCTTAAAATATAAAAAATATTCGTTAAACTATCGCTATTAATAAAAAGTTCAGTATTATTATCATTTACATAAAAATTTAAAAGCTTTAACGAATCCTTATGCGTCATTCTTTTAGAATCTAATAAATCAATAATAATATTTGTATCAAAATATATTTTATTCATTTTCAGCTTTTTCTTTTAAAATTTCTTTATAATTAAAATCTACTAATTTCCCATTAGCAATTCCTACAATATTTTCTAATGCTTTTTTTCTTTTTTGAATTTTTTTTATAATTTTGTGCCTATTTAAATATTCATTCAAAGCATCAGCAATAACTTGAGATTGCTTTAAATGATTATCTCTAACAAACTCTTCTAATTCAAAAACTATATTTTTAGGAAGTGTAAAAGTTTTTCTAACTGATTTTTGTTTCATAATCATACTATTCCTTTATATAAAAAGTATGAATTATTATAACTCTTAAAATTTTTAATGTCAAATCATAAAAACATATCCTCCTGATATTCATTAAACTTATCTCTTAATAACCTAAAATTTTCATCGACAAACTCTTCAAAATCTTCAATCATATAAATCCCGCAACACTCATCACTAAACTTATTTATTTTAGTGGTATATTTATTAACCTCAAATGTAAAAAACTGCATATAATAATTTATAAAACTTTGTCTGATTTTTCTTTTTGCATAATTTTTTATACTTTTAACCTCTTTTAAAGCCCTCCAAACAAGCATCCCGTCTAAAAATCCATTTTTTACAAATTCACTCTCCCCTATCTCACAATATTTTTCATCTCTCAAATCAATTTTAAAAGGTAAAAATATAGTCAAAGTATAAGTTTTAATAAGTTTCATCTCATTTTGTAGAGCCCTAAAATTAAGTTCTCTTGCAAATGACTTTTGATGCTCTTCTTTTGTTTTGACATCTATAATCTTCTGAGTCTTTTTATATACCCTCTCAAGCACCGCTTCATAATACTTTTCATACTCTTTATTTTCAAAAATTGAAAAACTGTTTTTGATATTAAATTCAAGACGCGGGTCGTTTTTATATATTATAGATGCTTCATCTATATCAAAAAAATATATTTTTGAAGTTTTAAGTCCGTTTCTATTTACCCTACCTGCAAACTGCTCCTCATTTTCAAGAAGCGAAATATCTTTAAATCCCACATCCATATCAATATCCACTCCAGCTTCTATCACCTGAGTAGAAATAAGCAAAATATTTTTATCTTTTTTGCATTCATTTATTACATAATCACGATAAAGCTTATTATCATCTCCCGTAAGCACAAAAGTTTCATATTTTTTATTCTCCTTCATAAACTCATAAAAGCCATTAGCACTCTCTTTTTTTATAAATTCTACAAGTATCTTTCTATCATTTTGTTTTAATATCAGCTCTTCTAAATCTTCAAATTCCACATTTCCAATAAACTTTGCTTTTACTCTCTCTTTAAATACTTTTTCTTTAAAATAATTTTTATTCAATAAATCATAAAAACTATTTTTATTTAAAAGTTTATCAATCTTAGGCAAAGTTGCAGACATAATTATAATTTTCATATTCAAAAGTTTTGAAAACTTCTCAAACCAAAAAGCCATCATTTGCCACAAATCAATATTATAGCTTTGAATTTCATCTATAATCACAACACTATCCACAAGCTGCCACAAAGAAAAATTATCTTCTTTTGAAATTCCAAATAAAATCTCAAAAAAATTCACATGCGTAGTTATCGCAAAATCATAATCAAACATAATCCTCTCAATATATGCAAGTTCATCTGAATATTCATCTCTAATTTCAATAGGAGTAATTGAATTTATAATTTTAGTTTTGATATTTAAAGCATTTTCTATTGAATTTTTGCTTTGATCTACCAATGTATTAAACGGAAAAACATAAATTATTTTTTTAGGATTAAGATTTAATGCAAGATTTAGTGAAATATAAGTTTTTCCTGCACCTGTTGGAGCATTTAGATAAAATACTGATTTTGAAGTATCAAGATTACTAATCGCCTCTTTGAAAATCTCTTTTCTTACAAAATCAATCTCTTTTTGCGGTTTTAAACTTTTGTAAAACTCATTAAAACTTCTCTTTAGACTCTTTACATCCAAACTGCTAAACTCTTTGTATTCAATATCAAGCATATATTCAGTAGTAGCGAAATAATCACTGCTTATAAGCAAAGAAAAAACAAGCTTTGCAAAAATATAAATCTCTTCACTAAATTTAAACTCAACATAAATTTTTTTACCGATTTCATACTCAAAACTCTCAACAAATTCTTTAAAATCATCAAGCTTTGAGTGGTGTTTTGAAATTAAATAACACATCAACAATAATAAAAAATGCTTCTTTTCATATTCTGCGTCATCTTCTTCACTCATTACCTCATAAATATATCTTTCATAAAACATCACAGCTGAAAGCATAGAATGATTCGTATCACTTTTTGAAAAAGCCTTATCTTTAAACTCTTCATTACCCATTACAAAATACTGAAAATTTGGATTAACTTTTCCTTCATCATGCAAAACAACTGCATCTTTTATAATCCTAAATCCAAACTCTTTATCTTTAAGCTCAAAAATCTCAAAAAATCTATCAAAAATCTCTTTTAAATTCTTCTCTTTAACAATCAAATCAAAATACTTTTCAGTCAGTTTCCTATGCTCCCCAAGTTTTTCTGGAGGTTTAATTGGGTGGATGTGGGAGAGAACTAAAATTATTTATCCTTACTCTTAAATAATTCACTTAAATCAATTCCATATCCATTTTTCATATATTCATAATATTTTAATTTAAGTTTTTCTAAAATATTTTTATCCAAATTAACCAAATGTTTCTTTAAAGAAAATTTATCCGTATATGAAACTAGGTTATAACAAAAATCTCTAATAAAAGCAAAGTTTTCTTTATTAAAAAAAAACCTATTATTCAATAATATTTCCAAACTAATAACATCACATAAATATTCACAAGATATAGAAAATTCTTCTTTATTTACTTCAATTATTATTTGTTCATTTTTTACTTCAATAATCTTAATATCATTTTTTAAAAGCTTTATCTTTTCATAACAAGAATTTAACGCCTCTTTTTTATCAATAAAAAATTTATTATTAATACTACCAATATCAGTATACATTAAATAAACCCTTAAAAAATCAATTGAAATAAAATAAATTTGTTTATTACCACCTCTAATGACTAATCCTGTAAAATAAATATTTTCATCTTTATACAAAAAAACAGGTGAACCACTAAAACCACTATAATCTATAAAATCATTATCAAAAAATATTTCAACTCTTTTTATAAATGAAGTAATATTTTCTACAACTTTTCCAAATAAATAATTTCTATTTAAACTCATTTCACTTTTTACAACATTACCTTCATCATCAAATTTTACTGGTATAACTTCATTTTTACTTCTATCATCTAAACAATAACCGGCAATAAACACTATATCATTATTCTCTGCACTTTTACCCATATCTTTTTCTATTCTTAAACCATTAGTATCCAAACTAATTAATTTCCTATTTAAAATAAATTTTTTAGCAAATGTTTTGTTAAAAGTAATTATTGCAATATCATTCAAATCTTCACTACCTAAACCTAACTTTTCCAATTCCTCATTTTTTGGTAAAATTGAATTAAAAAAAATGTTATGAATTTCTTCTTTAATTATATTTTCAGTATTTTTTAAATCTATACCTTTTCTTAAACTTCTTATTATGAAAAAGCTATCAATGTTTTTTTGTACATTATCAAAACTCTCATTTATAAATAAATCTTTTCTTATAAAATTATGTCTTGCAGTTAAAAAATATAAATCTTCTCCATGTAAAATAAAAAAACCTGTACCAAAAATCCCATAATATCCATCATAATTAAATGTTATTGGTCTTATGGAATCTTCAATAACTTTATTAAATTCACTATACCAAATATTATTTATAATTCTTGTAATAATACATTTTTCACTTTCTTTACACACACCAAACCCCTTTCCCATCAATCTCCCACATCTCATCCCCTTCCACAATCCAACTACTCAAAACCATCTTTTCAAACTCATAAATAAGATATTTTTCTTTTAGTCTAATAGGCAAATATTCTTCATAATAAAAAATTTTTGTCCGGCTTGGTTTAATAAATTTGATTTTATCTCTTGGCACAAGGCTTATACATTGCATAGGTTTAGTGGCTTTTTGAAGAGTGATTTCTTCAACATTATCGATAATAGCTGGAAAGTCGTTTTTGCCAAGGTATGGAATATAATAAAATTCTTTCTCAAAAAGCCTTTTTTTAAGTTCCACAAACTCATCACTCTCATTTTCCATTATCAATATATCCCAGCTTGGATTTTCAAGGAGCTGTTCTCTAATGATTAAATTACCGCCCTTTTCATCGCTTGCGTATCCTACGCTATTATTGAATACATGGATTTTTTTTGTAAAATAAGGTTTTTTTGGAATGATTGAGACTTTAAAATCTTTTAGTCTTTCATAAAATTCAGGTAAATTACCCTCACTGTTTCTATATCCTCTAAGTCCTAAGATTGCACCAAAAATTCCAAGAAGTGCTACTTTATGAATATGAGAATATGTAAAATAGGCATAGCTATTGACTTCTGGAATTTTAAAATGTGCAAACTTTCCTCTTAAATTAAATTTTATTGCTTTCATTCAAAAATACTTTTTACTTTCCATTTTGTTTTTACTTTAAGTTTAAAAGGATCTATAAAAACTTCTACTTTTGCATCTTCATCCACTAATTTTTCAATTTCACTAAGATCAATTTCTCTATTTTCACTATTAAAAATTATATATTCACTAAGATCCGGCAAATACTTCTCACTCTCATACTCCACAAACAAAGCAAACTCATTATCACATCCAAATTTTGAATTTGTTGCAAATCTTGTAACCGCTAACCTTACAACTCTTTTAAAGTTTTCAAAATCTTCATCAGTGTAACCTTCAAAATCTTCAAGCAAACTTTCATACTCTTTATAATTATTCGGATTTACACTAAATCCATAAAAATAATGAGCTTCATCCACCATAATTTTTGTCCCAAGTGTTGATTGATTTACATCTTCTCCCTCTTTTACTTTTTTAGCATCACTAAATGGGCTTAAAATGTCTTGAATTTCTACATTTGTATCTTCAAATTTATTAAATCCCTGTCCAAACTGCACTGTACCTGTGATTGAGAGGTTTTGTCCCTCTTCTGCAAAAGTAGCACCGAAATTTTTTACATCACGACATTTAAAAAGATTACTTAAAACCTCTTTTGAAGGTGTTTTTTTAGTTAGCTTACCAAATAATTCTTCATATCTCTCTTTAAGTGTTTTAGGACGCAAGCTGCCATCTTTATCTTCAATATAACTTTTAATATACATTACCTTTTCACCCTCAGCTTCCCACATTTTCTTTATAGGATATTTAAGTGCCTTATCACTCCCAAAAATCTCCCCATTACTTGTAGTTTTCGGTCTACCTGTAAAATCAGCATTCCAATTACTCATTATTGCTCTAATTCCTATAACTCCGTAAGCTCTTTTCATCTTTCATCCTTTAATATATTTTTTTACTAATTCACTAATAATATAACTTTTTCTTTTTTGTTTTTCTAATATTTTTTCTAGTTCTAATTGATATTCATTATTTATCATATATTTCTTATCTTTTCTTTTTTCCTTAGTAGTTTCAAAAATTTCTACAATTATTTCTTCGCTTAATAAAAAATCAAATAATTTTTCATTTATTCCTTTCACTTTTTCTTTCTTTATACTTTTAAAATTACCTGACTTATAAAATTTTTTAATTATTTTTAATATTTCTTTTTCTAATTTAATTTCTTTGTCAAGATTTTTCTCCATTCTAGATTTAATAGTTTCAGAAATATGACAATCAGAATCAAATTGATTTTTAGAAAAAGAAAATTTCTCTTTATTTTTATCATTACAAAACTTTTCCAAAATAGACTTCTCAAAAAAAGTATTCTCATTAAAAATAGATTCAACAAAATATGGATAATTTATATAGGAATTTTTTATTCTATAATTTGAAAAATCAAATTTATACTTTTTATTTATCTTCCTATTTAAAACCAATTTTTCCAAAACACCATTTTGTGTAGAAAATATATTTTCAAGTAAACAAGTATTATCGTTTATATCTTTTAAATTATCTTTACTTAATAAAAGTATTAAATAAAATATTATAGATATTAGATCTAAAAAATTTTTCAATTTCTCTGTTCTATTCCCTCTTAATAAATCATAAAAGATACTATTCATATAATCAGATTGTAAAAATTCGTTTAATAAAACAGAAATTATATCTTTATCTAATTTATATTTAATACATCTTTTATTTATTTCATTTTCATCAATAATTATTTTTTTTATTTTATGTAAATAAATACTAAAATACTCAAAACTTTCTATATTCTCACATTGACTTAAAGAATATAAAAAATCTATTACAAGAAAATAATTTTCTAAGAAATCATATTTTAAATAAAGCTTACCTCTTTCATAATCAAATAAAGGATGTTGTTGTAAAAACTTTAACTTTTTACCATAAATATCAATCTCTTTTAATTGAGTATCAATAACTTCCACTCCAAATTTTTTTATTATTTTAACAATCAATTTAATTTGTTCATCCACAGATAATACTTCAGACTTTAAATATTCTCTATCTAATATAAGAGACAAAAGTTTATCTAAACTAATATCTTTACACAAAAAATCACTATTTATATCAATTTCTTCTTTAAATTTATCATTAATTTCAAATTCACTTACTATCATTTCTATAATAAAAGGAGAAAAAATTTCTTCACAAGAAGAGATTTTATTTAATAAAGAAAAAACTTTTTCACTTTTATTCTCTAATTTTTTTTCTCTTAAAAAATCAATTACCTTTTGCTTATCAAAACCTAATAATTTTAATTTCTTATATCCTAAAACTTCATCCCAATCATTAAAAATATTACTTCTAATAGTTAATATAATTTTAGTCTTCGCTAAATCACCATTCATTTCTACGAAAATATTATTTAAAAAATCCTTAAAATTAAACAAGTCAGATTTTAAAATTATCTCGTCAATTCCATCAATTATAACTAATAAGTCTCCATTATCTAATAATAAATTTAATAACTCTTCTTCTAAAGGTGTATCAATTTCCTTGTTAAAATATTCTTTCAAAAATGAAGCAACATTATTCAAATTATTACTATCAACTAAATCTGAAGAATCAATAAAAACAACATCTCTCTCTTCTACATCAGACATAAATTTTTTTACCAATGTAGTTTTTCCAACTCCTCCACTTCCTTCTACAACTAAAATAGGATCTTTAGAAATTAAAAGCCATTCAGTCATATATGAAATAACATCGTCTACTTTTTCTCCTTGGAATACTTCTACTAAAGGATTAATAAAAATTTTTCTATAACTTTTTTTTTCAGCTAAGGCATCTTTTATTTTTTCTTTAATAGGAGAATAAATATATTTTTTTATAAAATCTTCTAAAGAAAAAAATTTAGCATTCTTCTTTAAATTTTCAAAACTTGAATCTATATTTAATTTATTTATCTGTGTTTCTTCTTGAAATAGAATATAAAATTTTTTATTTTTTAATTTTTCACCATACTCTCTAAATATTTTATTTATCATTTTTGCTTTAGCTGAATACCTCGATAAATAAATAAATATCTCAGAAATTTCATCGTCTTTTTTTAAAAATATTATTTCAAAGAAATTACTACTACTAAAAGATTCTTCAGACTTTTCAATTTCTAAATAATGATAAGGATAAAAAGTTTTCTTATAAATCTCTAAAATATTTGCAATAGTTTTATTAGATTTTAAATATATAAATTGAAAATATAACTCTTTAATTTTTTTTCTATAAAAACTTTCTTTTTCTCTATTTAATTTTATTATACCAACCTCATTATTATTAGTAATACCTCTAATAGGAATATCGCCATTATTAAGAATTTTCATATCTCTTTTAGTTTTTAACACAAAAGGAACATTCAAAAATTCTATTATGAGAATTTTTTTCCCTCAATCTCTTCTTCTATAAAATTCATACTTTCTTCCAAAATACTAATAACTTCCTTCTCTTTAAATTCAATAAAAGAATCAATTTCTTTGTTAATATCTAAATAATCTATATCAAAATTATTTAACAATTTCTTAATCAAATCTTTTTTTATTTTATAAAAATCATTCTCCATAAAATATTTAATTCCTTTATTTTCTCTATCTAAGTAATAATCGTGAAGTTTAAATTCTTTATCTGCTCTTCCAATAATAAGATATTTATTCCCATACAATTTTAAATTTAACAACGATGCTATATCTTTTAATAATTCATCCATTTTTTTAAATTGTTTTTTTTCTTCTTCTTTGTGAGACCAATACCAATATTCCTTAAATTCTATATTTTCTTTTTCTTCCTTTAATAATTCATTAATATCAATCATTTCTCATCCTTTCTATAAAAAATATTCTCACTCAAAATTCCAAGCAAAAGCTTATCTTTGTAATCTTTTAGTTTTAACTCTTTTTCAAATGCCATTAAAAGAGCTATCCCATTATTTAATTTTTGAAAATTTAGAGGAATTGCGTGCTTGTATTTGAAATAAAGTACCTCAATTTCATCTTTAAGTTTTTTACTCTTACCAGCTCTTAAAAAAGGTTCTATCATATCTGCTTTTTTATCTTTTTTTTCACTTTTTTGTAATAAATACATAATAACTTGCCCCGCTAAAATAAAAAACTCATCTTCATTAAGTTCAGTTAAATTTAAAACCTTCTCTTCAATTCCATCAAGTGTTTTTAAAATATTCATACTCTCTCCTTCATATTCCTTAACTGAAAAATAGAAATTAGCAACCTCTTTTGCCTTAAAAACATCTCCCTTTCTTAAATAATAATCTACAAAATCAAAACTAAACTTATTTAATGTTTTTAAATCAACAAAACCTTTTTTAATGTTTTTAGCGATATCCCTTGTAAGATATATTAACTGCTGAAATCTATTAGAAAGTTTTGAATATACTTCATCGTAAAGATTGTTTTTTAATTGTCCATTATACAACACATCATCTAAAAACATAAAAAGTTCATTAGTATTAAAAATTTTCCTGTCTTTAACAACCTGTCCGTCTTTTTTTAGATTCAAATAATTTTTATAAACAAAAGGCTTTTTAAGCTCATTTCCTAAAACCAAAATATCAAAATCAGTAATAACTTCTTGAGATACATCTTTACTGAATGTGTGCCTTAGATAAAGCCCTGATTTATCTTTTGTGGGAAAAAACTCATATTCTTTTTTAGGATTATAAAGTAAAAAGTCAAAAAAATCTTTTTGAATAAAAACTTCATTTCTATCCACTAAAAAAGGAAGTTCAAATCCTCTTGTTTTATGCTTCAAAAACGGTTTTTTATCTGCAACACTAAGATTAAATCCACTCATTCCATAAATTTTATTATCAATAAGATAGATATATTTGTTTTTATTGTAAATTTTTAAAGCATAATAAATCTCGGACTCTTTTTGATAATCATCAAGTTCAGTATCAAAAAACACCTTAATATAAAAAATTTCAAACTCACTTTTTTTGAGGTTCAATTCATCAGCAACAGATTTTATTTTATCGAAGAGTTTAAATATTTTATCTCTGTTTTGCTCTATTGTTTCTTCTCTTTTTGCTGAGAAAATGTAATCTTTATAAGGTTTAAAAATCTCTCTTTCAATTTTACTTTTTAGAAATTTTTCATAAGTTTTAAGAGTTTCAAAATAATTTTCAAAAATTTCGAAATTCTCTTTTTTCCACTCTTTAAATTTCACAAAAAAGGAATAAATGTTATTTGAATGAACTTTTTTCTTAGAATCAACAGGTTTATCCATTGTAAGCAAATTACTGTAATAATCCCTCTTTACAAACCACTCATATTCATCTGACTTGATATTGCCATCTAAATCTTTAAAACCCAGACTTAGTTCTTCTTTTTTATCATATTTATAAATGAAATATTGAGTATTTTTGCCAAACTTTATATAAAGACCGTTTTTTAGTCTGTAATTATTAAAAATTGCTTTTTTAAAATCTACTTCAATATTTTCAATAACTTCCCTTATCATCCCTCTCCCTCACAAACACAGCAACTTGAATATCAAGTTCGTCTCTATCAATTTTTTGAATATATGCATCAAATATATTCCATCCGGCATTTAGCAAAACAGAAATAGAATAGTTTGCATTTCTTGGAATGTATCCAAGTTTAAAGTCTTTATAATAAACTTCCACTGCATTTTCATCGTGAATATTACTTTTCTCTGCTTTTAATTGCACTTTATCTCCTGCTTTTATCTCATCCATTACAAACAATGCTTCGTAATATTCTATTCCTGCTATTTTAAAACTTTTATATACCTTTTTCATTTTTTTCTTTTATCTATTTTAGTAGTAATTTTACATCTTTTATCTGCCATTTTGTGTTGTTTTTATATTTTTTTACATTTTCCATTGTCCCCGACCACCATACATCGATTAGTTTTAAGGTATTAGAGGTTGTAGAGGTATTAGAAGTATTAGAGGTAATAAAGGTTCTATTATATACTTCTACTAACCTCTACAACCCCTACTAACCTTTACTAACCTCTATTAACCTTTTTTCATTTTCAATTTTCCATTTCAAAAACCCTCCTCCTACACTACTGTTTTTATGTCCAAGCCCACTGCCTATAGCCATAAATGCTAACTTTTGAGACACCTCATCACTTCTTGGGACTATAAAAAACTTAAATCCAAAAAATTTAGCCCCTTTATAAAAAAATGTCTGAGGTTTATCATTTTTTATTTGTAAATACTCCATAAAATTGTTGCTTGGATTTAACTTTTCATTACATATCATTTCATATTTTCTAAGAAGATTATCTTGAAGAGCATTCATAACTACCAGCAAATCCCCACTTTCAAAAAAACTCCAAAACTTGCCACTTTTCATTACAATAAACACAGGATTTAAAGTAAGCATTGATTTTATTTTTTTATACTTTATCTTTTCAAACCCAACTCCTTCTACCTTAAAAATATTATCTTCATATAAAAATAGCGAATTTATTAATTTTTCAGCTAAATCTTTTTTAAATGTCCTAAAAATAATTCTTCCTTCTTTTTCAAAAATACCATCTTTATTTGCCTTTCCAAGATTTGAAAAAACATAATTTTTTGGTTTGTTTTGCTTATGTTCATTAAACCCGCTCTTTATCAAGGCAGTTGATATCATTTTAGAGATAGCTTCAGGAGATCTTTGAAAGTGAATGGATGATTTTAAACTAACTTTAATATCTAATTGATAAAACTTCATAACTTCCCCCTTATAAAATTTTAACAAAAAAATAAATTTTTTTCTACTTTTCCAATATAAATTTTATTGACACACTATAATAATCCCGATATAATAACAAAAAATAAAGCTGATTGATAATTTTTTGTTTAAAGTAACTTTAGTTGGAAAAAACCTAATTTTAGGATATAATTTTTTAAAAACGCCTAAATCTAATGTATTTAACCGATACAATTGGAGTATTGAAACCTGACATTAGCAAATAACGGTACAGGAAATACTACTATTTAACCGATACAATTGGAGTATTGAAACCTGACATTAGCAAATAACGGTACAGGAAATACTACTATTTAACCGATACAATTGGAGTATTGAAACAGTAGTAGTTAATGTAGATTTAAGCTTAATTAAAGATTTAACCGATACAATTGGAGTATTGAAACTTGTCTTTAATTATATACAATTTGCCCTCGTCTATAATTTAACCGATACAATTGGAGTATTGAAACATGATAAGTTTTGAAGATGAAAAATATGAAGAACTAATTTAACCGATACAATTGGAGTATTGAAACTCTTTTGTCTCTACTTTTATATCTCCAAAGTTAAATTTAACCGATACAATTGGAGTATTGAAACAAATGAGTTAGAACGATACAAATCTTTTATTTTTATTTAACCGATACAATTGGAGTATTGAAACCGAAATGTCGATTTTATGGGGGTTTGATGCACTTTTATTTAACCGATACAATTGGAGTATTGAAACTTATCAACAATTTTACATACTGCTATTGCATTTTATTTAACCGATACAATTGGAGTATTGAAACATGTTTACACCCGTTTCCCTGCTTAATTGCACCATATTTAACCGATACAATTGGAGTATTGAAACATGTCGAATACCCTTTAAGCAGACACGCAGGATATAATTTAACCGATACAATTGGAGTATTGAAACCAGTTGGATAATATTCCTGGTGTAGGTTCTATTAATTTAACCGATACAATTGGAGTATTGAAACAGATTTTTACAAGTTTATTGATTTAGATAACATTAAATTTAACCGATACAATTGGAGTATTGAAACTGTTAAATTCTATGCACTAATTGAGTTTGATACAATGATTTAACCGATACAATTGGAGTATTGAAACATCCCTGCTTTAAAAGGTGCGACAATAGTAGCCCCAATTTAACCGATACAATTGGAGTATTGAAACATACCTATCCATCTTCTATTAGGAAACTTATCTTTCATTTAACCGATACAATTGGAGTATTGAAACGTTAATTCTTATTGGCGGGGGACATATAAAAACGATTTAACCGATACAATTGGAGTATTGAAACTTTTGTGTTTGAGGATTTTGATTTGCATCTTTAAATATTTAACCGATACAATTGGAGTATTGAAACACATCTATATCCACATCAATGTCCAACTCTTCACAGATTTAACCGATACAATTGGAGTATTGAAACCTGATGAAGAGTTAACTATACTAAATAGTTTAACAAATTTAACCGATACAATTGGAGTATTGAAACTTGTGGGTGTTTTAGTAATTGTAAAGTGTGCTTCCCCATTTAACCGATACAATTGGAGTATTGAAACACCCATTCGGCAGTTTTTGATAGCCGTTTGAAGCGATTTAACCGATACAATTGGAGTATTGAAACTATAAAACTACTGTTTCATCAGCACCACAAGTTGTAAATTTAACCGATACAATTGGAGTATTGAAACAACAAATTAGCAAAGTTATAAACATTTTCCAGCTCTATTTAACCGATACAATTGGAGTATTGAAACGTATATGTCTGGGGGGCACAGCTTGAATAGTTGCCTATTTAACCGATACAATTGGAGTATTGAAACCATTCAATAGTATATTCTACTTGGAAATTGCCATCTATTTAACCGATACAATTGGAGTATTGAAACTCGTAAAATCCTTTTAAAATATCTTCAATTATTTGATTTAACCGATACAATTGGAGTATTGAAACTCAATAAGATTTCTTAATATATCACTTGCACTAATATTTAACCGATACAATTGGAGTATTGAAACAGTTTTTACTTTAGTTAATGTTTTTAATCAATTCATTTAACCGATACAATTGGAGTATTGAAACTTATCTAGGAATTAAATAAATGAGGAAGTTATTAAATTTAACCGATACAATTGGAGTATTGAAACACAAAGAGCTGATAAAGATGTTTATACGCTTAAATTATTTAACCGATACAATTGGAGTATTGAAACATTGTTAAATTATGCACTATATTATCATAATCTCTAATTTAACCGATACAATTGGAGTATTGAAACACAAAGAGCTGATAAAGATGTTTATACGCTTAAATTATTTAACCGATACAATTGGAGTATTGAAACATACTTACACCCGTTTCCCTGCTTAATTGCACCATTATTTAACCGATACAATTGGAGTATTGAAACGCATTTTGATAAACGAGTTGAATTTTGAATGTTTGTATTTAACCGATACAATTGGAGTATTGAAACGGTATATTGTCTTGAGCGGTAAATCTTGCAAAATCATTTAACCGATACAATTGGAGTATTGAAACATTATAGGCTCAGGCTGGTCTAATAACTCCCTTGCAGATTTAACCGATACAATTGGAGTATTGAAACAAGCCACCATTAACAAAGTCAAACTTGCCCTCGCTCATTTAACCGATACAATTGGAGTATTGAAACATACTACCAGCTATACCACCTAACACTTGGAAGTCTAATTTAACCGATACAATTGGAGTATTGAAACCGATAAATAGTTCCATTAAACAATTCTCCAAATCTATATTTAACCGATACAATTGGAGTATTGAAACAATAAAACTTCATTAGCTCTTTTTACTACCACTTTAATTTAACCGATACAATTGGAGTATTGAAACTCGAATGTCCTATCTCTAAGTAAATATAAATCACATTTAACCGATACAATTGGAGTATTGAAACCTCCCTTACTTTTCTTTTTTATTTTTTTATACTTTTCATTTAACCGATACAATTGGAGTATTGAAACCAGTTGGATAATATTCCTGGTGTAGGTTCTATTACAATTTAACCGATACAATTGGAGTATTGAAACGAATAAGATTATTGTTAATATTATAGTTGTTTTATATTTAACCGATACAATTGGAGTATTGAAATAAAAAGAAAAAAGTTTCTAATAATTTTTAAAACTTAAACTTTTTAATTTCCAATTCTTCATTAAAATCAATATAATAAAAAATCTCTTCTTGTTTTCCTATTAATGTTTTAAGTCCAAGCATTGAAGAAATAGAGCCTATCAAATTTACCATTGGTGGAAGTTGACCTTTTACTTGAAGAGAGTTTGTAGCAAATATTTCAAAAGATGTAGTTTTAAAAACTCCCACTTGTCCCCTAAATTCCTCAACACTTGCATAAATCCAAGGAATACCTAGTTTTTTTGCAAACTTATCAATTTTTTTTCTCACTTCAAAATTATCTGTTGCATCAAAAACTAAATCAACATCAACTTCCAAGTTCTCATCAAAATATCCATCGATCGCAACAATTTCAGTAGCCTTACATCTTTTTATTTTATTACATAAAACTTTGCTTTTATTCCCTCCAACATCATCTTCACTAAATTGAAACTGACGATGTATATTATGAACTTCTATTCTGTCAAAATCAATTAAATAAATTTTTTTTAACCCTATACAACTAATAGTAGTTGAAATAATATTGCCAAGACCTCCACACCCAACTACTAAAACTGTTTTATTTCTTAATTTTTCTTGGTTTTCTTTTCCTATTATCATAATTTGTCTATTAAATAAATTTTCCATTTTTACTCTCCATTATATATCAAATTGTCTAATCTCTTCATATACTCTTAAAGCCTGAAAATGCTCTTTTACATCATGACATCTAACAATACTCGCTCCATTTCTAACTGCTTGGGCATGCAATATCAATGTCCCAGGAAGTCTCTCACTTGGATCAGTTGAAATATTTTCTTTTTTCATAATCATATCAATCATAGATTTTCTACTAGCTCCAATTAATAGTTCATATCCAAAATGCAAAAAGTGCTCAAGGTGTTTTATTAGCGCTAAATTATCTTCTAGTCTTTTCCCAAAACCTATTCCAACATCAAGTATAATTTCTTTTATACCAAAATTTTTAGCTTTTTCAATTCTTTCACTAAAAAATTCATCAACTTCCAAAACTACATTCTCATAAAATGGATTAACTTGCATATCCTTAGGAGTTCCTTTTTTATGCATAATTACAACATTAGCACAATATTTACTAACAACTTTAGCATATTCATCACTTTCAAGTCCAGTAATATCATTTGCTATTTTAAAACCTCTATCAAGCGCATATTCTAAAACTTTTGCTTCAAATGTATCGATACTAAAGATTACTTTTTCATATAACTTATTTTTATAAATTTCGTCTATTATAGGTTTTACTCTGTTTAGTTCTTCCTCAACTCCTACATATTCGCTTCCTGGTCTAGATGAAACTCCCCCTATATCAATTATTTTAGCTCCATTTTCTATCATATTTTCTATTTGTGTAATAGCTTTTTTCCCTTTAAACCTACTTCCTTCAAAAAAAGAGTCATCATTTGCATTAATAACACCCATAATTTTAAGAGGATATTTTGGCAAACTAGTAAATTCTTTCAACTCATTTGCTAGTTCTTTTAGTTTAAATGGCTGAGCTAACTCTTTTTTAGTCAAAATCTCAAGCTGTTTTTTATTACACATTAAAAGAGCATCAAATATTTTATTTTGACAATTTGGTACACCTTTTGGAACTGCAAGTTCAGCCCCAATACTTAATGCATCTTGCTTTAAAATATTTGCCGCACCACACGTAATATCTTTTATAAAAAAACAAAATTCACTTTTTTTCTTTTTCATTATTTCTATTCCAGGCTTATCAACACCAATTTTTTGCAAAAGTTTACCTAAATCTACATCGCAGTTCATTTTATATATTTTCATTTTCTCTCCTTAAACTCAAGCATAACCATAGAAAGAACTGCTTTGAGGTCGATATTTAGCTCAATCATTAAAATTGCATCGTTTATTATTTTTAGTTCATCTTCATTTTTAGCTAGTTTTAACAGAGATTTTAAAATACTTTTTACATCTTCTTTTTCTAAATCTTTTTTTAAGAGTTCAAAAATAAATGAATTGGAAATATTTTTAACCTCTATTTCTTTTATTTCTTTTTCAAAAAATCTCCTCTCTAAGATAAGCCTAGAAAGTATAGTGTCAAGTAAAGCATATTTTGATTTCGCTAGTAGTATGAATTCAATATTTTTTGGAGATTCTTCAAGGAGTTTAAGCAGCGCATTTTGAGCATAAACATTATACTTCTCTGCTACAATAAGTATAACTTTTTTTTCTTTTTCTGCAATATAAGCTGACTTTTTTATAACTCTTACATCTTCTATTTTTAGTTCATCTCTTAAAACAATTTCGTCATATAAAGTATCTTTAATTACTTTTTCAAAATCATTTGTTATTATAACTTTATTCAAAGTTCAATTTCTCCAAAAATAGAAGCTTTAATAGATTCATTTACAATTTCTGCTAAATCGAGAAGTTTTTTATCAAGTTTTTCATCAATTGATTTTAAATAAAAGTTTTTTGAAAGGTCTGTATCCATTATCCAGAAAAAAGATTGGGGTTTTCTTCTCACAAATTTTAAAAATGGTGTTTCTTTTCCAATATACCAAAAAATAAAATCTCCAAAAGAAATATTTAGCATATCCTCTATCATATCAAAGTGTTCAGGATGTCTTGCAATTTTAATTTGAGGTACTATTTTTACTAGACTATAAAAAGGTATAAATGAAGGCTTGAATTCATTAAAGTTATTGATTTTATTTATTAAGTATTCAGCATACCATTCTCTCTCTCCATCAGTAACAATTAAAACACTTTTACCCTCAATTATATGCGAAAGAAAATCGGATAGAAGAGGAACAAAATCAAGTCTTCGCTCTTCCATCCACTTCATACTTTTTTTACGAATTAAATCGATTATAAAACGATTTAAATCCATTATTTATCCAATTCATAAGCTTTATGTAGTGCTCTAACAGCCAACTCTCCATATTTTTCATCTATTACCATAGATATCTTAATTTCACTTGTAGAAATCATTATAATATTAATGTTTTCTTCAGCTAAAGTTTTAAAAGCAGTAGCTGCAACTCCGCTATGAGACTTCATTCCAACCCCAACAACACTAACTTTTGCTATAGATGTATCATATTCTATATTATCAGCTTTTTCTTGATACTCTTTAAGCACCTCTTTTGTAAGTTCTAGTTCTGTTTCTGGTACTGTAAAAGTTAAACTTGCTTTATTGTCTTTACCTACATTTTGAACAATCATATCAACATTTATATTTTTATTAGCTAGTTTTTCAAAAATTTCCGCACTAATTCCAGGTCTATCTTCTACTCCAAAAATGCTAACTCTTGCTTGATTCTTATCAAGTGCAACTCCACTAACTAATACTTTTTCCATTGCTTCATTCTCCTTTGTTATTAATGTTCCTTTAACTTCTGGTTTAAATGAAGATTTAACTTCAATATCTACATTTAGTTTTTTCGCTAGCTCAACTGAACGACTTTGCATAACTTTAGCTCCAAGAGAAGCAAGTTCAAGCATTTCATCATAACTTATTACATCAATTTTTTTGGCTTTTGGTTCAATTCTTGGGTCAGTTGTATAAATACCATCAACATCTGTATAAATTTCACATTTATCAGCATTAAGTGCACCTGCAATAGCAACAGCTGTTAAATCACTACCACCTCGTCCTAAAGTTGTAACATCACCTTTTTCATTAATTCCCTGAAATCCTGCAACTATTACAACTTTTCCTTCATTTAAATATTTTTGCATTTTTTCTGGATCTATATCCATAATTCTAGCTTTTGTATGATCACTTGTTGTTTTAATTCCAGCTTGTCTACCTGTTAGGGCAATTGCATCTATCCCCATTGCTTGAAGAGCAATACTAAGAAGCGCACTTGTAACTCTCTCTCCACTACTAACTAATAAATCTACTTCTCTTTGAGGTGGGGTTTTACTAAAATGATTTGCATATTCAAGAAGTTTATTTGTCTCTCCTGCCATTGCAGAAACTACAACTACAACATCATTACCTTTTTCTTTATAACTTTTAACTATATTTGCCACATTTTGAATTCTATCTAGATTTCCAACACTTGTACCACCAAATTTTTGAACTACCAACATCCACTTCCTTTCACTTTCCATTTTTTATTATATTTTCCACTTTTCACTTTCCATTTTCCATTGTTAAAGGTATCCTTCTTTTTTAAAATAATCTATTACTGTTTTATATACAGGTCTTTTAAATGACTTTACATATTTAAACACATCGTTTACTGGCACAAATTTATATTCTCTAAACTCTGGAACTTCAGTATTTAAATTTATTTTAGCTTCTGGTTTGAGTCTTACTAAAAAATATTTTTGAGCTTGTCCATCATATGGATACATTTTTTCAGCTATTTTTTTTGGAAAATCATATTTGAGCCATTCTGGCATTTCTGATATTATTTCAACTTTGTCTGTTCCTATTTCCTCTTTTAATTCTCTTAAAAGAGCTTGTTTACAACTCTCACCTTTGTCAATACCTCCTTGAGGAAATTGCCATGCATCAATATCGGTTCTTTTAGCTATTAATATTTCAACCTTTTCCGGATATTTAGGTGAAAGTATTATAGCTGCAACATTTGGTCTATATTTTTTCAACACTTCACCTTTTTTTAGTAAAATTATATCTAAAAATGGAAAATGTAAAATGAAAAATGAAAAATTATTATATATTCATATTCCTTTTTGCGATAGTAAATGCAACTATTGTGCTTTTAACTCTTATACAAATCTAAATCACTTAAAAAAAGAGTATTTTGAAGCTTTAAAAACTCAGTTTTTAAATGATATAGAAAGTTTAAAAGTAAAAGAGTTTGAGACTATTTTTATAGGAGGGGGTACTCCATCTACAATGAATATAGAATTTTATGAAAAGCTTATGAAGTTACTTTTTCCATATATAAAGAATGCACTAGAACTAACTATTGAGTGTAATCCAAATGTATCTTTTGAGTGGCTAAAAGAAATTAAAAATTTGAGTTTTAATCGTATAAGTTTTGGTGTTCAAAGCTTTAATGAAGAAAAGCTAAAATTTCTAAATAGAAATCACTCAAAAACTCTTGCAATAAAATCAATAGAAAATGCTAAAAAGGCTGGTTTTGAAAATATAAATATTGATTTGATTTATTCAACTGCAATTGATTCAAAAGAACTTCTTAAAAATGATTTAGATATTGCCTTTTTCTTACCAATAAACCATATAAGTGCATATTCTTTAACTATTGAAGAAAATACAAAATTTGAAGGTGATTACAGCAAGAGAAAAGAAGATGAAGAATTAGAAGTTTGGTTTATAGAGAAAATAAAGAAAAGATTTTCTCAATATGAAATATCTAATTTTGGAAAACCTTGTATTCATAATCTAGGCTATTGGCAAGGAAAAGAATATATTGGCATAGGAGCAGGAGCGGTGGGATTTATTAAGTTGCCAAGTTATAAGTTCCAAGTTCCAAGTAATAAAGAATGGAGAATTTTTAGGTATTATACGCAAAATAATGTTTATGAATATATTAAAAATCCTATAAAATATAAAATTGAAAATCTAAAAAACGAAGACATAAAAAAAGAGAAAGTATTTTTAGGATTACGTTCAATTGTAGGGTTTGATGAAAATATTTTAAATCAGGAAGAAAAGAAAAGAGTTGAAATTTTAATATCAGAAAATAAACTCTTCAAAAAAGAAAATAAAATCTATTCTTATGATTTTTTACTAGCCGATGCTTTAACGGAATATATTTTAGATTAATTTTTCACTTTTAATTTTACATTTTTCACTTCGTTTTTACCAAGGAGCGATTGCACTCCAAAATTTAGAAAACCAGTTTTGTTCAGTATATCTTTTTAAATCTCCTTGAGTTTCATAAGCAATTTTTGCATCTGCTATATACTTACTATCAATTGTATTATCAGGACTAATATCCTCAGGTCTAATTACTCCACTAATTTTAATGATCTGTTTTTGTCCATCTACAAAAATTTCTCTTGTACCATATATATAATAATTACCATTTGCTAAAATTTTTACAATTCTTGCACTAATAGTTGTCTCAAACTTCTCATTTCTTTGTTGAGTACCACTTCCTTGAAAAGTTCTACTTGAATTCATTGAAGGCAAATTCAAACTAAGGCCTGTTTTACCAATATTTTTAGTATCTCCTCTCCAATTTAAAGCCCCACTTACACTCATATCAAAAAGTCCACCAGCATCAGTGTTTGCTTCATTTAATTTTTTACTAGCTTGTGAAGATTGTGTGATTTGTTCTGTAATTACTACAGTTACAACATCATTTACTTGCTTTGCTTTTGTATCTGAAAATAGATTATCACCATTTGTAAAAAGTGAGCCCGGATTACTGAGAGTTTCTTTTTCTTTACTTGGCATCTCTTCTACATATTTAGGAGGAGTCATTGAAACTGTTGGGTCCATAGGATGAGATGCACATCCTAAAAAGAATAACATAGGAGTAATTAGAATTAAGGATTTCTTCACTTTTTATCCTTTTTTACTCAAAAAGCAAAAAGTGTTCCAAATAATCTACCCTATTTCCTCCTTTTTGTTTTGCAAGAATTAATGCCTCTTCTGCTCTTTTTATCAAATCTGATAGACTGTCTCCTTTTTGTAATTCTGCAATACCAATACTTGTAGAGATACAAATTTTTTGATTATCAAATGCCACTTCATTCAACACTTTATTAATACGGTCTGCTAGTTTTAAAAACTCCTCTTTGTTTGAAAAGCTTAAAATTACAAATTCATCTCCTCCAAATCTCCCAAGAATATCCATTCCTCTAATCTGAGTTTTTAACTTTTGTGCAACCTCATTTAAAATTTTATCTGAAAGTTTATGACCATATTTTTTATTAATATCCTTAAAATCATCAATATCTATAATCATTAAAGATACAGGCATATTTTTTCTTTTTGAAATATCAAAATATTTTTGAGCAATTTCAAAAAAATAACCTCTTTTATATACATCTGTTATTTCATCAAATTGAGTCAGTTTTGAAATTTTTGAATTTAACAAATCTATTTTTAGTTTAAGTTTTGACATAAAAAATGACATTGAAACTGAGAATATAAAAATAAGACCAAATACAACACTTAAAATATAAGGAATAATATCATTTTGAACAAATAAAATACATTTTAAAAATACAAATAAAACAACAACAAAAAACGTTGATAACAACAAATCTTTTAAAATCATTTTAAAAAAAGTTGTTTTTGTCAACTAAGTACCTCCTTTTAATCCCTTTACTCCCTGTTTTATATTATCCATTCTCATAAAATATTCCCCAACTAAAAACGCATCAACTCCATTTTTATGAAGCTTTTTTACAGTATCAAAACTATTAATTCCACTCTCTGCAACTATTATAACATCTTTAGGTAAACTAGGTATTAATTTTTTACTAAGGTCCATATCCATTTCAAAAGTTTTTAAATCTCTATGATTAAAACCAATAATATCAGCTCCAATTTCCAAAGCTTTTTGCAAATCATCCTCATCATGAATTTCAAATAAAACTTCCAGCCCTATATTTTTAGCAAAACTATATAACTTTTGTAATTGACTTAAATCAAGTGCTTTTGCAATTAACAAAATAAAATCAGCACCAGCCCAGTAGCTTTCGGCAATTTGAAACTCATCTATAATAAAGTCTTTTCTAAGAAGTGGGATTTTACTAAATTTATTAATCTCTTTTAAACACTCCAAACTTCCTTGAAAAAAGAAAGGTTCTGTTAAAATACTCATAGCATCAGCTACTTGTATATAATCTTTTGCAATTGATATTGGATCAAAATCCTCTCTTATAACACCCTTACTAGGACTTGCTTTTTTTACCTCCGCTATTATTCTATAAGGATTATCAGGTGTTGATTTTAAAGCTTCCTTAACATCTCTAAAATCTCTTTTAATTTTTAAAAATTTATCAAAGTCTTCTTTATTTTTTCTTTTCTCTAGGTAAACTTTTGTTTTGTTTATAATCTTTTCTAAAATCATTATCTTCCTTTTTTAAGTTTTTTTGTAAACATTCTTTTATCATTTTTTTGTGATATTCAATTTCTTTGTCTTTTATTTTTATATATTTAATTATTTCATAAGCCTTCTTACATTTATGTAATTTATAATATCCCCAAGCAAGTGAATCAATATACTCTTCATTATCAGGATTTTTTAAAAGAGCTTTTTGCACAAATTTTATTCCCTCTTTTGGATTTATATTAAACTTTATTAAAAGATAACCAATAAAATTATATAAATAATCACTTGGATAAATTGTTGATAAAAACTTAAGTTTATTTACAATATCTTTTATCTCATTTTTTGTAGGATGGTCTTTATATAAAAGCTCACAATATTTAAGTAAAAATTTAGGACTCGCTGTTTTTTCGTACAAATTAAGCGAAATAAAGGCTGCTTTTCTATACTCTTTCATTTTTGAATACAAAAATATCAAATATTCTTTATCAAGATTATATTTTAAAATAAGTTTTTTTGCTTTTTGATACTCATTATTTTGAATATAAACATTAAGAGCCAAAATATAGTATTTTTCATCAAACTGCCCCATTTTTTCATATATATTAGCTAAATTATCATAATCATATAAACTCTTATAAATATTAGCAAGTCTATTACAAATATCAAAGTCACATCCGTACAAATTCAAATGAGTTCTAAGATAAGCTAATGCTTCATTATATTTCTTAAGCTTTATCAAAACATCTACTAAATCAAGCAATACATTTTTAGAAGAATTTAGTGCATATAAAGACTTTAAATAGTGTAATGCCTCTTCATATTTTCCTTCTGTAAGTAATATATAACTCATCATCGAATAAAAAAATTCTTTTTTCTCATTCATTTTTGTAAGTAAAATCTCTTTTGCTTTATTAATTTTATTCTGATTTATTAAGGCAAAAATTTCATATTCAAGTATCCTATAGTTACATTTTTCTTCACAATTTTGGGCTATTTTTATAACCTCATTATATTTTTTTTGTCTAAATAAATTTTCTACCTTTTTTTCTAAATATATAGGCTTTTTTGTTTTTTCATATAAAAACTGATAAATTAAAACAGCCTCTTTATAATTTCCATTTTCTTCATTTACAAGAGCTTTGATAATATATTCATCTTCATTTGGAATAACCTTTTTCCCAATAGGCGGCTGCTTTACACTACATCCTGCCATTAATAATAAAACAATAAAAATAATAATTTTACATTTTACATTTTTCATTTTTCACTTTCCATAATTATTCCCGGACATTCTTTTTTTAATTCATTTAGATGTGTTTTAAAATAATCCCAAAAAGGAAATGTCCTACATTGTTTTGGACGTACTGGATAAATTTTGCAACCATTTTCAAAAAATATACAAGCAAATCCGTCTTTATAAGGCTTCTCTTTTAAAGAAAATTTATATCCTACTTTTATTAAAAATCTATCAATAAATAGATTTTTATCAATTTTTAAAAAATTTGCAATATCTTCAATTTCTTTTATATTAACCCAAATATACCCACTCTCTCCCGTGCAGCAATTTCCATCACACCTATTGCAGGCATCTTGATCAAACTTATAAGGAAAACCTTCTTTTTCAATAATTCTCAATTTCTTCTCTCCCTAAGTTTAATTTTATGCTATTTGTATTTGCTTTTTTATAAATATTACTTGCTTCCTGTGAATACTCACTCCCTTCAAACCCTATTAATGGTGAGTGTATTTTTACCATAGATTTTGCATGCCTTTTAGCTCTTATCATTACTAAACTAGCATTTTTTTTAAGTCTTGGATGCATAAATCTTATATCTACAACCTTTAAAGGCTTAGGCAAGTTTTTTATAATATCATCAATTCTCTTTGCATCATAACAAAAAATAAACTCACCTCTTTCTTTAAGTGATTCATTTACTTTTTTAAAGAATTCTCTCATAGGTAAATACTCTTCATATCTTGCTATACGCTTTATTTCATTGTCACTTTTTAACGTACCTTGATAAAAAGGAGGATTTGAGATAATAAAATCAAACTCTCTTTTAAAATTTGTACTTAAAAAATCATCAACAATCAAATCTGCTTCTAAATTATTCTCTTTTAAATTTTTTTTAATAAACTCTCCCATAATTTTTTGTTTTTCTATTATAGTTAAATTAATTTCAGGAAAATCCCTTTTGACAAGAAGTCCTAAAACACCACAACCCCCACCAACTTCAAGGACTCTTCCTTTTATATTAAATTTACCTATAAAATCATATAAAAACATAGTATCACTATTGTAGCAATACCCATCTTTTGGTTGAAAAAGCTTTAATTCACTATTGTTTTTAAACTTCTCCATTATTCTGTAAATCCTAATTCATCTAAAATAGATTTAATATCTTCTTGATAAATTCTTTCTTCATCAATATGCTTTGCATTTTTTACTTTTTCTTTAATTTCATTAACCACAAAATGTCCTTTTTTTGTAAAATTATAACTAAAAAGGCGATAAATGATAATAATTCCGGCAAGACTATCTTCTTCTAGACTTCCAAATAAAGTTTTAGCTGAAATTAATGATAAACCGATGATAATTTGGTGCGCTGAAGTTGCAAGCACGGTTGATGATGTATGTATAGCAACAGACTCAGAGGAAGTTATAGATGTATGTAAAAAATATGGATTTAACGGAGTATTAACTGATAAAAATCACCAAAGCGGAAGTGATAGAATAAAAGAAGCAGCTGATATTTTGGGATTAAAAGATACAGACACAGTTATAAATATGCAAGGAGATGAACCTTTTTTAGAACCTGAGATTTTACAAAAAGTAAAAGAAAAACTAATAGAAATAAAAAATAGAGATTTTGCGATGGTCAGCTGTTATAAAGAAATAGATGAATTAAGTGCAGAAGATCCAAATTTAGTAAAGGTAATTCTTGATAAAAATAATGATGCAATATATTTTTCAAGAAGTAAAATCCCATATAACCGTGATAATATTCCTCATATATATTTTGGACACATTGGAATTTATGGGTTTATTAAAAAAAGCCTTGATGAGTTTGTAAAAATGAAAGGAAACTTAGAACACATCGAAAAGCTAGAACAATTAAGAGTAATTGAAAACGGCAAAAAAATTGCCATGATTAAAGTAGAAACCAAAAGTTTTGGGATTGATACGAAAGATGATTTAGAAAAGGCAAGAGAATATGCAAAAAAAATGTAGAATGAATAATAAAAAATTAAAATTAGCTATAAGTATTGGTGACTTAAATGGTATTGGAATTGAAATAGCTCTAAAATCACACAATACTATTAAAGAATTTGTGAGACCAATTTATTGCATAAATGAAAAAATGTTAATTCAAGCTGCTAATCTACTTAATATAAACATTCCAAATGATTTTGAAATAGCAGAGGTTGATGGAGATTTTGAAATAAAACCGGGAGTTGTCGATAAAGATGCAGGAGAATATTCATATAAAAGTTTTATAAAAGCTATTGAATTAGCAAAAGTTAAAAAAGTAGAAGCTATTACAACTCTGCCTATCCATAAAGAAGCTTGGAGTAAAGCTGGAATAAAATATAGGGGACATACTGAAGTTTTAAGAGATATATTCAAAAAAGATGCAATAATGATGCTTGGATGTCCTAAAATGTATGTAGCACTTTTCACTGAACATATCCCATTAAAAGAAGTTCCTAAAAAAATAAAAAAAGAAAAACTTACTAAATTTTTCATAGATTTTTATAACTCTACTAAGTTTGAAAAAGTGGGAGTCCTTGGTCTTAATCCTCATGCAGGAGATGGAGGAGTTTTAGGAGATGAAGAGATAAAAGAAATTTTGCCAGCTATAACTAAAGCAAACGAAATATTAAAAAGTAATATCTTCTATGGTCCTCTTGTACCTGATATTGCTTTTACATCAAAAAAAGGCGTATTTATTGCTATGTATCATGACCAAGGCTTAACTCCATTAAAAACTCTTTATTTTGATGAAAGTATAAATGTTAGTTTAAATTTACCTATTTTACGTACATCTGTAGACCACGGTACAGCTTTTGATATAGCATATCAGGGAAAAGCTAAAATTAATAGTTTTATAAATGCCATAAGGTATATAGAAAAAACTCAACTTTGATATATATCAAAACACTTTTATATCTATTTTATTTAGATATAATGGTATAAAATAAAAAAGGAACAAAAATGGATTTTCCAAAATTAATCAAATACCAACATGAAAGCTTTATAAAATTTATTTATGCAAGTGTAATGGTAAAAGAAGCAGATGTAAGACAAAAACTAGAAGATATAGCAATATTTAAATATCGTCATATGGTATGGGCAATGCAAGATACAGTGAATGCAGGGGTTAAATTTAATATGGACTTTGATGAAAAAGAAATCTTAAAAATAAAACAAGAAAGAGAAGAAGATTTACTTGAAGTATTAATTGATGATTTAGACAATAACTTAGCACTTTATGAAGGTATTGATAATCCAACAATTAATAGATTTAGAAGTGATGACACTTATTTTATTGAAGAACTTAGAAAACTTGATATAGAAGGTAAAGTTACTTCATTTAATGAAAGTAAAATGCTGCCTGGAATTGAATTAGATGAAAATGCTAAAGCTGCTCTTGTGTTTTTCTTAATGGAAGAAACTTTTAAAGAATATGAATTAATTACAATTTACAGTTACCTAAAAGTTCATAGTAATAGTGCTATACCTAAATCAGCTTTTACTGATTTAGCATATGACTCTATTTATCATTTAAAAAGATTTGCTACACTAGCAAGCAAAATGGGAATATTAACTCTTCCAAGGCCAATTCCTTATGAAAAATATGAAAACATTGGTATTGTAGAGTTTTTAAAAGAAAATATTGAAGAAGAAATGGATGCTGAAAAGCAATGTTTAATATTAGCTGAAAAAATAGGTAACAAAGAGTTAAGTGATTTCTTACTATTTATTTCTCGTCAAGAAGTATATCATGGAGAGTTACTTCAAAGAGCACTTGATGCTATAAATAATACTACTTCAAAATAATTTATAATAATTATTTTCCTCTCCTATCCTTCTGTTACTTGAAATAAGTGATAAAAAAAATAAAAAAGAATTTATCAAACAATAAAATATAAGGTTTTATCAAAATTTAATGACAGTCACTATAAAGTAAATCAAAAAAAGAGAAAGAGGAAATTATTAAGCGAATTTAGCTAATACTTCCTCTGCTTCTTTGTATCCAAGTTCAAAAGCTTTTTTATTGATTTCAACAGCTTTTGCAGGAACTGTTTCAATCATAGCTTGGAATACTAATTCTTTATCAAGATCAAGCATTTTTGTTGCAATCGCAAGTGCTACAACTGATTGAGTAATAACATTACCTACTTTTTCTTTAGCAATTGTTATAACTTCAATAGGGAACATTTTCCACTTAGCTTTATCATCATCTGTTGGATAAACTAAATTTGGCTCGTATACTATAATACCGCCCTCTTTTACACCATTTTTAAATAAGTTATATGATTTATCTGCAACACTTAGCATAAAATCAATTTCCCCATCTACTGCATAAGGATATAAAATAGCTTTGTCATCTAGAATAATATCAACCTTAGTAGGCCCTCCCCTTACTTGAGAAGTATAAGTACCTACTTGCACTCCATATTTTCCAGCTTTCACATAAGCTCTAGCTAAAATTTCACCAGCTAGAAGAACACCTTGTCCTCCAACTCCTGTAAATCTTAATTGTTTTCTCATTATTAACCCCTTACTCTCTCAACTAGTTTATAATACTCTTCACAATATTCTGGTTCTTCTTTTTGATATAAAATACCTCTTGGGAATTTTCCTTGTTTTTTAAGTTCATATTTTTCATCTTCACTTAATTTATCCCATTTAGCTTTTGGAATTAAGTTCTCTTCAATCCAATCCATATTTTGTTTTGCTTGAGCCATTTTATTTTTTCTACCTAAGTTTACGTGGCAGTTTGAATGAATATCAAAGAAACTAAATCCTTTATGCTCAAAACCTTTAATAAATAGTCTCTCAAGTTTTTGAGCTTCTGATACACTTTCTCTTCCTACGAATGTAGCACCTGCACCAATTGCTAAATCACAAGCATCAAAAGTTGGATCAATATTTCCATATTGAGTTGTAACTGACCACATACCTTTTGGTGTAGTTGGAGATACTTGAGAGTTTGTAAGACCGTAAATAAAGTTATTAATAAGTACAAAATTAATATCTATGTTTCTTCTACATCCATGAATTGTATGGTTACCACCAATTGCAAGTCCATCACCATCACCTGCAACAACAATTACATGTTTATCAGGGTTTGCTAATTTAATCCCTGTTGCATAAGCTACAGTTCTACCATGAGTTGTGTGAACTGTGTTTGCGTCAATATAACTTGAAAATCTTCCACTACATCCAATACCAGAAACTATACAAATATCATTTTTATCCCAACCAAGTTTTGCAAAAGCTCTAATCATAGCTTTCATAATAATACCATCACCACATCCCCAACACCAAAGTGTTGGCATCTTATCAGTTCTTAAATAATAATCATAATTAAATGCCATTGTTACTCCTTATAGTTTATTTGTTTATTTAGATACCATTTCTTTTATTTTTGCTTTTATTTCAGAAGGGCTTATAGGTCTTCCGTTCGCTTTAAATAATGTATCAAATGTCTCAGCTTTTCTACCACTTGCTCTTTGAACTTCTTTAAAATATTGTCCTTTATTCATTTCAGTAACTAATACTTTATCAAATTTTTTACATACTTCATCAATTTTTTCTTCAGGGCTTGGCCATAAAGTAATTGGTCTAAATAGTCCTACTTTAATACCTTCTTCTCTTAAATCTTTTATAGCTTCTTTTACTGCTAAAGAAACGCTTCCATAAGCAATTATTGCAATATCAGCATCATCTAGCATAAATTCTTCATAGCTTTCAAGTTCTTTTCTCTTAGATAAAATTTTATTAAATAGTCTGTCTATTAATTTTTGACAAGTTTCAGCATCTTCAGTTGGGAATCCAGTTGGACCATGGTGAAGACCAGTTACATGATATCTATATCCCTTAAAGAATGGATTTAGAATCGCTGGCTCATCCTGAGGTACATTATAAGGCTCATATGTTGCAGGATCACCCTCATAAACTCTTCTATTTACAATAGTTTTTTCTACTTCTTCTTTATCTGGTAACACAGCTTTACCAACCATATGACCAAGTGTTTCATCTAGTAACACAAAAACAGGTGTCATAAATTTTTCTGCAATATTAAATGCTCTAACTGTTTCAGTATAACACTCTTCTAAACTACCTGCACAAAGTGTAATTGATTGAAAATCACCATGAGTTGGCGCTTGTGCTTGAAGAATATCACCTTGTTGAGGTCTTGTTGGAAGACCAGTACTAGGTCCACCTCTCATAACGTTAGTAATTACTAGAGGTACTTCTGCCATAAATGCTAAACCAATTTGCTCAGCTTTTAGTGAAATACCAGGTCCTGAAGTATTAGTCATTGCTTTTACACCACTCATACTAGCACCAAGTGCTACTGCAATTCCACCAATTTCATCTTCCATTTGGATAAAAACTCCCCCAACTTTTGGTAAAAGCTTACTCATTTCATGAGCAACTTCGCTTGATGGTGTAATAGGATATCCACCAAAAAACTTACATCCAGCATCAATTGCTGCAAGTGCTGCTAACTCATTCCCTGTAGTTACAATTTCTCTTGGCATTACGCTTCTCCTTTTAACTTTTTAACTTCATTAAGTTTTTTGAATTTGAACTCATCTCTTTCAGCTACAAAAATACAAAAATCTGGACATTCTAGTTCACACTCTTTACACCCAATACACCACTCAGGATGTGTAACTTTTACCATTTGACCTAAAATACTATGTGGATCTGGAACCATTTCAAGAACTCCAGTTGGACAAAAATCTACACATAATTCACAACTTTTGCATTTACTTTCATCAACCCAAACAGGTGTGTTTTCTGGAGCTTTTAATCTGAAATCTATATTCAAAGCCATTTAATCTCCTTTTTTTTATTTATTTTATAATAACAAAAAAGGAAAAGAAAAAAGCCGATTTCCAAAGTATAGAAGCTATTTTGAGTAAAAATGTAACACTTTGAATATTTACTATTGTGTCTGTCACTATATATTACAAACAAAAAAACCCAAAAAATTGGGCTTATTTTTTTCTTTCTTGAAGAGCTTTTGCTACAGTAGCACCAATATCAGCTGGTGATTCTACAACGTACACTCCAGCTTCTCTTAGTGCTTCCATTTTTTCTTGTGCAGTACCTTTACTTCCACTTACAATTGCACCCGCATGCCCCATTCTTTTACCTTTAGGAGCAGTTTGTCCTGCTATAAACGCAATAACTGGCTTAGTGATTTTTTCTTTGATAAGCTTTGCTGCTTGAATTTCAAGATCCCCTCCAATTTCACCTATCATTACGATAGCTTCTGTTTCAGGATCTTCTTCAAACATTGGAAGTAACTGTTTGTAACTTAAACCAATTATTGGGTCACCACCTATACCAACAGCAGTTGTGATTCCATATCCTTGTTTTACAACTTGATTACTAGCTTCATAAGTTAAAGTTCCAGACTTAGAAATTAGCCCAACGTTTCCTTTTTTAAAGATGTGTCCTGGCATAATCCCGATTTTACACTCTTCTGCTGTAATAATACCTGGACAGTTTGGACCTATTGTCATCATACCTTTTTTAACAGCATAATGTTTTGCCATCATCATATCTTTTACAGGAGCACCCTCAGTAATAATTACAGCTAGTTCAATTCCAGCATCTGCCGCTTCCATAACAGCATCTGCAACAAATGCAGGTGGAACAAAAATCATACTAACAGTAGCTCCTGTAGTTTTTACAGCTTCTTCAACTGTATTAAATACAGGCTTTCCAAGGTGAGTCATTCCTCCTTTGTTTGGAGTTACACCTCCAACGATTTGAGTACCATACGCCATACATTGTTCTGCGTGAAAAGTACCTTCTTTTCCTGTAAATCCTTGCACAATTACTTTTGTATCTTTATTTACTAAAATACTCATTATAGCTCTCCTTTCGCAGCTTTTACAGCTTTAACCGCTCCATCTTTTAAATCAGTTGCTGGAATAATATTTTTAATATTTGCATTTCTAAGAATTTCAGCAGCTTCCTCAGCATTTGTTCCATCAAGTCTAACTACAACTGGTACATTTACCTCTACTTTCTCAGTAGCTTGTAAAATACCATTTGCAATTCTGTCACATCTTACTATTCCACCAAAAATATTTACAAAAATAGATTTTACATTTGGATCACTTAAAATAATTTCAAATCCTTTAGCAACTGTATCTGGATTTGCTCCACCACCAACATCTAAGAAGTTAGCTGGTTCTCCACCTTCGTGTTTAATAATATCCATTGTAGCCATAGCTAGACCTGCACCATTTACCATACATCCAACATTTCCATCAAGTTTAATATAGCTTAGGCCGTATTTTTTAGCTTCAACTTCAGTTGATTCTTCCTCATCTAAGTCTCTCATTTCAGCAATTTCAGGATGTCTATATAAAGCATTATCATCAAATCCCATTTTAGCATCAAGTGCTAAAAATCTTCCATCACCAGTTTTAATTAATGGGTTAATTTCAATTAACTCTGCATCGTTATCTACGTAAACATTATAAAGTGCAGTTGCAAATTTAATAAATTCTTTTTGTTCTTCTTTAGATAGTCCTAATCCAAAAGCTAATTTTCTTGCATGAAAAGGCTGAAAACCAATAGTTGGGTCTATTGCTACTTTAATAATTTTTTCTGGTGTCTTAGCTGCCACTTCTTCAATTTCCATTCCACCTTCAGTAGAAGCCATCATTACAGGCATTTCAAGTGCTCTATCAAGTACCATTCCAAGATAATATTCAGCTTTAATATCTGCGCCTTCTTCTATATAAACTTTTTTTACTACTTTTCCTTCTGGTCCAGTTTGATGAGTTACAAGAGTCATTCCAATCATATCTTCTGCAAGCTTTTCTACTTCGTCAAGACTTCTTGCAAGTTTAACCCCACCAGCTTTTCCTCTACCACCAGCATGGATTTGAGCTTTAACAACCCATAAGTCTCCTCCAAGACTTTCAGCTACTTTTCTAGCTTCAGGGCCACTAAATGCAACACCTCCTCTTGGAGTTGGCACACCATATTTTCTGAAAATCTCTTTTGCTTGATATTCATGTATATTCATTTAATCTCCTTTCATTTTTTTATACTAATAACTTGGAACTTGGCTACTTATTTTCCCACTCTTTTCTACCTTGCTCGTACAAATCATTTCCATAACTATCATTAACTACCACTACAGGAAAATCCTCTACTTCAAGTTTTCTTACTGCTTCAGGTCCAAGCTCAGGATATGCAATAACTTCAGCTGATTTTATTCTCTCTGCTAAAAGTGCTCCTGCTCCTCCAACTGCTCCAAAATAAACAGCTTTATGTTTTTTACAAGCCTCTTTTACTGCTTCGTTTCTCTTACCTTTACCAATCATTCCTTTTTGGCCTTTTTCAATTAAAATTGGAGCAAAAGAATCCATTCTGTAACTTGTTGTAGGACCTGCACTACCAATAGGTTCTCCAGGTTTTGGAGGAGTTGGGCCTACATAATAAATTACCGCTCCTTTAAGCTCAAAAGGAAGCGGTTCTCCTTTTTCAATTAAGTCTACTAATCTTTTATGTGCTGCATCTCTTGCAGTATAAATTGTCCCAGTAAGATAAACTATATCCCCTGCTTTTAATTTTATTACATCTTCATCAGTTAATGGAGTTTTTAATCTATACTCAGCCATTTTTTCCCTTTATATTGTAATATGTGTATGTCTACTGCTATGACATTGAATATTTACAGCAACAGGAAGTGATGCTATATGACACATTCTGTTTTCATATGTTTCGATATGAACAGCAAGAACTGTTTCGGTTCCACCCATTCCCATTGCACCAATTCCTAGTTTATTTAATTCTTCTTTTAATTCAGCTTCAAACTCAGCTAACTCTTTATCTGGGTTAACACTTCCTATATCTCTAAATAGTGCATGTTTACTCATAACCGCTGCCATATCAAAACTTCCTCCTATACCAATACCTACTACTAATGGAGGACAAGGATTTGGACCTGCATCACTTACAACTTTTTTAACAAACTCTTTAATACCTTCTTTTCCTTGAGCAGGTGCTAAAACTGTAGCGCGACTTACATTTTCACTTCCCCCACCTTTTGCAGCAAATTCAATCTCAATTTTATCTCCAGGAACAATGTCAAAATAAATTACTGGTGGAAGATTATAACCTACTTTTTCTTTTAAATTTGCTCTTGTAAAGCAATCACAAGTTGAAGCTCTTAAGTATCCTTCTTTATATCCTTTTTCAGTACCTTCATAAATAGCTTGCTTTAAACTTCCGCCTTCTACTTTAACATCTTCACCAACTTTTACAAAATATATTGCAAGACCAGTGTCTTGACATAAAGGTTTCCATTCTGATTCTGCAATTTTAGCATTCTCTAGAAGTTGTGATAATACTGCACGACTTACTTCACTTTTTTCATTTTTATAAGCTTCTTCTAGTGCTTTTTTCATATCAGGTGAAAGATGAGTTGCTGAATAAACAATCATATCTTTTATTGCTTTCACTATAGTATCATATTTTATTACTCTCATTTGCTTCCTTTAAAGAAATCTTTTTCTAAAATATCTATCATCTGTTTAACAGCAACAGTCGATTTTCTAAATTGCTCTTTTTCACAAGGATTAAGTGTAACTTCTATTACTTTTTCAGCTCCATCACGCCCTAGCATTACAGGAACACCATTTACAACATTATCAACTTCATATTCTCCTTTAAGTAACACTGCACATGGAAAAATCTGTTTTGAATCTCTAAGGATTGCTTCTACCATAATAGCTGTTGACTTTCCTGGAGCAAAATATGCACTTCCTGTCTTAAGATATCCAACAATTTCTGCTCCTGCGTGACGAGTACGTTCCACTACGTCATCAATCTCTTTTTGACTTAATAAATCACTTAGTGGCACTCCTGCAACTGTAGAATATCTAGGCAGTGGCACCATAAAATCACCATGCCCACCAATTACACTAGCTCTAATTTGACCAGCACCATATCCAAGCTTTTCATAAATAAAATACGCCATTCTTGCACTGTCTAAAATTCCAGCCATTCCAATTACTCTCTCACGAGGAAAACCTGATATTTTGAGGGCAGTATAAGTCATTGCATCAAGAGGGTTTGATACTACAATCAGCACAGCATCTGGAGCAACTTCTTTTACTTGCGAAACTACATCTTTCATAATTTCAGCATTTTTTAAAAGTAAATCTTCTCTTGTCATTCCAGGCTTTCTCGGAAAACCAGCAGTTATAACTACTACCTTAGAATCAGCTACATCCTCATAACTTTCAGCTGCTCTTACAATGGAATGGCTTCTCACGGCACTTGCTGCATGACTCATATCAAGAGCTTTACCTTTTGCTCTATCTTTATCTCTATCAACAAGAATTATCTCATGAGCAAGCCCTTGCATTGCAAGAGAATATGCCACTATACTTCCTACATTTCCTGCACCGATAATTGATACTTTATTAGACATATTTATCCTTTAAATAAAAGATAATCCCAAAAGGGATTATCCTCTTAAAGCATCAATAATTTTATTGAAAGTTTCACTTGGTCTCATAAATTTTTCTAGCTTCTCTTCATTAGGATGATAATATCCTTCAATATCAGCTGGTTTACCTTCTACTGCTGCAATTTCAGCAAGTATTTTTTCTTCATTTTCTTTTAATTCTTTTGCAACTGGTCTAAATTTAGCTTCAAGCTCGCTATCACCGCAATTCGCAAGTTCTTCTGCCCAATATCTTGCAAGATAGTAATGGCTTCCTCTATTATCAAGTTGTCCAACTTTTCTTTTTGGAGTTTTGTCATTTTCAAGATATTTACCAACTGCTCTACTTAGAGCTTCAGCAATAATTTCAGCTTTTTCATTTGCACCTTGTTTTCTAGCAAGTTTTAGTGATTCAACAGTTGCAAGGAACTCACCTAAACTATCCCATCTTAAGTGACCTTCTTTAATGAATTGCTCTACGTGTTTAGGTGCACTTCCTCCAGCACCAGTTTCATAAAGTCCTCCACCTGCAAGTAATGGAACAATTGATAGAGTTCTTGCACTTGTACCAACTTCAATAATTGGGAATAAGTCTGTTAAATAATCTCTAAGTACGTTTCCAGTTACACTAATTGTTCCAAGTCCTGCTCTAAATCTAGGAAGTGTAAATTTCATAGCTTGCTCTGGAGCCATAATATAATACTCAACTCCAGTTAAATCATGTTGTGGTAAATATTCTAATACTTTTCTAATAAGCTGCGCATCATGAGCTCTGTTGCTATCAAGCCAGAATACAATAGGATATCCACTGTCTTTTGCTCTTTCTACTGCAAGTCTTACCCAGTCTTTAATAGCAATATCTTTTGCAGAATATGCTCTAAATACATCCCCTTTTCCTACTTCAAATTCAAAAATAGTATTTCCATCTTTATCAAGTACTAAAAATTTACCATTGCTTGGTGCAAAGAAAGTTTTATCATGGCTTCCATACTCTTCAGCTTTTTTAGCCATAAGACCAACATTTTGAACTGTTCCAATTTTTGTTGGGTCATATTGACCATGTTTTTTAATATCTTCAACAATTTCTTTATACATTCTCGCATAAGTTCTATCTGGAACTGTAATTACTGTATCTTCTACTTCACCGCTTGGTCCCCAACCTTTTAGGCCATTTTTAATAACAGCTGGAATTGAAGCATCAACAATTACATCATTTGGTCTGTGAAGGTTTGTAATTCCTTTATCACTATCTACCATATATAGTCTTGGTTGTTCTTTATAGATTTCTTCAAGAGTCTCTTTAATTGCTTTTTGTTTATCTTCTGGAAGTTTTTTAAGTTTGTTTTCAAGATCAATTAATCCATTTCTTGGATTGAATCCAATCTCTTCAAGTTCTTTACCAAATTTATCGAATAGTTTTTTATAATATACTCTAATTGCATAGTCAAAGAAAGTTGGGTCACTAACTTTCATCATTGTAGCTTTAACGTGTAAACTAAATAGAATATCTTTTTCTTTTGCTTCTTTAATTGTTTTATCAAAGAATTTGCTTAGCTCTTCTACACTTAAAGTTGAAGCTGAGAATACTTCACCTTTTTCTACTGCTACTTCTTTAAGTTCTTTTCTATTTCCATTTTCATCTTCAAATGCAATAATTACACTTTGGTCTTTATCTGAAGTAAAGCTTTGTTCATTTTGATAAAAATCATTTTTTTCCATATGAGCTACATATGATTTACAATCTTTATCAACTGGTTTCATTGAATGTGGATGCATTTTTGCATAGTTTTTAACAGGTTCTGCTAGTCTTCTATCAGAGTTTCCTTCTCTAAGTACTGGGTTAACGTTACTTCCAACACATTTTAAATATTTAAGTTTAATTTTTTCTTCTTCTGCATTTTGTGGTTCTTCTGGAAAATCTGGAAGTGGATATCCTTGGCTTTGAAGTTCTTTAATTGTTGCAACAAGTTGTGGTATTGATGCTGAAATGTTAGGTAGTTTAATTACATTTGCTTCTGGTTTTTTAACTAGTTCACCTAAATATGCTAGCTCATCAGGTTGTCTTAAATTCTCAGGTAACATATCACTAAACTCAGCTATAACTCTTCCTGCAAGAGAAATATCTCTTAATTCCCAATTAATCCCTGCATCTTTTGTAAATGCTTCCATTACTGGAAGTAAACTAAATGTAGCAAGATATGGTGCTTCATCAATTTTTGTCCATACTATTGTTGGCTGTGCCATACTCTCTCCTTTTTTTTGTTTTTCAAATTTTACCTATTTTTGTACAAAAAGTAACAACTTTATTATTTTAGGAAACATTTTTGTCACTAAAAGTAACAATTAAGTTGAAATTAATGGTTAAAAGTAAAATGTTATTTTTCACTTTTAATTTTAACTTTTCACTTAAAATTGCATTTTTTTATTTTCTTCAGATGCTGACTGTAAGAAACAGAAAATAAATGTTTTTTACCACATTTTACAAAATATAAATACTTAACTTTAGCTGGAAAAAACGCTGCTTTTATTGCTTCTTTACTAACTACACATATTGGCTCTGGTGGTAAGCCATAATACCTATAAGTGTTATATTTACTTTTATCATTTCTTAATCTACTTGAAGTGATTTTAATATGAGAATATTTTCCATAATTTAGTGCACCATCCATTTGTAACTTCATTCGTTTTTTAAGCCTATTATAAATAACTGCTGAGATAAAAGGCATTTCTTTTACATTGGCCGCTTCTTTTTGAATTATTGAAGCAATTATTAATTTCTGTTTATATACTTTATAATTCCAAACTCCTAAAAATTTTTCACTAATTTCTTTATGCCATCTTAATGATTTGTTATATAAATACTCGCAAGCTCTTTGTTTTTGCATACCTATTGGCAAAAAATAAGTATCTGGTTTTATAAATCCTTCATCAATATTACATTTAAATCCTGGAAGTTTTAATTTTCTTTCTATTTGTTTATAAATAAAGTAATTGGTTTCTCCTGGAATAATTGTAACTTTTACTAAAGCTGCTTTTGAGTTAGTTAAACGAAATAAAAAATCAAGCTTTGTCATTTTTGTTTCTTTAAGATCTATCCATCCAGCCTGCGGGTATCCAAACATTCTTATAAAAATTTTGTCAAATAAATTTATATCTTCACCACTTTTTTGTAACACTTTTATTGTATAATTTGTGCTACCTTTTGGAACATAAATAACTCTATAAGTTTCTATATCTCTTGTTAAATAAAAAAGGATAAAGATAATGAATAGCAAAAGCCCTTCTATTGCTGCAATTATTTTTGTAACAATATATTTTTTAGTAGTAGTGTTTATTTCATTATTCAAAGGCCTCACCTTTCATAATATAAAATTAAATAATTTATATATAAAAAAAGCTTTTATCAAAATTAATAAAAAACTAATTTTTAGAGCGAATTCTATCACAATAAAGCAAACACAAAAAATAAACAAAGATATTACAACCATTCATCAAAAGATATATTATTTGTCCAAAATTTCAACTTTGTTTGAATTATTAGAATTTACTGATATTAAATATAAAAAAGTAAAAATTCCTTTAATAAAATATAACAATTCAATTTTAAAAGTATTTACGAACAATTTCTTACTTTATGGTAAGATTTTAAGCTATAAAAACAATACCATAATACAAAATTTTAATATAAGATATGATAATACTTATATATCAAATATTAATGGACTAATATCATATAATAAAAATATAAATTTTAAACTTAATTGGTTTTATAACCACAACAAAATAACATTAGACGGAACTCTTGATCAAAATGATACACTTTCTCTTAACATAAATGCTAAAAACTTTAAAACAAATTTTAAAAATATTAAAACTAATATAAAAAACTTATCTGTTTTAATCAAATATCAACTCAAATACTCTCTTTTTCAAATAAAAACCAAATTTGACTATTTAAAAACCTTATATAAAAATATAGAATTTAATGGAAATAATGGAAAAATTGATATAAACAATAAAAAAATAAAACTTGAACTTGAAACTTTAAAAATACCTAAAATTTCATTATTAAAAAATATTAATCTCAATTACTTAAAAGCAACTTATTTTATAAAAGAAAAAATATTAGTTGCAAATAATAATCACTTATCATTTTTATATAAAAACTATAATATAAAAGCAAACGATAACAATTTAATATTTAAAAATAAAAATAATTTAAATTTTTGTAGTAAAAAAGTTTCATTATTTTTTAAAGATTATTTAGTTACAGGAGAAAATGGCATTTTTTCAAAGTATAATAATTTTATATATTTTCAAGTTTCAAATAACCATCTAAAAAACAAACTTTTAAAAATTTATAATGATATTATTTACTTTTATAAAAACAGGATAGAAATTACAAATATAAAAGGAAACTATAAAAATATAAATTTCAAAATATCAAATTCTCTCATAAACCCAACATCAAAAAAAGCAGTAATTACTGATCTTAATATTAATGACATAAAGTTTTCTCCTATATTTATAAATTATGAAAAAGAAAAATTAACTTTAAAAACTATTTCAAACAATATCCAAATAAATAAAACCCTAAAAAATACATTAAAAGATTTTAATATTTCTCTTCCTATAACACAATTAAAAGGAAAAAATAAAGTAAAAGCTAGTTTAAGCTATTTCATTAATAAAAAAAGCTTATCTTGGAATATAGATATAAACTCTACTAATTCAATATTTCAATATAAAAACTACTTATTTTCGTATAAAAGCTTAAACTCAAATATTAAAGACTATAATTCAACTACAATTATTAAGTCTTTTTATATTCCTTTTGAATATGGCAAGCTTAAAGCTAATGCTAAAATTAAAACTAATAAAAATTTCATAAATACTTTTATTTTTATAAAAAAATTGAATATTGCAAATTTATTAGATATTAATTCATATAAAGAAAAAATAGCAATAAATTTAGATGATATGTTTATTTATTTTATAAACTCAAACATTATAGCAGATTTAAAAAATAAGATATTTTTTATTTTATCTATAAAAAATATTATTGACTATACTCCATTTAATAAAATAATAAAAGATGGAAATATAAATATAAAAATATCAAAAAACGCAGTATCAATAAAAGGAAATATTCTATTAACTAAACCTTTAATAATGAACCAAAAAAAACCTGATTCATTAAATGCTGAAATTAATATAAAAAATAATAATGTTACTATTGAAAATAAATTTATAATTGCTAATATAGAAAATTTAACAAATATAAATATTAATCTTTCTAATGTAATATTAAATGCAAAAACATTAATATTTATATATAAAAATTTAAATAATCTTTTCAAAAATAAAAGCAAAACAACAAATACATCTTTAACTATTAATGCTCTAAATTCAAGTTTTATTTATGATTCACATAAATTTTTATCTCAAGAAGCTAAAATAACATACAATAAAAATTTGAAAATTTTTTCAAAATATAAAAATAGTTCACTAAAAGGATACTCAAAAAGAAAATATTTTTTAATGGAAGGTAAAAACTATCAAAAAGAAGAGTTAGTAGCACTTCTTGACTTTTTTAATAACTTTAAAAATATAAATTTAGATTTTGTATTTGTTAAATCTCCTGATGATTTTTACACAGGTAAAATTTATATAAAAAAAGGAATAGTAAAAGAACTTGTTGTCTTAAACAATATTATAGCTTTTCTAAACACCATTCCTTCACTACTCTCAATTAGTTCACCTGGATTTTCAGCAAAAGGATATAAGATCAAAAAAGGTTATATTGATTATTTATACTATAATGATATTTTATATTTAAAACAAATAAAAATAATAGGAGCAAACATCGATTTTATTGGAAAAGGTTATATTGACTTTAATAAGAAATTTATTAATTTAAAATTAACAGCTAATCTCAAAATAAAAATTAAAAAAATTCCTATCATCGGAAAAGGTTTAAGTTATATTTTATTTGGAAAAGATGGAAGTATTAATGTAAAAATTATTGTTAAAGGAGATGTAGACAATCCTAAAGTATCACAAGATATTGGGAAAAATATATTATTAACTCCATTTGAGTTATTTAAAAGAGCAATTACTCTTCCATTTAATATATTTTAACGTGAGTTCGATTTAACAAAAAGTGTTTAAATGCACTCAACAAAAGAGCAAATTTTTTAACGCTTCGTAAAAGCTAAAAAGTGCAAACAGCTATACTGCCCTGCGGGTTTAGTGCACTTTTTTTAACGCTTTTACTTCGCTAAAATTTGCTATTGTTTCGCTTTATTTAAACACTTTTTTTAGTTTCATTTTTATATCGAATTCACGTTATTTTAACAAAGAGAGCTATATTCTCTCTTCGTTATGCTCTGGAACTAATATTAATTGATAGTTCTCTTTTCTTATTACTACACTTCTATTTCTTGGAATTTGCCCCTGCTGTTTTTTCAAACTCTCAATCTCTTTTTGAAGTCTTTCAATTTCTTCTTTTAATTGAAGAATAATTTCAACTCCAGCCAAATTAACCCCAAGTTCTCTTACTAAAGATAAAATAAGCTTTAGTCTATCAATATCCCTTTGAGAATAAAGCCTCATTTTACCTTCAGTTCTACTGGGTTTAATCAAACCTTCTCTTTCATATTGTCTTAATGTTTGCGGATGTATATTTAATATTTTACTAACAACACTTATTAAATATACTGGTTCATCATATCCATACATTTTAACCTCCTTTCTTCCGCAATGCACTCAAATTTATTTATACTACGACGGAAGTTTTTCTTCCATCATTTTCGCTAAATCAGGATCTATTTCTTCAACTTTAGGTAAAATTGGCCTTAGTTCCAGATATAAATCCCCATCTTTTACCCCATAACCTTTAACTCTTAATTTTTGACAACTTTTTGAATTTTTAGGCACTTTTACGTTTATATGCCCTTTAAATGTATCCACACCTATTTTACCACCAAATATCATAGTTTTTAAAGGAACATCTATTTTTTTATATAAGTCATTACCTTTTCTCTCCCACTCATTTGATGGTAAAACCTCAATCTCAAGAATCAAATCACCTTTATGTCCTTGAAAGGTTTTACCTTTTCCTTTAACTCTTAATTTTTGTCCTGTTTTTAAACCTTCTGGAATTTTAATCTTAATAGTTTCTCCATTATAATTAATTGTAAAAACTCCTCCATTTACTGATAAATCAAAAGGCACTTGAATTTTTGCATGTACATCTAAATCTGGAGCAAATCCACCACCAAATCCAAAATCTCCAAATCCGCCAAAACTTCCAAATCCGCTTTTGCCAAATCCACCACCAAAGATTGAATTTAGTATTTCTTCTAAGTCCACATCTTTGTGTTGTCTGTAAAAATCTTGAAAGTTTTGCCCATTAAACATAGTATCACCAAATTGATCATACTGCTTTCTTTTTTCAGGATCCCCTAAAATTTCATAAGCAGTATTAATTTCTTTAAATTTCTCTTCACATTCAGGTCTTTTGCAAATATCAGGGTGATACTTTCTTGCTAATTTTCTATAAGCTTTTTTTATTTCATCTTGGGTTGCATTTTCACTAACACCTAAAACTTCATATAAACTCTTTGCCATTTCCCCTCCTTCACATATGCTACACCTATTATTGATATAGGCGAATTATACAACAAAATTGAGTAAAAGTCAATCAATTTTGTTAAATAAAGAAAAGTTAAGGTATATACTATAATAATTTTTATTACAGAAATATTACATATTTAAAAAATTTGTCTCAAAATAAAAAAAGGCTAAAGAAAATTTTGAAGAGTATTTGTAAGAAGATTTTTTATATTTTCTAATTCTTCTTTACTTTTAGCCTCAAATCTTGTAACAAGTACAGGCGTTGTGTTACTTGCCCTAATAAGTCCCCAACCATTATCAAATATTACTCTTACCCCATCAACATCTACTAACTCTTTTATTCCAAGAGCTACTTTATTCTCATTTAAATATTCTTTAAGGTTTTCTATGATTTTAAATTTTTTATCTTCTGTAGTCTTTATTTTTATTTCATTTGTATTATAAACTTTTGGTAGTTTTTCAAATTCTTTTATAAAATCAAAACCTTCTTTTATAAGCTCAATTATTCTAAATGTAACATATATTGCATCATCTATTCCAAAATATCTATCATTAAAGAAAATATGCCCACTAACTTCTGCTGCTAAATCAGCTTTTTTTTCTTTAAGCAGTGTTTTTAAATTACTATGGCCTGTTTTATACATAATAGCTTGTCCAAATTTATTTATTTCGTCGTACATTACCTGAGTTGCTTTTACTTCACTTATAACACACGGATTTTTCATTTTCTTAGCAAAAAAGTAAGCTAAAATATCTCCTTTATAATTATATTTTTTATCAAGAAAAGCAATTCTATCAGCATCACCATCATATGCAAAAGCAAATTTTTTACCTTCTTTTAATTTTTCTTTTACCCATTTTAGATTTTCTTCTTCAGTTGGGTCTGGGTGATGATTTGGGAAAGTTCCGTCTGGATTTTCAAAAAGAACTTCGTAATTTTCTATACCAATTTTTTCCAGAATACTCCTAAGCACTACACCAGCAGCCCCATTACCTAAATCAAACACCGCATTAAGATTAAGCCCTTTTAAGTGTGAAAACTGATTTGAAATATAATCTATATAATCACTTTTTAAGTCATATTGAATTACTTCAAAATTATCTTCTATTTCAATGTTACTTTTTATTACCTCATCCCCTAAAGTATAAATATCTTTTCCATAAAAAGGAGCTTTATTAATTGTAATTTTAAATCCATTGTATTCTGGAGGATTGTGAGAACCTGTTATTTGAATAGTTCCACCTACATAAGTTTTTCCTTTTTTCTCCAAACACAGTGGTCTAAAGTTTGCAAAATAATTTGCTCCAGTTGGAAGTAACCCTGCACTTATAACTTTTTTTCCTGCTTTATTTAATCCACTAACAAGCCAATTATGAAGTATAGGTGAATGAACTCTTGCATCATAACTTATTAAAACATACTCTTTATCAATTTTTTTACCAAGAAAATAGCCAATTTTTTTTACAATATCCTCTTTTAAATCTTCACCAAAAATACCTCTAATATCATACTCTCTAAAAATATGTTTCATTAGTGTCCTTTTTTGTTAATTTGTATATTGGTGTATTTGAGGTATTAGAGGTTGTAGAGGTATTAGAAGTATTATAACCTCTATAACCTATACTAACCTTTAATACCTTTACTAACCCCTACTAACCTTTACTAACCTCTATTAACCTTTTTTCATTGTCCATTTTCCATTTTATAATGTATCCACCAAAGCAAAGCAAACTTAGCACTTGGTGTAATTACTTTATTTTCATCAAATATAAATTTCTCAATTTCACTTGTCTTCAACTCAAAAATTTCAATATCCTCATCATCTATCCCACCACCATTACTTACTTTTTCATTTTGAGTAACTTCTACATAGTATATACTCTGTCTTGCTGCATTACTTCCTACACTTGCCCAAGCTGAAGTAATTTTTTTAATTTTAGAAACATCTACATCATATCCACACTCTTCCAAAACTTCTTCTTTTGCTATCTCTAAACTACATTTATCTTTATCACAAATACCAGCACATAACTCATAAGTATAGCCATCATTATTTTTCAAATATACAGGAAGTCTAAACTGTTTTACTAAAATAATTGATTCTAAATCTTTATCATATATCAAAACTGCTACGCTATCCATTGATTTGCAGACTTCCCAACGTCTTATTTTGCCTTTATAATTAAAAAAAACTTCTTTTAAATTAAGATATTTTCCTTTCCCTAATTCTTTTATTTTTTCAACTTTAATCATCAAAAAGACCTTTTTCTTTTCTTTCCATTGGCACAAACTCAAAGTCAACTGCCACTGCAAAATTAAATGCTTTATTTAATTCTTTTTGAGATTTTACAAAAATAGTTTTTGCATGTTTTGTATTATCTATAATATAATTTAACTCATCAAAAAAAATCTCATCATTTTTTATACCGGTTATAATTACTTTATCACTTTTGCCATATTCTACTTCTTCTAAAAATGAATTAACAAAAACAGGTCTAAATCTATCAAGCTCAAATTCTAAAGTATATTTAATACTCTTGCTTTCAAAAAAATTTATAGCTTTCTCAAATGATTTTTTATATATAAAAGGCAGATTTATCTCGCTATTTCTAAATTCACTTTTAAAAAGCGAAATTTTATTTATATTAAGTTCTTTTGAAGTTAATTTTGAAGTATTTGCAAAGACTCTACTTTCATCATTTTCACTCATAATTAAAAATTTTTCAGTTAAATTTATTGCTTTTAAAAAATCTTCTTCTTTTTCTAAAACAACAACTCTTTTATCTAAATTCATTTTTTTTATAAGCATTAGGGTTATCTTATCTGCTAAATATATTTTATGCTGTAAATTCTCATACTTAAAGATATTAAATATTGCTTTTTTTAAACTATCTACTTTTATCCAAGCTATCTCTTTATCTAAAACTTCTATATCCTTTTCACTTATAATTGCATAAGCACCATTTTTTATAGCTTGTGCAATATCAGAAATATTTGTTACAAAAAAACAACTGCCCCTACTTACTTCATTGACGTTTTTTGTGAAATGAACAACTTCGCTAATATAAGGGCGATTTATAAGTTCGCCCCCTATTAAGTTTGTAAGTGTTTCAATTTTCATTATTTTATTTGAGTTCCAACTTTTTTAGGATTTTCTGGACGAATTAAGCTTAAGCCGTCTTCATCTTTTGCAGCAAGCAACATTCCTTCACTAACTAACCCCATAAGCTTTGCAGGTTTTAAGTTACTTACTACACACACTTGAGTTCCTTCAAGATCTTCTGGTTTATAATATTCTTTAATACCAGCTACAATCTGACGAGGCTTTTCTTCTCCTAAATCTACTTCAAGTCTAAGTAGTTTTTTTGATTTTTTAACTTCTTCAGCTTTGATTACCGTGCCAACTTTTAATTCCACTTTAAAAAATTCATCAATAGTAATAATATTTTGTGGCTCTTCTTTTTTAGGTTCTACTTTTTTCATTAAAGGTTTTTCAATTTTTGGAAATAACGGAGGAATTTTTTGGATAGTAAAGTCATCAAGAAGAACTCCACTCATAATTTTTTTAAAACTTTCAGTATTAATCTCAAATCCTAAAGCATTAGCTATTTTTTGTGTAGTTTTAGGCATAAAAGCATGAAGATTTACAGCTACAAGTGCTAATAAATTTGCAATAAGTCCAATTAGCGCTGCTGCTTTTTCAGTTTCTCCATTTTTCATAAGTTCCCATGGTTTATATGTATCAATTACTTTATTTCCTATTGCTAGTACTCTCCATAACTCTTCTAAAAACTTATGAATTTGCATTTTCCAAAGATATGTTTCTTCTAAATCTTTAACTATCTCTCTTGCTTCATTTAATTCATTAGCATAATATTTAAGAACACTCTGACTTTCAACTTTTCCATCAAAATACTTATATGCCATTCCAATAATTCTATTTAATAGGTTTCCAAGGTCATTTCCAAGATCATTATTGATTCTATCTATAAGAGCTTTTTCACTAAAATCTCCATCCGCACCAAATGGTACTTCTCTAAGTAGAAAATATCTAAAGTTTTCAATTCCATATGCATCAGCCACTTCTTTTGGATTAATCACATTGCCTTTACTTTTACTCATCTTTTCACCATCTCTTGTCCACCATCCATGAGCTGCTATTTTTTTTGGCAACTCATATCCTATACTCATTAAAAACGCTGGCCAATAAACAGCATGAAATTTCAATATATCTTTTCCAACAATATGAAGTCTTGCAGGCCAATGTTTTTGTACTAAACTATCATCATCACTTCCATATCCAAGAGCCGTAAGATAATTAAACAATGCATCCAACCAAACATAAACTACATGTTTTGGGTCATTAATCTCTTGTGGAAGCTTTACACCCCACTCAAACGAAGTTCTAGTAATTGAAAGGTCTTTTAGCCCCTCTTCTACAAATCTAATAACCTCATTAGCTTTAGCTTCAGGTAAAATTGGTTTTTTATTCTTTAACCAATCTAAAAGTTTATCTTGATATTTTGAAAGTTTAAAAAAGTATGACTCTTCTTTAATTATTCTTGTAGGTTTTCCGCAATCAGGACATAGCTCATCATTGACAAGTTGACTTGGTGCAATGAAACTCTCACAACTTACACAATAATGTCCTTCATAGTAGTCTTTATAAATATCTCCTTTTTTATACATATCAAGAAATGCTTTTTGAACACCTTTTTTATGTTCAGGATCAGTAGTCCTAATAAATTTATCATAACTTATTTCAAACTCATCCCATAATTCTTTAAATTTTGCACTAATTTCATCAGCATACTCTTTTGGAGATTTACCTCTTTTCTTTGCTGCTTCTTCTATTTTTTGACCATGTTCATCAGTACCTGTTAAAAAAAATGTATCAATTCCCTTTAGTCTACTATATCTCGCAATAGCATCAGCTATTATTGTAGTATATGCATGTCCAATATGTGGAACATCGTTTACATAATAAATCGGTGTAGTTAAATAGTATGTTTTACAATCCGCCATGTTTATCCCTTTAACTTTTCTTTATTTTTTTCATAAGTTTCTAAAACTTTATTTATTTCATATTTACTACCAAAAAAGCAAGGAGTAGTATCATGATACCCATTACATTTAAGTGTTAATAAATCTACAAATCCATCAACAGCCTCACCTCCTGCTTTTTTATAAACATAAGCAAATGGAAAAACTTCAAAAAGCTTTCTAAGCTTACCTTTTAATTTATCAGTAGTTGCAGGATACGCAAAAAGTCCCCCTTCTTTTAATAAAATTTGATGTAAATCCGGCACCATTCCACCACTATATCTTAATCTATATCCTTCTTTAAATAAACTATCTATCATTTCTTTATGAAATTCAAACCAATTTTTTTGGGTGCCTCCAGGGCCTATAATTTTTCCTTTTTCTTTAAGTTTTAATTCTTTTACAAATTCAAAATGTTTTTCTTTTTCATTAAGTCTAAATAATTTTACTACATCTTTTGCAACAACCATCTCAACTCTTGGACCATAAACAACATAAACTGCTGCTTTTATGTTCTCTGCACTATACTCACCCTCATAAATTCCAAAAATACTTCCAACACTCAAATCAACATCAATTAAACTACTTCCATCTAACGGATCGTAAGCTACTAAATATGTTCCATTATTTTTACTAACAGGCTTTTCTTTTTCTTCACTCATAATCTCTTTTACACTTTTTACTTTTAATAAATTTTTCTCTACTATTTCATCACTTATTACATCAAGTTTTACTTGAATATCGCCACTTGCATTTTCTGACTCTACTTTTCCAGTATCTTTTGTTTTAATTGCTTCATAAATTTCAACTGCAATATTTTCTATCGCTTTTATAATTTCTGTCATTATTTCTCCTTTGTTTTACTCTCCATACTCAATCAATCTAAATATCTTCAGCATTTCTTAAAATCCAATCTATCACCTCATCTATATTATTCAAATCAAGTATTTCTATATTCTCAGGTATTTTACTTTTATCAATACTATCATCAATAGCTACTGCTTTAATATATCTAAAGTAACTCTCATCAACTTCACCTCTAAATACTGCAAGTCTTGGCAAGGGAAGATATTTTAATCCTTCAACAAGCAAAATATCAAAATCATTTATCATATCTACTATCTCATTAAGAGATTTTTGACGATGAGAAAAATAAGTAGTCCTATTTGGAGAGGTTACAACAACCTCAGCACCTGTATTAAAAAATCTAAAACTGTCTTTTCCTTCTTGATCAAACTTAGCCTTATCTGATGGATCATTTTTTATTATTGCGATTTTGTATGAAGTTATAAGTCTTTTTGCAATTTTTTCTATTAATGTAGTTTTACCTGAGTTACTTGGGCCCGTAAATGCAATAGCTTTTCTCAAATTCTACCTTTTTTTTCATAATTTTATCAAAAAAATAAGTTATAATATTTTAAAGGAATAAAAAATGGATATGGAATTTTTAAAATCTATAATACTTTCTATTGTCTTAGGATTTTTAATAGGACTTGAGAGAAATATCTCCTTTAAAACTCAAAACGAAAAAGGATTTGCAGGAAGCAGAACTTTTGGTTTAATCTCACTTCTTGGATATTTAAGTGCTTTTATTAACGAAAGATTTCAATTTTTTGTTTATTTAACTTTCTTTGGGGTTATTTTATTAAGTGCAGTAGCATATTTTCTAAAAGTTTATCATTATAATAAACAAGGCACAACTACCAATTTTAGTGCTTTAATAGCATTTATTATAGGTATTTTAATATATGAAAAACTCTACATTTTTGCAATAATTACTACTATAGTGCTTATTTTTTTATTAAACCTAAAAACAACATTAAAAACAGTAGAATCAAAACTATCAAGCAAAGATATAAACGCAGCAATTTTACTTTTTGCTATAACTTTCTTAGTTTTACCATATCTTCCTGACAAGATGGTTTATTATATAAACCCTTATAAAACTTGGTTAATGGCTGTAATTATTTCCTCTCTATCTTTTTTAGGATATCTAGCCATTAAATTTGTAGGTGAAAAATATGGGATATTGCTAATAGGCGCAGCTGGTGGATTTGCAAGTAGTACAGCTGTTACATATTCTCTTAGTAAAATATATTCAAAACTAAAAAACCATACCATTTTTACCTATGCTGCTGCAATTGCTATTGCAAATACTATAATGTTTACAAGAGTTTTTGTTGAAATTCTTTTAATAAACCAAAAACTAGCATTATTTTTAGCGTTTCCATATCTTTTTACAACTATAATAGGTGTTTTTTTATCTTATAGATTTTATAAAAACTGTAAATCAAGTGTTCAAACTCCTTCAATTATTAAAAAAAACCCTATCGAACTTAATGAAGCAATAAAATTTGCAATAATATTTGCACTAATTTATTCACTAACTTATTATATAGGCAACAAATATGGCAATGTAGGAATTTATATAATCTCTTTTATATCTGGATTAACTGATGTTGATGCTATTACTTTATCTCTTTCATCTCTTGCAAAAAAAGAAATTTCATTAATTAATGCAAGCTTAGGAATAGTAATAGCAAGCTTATCAAATACTATTTTTAAATTAAGCATAGTCTACTTTTCAGCCCCAAAAGAACTTTTTAAAAAATTACTAAATTTTTTTATTATTATTTTATTGGTGTTTATAATTTCTTTTATTCTAAATTATCTCATTAGCATTTATTATTGAAGAGAGGCCATATCTATTTCTTATTTTATAAATAGCTTCATTTAACTTTTCATATCTTTTATCTTTTTCAAAATCAAATAAATTACTTTCCTTTTTAAATCTACTAGTAACTAAACTTATACTAACAATAGCTTCATCTTCTATATCTGCTCTATAAAAAAGAATACTCATAATTTCTTTTAATGTCAGTTCGTTAAAAATTCTTGAAATTTTTATGTGTGCTTTTGATTTTTTTCCATTTTTATATTTTATCTTTAAATAATAAAATGTAGGATTTACTCTTTTTTTCGTTATCAAAAAAGCAAGATATCTACAAAGTATATGCACTCTTCTAATTACTTCAGAGCGTCTAAAAACAGGATCAAATCTTCTTGAAATCCCAATACTTTTTCTATCTTCATTTTCAATAACATTTTCTTCATCTATTCCACAAACTCTATTATATAAGGTAACTCCATTCTTTCCCCAAGAATAAAAATACTCTTTATTTCTTTTAACATCTCCTAAAGTTACAATTCCTTTTTCTTTTAACTTTTTTTCTATATTTTTACCAATCCCTGGGAACTTATTAATAGGAATATTTTCTATAAATTCATTAACATTCCTAACAACTTTAATTCCATTAGGCTTAGCAAAAGAAGTAGCAAGTTTTGCAATCCATTTACTCTTGCTAGCTCCAATAGATACAGGCAAAGAAAACTTCTCCCAAACTTCATTTTTTAAATCTTTTATAAAAAACTCAATATTTTCATCATCAATCCAACCTTGCAAATCTCCAAAAAACTCATCTATACTATATTGTTCAATAACTGGAACTTTTTTTCTAAGGAAAAGCTTTAATTTATATGAAAGTAAATGATAAAGTTTATAATTTGGGGCTATGACTATTAAATTCGGATAAATTTTAAGAGCCTGTGCTAAAGTAGTTCCTGTTTTTATGCCAAGTTCTCTTGCTTCATAGCTTGCCGTTACAACAATTCCTCTAACTTTTCCGTTCTCTAAAAAATAGTTTTTATTATACTCTTTGTTATATGCTATCAGATCACCAGTAAAAGCACCTTTATTCATAGTAAAATATTTTGTATTTATATTTTTAAAAATTTCCTTATCACTCCTTTTAACAACTACTACAGGTTTATTTATTAAGCTTTTATCTTTAATCCTATGAGCAGATACAAAAAAAGAATCTAAATCAATATGTATTTTCAAAACTGCTCCTTTTTAGTCATTAGTTATTATGCTCATTCTAAATTCTCCACCCAGACCATTCAGACCATCATAAAAATGGTAATCGAACATACCCTACGATAATAGGACAAATTTCTTCATTTTAAATTTTTCACTTTTCATTTTAATAATTCTCCATTCTCAATTTTCAATTTTTAAGTTGACAAAATATTAACAAAAATATATAATTATTCTTAATAAGTTAACAAATTGTTAAGGATATCAATGAGTTTTGAAAAAATAATTGATAAAATAAAAGACATATTATCAATAGAATTAAACAAAGAAAAAATCCTTAATAAAGATGTAGCAAAAGCTCTAAATCTCACTCCCGAAAATCTATCAATGTTAAAAAAAAGAAATAAGATTCCCTATGAAGAAATTGCCTACTTTTGTGCAACAAGAAAAATATCAATAAACTGGTTACTATTCGACCAAAATAGTGAAGAAATTGTAAAAAATACTGATAAATTTTCTGTTATAAAATATTTTAAAAATATAAATGCAAGTGCAGGTGGAGGTGCTATAAATTTTGATGAAAATTATGAAATACTTTATATAGACAAAAAGCTAATTGATAAAAATCTTGATGCCATTCATGTAATTGGTGATTCAATGGAACCAACCATTAAAGATGGAAGCATTATTTTCATAAACCGCAATGATAAAAATATTGCAAACGGTGGAATTTTTGTAATTTCTACAAGCAGCGGAACTTTCGTAAAAAGAGTAAACCTAAAAAGTAACGGTGAAATTGAACTAATCTCAGATAATAAAATTTATCCAGTTGAAACTGTTTTAGCAAATGATATAGAAATAGTAGGAAAAGTTATAAAAATTTTTAGTTAAGTTTTAAATTGATCTCCTATTAAATTCTCTATAAACTCGTCAAGTTCATTTTTATCACTTATTCTAGCAGTTAAAACTCTTCCTGTATAATTTTCATCTTTTATTTCCCAAAACATATAAAATTCAGGAAGCTTTTGTTTTAATTCTCTATAAGCAACACCATATTTTGAATCTTTTAGAGGATTTTGTTCTAGAAAGTAATGATTTTCATCTAGATTAATTTTATATAAAAAAGATCCAGTTTTTGTTTTTACAAGTTCAATTAAGACACTCCACTCTTTTAATGTTTTCATCTATATATCCTTTTGCGGCTTTTTGAATTATTGGTATAAATTCTTGCTTTTTATACACCTTTCCTCCCATTCTTCCAAGATGTTCACTAGGGACTTGACAGTCTATATATTCAATACCATTTTCTTTTAAAACATTACAAAAATAAATAAGTGCCAATTTACTAGCGTCTGGTTTTATATGAAACATGCTCTCACCACTAAAATATTTATTTATAGCTACTCCATAAAAACCTCCTACAAGCTCACCTTCATAATAACTCTCAACAGACATAGCGTACCCAAGTCTATGAAGTTCAGTATAAGCTTCAATAAAACCTTCATTTATCCATGTTCCACTTTCAAACTTTCTTTTTACTTTACTACACATTCTAATTACATCATCAAACCGGGTATTTATTTTAAATTCCCATTTAGAACTTCTTAATTTTTGTCTCAGCCTTTTTGTAGTTTTAACTTCATCTGTTTTTAAAAGCATTCTTTCATTTAAAACAAACCAATGATAAAGTCCATCTTCATCTTGATACCACGGAAAAAAACCATTTGAATACCCTTCAAGAAGACGTTTAGGGTGCAAGTCATAACTTGCACCTACAAAACCATCTTCAAAAGGTTCATATGGTGAAGGAAACTCATAATTATCAAGTAGATATAAAGGAGGTATTTCACTTACTTTTATCATTTTCTCTCTTTAGTATAAATTTATCTCTAACATAATCTATTTTTACTTTTCCACCGCTTTTTAAATCTCCAAAAAGTATTTCTTCACTTAATGGTTCTACGATATTTTCCTCAATGACTCTTGCAAGTGGCCTTGCACCTAAAGTTACTGAATAACCTTTTTTAGCAAGAGCTTCTTTTGCTCTTTTTGTAAGCTTTATTTTTACTTTTTTATTTGCTAACTTATCTTGTAATTCATTTATAAATTTATCAACTACAAGTAATATCGAGTCTTTACTTAAAGGCTTAAACCTAACAATAGCATCGAGTCTATTTAAAAATTCAGGAGCAAAAAATCTATGAATTGCCTCTTCTTTAAATTCAGAAAACTCTTGCATAAATCCAGGCGCATTTCCTTCACCAACTCCAAGATTACTTGTCATAATTAAAATCACATTTCTAAAATCTGCTTTTCTTCCATCATTATCTGTTAAAGTAGCATTATCCATAACTTGAAGCAAAATCTGAACAATATCAGGATGTGCTTTTTCTATCTCATCTAAAAGTAATACAGTATGAGGATTTTTTCTTATAGCTTCAGTTAAAAGTCCTCCTTTTTCATATCCAACATAACCAGGAGGTGAGCCTATAAGTTTTGCAACTGAATGCTTTTCTTGATACTCACTCATATCAAATCTCAAAAAGTTTACACCTAAAAGTAAGGCTAGTTGTTTTGCAATTTCCGTCTTACCAACACCTGTTGGCCCTACAAAAAGAAAACTTCCAATAGGTTTATCTTCTCGAGTAAGTCCTGCTTTTTTTCTTTTTATTACTTTAACTAATTCTTTTATTGCCTCATCTTGACCAAATACTTTAGATTTTAAGTTAGTTTCAAGATTTTTTAGTTTTTCAATCTCATTTTGAGTTGCACTCTCTTTTGGAATATTTGCTATGCTTGCTACAATGCTTTCAATATCACTTTTTGTTATTAACTTTTTACCTCTTAGTTTATATTTTGCCCCTGCTTCATCAATCAAATCAATAGCACTATCAGGTAAAAATTTTTCTCTTAAATATTTCTTAGCCAAGATTGCTGCTGATTTTATTGCTTCTCTTGAATATCTTACATTATGAAACTCTTCATACCGAGATTTCAAACCTTCAAGAATTTTTATAGTATCTTCAATACTTGGTTCTTTTATATCTATCTTTTGGAATCTTCTATTAAGTGCTCTATCTTTTTCAAAATGATTTTTATACTCTTCATATGTAGTAGCTCCAATACATCTAATCTCACCTCTTGCAAGAGCTGGTTTTAATAAGTTTGCTACATCCATTTTACTATCACCTGCAGCTCCAGCTCCAACTATCATATGAATTTCATCAATAAATAAAATAGGTTCATTTTCTTTTTTAAGTTCTTCTAAAATTGCTTTCATTCTTTTTTCAAATTCACCTCTATATTTAGTACCAGCTACCAAACTTCCCATGTCTAGCGAATATATTTTTTTACCTTTAAGAATTTCTGGTACTTCTTTTAGCGCTATTTTTTTAGCAAGACCTTCAACTACTGCCGTTTTTCCAACACCAGGTTCTCCTACTAAAATAGGGTTATTTTTCTTTCTTCTTGCTAAAATTTGCATAACTCTATCAATTTCTTTCTCTCTTCCTATAACATCATCAAAATATTTTGCAATAGAAGTAAGCTCTATTGTAAATTCATTTAATATACTTTCTTTTTTATTTATTTTTTTTGTCTCTTCTAAATCTTTAATTTCTGTTACATATTCAACAATTTCTACTTTTTCAATTCCAAACTCTCTTAAAAGCTGAGTTGCATAACTTGTCTCATCTTCAAGAAGTGCTACAAAAAAGTCAATTTCATCAGCATAAGGCTTATTTATCCCTGAAATATGTTTAAACATTCTTTCAGTTGCTCTATGAAAATTTAGAGTTTCTGTCGGAGTTGTCTCAACCGGTACTTTTTCAATATAAGTATCAAGATAATAATCAAGTCCTCTTCTAATATAATCAATATCAACACCTACATCTTCCAAAATAGCACGAATATTTTTATCTTTTAATAAAACATAAAACGCATGATCAACTGTAATATACTCATTTTTCCTGCGTTTTGCCTCCATTACAATTTCATTTAGTATTTTTCTTAAAGTTTCAGTAATTTGCATCTATTCCTCCTCTATTCTAGCTCTAAGTGGATAACCAGCATTTCGTGCTAAAGTATGAACTTTATTTACTTTCATTTCTGCTATCTCATATGGATAGACTCCAACAACTGCTTTGCCTTCTCTATCCACTTTGAGCGTTAAATTAATAGCTTCTTCTTCAGTTTTACCAAAAACAGTTTTTAATATTTCTATAACAAAATCAAAAGTTGTATAATCATCATTAAGTAAAATAACTTTATAAAGCTTTGGCAATAAAATGTCTATTTCATTCTGAAATTCAATTCTCGTTGCCATCAGCTTCTCCTATCATTTTCCACATTTCTTCTTCCTTTAAAATAATAACTCCAAGTTTTTTAGCTTTTTCATATTTACTTCCCGGGTCTTCTCCAACAATTACAAAATCTGTTTTTTTAGAAACACTATTTGTAACTTTTGCACCAAGGTTTTCTAGTATTTTTTTTATTTCACTTCTAGGTTTACTCATAGTTCCGGTTAAAACAACCGTTTTTCCAGTAAACGGGCTTTGAATTTCTTTTTTTTCAGGGTTTTTTGGCTGAATTAATTCTATTAACTTTTTTAGTTTTTCTTTATTTACTCTAACATATTCAGCAATTGATTTAACCATTTCAGGTCCAAAACCTTCAATTTTATAAAACTCTTCTGGATCATATTTGTAAAAATCAATTCCAAAAGTATCACATATTTTTTTACTAGCAACTTCACCAATATGCTCAATTCCTAAAGCATTGACGAATCTAAAGCACTCAATCCCTTTTACTTTTTTTATAGCATTTACTAAATTTTCAGCTTTTTTTCTTGCAAAAAGAGGCAAAGTTTCTAAATCTTCTACTTTTAAATTAAATAAATCAGTGATATCTTTTACTAGCCCATTTTCATAAAGTGTTCTAGCAACACTCTCCCCAAGTCCTTCTATATCAAGAGAGTTTCGACTTGCCGCATAAACTATTGTATTTACTACCCTTGCAGGGCATGAAAGATTTTGACATTTTATAATTGCTCCTTCATCTAATACTTCAGCTCCACATACAGGACAGTTTTTAGGTCTAGAAATTTTCTTTTCATTACCTTTTCTTTTATGATATAAAACTTTAGTAATCTTTGGAATCACATCACCACTTCTAATAATTATTACTTTATCTCCGATTCTTATATCTAATCTTTCAATTTCATCAAAATTATGCAAAGTCGCTCTCTCTACCACTACCCCGCCAATTTCAACAGGTTCTAACACTGCAACAGGTGTTAAAACTCCAGTCCTTCCAACTTGTACTATAATATCTTTTAAAGTTGTCTCTTTTTCAATAGCAGGAAACTTATATGCTACCATCCATCTTGGATACTTTGTTGTATACCCTAATTCTTCAAGTAATTCAAGTTCATTTACTTTTACTACCATACCATCAAGCATTACCGGTAAATTATCTCTAATTTCTATAAATTCATTATATTTTTTAAGCACACAGTCAACTGTTTTACACTCTTCTCTTTTTGGTGGTTCTTTAAACCCAAGAGAATATACAAAATCCATCAAGTTTTTATACGTTTTGAATTTTTTTATAAACTCTAGCTTATCTTTTTCATACTGAGTAGTGTATTCATTATTATTTAATACTTCTATAGGATACCCTACTCCCCAAGGATAAAATAGTAAAGGTCTACTTGCTGTAATTTTTGGATCAAACTGTCTAAGACTTCCTGCTGCTGCATTTCTTGGATTTGCAAACGTAGGCTCACCTTTTTTGACTCTCTCTTCATTTAATTTATCAAAATCTTCTTTTTTAATTACTACCTCACCTCTTATTTCTATTAAACCTTTATATTCAATCTCAAGCGGTATAGTTTTTATAGTTCTTGCATTTAATGTTACATCTTCTCCTATTTCTCCATCACCTCTAGTCCCTGCTTTTATTAACTTCCCATCTTTATATATAAGATTTAAACTAGCTCCATCAAATTTAGGCTCAATATAAAAACTAAAATTATTCTTATTAAGTTTTATAACTCTATTCACCCACTCTTTAAAATCACTCTCATCAAACACATCTTCCATTGACCACATACGTGTTAAATGTTTTAATTTTTTAAACCCTTCAAGTACTACATCTCCAACCCTCCTAGTTGGAGAAGATGGGTCAATCTTATCAGGATTTTGTGTTTCATATTCTTCAACTTCTTTATATAATTTATCATACTCTTCATCCGTTACAAGTGGATTATCAAGCACATAATAATAATATGCCCATTTTTTTAAAAGTTCAACTGCTTTTTTATACTCTTCGTGATTTTTTATCATCAACACTCCATTTTTTTACTTATTGTAGCATAACTTGCAGCTGCAGTAGTAACTTAGATTATAACAAAACATTATGAAAAATTCAATTGCATATATATCATTTAATATTGACTAAATAAGTCTCAAAAAAATAACAAAGCACAAAAAACTCTTTTAATATTAAAATAAAAGAAACAATTCAAAATTCTATTAATCTTTTGAGACTATAGATTAAACCTATTAATACTTATAAAGTAGCTAAAATTTCTTTCATTAATTGCTTATCTACCCCTTTAAATAAAGAGTTATTTTACAATACTTTGATCCTTAATCTCTAATAAGGTAATTTTTTCTCAATTTTTCTTTTTCATTAAAAAATAAAAGGTTATCATTATCACCATTGTAAAACCCATAATACTAAAGAACTTTTGAACCCCAAAAATATCTACAAAAGGATGAAAAACAATAGGTGATTCAAACTGACCGAAATATAAACTACTTGTAAGGTATCCTGAAGCTTTTACTTGTTTTGTATAGTGAGCATTATGTAATACCAATTCTCATATATTCATAGCCTTTATAATATATTTATAAGAAACCACAGATTTGATTTGCTCACTTGTATATGAAAGTAAAATTTCTTCAACTTTTTTTCTAATTCTTCTATTGTTTTAAATATTATATTTTTTAAAAATTTCTTTATATCTTCAAATCTTCTCTCTTGTGGATTTAACTCTGGCGAATATGGAGGAAGATATTCAATTTTTATATTTTTTGGAATATCAAGTTTTTTAGATTTATGAAAATTCGCATTATCCATTATTAAAACTATATTATCATTTCTAAATTTTTCACTTAAGTTTTTTAAATATTCATTAAAACAAATACTATCTAAATGTGACATATACATTGAAAAATCTTCTTCACTTTTTATATCTGTTGCTTGATATAAATAAAAATATTCATATTTCTGTTGATATGATATTATTGGCTTTATTCCTTTTGCTGTCCATTTCCTTCCTACATCTGTTATCAACCCAAATCTACTCTCATCATAAAATATTATTCTTGCATTTGGATTATTCTCTACTATTTCTTTAATTCTTCTCTCTTTAAACTCTTTTACTTTATTCTCATCTTTATTAATATTCGAAGGTCTGCCCTTTTTTTTTAATACCTAATTTCTTGCACCAATAACTTATTGTTTTTATTGATAATTCTTTGTTATATTCCTTCTTTATCCATTCTTGCATTGATTTTAGACTATCAAACCCTTCTTTTGCTTTTTCTTTGAATTTCTCAAACTCTTCTTTATTTAATCTTGGTATTCTCCCTTTATAATTAAGTTTTAAATTCTCTATTCCTCCTCTTCTGTATAATCCCCAATATTTCTTTACTGATTGTATGCTTATATCCAACTTCTCACTTACATCTTTTAATTGAATATTTGGGGTTTTCTTTAATAGATAAATAACTTTTATTCTTTTGTAAATTCTCTCATCTTTCTCTTTTCTTAACAACTCCTCCAACTCTTCTACACTCTCTTTTATTAATTCTTTATATTTTACTACTCTCATAAAGTTATTATATATAAGTTCTTAGGTATTTTGGAATTGGTATAATTGTAGAATATGGAGGGAATCACCGATTTGAAAATTTAAAAGATTACTTATATATGATTGAAAACTTTAAAAAATAACATCTAATATATAACTTTAATCTTTTCACTAACAATATGGTAAACTTATGCAAAAACAAAAAAAGGATAATAATGGATATTATAACTTTATTTAAAAAACTATTATCTTTTCCTTCAATCACACCAAACGATGCAGGAGCAATAAAGTTTATAAAAGAATATCTTAATGATTTTGAAGTAATTGAAAATGAAAAAGAAGGAGTTAAAAATTTATTTATTTTTAAAAAATTTGGTGAAGGTGAACATCTATGTTTTGGTGGACATATAGATGTAGTACCACCAGGAAATGGTTGGCAAACTAACCCTTTCAATCCTACTGAAAAAGATGGATTTATATATGCAAGAGGTACTCAAGATATGAAAAGTGGCCTTGCAGCATTTCTATGGGCTATGAAAAACGCAAAAAACTTTAATGGAACACTATCTGCTCTTATTACAAGTGATGAAGAAGGTGATGCAATTTGGGGTACAAGATATATGCTAGAAATTTTAAAAGACAAAAATCTTTTACCTGACTTTGCGATAGTAGCTGAGCCAACTTGTGAAGAAGTTTTTGGTGATGCCATTAAAATTGGTAGAAGAGGATCAATTAATGGCTATCTAACACTAAAAGGGCTTCAAGGACATGCAGCATACCCTGAAAAATCGATAAACCCGATTCATCAAATAGCAAAAATATTACCTAATATTGCAGGTATTAATTTAGATAATGGAGATGAATATTTTGCTCCTAGCAAACTTGTAATCACTGATATAAGAGCTGGTATGAAAGTTACAAATGTAACTCCAGGTGAACTTCAAATGATGTTTAATGTGAGAAACAATACTCAAACAAACATTGAAAAAATTAAAAAATATATTGAAGAGAACTTTAAAAACTTAAAGTATTCACTTGAGTTAAAACAAAGTGCTGAACCTTTTATAACAGACCCTAACACAAAAGTAGTAAAAGCATTAGATAAAGCAATAAAAAAAATAACAGGTATTACTCCAAAACACTCAACTGCAGGTGGTACAAGTGATGCAAGGTTTTTTGCAAAATATGACATAAAAGTAGTGGAATTTGGTGTAAAAAACGACACAATTCATGCTCCAAATGAGAGAACCTCAAAAGATGAGGTAGATAAACTGTCTAAAATATTTAAAAATATAATAGAAGAGTGGGAATGAAAGTATACGAATTAAAAAGAGGAGATAAAATTTTATACAATGATGATGTATTAGAGTTTTGTGAAATAAGAGGAGATAAAGCAATTTTTTATAATGAACTAGGAATGGAAATAGAATTTCCTGATTTTTTATACATAGATGAAATTGGAGAATTAATAAAAAGTTCAAACAAAGAAGAGGACTATTCTACTCCTTCTTTGTTTTAATTACTTAAAGCTTACCTTTACAATTTCTCCAAGTTTTAATCCGCTCCCAATTAATTCTACTTTATAACTTGTTATATACTTACTATCAGGTACAACCCAAACTTTATACACTCTAAAATTACTTGGTTTATTATTTATATAAATTTTTTTATTTTTAATATTTTCAATTTCATCAATTGGAACATAAATTACTAATTTTTGTTTTTTAATATCATCTACTTCAACTATTGGTGTACCAGGTGCAATATAATCTCCCTTATTTACCAAAATTTTATTTATATACCCATTAACAATAATATTTTTTTTATTAATTGTATCTTTTAATTTCTCAATAGAACTCAAAGTATTATTTAGCTGAGTCTTTAAGTTTATTAACTGATTTTTCGCACTTATATAATCATAAAACTTAATATTCTTTTCATCAAGAGATTTTGTTTTTAGTTCTTCATACCTTTTATATGTATCATATTTTCTTTTTACTATTAATTCTTGATTTTTTATCTCTTCTTTTAAGAACTTTGCTTGAGTTTTTAAATTTTTTAGTTCAATTTGTTCTTGTTTATCATCAATTTTTACTATAATTCCTTTATACTCTTTTGCTTCTACTTCTTTTTTAATAGCTGTTACACTTCCTGCCACGCTAGATTTAATCAAAAACACATCAAAAGGTTCTACTCTTGCATTAAAAGCAAATAAAACTATCGCGCCTAACAAAATAAAAAACTTTTTCATCTAAACTCCTTGGGATATTTTTTCAAACATTTCACTGTTTCCTTCTATAAAAGCTCTAACTATATGGTTTTTAGAGTTTTTAAAGCCTTCCACATCTGCATATTCTATTATTTCACCGTTATATAAAAAAGCAATATAATCTGCACTTTTAAAAGTTTCTTTCAAATCATGTGAAATTACAACACTTGTAATATTATGATTTTTATTCAAGTCCATAATCATTCTTGTAACTCTATCACTTATAACTGGATCTAAACCACTTGTTGGTTCATCATAAAGGATATATTTAGGTTTTAGTATTATTGCCCTGGCTGTTGCCGCTCTTTTTCTCATACCACCACTAAGTTCATGAGGATAAAGAAAAGCAACCCTTTTAGCTTCTAAACCTACCATCTCAAGAGTATCAAAAACTCTTTTTTTTATTTCTTTTTCTTTCATTTTTGTATGTTCTCTTAAAGGAAAAGCTACATTTTCATAAATAGTCATACTATCAAAAAGTGCTCCTGCTTGAAAAGTAAACCCAACTTTTTTTCTAATTTCGTATAAAGTTTTCAAATCAACCTTTGCTACATTTATATCATCTACCCAAATATCACCGGCTGTAGGCTTAAGAAGCCCTACTATATGTTTAACAACTGTTGATTTTCCTTGTCCAGAGAGTGCCAAAATATAAGTAATCTTTCCATCTTCAATATCTAAGTTTACATCTTTTAAGACTTCTTTTGTTCCAAATACTTTTTTTAAATGTCTAATTCTAATCATAAAATAGCCTTAAAGTTTTCTTAAATTTTATCAAAAATGTGGTATAATATATATAGAACATTTAAGGGGGTTTCAAATGAAAATCAATACTTTAACTAATTATATCAATAATAACTTAAATAAAGTTAATGAAAATATAGAAAAAATAGCAAATCCAGCAAAAGTTAACGAAACTGTAAATAATTTTGTCCAAGATGTATTTAATTCTGAAATAGATACATCTATGCAGGAGATAAATAATTTCAATGAAGCAATTGGTTTTATGCAAATAGCAGACGGGGCATTAAACTCAATCAGTGATAATTTAAATAATATTAAAACTCTTCAAGTAGCAGCAAATAATGCTACATTAAATAGCGATAATTTATCAGCAATCAATACTGAAATACAAAAATATGTCCAAAATATTAATGATATTTTGAATCAAACTACTTATAATGAAAAAAGTGTTTTTGGAGAATTTAATTTTAACGGAATAAGTGTCAATACATCTATGCCAAGTTTCTCAGTGGATAATATTGATGATTTTGAAAAAGCTCTAAATAATGCAAGAAGCAATATTGGTGCATTCCAAAATGAAGCCACATCAAAAGTAGACAATTTAGCAAATTATGTCGTAAATTTATCAAACTCAAAATCTCAAAATGAAGTTAATATTGCAAAAAGTGTTATGGATTTAAAAAACAATGAAATAAAACTAAACGCAACTATACTTGCACAAGCTCATCAATTCAATATATCACAACAAAATTTAATGAATTTACTTAGCTAAAAAGCTCAAATGAGCTTTTTATTTTTTATCAACTATATATGCAAACATTGGAATATAAATAAGTGTCAAAATAGTTCCTACTAAAAGTCCTCCTATTGCAACATCTGCAATTGGTGATAATCTTTCAAGTCCTATAGCTTGTTCGAGTGCTATTGGAATCATTCCCGCAATTGTGCTAAAAGCAGTCATCATAACTGGTCTAAACCTTGTTTTTACGCTCATTATAGCTGATTCAAAAGGTAAATTCCCAACTTTTCTAAACTCATTATAAAAATCTATCAATAATACCGAGTTTTTAATAATTATTCCAAATAACAATAAAATACCGACCATACTTGGCATACATAGAGGTTTTCCAGCAATAATTAAACTCCAAAGTGCACCTATTAACGATAAAGGCAATACAATTATCATAATTATAGATAGCTTTAAAGACCTGTAAACTACCATTAATGTAAGTATTAGCAATATTATCCCAACTGCAATGGCACTAAAAAGTCTACTAAAGGCATTATTCATCTCTTTTATATCACCCATTTGATAGTAGTTGTTTATATTGTGAGATTTTAAAATTTCATTACTATCATCAGTAATTTTACTTATAGGTCTTGTATTTCTATAACCTTCTAAGTCAATTGCATATTTTAGATTGTATCTGTCAATTTTTGAATATGTAAATTGAGTATCAATTTTTGCAATATCTCCTAATGTAATTTCTCCTTTTTTTGTAATAATAGGAATTGTTTTTAGAATTTGAATATTTTTTTCAATATTTTTATCAAATCTAACCCTTATTAAATCCGACTTCATTGATGTATAAGCATATATAACAATTCCTTGGTCTTTCAATGCAATTTGTGAAATAATATCAAGAGGAGTTACTCCATAATAAAGGGCTTTATTAGTATCTATTTTTATTACTACCTCTTGAAAATCTTTATCCCAGCTCTGTTTAATGGTAGTAAGACCCTTTACTTCATATAAGGCTTTTTTAGCTTGCTTAGCTAAATTAGGAAGTTCGTCTAAATTATCACTTCTAAATTGAACATCAAGAGGTGCTTTAATAGTAGATAAAGCAGTTGCACCATAATCAAATACTGCTATGTCTTTAACACCTTTTAATGAAGCGATTTTGTCTCTTAGGTCTTGTTCTAATTGCCAGATGGTTTTGTTACGATGAAATCTATCAGTTGCAATAATTGTCATACTTACACTATTTCCTCCTCCATTAGCTCCAAGTGATAATACTCCTTTTTCTGTACCAATTGAAATAGAAGTTTTTAATACCCAAGGCTCACTATTTAGCCATTGTAATAGTGGTTTTATTCTATTTTTTGTCTCATCTACATTTAAATTTGCAGAAAATTCAAAATTTGCTTTCATTATACCAGTATCCATTGGAGGCATTAAGTCTCTACCAGCTGTAGGTGCTACATTTTTTACAGTAATCACTAACAACATTATAGCCCCTGCTATAAGCAATATTCTTCTTATAAAGTGTTTGCGTGAAAATAAAAGTATTTGAATATAACTTGGAATTAGTCTTGCAAATGTATTTTGATAAAGTTTTTCAAAAAACCTCTCTATTTTTAATTTTTCTGTACCATTTTTGTATAGATATACTGCAAGTTTTGGAATAAAAGTAATTGAAACAAACCATGAAATTAAAAGTGATACAATTAAAGTCTCTACTAAAGGTTTAAAAATCTTCTCAGGATATCCTCCAACAAACATTAAAGGAAAAATTACCACTATTGTAGAAAATGTCCCTGCAAATACTGGCTTTAAAACCTCTTTAGTCCCATTATATATAGCATTTTCATCTCCCTCTTGCATATGTCTTTCGATATTCTCCAATACCACAACTGCATCATCTGTAAGCATCCCAAGAGCTAAGATTATAGCGGTAAATATTACAATATTCAGTTCATTTCCTGTAATATACAAATATGCAATAGTCCCAAAAAAGACCATAGGAATTGAAATAGCAGCAGCTAGAAGCGACCTTAAATTTGCTAAAAATAAGAGCAGCACCAATAATGTATAAAATATTGCATCCCTTAAAGCTTCTAACATATTGTCATTTGAAGTTTCTATAAGATTTCGCTGAGTATCTGATATTTCAATCTTAATATTTGGATACTCTTTTTGAATTTCTTTCATAATCTCTCTTGCCACGTCACTTGTTACAAGGACACTTCCTGAAATTGGTCTTTGAACACTTATAGCTATAGCCTCAGCATTGTTACCTACATAAGCAGAATTATTTGTCTGGTATGTCCACTTTATATCTGCAATATCTGCAAGTTTTATATTTGGTGCTATAAATATATTTTTTAATTTTTCGATATTGTCTTTTTGTCCATAATAGCTTAGTGTAAAAAAGTTTGAATCGTTTTTCATAAATCCAATAGGAGTGTCTTTTATAATAGTTCTAATAGAGTTTATCACTTTATTTAATGTAAGGTTATATTTTTTTAATACAAACGGGTCTATTTTTATCATAACTGCACTCTCATATCCGCCAAACACCTCAACATTTCCAATATTTGGATTTGATAAAAGTTTTGGTTTTATAATAGATGAAGCTATTTTTCTAATTTCAGGCAAAGTTATATTACCATTTGGAATAAGAGCAAAAACATCAATAGGTGCTGTAAAATCTCCTACTAAATAGATTGAGCTTATTACATTAGCAGGTAAGTTTGATTTTATTCTATTTATAGCATTAGTTACATCAACTGCCGCTTCTTGAAGAGTTTTTTTATAATCAAACACAACTCTAACTATTGAAAAGTTTGCTACATTTGTAGATTTTATTTCATATACATTGCTTAATGTTGCAAGTTCTTCTTCAATTGGTTTTGAAACAGTAGAAGCAGCTACTTTTGCACTAGCCCCTGGAATTGTAGTAAAAATTAAAACTTCTGGTCTGTTTGCCTCAGGAAAAAGATTTTGTGGCATTTTAATTAGTCCCAGCACTCCAAAAATAAACATACCAGCAATTATTGAAAAAAGCAAATGAGAGCGTCTGTAAAAAAACTCAAACATCAGAGTTCCTTACATTCACAGGATACCCAGCTTTTATTTTAAGCAAAATATCAGGTGCTGCTTTTATTAAAGGAGAGGTTATTTTCTCTTTACATACAACACCCTCTTTCCCACTTGATATCACAGTTATTTGTTTTATATTTACTTTATTGTCTTTTACTTCAAAAATATAATCTTTTCCATTAATTCTAAAAATCGCATCAAAAGGAATTAAAACAGCTTTTCCTCTAAACATTACTACATCTACATTTACCTTCTCTCCACTTACAAGATTTGGGTCATTCACATCTATTTTATATGTTTTAAGCCCATTTAAAGTAGAGTTTAGAGCCTTAGCTTCATAAAAACTTCCTTTGTATAATACTCCTGTTATTGATTCATTAGTGTTTAAAAACAAATAATTTTTTTCTCTCACACTAATCTTTAAAGCTGGCTTTCCTGGAAAAATAGTTTCATTAATATTCAAAAATTTATTGCTGACAATTCCATTAATCGGTGATTTAATATCAGTGTAAGACAAATCATTTAAAATTGATTGTTTGAGTGAATAAAGAGCATTAAGTTTATTTTCTTCGCCTTTTATTTTAGCTTCTAATGTAGCAATTTTGCTTTTTTCACTCTCAAACTGTTCAATTGAAGCCATTTTTACTTCAAGAAGTTTTTTAGTTCTTATATGAGTTGTTTTTAGAGTATCTAATGCAATCTTGTCAGCACTTATTAAACTCTTTAGTGAATTTATATTCGAATCTACCTCACTTAGTTTCGCTTTTAAAGCACTATTATCTACTCTTAAAACTACTTCACCCTTTTTTACTTTTTCACCAAGAGGTTTTATATAAAGAATCTTCCCTGCAAATTTTGAAGTAATTATTACATTCTCATCACTTTTAACTTGTGCTATATAAGGCAGTGTTAAAGTTACATTACCTTCTTTTAAATACACAACATCAACATTTAAAGGATATATTTTTGCTGTTTTTTCTTTTGAATCTTCTAGATTTTTTTTCTTTATAATCATAACACCACCAACTACTAAAGCTACAACAATTAAAGCACTGATAAACTTTTTCATTTGAATATCCTTTTATAGTTACTTCCATAAATAAAAGCCAAATTAGCTATCATTGAATTTTTTTGGGCGATAAATTCTGAAAGTTTTGCTTTTACATCAGCTAACTCATCTTCATAACCTAAATACTCATCTACATTCATCTCATTTAACTCAAATGCAACTTTTGCTTTTTTTAATAAATCTTCTTTTAGTTTTAATGATTTTTTAGCAAGTTTTATTGCATTTTCCAGATTTTTTATATTGTTTAGCAGTTCTTTTTCATTAGCTTCTAAATCTTTTAAAGTTTTTTGAAAAAGCAGTCTATTTTTCATATACTCAAGTTTTGATTTTTGTATTTCAGAGCTGTTTTTTCTATCAAAAACGCTCCATTCCATATAAATTCCTATACTTGCAAAATTAAGTGCTAAATCTTTATCATTGTCATAAGCTTTTGCAAAAGCTCTGTAGCCATTTGACATTAAAGAAAACTTTGGCAAAAATTTATCCTCACTTGACTTTATAAGATACTTAGAAGCAATTATCTTTTCTTTAATAGGTTTTAGAGACAAAAATTCTTTTTTTTGTGGCATAAAAGCTTTAAAGTTTATCTTTTTATAAACTTGAAGTTTTGTTAGTTGATAAATTTTTGATTTTGATTTATTTATTGCATTTTCGATTGATTTAATCTTTAGTTCAATGCTTAAAAGAGCATCTTTTAGTCTAATAAGCTTAAACTCAGGTATCCTTCCAACTTCAACACCTACTTTTATAGCGTTTATTGTTTTAATAATAGAGCTTTTTTTCTGAAGAAGTGCTTCTTTTAAATCCAAAAGATAATTGTAGTTACTAATCTCTACTATTAAAAGCGCTTCTCTTTTTAAGATATTTATTTGAGACTGATATTTCGAAGCTCTTAATAAATATTCCATCCTTTTTTTATTATCATAAATAGACTTTATAAAAAGTGGCATTGAAATACTAAAACCTATTTTTTCAATGTTTTGAGAAAAAGGATAGCCTCCACCTTGCGTTGCTATTTCATTAACCTCAGTTGGAGGCAGTGGCCTTAGACTAGTAGGAGTTGAAAAATGCTCAATACTGGAAAAAATACTCACTTTAGGATAAAGAGAACTTACCACACTATTTTTACTAACTTTCATCTCTTTTATCATTAGCTCATCAATTTTGCTATCAGGTGTATTCTTTATAGCATCAAGATACTTATCTATTCCTGCAAAACTAAAAACAGCAATAACAAAGATTGCTAATACTTTCATAAACGTTCCTTTACATACTTTAATATTATGGATATAAGTTCACTTTTCAAATCAAAATTTGGGTCTAATTTTTCATTCTCAACAATTCTTGATACTTTTTCTCTTATACTTAAAGTATTAATATAAGTAATAGTAGATGAAATGATAAGTGTTTGAATGAAAAAAGGATTAATATTAGTGTCTTTTAATATTTCTGATAAAATTTTTAAAAGCTTTACAATGTCAATAATAGCTTCTTCTTTTAAATTTCTCATTCCACTACTAAGCTCCATTGAAAATATTTTTGCAAATTCAACATCACTTAAAAAAACTGATACTTTTTCAATGTAACTTCTTAAGTCAACCTCTAACTCTCCTGTCAGTTCTAAATTAAACTTATCAAAAACTATTTTAAATATTTCATTATAAAGGTCTTTTTTGCTTTTAAAATAGTAATAAATTGCTGGTTTACTAACTCCTACTTTTTTAGCTATCACATCAAGAGAAGTGTTTGCATATCCATTTTTTGAAAACTCTTTTTTTGCAATTTTTAAAATTTTATCTTTTGTATTCAAGTCTTCTCCTTACTTACTAGTAAGTAAGTATACAATTAATAAAAAAAATTGTCAAATAATACCAATCCTAAAAAAAAGTTTACATTTTTATTATTTTTCTTACGCCTCTTATCCCTAAACTCGGGACAAGTGATAAGGGATAAGTGATAAGAATGTAAGAATTAATTGTAGATATGGTATAAATAGGACATTTTATTTCAATGCTTTTTATCATTTTCCATTTTCCATTGTCCATTTTCCACTGGTATTAGTTTTCTACCTCATCCCAATGAAGCTCAATTCCTTTGCTAGTAGTTACAAATCCTAAAATTCTAATTTTACCTTCATGTACCATTTTGTGATGTTTTTTACATAATGGAATAAGATTATATTTATGATGAACAGGAATATTTTTAATAAATCCTTCTTTTGCTTTTTCTTTTTCCTCTATATGATGAACATCTTCAACCGGTTTTGAGCATATCGCACAAGTTGTAATAAATAGCTTTTTATTATACCTTGAGCGTTTTTTCTTTATAAGAAGTTCAATCTCACTATATTCCTCGCTTAATTTTTTTCTAATATTTTCAGCGAGTTTCAAAAATTCTTCATCCATATAAATAGATTTTGCAAACTCAATACCATAAACACTGCTACCATTTCCATCTTGAAGTTTTCTATCATAAATTAACTTTTCACCATCAAAATATACCCCAAGATGCTTTGCCACAACATTCTTAAGTTCTTTAATTTCCTCTAAATCCATAAGTTGATGAAGATGTGTTGCAAAAAGAAAATTTGTTTTCTCTTTTGCTAGTTTAACCACAGCACTAGCTACAATACTAAGAGCTGATAAAGTTTCAGTCCCGTGTGCTATTTCATCTCCTAAAACCAACGAATTTTCAGTTGCACGATTAAAAATATTTTTAAGCTCAAGCATTTCCACTGCAAAAGTAGAGAGACCTTTTGCTAAATTATCTTTTGCCTCAATTCTTGTAAAAATGGCCTTATATGGTTTATATTCCATATGAGCCGGTACAAAAAATCCACCTTGTGCTAAAAAAACAGCAATACCTACACTTTTCATAAGAGAACTTTTCCCAGAACTATTAATTCCATACAAAAGCATTCCATCATATTCATTAAAATCCACATCATTTGGAACATAAATTCCATTTTCCTGATTTGCTTCAATTAGTGGATGACGAAGGTCAGTAAATTTTGGCTTAATATCACTTATTATAGGCTTAAAATAGTTTCTCTCTTTTGCTACCTTAGCACTGCTTATAGCTACATCGATTTTTGCAATTTCACTTGCAAACTCATCTAAAAAATCAAACTTTTTCTCTATTTCTTCAAGTTTTGATAGAAATATTTTTGATGTTAGATTAATAATTTTTGATTCAAGTATTATTATCTTTTCACTTAAAACATCAATAATACCACCTGTAATTTTTACACTATTTGTAAGATACTTTATTTTAAAATCTTTAAAAAATATATTTTTTTCATCAACTTCTAAAAATGTATCAAAAAACTTGTCTTTTATTAAATTAAATCTATTTTTAGTAAGCGAAAAATAATGTCCCTCTTTATCTAATATACCTAAATCTACTTTTATATCACCAAGAGACTCTATTTTTTCTTTTATTTTTAAAAGCTCATTAACATAATACTCTTTATCTTCAATAAGCTCGTCAAGCTCTTTATCTACGCCTTTTTTAAAAAAAGATTCTTTTATATCTTCGAGTTTAACATTGAGTTTATCTGTATCAAAATTTTCTTCAATATACTCTATAAAATTATCAAGTTTAGTAGTTTTTTTACGAAGTTTTAGATATATTTCACTTCCGGCTTTTAATGAACTTAATAAAAAGTTTATTTCAAAAGGATGAAGACGCTTTATTTTTATTTTTCTATTAAGTTTTTCAACATCATAAATATTTTTTAGATACTCTTCAAACTCTTTAAATCTATTTAACATAAATTCAACTGCTTTATATCTTTTCTTTAATTCATTCTCATCATGAATAGGATTAAATAGTCTTTCTTTTATAAGACGTCTTCCCATAGGGGTTTTTGTTTTATCTATAAGTTTAAGTACTTTGTGAATTTCTAGCTGTTTTATAGGGTTATTTCCTAAATATACAAATTTATCATCTTCTATTAAAGATGGTTCTTTTATTTTATTAATAAGTTCTTTATTATGAGCAATAATAAATTCTAACAAAATACCCATAGCTTCAGTAATTAGAGGATATTTTTCAAGATTCATAACTTCAATTGGAGTTAAAAGACTTTGAATATTATAAACTCTTCTAAATAACTCATTTTGATAATCTATTTTCATTCTCGTTTTATTGATTATTATGTTTTTATTTTCAAGCTCTAAATAATTTACAATCTCATCACATTCAACATTTTTTAAAGTTAAAATAATTTCATTTGATTTATATGTTTGAAGAAGTCTAAACAGTTCATCAAGTGCAAAAGTTGGGTCATCTTTTGTAGAATAATTCTCATAAATATAACTTTTCCCGGTATTTAAATCTACATTTGCAAACCCTACATGAAAAGCTGAGTATTTTTCTATAATTATTGAGGTTAAGTAGTTTTCTGTATCTTTTGAATATTCAATATTTACACCAGGAGATATTATTTCAGATAGATATCTTTTTACATTTGGAGGAGTGCCTTTTTGTTTTATGAGAATAATTGTATATTTGTTTTCATCAATTAGCCTCTCAAGATACCTATCAAGAGCGTGATTTGGAAAACCTGCCATAAGAGGATTTTTTATATCAATCTCGGGAATAGATTTGTTTTTTTTTGTAAGTTGAATATTTAGTACATTTGAAATTTCTCTAGCTTTACCTACTCCATCTGCCTCATACGTTTCAAAAAAAGTTCCAACTTCCATTAAAACAACCGCATTTGGAAAAACTGAATCATAATATTTTTGAAGCTCAAAATAGATTTCTGTTAGAAGTTTTTTTGAATTAAGCAGTCTATTTATATCCATTTTTGCCTTTTTTTATTTATAATTATATCAAAAAGGAATTTTATGAAAAAGTTAAGTATTGTGATATTATTAGCAACTTTAGGCTACTCATTTAACTGGAATACAATAGTTGGGGTATTTAAAAAAACTGTAAATACTCTTAGCTATACAATAGAAACAAGTGGTGTAAACCCTAGAGTCTATGAATTTGATACACAAGGATATCCAAGAATGCATTGTGTTGTGATTTTTAGAGATGATACCCGCACAAGTCCAGCTATACATTGTATTGAAACTAAACCTGAATATATAAAAATGAATGAAAAATTAACGAAATAAAATTTCCACTCCTCTAATAGTGCCACCTAAATCTCTAAAAAACTCAAACTTTTCTACTTTTCCTTTTAAAAACTTAGTTAATCTATCTTTTTGATTATAACCTATTTCAATTATTGCTGCTTTATATTCTAGATTTTTTGCTTTTTTTATTATCTCTTTTACAATATCAAGCCCATCCTCACCACCATAAAAGGCTAAATCAGGTTCATACTCACTTGGTTTTTCCCAAGAATTTTCTACATAAGGAGGATTCGCCACTAAAATATCACCACTAAAATCAAATAAATTGCATTTTTTAAATTCTATTTCGACATTATGCAATTTTGCATTTTTTTTAGCTACTTCTAATGCAGTTTCACTAATATCTGTAGCAATTACATTTGCATTTGTATGTTTTGCTATCTCTATTGCAATTACTCCACTACCGGTGCAACAATCAACAACTTGGAACTTTGAACTTGTAACTTGGAATCTTTTTATTAATTGTATAGCTCTCTCAACTACAACTTCCGTATCATCACGAGGTATTAAAACACCTTCAGTAATATAAAACTTATCTCCATAAAAATATACTTCTTCAAAAAGATATTCAATTGGATATCCATTTTCAACTTTTTTTTGAATTTCAAAAAACTCTTTTGGAACTGGCTTTTGATCATTTAAAAAAAGCCAAGCTTTGTCTTTCTTTAGTAACTTTTCTAAAATATATGCTCCATTTCGTAAATTTAATGCATCTTTAATTTTCAAATTTTACCTTTTCTTGATCAAGTCCTTTTTTATATTTTTCAATTAATTCAATTACTCTCTTAGCATCTTTAGAATAATTTTCTTTTTTTCTATTCCTCTGCTTATAATAACGTTCATAGTTACCATAAACATTAATCAACTCTTCTATATTCTTAGGAACAAACAACTCTTTTTTTGCTTCAATACTTTCATAAATATTCATACCCTCAATATCAAAATCAACAAACACTAAAACTTCTTTATCTTTTAAAAATTTTTTTGTAATTCTGTTTAATTTTCCACCAAGATAAACCACATTTTCATTAATATTTTTAAAATTTTCGCTATTTTCTACAACAACCCAGTTTCTTATATCTAAATTAACCTCATCTAAACTAAAATAAACTCTAACAAACTTTTCATTTTTTAACTTTAAAACTAAACTACTTGCAAAAATTTCTATATAAACATTTTTTGAATCACTTGAATATTTAACATTTTCTTCTTTTGAAGTTGGATTCAGTATATTTTCAACACTATCAAGAGAATCAAGATTTAAATTATATTTTGCCTTTAAATATAACCTAAGAGAATGTTCATTTATCAACTCTCCTCTTACACTAAACGCAAAATCTTCTGCTTCTTCTTCGCACCAATCTCTAACTTTTCTTATAAATTCTTTTTTGAATTTTCTGTTTTTAATTTGATTTAAAACTTTTCTAACTTCCCATCTCAAACTTTATACCCTCTTCGCTAATTAGCCTAATTACTTCAAACTCTCCATTAGTACTTCTAAATTTATAAATATCAATCTCTTCAACATCTCCTAAAACTGGTAAATCTGGTGTAACATAAATAACTCCTAGCCCTCTTTCATTCACATAATCTCTAAGTAACTTTTGATTTTTAGCTGAAATTACACTAACTTCATCTAAAATTAAAAATAGATTTGCTTTTTCTTTTAAAAATAATTCAAGAAGGCTAACAGCAATTGCTATTTTTAAAAGTATACTACCACCAGTTGAACTTTCATTTTTAATAATTCTCACTCCTTTTTTTACTTCTCCATTCTCATTAAATTCAAGTGTAATATCCACTACATCAGCTAGAGAAAAACTTTCTTTATTTATCTCATTTTTGATTCTCTCAAACAAAACTTCAATCTCTTCAATTAACTTTTTAGAAGCTCTTTTATCAAAAAATAAGCTTTTTTCATTATCCAAAATCTCAATTAAATCAGTCACTTTCTCTTTAATTTCTTCAAAAAGCTTTAAAATATCCCTTTTTGCTTCGTCAAACTCTAGTTTAATTTCTTTAATTACTCCAAAGTCAACTTTTCTTAAATTCCTGTTAACTTTTTTAATTTGAGATAAAAAGTCCTCTTTAGCATCTTCAAAGTTTTGAATTTCTCTATCAAGTATCCCTTTAATTAAGTTTCTTAAATTTTCAACCATTGTTTTATTATGGGTTTCAAACTTTTTCTCTTTAAAAATAATTAATTCATCAATCTTCTTTAATTCATTACTATCAAGAGTATCTATAAGTTCAAAAGCAAAGTTAACATCAAGCCCTTCTATTACAAACCTTTCTAAATCTCTTTTAACCACTCCTAATGTATCAATAAAATTAGCTTTTTTATAACTAAATTCTTTAATATTATCTTTGTAAGCTACAACCAAATCATCCAAAAATTCATTAGTCTCTACTTTATCTTCTACATTTGGTATGTCTTTTGCTTTATTTATACCTTTTTTTATTTTTTCTTTTATTTTATTTAATTCTTTTTTCTCATTTGTAAAGTCTTCAAGCCTTTTCTCTATTTTATTAAGTAAATTTTCTTTAAACTCCAAAAAGCCTTTTTCTCTTTTTGAATAGTAATTTAATTTTTCTTTTAACTCATCCAAACTTTCAATAAATGAAAGCTTTTCTTCATATTCTTTTAAAAACTGACCTGCTTTTAGTGATTCATGTAATTTTTCTTTAATTCCTCTTTCTTTATTTCTAAGCTCTTTTAATTTTTCATCTTTTGTAGCATTTAATTTTTCTTCTTCTTTTTTTACAATATCTAAATCTATTTTTTTCTTTTCTTCATTTAACCATAAATTTAATTCTTTTTTTATTTTTTCTTTTTCTAAAGTTTTCTCTTTATTTAGTTCATTTTGTTTTGTTTTTAACTCTTTTTCCAAAATTTTATAAAGCGAAACTATTTCTTTTTTCTCTTTATTAAGTGTATTAATTAAATCTTTTTGTTTTTTTAGATTTGCTTCTATTAACTTAACTTCTTCATTTTGTTTAATTCTGAGTTTATCAAGTTCTTCTTTTTCTTTTTCCTTAGTTGCATTAATTTTAGATCTAAACTCAATAATTTTTTCTTTTATTCTATCATTATTTTCTTTTAGAACTTCAATTTCACTTCTTTTCTTGATTTCAAGTTCTTCAAACTCTTTATTCAAAATAAATTCATTTTCTCTAAACTTATCTTCTAGAACCTTTAATTTTGTATGTAAATCTTTAATTGCTTCTTCTGCTTCTTGCATTGTAGGAATAGACTTTAGTTTTGATTTATTAAGTTCAATTCCAAAAACTTCACCTGATTTTATTTTTGGCTCTAAATCTGTTACATCCATACTTAAAAGATTTTCATCAATTACAGGATAAAGCTCAACCTCCCAATTTGGTACATTCTCATTTAAAAACTCTTTAAAACTATTCTTTTTTGTTTCAAGTATTGATTCAAAAAACTCAACTCTTTTTTTAATTTCGCCTTTTTCTTTTAAGAAGTTTTCTTTTAATTCTATTAATTTTTCTTCTAATTCATCCTTTGCTTTTTTAATTTCACGATTTAGCTTATAAATTTCATCCTCATTTTCTTCAATTTGCCTCTTGAGTGATTTTATCTCTTTTTTTATTCTATTTTCTTCATCTTCATATTTTTTGATAATTTCATTTTCTTTTGCCTTAAACTTTTTAATTACCTTATCTTTTTCAGTTTGTAAGCTTTCTAATCTTTTATTTGCTATCTCAATTTCTTTTTTTAATTTACTTTCTTTTTCTTCTAACTCAATCTCTTTTTTTCTATATTCATCTTTCAAAGATTTAAATTTTTCTTCAAAAACTTCTTCAAGTTCTCTATAAGCTAAAATTTCTTTTTCTTTTCTTTCATTTTCTAAATTTCTTTTTTTTCTTTTAAGTTCTTTTATTTCATCTTCAATAACAGCAACTAAATCTTTAATATTTGCTTCAAGTTCTTGAATTTGTGAGATAACTTTACTTAACTCATCTTGATATTCTTCATACAATGAAGCTTTTCTTTTTGCACCATTTACTCTCTCAAGTGTAAAATAGTTTTTTAATCTATTTATCTCGTCAATATCTCTTTGCAATTCAAAAATAATTCTTTCAATGTTTCTTTCACATTTTTTTGCTTTTTTTTCTAAATGAGATTTAACACTTACAAATTTTTCTATTCTTTTTTCTAAATCCTTGATTTTCTCAATTACATCTTTTAATTTATCTTCTTCTATACTTTTTCTATAAGAGATTTTTGCAAGTATTATTTTAATTTCTTTATCTAAATTTAATAATTTTTCTTTTAATTCTTTAACATCATCAATTCTTTTCTCATTTCTTTTAAATCTACTATAAAAATTAAAGTAATTTTTATATTCTTTGATTTTATTGAAAAACTCATCATAGTCAATCTCACCTGCAGTGTCTCTATCAAGAGAAGTTTTAATAATTTCTTTTATTGAGTCTACATCAAAAACCGCCTTATTTACATTAAAAATTTTATTATATAGTCTAATAAATGTTTCGTAATTCTTAATCGTAGTTACTCTAAACTCTTCTTTTTTTACATCCATTCCATAAATAATTTGTTTAAAGTCTTCATTCCTATGAATTAATGCTACTCTATTTGGCTTATAAATTTGAAGCATTTCTCTATATTCAACCACATTTTCATTTTTTACTAAATCATCTACTCTAAACTCACCTTCAATTATAGCTTTTTTAATATCTCCAGAGCTTTTATACATTATCACAAAATATTTATCAAACTGATAAACTATATATGAATTTGGATATTGAAAATAAAAATCCTTAAAACTTCTTTTGTTTGGGTCAATTCCTAAAGATTTTACATCTGAGTTATAATAATAATGAATAGCCCTAATTGCCGTTGTTTTTCCACTACCATTATCTCCTACAAAAAATATATTTCCTTTTCTAAGGTCAATCTCAGCATAATTAAATCTAGCCGAATTAATAAAATATATCTTATTCATCTATTGCCTCCACAATATCAAGATAATAATACATTGCATTTAAAACTAAATACTCATCTTTTGTAACACCCTCAATCACACCATTTCTCTCAAGTAAATTAAAAAACTTATCACTAATCTCAATAATATCTTCACTTTTAAATAAAACCTTTGAAATATCTTTTACTTCTTCAAATTTAGATTTTATTCTAACTATAAAATCACTCTTTTTTATCTTATGTCCTACATCAATATGAACAAATAATTTCTTTAAAAGTGCAAGTGATAAAATTAAATCCTTTTGATGACTAAAAAACTTTTCTTCATCGTCTTTACTAACTGGTTTTGTCAAATAAAAATATCCATTTTCACCAACCAAATAAAATCCAAGTTTAGCCACTGCTTTATCTAATTCTTCAAAATTTTCTTCAATACTTAAAAACTTAGCAAAATTTTCATATTTTTTTGAATTTGTCGAAATTATTACACCTTTACTTAATACTTCAAAAACATCTTTTATTTCCATTTACAAATCCTTACATTAAATTCGTTATAATTTTTTGTATATATAATATTTTTATCATAATGATTTAACACATAAACAAAAACTCTAATACTTTCACTCAAAAGCTTATCATTTTTTTTATCAATGTAACTTATTATACTTTTAAACAAATCTTCACTTCCATCTAAATTCGATACAAGTTTTTTAATATCAATAAGTTCTATAACTTCTTCAATTGGTTTTTTAGGTAATGTCTTTTTAGCCTCTTTTTTTACAGATACTCTTCCGATAATCCTTTTTACCAATTCATAATCGACAACATCTGGAATGACTACAATTTTCTCTTTAAAAACAAAATTTTTAGTTACTAAAAAGTCATCAATTTTTTTATCTTCTTTTAAAATCATATCAGCTATTTTATATAATTTTTTATTAAACTGTCGTTTTTTTTCTGTTTGAATAATAAATTCTTTCAACCTAATCAAATATTTTTCAATATTTCTATTTAACTTTACTACAGCTACTAAAATATCTTTTATAAATTCTTTTAATGGGGTGTTTTTAACTTCCTCAAAAACATCAACAATCTTAGCATTACTATCAATTAAACTTTCAATCTCTTCTAAAATTCTCTTTGCTTCTTTAATCAAAATATCAATATCACTTATATTATCTCTCTCAAACCCTAAAATTAAAGATAAAATCATTTTATCTCTATTTTGCATTCCTTGAAAAATTTTATTTACAAGCTTATACATACCATCAACATAAAAACTATTTTTCGTAACTTTATACTCCTCTTTATATTCAATTAAACGCTTTAATTCTTTCTCATAATCTTCAAAAACATAAGAAATATCACTTCTAGCAAGCAATGTATTTACAAAATCAAGATACAAATCATTTATATAATAATAATTATCAATTTTATTAAATATACCAACTTCAACTAATTCTTTTGGAACAGAGATAAGTTTTTTTTCTTTATATCCAGCATCAATAATTTTTTTATATCTACACAAAAGATTTAAAAGCTCTATATGTTTCATAAAAACTCCTAAAAGGGTCTATAATGAAATTATATCATTTGGAAATTATGGAAGTAATAAATTAAATTAGTAATGCATATTTTCTTAAACAAAAAGAATTGAAAACTCTACTCTATCAATTCTCTAACATCTAAAAAACTGCCACTAGGAAATGAATCTAACATATCAATAGCTTTAACTACTTTTTTAACTCCAATTTCAATAGGAAGCTTAGAAAGATCTACCCTATTTAAACTCTCAAACTTTTCTCTATCACCACTTATAACTTTTTGAACCATATCTGTATCAATAACTCCAGGAGCAAGAGCATAAATTTTTGTATCTACTTCTTTAGCATAAATTTTCACCATCATATTAAGTGCACATTTACTAATAGAATATCCTCCCCACCCAGCATTGCCATTTTTAGCAGCTCCACTTGAAATTGCTACTATTTTTCTTGAAATTGGTGCTAACAAATCAATTAAAACTTTATTAGACCACACATTTACTAAAAAAATATCTTCAAGCTCTTTTACACTCCATTTCTTTAGCTCTTTAATTTCTCCTAAAATACCTGCATTTAAAATAACTAAATCAAACTCAGTACTAAAATAGCGAACAGCATCTTGTAAATTTTCAATTGCCCTCAAATCACATTTATAAAAGTTTATATTATCAAACGGATTACTTCTTCCAATAGCAAAAATTTCATAATCTCTTTTTAAACACTCTCTTACAAGACCATACCCTATGCCTCTATTTATTCCCGTAATTAACACTTTCATTTCAATTCCTTATTTAATATTTATATTTAACATAATAATTTTACTCTTTACTTTCTAACCTCTCAAGCCTTTCAAGAATTGGTGGATGAGAATAATAAAAAATAGCATAAATTTTACTAACTTTTGGAAAATGTTTGTTAGCTTTCACTAGTTTTCTAAGAGCACTTGCTAAATCTTTTTTACTAACCAAAACACTTCCCATTTCATCAGCAGCAAATTCATTATGACGACTAATCATATTTATCAAAGGTTGTAATATAAAAAATAGCATATCACTAAATAATAATGTTAAGATTATAATATTTGCTCCATTTTTAGGTATCCCTAATTCTTTAAATAAATTATCCGGCAAGTTTCCAAAAATAAAAAAAACTAAAAAAAGCATTAATCCGACTACTAAAATATTTTTTAAGATATCTTTATGTTTAAAATGTCCAAGTTCATGGCCTAGAACTGCCAATATTTCATTTTTATTAAGTTTCTTTAGTAGTGTATCAAAAAGAACTACCCTTTTACTTTTACCAAGTCCTGCGAAATATGCATTAAGCCTAGTATCTCTCTTACTAGCATCCATTACATAAATACCATTACTTTTAAATCCAACCTTTTCCATCATCTCTTCAATAGAATTTTTTAAGTTTTCATCTTTTAATATCTCAAACTTATTAAACCAAGCCGCAAAAAATGGATATAAAATATTTATTAATATAACAACCAAAAATGTAAAAATAAATCCTATTATCCACCAATTTTTAAAATTATCAATAAAATATATAAGACCTGCAAAAAAAGCTCCTCCAAAAATTATAAAGATTAATATTCTTTTAATTTCATCAACAACAAATACTTTCCAAGATGCTACATTAAATCCAAATTTCTTATCAATGTATTTTTCCCAAATATGAATAGGCAAAGTTAAAATATAATTTATTAAAAAGAAAACTCCTATAGTTTTAAGTTCTCCAACAATAGTATTATCATAAAACAAATAGTTTAAAATAAAAAGCGCTCCACTAAACCATAATACTACTAAAAATAAACTAATTAAAGAATTAAAAATTTCAATAGTATGTCTATAAATTGAATAAATAGCAGCAGTTTTAAAATCTTCTAAATTTAATAAAACAGGTCCTTTTTCAAATTCATTTTTTATAAAAAAAACTTCTTTTATTTCTAATAAGATTTTTAAAAAAACATAAAAGCCATAAAGACCTATTAAAAAATTTACCATTTAATCCCTTTTTTTTGAGAATTTTAACAAATAATTTGATTATAACAAATTAAATATAACTCTATAGATAAAGAAATATAATATAAGGTTAATATAAGTACTAATAAGTATAAAAGCATAAAAATTATAAAAACATATACAAATAGCGAAATTCCAAGTTCCGTAGCAATAAAAATAGAAAATGGAAATTAAAAAAATCACACAAATGAGAGTTGAAGATAAAAAAACTTGCCCAACCTGCGTAAGCTGGTCTGGGTAGATAATAAAAAGTTTATTGATTATACCAATTCTTAATTAGTTAGTTACTTTATAAATGTTTAAAATTTCCTTAATTTCAATACTTTTCATCATTTTCCATTGTCAATTGGTATAAATTTTATTATACTGAAGTGTCTAAACATCTTGGGATTGGTATTAGAGTATTGGGAGATAGGTATATTAGTAAAATATGTAGAATTAACAATTAGAAAAAGAGAGATATATAATAGATTAGGACAGGTAATATAATAAAATTAATTTTATAATTAAAATAATAATTAAAATAGACATTAATATGAGAGAAATAAAACAAATATCCAAGAGAAGTAAAAGATAGAGCCGATATATATAGTGCCAGACTCTTTGTTATGTTATAAAAGTTATACACTGAAAAGCGTAGCAGGGACCTACTTTCCCACATCCGTAAGGATGCAGTATAATCAGCGCTGTAGGGCTTAACTTCCTGGTTCGAAATGGTTCAGGGTGTTTCCCCTACGCTTTTCCCACTACGCTTGTCACTATATAACTAAAGTTAGCTGTTAAAAGCCTTGTCCACGCACTTACAGAAGCCAATCGGGTTATTAGTACTGGTCAGCTCAACCCCTCGCAGGGCTTACACCCCCAGCCTATCAAGCAGGTAGTCTTCCTGCACCCTTCAGGGAAGGCTCATCTTGGAGTGGGCTTCCCGCTTAGATGCTTTCAGCGGTTATCCCTTCCGTGCTTGGCTACCCAGCACTGCCCTTGGCAAGACAACTGGTACACCAGTGGCACGTCCAACCCGGTCCTCTCGTACTAGGGTCAGCTCTCCTCAGCCTTCCTACGCCCACGGCAGATAGGGACCGAACTGTCTCACGACGTTCTGAACCCAGCTCGCGTACCGCTTTAAATGGCGAACAGCCATACCCTTGGGACCTGCTCCAGCCCCAGGATGCGATGAGCCGACATCGAGGTGCCAAACCTCCCCGTCGATGTGAGCTCTCGGGGGAGATCAGCCTGTTATCCCCGGGGTACCTTTTATCCTTTGAGCGATGGCCCTTCCACTCAGAACCACCGGATCACTAAGACCGACTTTCGTCTCTGCTCGAGGTGTCTCTCTCGCAGTCAGGCTGGCTTATGCCTTTACACTCTTCTGGCGATTTCCAACCGCCATGAGCCAACCTTTGTGAGCCTCCGTTACTCTTTAGGAGGCGACCGCCCCAGTCAAACTACCCACCAGGCACTGTCCCCCATGAGGATTACTCATGCGGGTTAGTAGGCAGGATATCCAAGGGTGGTATCTCAAGGGCGGCTCCACCTGAGCTGGCGCTCAGGCTTCTAAGCCTCCCACCTATCCTGCACATGGATATCCCACCTACAATGCCAAGCTGTAGTAAAGGTCCACGGGGTCTTTCCGTCTTGCCGCGGGTAGGAGGAATTTTCACCTCCACTACAATTTCACTGGATCCCTCCCTGAGACAGCCCCTCACTCGTTACGCCATTCATGCAGGTCGGTATTTAACCGACAAGGAATTTCGCTACCTTAGGACCGTTATAGTTACGGCCGCCGTTTACCGGGGCTTCGGTTCACCGCTTCGCCTTTCGGCTAACGGATCCCCTTAACCTTCCGGCACCGGGCAGGCGTCACACCCTATACTTCCTCTTACGAGTTAGCAGAGTGCTGTGTTTTTGGTAAACAGTCGGCAAGAGCGCTGCGCTGCGACTCCTTTCGGCTCCAGGAGCTAAGTCCCTTCACCTACTCGGAGCACACCTTATCCCGAAGTTACGGTGCCAGTTTGCCGAGTTCCTTAGGGAGGGTTCTTCCACGCGCCTTAGAATACTCATCCCGCCTACCTGTGTCGGTTTACGGTACGGGCTACTAACAGCTCAAACGGCTTAGAGGCTTTTCTCGGCCCGACGGTATCACCGATTCTCTCTCCCTCCCGAAGGAGTTTGAGAGCCTGTCAGGTCTCGGAGTTTTGCTAGGCGGATTTGCCTACCTAGCCTCCTACACCCTTCGAGCCACTATTCCATCAGTGACCTCGGCTAACCCTAGGCGTCCCCCCTTCGCCTCGCTGTTAGTAGGTAACGGAATATTAACCGTTTTCCCATCGACTACGCCTTTCGGCCTCGTCTTAGGTCCCGACTAACCCTACACTGACGAGCATCGTGTAGGAAACCTTAGGCTTTCGGCGAGTGGGATTCTCACCCACTTTATCGCTACTCATGCCTGCATGCTCACTTCCTGCCGCTCCAGTGCTCCTCACCGGTACACCTTCAGCGCTGACAGGAACGCTCTCCTACCACTCCCCCTCCACAGGGAGTCTACGGCTTCGGTGTAAGCCTTTAGCCCCGTTATATTTTCGGCGCCAACCCGCTCGACCAGTGAGCTGTTACGCTTTCTTTAAAGGATGGCTGCTTCTAAGCCAACCTCCTGGTTGTCTAAGCAGGTTGACCTCCTTTTCCACTTAGGCTTAACTTTGGGACCTTAGCCGGTAGTCTGGGTTGTTCCCCTCTCGACATAGGATTTTATCACCCTACGCCTCACTCCCAGGATTCCACCATAGGTATTCGGAGTTTGACAGGGTTTGGTACAGCTGTGGGCCGCCCTAGCCCTATCAGTGCTCTACCCCCTATGGCTACCTCCTGAGGCTGCACCTAAATGCATTTCGGAGAGAACCAGCTATCACTGAGTTTGATTGGCCTTTCACCCCTATCCACAGGTCATCCGAAGGCTTTTCAACGCCTACCGGTTCGGTCCTCCAGCGGGTTTTACCCCGCCTTCAACCTGCCCATGGATAGATCACTCAGCTTCGGGTCTGCAGCCACTGACTTAACGCCCTGTTCAGACTCGCT
>NZ_BAAHXC010000001.1:590000-1097500 GCF_054657155.1 Caminibacter profundus
GCACTTGCACCTGCATGACCAAATTGAACACCACTAGAGAAATGTTTAGCAATTGTACCAATACACCAACCAATTACAGGTTTAGTAATTTTTCCTTCTTTAATAGCTTCAATAATTTTATATTCTTCTCTACCACCAACTTCACCTAAAAGTATCATATACTTAACTTGAGGGTTTTTCTCCATTCTTAACATATGATCTATAAAAGTAGAACCTACAAATCTGTCTCCACCAATTGCAACTCCCTCAGCAATTCCATCAGCATTAAGAGAAATTATATTACTTAATTCATTAAATAAACCACCACTTCTAGTAACTAATCCTGCACTACCAGGTCTGTGAAGTTTAGATTTTACAATATTTTCAATAGTACCACCAATATTTGCAACTTTGAATGCACCAGGAGCAATAGCTCCAACTGTTGCAGGGCCAATAATTGTTACACCTTTGTTTCTTGCTTTTTTATTCATAAGTCTTGCAAGTCTTTCAGGAATACCCTCAGCTGTTATCATAATTACTCTAAATTGATCCATATCAAGAGCTTCATTTGTTACATCATAAGCAGTTCTGAATGATGCAAAGTTTAATAATACATCAGCATTTGGATGATTTTTTACAGCTTCAGCTGTAGATCTATAAATTGGAATCATTACCTCATCAGTTCCAAAGAAAAATTTTTCAAATTTATTAGAACTTGTTGGAGCAACAATTGCTGCAACAGATGGCTTTTCTCTTTGAATAATATAATCATAGTCAAGCATTCTTTGAATTGCAGATTTATTATTATTCCAGAAAATCGCTTGTGTATCCCTTGTAAATAATGCATTACTCATTAGTTCGCTCCTTTTTTATCATCTTCAAGTGCCATTCTTACAATATCAGTAATATGAGTTTCTGGTCCGTAAACTTGAATACTTAGACCTAGTTTATCTGCTGCAAGTTTAATATCCCTTAAACCTTTTTCATAATTTGGTCCACCACGTCTAACATAAATTCTAACACCTACATCTTTCATTTTATCAGCATATTTTTCAAATGCTTGAATAATACCAGTAAATGTTTTTGCTACATCTGTAAAGTTTGCAATCGCACCACCAATAATTAAAATTTTATCTCTTCCATCTTTGTCTTTTTCTCTTGTCATTAAATCAAGTACTGTTTCAGTATAAAATCTTGTTTCATCAGTTGTAGGACCACCTGAATACTCACCATAGTTTGCTAAATCTTCAACTCCACCTGCAAGGTCTGCAATAGTGTCAGCATACACAACTGAAGCACCACCACCTGCAACAAGTGTCCAAATTCTACCTTTTGGATTAAGTATAGTTAATTTAAGTGAAGCCCCACTTTTTGCGTCAGCTTCCGCAATAGCTTTCTCTTCCGGAGATTTTTCTGGCATACCAAATGGTGTAGGAAACTCAATATCTCCCCATTTATCTTTCATTAAAAATCCAGCTGTGTCATCAAGCCTTGCAACAAGGTCAAGTAAGTATACATTATTTCCTACAATTACAACAGGGTTAATTTCAAGATATGCAAAATTTAAGTCTCTAAAGAATTTATAAAAATTAATTGCAAAATTCGCATAAACTTCTTTTTTATCTTCTGGAATATCTGCTGGGATATTTTCCTTAATTAATTTTTCAATTTCCTCATCAGTTGAATCAATTGGAACTTTTACTTCTGTAACTTTATCCCAGTTTTCTTCAACTTCCATACCACCATGAGCTGACATATAAAGTACATCATAATTTTCATCAAGGCTAGCTGCTGCAATATAATATTCTTCATCCTCAGTATGTGGTGTAAATGGTTCAACTATAAAATATGTTAAATAATCTTCTTTAGGTTCACCAGCAGGTGTATCACCATCAAACTTAAAATATACTTTTTGTTTTTCACTTCTTTTTTCGTCAATCCACTTAGCTGCATCTTCAAGTGTAACATCACCAGGTTTGTTTACTTTAAAAAGTACTAAGTTATTTTTACCTCTTTTACCAAAAAGCATATCTGGTTTTGCTACAAGCGCTTTTTCTTTTAACCATTCATATCCTGCTTCGTTTGCTTTTTGTTTTAATTCATCGCCACTTTTTACAAGTACACTTTCAAATGGATAATTAAGCCCTTTAAAATAATTATCCCAATTTTCTTTAAAAAGTCTTTTTCCGTCATATTCACGAATCGGTTTTTGAGCCATTAATACTCCTTGAATTTTGTTTTAGAAATTTTAACATTAATCTTTTTTTCTATAAGTATTTTTGTTTAGTTTAATTAATTTTTTTTATAATGTGTTTAGTTTTGAAACATCAATACTTAAAATTTTATTATTTTTGTGAAAAATTGAAACTTCTTTTTTACCTTTAGAGTAATATAGAGAATAATCTTTTCCTTTTTTTACTCCGTAAAAATACAATGCTTTACATAGATATTGATTATTACATGTTAAATAATTAATTTTATTAACTTTTAATACTTTTATTAAAGGTTTTATAAAATAAAAACTCTCACTTAAATTTCTTGCTGGAGTATATTTATTAAAAAAAAGCATTAAATCAAATAAAATTAAAGTAGAAAACAGCGTTGTAAATAACAATCTATATCCAAATCTAAATTTTGGTAGCCTAACTCTATATGAATTTAAATAAGTTTTTACCATAAATATAACATATGGTAACACAAATGGAGCATAATCATCTATCTTTATTCGTTGTCTAAACGAAAAAAGGATAGAAAGTAAAAAAGAAGTAACAGATATAAAAAACAAAACGTCTTTCTTATAAAAAAAACCCTTATATAATGAATATAAAAAGTATAAAAAAACAAAAGGTGAAAATATTAAAACATAAGTACCAATCACATCTAAAAAATACCCTCTGGGCTTACCACCAATTGTGTAATTAAAATAATTTGCATTCAAGGCTAATAATATCAAAGAATATATTAAAAACTTATTATCTTTTTTATAAATAGCATAAAAAATAAGTGCTATATATAATGAAATAAAACTATAATCTATAAAAATTAATAAAAACAACAGCACAAAGAAAAGTTTTTTTCCCTCAATGTACAAATAAAAAAGTAATAAAACAAGAAATACAAGATATATTGATTTGTTAATTATAATACTAGAAATAACGAATCCTGGAATAAGAGAAAAAATAATTACAGCCGCATAGATATCATTCTTTTTATTAAAAATTTTTTTTGAAATATTATAAAAAAGAATTACACTTAAAGAACTAAATAAAATTTGGGGTAAACGAATAGAAAAATCATTTTTTCCAAAAAAAGTAATACTTAAATTAATTATATTTTTAAGGAGCCAAAATTTATCTAATGCTTCAAACTCAATTATAGAAAAAGATAAAAAATTAACCCCATACCACAATAAAAATAGATAGTAAAAAATAAAAAAAATTAAAAGCCTCATAGTTTTAAAAAGTTATTTATAATTTCTTTTCCAAACTCACTCATAATAGACTCTGGATGAAACTGAACACCATAAATTGGTTTGTCTTTTACTCTAAGTGACATAATCTCATTATCATCAAGACTAAAAGAAGTCGGTATGATATTTTTTGGTAAGTTTTTTTGATTTACTACTAATGAATGATATCTTGTAACTCTAAATTCATTTGGTAAATCTTTAAAAATATCATCTTTTAAAGTTACTTCAATATTACTAGTTTTACCATGCATCAAATTTTTAGCTCTAATAATCTCACCCCCAAAAGCATATGCAATAGATTGATGACCAAGACAAACTCCAAGAATTGGTCTATTTACTTTTTTTATCACATCTACACTAATCCCTGCTTCTTTTGGAGTTGATGGACCAGGAGATATAATGATTTTTTCAGGATTTAACTTTTTAATCTCTTCAATACTCATTTCATCATTTCTAATAACTTTTAAATTTGCACCAAGTTCAAGGCAATACTGAACAATATTGTATGTAAAACTATCATAGTTATCTATCATTAATACCATTTAATGCCTTTTTTTAGTAAAATTTTATCCAAAATAATGGAGAATGGAAAATGGTTAATTTAAAAGAAAAATTAAAAGACAAGTTAATTACACTTGAAACAACTCCTCCAAAACTACCAACACTTGATTTAATGATTGAAAAAATTGAAAAAAGCAATGCTTTGGATTTTATAGATGGCTTTTCTACAACTGATTGTCCTTTAAGTAAATTAAAATTTAATTCCATTATAGCTGCATTCAGACTCCAAGATAAATTTAAAAAACCAGTAATTGCCACAATGAGTATGAGAGATAGAAATAAAATAGCACTTCAAAGTGATTTACTTGGTGCCAATGATTTAGGAGTTACTAATATATTGGCTCTAACTGGAGATCCTGCAAGTATGAGTGACCAACCAAAAGTAAAAGGAGTTGTTGAAGGCAGTAGTGTTCTTCTTCTTGAAATAATAAGAGCTTTTAACAATGGAATGGACTATAGTGGAAAAGAATTTAAAATAAAACCAAAACCAATTACTCCATTTGCTGTTAGTAATTCATATGCTAAAAACTTCTCTTCAATTGAGAGAAAAATTTATAAAAAAGTCAAAAACTATGCTACAGGTATAATAACTCAACCTGTCTATGATATGGAAATTGTTGAAAAAATGCTTGAAATTATGAATAATGTAAAAAAAGAATTTAACGATGAAAGAAAAGAATCTGAAATTATTTTTGGTTTTTTCCCAATTACAAGACTTAAAACTGCACAATTTCTTCACTCTCATGTACCTGGTATATATGTACCTGATAACTGGATAGAAAAATTAATAAAAGCTCATAAAATAGGTCCTCAAGAAGAATATAAAGTAGGGCTCGAACTTAGTAAAAATTTATTTCAAAAATTACTAAAAAAACATCCAAAAATACATATTATGACAGCAAATAGGTTTGAAATAGTAAAAGAGCTTTTTTAAAAAGCTCTTAAATATGATATTGTATAAATATTAGAGAAAACATCTTGATTATTATCAGTAAATTTAGCAACGGTATACCCTACTTTAATATTGCTAATCTTATCAATAGTATAGCTTACATCAATACCTGCTGAATATTTATATTCTTCCCCTAGGTTATACACAACAAATCCACCATTAGCAACTTTATAAGCATTTTTACCAATTGCTGCATTTAATGTAGTAGTCCAAGGTCCTTTAAAATTTTGAAGCTTAAAATCAAAGTTTGAGTAATTAGACTGTGATGTTTTGTTATTAGTAATATGAATTAAGTTATATTTTCCTTCTATGTAAAATGATCCGCTCTCAGAATAATAATTACCAAAATTAAAACCTATTTTTGGAGAAAATTGATATGTATTAAAGCCACTATAATCACCTAAATAAAAATCAGCTGCCATATTAAATTTTAGATACTCATAATACATTCCTCCAAGAATAAATACCTTATCATATTCTTTGTTACTCCCTTGTTTAGATAAAATATTATGGATACCCGCTTTAAAAGCTAAATTATATCCTTTATAATAATTCCCAATAATTGTTAAGTCCCCTTGATTCCAGTCTGACATATTTGCATTACTTTTATATTTAATTAAAGATTGTTCTAGATCAAGTTCAATTTTATATGGAGAGTTAAAATAACTTGCATAAATTCCTGCTACATAGCCATTGTCTTTTAAAGATTTTTTAGAATATTTTAAATATGCACCATAAGGCATTATATTAAAAGCAAAACCTAAAGTTGCTATTGCTGCAAAACTTAATAATTTCTTCATTTTTACTCCTTTAATTTATATCCAAAATTTTTTTGATTAATAATTTCAAAACCAATCTTTCTAAGTGAAGAAATAATCACTTTTACACTATCTATACTCTCTATTATTTCACTACTCTCTATTATTTCATCTTTTGAAACATATCTATTTCTATTTTTTATTAAAAAAAATAATAAATCCTTTTCTGCAGGAGTTAATTTAACTAACTCTAGATTTTGATAAACTTCTTTAGTATTAAAATTAATAATAAAATTTTTATACTTATAAACACTTCCTCGAATATTTAAAATTTTCCTTTTTAAATATTCCAACCTAACAGGAATTTTGTAAATTTCATCATAATTATAACAATAATCTCCATTTTCAAGAGATTTTTTATAAATATAAGCATCAATAAATTTCGAAATAAATATAATATAACCATTAAAAAATTTTTTAATTTCTTTTAAACACTCTAAAAAGTCAATATTTATAATTAAAACATCTATTTTACTCTTAAAAACTTCATTAAAAAAATCATCGCAATTATCTACAAACTTCTTCTCAAACTCATAAATATCTTCATAATCAAATATCAATACTTTCATTGTAAATATTTTTTCGCAGTTATATTATTTGGATCAAGTATTAAAACATTTGAAAAAATTTCTTTTGCTTTTTTTATATTCTTTAACTCCCAATAATTTTCTCCTAAAAGATTTAAAAATAAAATGCTAGTAGGATAAATACTTAACATTTTATTACAAACAGCAATAGAGTTTTTATAATCTTTCAATCTAAATAATGCATAAGCATAATAATAATTGCCATAATAATTATAATAATCACTTTTTAAGAGTACATTTCCAATTTCTAAAGTTTTTTTATATTTATTAATAGTATTATAGACTCTCATTAGCCCAAGTTTTGGTTCGAATGAATAAGGCAAAACTCTACTTGCTTTATCGTAATGTTTTATAGCATTTGAATAGTTTTTATTTAAATAAAAAAGCCAAGCAAGTCTTAAATTAATTGTATATCCATTTGGATATTTCTCATATATTGGAATCAAAACTTTTATAGCATCTTGAAAATCTCCCATTTTTTCATAATTATAAGATTCATAATATATTTTTTTTATATCTTTATAATCAAAAGCAAATAATAATGTTATGCTAACTAAAATTATTAGTTTTTTCACGAACTCTCCTTAACACTTTTTCTTTTAATATTATTTTATCAAAACCTTTTTCATAGAAACTAAATACAACTTCTCCAAACTTTGATTTTATTTTTAATGCTTCTTTAGAATATATGTTTTTTTTCTCAAAAAGCTTATAATTAAATGAAATTAAAACCTCACTTACAATAAGCTTTAATCCAGAGTATAATATATCAATAGGCAATATATCTTCAAAAGATATATTTTTATTTATAAAAGGAACACGAGGAGTTAATTTGAAAAGCTCTTTAAGATAACTATTTTTTCCTTCATATTTATAAAAATAAAAAAACTTCTCAGCCGAATAAAAATAAAGCCTATTTTCTCCATCACTCAAATAAAACTCCCCATTTTCATTCATTTCAACTTTAAACTCAACTTCATCAATTTTTTCATGATTTTCAAAAACTTCATACTTATAAATTTCGTCTAAAATAAAATTAAGTTTGAGTTGTACTGATCTATCAACCACTAAGCTTTCTATTTCTTCATCTTTTTTTGGTAATGTATAAAAATAAAGCATATCTTCTTTTATAAATTCGACAAACTTAAAAGGAACTGTTTCACTTCCAAGATATGGATATTTTTGGACTTGTAAGTGAATATGTGGCTCAGGTGAATATCCACTATTACCGCATCTTCCTATAATTTCTCCATATTTTACATAATCTCCTACTTTAACTGGAATAGAATTTTGCATAAGATGTGAAATTTCTACATAAAAACCGGTATCACTTTTAATAATAATATAATTGCCCCAATTATTTATTCTATCTACACTACCTATAAAATTATCAGGTAAATCATCTCTTTTAGCTACAACATATCCACTAATAGGAGCTATTACTGGTTTGCCAAAAGCATAATAATCTTCTAAAAAAAGTCCATCATTCGCATATGTTTTTCCATTTTTTTTAATTACAAAATCATATGCATATTTCCATTTACCCTTATGAGTCCACTCTCCATTAAACCCTTGATAAACTGTCCATTTGCCATTAAATGGAAGATATATTTTAATATCTTTACCTCCAAATCTATAAATATTACTAAGAAAATATAGTAGGCTTTTTTCTGGAGTTTCTTTTATATAAAAATTATAATAATCATAATTTACCCAATACAATAACATTAAAAACAAAAGTACAACTATATTAAAAGGCATAGTATAAACAGGTAAAGAGTACATATTAAAAAAAACTTCCATAGCATCTATAATTAAAACACTTAGCATTACTCCTAAAATTGCTAAAAGATAATTTTTAATATTTGGGATTAAAAAAACCCCACCAAGTGCAATAGCAATTAAAATAAAATTAAAATTATAAGGAGAATTAAATGAAGAATAACCATTAAAAAATAAAGAATGAAAATAAACCCCTATCAAAAAACCAATCACACTCATAAAAAACATTATTCTTGAATAAAAAAGCATTATAAACATAATTACAATTCCAGCAATATTATAAGGTAAGAAAAATATTGTACCAAGAGATTTAAAATAAGAGCTTATCAAATTTATTCCTATATTAATATCAAAAGCACTAAATTTATTTATTATATTATTTAAAAGTGTAGTATATTTTAGACTAGCTAAATAAAATAGCATACTCATAAATGCAAAAGGAAGAGACAAAATTGGCATATACCAATAAGAAAAAATCTTATTTAGTCCAAATGAAAGTAAAAATGTAAAAATAGAAAGTATAATTGTAATTACAATAGTAATAAAGCTAATATCATAAAAATAACCAACTCCCATACCTACAAGTAAAGAGTTATATAGATAAAAACCATATTTTAAATATTCATCTCTTACTTTAATAAACTCAGCAAAAACTATAGTAGAAATTAAACTAACCATTCCAAGTACTGCTACACTTGGAAGAATAAAAGAGAGTAAAAAAATAAAAAAACCTAATCTATAATCTCTTAAAAAGAGAATAGAAGCAAATGGCTTAAAAAGAATTTTTACTTTTTCCATTTTACTTTAAATATTCCGGTAGTTTTTCTTTGTGAATTATATCACTTAAATCCTCTTTTTCTCTAATTAAATGAGGGTTTCCTCCTTTATCAATCAATACCACTGCAGGACGATATCTTATAAACTGCATCCATTGTGTTACATTATATGCCCCAACTGGCCATATAGTTAGGATACTTCCTCTATTAAGTGGAGGAAGCATAATATTTTCATTAATAACATCAATATTCATACAAAGTGGTCCATTTATTTGACTTGGCTCATTTAGTCCCTCATATCTTTTATCAAGGAAAATCTCAAAATTATACCAAAATGCTGTATAAAGTAAATTAACTCCTGCATCTACAATATAACTTTTCTTACCATCAGGAAGTCTTTTGTGAGCAAATACACTTGTTAATAAAAAACCAGCTTCATCAATTAATGCTCTACCTGTTTCAAGATATAATTTTGGAAGTTTGCCTTTATTTACTTCATATATTGCATTTGTTACAGCCTCAGCATATTCATCAGCACTTGGTACAACTACTTCTGGTGATTGATATATACCTTTTAATCTATTTTTACTTGCAAACCCTCCTCCAATATCTATATACTCAATATTAAAACCAAATTCTTCTTCTACTTGGTTTTTAAGTTTAATAAGTTTAATTGTTTCATTTTTATATGCTTCGGCACTTAACATAAAAGTACCTATATGAGCATGAAGACCTGTAAGAATTAATTTTTTACCCTCAAAAATTCTTTTAACTGCATCCATTGCTTCATTATTATCAATATTAAATCCAAATCTACTCCAAGTAGGATAAACACCTGTATCCATATTACATCTAATAGCTACTGGTATTTCAATATCAAGTTCCTCTGCTATTTCTTCTAAGTCATTTATTTCATACCAATGGTCAATATGAATTTTTGCTCCTTCTTTTACTGCAACTTTTAAAGATTCTTTATCCTTATATGGACCATTAAAAATAATATCTTTACCTTCAATTCCAAGATGTCTAGCTTTAGCATATTCAAACTCACTAACTACTTCAGCTTTACTTCCTAATTTATGAAACACCTTACATATAGCATCAAGATAGTTTGTTTTATAACTCCACCAAAACTTAACTTCTGGATATCTACTAGAAAATGCTTCTTTAAACTCATTGTATTTTTCTTCAATTTGTCTCTCGCTAAATACAAAAAGAGGGCTTCCAAACTCATTAACTAGTTCTTTTACACTAACTCCATCTATGTCACTTTTTATTTTCTGAGATTTTAGTGGACTACCATATTTACTTGCCAAATTAAAATCTACCCTGTTAATTGTAGGTTTTACATACATAATATCTCCTTAAATTTCTTTTTTTGTAAGAAGTGTTGTGAATGTCGAAAAGTTAGTAACTATTTCATCTACATATCTTACGTACATTTTTTCATATGGATATTCAAGCTGTTTTTTAACCTTTTCTCCTTGCATCAGTTTTACCATCATTTCAGGCAAATTAACGCCTACTAAAGTAGCAAAATATACCCAAGCTGGAAATCTAGGATTTATTTCAATTAAATAAATATCATCTCCATTTGCTATCGCTTCAAGCTCAAAAGCTCCTCTCCATCCAGTAATTTCAACAAATTTTTTAGCTAAGTTTAAAAGTTTATCGTTTTTTATACTAACTGCACTCCAAACTTTTCCAAGGTCAGTAGTTGTTAATTTTTTAATGCCCACACCTCCAAGTAATTCACCATCAGCAAGACCTACATAATTTATTTCAATTCCACTTACAACTTCTTGGACTAAAAGTGGAAATCCCCACTCATTTGAAATCTTATAAAAATACTCAATTGCTTCATCAAGATTATAAGCCATATATGCTTTATAATAATTTCCCTTTATCATTACAGGAAAACCTATCTCTTTTGTAGCTTTTACTAAATCATCAAGAGAAATAATCTCAATAGTTTTCGGATGATTTACTTTAAGTTTTTTGCAAAATTCAGTTAACTTCTTTTTCTCTCTCATTTCAAAATTTTCTAAACTTGGAAGAAAAGTTTTTATTCCCATTTCATTTAATTTTTTTTGATTTTTAATATATAAAGGAAGTTCTGCATCTAAATTAGGAATTATTGCTTCAATATTACTCTTTTCTTTTATCTCTAAAAGTCTTTTTTTTGTCTCTTCCCATCCAACACTAGGAAATGGCATAAAATATACTTTTTCAAATAACCCCTGATAAATACCAGGCTCATTTGGATCATAACTCAAACCTATTAAACTATGCTCTTTTAAACTTTTAGCAACTGGTATTCCAGGAGCGGGATTGTCTGTATTATTAAGTCCACTTAATGCTATTTTCATTTTACAAGTCCATACACTTTTAATTTAATAAAAAAATCTTCCACATCAAGATACACTTCTTTGAAATCCCGCTCATATTTTTCAGCTAAAATTTTTACTATTTCTTCTTTTGTCTTACCTTCTTTAAGCAAACCAATTATTTCTCTTGCTGTTTCATTTATTTGAAAACTTATCCCAAGCGATGGTATAAAAGCAATACCATTTTCATCAATAACCATTTCATTTATAAGCATTTTCTCTCCTTAAAAGTTTTAATAATTATAATAAAGAAAAGTAAATAGAAGGTAAATGAAGAATTATTTTCTTGATTTTTGCCAAAAGAAAATAATTATCCAAATTGAAAATCCTATAAGATAAGAAAAATATTCATTTGAAAGATGTAAGTAACTACTCATAATATTAGGTAGCATAAAGAAAGGTACAGCTATTAAAAATAAAGTTCTCTCAATAATATTACATCTTTTTATAAAATATCCTTGCGTAGCTGAAGAGAAGCTAAACATCCCAAATATTGCAGTTATAAAAATAACAGCAATTTTAATAGGATCACTTATAAAAGTAAATTCATTAACATCCCATTCATTAACACTATTAATAAGTAAAAGTTCCATATTAAAGAAAAACATAAAAGGAAGAATTGCAGTTCTAATATCATAAGCAAAACCTTGAAGTCCTGTTTTTATAGGGTCAGCTTTTGCAATACCAGCTGCTGCATATGCAGCTATTCCGACAGGTGGAGTATCATCTGCCAAAATACCAAAATAAAATACAAACAAATGTGCTGCAATTGCTGGAATAATAAAACCATTATCTTGAGCTAATTGTAACATTACAGGAGCAGTAAGAGAAGCAACTACTATATAATTTGCTGTAGTTGGAAGCCCCATTCCAAGAATTAAGGAAATAATTGCTGTAAGTAATAAAACAATTAAAATATTTCCATTTGAAAGAGTATCTACAACATCAAGTAAAACTTGCCCAATTCCTGTTAAAGTAATACTTCCTACAACAATCCCTGCAAGAGCAGTTGCAAGAGCAATTGGAACCATATTTTTAGCTCCATTTACCATTCCATAAAAAACATCAATAAAGCCTTGTAAAAAGTCTTCTTTTTTTAATCTTCTTTTTTCAATTACTAATGCTTTAAAAGGATATTGTATAATCATAATCACCATCAAAAGCCATATTGCACTAAATGCAGCCATTTGAGCTGATTGTCTAAGAACAATTAGCACATACATCAAATAAGCTACAGGAATTAAATAATGAAGTCCACTAATAAAAGTTTGCCATTTTGGAGGTAACTTACTAGGGTCTTCTCCTTTAAGTCCTAATTTTTTTGCTTCAAGATGTACAATATAAAAAAGAGCTAAATAACTTACAATAGCTGGAATTGCTGCAGCAATAATCACATCAGTATATGCTAAACCTAAAAACTCAGCAATAATAAAAGCTGCTGCACCCATTACTGGAGGCATAAGTTGACCATTAGTTGATGCAGCAACTTCAATAGCTGCAGCTTTTTCTGCTGGAAATCCTGCTTTTTTCATAAGAGGAATTGTAAAAACACCAGTAGTTACTACATTTGCAGTAGAACTACCGCTAATAACTCCTGTAAGTCCACTTGCTACGACACTTGCTTTTGCAGGACCTCCTGAGTATTTTCCAAGCATTGCATAAGCTAGTTTTATAAAATATTCCCCTGCCCCTGCACGCTCTAATAAACTTCCAAACAAAACAAATAAAAACACAAATCCAGCACTAACTCCAAGGGGTACACCAAAAATACCTTCAGTTGTCAAATACATTTGAGCAATAATTTTTTCAATTGAAGCTCCCTTATGAGAAATAAGTTCTGGTAAATATTGACCAAACTTATCATACATTAAAAAAACAATAGCTACAATACTTAATGCAAATCCTATAACTCTTCTTCCAGCTTCAAGCAAAATTATTATAAACACTACTCCAATAGCAATATCCCTAAAAAGATAGTCTCCCGGCCTATTTGAAAGCCCAACATAATCAATAGCTATATACGCAGCTCCAAGCCCTCCAATACCAGCTAAAATATAATCTAGCCAAGAAATACTCTTTAAAAATTTTGGTTTTTTAACAATAGGATAAATTAAAAATGCCAAAACAATAGCAAAAGACAAATGAACACTTCTTACGATTGTTGAATTAACTGGAAAGTAACTAACATATAGTTGATAAACTGACCAACTAAATGCAATAATAGCAATAATCCAATAATAGATACTATTCGATGAAAAATTTCTCTGACCTTCAAGTTCAGTTAAAATTTTTTCTTCTAAATCTTTATCTATTTCACCTTTTTTTAATACTCCTCTTTCAATTTTATTTATTTTTTTATTTAGTTCTTTATCAACATCTAAATCTATACTCATAGCTCCTCCTTAATTCAATGTTAAAGAATTTAAAATTCCTTAGCATTGAATTAAGAATTAAGAAGAGGGATTAAAGAAGCCCTGCTTCTTGGAAAGCTTTTTTAGCTCCTGGATGCATTATATTTAAATCAAAACCTTTTAATAAATCTTTTTTAGTTAAGTTTTTATAAGCTGGGTGCATTTTTTTGAATTTATCAAAATTATCAAGAATTGCTTTTGTTAGATAATAAACTGTTTTATCATCCATTTTGTTACTTGTAACTAAAATAGCTTTTACTCCATATGTTTTTGTTGTATGATTTACACCTTTATACATTCCAGCAGGAATTACACCCCATGCATAATAAGGCTTCTCAGCTACAAGTTTTTTAGCTGCTGGTACATTATCAAGCGAAATCAAGTCAATTTTAACAGAATTTGCTGCATCTTTAATATTTGCTGTAGGATGACCTACCATATAAAAATATCCATCAATTTTTTTATCTTTCAAAGCATTTGGACATTCTGAAGCTTTTAGTTGTTCAACTTTAATATCTTTTAAATTCATCATTTTACAATAATCAAACAGTGTTTTAACAGCAGCTTCATTACCACTTCCCGGATTTCCTATATTAATTCTATGTCCTTTTAAATCAAAGAAGTTTTTAATGCCACTATCTTTTCTTACAACTAGTGTCAAAAGTTCAGGATGAATTGACATTACAACTCTCTCACCTTTAAATGGTTTGCCTTTAAATTTACCTTCTCCATGATATGCTTGATATACTACATCAGATTGAGCAATACCAAAGTCAAGCTCACCTTTTCTAATAGCATTAATGTTATACACACTACCACCTGTTGATTCAACTGTACATTTAATACCAGTTTGTTTTTTCATTTTATTCATAATTCTACAAATAGCTCCACCTGTTGGATAATATACACCTGTAACTCCACCTGTACCAATTGTAATATATTCATATGCAAATGCACTTGTCGCAAGAACTGCTGCTGAAACTGCACTAATTATAAACTTTTTCATACTTACTCCTTTTTATTTTTCTTACATTATAACAAAAAAAATAAAAATATTAAAAAATTTTTAATTTATAAGGAAAATTTATGAAGAAAAGGAAGAAGAGTTATTGATGATAATTAGGAGCTTCTTTTGTAATAGTTACATCATGAACATGAGATTCTTTAAGACCTGCACTTGTAATCTCAACAAACTCAGCTACTTCTTGGAATGTCCTTATATCTTTCGCTCCGCAATATCCCATAGAAGCTCTAAGCCCTCCTATAAGTTGATGAACCACATCAGATATTTTACCTCTATATGGAACCATTCCTTCAATTCCTTCAGGAACTAACTTATCTGCAGCTGTTCCTTCTTGGAAATATCTATCATTACTTCCCTTTTGCATAGCTCCAATACTTCCCATACCTCTATAACTTTTGTATTGTCTTCCTTGATACATAATAGTTTCACCAGGAGACTCTTCAGTACCTGCAAGTAAACTTCCTATCATTACACTACTAGCACCAGCGGCTATTGCTTTTGCTATATCTCCTGAATATTTAATTCCACCATCAGCAATTACTGGTACACCATACTTTGCAGCTTCAGCAGCACATTCGTCAATTGCACTAATTTGCGGTACCCCTACACCTGCTACAATTCTTGTTGTACAAATACTACCAGGTCCGATACCAATTTTAACAGCATCAGCACCAGCTTCAATCAAAGCTCTTGTAGCTTCAGCAGTTGCAACATTTCCTGCAACCACATCGACATCAAATCTCTCTTTAACAGCTTTAACTAAATCAATTATCCCACGTGAGTGACCATGTGCTGAATCAATAACAATTACATCAACACCAGCACCAACAAGAGCTGCTGCTCTTTCAATTCCATTACCTACTCCTATTGCAGCTGCAACACGAAGTCTTCCATATTTATCTTTATTTGCATTTGGATACTCTTTTTTCTTTTGAATATCCTTAATAGTAATAAGTCCTTTTAAATATCCTTCATCATCAACAATTGGAAGTTTTTCAATTTTATGTTTATGTAAGATATCTTCAGCTTCTTCAAGAGTTATACCTTCTTTTGCTGTTACAAGGGGCATCTTTGTCATTAATTCTTGTACTGGTTTATTATAATTTTTTTCAAACCTTAAATCTCTATTTGTAAGAATTCCTACAAGTTTCCCATTTTTATCAATAACTGGCACCCCTGAAATTTTATAAGTTGCCATAATTTCCATTGCTTTTGCAATAGAATCTTCAGGAAATACTTTTACTGGGTCAATTATAACACCACTTTCGCTTTTTTTAACTTTTTCCACTTCTCTTGCTTGAAATGCTATATCCATATTCTTATGAATTACACCAATTCCACCAAGTCTTGCAATTGCAATTGCAGCACGAGATTCTGTAACTGTATCCATCGCTGCTGAAACTATTGGAATATTAAGAGTTACATTTCTAGTAAATCTAGTTTTTAAATCAACTTCTTTTGGTAGTACTTCTGAATACTTTGGTACTAATAATACATCTTCAAAAGTTAAAGCTTTATATTTTATTCTCATTTTGATTCCTTTACTAAGTTTTCTACTATTTTTGCTCCATCAAATAATGTTTGTTCATCAAAGTGCTTAGCAATTAATTGAACTCCAATAGGTAAATTATTTTTGTCTCTACCAATAGACAAAGAAATTGCAGGTACTCCTGCTAAATTTACACTAATTGTATAAATATCGCTTAAATACATTTCAAGTGGGTCTTTTTTACTACCAAACTCAAATGCAGTAGTTGGTGTAACAGGTGTTAAAACTAAATCAGCTTCAGCAAACAGCTTATCAAACTCGTTTTTTATTAAATGCCTAACTTTTTGGGCTTTAATATAATATGCATCATAATATCCACTTGAAAGAACAAAAGTTCCAAGCATTATTCTTCTTTTTACTTCTTCTCCAAACTGAGCACGAGTTAGTCTGTAAGTCTCTTTTAAGTCTTTACCTTCTATTCTATTACCATATCTCATTCCATCAAATCTAGCTAAGTTAGAACTAGCTTCAGCAGTCGCTACTACATAATAAGTAGCAACATCATATTTTGAATTCATTAAGTTTTTATGAATTATTGTATGACCTTCTTTTTCAAGAGCCTTTATTACATCTAAAATAGCTTTTTTTATATCTTCATCAGCTTCATCAATATAGTTATCAATAACTGCTATTTTTAACTTTTTGTCTGTATCAATTTCAACAGGTTTAAAATCAACAGGCGATGATGTTGAATCTTTTTTATCATATCCCGCTATAATATTATATAAAATAGCAGCATCTTCTACATTTTGTGTAATAGGACCAATTTGATCAAGACTGCTTGAAAAAGCAACAAGACCATACCTTGATACTCTTCCATAAGTTGGTTTCATTCCAACAACCCCACAAAATGCTGCGGGCTGACGAATAGATCCACCTGTATCACTACCAAGTGCTGCAATAGCTATTCCAGCTCCAACAACTGCAGCACTTCCTCCACTACTTCCTCCTGATACTCTATCTGGATTATGTGGATTTAATGTTTTACCATAGTAACTTGTTTCAGTAGAGCTTCCCATAGCAAATTCATCCATATTGCATCTACCATAAGCGCTAAGCCCATTTTCTAACATTTTTTCAATAACTGTAGCATTATAAGGAGCCTTGTATCCTTGAAGAATTTTACTACTACATGTAATATCCCACCCTTTTACATTTATATTATCTTTAATAGCAACTGGTACTCCATCACCAAGTTCGCTTAACTCTTTATCTAAAAATTGTTCAATATAACCACCTAACTCTTTTTTCTCTTTTGCTTTAGCCTGAATGTCTTTTTTGATTTCTTTTAGTTCTTCTTTTGGTAAATTAAGTGCTTCTTTTAATGTTATCATTATTATCCTTTTTATCAGAGTCTATTTTTGTATCTAATTTTAAACTTTTTAACCATAAATAAATTAAAAAACTTCCTCCTATTAAAACTACTACAGTTAAAGCAATAAACCCAAAAGAAATTGGCTTATCCATTAATTACCTTGTCACATCTATCACAAAGCTCTCCTTCCCTCTCAGCTAAATACCTCCAACATCTAGGGCACTTATGAAGATGCGATTTTTTAATTTTTACAATAAATCTATCGTCTTCCCCTACATAAAATTTTCCTAACTCTTCACCTTCAATATTATCGCAAATTAAACTAATATTAAAAAAGTCTCTCATTTCATCTTTTAATAATTTATCGTAATTTGTTTGAATAGCAAGTTCAAGTGTATCTTTTATTATTTTTTCTTTTTTAAGTCTATCTACGATTTCATAAAATCTTCTTCTAATTTCAAGTACCTCTTCATCAATTGGATTAGGAGTGGCAGTTAAAGGTGCATATACAAAATCAAAAATATCTTGTTTATCTTCTTTAATTACCTTTGGAGCATGTTCTACTGCTTCATCCATTGTATAAGTTAACACTGGTGCTAAAAGAGGTAAAAGTTCTTTTAAAATAATAGCCATTGTACTTTGAGAATTTCTTCTTTTTGAAGAGTCTTTTGCTTCACAATATAATCTATCTTTGCACACATCGAGATAAATTGCACTAAGTTCAGTTACAATAAAATGATTTAAAAGTTGAAATGCTTTTGAAAAATCATATTTATTAAATAAATAAACTACCTCATCAAAAACTGCTTTACTTCTAGCTAAAATCCATTTATCAATCATACTTGGATTATCAAGTTTTATCTCTTCTAAATCATTTACATTTGCAAGTAAAAACCTAATTGTGTTTCTTATTTTTCTGTATTGTTCTGATACCTGCTTTAAAATATTATCGCCAAGCTTAATATCTGAACTATAATCACTTGTAGCAACCCAAAGCCTTAAAATTTCTGTCCCATACTTTTTAGCAACTTCATTTGGTGCTACAACATTTCCTTTACTTTTACTCATCTTCTCACCCTTTTCATCTACAGTAAACCCGTGGGTGAGAATTGACTTATAAGGAGCTTTATTATTAACAGCAGTTGAAACTAAAAGTGAACTTTGAAACCAACCTCTATGTTGATCACTTCCTTCTAAATACATACTTGCTGGATAATCACCTGCATCATATCTATCACTTTTGAGTACTGCAAACCAAGTAGAACCACTATCAAACCAAACATCTAAAATGTCTTGAACTTTTTCTAGATTCTCTGCTAAATCTTTTTTTGATTCAGGTAATAGATCCTCAGTATTCATTTCATACCAAGCATCAGTACCTTTTAATTTAAAGATTTTATAAATATGATCAATAATTTCATCATCAATAATAAGTTCACCTATTCTTTTATCTCTAAAAAATGCTATTGGCACACCCCAATCTCTTTGTCTACTTATACACCAATCAGGTCTATTTGTAATCATTGATGAAAGTCTATTTTTACCACTTGCTGGAGTGAACTCAACATTTTCTATTTCTTTAAGTGCTCTATTTCTAAGAGTATTTCCTTCTATCTCTTTATCCATTGTAATAAAAAATTGTTTTGTTGCACGGAATATCACTGGATTATGACATCTCCAACAATGCGGATATGAGTGAGTAAATCTAAAAACACTTACTAAATTTTCACCTAAAAGTTCTAAAATCTTAGGATTCGCATCAAATATATGTACTCCAACAAAATCACTAGGCAACAATTTTTCTTTGATAATAATTTCAGAATATTTTCCTTCATCATCTACAGGTTGAATAATCTCTTCAAATCCATATGCTCTCCAAACTCTATAGTCTTCTTCACCATGTCCTGGAGCAGTATGAACACATCCTGTACCACCATCCATAGTTACGTGTTCACCTAAAATAATAATTGATTCTCTACCATTTAGTGGATTAATTGCTTTTAAATTCTCAAGCTCTTTTGCAGAAAATTCTTTAATAATTTTTCCATTTACAACTTCATTTTCTTTCAAACTATCATACAATTCTTTTGCAACAATTTTATTATCTTCACTTAATACATACGTTTCATCAGGGTTTAACGCTATACCCATATTTGCTGGAAGTGTCCAAGGAGTAGTTGTCCAAATTACTATTTTTGCATTTTGAGTACCAAGTTTAGCATTAGCACTATCACTTAAGTCAAATGCTACATAAATTGAATAGTCTTCTTTATCTTCATACTCTACTTCAGCTTCCGCAAGAGCAGTTTTATCATGCATACACCAAAACACAGGTTTACTTCTCTCAACCAAAAGACCTTTTTTAGCAATTTCAGCTAATGCTTTGTATATATCTGCCTCAAACTCAAAATCCATAGTTTTATAAGGATTTTCCCAATCCCCTATAACTCCAAGAGATTTGAACTCTTCCATTTGAATATCTATAAATTTTGCTGCATGTTCGCGACAAAGTTCTCTTATCTTTGTTTTAGGTAAGCTCTCTTTTTTTGTACGACCTATTTTTTTTTCTACTTGCTGTTCGATTGGAAGTCCGTGACAATCCCAACCCGGTACATACCTAATATCAAACCCTTGAAAATAATAAAACTTATTAATTATATCTTTTAAAATCTTATTTAATGCATGACCTATATGGATATGTCCATTTGCATATGGAGGCCCATCGTGAAGATTAAATTTTTCTTTTCCATTTCTATTTTTTTTCATTTTTTCATAAACATCTTCACTAAACCATTTTTGATATCTTTTTGGCTCATTTGCAGGCAAATTTCCTCTCATTGGAAAAGTAGTTTTTGGGAGCAAGAGAGTTTCTTTATAATCCATCGAAGTTTTCCTTTTTTGCAAGGTATTATACCAAAAGTATAAGTTAAAAGTGTAAAGTGAAAAGAGCAAAGTAATAAATTTTATAAAGTTTTATAAAACTAAATTTATAATCATATTACACTTTTTACTTTCATTTTTTAATTTATTCAATGTGTGTTACTACTTTTACAATATTAGGGTCTGCAAAAAAATCTTCGCTCTTACCATCATATTCAAATTGAGAGAGTATATCTCTAATCACATTAAGCCTTGCTCTTTTTTTATCATTTGCATCAACTTCAATCCAAGGAGCATAAGGAGTTGAAGTAGAAGCAAAAATATCTCCTTTTGCTTTTTGATATTCATCATATTTTTTATGACTTTCCCAATCTATTGGTGAGAGTTTCCATTTTTTAAGTGGATCATTTTCACGAGATTTTAATCTCTTTTTTTGTTCTTCTTTGCTAATTTGTAACCAATATTTAAAAAACTTTATCCCATCATCCACTATCATTTCTTCAAATCTTGGACATTGACGAATAAATTTTAAATACTCTTCATGAGTACAAAACCCCATTACTCTTTCAATCCCTGCCCTATTATACCAACTTCTGTCAAACAAAACTATTTCTCCTCCAGCTGGCAAATGTTTTGCATATCTTTGAAAATACCACTCACTTTTTTCTCTATCACTAGGTTTTGGAAGAGCAACTGCCCTTGCACTTCTTGGATTTAGATGTTCTAAAATTCTTTTAATTGTCCCACCTTTTCCTGCTGTATCAATTCCTTCAAAAAGAATTACCATTCTTTTTTTTGTTTTATTTATCCACATTTGAAGTTTTACTAACTCTATTTGTAATTTTAATAATTCCTCTTCATAAAAACTGTTTCTTAATTTTCCATTACTCTTGTATACTTTATTTTTTGATTTTTTATATTCAGGCAATTTAGATATATCATAATGCATTACAAACCTTTAATTGTGTTATAATTATTATAACATAAAGGAGATAGTATGAAAGTATTATTCATTGGAAAAGAATGGAGATTTAAAAAAGCTCTAAAAGAGGAACTTTTTAGGTATATAAGTTTTGACTCTATTGAATATCTAGATAGCTTTGATATAAATTTTATTCCAAATGATGATATGCTAATTGTTACAAATAAAAAAACATATCCACTTGTTGCAAGAATAACAGCAAGACTTTCTAATCAAAACCTTGTAGTTAAAAATGACTTTTTAGTGCCTGAAATGGCAAAATTTTCAAAAAATAGCTTTTTAGTAACTTTAAATGAAAAAAATGTAAATGTAATCTTACTTGAAGATAAAGTCCCAGAAATTTTTTTAATTACTCCTGAGTACGAAGAAATCAATATTTTTAAATTTGATAAAGATAGCGCCTTAATGTTTATTGAACCAATTTTAAACGCTCATAAGCTTGAATATACAATAACTCCTAATGTTGGTGGTTTTTTACAAATTTTTACAGAACCTCTTGAAGACAAAATAAAAAAAGAAATATTAGAAGCTATCCCTTATATAATTTTTGGAGATATATTTGAACATATTGTAAAACATTTACCTCCTAAAAAAATTTCATTTGCTGAAAGCTGCACAGGAGGTCTTATAGCAAGTAATCTCACAAAAATTAGTGGAACTAGTAATTGCTTTGATGGAAGTGTAGTAAGCTATGCAAATTGGATCAAACAAGAGTGGCTTGGTGTATCACACACTACACTTGAAAAATACGGAGCAGTCAGTGAACAGACTGTAAAAGAAATGTTACTTGGTAATATTGAAATTTCTAAATCTGATTATGCTATAGCAGTAAGTGGTATTGCAGGACCTACAGGTGGCACTCCTAATAAACCTGTAGGGACTGTTTACATAGGGGTAGCTGATAGAAAAAGTCTTAAAGTAGAGTTACATAACTTTAAAGGAGATAGAAATTACATTCAATATCAGGCAATGATGAATGCTATTAGAATGTTTATAGATTTTAGCTCTCTTTATAGTAAAATTTCATAAAAAAGGTAATTTATGCCAAATTCAATTGAGAGAGTAAAAAAAGCTATTGAAGAAATTCAAAAAGGAAATATCATTATAATGATAGATGATGAAGATAGAGAGAATGAAGGAGATTTAGTTTATGCTGGTGTATTTTCCACTCCTGAAAAAGTTAATTTTTTAGCAAAAGAAGGGAGAGGTCTTATATGTGTGTCTCTTACAAAAGAGATAGCAAATAGACTTGACCTAAGACCTATGGTTGATTCAAATAAGGAAAGTTTTTCTACAGCTTTTACAATCAGTGTAGATGCAAAAGAAACTAAAACTGGAATTAGTGCTTACGAGAGGGATTTAACCATTAAAAAACTAAGCTCTCCTACTAGTAAATCTGATGATTTTGTTCGTCCAGGTCATATTTTCCCTCTTATTGCAAAAGATGGAGGAGTGTTAGTCAGAACTGGCCATACAGAAGGAAGTGTTGATATATGCCGTTTAGCTGGAATTTATCCAAGCGCTGTTATATGTGAGATCATGAATGAAGACGGAACAATGGCAAGACGCTCTGATCTAGCAAAATTTGCTAAAAAACATAATTTAGCAGTTGTTTACATCTCAGACATAGTAGAGTATCGCTTGCAGATAGAAAGCTTAGTTAAAATTATAAATAAAGAAAAAATAGAAATTGATGGAGTTGCTTTTGAAAAATATACATTCAAAGACCATTTAGGACATATTCATTATGCTCTAATAAATAATCCTAAAACAACAACAAACATAAAATTTTATAAAGTTACTAAAAATGTAGACTTTTTACTTGATGATAAAAAAATGAAAGAATATAAAAAAGTTCTTGAATATATTAAATATAACAATGGAGTAATTATTTTTATAGATTCCGATGCAAAAGATAATAAAGAATTTGGAATAGGAGCTCAGATTTTAAAGTCTCTTGGAATAGAAAAATTAAATCTTTTATCTAGACACAAAAATGAACTCAATGCGTTAAAAGGTTTTGGAATTGAAATAAAGGAGTATGTAAAAATATAAAAAACAAGGGTAAGAAAATTAGAAACTATATCTTACCCCTACATTATATCTAAATCCACTAAAATTCCAACTTCCATCATAACTTGTAGAAGTTGAATCATTTACTACATGAATATCATATCCCATATCAGCAGTTAACTTAATAGATTCAAAAGATTTTGTTGATACACTAACCCCCAAAGACATAGGAATTAATATACCTGTTTTATCATCATCATATGTCCCACTGCTTTTTCCGGTTAATGAATCATATCCTATTCCTATCATAAATTCTGGTTGAATTTTAACTGAACTAATTGAAAATTTTTTTTGAAAAGGATAATAATATCCTATCCCAAATGCATTGTAATCAAAATCCCCAATATATTTACTATCAGTAGTAATTTTTCCAGTTTGATAAAATAAATAAAATCTACCTTTACCTACATAAATTTGAGTATCAGTAGTAGAAATTGAATCACTATCAGTAAAAGTATATGAATTACCACTAGAACTTGAAACGCTTACTTTTCCACTTCCTCCACCAATCTTTGCACCAACAAAATAATCTGCACTAGCAGTTGAAACTAAAAACACTCCAGACACTAATAAAGTTTTGAATAATTTTGTCATCCTTTCTCCTTTTTATAAAATTCTGTTTTAGAAATAGAATTCTAATTAAAATAAAAAATAATTTCAAGTTTAAAAGTATCAGACACTGGCTAAATGCACTCAACAAGAGTGCAAATTTTTTAACGCTTCGCAAAAGCTAAAAAGTGCAAACGCAAGCGCCCCTTCGGGGTTAGGTGCACTTTTTTTAACGCTTTTGTTTCGTTAAAATTTGCAATTGTTTCGCTTTATTTAGTCAGTGCCAAGTATCACTAATAATTAAAAAAAAATGATTAGTTATATTTTCTAACTTTTTCGTAATACTTTGTAAGTTTATTAAGGATGCAAGAAAAGCTTATTTTAAAATAAAAAGCAAAAAAATATTTGGTAAAATTAAATAAAAAAAGGTTATCATGAAAAAAGCAATAATACTTCATAACATGGGTGGTGCAAGAAATGCAGCTGAGCTTAAAGAGTTCTTGTATAATATGTTTAAAGATAAAAGAATAATTTCATCTCCAATTAGACACATATTAGCAGTACTTATTTCAAATTTAAGATATAAAAAAGTATGGAAAAATTATGAAAGTATTGGTGGTAGTAGAATATATAACTTGACTGAAAAGCTATGTACTGAAATGAAAAAATATACTGATACAGATGTTTTATATGCTATGCGTTATACAAAACCAAAGTTAAAAGATATAGTAAAAAATTACGATGAAATCACATTTTTACCTTTATATCCTCACTACTCTTTTACAACATATGAAAGCTCTCTTGATGAATTGAAAGAAATTGATTTTAAAGATAAAATAAATATTGTAACACCATTTTTTGAAGATGAAAGATTTAATCAAATTATAAAAGAAAATATTTTACAAGAAGTTGAAAATCCAAATGATTGGCATTTAATTTTTTCAGCTCATGGACTTCCGAAAAAAATGATTGAAAAGGGTGATAAATACCAATCTCACATAGAAAAGCATGTAGAAATTTTAAAAAATATTTTGCCAACATTTAAAAGCATTAATCTTGCATATCAATCTAGATTTGGATTTAGCGAGTGGCTAAAACCATATTTACACAACGAACTTGAAAAATTTAAAAATGAAAATATTTTAATCTATCCAATATCTTTTATGATAGACAACAGTGAGACAGATTTAGAGTTAAAAGTTGAATATGCCCATATCGCTAACAAAATTGGTATAAAAAACTATAAAGTAATAGATTGTCCAAATGATAATGAAAAAATTGCAAAATTTTTAGTGGAGATAGCACATGAAAGCAGTAATTCAAAGAGTTAAATATTCAAGTGTAAGTGTTGATGACAAATTAATAAATGATATAAATAAAGGTCTTTGTGTTTTAATAGGATTTGAAAAAGAAGACACAGAAGACAAAATAGAAAAAATGGCAAAAAAAATCTCACATATGAGACTTTTTGGAGAAAATTTCTCAAAAAATGTAATTGAAATAAAAGGAGAAATCTTACTTATTCCAAACTTTACAATACCGGCAATTACTAAAAAAGGGACTAGGCCAAACTTTCAAAATTCTATGGAAGCTAGAAAAGCAAAAGAATTTTATGATAAAATGTTAAAATGCTTAAATAATTACATAATCACAAAAAATGGTATATTTGGTGCTATGATGGAAGTTCAAATCACTAATGATGGACCTGTGACTATAATTTTGGAGGTCTAAAATGAAAAAACTTACTTTTTTTTTAATTCTTTTATCTAATCTTTTTAGTTATGATATTAAAGAATTTGTAACTTGTAAAAATGTTAAAGCCTTAACTCCTATAAACGTTACTACAAAATTTACAATAAAAGACAAAAAAGCTTATGCTTTTGTATATTTTAAAAACATCCAAGCAAATAGACTCATTGATTTTATATGGGAAAAAGAAGTAAACGGTGTTTGGAAGTTATATGCTGATATTAAATTACCTATTTATTCAGGTATTAGATGGAGGACTTATTCGTATATTACAATAAGACCTTTTTTTACTGGTAAATGGAGAGTTAGTATTGTTGATGGAAGTGAAGTAATTGCTACTAGAGAGTTTAATATTACAAAATAAAAATAGTAAATTGAAAATAAAAAATTGAAAATTAAAAACACTTAATTAAATTAGAAACTAAAAATTAAACAACAACATAAATAAAGTGTCAGAGGAGAACATTGGTAACTTACATAAAACTTGTATTAGTAAAATAAGCAGAGGCTTATTCAACCTCTGCATCAATTACATCGTCATCATTTCCTTTGTTTTGTGAGCTGTTTTGGTTAGCATTTCCTGTATTACCTTGTGCTGCCATATTTTGTGCTACTTTTTGTAATTCAGTATTAATTTCATTTTTTAAGCTTTCAATTTTAGCTTTATCTTCACTTTGTTGTTCTACTAGCTCTTTTGCTTCTTTAATTTTAGCTTCAAGAGTACTTACATCACCAAGTTTGTCTTTATTGTCTTTAATAAACTTCTCAGCTTGATATGCAACTGCATCTAATTCATTTCTTGCTTTAATAGCTTCAATTCTTTCTTTTTCTCTTCTATTTGCTTCTTCAGCTTCTTTGATCATTTTTTCAATTTCTTCTTCACTTAAAGTCGAACTTCCTGTAATTGTAATTTTTTGTTCTTTTCCAGTATCTTTATCTTTTGCACTTACATTTAAGATACCGTTTGCATCAATATCAAATGTAACTTCAATTTGTGGTACACCTCTTGGTGCTGGTCTAATTCCTTCAAGATTGAATTGACCAAGTGATTTATTATCTTTTGCAAGTTCTGCTTCACCTTGTAATACGTGAATTGTAACTGCTGTTTGGTTATCTTCAGCAGTACTAAATACTTGTGATTTTTTCACAGGTATTGTTGTACCTTTTTCTATAATTTTTGTCATTACTCCACCAAGAGTTTCAATACCAAGACTTAATGGTGTAACGTCAAGCAATAACACATCTTTTACATCACCTTTAAGTACACCTGCTTGAATTGCAGCACCAAGAGCTACTACTTCATCAGGGTTAACTGATTTATTTAATTTTTTACCATTAAAGTAATTACTTACTAATTCTTGCACTTTTGGTATTCTTGTACTACCACCAACCATTACAATTTCATCAATTTCATCTTTAGATAATCCTGCATCATTTAAAGCAGTATCTATATGTTTTAGAGTTTCTTGTAACAAGTCATCTATCATTGCCTCAAATTTAGCTCTTGTTAATTTTTTAACTAAATGTTTAGGTCCTGTCTGATCTGCTGTAATAAATGGCAAGTTAATTTCAGTTTCATCTTTTGTCGAGAGTTCTTTTTTAGCTGTTTCTGCTGCATCTTTTAATCTTTGAAGTGCCATTTTATCATTACTTAAATCAATTCCAGTTTCTGCTTTAAACTCTTCAATTAACCAATCTACAATTCTATTATCAAAGTCATCCCCTCCAAGGAATGCATTACCATCAGTCGCAAGCACTTGGAATGTTCCATCGCCAATTTCAAGAACTGTTACGTCAAATGTACCACCACCAAGGTCATATACTAATATTTTTTCTTCCCCTTTTTTATCAAGACCATATGCTAAAGATGCTGCAGTTGGCTCATTGATAATTCTAAGTACATTAAGCCCTGCAATCTTTCCAGCTTCTTGAGTTGCTTTTCTTTGAGCATCATTAAAATATGCTGGAACTGTAATTACAGCTTCAGTAACTTCTTCACCAAAAAACTCTTCTGCATCTTGTTTTAATTTTTGTAATATTTTTGCACTAATTTCTTGAGGAGTATAAACTTTTCCATCAACTTCAACAGCACATGCTCCATTTCTATCAACAATTTTATATTGAACATGTTTTTTAGCTTCTTGAGCTTTACTTTCATTGCACATCATACCCATAATTCTTTTTACCGAATAAATTGTTCTCTCTGGGTTAGTGATAGCTTGTCTTTTAGCAGGCTCACCTACTAAAATACCTTTATCAGTAAATGCCACTACACTAGGAGTAGTGTTTTTACCTTCTTTATTTGGTATAATTTTTGCATCTTTTCCATCATAATATGCCATTGCTGAGTTAGTTGTACCTAAGTCAATTCCTATTACTCTTCCCATTTTTCCCTCCTTAAAATTTATTTTATTTTTTTATTCCTCATTCCGACTTGGAATCCGGAACTTGGAACTTTTTTACTTTTTATTGATAGTTACCATTGAAGGTCTAATTAGTTTATTTTTAAGCTTATAACCTTTTTGATAAATATCAACTATAGCACCATCTTCGTGTTCTTCGCTTTGAACATGTTGAACAGCTTGATGAAACTCTGGGTTAAATTCATCATGCTCAACAGGTTCAATATTGTGATTTTTAAATACATCAAGCATTTTTTTAAGAGTAAGTTCTACACCTTCAACTAATTTATCAAAAGCTTCCGCTTTATCTTCAATCTCTTTAGCATGTGCTAATGCAAGTTCTAACGAATCTACAACAGGCAATAAATCCTTTGCAAATTTTTCATACGCAAAATCCACTAAAGCATCAGCTTCTTTTTTTATAATTTTTTTGTCATTTTCACACTTTGCATAAGCTCTTAATGCTTCATCAAGCTTAGCTTTTAACTCTTCATTTTCTTTTAAAACATCTTCAATATTGATGTTTTGATTATTTTCTTGTCTTTCAGGACTGATTTTTTCATTGTCTTGGGGCTTTTTATGATTCTTTCCCATTGTCCCCTCCTTTTATTTAAATTAAATATAAAAACTTAACATTCAATAGCATAATTTTCAAAGAGCTTATATTGAGTTATATACCTATTACTCAATTTTATTTTTACATTGAAATTATAACGATTTAAAAGACAAAAGTCAAGAAAATTAAAGATTTTTTTTAGAAAAGTTTAGTGTATTTGACTAAATCTTATTTACTTTATTATAAAATGTTAATATTGAAATAAATAAAGCTGTAACAGCAGGTCCTATAATTATTCCCCAAAGCCCAAAAGAAGAAAGCCCAGCTACTATTGAGAAGAATATAAGAAGAGAGTTTAGCTCTGTATCACTTTCAAAAAATTGTTTTACCCAAGCTATAATCATTGGTTTTATAAAAGTATCAGCAATAATTGAAATCATAATAATTGAATAAATTGAAACTACCAACGCTCCTTCTATATTTCCATTAGCATATAAATATAAACTAACAGGACCCCACATCATAATTCCACCAATTACAGGAATTAATGAAGCAAAAGCATACATAATTGTGAAAAAAAAGAAATTTAGTCCATAAAGACTTACAACAAAACCAAATAAAACACCCTCAAGCAATGCAGTTAAAACTGTAGAATAAAACACTACACTCATAACTTCACTTGTTCCCAAAAAAAGTCTCTCTAATTTCTCATCCTCAATTGGAATAACATTTCTAAAGTAAGTTAAAATTTCCTTACCATACAAAGTAGCAAAAAAGAAAAATATAATAATCAAAAAACTATCTTTTATAAATACAGCACTTTTTGCAGTAAGAGTACCTAAAATTGGTACAACTGATTGATATATCTTTTGTATGTTTTCTTCAGTCAGATATAGATTGATTTGATTGGATAAAACATCTGGCAAATAATCTAATAAATCCTTGAGCTTATCAAAAATTAATTTAATATCCGAAAAATTAATGTTAGCAATAAATTTGCCCGCAGTTATCACAAAATATAAAACAGGTCCAAAAATTAAAACAGCAAGCAGTAATGTAACTACACTTGTCAAAATATACTTATTTTTTATATAGTTAGATAATTTATAATCAATTTTCCCAAAAGCTATTGCCATAAGAGATGCAATTGCTATATCTAAAAGATATGGTTCATATGTTAAATACATAAAATATCCAACTATTAATGTTAAAAAAGTTAAAAAGTTCATTTTTCTCCTTAAAATAGTACTGTTGGAGTTAAATTAAGTATTTCATAAGTTTTTCTTGTTGCAATTCTACCTTTTGGTGTTTTTTCGATGTATCCGTTCGCTATTAAAAACGGCTCAATCATATCTTCAATCGTATCCTCATCTTCACTAAGTGCCGCTGCAATGGTTGAGAGTCCTAGTGGTTTTTTTGCATCTACAAGAAGTTTTAAAAATCTAATATCAAGTTCGTCAAATCCGTGTTCGTTTATTCCAAGTTCATCTAATGCATATTTTGCTATTTTTTTATCAATTACTTTTTTTTCTTCAACCTCAGCAAAATCTCTTACTCTTTTTAAAAGCCTTAATGCTATTCTTGGAGTTCCACGAGAACGTTTTGCAATTTCTTTTGCAGCATCATTATTTATATCAAAGTTAAGCTTTTTACTTGCAAGAGTAATAATTAATGACAAATCATCCTCATTGTAAAAATTAAGCCTAAAACTCATTCCAAATCTATCACGAAGAGGATTACTAAGCATTCCAGCTCTTGTAGTAGCACCAACAAGAGTAAACCTTGCAACATCAATTTTAATTGTTTGAGCTGCCGGACCTGAACCTATCACAATATCAAGCCTAAAATCCTCCATAGCAGAGTATAACACTTCTTCTATTGTGGCTTTTAGACGATGAATCTCATCAATAAATAAAATATCCCCTTCTTCTAAATTTGTAAGAATTGCTGCAAGGTCTCCACTTTTTTCAAGCATTGGAGCTGAAATAGTTTTGATATTAGCATTCATTTCATTTGCAATAATATTTGCAAGAGTAGTTTTACCAAGTCCCGGTGGTCCGAAAAACAGCATATGATCCATTGGCTCTTTTCTTTTTTTAGCTGCTTCAATAAAAACTTTTAAATTTTTCTTAATCTGATCTTGTCCAATGTATTCATCTAAATTTTGTGGTCTAAGAGATTTTTCATACCCTTCTTCAAAACTTACTTTTTCAATTTCAACTATTCTCACTATTATCCTTTAACCTCTAAATAATCCGTAATTTTCATTTAAATAAATTTCTAAAAGAGTCATTACTATAAACATTCTTGCCTCTTTTTATTTTCTAATTTTTAAAGTTCTCTATTACTGCAATTGCTTCTATTTTTTTAACTTCACTACTTACTTGTAATAAATGTCCCATAATAACTTCTGTCTCTTTTTTTAATCTTTTTATGTCTATATTTTTTCCCATTTTTTCAAGCCATTTAAAATACCATTGTTCATAATTATCTTGCATATTTGCAAATTTATAATATGTATTTAATAATCTATTAATAATTTCGATATCTTTTTGATTATACTCTTTATCATTAACATGCAGTATCGAATCAATAAATAAATCAGCAACTCTTTTATTTATATCTTTTAAATCAATAATATCTTCACTGTCTATTTTTGTTATATTTAACTCCAAAATCAACTTATTATCTTTTAATATACCAAACTGATAAATAACAGCTTTTAATATTTTTGACAAAATATCTTTTTTATTTTCATATACCGCATACATTGCCGCAGCAAATATCTGCTCAATATTATCAAATGGCACAAATTCTCCAACTAACTGCATTCCAAAACATGTATCATAGGTACTGTCAATTATATCTCTTATATGAAGTTTCATAAAAATTACAGAAAACTTCTCTTCTAATGATAGAGTTTGAAATTTCTTTACCTTTACAAGTTTTCCTTTGTATTTTCTATAAAATCTTTCTTTCAAAAGTAAATTTTTAAATAGCTTAATTTCAAAATAATTATCTTCATTATATCCATCTACACCAAAATACATTCCGTTCTCAACTAATTCTTTTACTAACTCCCTTTTAAAATTACCTTTTTTTGTAAGTTCTATTTCATCATACTTTTCAATTATTTCTAATTTTTTATAAAACGGAGTTTTTTGAATCTCAATAATATTTAATAAAATTTCTTTCAAACCATTCATTTTACTTCCTTAATAAATCTCATCTTCCCCCGGAAATTTTCCACAATTTACATCATCTACATATTTCCTAACAGCACTTCTTATTATTTCAGCTCCATTTAAATATCGTCTAACAAATTTTGGCTTAAATTCTTCAAAAAACCCAAGCATATCAGACCAAACAAGTACTTGTCCAGTAGTATAACGTCCCGCACCAATTCCAATTGTCGGAATATTTACACTCTCAGTAATTTCACGTGCGACATCCTCTTTTACACCTTCAATTACAAGCATAACAGCACCAGCTTCTTCAACTGCTTTAGCATCTTCAAGGAGTTTTTGGCGAGATATTTCATCTTTGCCTTTTACTTTATATCCACCTTCGCTTCTAGAGAATTGTGGCATAAGTCCGATATGTCCAACAACAGCAATTGCGTTATCTGTGAGTAATTTTATTGTGTCTGCTTTTTCTACTCCACCTTCAAGTTTAACTGCATCTGCTTTTGTTTCTTTATAAATTTTAATAGCATTCTCAAGTGCTAATTCTTTCGTAGAATAACTACCAAAAGGCATATCACAAACTATATAAGCGTTTTTAGCACCATTACATACTGCACGAGTGTGATAAATCATCTGATCAATTGTTGCATTTATGGTATCCTTCTCTCCTAAAAAACTCATATTTAAACTATCGCCTACCAAAATAATATCAACTATTTCATCAAAAATTTTGGCAAAAAGTGCATCATATGCAGTAATCATTGTAAGTTTTTCTTTTTTATAAAGAAAATTTAAGGTCTTTTTCATTCGCTTCCTTTGATATAATTTCATAAATTTAATTATACCACGAATTAAATTAAGAATTGTCTCCTTTTAAAAAGTGGTCACACGGAGAATTGAGAGTTAAAGGAATAAAATGAAAAAATTATTAGCTTACATAACTACAGGATATCCTGATAAAAATTTTACAATTGATCTTATTAATTCATTAAAAGAAAATGGAGTAGATGGAATTGAACTTGGAATTCCTTTTTCGGACCCAGTAGCAGATGGAGAGATTATTCAAGAAGTAAATAAAAGGGCAATTGATAATGGATATAAATTAACTGATACTTTTTTTGTAAGTGAAAAAATAGCAAATAAAATTGATACATATTGGATGGGTTACTTTAATAACTTCTACCATAAAGGCTACGATTTTATGGTAGAAAAAGCAAAAGAATATGGAATAAAAGGCTTTATCATTCCAGATTTGCCTTATGAAGAAGCTATAAACTATGAGGATACGTTTCCATTAATTTCATTTGTTGCACCAACTGATTCGAAAGAAAGAATAAAAAGTATCCTAAAAAATCCAAAAGAATTCATTTATTTAGTAGCTTATGCAGGAATCACCGGTGCTGATAAAAAAGAAGATTTGAGTAATATTATAAAAATAGTAAAAGAAACTACAAATATACCGCTTTACATAGGATTTGGTGTAAATGAAAAAACAGCTCGCGAAAAAGCTAAAGACGTAGATGGAGTAATAGTTGGAAGTGCATTTGTAAAAGTTTTACTTGAAGATATCAGTAATAGCGAAAAAATTAAAAAGATTTGCGAAAAAGCAAAAATTATAAAAGAAGAAATAAATTCTTAACTTTTTATTTTAAAGTATTTTTTCTCAAATTCTTCCTCTTCAAGAGGTTTTTCAAATAAAAATCCTTGAACAAAATCACAGCCAAGCTCTTTTAGAATATTAAACTGTTCTTCATTTTCAACACCCTCAGCTATAGTTTTCATATTAAGCAATTTTGCAACCTCAATAATAAACTTTACAACTTCCTTTGTCTTTAAGCTCTTATCAAGTTTCCTAACAAATGAAATATCTATTTTTAATACATCAGTATTTAGCTCATTTAGATAAACTAAAGAGGAATAACCTGTTCCAAAATCATCCATTGCAACTCTAACATTTTCAAGTTTCTTTAATTCTTCAATAATTTTTTTTGTATTTTCAATATTTTCAGCAAAAAGCCTCTCAGTAATTTCAATAGTTAAATAATTCTTTAAATTTTCTCCATATTTAAAAACTTTATCTTTAAAATTAGGATTTTTAAAAGTTCTTGCAGAAATATTTACACTTATTGGTATATCCCATTTATTAATTTTTGAAACAACTTCTTTTAAAGCCCAGTTTTCAAATTCTTCAAGATATGGCGATCCTTCTAAATAATCAATAAACTCATTTGGTGGATAAATTTTATTTTTATCTTTAATCCTAACAAGTGCTTCAGCACCAGCAATACTTCCATCTTTAATTGAAAAATATGGTTGATAAAAAAATACAAAAAGGTTTTCTTCTATTGCTTTTTTAATTAAATCTATTCCTCTTATAAATTTTTCAATATTTTCTTCGTACTCTTTACTATAAAATTTAAATTTTTCTTTAGATTCATGTGCTTTTTTTAATGCAATAGAAGCATTTCCATAAAGTTGTTCGAAATTCTTTCCATCAATAGGATATATTGAAATACCTCCCCTAATATCTAAATAAATATCTTTTTTAAAAGGCATTTTTTGAATATTCTCAAGTTTTTTCAAAATTTTGATAATTTCATCAATTTCGTTAATAATACATAATATTGAAAAATCATCAGCACCTGTCCTTGCAACTATACATCCACTAATATTTAATCTATTAGCAAACTCTTTTAATATTTCATCTCCTACTTCTATTCCGTACTTCTTATTTATAATAGAGAAATTGTCAATGTCAATTTTAATTAGCACAATTTTTTTATTTCTATGTTTTTTAATAAACTCTTTTGCAATAAATCTAAACCCATTTATATTATAAAGACCAGTCATTACATCATAATGCTTTAACTTTTCAATCTCTTCTTCTAAAATAATCTCTTTGGTAATATCTTTCGCAATTCCTATAAATTTTTTATTATCTTTAAATTTTATAGGAATTATTTTTTCATCTAAGTAAAAAAGACTTCCATCTTTTTTTCTATTTACAAAAATAGCTTCAAATTTTCTACCGGAAAGAATTGTCTTCCACAAGTTTTTATAAAATTCTTTATTAAAATAACCTGATTTAAAAATTTTAGGACTTTTTCCTATAAGTTCATTTTTACTATAACCTGAAAGTTTATAAACATAGTTATTGGCATACTCAATCTGTCCTTTATCATTAACAATAACTACCCATTCATCCGACTTTTCTATAGCATTTTTCAAAATAAGACTATTTTTAATAGTCTCAATTTTTTCAATTGCAAAACTTAAATCTCTTTTAAGATCTTTAAGCAAACTTCTATTCTCTTCTTCAAAATAAAAAGGCTCTTTTGCATAAATATTTAAAACAGCTATTACTTTACCATTTTTCATAATTGGAATTGCTGCAGAAGAGAGAAACCCCCTTTTTAACATCTCTTCTCTCCAAGGTAACATTAAAGGATTATTTTTTGTATTAGGATTAATAAAAATTTTTCCTTCTCTATAAGCACTACTTGTTGGTCCTTTACTTTCAGGAGAATCACAATCTACTTTAATTTTTATAACATTTAAATACCCTTTATCATCTCCGCATTTATATATTTCTTCAAAATATTTGTTATCTTTATCAGGTTTTCCTATCCAAACAAACTTTATATCAAGTTCATTAACTAAAGTACGACAAATAATTTTAAAAAGTTCTTCTTCTGTTAAAGCTGAAATTATAGCTCTATTAACATTTCTCAAAGCTTTATAAAGCTTTTCATATCTTTTTTGTTTTGTAATATCAACTAATAACATAAACCCAGCATAACTTTCTTTATAAAATATTGTACTTGAAAATCCAAGTGCATATTTAAAAATATTATTTTTTGTTCTAATTTTAAGTTCTTCATATGATATAGAAAAATATTCTCCTTTTAACCTTCTATTTATTATTTTTTGTTTTTTCTTTTTATATTCATCAGTAACTATATCCATAATACTCATATTTTGAAGTTCATCTATTGTAAATCCAGTTAACTTCTGAAAATTATCATTTGCATAAATAATTTTTTCTTTATATACAGCAACTCCTATAAATGGTATCTCATATATCTCTTTGATAGTATCAAAAAACTCTTTTATTTTTAGAATAGTTCTTATTTGTAAATTAACATTAAAAGTTTCTAAAAAATTTTCTTCATCAACTAATTCAAACTCTTTAAAATCTTTAATGACTCCTTTTATTTCATTATAATATTCAGGTTTTACCATTAAAAAATGAGAAAAGTTAGAATATAATTCTTTTATAATAGGAACTTTTTCTTCATCATTAATATTTTCATAATTTTCTTTATACATTATCCCAAAATCAGCTTCTTTGTTTTTTACAGAATAATATATATTCTCTTGCGTTGGAAGGTACTTTATTTTTGTATTAATAAAATCAAATTCATGAAAATACAAAATAGGAAGCAAATGAGTTTCGAGGTATACAAGAGTTAAAATATTTCTTTCTTTTGAATTATTCTTTTCTCCAATAATAACAAAAGCATCTTTATGATTTTTTAACTTTGCTAATGGTTTATATCCTTCTTGATATAACTTGTATGCAGTTATAGGATTTGCATAAAAAAGTTCATAATTTCTATCAAACTTTTCTTTTTCTTCATAATAATTTTTAAATAAAATTAATTTAATAGATTTTTTTAAGGTGTTTTCTAAATTTTTAGAAAAGCTTTCCCAAAATAGTCTATTCTTTTCTATCTCAATATCATGGGGACATATAGCTAGTTTATACAATTTGCTCTCCTTAGTTGCTAAATCTCTACAAAAAAACAATGTAGAGAAAATTATTACAGAGCATCAAATTATAGCAACTTTTATATTATTGATAAATAGTTTATTTAAGTTAAATATATACAATATTTTAATTAATAAATTTATATAAAATATTAATTTTAATTTTTAAACTTTAATTATTTACTCTAAATAAAATAATTTGATATAATTAGTTATAACTATGTTAAAAGTATATTAAAAATCTTCCCTAATTAACAAATAAATTTTAACGACTTTTTTTGACAAAAGAATATGCTATAATTTTATTTATATTAAAACTTAAACTTTTCTTAAACTTTGTTTGACTTTTTAAGGATTTTTTGATATTATTTCAATAGTCATTCGCGTAGTAAGCTTTTTAAGCTTAGTGCGGGGGTGACATGGCTTCGACAGGGGTAGAAAGCCCTAAGCTGCACGTCGGCCTGGACAAGCCGTAAAACGGTCCACTAAAAATAAACGCAGCAAACAACAAATCTTACAGCCCAGCAGTAGCAACAGCTGCTGCTTAATTAGGGATTTCGGGCGCCTCCGTCCACTGAGGATTGCCACCTCCTCGGACGGAGAGTAAAGTGTGGCTAGGGAACTTTAGGTGGGTGGACTAAAGTTTCCAAAACCATCTCCTCCCCTACTGGGATAAAGGCTTTGTCTGTTGAGCCTCCCAGTAGTACAATCAACAGACTAAGCGTGTAGACGCTTAGGGTAATCTACTTCTGGACTCGGGTTCGATTCCCGACACCTCCACCAGTGAATATTAAGTGTCAGATACCATTAGATAAATATTTCATTATTTTGTAGTTATAATACCAAACCTTATTTAAGGTCATGTATCAATTTTTTTTAAACTGATAACTGAATGAGACAATTGCTAATTTTAACGGAGAAAAAGCGTCAAAAAAAGCGTACTTAACCCATAGGGCGCTTATAGGCGTATGAAGTGCAAGTTTGCACATTTCATCACCGTACGAGCCTAAAAATGACAAGCAGTTGTAATTTTTTTAACGACTCTCCCGTTTACACTTTTTAGCTTTTTCGTAATGTTAAAATATGAAGTTTTAGGATTTTCTTAAAATCATATATCCAACAACTCCTGAAATAAATGAACCAAGTAATATTGCTAATTTATCTGCATAATTAAATAAAGAAGCATCTCCAAATGCTAATGAATCAATAAATAAACTCATCGTAAATCCTATACCGGTAAGTACACTTACTCCATAAAATTTTCTTAAAGTTACATTATCTGGCATTTTTGCAATTTTTAATTTTATTGCAATCATAGAAAACCCAAATACACCTAACTGTTTTCCAAGGAAAAGTCCTAACATTATACCTAAAGGAGCACCTGTAAATAATTTTTGAACATCAAGCCCTCTTAAATCAATGCCTGCATTTACAAAAGCAAAAAGAGGTAAAACAAAATAACTTACAAACCCATGAAGTTCATGTTCAAACTCTTTCAATAAACTTTTTCCATCAATTGGCTTTAAAGGTATAAACATAGCTAAAATAACTCCCGCAAGAGTAGCATGAACACCTGATTTTAATACACTAGCCCATAAAATAATTCCAAATAATATATAAAAAGATTTTCTTGTAACATTAAAAAAGTTAAGTAAAAAAAGTCCAAAAATAGCACCAGCAGCAATAATTAGAGAAACTATTGATAAATCACTAGTATAAAATAATGCAATAATTATAATAGCCCCTAAGTCATCTATTATAGCTAAGGCCATTAAAAATACTTTTAGGCTAGTTGGTATTCTATTTCCAAGAAGTGCTAAAACTCCTAGAGCAAATGCTATATCAGTGGCAGTCGGTATAGCCCAGCCTTTCATAGCTAAAGAATCATTAAAATTTATAATAGTATAAATAACAGCTGGCATTACCATTCCACCTATTGCTGCTATAGCTGGAAGGGTAACCTTTGAGATTGAAGATAGAGTACCTTCTAAAATTTCTCTTTTAACCTCTAACCCTACTAAAAAGAAAAAAATTGCCATCAGTCCATCATTTACCCATAAAATTAAAGGTTTTGCTAGTTCAAAATTTCCAAATTGAATTTTGATAGGAGCATCAAGAAACTGAGAATAAAAATTACTAAAAGTTGAGTTCGCTAAAAATAGAGCAAAAATAGTAGATACTATCAAAATAATCCCTACTCCTGCTTCTCCTTTGAATATATTTAAAACTTTCATTTCCCCTCCTTAATTTAACGCTTATCTAATATAATTATACATAATTTTTCAACTCTCAAAATAACAAAAGTTAACGCTCATTAGCTCTATTATCATAATGCTTTAGCTTTTCATCATTTTCCAAATTATATATAAAATTGGAATTTCTAAAATTATACCAATAATTATTGCTTTAGCAGTTCCTTGAGGATCATTTATAAAAGGAAGACCACCTGTATTCATTCCAAAAAAACCTGTAATAAGCGTTAGAGGTAAAAATATACCTGAAAGGAGTGTCAAAACAAACATAATTTTATTCATTTTCTCATCTTGTTTTGCTCTAAAAAACTCATACAAATAATCAAGTTTTTCAATTGCATTTTTAGCAAATCTAGTAGCTCTATCAAAATGCTCTTCTAAATCCTTAAAAGCAAAATTATCCACTTCTTCTTTGTAATGCTTTAAAAACCTTTCAAATGTAACTTCAGCATGGCTCATAAGCCTTTCAATTAATACTAAATCCTTTTTAAGTTTTAACCACTCATTTGCAAAAGATTTATCAATTATGTTTTCATACAACTCATCTTCTAATTTTGCTATTTGCATATGAAATTTATTTAATTTTGCTAAAATTTTATCTATTCTTAAATCCAAAAATTTATGCAACTCTAAAAAGTCACCTAATAGTTCAAATTCTTTTAACTTTCTATTAAAAATATAAATATTTTTATCAATTAAAAAAGCATATGAAACTACTTCTACTTTATCATCCTTTATAAAAGGAAGTCTCAAAATCAAAATAGAATAACTTTTTGTAAATTCAAAGTCACTTGGGTGATCTTTATTTTCAATATCATCAATTAAAAATTTATCTAATTTTGACTTCACAAAAACTCCTTTTCAAACCATCTACTAAAAAGATAAAACGTCCAAATATGTTGTTTATATCTTCTATGACCTGTTTTTATAATAGCTTTTAGATACTCTTCATTAAAAATTTTTGATTTTCTATTTATATCTATAATCCTTTTTAGTTCGCCTTCTTCTTTTAGCCACTCATAAAATGGAATTGCAAAACCTTTTTTTCTCCTATAAACAATCTCTTGTGGCAGGTATTTTTTTGCTATCTCTTTTATTATCCATTTTTTAGAGCCTCTAATGTTTTCTGGCAAAGTAAATACATATTCTACCAAATTATTATCTAAAAAAGGACTTCTAGCTTCTATTGAAAAAGCCATAAACATTTTATCAAGTTTCATTAAGAGTACTTCACCTATCCAAACTTTTAAATCAAAATAAGTAAAGTCAAAACTCCCCCAACCTTTTAAAAATCTACGATAATCTATTTCGTTTGCATTTTTTCTAAGAACTTTTCTTATTTGCCTTTGAAAAAATGTCTCATTAATTCCACGAAAAACCACCTCATCTGCAAAAAATCTTCTAAATATTTCCCACTCTTTAATATCTTCTGGATACCTCTCAAGGTATTTTTTTAGCCATTTTTTATTAGGCAAACTTGCATTAAAAAAACCCAAATATTCTTCATACCTTCTATATCCTAAAAACAACTCATCACTACCCTCACCACTTAAAACCACTTTTAGAGAAATTGATTTTGCTAAATGGAATGCTGCAAAATAACTACTATCAGCAATTGGCTCTCCCATTCTCTCAATCACATCTTCAAAACTCTCAAAAAAATCTCTTTTGCTTAATACTACATCATAATTTTTAACTCCTAAATGTTTAGCTGTTAGCTTAGCATAGTTTCTTTCATCATAATTTTCGTTATTCTCATATCCTATGCTAAAAGTATCAAGCTTTTTATATCTACTTGCAATAGCTACAACTAAACTGCTATCAACACCGCCACTAAGAAGAGACCCAATCTCAACCTCTCCCATAAGCCTTTTTTCAATACTTTTTGTTAATAAATTTTCAACTTCTGAAACTACTTGGGACTTGGAACTTGGGACTTGGCATCTATCAAAATCGTACCATCTTTTTATCTCTCCATCGTAATAACATCCAGCAGGAAGCTTATAAATTCCTTCATAAATTGTATTTGGAGCAATAGAGGAATTGTAGGCTAAATATTCACTAAGAGCTTTAAAGTTTATCTTTTTTCCAACTAACTCTATTAAAGGATTTATGTCACTACTAAAAGCATTTTTTGTAAAAAAAAGAGGTTTTTTACCAAACTGATCTCTAAAAAGAAAAAGTTTTTTATCAAAAATTGCAATAGCAAACATTCCATCAAGAAGTTTCACAAATTCTAATTCAAACTTTTTCCATAATTCGTATATAACTTCAATTTCAGTAAATGCAGCTAAATTGTATTTTTTTATTAAACTTTTATAATTATAAATCTCTCCATTAAAAACTACTAAAACATCATCTCTTTTTAATGGTTGGGTATTAATACTAATATTTTCAATTGCAAGTCTATTGAATCCAAAAGTGAATTTATTATTTGATTTTATATCGCTAAAATCCTTGCCTCTGTGAGACATTAAACTTAAAGCTTTTATTGTTGTCTCTTCATTTTTTCCTTCAATTCCAAATATTGCACACACTTTTATTTTTCTTCAAAAAACTCTGGTTTATGTAGATAAAAACCTTGAAAGTATAAAACACCTTTATCTTTTAATTTTTTAAAGATTTCTTCATTTGAAACAAACTCTGCAATTGTTTTAATATTTTGTTTCTTTGCAAACTCTATTAAAAGTTCTAATAAATTCTCTGATGCTTTATTATCAAGAACATTTTTAATTAATGATCCATCAATTTTAATATAATCAACATCAAATTGTATTAATCTTTCAAAATTAGAATACCCACTTCCAAAATCATCAATCGCTATTTGAGAACCAAATTTTTTTGCTTTTTTTATAAAATCAGTTAAAATTTCATAGTTAGCAAATTCTGTTTCTAACAATTCAAATGTTATATATTGACCTAAATTTTTATTAAAAAAATTTTTCTCAATAAAAGAAACAATTTCTAAATCTAATAAATCCTCTGTAGAAATATTAATACTAACTTTTTGTTTGTAATTTTTAACTATATTTAATGCATCTTTTAATATATGCAAAGTTACTAAATGATATTGTTTAATGTCTTTTAAAACACCTAAATATGGAAAAATACTTCTAACTTCATTATTTATTTTTACTCTAGTTAATAATTCATATTTGATAATATTTTTATTTGAATCACATATTCCCTGTTTATAAGTTAATAAATTATTATTCACATTATCTATAGCTTCCTTTATTTCTTTAATCCTGTTTATGTTTGCTTTTAATTTTTCAGAAAATTCATCTTTATATAAAACAATATTTTCTTTTATATTAGATTTTGCTTCTTTTAATGCTAAATCAGCATTTTCTAAATAAGGCCTTTTATCAGTTATACCTATACTAACACTTAAGGACACTTCTGTTTCTAATACTTTAAGTTTTTCTCTTTTAATCTTTTTATCTATCTCTTTTGCAACAATCACAGCATCTTTTTGTTCAATGCTATGACATAATAATGCAAATTCATCTGCTCCTACTCTATAAACTTCAATCCTGTAACTTATAATATTTACAATTTTATCTAAAGCATTAGAAAAATTCTTTAAAATACTATCTCCAAACTCACTACCATAAAAATCATTATAATGTTTAAAATTATCTATATCAATTAAAATTAAAGTGTTTTTATCATTTTTTAATTTTTTTAAGTCTTTTTCATATGAAATTCTGTTTTTTAAATTAGTTAAATTATCAAAAAGATGTAATTTTTCTATTTTTCTATAGTTTTTATCTAGCTTATATATTAGATAAGTAAGTAAAGTTAAAATTAGAAAAACTAAAATTACTATAGATATTAAAATTGTTTCAAATACTTTTAATAATTTTTCATTTTCTTTAAAAAAGCAATTTGAAACCTTTTCACTGCCAAAATCATAATTTAACAAAGCTTTCAATTTATTTATACTTAAGTTAAAGTTATTTTTTATCATTCTTAAATGGTTTAAAAAAGTTCTATTATATATTGAGTTAGTAGATAATATATTTTTATAATAGCTAATATTTCCTAACTTTAATTCTAATAAGCTTCTATTTGAAAAATAGATTTTAGATAGCAATTGAAAAATTACTCTTTTATGCTTTTTATCTTTTAATTCAATTTTTGGCATTAAATTACTCAAATAAATAATAGAATTTTTAATTGGAATAGAGTATTTTAATTGCTCATAAATTGTTTTTTTATAATTAAGAAATCTTTTTTCATATATTAATAATTCTTCATATGTTTTTGGATAAAACCGTTTTAAAGTTTTATTATTTTTCAAAATCTCTATTTCTTTTAATTGAGAATTAATTAATTTTCCTAAGGTATCAACTTCTTTAAATAGATAAATATTAATATATAATATTTCTGCCTTTATTTTATTTTCATTAATCTGAATATTACTAATATGATGTAAAATTTTATCACTGTTTATAAAGAAATCCTCTGATATCCTATGAAACAAATATAAAGAAATCGTTACTACAATATTAAATATTATTAAGCTAATTATTTTTTGTTTACTTTTCATTTATTTTTCCTGTTAGTGTTTTCAAAAAAGATTCTATATCATCTATATCTTCAGAAGACAAAACAATACCTAAATTATACTGTCCCATTTTCTTTATAGCTTCTTTTAGTGTTTTTACACTTCCATCATGAAAATATGGATAAGTTTTTTCTACATTTCTAAGGCTTGGAACTTTATATACATAAATATCCATTGGATTTTTTGTTACTTCATATCTATCAAATCCTCTATCTAGATCAATATTTTCTATAAACAAACCAACTTTTTGAAAAGAGTTTCCTCCTACATTAACTCCATTATGACAAGTTATACATCCGTATATTTTAAACTTCATATATCCTCTCTTTTCCTCTTCAGTTAATTTTATTTCTCCTTGCAAATATTTATCAAATTTACTATTTAATGTAATTAAACTCTTTTCATATTCAGCTATTGCATCTGTAATTTCATTAATAGTAGGCTTTTTGCCATAAATTTTTATAAATTCCTTAACATAGTTTTTATTAGAATTAACAATTTTTTCCACCTCATCTATAGTTAAATTATGTTCCTTTTTATCAGTTAATGCATTAATCGTCTGTTTTTGTAATGTATCACTACCACCATTCCATTCAAAAGCAATATTAAATGCAACATTATACACAGTTGGCGTATTCATTGGAGTATCTATTACTCCCCCTGAGCCTATAGAAAATTGCTTATTATCCACACCGTAATTTGATATAATATGGCAACTATTACAACTGATATCTTTATGTTTAGATAAATTTTTATCAAAAAAAAGCTTTTTACCAAGTAAAACTTTATCTTTATTTGTTTTAATTTTATATAGTGGTTTTATATCATAAGACAACAATACAACTACAATAGACATTAAAATACTTATAATTTTCATAAAGTACCTTTTGTTTTTTTCTGTTATAATTTTAACAAATTTTAAAGGAAATAAATGAAAGAAGTTTTTAAGTATACATTTACTTGCATTGCTGAGTGGAAAAAATTTCTGTTTGTAGTTTTGGTATTCTCAATATTTACTCTATTAGAACCTTTCCCTTTTATTGGAATAACTGCAATAATTTTAGAAAAATTACTTTATTTAAGCATAGGTGTATTTTTAATCTATATTTTAAAACGATCACTTGATGAAAAAGAATATTTTTCAAATTTAGAAAAAAATGGTTTTGCTACATTTATGTTTCATTTTATTCCATCAGCTGCTGGTATTTTGATTGGATTTTTTATAATAGGTGCTTTTTGGCTTATGTTTTTTATTTTAATTTTACAATATACTGATTCATTGTTTATACTTGCAAACCCTCATAATTTCGTAACCGCTATATCTTCATCTCCTTTTATTACACAAGTAGTGCTAGGATTCTATTCAATTTATCTAATATTTTTTTCTTTCATATTTCTTGGAAAATTAGGAGAAGCATTAGAAAAAGAAAATTTCAAAGGAGCATTTATAAGTATAATAACTTCACTTATTGATTTTAAATACTGGATTAAAACTTTTAGCATTAAATATTTCATTATTTATTTAATATGGTCAGCAGCAATTTTAATAATATACTCGCTTACATCTATTGCATATATTATATTAATATATCCAACAATCATTAATAATCCTAATATTTCTTTAATAATAATTCCTATACTTGTTGCTACCACTACAATCTTAACTTACTTTACATTCTTTAGCGCATATTTCGCACATAAAACTACCAAAGATTAAGCAACATCCATTGCATTCTTTGGTCTTTCTTCTACTATTCTAATATTTTTAGAAACCTTAGGAAGTGGCACTACTTTTGTTTTTGTAACAACTCTTTTTGGAAGATGTATTTCTTTTCCTCTTACATAAAATGTAGTTGGTTTTATTATCATTTTATACGTAATTCTAACTCCATATACTTTATTTCCAAACCTATTTTTAAACTCTCCAGGTCCTTCAACTTTTATATCAAATGCTTCTGCTGGAAAATACACTCTTTTTACATAGTCCCTTTTTTTATCAGAATGATAATATACAAGCCACAATACTTTTGCTCCACCTTTATATTTAACCTCTGTTGGAATATAAGTGTTTGATTTTTTTTCTTCTTCAATAATTCTATTTACATAATCTTCAGCAGTAGCTTCAAAATCATCTTCACTTATACTTTGAAACATCCTATCCCATCTATTTACATCACTTACAATATTTGCAATAGATACAGAGCGTTCTTTCTCTTCATTGATAAGTTTATCAATAGCTCCAAGTAATCCCTCATCAAAATGTAATTGAAAACTCTCAAGATATGGTAGTACTGACAGAATATCTACTGTTTTTTTTAATTTATCAAGACACTCTAAATCTTCACATAAAACCATTGCTTTTCTTATTTCACAAAAATTTTTTCTAAACTCTTCTAAAACTTGAACATTTTTTTGTAAAGAAAATAAAGAGTTTGTAAGCTCTTCAATAACTTGATTAGGAATTTCTTTGAGCTCTTTTTCTATATCAATTTCTTTTTTCCAAGGCTCATAAACCCTATCAAATCCTTTATATTTTGAAATATAATTAGCAGTTTTTACTGTAATTCTATTTTCTTCAATAGCTACTTGTCTAAGCTCTTCTATTTTATCTCCAAATTTTTTTTGCCAAAATGGAGAGTATGTTAAAGTACATAAATAATCACTTCTTTTTTTTAGGTCAGTAAGTTCAGCAGCAGTTTTTACATTAAGCATTTCATCTCTAATAATACAATTTATTCTTCTAATATCTTCTAAATTTTCTACGCGACCATATATTCTCCCCATCTCCCCTCCTTTAATAAACTAAATATTAATAATAAATATTATATAACAAAAATTGAGGGGATGTCAATCAAATATATTAAGCTTTTTACTTCTTTGATTCTATAAAAGTATAAATTAAACTTACCGTAGGTACAATACTTACTCCGAATAAAAAACTTAAAAAATCAAAAATGTTATTATTTTTAAGCCAAAAAAATCCTATAATAAGTGCAGCATATCCTAAAATTCTTATTAAATTAAATCCTCCTTTAAATGAGAAAAGTAATGCCTCATACCATTTAATTTTTTGTTTTTTTAACTTTTCTAACTCTTTAACATTTATATCATCTTCTTCATCATCCATATTATAAGGGTCTTCATATTTTTTTAAAACATCTTCGCCAACATTTCCATTTTCAATTGAACGCCTAACTACATTTGAGTATCCAATAAAACTTCCTATAACAATTAAAGAAGTAGCAAAAAAAGCAATTTGAGTATTTAAAAGCCAAATTAAATTATCTTCCAAATAACAAAATACAACTATACCTATATCAACAGCAATTAATATTCTCACTAAATCTAAAAAAATACTTTTTCTAGACTTTAATTTTATATTGTCCATTTCTATTCTCCGTTATTATATTTTAGAAATTAGATTATAGATTTTGAATTAGATTTTTTAAGTTTAAATTTCATTTTAAATTTTACACTTATAAAACTTAACTCCTCCTACCCAAATCTCTTCAATTAAGTTTTCTTTTATTAAATCATTAAAAACAATCTTCGTATGCTCATCAAAAATATTTTTTATATCACTATCAGTAAATGGGCGCTTTTTTAATGTATTTAATAACTCTTCTCTTGTTAAATTTTCTATTCTAAAATTTATTTTATCTCGGGTTGGAATATAAATACTTTGATTTTCTAAAAACTCAGACAATCTAAATAATTTTTCTATACTAACGCCTTCAACCTTATATGCTGGAGGTCTATCAATAGTAGAAATATCAACTCTATTAGGATTTATCTCTTTTAAAACCTTATTTATTTTTTTAAATTCTTCATCTTTATCATTTATACCTTTTACTACAAGAATTTCAATAATAAGCTCACCAATATATTTTTTTCTAAAATCTTTTATCCCATTAATAATATTTTCAATATCTATTCCTTCAGAGCGATCTAACTTTTTAAAAATTGAAGGTGTTACAGCATCCAAAGAGAGCTTGACAATATCAAGTTTTTTTAGTGAATTTTGAATTTTTGGATTATCTATTGTAGAAGAGTTACTAAGAATTAAAAGTTTCTTATTTAAAAGTTTTAATTCATCTATAAGTTCATCCAAATAAGGATATAAAGTAGGTTCACCATTACTTGTAATAGTTAATACATCAAAATGGTGCAAACTCACAGCTTGTTTTACCTCTTTGATAACATCATCAACTTTTGGGGGATTATCATAATTTAAAATAGGTTTTGCAGGTTCTAGTTCACAATAAACACAGTCAAAATTACATCTTTTTTTATCAGGAGATAAATCTATCCCTAAGCTCATGCCAAAGCGGCGAGAAGCCACCGGCCCAAAAATATATTTCACTCTATATTCCTTCGCTTCTTTAAATTCTTTAAATTTATTATTTTTAAGATTTAATGTTCGCCTTTATGCATATAATATAATGCTAGTGCCAATGCTAAAATACTTCCAGCAAGATAGAGCATCTCAAGTGGCGTATCAAAACTCATATGCATCACTCTTTTAAAAAATCCAACAATTAAAACCATTACTACAACTTTTCCAAGTTTATCTTTTAGTTCATCTAAACTATGAATAGCAAGTATTTTATCTCCAACATCACTCTCTTCTGCATCATCTATTTGAGATATAAATAGTTCATATATACCAAAAGCAAAAATAAGTAAAACAACTGCTATTAAATACAAATCAATTGCACCGATTATTTTTCCAATTAATAATTCATGAAAATTTTCAGGATGAAAATCTGCAAAAAAGAATTTATATGTTTTAACTGCAATTTGAACAATATCATAACTTGCAACAGCAAATAAAATAAATGCTCCTATCATTCCAAAAACAACAGCTAAAATTACGATTAGTCTACTTCTCCATAGTGTACTTTCAAATATAGCTTCAAAAAGTCCTCTTCTTTCCATTATTTCTTTCCTTTTAAAAATTTTTCACCTTCCATCTCTATCCATTTTAAACCAATTCTAACTGCATTAGTAGCAGCACCAACTCTTAATTGATCTGCAACATTAAAGAAATGAAGAACTTTTGGATCATATAAGTCACGTCTTATTCTACCAACATATACATAGTCTGTATCAGTTGCAATTATTGGCATTGGATATTCGTTATTATCCGGATTATCAATAACTTTTATATCTTCAAAATTAGCTAGTACTTCTTTAGCTTTTTCAACATCAACTTCTTTTTCACAATAAATTGTAATAACCTCACTATGACTTCTAAGAACTGGTACTCTTACACAAGTTGGAGCTACTTGTATATTTGAATGCATAATTTTATTAGTCTCATTTACCATTTTCATCTCTTCTCTTGTAAAACCATTATCCATAAATTTATCAATATGAGGAATTACATTTAATGCTATTTGCCAAGGGAATACTTCTCTCTCTTCTACTTTTTTGTCAAGTGTAAAGTTAAATATTGCTCTCATTTGCTCAAACAACTCTTCCATACCTTTCTTACCAGCACCACTTACCGCTTGATAAGTTGCTACATCTACTCTTTTTATGTTAAATTCTTTATGAAGCGGAGCTAAGCTAATTACCATTTGAATAGTAGAACAATTCGGATTTGCGATAATTCCTTTTTTATTCCATAAAGCAATATCTTCAGGGTTTACTTCTGGTACTACTAAAGGAATGTCTGGGTCCATTCTAAAATAGCTTGTATTATCAATTACAACTGCCCCAGCTTCCACTGCACATGGAGCAAACTTTGCACTAATACTTCCACCAGCAGAAAAAAATGCAATATCAATATCCTCTTCTTCGAAAACTTGACAAGTTAATTCTTTAACTTTTAATTTCTCTCCTTTAAACTCAACCAGAACACCTACACTTCTAGCACTTGCAAGAGGCACTAGTTTTTTTATAGGAAAATCATATTCTTCTAAAACTCTTAAAAACTCTTCTCCAACAGCTCCTGTTGCACCTACAATTGCCACATTGTACATATTTACTCCTTAAAAAAAGATATCCTTATCAGTAATTATATTACCATCACTTAAAATCGCAGCCCTTTGGACTACATTTATTAATTCCCTTATATTTCCTGGCCATTCATAATTTAATAGTTTCTCTTTTGCACTATCATTAAATTTTTTTTCAACGAAACTATATTCTTTCACCACATTTTTTAAAATATTTTCAGCAATTGGAAGTATATCATTTTTTCTGTTTCTTAGCGGAGGAATTTTAATAGGAATTGTGTTAAGACGGTAATATAAATCTTCTCTAAATTTGTTATTTTTTATCATATCTTCAATATTTTGATTAGTAGCACTTATTATTCTTACATCAAGTTTTTTTGCTTTTGTACTACCAAGCCTATAAAACTCTCTCTCTTGCAGTACTCTTAATAGCTTTGCTTGTAAATGATAAGGCATCTCAGCTATTTCATCTAAAAATAAAGTCCCACCTTCTGCAAGTTCAAAAAGACCTTTTTTATCTTTAACAGCATCAGTAAATGCTCCTTTTTCGTATCCAAAAAGTTCACTTTCAATTAAATTCTCTGGAATTGCACTCATATTTACAGCAATAAATTTCCCGCTTCTCTCACTATTTTCATGAATAAATTTTGCAAATTCTTCTTTTCCTACCCCACTCTCTCCAAGAAGCATTACATTAGCATTAGTAGGAGCTACTTTTTTTGCTATTTCAAGAGCTTTTAGGGTATTTTCATCATGTGCAATAAACTTTGATTTAATAGAAGCTTTTTTACCTTTTGTTTTTTCTTTTATTTTTACATTTCTTTGAATCGCCTCAATTAAATCCTCAACTTCAAATGGCTTTGTTAAAAAATCTTTAACTCCAAGTCTTATGCATTCTATTGCTTTATTAAGCGTTGCATTTCCTGTAATCATTATTACTTCATATCTACCATTTAATTCTTTTACAAATTCTATTCCATCCATTTTTGGCATTGTAATATCTGTAACAATTATATCAATACTTTCATCTAACTTTTTTAGTGCATCAAGAGCATGTCTAAATTCAACTACCTCAAATCCGTGAGCTTTCAAAGCAAGTGATAGAGATTTTCTCATATTTATATCATCTTCAACAATTGCGATTTTCAATCCTTTTCCTTTATATAAAAATATGCTTTATCATCTTTTATAATAATATCAAATAAGTGAGGAAGATATATAAGTTTTGAGATAGAAATAAATGTAGAGTAACTCTTTTCATCATATCCTGAAATACTAATATCTGTTAAAATTAATTTATTAATTATTTTGTCTTTTTTTAATTGACAACACTTTAAAAAGTCTTTTGTTTGGCATTTTATTGAAAAAAGATACTTTTTTTTAGAAAAATTTTTATGCAATAAATTTTTAGAGCAATTTATCTTTGAATATATAATTTTATTATTTTTAGAAATAATCTCAAAGGAGATAAAATACTCCTTTGCTATTAAATTAATTATTAATAAGCCTATTCCAATAATCTGAATCAATCTTTACACTCATAGTAACTGTATAAATTCCATCTTTAAAAGATTCTTCATCAATATTAGCACCTCTTATAATACCATTAACATATGCTCTAAGAGTAGAGTTTTGAAGCATTAAATTTCTTACACTATCTTTTCCATTAATTTTTATTCCATAAATTTTTTCTGCAAGTGCTTTATAAGCATCAAGAATTGCCGCACGTCTAGCCATTGCTTTTGCTTGAGCTACTGAAGTTACATTTGAAGGCACTACTCCTTGCCCACTGCTTTCAATAGTAAATACAGTAACTTTATCACAAGATACCTTTTTAGTCATTGGATTATTTTGACATAATACATCATTAGATACAGTAGAATTTTTAGTAACATTAGTAACATTTGAAGCACATCCAAAACTTAAAACTACCATCAATGGTAATATTTGTTTAATCATAAAAACTCCTTTTTCTTTTAAATCGGAAAAAAGAAAAAAGTTTTAAGCCTCATCAACTAAAACTTTCTCTTTCTCAGCAGGAGTTTTAGCTACACTTACAACTTTATCATCATTATCAAGTTTTACAACTCTAACACCTTGAGTATTTTTACCAGTTTTACTAATTGAATCAATGCTCACTCTCACCATTTTCCCTTTGCTTGTTAAAAGCATTAAATCATGATCTTTTTCAGTAGCTACTACTCCTACCAAATCTCCTGTTTTAGAAGTCAGTTTCATAGCAATTACACCCTTACCACCTCTGTTTGTAAGTCTATAAAGACTAGCTTCCGTTCTCTTTCCAAAACCTTTCTCACTAACACTTAAAATTTCTTGATTCTCATCTTTAATCGCAAGAGCACCAACTACCTCATCGCCTTCTATTTTAAATGTAATTCCTTTTACACCTCTTGCATTTCTACCCATTTCTCTTACTGTATCTACAGGAAATCTTATTGCCATCCCTTTTTTAGTCACTATGAAAAGATACTTGTCTTCAGGTTTTACTATTTTAGCAGTTACAAGTTCATCTCCTTCATCAATTACAATTGCTCTAACTCCTCTACTTGAAATATTCTTAAATTCACTTAAATTTGTTCTTTTTACAATTCCTTGTTTTGTAAAAAACGCTAGAGATTTATTTTCATCAAAATCACTAGTTTTTATAATAGTTTGAATTCTTTCATCTTTTTCTAGATTAATTAAATTTACAATTGCTTTACCTTTACTAGTCCTTGTCCCTTCTGGAATTTTATATACCTTTAACCAATGAAGTTGACCTTTATTTGTAATAATCATAAGTGTGTCGTGTGCTTTTGCAATATAAAAATCTTCAATAAAATCATCTTCATATGTGGTTAATGCTTTTTTTCCTTTTCCACCTCTATTTTGTCTTTCATATGTTTTTAGTGGTACTCTTTTTACATAACCTCTATGAGTAATTGTAACTACCATCTCTTCATTTGGAATTAAATCTTCAATATCAATATCATCATAATCATCAACTATCTCAGTAAGTCTAGGGGTATTATATTTTTCCTTAATTTCAAGTAACTCTTCTTTAATTACACTATTTAAAACACTTTCTTCTTTCAAAATAGAATTAAGATATGCAATTTTTTCCATTAATTCTTTATACTCTTTTTCAAGTTTTTCTATTTCAAGTGAAGTAAGTCTACTAAGTTTCATATCTAAAATTGCTTGAGATTGAATTTCACTCAGGTCAAATCTTTTTATTAATTTTTCTTTTGCATCTTTTGTAGTTTCACTTTTTTTAATAAGTTCAACTACTTCATCAATATTTGCAAGTGCAATTCTTAAGCCCTCTAAAATATGAGCTCTTCTTTTTGCTTCTTCTAGTTCATAAATTGTTCTTCTTATTACTACTGTTTTTCTAAATTTTATGAAAGTTTGAAGAATTTCTATTAAATTAAATAGTTTTGGTTCTTTATCAAGAATTGCAAGCATATTAATACCAAAGCTTACTTGCATTTGAGTATGTTTATAAAGATTATTTAGAATTATCTCACTCATTGCATCTTTTTTTAACTCAATAACAACTCTAATACCTTCTCTATCACTTTCATCTCTTACTTCACTAATACCTTCAATTACTTTATCTTTAACTAAATCACTTATTTTTTCAATAAGTTTTGCTTTATTTACCTGAAAAGGAAGTTCATCTATCACAATTGTTTCTCTATTTCCTCTATGCTCTATATGATGTTTTGCTCTTATTTTGATTGACCCTCTTCCTGTTTTGTAAGCTTCTATAATTCCACTTCTTCCGTAAATTATTCCACCAGTTGGAAAATCAGGACCTTTTACAAAGTTTAAAATATCTTCAAGTTTACATTCTTTATTGTCAATCATATAAATTAGAGCATCAATAAGCTCAGTTAAATTGTGAGGTGGGATATTAGTAGCCATACCAACAGCAATACCGCTACTTCCATTCACAAGCAAGTTTGGAAATCTTGCAGGAAGTACTACTGGTTCTTTTTCGCTTCCATCATAGTTAGGTATAAAATCTACAGTATCTTTATCTATATCTTTTAGAAGCTCTTCAGCAATTTTTGTAAGTCTTGCTTCAGTATACCTCATAGCAGCAGCATTATCACCATCAATACTACCAAAGTTACCTTGTCCATCAACAAGTGGTATTCTCATAGAAAAATCTTGAGCCATTCTAACAAGTGCTTCATATACAGCAGAGTCTCCGTGAGGATGATATTTACCTATTACATCCCCTACAATTCTAGCAGACTTTTTATAAGTAGACGATGAAGTAATACCCATTTTTTGCATTGCATAAAGTATTCTTCTATGGACAGGTTTTAGTCCATCTCTAACATCAGGAAGTGCACGTCCTACAATTACGCTCATAGAATATTCAAGATAACTTTTAGCAAGTGTATCTTCAATATTAACCTTAATAACTTGCATTCATATCCTTTTTTATTCAGATTATACCAAATTATCGGCAACTCTTATCACTTAAGACTACACTAAATAATACATTTACATTATATTTTTCTAAAGTCTTAATAGCTTCTTTTATTGTAATTCCAGTAGTTTTAATATCATCTACTAAAATTACATCTATATTTTTTTTACCTAAATATATAAAATTCCTAGGATTTTTTAATCTAAACTCAAGTGATTTTCCTGCATACTTCACATCAGAAGTCGCTATAAGAGAGCCAAAAATAGGATTTAGATATTTTGAATGCAAGGCTTTTGCCAAAATTGCTGTATGAGAAAACCCTTTTTTTGGATTATCATCTATTGGAATCACGTAAGCTTTATACTCAAAGTTTAATGCAAATTCCCTAAAAGGCCTAGCTAATATTTTATATACCAAATCACCTCTTTTGTGATATTTATATTTGTTAAAAAATTCTAAAACATCATAATCAAAAAAGCTAAAAACATTATCTCTTTTTACTAACTTTGGAATTAACATTTTTCTTTCACACTCTTTACAAATAATGCTAAAACTGCTTTTACCACACACAACACATTCAAATATCATCTAATTTTACACCTTAATTTTTCACTCAGACCAGTTTACAGAGGCCCAGTAAGCTTTTCATTTTTTACTTTTCACTTTTTTTAATTCTCCATTCTCCATTTTCCATTCTCAATTGGTATTAATACCCTTCATCCTTAGGCTTATGTCTAAATAAAAGATATAAAGCTACTATACTACCTATACTAAAAATAATAATCCCACCATAAAACACTCCATCTACTCCACTAGCACTTCCTCCCATAATCATACCAACTCCAAAAAACATAAGTACCGCTGCACTAACTCCTGCTAATTCTCCTTTTGTAAGTTTTCTGTTTTTTAACTCATCATTTTTCATTCTATCCTCCATAATCAGTGTATTAGTATATTTGTTATTAGTATATTGGTTATAGCAACTTTAGAATAATTTACCTAAATTTTTTATCTCTCAATTCCCTTCATCTCTTTCACATTTAATATAAAACCAATTAACCAATACACCAATAACTAAAAGTGCTTCTCATAATTATAATACAAAACATCCTCTTTGCTTTCACATTTTGTAATTGTTATCTCACTTCCCGAGTTATAAAAAATAGTATCTTGGTCAAACATATTTCCAATTCTAAGTGCTTCTTGTTTTGATATATCATATATTATAAAAGACTCTTCTTTATGTTCATATAACTCTCCTATGCTTGTCATATATTCAAATTTAAGAGACTTTATCACTCCTTCAAGCTCAGTATTTCTAATAAAATTTAAAAATTCATTTAAAATTAAATTTTTTGGATTATGAGCAGTAATAATAGTAAAAGGTCTTTGAAGTATAGACTTTTTACTTGGAATAAACTGAAAGCTCACCCATTCTCTTCCCCATGGATTATTTATAAGAAATTTTGTATATCTTAAATAATCATTATATTTTTTTTTAAAATCTACCACTATCTCATCATCTACCATTAAAGCATCTTCTGCTTCATCATAAATGCATTTGCCTAAATAATCTCCTATTCCAATAACTTCAAACTTCATAACTTTCCTTTTTTGATATAATTCTTAAAAAAGGTCTAAAATGCAAAAACTTTTTGGGTTTTTATTTTTTATATCATTAATTTTTACAGGATGCAGTCTCAAAAATGCTATCAAACAGGACCCTATATACGAAAAAACTCTAAAATACACTCAAAGGTGTCAAATCATAAGTTCATTTGAAACAAAAGCTTTAATTGATATTGTATATTTAAACCCGCTTTATCCTAATAAATTTGAAAAGCCTACTTTCTTAATAGGCATTTATAATGATTTCAACAATACTATAAACAACATAGAGTTTAATCTAACTATAAACAACAAACCAATAAAAGTTTCTTCAATCCCTAATTACATTTTATACAAAAATTTTCCATTTTACAATAGCTGGATGAATTATTATTTAATAACAACAAACACTAAATCACCTTTTGTTATAGAATATAAAAGCAAACATTGGGGAGAATGCGTTATAAAAGTAAAAAGTAGCCAAGTTCCGAGTTCCAAGTGAAGAGTGAAAAGCGAAAAAACTTACCCGATTATCAGTTAGTAAAAGGTATTAGAGGTTATAGAGGTATTAGGGGTAATAAAAGTTTTAGAGATATTAGAGGTTTTAGAGCTTCTACCAGCCTCTACTAACTCCTACAACATCTACAACCTTTACTAACCTTTACTAAATTATTTTTGTTTTAAAACTTTATGTAATGTTAAATTTTTATCTCCAAAAATATGAGAATATATCACATAATTTGCAATTACTTTTTTCCCATATTCTCTGCTCTCATCATATGGAATAAGTTCAATACTTAAAAATGGTTCATACTTACCTTTATATTTGAAATTTGGCAATACTTTTCTATTTACAAAACCTATTCCTCCATTATATGCGTATGCTACCATCAAAGGATCTTTTAATTTTGAAAAAAGCCATTTTTGATGTTTAACTGAAAGCTTTACATTTTCTCTATAATCAAATTGACTAAAAACATTACCTCTCATTTCTCTTACTAAAAATGGCATCATCTGCATAACACCTAAAGCATAACTTCTAGATACGCTAGCTGGAATAAAGCAAGATTCTTGCCTTGCAATTGCATATACAAAAGCTTTAAAACTTGTATTGCTATCTTCATACATTTTAGGAGTAATAAAGTAATTAACTTTATACTTATTTGCTTTATCTAATACTATAGCTTTGAGCGCTATTGAATTGTTTGAATCAAGTTCTTTTGCAAAATTATACAAATCTTGTCTCTTTTTAAACTCATCCCAAAATTTTAAAACATCCCAAGGATTAGTTTGGTCATATTTTGGTTTATTAATAGTATTGTAAATAATTTTATTTCTAATATCAAAATAAACATTTTTTTCTTCATGAGCATATAGAGTATAAAAATTAATTCTTGGATTGCTTAATAGTTTATCAAGATATTTATCTTTACCTGTAAGTTTCCAAAGCCAAAAATACTCTTTTGACTTTTTGTTTTTCATTGATTTTAAAACTTTTATCGCTTTATTTTTGTTATCAAATTTTAATTCATTTAAAAAAAGCCACCATTTTACATTATCATCAAACTTTCTAAAATCTAATTTTGTAAGGGAAAGTCTTAAAAGCGGCAAATCATTTAAAACTATACTTTTTACAAAAAGATAAAAATATTTATCTTCAAAAAGATCAAAATTATCTACAACCTGGTCTATTTCTTTTTGAGGATAATTTATAATAAAATAATACCCTGTGTCTCTATCTTTAAAAATTTTAGAAAAGTCGTTATATAAAAATGCATATACTGCGTTTTTTTCTTTACCTTCAGGAAGGTTTTTATACAAATATTTTAAATCATTTTTATCTAATTTAGCAATACTTCTAAGCCAAAGCCCATTATCCAGAATACACGCAATATCAACATTTTTTATATCTTTAACAGTAGGATCTATACATTTGTAAATATCTTTAAATTCATTAAATTTAGATAGAATTTTTAAATGAAGCATCTTTTTTTTATAAAGAGCATTATATGCTTTATAAGCTAAAGACAAATTATTAGTATCTCTCATAAATTCTGTTAAATAAAAATCCCTTACATAACTTTTAGGCTTTACTAATAACTCTTTTAATTCTATTGCAAATACTAAAAAAGGGAAAAGAAGAAAAATTGATTTCATTAATAAAGAGATGCAATTATATTACTAATTAAAATTTGTAAGAATTGAAGAGCTAAAATTAATATAATTGGCGATATATCAAATCCACTAAAGTTTGTAGGAATATATCTTCTAATAAATGAATAAATTGGTTCAGTTACAGCATATAAAAATCTTACAATAGGGTTATAAGGGTTTGGCTGAACCCAAGTAATAAGTGCCGCTATTATTACCACCCAAATATAAAGTCCAATTACTAAATTTATAAATTGCAAAATACTAATTAATACTGCGTTCATTGCTTTGCCAATGTGTAAAGTTTAATAACCAAAAATAATACTGTTAGATCAAAGATAATAAAAAATATCCAAGTCAATGCCTCCATTAATTTTCCTTTATCTGTTCTGTTAAATCACTCATTACTCTATATAATTTTACCAAAATAAACACTGAAATAATAAAGTTAATAAATAAAAAATTCATTAAAACAAAAATTTTTGTACTAAAACCTTTTATTAAAATATAAAAAACCATACTTGCAATAGCTGAAATTAAAGCAAGTGTCAATAAAACAACTCATCTAAAAATTTCCCTTACGTTAGCTAATTTCTCTTTATAATACTCTCTCATCTACTTTTAATTACTTCTTTTAAATATGGCAACATTGCATTATATAAATCTTTAATTTCAGCACCATGTTTTTCATTTATTAAAAGTTCTCTTAAAGGCATAAAAAGTTTTTTACCTTTAAGAGATGTATTTTTCATAACTCTCTTTTTAAAATCATCATAGTTTTCTTCTAACTCATTTTCTAAAATTTCTTTTTTTAGAATTTCTCGTTCATCTTTAAACTCTTCATCAACAGATTTCTCAAAAACTTTTTCAAATTTTTCTTTTATCTCTTTAAGAGTAGAACTTTCATCTCTAAAAATCTTTAAAAGCTCTTCATAACGAGAATTATATCCTAAATATTCTGATAAATTTTCTATTTTCTTCATATGTTCTTTATTTAAAAATTTAAGTTTTTCTATATCAAATTTTGCAGGTGCTTTTGAAATTTTACTTAGATCAAAAAATTTAATTGCTTCTTCCAAAGTAAATACTTCTTTCTCAAAACTATTCCCAAGTAAAATTAAATAATTTGCAATAGCTTCTGGTAAAAATCCTTCTTCTAAAAGCCATTTTACTGATGCATGATTTTCTCTTTTTGAAAGTTTTTTACCCTCAACATTTAGAATAATTGGTAAGTGAGCATATTTTATCTCTTTATTATATCCTAAAGAATTTCTTATATGTATCTGTTTTGGAGTATTGCTTAAATGATCCTCTCCTCTAATTACTAGAGTTATATCATAAAGCATATCATCAATTGCACATGCAAAATTATACGTAGGAGTTAAATCTCCTCTTAAAATTACAAAACTATCCACTTCAAATGGAGATATATCAAATTCACCTTTTATTTCATCTATAAACTTTATATTATTTTCAGGTTTTTTTATTCTAATAACAAATGGCTTTTTTTCTACAATTAGCTTTTCAACTTCACTTTTACTTAAATTTTCACATTTACCACTATATCTGTAAGGTCTTTTTTCTATTTTTGCTTTTTCTTTTTGTAGTTTTAACTCTTCCTCATCACAAAAACAAACAAAAGCTTTTTTTGAATCTAAAAGCTGCTTTGCCAACTGCTGATGAATATGAAAATTTGATGATTGATAAACTACTTGATCATATTTTATCCCAAATAGATCTAAAATTGTTAAAATTTCTCTATCTTTACCCTCAATATTTCTTTCTTTGTCTGTATCTTCAATTCTAACTATTAACTTCTTACCTGTTTGCCTAGCTACAATATAATTAAAAATAGCAACTCTAAGATTTCCTATATGCATATCTCCTGTTGGACTTGGTGCAAATCTAAGCATTTAACCCTTTCATGAATATATTTTTTTGCTATTTTCTAATACTATCTCAAACATTTTCTCATCTTTCGATATTAGTTCAACAAATTTATCAAATTCTTGGAATAGAAGTGTAGCATATTTTTCAATATCTTTTAACTTTTCATAATACCATTCATAATTATTTTTATTTACTCCTTCTTCTTTTAATCTTTCTAATACTTCTAAACCTATAGAATGTATAAAATCATGATACTCTTTCATTTTTTGATAATGTTGTAATCTAACTAATATTTCTTTTATTTCAGGTATTTCCATCCACTTTCCAAGCATACAAGTAGATGAGTTAATCTCAAACATTTTATTTTCAATATGTTCTTTTGTAACAGATGAATAAAGATTTGATTTGAAGATAATATGCGCAATTTTAAATGTAATAAAGATTAATTTTAATTTATTAGTATCTGAGATTGAACTTACTTCTTTTAAGTCTTTTTGTAATATATTTAAAAGACTTTCAAAACTTTCAAGTGAATTATAAGATTTGCTACTAATTTCTACCACTTTTTCTGTATTATCACTCACTGTCATAAATTGCTGCTGAAGAGTTTGAATAGTAATTGCTATTTCATTAGTAGCTTTTTGAGTTTTTTCAGCTAGTTCCCTTACATTATCAGCAACAACTGCAAACCCTCTACCATGTTCACCTGCTCTTGCCGCTTCTATTGCTGCATTAAGAGCTAGAAGATTTGTTTGGTCTGCAATATCTTTAATAAGTTCTACTATATCAGAAATTGAACTAATATGATTTGCCATATTTTCAATTTCAGCTGAAGTTTCTGTTACTTTTTGAGAAAGCTCATCAAAACCACTTTTTGTCTCTTGCATAATTGCATAAGTTTCATTTGCTTTATTTGATGACTCTTTAACTTTAATAGCAATATCTTTAAATGCTTCATCAATTTTATAAATTGACTCTCCTACTCTTCTAAAGTTTTCAGGCACACCACCATCAATTGTGGTAAGCATTTTACTAAGGTTTGCAAGAAGTTCTACTTTTTTTGAAATTTTAAGTGATTCAATCGCTTTTTCAAATTCAAGCGCTACATTTCTAAATTCTCCATGAAGCCCACTTGGTAATATATATCTATAATCTTCTCCATTAATTATGGCTTTAATAGAATTCTTAGTTTCTCTTAATAAATCCTCAATCTGATCAAGAGATTCATTTATATTCCACCCAATTTGCTCTTCTTTCGTTTTATCATCATCAAGTATAATTCTATGATGAATTTCTCCATTATATACTTTTTCTACTACTTCCTTGATTTTATCAAGAGTATCTTTTTTTTCTACTGTCTTTTCTCTTTTAATCCAAGGTAATATTACAATTATCAAAAACAATACTGCTAAAATATACTCCTCTTTAAAAGTAGAATAAATAACTCCAATTCCCGATATTGATGAAATTATAACTTCTATAATTTTTCTCATTTTTTATCCTTGTTGCAAATCAAATACTAATTTATTATATTTTTTTATGACATTTTCGTCATTAGTATCTAATAACTCTTTTAACAATTCATAACTTGCACTAATACCCCCTTGTTTTTCAGCTTCTAAAAGCTTTTTATATATCTCACTCATAAATTCAATTCCACGTCTACTTGGTTTTTTTCTAAAAGAAGTGTATCCAACAATATTGCCTTGAAGATCGACATCAGCAGTAATATAAGCAAAAACCCAATAATATCCTCCATCTTTTCTTAAATTCTTTACAAACCCAAAAAATTCTTGTTTGTTTTGAATCAAATCCCAAGCAATTTTAAAAGCAATACGAGGCATATGCGGATGACGAATGATGTTATGATTAGCTCCAATTAGCTCAAATCTACTCCATCCAGCCATTTCCACAAATATCCTGTTACAATATGTAATATAACCTTTTGGATCAGTTTTTGAAACTATAAAATCATTATCATTCATCACTTTTTCAATATTTTTTATCTCTTTTGGCGCATCTAATTTTGAAAGCCTCTTTTTAGATTTTAATTTCTCTTGTATTCTCTTTTCATCTATCATATTATTCCTTTTAAATCGGTCTAAACATTGTAAGTGCAATCATTATTATAAAAATCATAAAACTTAACCAATACATTATTTCATAAATTTTTGATGAAAAATTAATCTTTTTTAGTAAAACATAGACTAAAAATATGTTCTCAATTATTAATAAAACATCAAATGTAAGCTTAATATGAAACCAACCGCCTGACTTTGCAACTACTGGATTTAAAAGTATTAGCTTTGTTCCTATACCCAAAACAATTAACATCATAAATACTGATAAAATACCAAATATATATTTATCTGATAAATTGTTTTGAAGAGATTTTATAAATTGAAGTAAAAAAATAGCCCAACTAAATACTACTAATAAATGAAATCCATACCAAAGATAATACATTTTCCTTCCTTTTTTGGAAAATTATAGCGAATATTTATTCACTATTAATATCGACAAATTTTTGTAAAATTTTAATAAAATTTTAACAAAATTTTAATAAAAAAAGTAAATAATTCATTATAAACAAAAAGTGTCTGTTACTTTTTATTTGGTAAAATATAAAAGCAAGAGACTATTTAGGGGCTCTTGCTACTTCTACTCCATTTACTCTTACAATAATAAAATCACCATCTACATCAAACTCTATTTTATCTCCATCTTTAACTTTACCCTCAAGTATAAGTTCAGCTAATTTATCTTCCACTACATCAGCTAATGCTCTTTTTAGTGGTCTTGCACCAAATACTGGGTCAAATCCAACCTCAGCAATAAAATCTTTTGCTTTTTCGCTAAGTGTAAGTTCAATTTCTCTCTCATAAAGTCTTTGTTTAATTTTTCTAAGTAATATTTCAACAATTTGTTTAACTTGCTCTTTTCCTAATGGATTAAATACAACTACTTCATCAAGTCTGTTTAAAAATTCTGGTTTCATTCTTCTTTTAAGTTCTGCCCATACAGCTTCTTTTCTAGCATTTGGGTCTTTTATCTCCATAATAATATCACTAGCAATGTTACTTGTTAAAATAATAATTGTATTTTTAAAATCAACAGTCACACCTTTATTGTCTGTAAGTCTTCCATCATCAAGTACTTGTAAAAGAATATTAAATACATCAGGATGAGCCTTTTCAATCTCATCAAATAAAATTACACTATATGGTTTTCTTCTAACAGCCTCAGTTAACTGTCCACCTTCTTCATATCCAACATATCCAGGTGCAGCTCCAATTAGTTTAGATACTGAGATTTTATCCATATATTCACTCATATCAAATCTAATTAATGCTTTTTCATCATCGAATAAAAATCTTGCAAGAGTTTTTGCTGTTTCAGTTTTACCAACTCCTGTCGGACCTAAGAACATAAAACTTCCAATTGGTCTATTTGGATCAGATAGACCAGCTTTATTTCTTTTGATTGCTCTTGCAACTGCCCTAACCGCCTCATCTTGTCCAACAACCCATTTTTTGAGTTCATCTTCAATATGAAGAATTTTTTCAAGTTCACTTTTTAACATTTTGCTTACAGGAATTCCTGTCCATTTACTTACTACATTAGCAACTGACTCTTCATCAACTGCACTTTTAAGCAATGTCCCTTCTTTTAGCTTCTCTTCCCATTTTTTTTCAAGTTCTGATAATTTTTTATTAAGTTCAACTATTTTTCCATATTCTATTTCAGCTGCTTTATGGAAATTTCCTTCTCTTTTTGCAATTTCAGCTTCATTTTTTAATCTTTCAATTTGTTCTTTAATTGAAGCTATCTCTTTTAAAATCCTTTTTTCTTCTTCATATTTAGCCTCAAGTTTTCTTTTCTCTTCTTCAAGATTTGCAAGCTCTTTTTCAATTTCTTCTAGTCTTTTTTTATTTTTACCTTCCATTTCAAGCGCTTGTTTTTCTACCATTAATTGCTCTATTTCTCTTTTAATTTTTGCAAGTTCAAATGGCTCACTTTCAATCTGCATTCTAATTTCAGCCGCTGCTTCATCAATTGCATCAATTGCTTTATCAGGTAAAAATCTATCAGTAATGTATCTATCAGTAAGTTTTGCAGCAGCTACAAGTGCTTCATCAAGAATTTTTACTTGATGATGTGCTTCTAATCTATCTTTAAGTCCTCTTAATATTCTAATAGCTTCATTTACACTTGGTTCATTAACCATTACAGGCTGAAACCTTCTTTGAAGTGCTGCATCTTTTTCAAAATATTTTCTATATTCTTTTAAAGTTGTTGCACCAATTGTTCTAAGCTCACCTCTAGCAAGAGCAGGTTTGAGTATATTTGCAGCATCCATACTACCCTCACTTGCACCTGCTCCTACGATTGTATGAATCTCATCAATAAATAAAATTACATCAGGATTTGCTTTTACTTCATCAACAACAGCTTTTAATCTATCTTCAAATTCACCTCTATATTTAGCACCAGCAATAAGTGCTGTCATATCTAAAGCTATAATTCTTTTATTTTGAAGGCTAGTTGGCACCTCTTTTTTTACAATTCTTTGAGCCAATCCCTCAACTAGTGCTGTTTTACCAACTCCTGGTTCACCTAATAAAATAGGATTATTTTTTGTTTTTCTAATAAGTATTTGAATCATTCTATTAATTTCTTCATCTCTACCAATTACAGGATCAAGCTCTGAGTTTCTAGCTTTTGCTGTTAAATCAATACCATATTTATTAAGTGCATCAAGATTTTCATCTGAACTTTTACTTTCTATTTTTTTATCTCCTCTAACTAACTCAAGAGTTTTTTTAAGTTCCATTAAATCTACATATTTTCCTAGTACATTTTTAAATCTATCAATGTTTGCTATAAGCCAAGTATCTACAGCTATATACTTATCTCCAAGTTTTGTAGCAAGAGCTTCTGCTTGTTGTAATGAGTGAATAAGTTCTCTTCCAACTCTAATACTCTCTTTTGTAATATTATCTACTTTTGGAAGTCTATCAACTGCAGATTTAACTTCAAGCTCAATAGCAATTTTATCAATTCCCATTTTATTTAGAGCTTGATTTAGTACAGTATTAGTATTTGTTAAAAGTCCCCATATAACATGTAATGGATGAACTTCTGGATTTTTATTGTGTAAAGCTAAACTTAAACCACTTTCAATTGCTTCCATCATTTGGTTAGTTAATTTCTCGAATAATTTTTCCATATTCTCCTCCTTAAAAGTTTTAGTTGAGCGTATTATAACACTTTAGTCGATTTATGTCAAGTTAATTTAGTTAATTAGTTAATTTGTATATTTGTATATTGGTATATTAGTATATTTGTAATTTCCCATTGTATTCATTCTCGATTCTCCACTTGGAACTTGGAACCTGGAACTTAGCAATTTTTTTCAATTTTTCATTTTCAATTGTCCATTTTCCATTCTCCATTCCTTCCTTGATTTTTTAAGTAAATTAAAATAGAATTTCAAAAACCCTCAAGGAGAATTATGAAAAAAATTTTTTTAGCTATTTTATTGATATTTTCTCTAACTTATGCAAAATACTCTTCTGAATCAAGACTTGCTTCGTATGAAAAGTTTGTAAAAGTTGTAAATATGATTGAAGCATACTACGTAGACCCTTTAACAACTTCTGAAATTATAAATAAACTTCTAAAAGGCGGAGTACCAGCACTTGACCCACACTCAAGTTACCTTGATAAAAAAGCTTTTAAAGAACTTAAAATACAAACAAATGGTGAGTTTGGAGGACTTGGAATTGTTGTAGGTATGAGAAATGGTGTTTTAACTATTATCTCTCCAATTGATGATACACCAGCTTTCAAAGCAGGACTCAAAGCAGGTGATATAATTTTAAAAATAAATGATAAAGCTACAATTGATATGACACTTGATGAAGCAGTAAATTTAATGAGAGGCAAACCTGAAACTAAAATCACACTAACAATTGTTAGAAAAGGTAAAAAGCCTTTTAAAGTCACAATAACAAGAGCAATAATTAAGGTAAAATCTGTAAAAGCAAAAGATTTACAAAATTATTCCGATATTAAATATATAAGAATTAGCAATTTTGATAAAAACGTAGTACCAACCCTAAAAAAAATATTAAAAAAAGTAAAAAAAGAAGGTAAAAAAGGAATCATAATTGACCTTAGAAATAATCCAGGAGGGCTTTTAAACCAAGCAGTTGGTACTCTTGACTTGTTCATAGATAAAGGTGTGCTTGTATCTCAAAAAGGTAGAGTAAAAAGTGAAAGTGAAATTTTTTATGCTCATAGTGCAGGAACATATAAAGAAATTCCTATAGTAATCTTAGTAAACAATGGAAGTGCTAGTGCTAGCGAAATTGTAGCAGGTGGTATGCAAGACCATAGACGTGCTGTTATTGTAGGTGAAACTACATTTGGAAAAGGTAGTGTTCAAGCTATTTTACCTCTTAATAAAAATGAAGCATTAAGACTTACAATTGCAAGATATTACTTGCCAAGCGGAAGAACAATTCAAGCAAAAGGAGTAACACCAGATATTATTGTCCATCCAGCAGAGATTAAAGAAATTAATGAAACTGCTGAAATAAAAGAAGCTAATTTAAAAGCGCATTTAAAAGCAGAATTACAAAAAATAGAAGGTAAAACTAAAAAAGAAAATAAAAATGTACAAAAAATTGATGGTGATTTACAGCTTTTAACAGCTGCAAATATTTTAAAAGCACTAATCTTAGAAAAAAATAAATAAAGGAGTAATATGAAACTATTATATGAAGGAAAAGCAAAAAGAATTTATGAGACTGAAAATCCAAATGAAGTAATTTGTGAATTTAAAAACTCTCTTACTGCATTTAATGGTGAAAAAGCAAGTGAAGAAGAAGGTAAAGGTGCATTAAACTGCGCTATTACTACTTTAATCTTTGAAGCTCTAGAAAGAGGAGGCATTCCTACTCATTTAATTAAACAAATAGATGAGACTAAACAATTAGTTAAAAAAGTGAAAATTATACCTATTGAAGTAGTAGTTAGAAATATTGCTGCTGGAAGTTTAGCTAAAAGATTAGGTTTAAAAGAGGGTGAAAAACTTCCATTTACTATTGTAGAATTTTATTATAAAAATGATGATTTAAATGACCCATTAATAAACGATGACCATGCGATGATTTTAAATTTAGTAGATAACAGAAAAGAACTAAATATTCTAAGAGAATATGGAATAAAAGTAAATGAATTTTTAAAAGAGTTTTTTGACAAAGTAGGCTTAATTTTAGTAGACTTCAAAATAGAATTTGGAAAAGATAGTGAAGGCAATATTATATTAGCTGACGAAATAACTCCTGATAGTTGTAGATTATGGGATAAAGAAACAGGTAAAAAACTTGATAAAGACTTATTTAGATTTAATCTTGGTGATATTAAAGAAGCATATACAGAAGTACTAAATAGACTAAAGGACGTAAAATGAAAATAGCTATAAACGTTCATTTAAAAAAAGGTGTATTAGATCCTCAAGGAAAAGCTGTAATGCACGCACTTGAAACTCTTGGGTTTAGTGACGTAAAAGATGTAAGAGTAGGAAAACAAATTATTATAGATATTGACACAACAGATACTCAAAAAGCAATTGCTAAAGCCAATGAAATGGCAGAAAAACTTCTTGCAAATCCAGTAATTGAAAATTTTGAAGTTGAGGTTAAGGAATGAAAGTAGCAGTAATTGTATTCCCAGGGACAAACTGCGATAGAGATACGAAGTGGGCTTTTGAAAAGCTTGGAGCAAAAGCTGATTTCATTTGGCACAGTGAAGATAGTTTAAAAAATTATGACTTAGTAGTTTTACCTGGTGGTTTTAGTTATGGAGATTATTTAAGAAGTGGAGCAATTGCAAGATTCTCTCCAATTATGCAAGCAGTAAGTGAATATGCAAAAAAAGGTGGTTATGTTCTAGGTATTTGTAACGGTTTTCAGATTTTACTTGAATCTCATTTGCTCCCTGGTGGTATGACAAGAAATGAAAATTTACATTTTATCTCTAAATTTCATCACTTAAAAGTTATAGATAATAACAATAAATTTTTACAAAATTTAAATGTTGGTGATATTGTAAATATTCCAATAGCACATGCGGAAGGTAATTATAAAGTAGATGAAGACACTCTAAAAAGAATGTATGATAATGGTCAAGTAATTTTAAAATATTGTGATGAAAATGGAAATGAACTAAATCCAAATGGAAGTATTGACGCAATTGCTGGAATATGTAATGAGACAAAAAATGTATTCGGACTTATGCCTCACCCAGAAAGAGCCATGGAGAGTATTTTAGGTGGAGCTGATGGAATAAAAATGCTTGAGGGTTTCTTTAAATGAAAAAATTTTTATTAATCTTCTTTTCCTCTTTACTTCTTTTTGCTTATAAAGTAGACATACACAAATGGTCATATAAAGATACTTTTTATGGCTTTTTAAAACAAAACTCTTTGCCTTTAAGTATATATTATAACTTACCAGCAGAAATAAAAAGAAAGTTAAGAAGAATTCCAACTGGTGAAACTATATTTATTTTAAAAGACAACAACAAATTAAAACAAGCCTTAATTCCAATAGATAATAAAAATCAACTTCAAATAATAGAAAAAAATGGAAAATTTATCACAAAAATTGTTCCAATTATTTATGATACTCAGAGAAAATATGTTGAAGTAGATATTCAAAATTACCTAAGCTATGATTTATATAAAACTACTCATCTAAGAAGTTTAACAAGTAAATTAATAAATATTTTTGAAGACAAAATAAACTTTAGAGCAATACCAAAAAATACAAAAATAAAAATACTTTATGAAGAAAAATTAAGATATGGTAAAGTAAAAGATGTAAAAATTATATATGCTTCTATTCAAAACAAATATTACACATACAATGCCTTTTTAAACCCTTATGATGGCAGATATTATGATGAACAAGCTAGAAGTCTTAAGGGAATGTTTTTACCAGTACCTCTTAAATATAAAAGAATTTCATCAAAATTTGGAATGAGATTTCATCCTATTTTACATAAATGGAGAATGCACGATGGAATTGATTATGTAAATAAAATAGGAACTCCTATTCACTCAGTAGCAGATGGAAAAGTTATTTTTAAAGGATGGATAAAAGGTTATGGAAAAACCATAAAAATAAGACACAAAAATGGATATGTTACAATGTATGCCCATTTACACGGATGGCCAAGAGGTATATATGTCGGAAAATGGATAAAACAAGGTCAAGTAATTGCATACTTAGGTAACACTGGTCTCTCAACCGGTCCACATTTACATTTTGGTGTAATGCGCTATGGAAGATGGGTCAACCCAGCAAAACTAAAAAACTCAGCAAAAATTACACTTTGGGGTGAAAAAAGAAAAGAGTTTTTATCATATATAAACACACTTCAAAAAGAATATAACATTGCATTAAAATGAGGGTAATTTTACTACTGATTCCTTTTTTTTTATTTGCTGAAATAATAAAATATGAAAATTTAAAACCTTACTATTATGAAAATCAAATAATAAACATAAAAGCAAAAATAGTTTTACCTAAACCTAAAGAAATTATTGCAATTCCTTCAAATGTTGAAGTTAATTTATCTAAGAAAAACCCATATATTTACTACATTAATATAAAGTTTAAAGCAGACAATATCGAACACAAACTGATTTTAGTAAGTCAAAAATTTTATAAAGAATTTGATCTAAATTCCATTATAAAAATTAAAAAAATAAATCCTCCTAAAAATTATTCTAATATATTAGCAAATAAGTTAGAAATAATAAATCCTATCTCATCAAAATATAAAAATAATAATATCCTTGTCTCTTTTACACTAAAATGTGATAATTGCAATATAAAAGACTTTAATCTAAGTGCAAAAGAACAAAACCTAACTCTTATTTCAAATAATGAAGCCTCATATTATATGATAGTTCCAAAAAATAAAAAAAAGATAGAATTTTATTATTTTAATTTAAAACAAGAAAAGTTTAATAAAATCGAAATACCTATAATACTAAAACAAGAAACAATAAGTACTCAGACAGATCTAAATCCTGAAGAAAATAGATTTTTTACGCCTTTAAATATATTAATTTTAGGTATTATTGCATTTTTCTTAATTGTTTTTATAATATATCAAAAAATTTGGATATTGTTTTTCCCATTAATTTTAGGTGGATATTTAATTTATGTCATCTTACCAAAAGGTGAAGTAATTTTAAAAAGAAACACAAAAGTTCAAATTTTACCAACTAAACAATCAACTGTAATTTACATAACAAAAGAACCTCAAAAAGCTAAAATTTTAAATAAAACAGATAATTACACAAAAGTAGAAATAAATAAAAAAATAGGATGGGTAAAAAATGAAGATATTGAATAGTATTATTTCTTATATTAAACTAGCTCTTGGTGTATTTGTTACTGTAATAGTTTCAATACTTTGTGGAATAGACCCTAAAAGAGAGCTAAAATATAGAAAGTGGTTATCTAGATTTTTAACACAACTTATAGCAAAAGAAATAATTATTGAAGGTAAATTAGATAAAGAAGCAAATATTTTAATAGGTAACCATACTCATAATCTTGATATTCCATTAATGGAAACAGTTATTCCAGAAAAACTAATTTGGGTAGCAAAAAAAGAACTTGGTGAAACTCCAATAATCAAATACATGCTAACAAAAACTGATATGATTTTAGTAGATAGGAGTAACAAACGATCAGTCCTTACTATGCTAAAAGAAGTAAAAAATAGAGTAAACAGAGGCCTTAAAATAGCAATCTTTCCAGAAGGAACTAGAAATAAAGTAAATCCAAAAAAAATGCAAAAATGGAAAAATGGACCAAAAGCTGTAGTAGAAAAACTAAATTTAAAAGTTCAACCTTTTGTTATAGTTAATCTTCCATTTGCTTTTAAGAAAAAGCCTTTTAGGGTTGAAAAACAAAAAATAAAAGTTATTTTTCTTGAGAGTTTTTATCCAAATGAACCTGATTGGTATGAAAAAACAAAAGAAAAAATGCAAGAAGTCCTTGATAAAGAATACAATAAAAATGAAAAATTGAAAATGGAAAATGAAGAAATTACCAATAACTAATATGCCAATAACCAATATACTAATTACCAATACACTAATATACAAGGATATTAAATGAAATTTGATACATATTTAGCAATAGGAATTGGTGGGTTTATTGGAGCTATACTTAGAGCTTATATTACCGGTTTTGTAAATAATTCAATTGAAGCCGATATTCCATTTGGAACACTTATTGTTAACTTAATTGGTAGTTTTACTCTTGGTGTTTTAATAGGTCTTATTCAATTCAATCTTATTGAAAACCCTCACCTAAAATCTCTTTTAACAACTGGTATGATGGGTGCTTTGACCACTTTTTCAACTTTTGCAATTGAAAGTTTTTTTCTATTAAAAAATGGACTTTTTATTGAAAGTTTAGTTTATATTTTATTAAATGTAATAGGTAGTATTGTTTTAGCAGCTGCCGGATTTAAAGGAATAGAAGCAATATATGCGAATTGAAAATTAGTTATTAGTTTATTTGTAAGCAATATACTAATATATAACCAATATACCCATACACTAAGGTAAAATATGTATGTAAGTATAAAATATCTTCATTTTTTAAAATTTAATAATTGTAAAGAATGCAATGATTGTTGTAAAAATAAGTTCTTAGCTCCCCTAGTTTTAGAAGATTTTGAAAAAGCATATAAATTTTTTCCTATTCTAATAGCTAAATTAGATAGCCTAAAACCTGTTATGCTTTTAAGCAACGAAATTTCATGCCCTTACCTAAAAAATAACATTTGCTCAATTTACGAAAAAAGACCACCTGCTTGCAAAATTTATCCATTTTCTCCTTGGTTTGATGATATTTTACTTGATATATCTTGCCCTGGAGTTGGAATATATGGAGAGAAATTACCTTTAACAAAAGATGAATTTATAAATTCAAAGTTTTTTGATACAAGAATTGAGAACATTCAAACTAAAATAATTTCAACTCAAAACTGGTTAAAAAATCAAGATTTAAACTATTTAGCAACGTTTAAAGGCATTTCCCTTTATATAATTAATAATATTAAAGACGATTTTGGAAAAATGCACAAAATTTCCCTAAATTTTTTAAAAAATTATCAAAAAATACTTGCATTTTAAAAACTATTTTACTATAATTTCATCACCACAACGGAAGCTCAGAAGATGACCCGTTAGCTCAGTCGGTAGAGCATCTGCCTTTTAAGCAGAGGGCCGCTGGTTCGAATCCAGCACGGGTCACCATCTGTCCCCATCGTCTAGAGGTCTAGGATACCGCCCTTTCACGGCGGCGACACGGGTTCGAATCCCGTTGGGGACGCCACCTAAAAAGGTCGCTTAGCTCAGTTGGGAGAGCACCAGCCTTACAAGCTGGGGGTCGCAGGTTCGAGCCCTGCAGCGACCACCATTGGAGCCGTAGTTCAGCTGGTTAGAATGCCGGCCTGTCACGCCGGAGGTCGCGGGTTCGAGTCCCGTCGGCTCCGCCATTGCTTCAAAAATCCTGCAATATCAACATCTTTAAAAAAACCAAAGAGGTAAGTTTCAGTTGTTTTATAAATTGTAAATTTTTTATAATAAGCACTATTGTTTGCTATAAAAGCAACCTTATTTTTTTATTCTAAAACTTTCATAACCTACAATTAATTAATTTTCTCATTATTTATACCAATGCTAATACCAATTCTAATATAGTCATAGTTTTTAAATAGAAGTATATGCTTTAATTGGTTGTATTTGATTAACTAAATTTTATTATACTGAAGTGTATAAACATCTTGGAATTGGTATAAGGATTGATTTGGGGTTTGGTATAATATTTTATTTTCTTTTTCATAATTTTAATTATATTTTTTATACTATAAATGGATTGAACCTGGTATAACTTATCATTTAGAAAGTAACAAAGCTATCCATTTTGTTTTTTCATAACTCATAAGCGCTAATTTTAATGTCATTGTAAGAGGTGCTGCTAAAAACATACCAGCAATTCCAAAAATCCATCCCCATACAAGCAATGAAAAAAATACTACTGCTGGTGATAAGTCAAGTCCATCTCCTAAAATTTTTGGCTCAAGCACATTTGATATAAAGTTATTTATAACCAAATACCCAATAGTTATATAAAAAGCTATTTGAATATCATAAGTAATTAGGGCTATTAAAACTCCAGGAATTGCAGCTATAATAGAACCAATTACTGGAATATAATTAAAAATAAAAGCTAAAATTCCAAAAAGATATGCATAAGGGACTTCAAAATATAAAAGCATTAAAGCAACTAAAAGTCCAGTGAAAGCAGATGTAAAAGTCTTTATAATATAATATTTTTGAGTATTTTTAAAAAATAGTTCAAGAGTTTGTTTATTTTTAGCTATAAGAGTTATCTTTTTCCCAAAATTTTTTGATTCAAATATCATAAAGGAAACTCCAATAAATATTACCAAAAATCCAGATAATAAACTCCCTGCCTTAGCTAAAAAAATTTTTATCATAGGTACTAAATTTATATCGCTAAGTAAAGAAATATCAAATTTCAAATTATATTCATTCAAAAACCTATTTACTTCATTAATTATTATTTTTAGTTTTTCATGATAAAATGAAGCATTATTTACAAACTCTCTCAAAGATGAGTTAATTACCATAAACATAGCACTAAAGATCATCACTACAATCAAAGCTGAAAAAACATACCCTACTAAAATGGGAAAACCTCTCTTCTCAAAAAAGTTAACCACAGGATATATTAAAATCGTAAGAAAAATAGACAAAATAAGATAAATTAAAAAAGAAGAGAGAAATTTAAGTCCTATTATAATAATAATAGTAGCTGCAATATATAAAATATTCATCAGTCAATCTTCAATACACTCAAAAATGCTTCTTGTGGAATATTTACCTTTCCTATCGCTTTCATTCTTTTTTTACCCTCTTTTTGTTTTTCAAGAAGTTTTCTTTTTCTACTAATATCTCCACCATAACATTTAGCTGTTACATCTTTTCTAAGAGCCTTTACAGTTTCACGGGCAATGATTTTATTTCCTATGCTTGCTTGAATTGCTACTTCAAAAAGCTGTCTTGGAATAAGTTCTTTCATAACTTTTATAAGTTCTCTACCTTTTCTCTCAGCCTTATCTCTTGGAACTATTACACTTAGAGCATCTACTACCTCACCTGCAACTCTTATATCCATTTTTACTAAATCGCCCTCTTTATAACCAATTGGTTCATAATCAAAACTAGCATAACCTCTTGTTAAAGTTTTTAGTTTATCGTAAAAATCTGTTACTATCTCATTAAGAGGCAATTCATATTCAAGTAATACTCTCTCAGGTGAGAGGTAGTCCATCTTAAGCTGTACTCCTCTTTTTTCATTCAAAAACTGAATTAAATTACCTACATACTCAGCAGGAGTTAAAATTGTAGCTTTTACATAAGGTTCATAAATTTTATCTATTTTATTTACAAGAGGAAGTTCACTAGGATTACTTATTTCTATTTCATTTCCATCAGTTAATTTCACTTTATATGTAACACTTGGAGCAGTTGCAATAAGTTCTATTCCAAACTCACGCTCTAATCTCTCTTTCACTACTTCCATATGAAGCATTCCTAAAAACCCTACCCTAAATCCAAATCCAAGGGCTTGGCTTGTTTCTGGTTCAAAAGTAATAGATGCATCATTTAATTTTAGTTTCTCTAATGCATCTCTTAAATCATCATATTTATCAGTGTCAATTGGATAAATTCCTGCGAATACAAAACTTTTTGCTTCTTCAAATTCACTTGCTGGCTCACTTGCTGGATTTTTAGCACTAGTTATAGTATCACCTACTCTAATATCGGCTACATTTTTAAGTCCCATTACCACAACGCCAATTTCACCGGTTTTTATTTCATCTGTTTTTAATTTTTTAAGAGGATGTGGATAAAAAAGCTCAAGTACTTTATGTTTTTTACCAGTACCCATTACAAGTACTTCTTCGCCTTTTTTAATAGACCCATCAAATACCCTAACTAAACAAATAGCTCCAAGATAATTATCAAACCAACTATCATAAATAAGAGCTTTTGTAGGAGCATTTGGATCGCCATTTGGTGCTGGGATTCTCTCAATTATTGCATCAAGTAATTCTTCAATTCCAATTCCAGCTTTTGCACTAACTAAAATAGCTTCACTTGCATCAATTCCAATAGTTTGTTCAATCTCTTCTGCAACACGCTCTGGTTCTGCACTTGGAAGGTCTATTTTATTAATAACCGGAATAATTTCAAGATCATTTTCAACTGCCATATAAACATTTGCTAAAGTTTGAGCTTCAACCCCTTGAGTCGCATCTACTACAAGTAACGCTCCCTCACTACTTTTTAAAGATTTGCTAACTTCATAAGAAAAATCAACATGTCCTGGTGTATCTATAAGATTTAAAATATGCCCTTTATAATTTAACCTTACACTTTGAGCTTTAATAGTAATCCCTCTTTCTTTTTCTATATCCATAGTATCTAATAATTGGTCTTCTTTTTCTCTATCAGTTACACCTCCACAAAATTCTATAAGTCTATCAGCAAGTGTACTTTTTCCATGGTCTATATGAGCAATAATTGAAAAATTTCTAATTTTATCTTGCATAAAATCGCCTTTTTTATCGTAATTATAACACATTGAAAATAGAGAATATAGTATCCAATTAGTCTGGGAAATAAAGAATAAAAAATTAAGTATTAGTAATAAATGTTGTTAATTTTTCTAAAAAATATACTTTAAAATTATTGACACAAATTGACTAAAATTTGTATAATTATAGTACATTAAAACTTAAGGAGGCTCAAATGAAAAAATTATTAACATCTATAGCACTCGCAGGATTACTTGTAAATAGTGCAATTGCAGCAGATAATAAAACAAATACAGTAAGTAAAAATGCTGTAATCAAAGCAGAAAAAAACGCTCAAAATACTCAATTAGTAAAAGAAGCAATCAGAGCAATTCAATACACTCAAGATGCTTTAATTTACTTAAATGCAAATAAAACAAATAGTGCTAAAAAAGCTTTAAAAGATGCAATTGGAGAACTTGCAATAGTTTTAAATGCACCAAATGCTCCATATTTATTACCAGTAGATATTCAAATTGAAGCTTATGAGTTTAAAGGCAGAATTCAAGATATAGCTAAAATGGTAGCTAATGCAAAAATCTTGGTAACAGAAAACAAACTCCCGGAAGCTAGAGAAATATTAAACTCTTTAAGAGATGAAATCGTAATTAAAACGATTAACTTGCCTCTTGCAACATATCCAGCAGCTTTACAACTAGCTATAAGATATTTAAATGAAGGAAAAATAAAAGAAGCAAAAGATGTTCTTTCAATGGCACTTTCTACACTTGTAGAAATAAACACAATTATTCCTATTCCTATAGTAAAAGCTGAAGGACTTGTAATAGAGGCAAGTAAAACTATTAAAAAAGACAAAAAGCAAGCAATAAAATACTTAGAAGAAGCTAAACATCAATTAAAACTTGGAGAGCTTTTAGGATATACTAGTAAAAGTGAAACAACATATAAAATGCTTGAAAAAGAAATTAAAAAACTTGAAAAAGAAATTAAAGCTAATCATAAAACAAAAGGATTATTCCAAGAATTGTTACAAAAACTTAAAGAATTTAAAGAAAAAGCTATCCAGCAAATTAGCAAATAATTGCTTTTTCTTTTTCTTATACCAAAAGCTATTTAAAAAAAGTAATTTAAATTTAAAGTATACACATTTGGGGTCAGTTAATAACTTCAACAAAATCTAAAACTTTTCTACAAAAAAGACAAAAAAATCCGCCAAAAGAAAAATAAAGTTTTTACTTTTTCTTCTTTTTAGGCGGTGTTACTAAAAGATTTATATAATTTCCTTCAAGTTTTGGTTCATTTTGTTTTTCAGCAACATCTTTTAACATATCCCAAACTCTATTTATTACTTCAAAACCTTTTTCAGGTGTAGCCAGCTCACGACCTCTTAAGAAAACTCTAAGTTTAACATGCTTTCCTTTTTCAAGAAACTCTCTAGCATGTTTTACTTTATAGTTTATATCATTTTCTTGAATTTTTGAAGTAAATTTAATCTCTTTTACTTCAATTTTTACTTGTTTTTTCTTTGCTTCTTTTTTCTTTCTTTCTTGTTCGTATTTATATTTTCCATAGTCCATTACTTTAGCAACAGGTGGATTTGCATTTGGTGCTACTAATACTAAATCAAGGCCTTTATTATATGCTATTTCAAGAGCTTTTGCAGAGTCTACTATTTTTGGTTCACCTTCCCCATCTACTAATCTCACTCTATCAGTAAAATCAATAATATCTTCATTGATTAACGTTTTTTCAACTTTACTCATAGTTTTACCTCACATAAGTTTTTTATCATTTCCACGAACTCTCCTTTTTCCATTTTGTATTGTTCTCTTTTTCTTCTATCTCTAATTGCAACTGTGCCATCACTAACCTCTTCATCACCAATAATTACAACGTATGCTACACGTTGCTTTTCTGCATTTCTAATTCTTTTATTAAGTGAATCATTGCTTGCAAAAATTTCTGTCTTAATATCGTCATTTAATAATTCTTTTTGAATATTTTTTGCATATTCAATATGTTTCTCACTGATAGGTACAAAAATAGCTTTAATAGGAGCTAAGAATATCGGAAATTCTCCTGCGTAATGTTCTGTAAGAATAGCAATAAATCTCTCAAAACTTCCAATAATAGCCCTATGAATCATAACAGGACGTTTTCTTTCATTGTTTTCATCAACATAACTTATGTCAAATCTTTCTGGTAAATTAAAATCTACCTGAATAGTTCCACATTGCCATTTTCTACCAATAGCATCAGTTATTTTAATATCTATTTTTGGTCCATAAAATGCTCCGCCACCCTCATCAATTCCATAGTTTCTTCCTAATTTATTAAGAGCAGACTTTAGTGCATTTGTAGCTTTTTCCCAAATTTCATCACTTCCAATTGATTTTTCTGGCCTTGTTGAAATTTCCATCTCATATTCAAACCCAAACTTTTTCATTATAGAATCAACAAAATCAAGTACTTTTATAACTTCTTCCTCTATTTGATCAGGTCTACAAAAAATATGAGCATCATCTTGAGTAAATTCTCTAACTCTAAGTAATCCGTGCAGTACTCCACTTTTTTCATGTCTATGAACAGTTCCAAACTCAAAAAGTCTTAGAGGTAACTCTTTATAGCTTCTAGTTTTATGTCCAAAAATTCTAACATGAGATAGACAGTTCATAGGTTTAATACCATACTCTTCTGGTGCTTTTGAAGGATCATCATGCTCAATTTCTGTAAAGTACATATTTTCTTTATAATTGTAATAATGTCCAGAAATTTTCCACATTTCACTTTTAAGAAGTTCTGGTCCTATTACTGGGTCATATTCACGTCTAATATGAGCTGAGAAAAGTAGCTTTTCAAGGTTGCTTCTTAGCATTGCTCCACGTGGCAGCCAAATTGGCATACCAGGAGCCACTTCTTCATCAAATAGCCAAAGTTCAAGCTCTTTACCTAATTTTCTATGATCTCTTTTTGCTGCTTCTTCAAGCATTTTTAAATAACTTTGAAGCGCTTCTTTTGTAGCAAAAGCAGTACCGTAAATTCTAGTTAACATTTCTCGGCTTGAATCACCCCCAAGATATGCACCTGCTACTTTTTGAAGTTTTACATTCTGAAGATATTTTGTATTTGGAAGATGAGGACCGCGACAGAGATCTTCAAAATCACCTTGTTTATAAATTGACACCTCATCACTTGGTATCATTTTAAGAACTTCTTGCTTTAGTTCATCATCTTTAAATTTTTCTATTGCCTCAGCTTTACTTATTTCATATCTTGTAATATCATATTTTTTCTTAGCAAGAGCTTTCATTTTTTTTTCGATATTTTTTAAATCTTTATCACTAATTGGCTCACTAGTTTTCAAATCATAATAAAAACCATTTTCAATAGTAGGTCCTACATAAAACTTTGCATCTGGAAAAATTTCTTTTATAGCTTGTGCCATTAAGTGTGCAGCTGAATGTCTAATAATCTCAAGAGCATCTTCACTATCATCAAAATAAATCGGCGTTGCGTCTTTTATATCTATATTTTTTGCCTCAATAGTTTGCAAATCTATAATATTATCCCCTATTTTATAACCAATAATATCACTCATTAAAATCCTTTTAAAGTTTTTGAAAAATTTATATTGTAGTTAAAAGTAGAAATAAGAAGAATATTAACCAAGCAAACCCCTCATTTTTGTAATACAAAATATTTTAAAATTTTTCCTTTCCATTATCAATTAGTATATTCTCCTTTTTAATTAAATTTTATCTGAAAAGTTTTTTAATGTCAATTTTAAAGTATATAAATTTATTAAAAGTGTTACTATGGTGGTCGCAGCTACAATATTAAATTTATTAATTTTTATTGTAATTGCGGCACTTTATAAAGGATATTTTTCAACTATCCCCTATCTATACCCTTAAAATATAAGGCATTGCAAACACAAATATTTGCAAAGTAATTATAATAGATTATTTGAAATTAGTAAAGAGAAAAGTTTTTAAAAATTTAATTATCTCATAGCAACCTGTTTTAACTTTTCTAAATTTAACCCTTTATTCTCTTCTAATAAAATAAAAAACATAAGCAACACATCTTATGAATTTCATAAGCAACCCCTCTTATGACTAACTTCAAATTATTAAATTTTGATACAATAAAAGTTTTATTTTTCAAACTCCACCCTGCAAGTATATCCACCCCCACTTAAATTATGCGTAACCTTTTTAATACTATACTCTCCATCATCTTCACCAAAGCTTGTTAATACTAAAATTCCACCTGCTCTTATTTCTTTTCCTACAATAGTTAAATTACCAGTAATAATTCCTTTATTTAGCATTTCATAATAACTTTTAGCTGTCTTATATGCTTCTGCTTCACTTTTAAAACTATCTTGAAAAATATATTGAGGCTCACCTGATAAATAAGTTATTTCTTTTTGTTTATTTTCTTTTGTATCATGATAAATTGCTTTTACACTTTTATACATTGTTTTAGCATTATATTTTATAGAATAACTTATAACTTCTTTTATATCTACTTCAAATTTAGGTAAACTCTCATTTTCTTGTTTTGTTTTAATAAAAATAATAGTGTCATTTTTAATATTAAATTGTGCATTAAGTTGTTTTGCAAGTCTTGTTAGAAGATTCAAATCACTCTCATTTGTTTGGGCTAAATGTTTAAAAGTAAAATCAATATCGCATTTTGATTTAAGATTATTTTCTGCTGCAAGTTTTGATATTAATTCACAAACTTTAATATTTTCAAAGCTTCTGTTATATTTTTTCTTTAAAGAATTAGTAAAGTTTGTAGCAGTAGCTTTAATAGTTAAATCACTTTGTGTTTTTGTAGTTGTTTGGACAATATATATTCCATAATATTTATCTTGTATCCAAACTTTTAATTCATCTCCATAACTTGGTCTTTTAAAATCGTTTCTAACTTTTAATGTTATTTCATCTGCACTAATACCTACTTCATCTATTAAAGATAAAGAGATAAGATTTTTTTGAATAGTTTCGGTTATATCTTTGTTATTTGCAATTATTTTAAAATTTACCATAAAGTTTTATCCTCTTTTAAAGATTCAATTACAATATCAGGCAAATAAACCTTATCAAATGCTTCAAGTTCAATTTTATTAAGTAGATGTGAATTTACTTCAAGCACTTTATTTACTACATCCTGATTAAGTGTTTTATATTCACGATAAATAATTTGGTCTAATCTTTCGCCTTGTGTTGCAATATATTCTCTCATTCGTAATACCTTTTAAGTTTAATTGAGAATTCTTGTTTAATTGCTCCACCTTTTATAAACTTTTTTCGCCCTATACTAATAGAAGTGATAATAACTTTTATACTTCCTTGAATAGTTGTAAACCTTATAGGCTCTTTTTTTCTTGCAATCTGTTTTAAAGTTTCAAAAATATTATTGCTTTTAAGTAAATACCAACCCTTTATTTCAAATTCATTATTTTCTTTTTCAATATCCTGATAATATGGATTATTTGCTACTCTTTTAATTTCAGCAAAAGGATAATTTTCAACTTCACTAATATCGCTAATTTCTTTTTCTGTAAATACAAAATCTCCCAATTTACATAACATCAGCTAAAGCCCTTTCTTTTTTGTTTTCTTCAATTTCTTCTATTAAATGAGGTAGAATAGTTTTTATTTTATCTATTATTTCATTTGTGTTTTGTCCTGTAACATTTATATTTATTGTATAAGAATTAGTAGTATTAACACTATTTGTAGCAACATTAGTTGTTGTAGCAGAAGGTATATTTCTTCTTCTATTTATAGCCTCTTTTGGTGTAACTTGTGGTATATTTTTTGTAGAGATTTTAGGTGCTTTAAATTTAGCAATTTTAATTTCTTTACTTTCTTGTTTTATATTTAAATCTTTTTCATCATCCCCAAAACCAAAGAAACTTTTAACTTTACTTGCAATATTTGTAACCCATTTTATTTTATCTGTTATCCATCCAAGTATTTTATCCCAACCTTTTTTTATAAAATTCACAGGAGACATAAAGATATTAGCGAGAAAAGTTACACCTTTTGAAAATCCTGCCTTTAAGTTGTTCCAAAAATTATTAAAAAAGCTGACTATACTATCCCAATGATTAATTATAAGTCCAATAGGAGACCAAGAAAATACCTCTTTAATAAATCCCCATACAGCATTAACTCCATCTCTAAACCAAGCAAATTTATTATACATATAAATAACACCAGCAACTAAAGCTATAATAGCAGTAATTACTAACCCAATAGGATTAGCTTTAAGTGCAAGGTTAAAGATTCTAACGGCAAAAGCTGCGGCTTTTGTAGCAATAGAATAACTTTTGATTGCAAACTCAGCTGTTTTTAATATTGCAGTTTTTATACTTAATGCTCCACTTAAAAAACTAATTCCTGTAATAAATGCACTTAAAGCAATTCCAACTGTCCCTAAAATAGCAGCTAATGCTCCAAGACCAGCAACTGCATACAAAATATATTTTACAAAAGAATTTGAATTTGCAACTTTATCAAGCCACATAGCAAGTTTACCTAATTTATCACTCACAAAACTAACAGCTGGTGCTAAAAATTTCCCAAATGTTGCTGCTAAATTACTAATTCTTTGTTGCAATATTTCAAACTCTTTACCTCTATTTCTTGCTTTAGCCATTTGTTTAACATTATCTAATGTTGCGTTAGATAGTTCTTTTTGAGATTTAGTAAGGTCATCTGTCTTATGATAAAGTGCAGTAATTATTTTTACTGCCTCCTCACTTCCAAATGCCTGTTTTAGCATATTCATTTCATTTGCGTCTAAAGTTTCTCCAAATTTAGATTTTACCCTTTTTAATATTTCTACCATTGGTAATAGCTTACCTGTGCTATCAGTAAATACTAATCCTAACTTATTTTGTGCATTAACAACATTTGCTAAAAAAGCTCTATAAGCAGTCCCTGCTTCTGCGGCAGAGTTAAATGCACTTTTTGCATTACCAATGATTGAAAGCTCTTCACTTAAACTAACTCCAAAACTTTTAGCAACAGCACCAATATTGCTTATACCTTGCACTAAATCACTACCATCTGTTCTAAATGCTTTAACTGCTAAAGCTATATTTGCACTAAATCTTTTCCCAAATTGAAAGTCTGTTTCATTACTTTTTTTAAAAATACCATACCCAAGTGCAAAAAGTTTGGTCATTTCTGCAACACTACTTTTAGTAGCCTGTGCAGTCATAGCAGCAAGTTTTGTAAACTTAGCAACTCCTTCATCACTTAAAGAAGATATACCACTTTTAATATCATAACTTGCTCTAATAAAATCTGGTGCAGTAATTCCTGCAAACTGATTACTCATCTCTTTTGCGGCTTTTGTAATTTTTTCTATACCAGTATCATTTATTCCTAAACTTGCTAAATCACCTTGAGCTTTTTGAATTTCTTGGTAAGCAGTAATTGTTTGTTTAAGAGGTGCAATAATTGCATTTCCTGCAATAGTTGCAACAGTGGAAACTTTAGCAAGTGTAGAGCCTATTTTTCTTAATTTTTCATTTGTAGCTTCTGCTGCTTGTTTAGCTTCTATTAATTTATTTTTTAATGCAAGTTTTTTTGAATTTAATGTTTCAATTGCATTTGAAGTTCTTTTTAATTCAGTTTTTAATTTATCGCTCTCTTTTTTAGCTTCTTCAAGATTTTTATTAATAGATAGCTTTTTTTTATTAAGTGAAGAGATTTTAGTTTCAATTTTAGTTAGTTTTTTATTAAAAGTTTCTGCTGATATTTTACCTTGTTTGAAGTCTTTTTCTAACTTAAGTTTTTCTTTATTAAGCTGTTTAATCTCTTTATCTATATTTTTAATTGCTTCATAAGCACCTTTTGTTTTTCTTTGCAATTCTTCAAACTTATAATTAAGTCTTAATTTAAACTTTTCAAGACCTTCTAATTTTTTATCTATTTTTGTAATTTCTTTATTTACATTATCAAGTTTAATATTTTTAAATTTACCTGTAAGATTTGTAACAGAATCACTCATTTTAGAAAGAGGCTTAGAAAACATATCAACAGCACTTAAAACTATTCCTAAACTAAGTAGCTTTTCCAAAACTTTTCCTTTTGTGGTATAATAAAATAAAAAGGCTTTTAATGAGTGTAATTATTAAAACTTTATTTATTATTTTGTATATTCTACTTTCAACAATTTTAGCAGGAGTAATTGGAATTGTTTTTAATCTTCCAGATACTCCTTTTGTGTATATCACTCTTTTAACTCTTTTTCTTGGGCTTCCAATATTTCTAAAGCTTTCAAAAAATAAATCTTAATCTTTTTAACTCTCATTTTCATAATATCACTATAACTAAATCTTAATTTCGTAGTTAAAATTACAACTACATCCTCAAAAGGGAGTAGACTAACTCCCTCTACATTAAAAAAGAGCTAAGTTCCTGCACTATAGCCATATAGTTTTTACCAGGCATCTCTCTAAAATCATCAGCACTTAAAGGATGAGAGACTATTAACTTTTCTGCAAGTTCTGTAATAACTTTTCCCATTGCTTTTTTATCTCCACCTGCACTTGCAATCTCCCCTACAAAATCTTCCATATCAGCCCCAAGAGGCTCTCTAAACTCTAATTCATCTACTTTTTTACCATCTATTTCAATTGGTTTTGGTAACTTTACTTTTATTTTATCCATCTACTCTCCTTACATTATTGCGTTTCTAATATCTTCTAAAATATCTTTTCCATCAATTCTTGCAATTACATTTTCCAAATCTGCAAAAATCACTTCTTCACCATCAATTTCTTTTGTGTATTGAATTGGATAGATTTTAATATTTTTCTTTTTAGCGTCTTTTACTTTCGTTGAATTCTCTTCTATATCAAAACTTCCAACCATTGTATGCACAATGGTTTTAGGCTCTCCATCTTCAATTACACTCTCTTTTACAACAAATTTAGCTTTATTTACTTTTTGCATTGCTGTATATGCAACTTTATTAATTGTATTAATATTTATTTCTGCTTCCATAGGCTCAAGCACTCTAATATCTTGCTTAATACCTTGTGGTGTTTCAGCCTTTTGTGTTTTTACAGTTGGCTCTTTAAAGTCTTCAACTTTTCCTAAAAATCCAACCCCCTCTACAAAAGCGTTATAACTTACACTTGCTGCTGGTAATCCCATTTTTTACTCCTTTATGAATTAATTATCTTATAAACAATTGGACTAAATTTATCAACTCTATCAAACTCAACACTTATTAATGTAGGTGTTGGATTTTCTTGTGCTTCTACTTTAAGATAAAACTTACCTTCTGTAATTGCAGTTGGCGTTGTTAAGTCTTCATCTAAATAGATATTAGTCCCTATTAAAACTCTTTTTCCAATCATATCAGCACAAAATGCTTTAATTGTATCTTTTGCCTCTTTTACAGCATATACCCCTCTATCACTATCAATAAATGGAAAAATTGCATCTAATACATCCATAGAGAGCTTATCAAAAATTCTAACTCTTCTTGCATCTTGAAGTAAACTATCTGGACTTGTTGTTTGATAGTTCCAAACTCTTATCCCATTGTATGCAATAAAAGATGTTATTTGATTGTTTGTTAAAAGGTCTGTCTCATCAGGAAGACCCATAATAAATTGAGCTTTATTTTTTGCTTGTTTTACTGGTAAAGTTTTATTACTAAGTGAATAACTCCACCCAACACTTGTAGTTAAATCACTTGCATCTACTACACATCTAAAAACAGATAAAACAAAATTTGCACTAAACTCATCTTCATCATCTTTTAAAACATTCCAATCAATTAAATTTGTAAAAATAGGTGTAAGTCTTTCACTTCCAAAATGATTTCTTTTTTCTATTGCATCGCTCCCATCTGTTGCATCTAAATCAATAAATCCTCTTGCTTTAAGAATATTAATCGTAGCAAGGTATTGATTTGCAATATCTAAATCAGTAGTATAATCAGGCACACTTATAATATCTGGTCTTACACTATAATCACCTGGTGCATTTTTAAGTTCTGCAATTGCATTAATAATATTTGTTTTTAAAACATCTTCGTTATCATCATATTTTGCAACACTTATAATTGTAGGCACAACAATATTATATTTATTGTTAACCCACACAAGATATTTAAATAAATTACCTTTAATCTCCCCATTAGCAATTGCTTTTTTAATATCATCTACACTTCTACCATTTAAAAATCCATCTAATGCTTTTGCAAGAGAATCAAAATAAAAAGTCTTGTTTTCATCAACCTCATTACTAACTAAAACTATTGCAATAGGTTCAGTCGCAGAGACTTTAACAGGTCTTGCTCCTATTGCTTCCCAGCTACTTACTACTCCTCTTGTTATAGGCATTTCCTCTCCTTAAAAGTTTTATTGTGTAAATTCAGGTAACTCAGTTTCAATTGCTTCTAAATCAATTGTTTCATAATTATCAATTGTAACTGTATCTTGCAACTCATACATCTTTTTATAAACCTCTTCTATCCAAGTTTGAATAGCTTTTGCTTCTTCATACCATTCGCTATTTTCATTTGCAGCATAAAGTGCTACTTCTCCCTCACTGTCGTAGTCATACTCTTTTAAAATTTCTTTTACTTTATTTGTAGCAATATTTGCTATTTGCTTTTTAACTTCTTCCAATTCAAGTTCTTTAATTTTTTCTTCTATCTCTTCTTCACTTAAAGAAGATACATACATTATTCCATTTTCTTTATCCATATCTTTAATTAAATAATCTACTTTTAATTCGTTTATAGCTTTAAAAAATGTATTCCTTTGTGCATTTTTTATAGAAATCATTATTAATTACCCCCTTATCCTAAATTAATTTCAGTAACTGCATAATCAGTACTACTACTATAAACAGAAATATCATTTATTTCTTCAAGAATATCTACGCCATCAATATAAGATAATAATTCAACAGAAACACTGACTTTGCCAGGTAAATACTGTTCATCAACATTCACGTTAGGTTGCACATAACAAGTAATAAAATTATCTTGATGATAAAATCTCATTAATGTGTTATTATCTCCACCATAAGGAATTTGCGTAATTTGGTTTATTTGTATAGCAGAAGGACAACAAGATTTTGAAATAGAAATATCACTACCAAAAATTAAACAACAATATCCACCATGTATCTTTATGTTACCTGCAAAAGCACTTATATTTACTTTAAATAATGGTGTCCATTCCCCTGGTCTAATATCTTTAGTAATACCAAAAGTTTTTTTATAAGCTTTAATTTCTTCTAATGTCTCCCCACCAAGCCTCAAAGCATTTCCAACACTAAGTTCACTTCCATCTTCTTTTACTAATATACCATTATCATCAAATTTTAACCCTAAACTCTCAATTTGTGCTTTCAAATCATCTGCTGTTGTTTGAAGAGTTAAAATTTTATTTTGTGTTTCAGTGTCTAATTGTGCAAACACTCCATCATATTTACTTAAAAGCTCCCTTGCATTAGTATTTAAATCAGCGAGTTCTAACGCTAAATCAGCCATCAATTACTCCTTTATCTATTAATTTATTTTCTAAAACAGTTATTCTATTAGTTAAAGCTGTTACAATAGGTAAATAGAGTTCATCAAACTCTGTTTTAGTTATATAATCATTTGCTTTAAATACAATCTCACCAGCCTCTCCACTTACTGCGAATTTAAGAGTTTGAACTCCACCAAGCCCTGTAACAAATGTAATTTCAGGTGTTTCACCCTCGCTTATAATTACATCATCACTATTTACAACTCTTATATACTTCATAGGAGTTGTAATATTTTCATCAACAGGTATTTCAAAAAGTGCTGTTAAAACTCCATCAGCGTCATAGTAAATACTATAAAATTCATATCTTTTAATCTCTTGTTTATTTTCATCTAAAAGTACTGCATATTTAAGATTACTTTTTATATCTTCTTTTATTAATTCAATACCATCATTTGTAGGTAAAAGCATCAAACCTGCCATATTACTGCTCCTTGTAAGTTATTGTTTGTATTTATGTTTAAGTCCATATTTAAGGTGGAATTAATGCTAACATAGCTAACCTTTGCTTGTGGGATATGTATATTGTTTGTAGGTCCTAAATCTATTTCTTTATTTTTATCTATTTTAATTTTTGCACTAAATCCGCTGTAAGTTTTTATCTCTTCATTTAGCTTTAATTCAAACTCAAACCCATCTAAAACAGACCTAACATTTTTATTTTCTTCAATTATTTTTGTAAGTCTTTTATAGTTGTTTTCATCAAATTTAAATTCAACATTATCAGGACTTAAAATTGCTTTAAACTTGTAAGCTTCTCCATTATATTCATACCATTCTTTAATTTCTGCATCAGTATAAGGCTTTAAACTTGCTTTAAAACTTTTTGTAGTTCCTTTATAATTTAATGCACTTATAGCTTCATCTATTGCAATTCTTGCACTCTCTTCATCTAAATTATCAATATTTACTCCAACTTCAAGTGCTAAATAAGGCAGATACTCTTTTATGCAAGTTAAAGGATTTGTATCAAAATATTTATCATCAAGTATTTTTCTTCTATCTTCGCTACTCATTTGAAAATATGCTTTTAACTCTTCACTCGTATAATTAGGAAGCACTGCTTACTCCTAAATTAAAACTAAATTTAACTACCTCATTAAATTCTGTTGTAATTTTTTCAGTAGGAGAATTTAATTCAACATCAATTATATTTTCATCTGTTAGCAAATCATATATTTTAGGTATGCTAAGGTATATATTAAACCTCTCTTCATAGTCTTTAAATTTTTCTTTAACTGCTTCTAAATCAACTAAACTAATATCTTTTGCAATCAATACTGCATCTATTAAAATTTCTTTTATAATAGCTTTTTCAACTTCAACTAAATCAGTTAAAGGTCTAATCTCTTCGCCATTTAAATAATCTCTAACAATATCTGTAATATCCTCATCTGCGTGATAGCAAACTTTTACAATCCCAGCCCCACCATTTCCAACATTTACTTCTTTAACTCTAACATCAGCACTTTTTGCATAAAATTCATACATTAATCTACTACCAGCAGTAGTTCTTCTCTCACGACTTAACCAAATTCTCTCTCTATATCTTTCGTCATCCTCAGGACTTGCTCCATTACTAAAAGGTGTAAGTTGTTTTGCAGTTACTACCCAAGCAATAGGAGTTAAGATTATTTCAGTTTTTATATCTTTAAATTCAATCTCCTCATCAAGCTCTATTATCCCAACTGCACTAATCTCACCAGCTTTAATAACTACATCATCTATTAAATAACTTACATCTTTTCCATTTCCAAGCATTAAGCCTTTTGGTAAAACTACATCATAATCTTGTGCAAGAGAGAGTGTAAATTCAATTTCAGCTTTTGGCTTAATACCAGGTAATCTTTCAACTCCAAATCTTGTAATACCTATATGGTCTAAATTACTACCAGTTGCAAATGCTAAAAATTGCTGTTTTATTCTCTCATTTGTATTAGCAATTAAAAGCATCTCTTCATATGCATCCATTTCAATTAAAGTCATTAAATCATCAGCTTCACTTGGGATATATTCAATTCCTTTACTTGTTAATATCTCTTTTACTCTATTTAATTTTCTCTCAACAATAGCTTCATAATCTGGTGTTTCTATAAGAGTAGGTGCTGGAATATTAAATAAACTCAACTTCTACCTCCAATTCACCATTTTCATCTTCACATAAAATAGTTATAAAGTTTTTATCAACATCAACTTTTTTAATATTCACTTCAGGTAAATTCTTCTCAATTGCTTCATATGTATAGCTTATTGCATTAAGGATAAATTCATCATCAAATGTTTTATCAACTAATGTGTAAAGCAAACTTCCAAAATTAGGTCTCATAACTCTACTACCAAGTGGAGTTAATAAAACTCTTTTAATTGCTTCTTCGGTTAGTATTTTTTTTATCATTTATCCTCCAATAAATACATTAGGACTTCCACTTGCTTGTGTGCTACCACAACTAACACCATCTCCAACCTTTTGTGCAGACCTTCCATTTACAAAAACGCTATTACTTCCAATCATAACCCCACTATGTGTTTCAGGAATATCTGGACAAGTATGAGGAGTAGAACTATCACCTGCTCTTGCTGCAGGAATTCCATTAACAAAAACATCACTGCTTCCTTCAGCTATTGCATGTCCCGGCCAACAACCATGTCCAGCTAAAGCATCTCCTAATCTTGTCATTGCACTCATAATATTCCTTAATTCAAGTTAATCTTGCTTCCTTTAATATTTACAACACCGCCTGCTAAAATATTAATCCCCCCACCAGCTATTAAATTAATACTCAATGGGGCATTTGCAGTAATATTCTCTCCATCACTTTCAATTCTTACACCATTTGCAAAATCAATCACAACTTTTTTATCATCTACACTGCTTGGCTCTTTACAGCCTTTATTGTAAATAGAAGGTAAAATAATCCCACTACTTGCATTCCCAAAAGGACTTAATACCACTACTTGCTGTCCAACACGAATCGGCATCCAAACTTTTACAAAATCATTTGCCCACATTAACACAGGTAAAAAGTCTGTAACTCTCCCAAGTATATTTACCCTTGCAAGAGCTAAACCTAAAGCACTTTTTACCTCTGTTACTGTGCCTATTTGGATTAAGTTACCTATTAATCTTTTAAATTCAGTCATCTTTTCCGCCTCGCAAAATAGATAAAATAGCTTTTATATCTTGCTTTACTTCTTTCATGTCGCTTTCTACATGCGTAAACCTTAAATCTATTTTTTCTAAAATAAGTTCTAATTCACTTTTTTGGACTACATCTTTAAATCTATTATTACAATGGTCTTTTGTTACAAAATTTTCTATATCTTTTCTGGTCACACTATTTTCATTAAAATGTTCAATCTCTCTTTTTAAACTTTCAATATCTTTGTCAATTGCTGTTTTTAATTCTATAAATTCATTCTTCATACTATCTATTTTAGAACCAATTGCATTTGCTTTATTGTGTGCTTCTTCAACTTTTTTTGTTGTTCCTTTTAAAGTTGCCCAAGCTCCACCAATACTAAGCAAAACTGTAGCACCAGTAATAAGTAAACTATGTTCTAAACTAACAATCACTTTTTTATCCTTGCTAAAACTGCATCTTTATCTTTGCTTCCAATACTACTTCCAAAATAAAAACTAAGCACCATACCAAGTGCAGTATTTAACATCCCTAAAAGCAACATTACTACCTCTTTTCTCTCTCCTGTTAAATTTTCACTCACAGACAAATAAAACATAACAAAAGTAGCAATTACTACAATTGTTGCTAAAATCTCAGGGTATATTTTTTTAACAATAGGCACATTTTCATTTGTACTTAAATTTGTATTCATCTCTCTTGCATTTTGTTTATCAGCTAAATACATTTGCAACTTTTGTAAAATAAGCTCTTTATTTTTTATTTCAAACTCTTTTAATTTTTGTAAATCCTCTTTTGTTAAATTTCCTTTTTTATTTAAATCAATTCCTGTTTTATCTTTTATAAACTTAACTGCTTCATCTTTTCCTTTATCAATAAAACTACTAAGTAAACTCATTCCTGCGTCTGCAAGCATTCCAATTAAAGGTATCATCCTAAACTCCTCATAATTTCTGCTAACTCTCTTGCTCTGTTTGGTGTTTGTTTTGCCCATCTACTATCAAGCATTTCATCAGCTGCTTTTTTATAGTCACCGTTTTTAAGAGCTTTCCACATCTTTTTAAATCTTAAAACACCATTTACCCCCATTTGGTAAGCCATATTCGCAATAACTTCTTGTGCTTTTTGCGGTAGTTCTAAATAAAAAGGCTCTCTATCGCTTAATTCAAGAATTTTTTTATCAAGTCTGTGTTGTAGAAGCATTTCAGCTTCTTCTTCTGTAATAGGTAATTTAGTTCCATAGCCAATAGTAGGAATACCTAAACTATCTTTATAAGGCATACCTCTAAAACCTTCGTGTTTTTTAATAGTTTCAATTAAACTCATCAAATCCCCCATTTTTCTGTGTAGTAGGTTATTTCAAGTTCGATTTTTGCAAGCCCAACTAAGTGCTTATCATAAGTAAATTCAATCTCATTACTTTTAAAACTTACATAATCTCCTATTAAAACTTGCTCTTCTAAATCTCTAACAACATTTAAAATGTCTTGTATTTTTTCTCTCAATATCGCAGGAGTTAAATTGTTTTCACTCATTAACAAATCTATTTCAATTTTTAAAGAATGCTTACTGCTCCCGCTTACTTCTTCACTATCAATATTGTCTTCTGTATCTCTTATAATTAAAAGTGGATATTCTTCAATTTCGTGTGGATTAATAACCCATTCATAAAAGTTTTTAATAAATCCACCATTAGCAACATCAAGTGTTTTAAGTCCATTTTTTAGATTATTTATTATTTCTTGTCTTTTCATATAAGAAGTGTATAAAAGAAAAAAATTTTAAGGTAGTCGACTATTTTAAAATCTTGTAGAATTGCTTTTAGAAATAAAAAGTTTTAAGATTAATTCATCTTTTTGCTCTTTTTTAATCACATACCAAGTTTCGTCTCTAAATTTTAGAATATCTCCGTTTTTAATATCTTTAAAATCAGATTTTTTAACTATAAGTGCAGGAGAATAACCCAAGTAGCCATCATCAAGCAGATATTCACTTTTTTCTATAAAAATAGCAGGAAAAAGAGAATTGTTATATTCAACCTCTTCTCCAAACTCATCAAAATTAAAAAAAACATCCAAGTCATCAATTAGATTGTTTTTCAGGCTCACTTGCTTCCTCTATTAATTCTATAATTTCAGCTTTTTTCATTTTAGGTTTTAATTTAATACCTTTTTGTTTAGCTAACTCTTCAAGTTCTTTTACAGTCAGTTTTTCTAAATCCCCCATATTTCCAGATTTATTTCCACTTTTTGCCTTTTTTTGTTGTTCAAATTCATTTTTATTGCTTCTAATAGCCTGCCCTGATAAAATCATTCTATTAGCTAAATCATCTCCAACTTCTAAAATAGAGCCTTTGGGATATTGTTTGCCTTTATAAACAACATCCCTTTTTACTTTTATATACATTGCTTACCTTTATTTATTTAGTAAAAATTTAACTGTCCCAGCAATATTTGCAGCTTTATTTGTAACAGCATGTCCAGCAAAATTATAAGGATTACCATCTGCATCTTTATCATCTGTTGTAAGTACTCTATTTACATCATCAAAATACAATTTATCCCCAACTTTAATCTCTTTACCTTCTGCTGCAATACCTTCAACTACTACATCGCCAACATAAACTGTAATAGTCTCACCTGCTAATCCACTTGTGCCTGCAATAGCTACCATATCACCAAATTTAATAAAATCACCTACCTCTACATTTTCAGTTAAAGTAAAAGGAACTCTATCAGCTCCTTCTTGTCTAATAATTGCTTCTTTCATTTATTCCTCCTTATTATGCACCAGCATTTTTGTAAAGACCTCTAAAGTCTTCAGCAGTAACACCAAAATCAAATACTAATTCATATTCAATTCCAGTAATATTGCTTCTATTAACTTCTTCTACAATAGGTTTTCTGCCTGTTCCTTGTAAATATCCAACTTTAATTGTTTTTTTCATAGCAGCTAAATACCAAGCTTTTGCATCTTCAAGCTCCATATCACTAATTAGTTCAAATGCACCTTTAAATGGATTTGCTACACCTGCATTTTGTGCTTCTACTTTTGCAGTAGAATTAAGAATTTGTAATGCTGCTACTTCAAGCTCAGGCGGCACTAATAAAAATTTTGGAAGTATTCTAAGCTGTCTTCCATCAAAATCTTTTTGTCTCATCATTTTTGTTCTTGCTGCTGCTAAACTATCTGTACTTAATGCTGCACCATCTGCATCATAGTTATTATGTGCTGCATCAAAAATAGGTTTTCCATCGTCCATTACATAATTTGCAAACTCACCTCTGCTTTGCAGTAAATCATAAACAAGTCTATTTTGGAATACCGCAACTTGTTCAATCATATCTTGTAAATCATCTGTAAACATACCTAAATCATCATTTATTAACATCTCTCTTGTAAATGCAAATCTTGCACCGTAAGAGTGTATTCTCCAAGTAATACCTGTTTCTCCTTTTTCTACATATTCAGTTTTTCCAAGCTCTTGCACTTTTTTAAAGTTTGCTCCAAAACTTCCTTTTCTAACTTCTGTTCTTGGTTTAAAGTCTTTAAAATCAACTGCTTGTGTCCATTTTCTAAATGTAACAGGAGCACTTTCAAAACTATCTTGAATAACTTTATTTTGCACATTAGCTAAAATTAATGGAAAATCACTTGTAGTCATTGCCCTTACAAGTTCAGTTTCACTTGCTTCAAGTGGTAATCCTGCAATTTTCCTTACCATATTTTGCACACTCATACCTCTAAACATATCAGCGTCTTTATGTTTTTCACTTGGATTAAATCCAAGTCTAAGCATAAGACCATCACTCATTGCTCTAATCATCTCTTGTCTGTTTTCATCACTTTTTTTACCTGCATATACTTTTGGTTGTTCGCTTGCTCTTGTATCAAGTAGGGCTTTCATAAAATCCTCTTTTGTTTTTGTTTTATCATCTAAAAATCTTTGCACTAACTCTTTATCTGCACCATAAGCGATTGCTAACTCTTGCAATTCACTTCTTCTTTGTAATTCTTTAATTTCAGCTTCTCTTGTTTCAAGTTCTTTAATTTTTGTTTTTAAAGATTCAAGTTCTCTTGTTTGCTCTTCATTTCTTTCTTTTAAATCTTCAAGCTCTTTTAATCTTGCTTGCATTTTTTCTTTATCCAATTTCTCCTCCTTAAAAGTTTTACTTCTTCCAACTGTTGCACCTTTATCAAATCCAACTCCAACAGCACTAACTTCAATTATTTCAAAATCAGTAACTCTAACAATAGGTACTTCACCTTGTTTTTCAATAACTTCAACTTCTTTAACTCTATATCCAACCGATACATCAGTTAAAATCCCCTCTTTGTACTTATTAAAAACTTCAATTGCATCAGGAGTGCTTCCAAATACAACATCAGCTTTTAACTCTCCATTTTCTACACGCACATTTTCAATTTTTCCAATAGCACTATCAACACTTCTGTCGTGGTCTTTAAAAAAAGTTTTTAAATTATCAAACCTTGCACCATTTACATCAAGCTCTTCAATATATTCAAGCTCTCCACAACAATATCTCTCACCTCTATTGTTTTTAGAAATAAGGATAAATGGAATTCTTCTTTCTTTCTCATCAATTAATTTCGTCTGTGGCGATGCTCTTCTTTGTATCTCACTTCCAATTATTTTACTCTTTAGTTTCACTTACTGCCTCCTCTCCTAAAATTTTTTTAATTAGTTCATTCTCTCTCTTTTGTTGGATTAACACTTCCTCAAAATCTTTTCCTCTTTTTGCAATTACTTCGCTTTTTGTAGTAAGACCAAGTGCTAATTCAAGCTCAATTGCTTTCATATCTTTAAGAGGGTCTACCCATTCTCTTGCAGGAGTTACCCATTTAGGTTTTAAATACTTCTGTTTATTTGTAAAGTATCTTTCAGGCTTAATGCTTTTAATTCTCCCAGCTAAGACCATACTATCAAGCCAACTCTCATAAATAGGATTAAGCACATAATCAATCATATGTTGCTGTTCATAATCAAATCTTTTGTTATCTTGTATAATGCTTGCTCTCGCAGAAGAAAAATTAACTTTGCTAAAATCTCTAAAAGCAAGCTCATAACTTACATTTCTTGCAACTGCAAGCATTCTAATTACACTCTCAACAAAATCTTTATAAGTATTACTTACTAAATCAGGGTCAAGTTTTGCAATTTTTTCTCCTTTTCTTAAATAATGCACCATTACACCATTAATCTCTTGTATCTTTTCAAAGTCATCATCCCTTACCCCATTTGCAAATCCGGGAACTCCTTCTTGTTCTACAATATAAGCAATATTTGCTCTTGCTCTTGCTGCTTGTATTGTAGCTGTTTGAAATGCTGCAAAATTTTTTAAATCAATTATTGCTTGCTTGTATTCACTTATACCTCTATATTGTGTAGCTCTTTCTAATTTAAAATAATTAATAACATCCTCAGCAAGAAGTTTTATATATTCAATTTTGCTTTCATAATCTCTATTGTTAATAATATAGTAATAAATAGGTTTTCCATTATCATCAATTTCTACACCATCAATTACATTTACAAAATCCCCGCCAAATTTATTTATTCTATCAGCTTCAATTAATTGTATTTTTAAAGGGAATTTTTTGTCTTTTGTAATTTTTTTATAGATAAGTATTTCGCCATCAACCATTCTTTGCTCTAATATTAGTCTTTGCAAATCGCCAAAATTAAGCCTACCTGTAATGTCACAATTTTCTTTTTTCTCCCATTCTCTCCAAAGTTTCTCAACTTCATCATCAAATTTAGATAAACCAGTTTTACTTTGTAATTTAATGCCTCTTCCTACTACATTATTAACAATAGTTTTATCAATATTAGCCATTATTGGATTATTCTCGTGCAACCATCTTGCTCTTGCTCTTAATATGTCTCTATCAGGACTTGCTGTTACTTCAAAAGGAGAATTAGCATTCCAAAAGTCTTTATTAGCTTTTGTAATTCTTCCGCCCTCATAAAATTTTCTTTTTTTAACACCAAAAAAACTTTTTACCTTAGCTAAAAGAGACAAGTGCTACTCTCCTTTGTGGATTAGAGTTACTTCCAGGAATATAATCTCTTCCATACAATTCAATTTGTTTAATCAATTCATTTTCTCTTTTGTATAAAACATTTAAACTTGCATAAGTTACTTTTCTACCCTCAATCTCATAGCTTTCTACTGCTCCACTTTCAAGTTTAGCAATAGCATTTTGCACTCTATCAAGTTTAACCCCAAGTGTTTCAGCCAAATTTAGCCTTTTTTGCAAATTGTAAATAAAAAAAATTTTTTAAGGTAGTCGACTATAATAAGTTTGATATAATTTTGTGAAAAAGGCATATTAATATGGCTAAAAAAGAAGCAATTACTGACTTTTGGGTGTATGAATTATTAAAAGAAGCTAATATAAATCTTGAACCACAAGGAAGCAGCATAAAAGAAATTGATGATGCATTAAAAACTGCTTCAAAAAATATGACTAAAAAAGGTGGAAAACCAGAATTTGTAGGAGCTGTTAAAGATTTTTTAATTGTTATAGAAAATAAAAAAGATTTAGATAAACACATAAAAATTGAAAATAATGTAATTTCTCAAAATAAAGAAGATATTAAAAAATATGCAGTAAATGGTGCATTATGGTATGGACTACATTTAATAAAAAACACCTCTTATAAAAAAGTTCTAGCTTTTGGAGTTAGTGGAGATGAAAAAAGACACAGAATAACTCCTATATTTATCAATGAAAGAGGTGATTATAAAATTTTAGATGATGTAGAAAGTTTTATTTCATTTAATGAAAAAAACATTCAAGATTATTATATTAGAGAAATTTTAAAAGAAAAAACAGATTATGATAAAGAATTACAAGAAATTTTAAAAGATGCAAAAGAATTGCACGAAGATTTAAGAAATTACGGAAATTTAAAAGATATTGATAAACCTTTAATAGTATCAGGAATACTCCTTGCATTAAGAGAAAAAGAATACAGCAATTTTTCTATTAATGATTTAACAGGCGATAAAGTAAAAACAGATGGTGAAAAAATACATGAAGCAATACAAGCACATTTAAAAAGAGTAAATGTTTCACCAGAAGTAAAAAGAGATAAAATCCTATCTCAATTCTCTATTATTAAAGATATGAAAATCTTAAATGAAATAAATCCAACTTTAAATAAAACGCCTCTTAAACATTTTACCGAATTTTTAGATGAGAGAATTTATAAATCAATTAAATATTCAAAAACCTCAGAAGATTATTTAGGAAGATTTTACGGTGAATTTATGGCTTACAGTGGAGGAGATGGTCAAACATTAGGAATTGTATTAACTCCAAAACATATTACTGACTTGTTTTGCGATTTAGTTGATATAAAGCCAAATGATGTAGTATTAGACCCAACAGCAGGAACAGGTGGATTTTTGATTGCAGCAATGCACCATATGCTAAAAAAAGCAAAAAATGATACACAAAAACAACATATAAAAGAACATCAGCTTTTTGGAATAGAACTTCAACCTTATATGTTTACAATAGCAACTACAAATATGATATTAAGAGGGGATGGAAAAAGCAACTTAATTAATGAAGATTTTCTTAAAATAAAGCCAGAAGAACTACAATTATGGGGAGCAAATATAGGATTTATGAACCCACCATATTCACAAGGAAGTAAAAAAAATCCTGAATTATACGAAATTTCGTTTATTGAACACTTATTAAATTCTTTAACTATTGGAGGTAAAGCAGTTGTAATAGTTCCTCAATCTACAATGACTGGAAAAACATCTATTGAAAAAGGAATTAAAGAAAATATATTAAAAAAACATACATTAGAAGGAGTAATTACACTCAATCCCGATACTTTTTATGGTATAGGTGTAATGCCAGTTATTGCCGTATTTACTGCTCACAAGCCCCATCCAAAAGATAAATTGGTAAAATTTATAGATTTTAGAGATGATGGATATATAGTAAATAAACATATAGGACTTATAGAAACAGAAGCAGCAAAAGATAAAAAACAACATCTACTTGATGTATGGTTTGATAGGATAGAAGCTCCTACTAAGTTTTGTGTAAAAACTACAATACAGCCTAATGATGAGTGGTTACATAGCTTTTATTATTTTAATGATGAAATTCCAACATATGAAGAATTTGAAAAGGTCGTGAATGGTTATTTAACATTTGAGTTTTCTATGATTATGCAAAATAGAGAGTATCTTTTTGATAAAACTACTATTAATGAATTAAAAAATTTACAATATAAAGAAATACCAAAACTAAAAGAGGTGGAGTGGAGGGCTTTTAAAATAGAGGAAATTTTTAAAGTTTCTAAAGGAGAATATTTACATAAAAAAAATATAATTGAAAATGGAAAAACTCCTTATATTACCGCTCAAGCGATTAATAATGGAGTTAAATCATTTATAGGTAATAAACCAAATTTTAAAGGTAATTCATTAACTGTTGAAAAAGTAAAATTAACAACTTTTTATCAACCATATGACTTTTATTGCTCTCACGATGTAAGTGTATTACAACATAAAAAATTAAACAAATTTAACTCTTTGTTTATCTCTTCTATGATAAATAGACAAGGCTTTAAATATTCTTATGGAAGACAAGCTCAGATGAATGTAGTTAAAAGAGAAACTTTATTTTGTCCAATCAAAAATAACCAACCAGATTGGGAATATATGGAGCAATTCATAAAAAATATAATTTATAAAAAATTACAAAAATTTTTAAATTACAAAAACTTTTAATATTGCTTATAAAACCCATTCTCCAAAATATTTTTTTTATATTTTTTAAATGTCTCGCTCTCTTCTAAAAGCTCTTCAACAACTCTTGTAAAAGCAATTTGTTTCTCACTTGCTATTGCTCTTAAAACATCAAAAGTAAGCTCAGTAACTGCTGGATGTATTGTCGTTTTTTTATAAGCAATATCAATCTTTTTTCTACTCATTTTCCCTCCTTAAAATTCATCTAAATAGTTATTTGTATAGTTTGCAACTTTTTTTTCTTGCAATTTAGCTCTAACTTGTTTTTGTGTTTTTCTCAAAAATCTAATACCAAGTAACTCACCTAAAAAAGTGTTATAAACTCCACAGTCCCACAAATGGTTATCAGCTGTTGGATTAACTTTATCCCACTTATAAACTTCTCTACCTTTTTTATTTATTTCAACTATTTTATGTTCGCTTGTATATTGTTTTGCAAACACTTCATCAGTGTTTTTATGTAGTGTAAAAATATTATCTCCTCTAATTTCGCCTTCTTTTTCTTTTATTTTTAAAGACCTTGTAATAGAGTTATAAAGCATATCTTTAAAATATTCAGTATTAAGCGTATAAACTTTTAAACCAGTAGCAATAGTAATCCCATCTTTTTCTTTCATTGCATCACCAGTAGTCCAGGGATTTACCATTTTATCTTTACCTTTCACAGGAATACAAACATCGCTATTCATTGCACAAAATTCATATACTTCTGGAGCGTTATATCCACTATCTATTGCACAAACTTTTACAAAATATTTATTGCCTCTTTTATCTAAATAATAAGTCCTAAATAAATCTTCTAAATCACTCCAATTTTCTACTCTTCCGTATCTAATTACATGTTTTTTATTCCCATACCCTAATGCTCTTATCTCATACCAAAAGTGGTCTTTTTGCACATCCACACTCATTACTAAAAATACTGTATCATCAGGAACAATTCCCTCATCTAAATCTATTTTTAACTCAAATATTTTTTCATAATCCTGCTCTTTTTGTGCTTTTTCAAAGACTTTTGCATTTCTTGTATTTTCCCAAACTTTCATATATTCATCAATTCCATATTTCTCTTGCTGTCTAAGTGCTTTTAAATATTCTTTAAAAATAGCATTCCAACTAATCCAACCAACAGGAGAATAATAACTTGGAAGCCTATACCCCCTTTTACTTGCTTTTGGATTATGTGCTATCCACTTACCCTTAGCTAACATTTCACTTTTTGCACTTTCATCTATCAATTTTTCACATTTAGGACATTTATATTTAACATCTCCTTTAAGTTCATAAGTTTCTTCATCATAATCAAACACAAAATTTTCTTTTTCAAATGTTATATACTCTCCACAATGTGGACAAGGCAGGTAAAAATGTCTTTGGTCACTTTCATTAAACTCTTTTTCAATGTTACTTGCACCTTTTATTGTAGGAGTGGAGTTTATATAAATCTTTCTATTTGCAAAAGCATCAGTCCTTTTCTTTAAAAGCTCAACAGGATTACCCTCTCCTCCAACATCAAGTGGCCATCTATCTACATCATCCCCAATAACAACTCTTCTACTCACACTTGCAAAAGTAGATTTTGTTTGTGCCCATCCAAATTTAATATTTCCACCAGGAAACATAAGTTCAAGTGTGCTACTCCCTGTACTATTTCCTTTTGCTTTTGTAATTTTATTTGCAAGTCTCGGCATCTTTTCAATTGATGGCCAAATTTTAGTTTTTGCATGTGTTCTTGCTATATCTTCTGTATGCAATACCATTAACATTGGACAAGGATGTAAATCTGCATAATAAAATAAAACATTATTAGATAACTCAGTAAATCCTAACTGCACTCCTTTTATTACAACCACTTCTTGTGTAGGACTTTGTGGAGATAATTCATCCATAATTTCTTTAAGGTAAGGTGTCCTACTTGTTCTCCATATTCCAGGCTCTGCACTCCCTTCACTCGGCAAAACTCTATATTTATCAGCCCATTCACTTACTGTTAAATTTTCTTTTGGCTTAATTGCTTCTAAAAAGCCTTTTTTAAACGGCATTCTCAATGTCCCTTATCACATCCTCTAAAATATTGCTAATTTCACTTTCAATTTTATTTCTTATCTCATTACTATCTTTACCAACAAGCTCATCACTAAGTCTTACAGGCATTGCATAAAGTGCGTCTTTTAATTTTTTACCAATCTCAAAAGCCTGCCTTTCAACTTCATCTTTATCAACTACAAGCCCTTTTTCTTTTTTAAGTTTAAATTCTTTTAGCTCTGCACTCGCAAGTTTATCTCTCAAATCTGGCGGAAGCTGTGTGCGGTCAATATCTTCAAATGCCCCTGCGGTAATTTCAATTTTGCCGTGTTCTATCATCCACTTTATTGCTTTACTAATGGGAAAAACTCTTCTTCTTCCAAGCATCTCATAAGGAAGACCATCTTTTATCCAATCGGTAATTGCCCTTTGAGACACATCAACTACTGGTAGTTTTGATAAAACTCCAACCGAAACTAAAATATCATTGTCGTTTGTTAAATCTAATGTAATTTTTCCAGCCATTTCCCCCTCCTACTTCAAGAAATAAATTTTAAGTTCTTACATTAATTTACAAATTTTCATTGTTTGAATATTTGAAGCTAAAAAAATCATTTTGTGTGTATAAAATTTGGGCTCAAAATGAATCGCACCACCTAGAACCCCTAGACAGAACCTATTAAAATTTAAAGTTTTTAAATGCATTGTCTATTCTGTTCCTTATTATTTGTTCCGCTTCTTTATTAGCTTTTTTTAAAAATTCTTTTCGTCCTAACATCTGAGTAGGTGAAATTGTAGTTACTGGATGTATATTTATATTTCTATCAGAGTCTGTAAATCTTGGATCATCTTTTTTTAGTCTTTTAAATAAAGTTCTTCCTTTATTTCCAACAAACCAAGTTTTCAATCCTCTTGTTTGTAAACTAATTCTTTTCCCTCTTATAATTTCTATACTCTTAGCTATTTTTTGTTTTTCAACTATTGTGACTCCACCATCTTTTCTATATATTTTTCTATTCTCTAATTTCGCAAATCTAATCATATTTAATCTACTTGACCTAATCTCTGCTTTATATTCTAAATTTGAATTTGTTGCTTTTTTTTCTTTAATAAATTGATTAAAATATGATTGGCTTTTAACTTTATATTTTTTATACGCTTCTTTTTTTAAAACACTTAAAAATTTTTTACCAGCCCTATTTATTGTTTCTTTAACATAAGGTAACATTTTTCCATTATTAGACATAAGTTCCAAAGTCTTTAATAATTCTTTATCTTCAATTTCAAGCTTAAAATCTATATAAGGTGTTTTACCCATCACTCCCCTTTAAATTAAAATAAATTCCCAACAAAAACAAAGCAATAAAAAACAGTTCAGTTAGCACTCACATACCTTTCAACTACTTTTATCGCTTCATCTGCTCCATAACAAACAACCGCTAAATACCCAAGCTTATTAAGCCTCTCAATCCACTCTTTTTGCTTTTCACTCACTCTTCCGCCCTTTTTTCTTTTCATCTCGATATAAAGTCCGTGATACTTCTCATTTGGAAGTGGAATACAAATATCAGGCACACCTGCACTAACTCCCTCTGCTTTTAAATTTTTAGCTTCTATTGCATTTCTACTACCACCATTTGGTATTGCATAAAAAGGTATCTTTTTTAATTTAAGATACCTTGTAAAAGCTATTTGCTCAGCTCTTTCTGTTGGGGGGTTAGTTTTCACTTATTTGCTCCAAAAGTTCTGGATTTTCATAAATATTTCCTATTACCTTAATAACTTCAAGTGGAATATCTTCAAAAAGAAAAATACCGGTTTTTGCGATTATGCAAAAGTAAGCACACTCTTCATCAAAAACAACTTTCCCTATTGCACCTGTATCAATTTCTACTATATCATCCTCATAAATCTCTTTTCCATTTTTGTCTTTTAGTCCTGTGTATTGGCCTATGCTTTCACTTACCACTTCAATATTTTCACCAAGTTCATAGCTATTAATATAAACACTTTCATAATCTTCACACTCTCTTCTTGTTACAAAATCACCTATAATCCATCTATTTAATTCTCTTGAATATCCCTTAAATTTAATTTCTCTCATTTTACCTCCTCAAAATCTTCATCTGTTACATGCTCTTTTGCTAACTTAATTGCCCTTTGTGTTGCCTCAGCTTTTGCTTCTTCACTTGCTTTTAGAGATTTTATAAGATTTTCAATCTCTTTTTTTAATCTTTCGTTTTCTCTAACAAAATCCACTCTTAACTTTCTTATTGCTTCTAATGTAATGTTATAAGCTTGTCTCTCTGTATAAAGTCCCAATTTATTAAGCAGTTTTTCTAACATCTTCAAGCTCCTTAATTAAATTAAATGGAAACTTATTTGCTAATTTTTTAAATTCAATAAGTCCCTTTTTATTTGGAAACACATCTGCAACTAAATCACTTGCATATTTAATAGAATTAATTGCTGTCTCTTTATCTGTGCTATAAACTGCTTGTTTTGTTAAAAACTCCAAATCCTCAACTAAATTAATTTCTTTTGTTAAATTAAACATCTTAAAATAAGCCAAAACTACAATCGCAACTATTGCTATATCTGTTGTTTTGCTTATATCATCTGGAACTCTTTTTAAAAGAAAATTTCTAATTTTTTCATTTACAAATATCTTTTTTATATTGTCTAACTTTTTATAAACTCTTTCTAAAATAAAATCAGCCTGTGTTTTGTCTTTTATGCTTATTTCGTTTGTATTTTCATAAGTTACTTTTAAAAAAGCATAAGCCATTAAAAGTAATGCTCTTTCTTTTTTTTGTTGTTTAGTCATATCAAATCCTTTAAAGTGGTATCTCAGGCATATCAATTTGTGTAGGTGTAATTTCCCTAACAGGTTCAGGAAAAATCTCATTTATATGTATCTCATTTACAAAAGGTTTTCCTAACCTATTTTTATCACAAATTAAAATTCTTGCATTTTCATCAATTATTGGATTACCTGTTTCATCTTTTTTAATTTTCCCTTTTTCATCTTTTAAAAACTTAAATCCAAGACCAAATACTAAATCAGCATCATACTTTTGGTCCCCACTCTCTTTTAAAACTAAACGATTTTCTTTAATTGCTTCTTCGCTTATCTGATTAATTAAGATTATTGTTACTCCTAATTCTCTTACTAATTCTGATAATTTTTTAGAAATATTACTTGCAGCCTCTTTTGCTGTTTTATCGTTTGTAACTATTTTCATACGACTATCAATTATAAAAAATCTTGCTTTTTCTCTATAATGCAAAAGTTTAATATCTCTTATTAAATCATCAAGTTTTGGACTTGCTTCTTCTGGAAGAATTAAATTTTCAAGCTGTTTAGGCTCTACAAAAGTTTTTATCATCTGCTTATAAACTCTATACAAGATAACTTCACTCATCTCAAAATTAAAATGCACTACTTTTTCACTTTTTGCAATATTTAAAGCCAATCTCATAAGTGTGGTTGTTTTTCCTACATAACTTTGAGCTGCAAATTGCACCATCACTCCAACAGGCATACCGCCAAGATTTTCATCAAAAGCTCTTATGTAAGTCTTTACATACTCAAAATCAGGCATCTCTTTTTTTAAGAACTCTTTTAAGCTAATAGTCTTAATATCTTTTTGTTCTTCAATTATTTCAAGAAATTCAAGCTCTTTTTTAAGTTTTATTTTTTTGTATTCGATTGCTTTTTTAGTTTCGTTATTTAGCTTTGCTAATTCTCTTAAAGCATCATAATACTCAATCTCTAAATCAAGTTTTTCAATATCATTATTTGCTTTTAAGATTTTAAATTTTAGTTCTTTTATTTTTTTCTCAATAAAATTTATTTCACTGCTCATATTACTTTCCTTAAAAGAATTTTTTCAGCAATTACCCCAAGATAAGTTTTAATTGGATTGACTTCTAACGCACCAGTTGATAAAATTTCAATACATTCAGATTTTTCATTTTCGTTTAGCAGATGGATGAATGCTTCACTAATTATCCAGCATTCATAACATCCATCAGCTCTTACAGTCTCTATCTCTGTAAGGGCTTTTTTAAGTATGCTAATATGAGCTGGTAAAAACAAATGGCTTTTAGAGGAGATTATCTCTTCTATTAGTCTTAACCTTTCATTGTTTTCTTCTGGGATATAACTCTCAATTAGAAGTCCAGCTAATATTGCTCTTTGATAAGCTAAAATTTCTTCGTCCATATTCACTCCTTAATAAAACGATATTGAAGGTCTATCAAGCATTACTCCATATTCAGGCTTACTATCAGATTCTTTATCTCTATACTGACCTTCAATAACTTTTATGATATTAGTATCGTTTTCGATTAACCAATCAAACTTCATCTTCCAGTTGTTTTTATTTTCTCCTCTAAGGAATGAACTAAACTCTAACTCTTCTAATGCTCTTTTGAAATCTTCTAAGAAGTCTTTATTGTTTTTTATTCTTCTCTTTAACTTTCGTTTTCTCTCGTTAGATAGTTTTTCTACTTTTGGTAAATCAAACTTCTTTGCAGACTCATTCCAAACTTTGACAAAAGTTTGAAAGTCGCTTGTCGACTCTTCTTTTTCTTTTTTAGATTTTTCTTTTTCTTTTATATTTACATTTTCATTTACATTATCATTTACATTTACATTGCTTCCATCTTGCTTATTATTTGCTTCTAAGGTTGCTTCTTGTTTGCTTTCATCTTGCTTATTGTTTGCTTTTTCTTTGTTTGCTTTTTTGATTTCAGCACCCTTTTTTCCAGCTTCATATTTTTTATTACTTGCTTCAAGCGTTGGTTTAGCCATCATAAATATAGCTTTTGCGGTATTAGGTAATTCATCTGATATATCTTTTCCATTAAACATAAATTCAAAAATCGCCTTATAAGCATCAGCTCTTTGCGCTTTTGGTAATAATTCAATTGCTTCATAATAACTTCTATAAAAAACAAAACTATCTCTCATTTTTCACCCTTTTTTGTTATAATTTCACTGCGATTATTTTAAAGTGGTTAAACTTAATTTTCTCAACAACAAATTTGAATTGCGATGGAGTTTCCCTTAAATCTTTTAGAAACTCTTTCGCAAACTCTATTGCACTTTTTTTATCTTTTACAAATGCTTCAAATGTATATGTTTTCATTGTTGCTCCTTTTTAAGTAATTCATAACTTGCTTCAATCAACTTAGCAGTTCTTGGTGCAATGTCTTCAATCAACTTATCAGCTATAACCTGCAATGCTAAATAATCAGCTTCACTAATAAGCTCATCTTCAAACATTGCTCTACTTGCATAATGTAGCAACATACCAGTGCCTCTGATTTCTCTTTCTATGTATTCACTATCTAAAATAGTTGAAGTAGCTTGTGACATAATTGCTCCTTGACTGTAGTCTTAATTTACATTTATAAGTGAATTATATAAAATATTTATACAATAAGTCAAGGATTAAGTAAATTTATTTTACAAAAGATAGTTAAAAATGTAGTTAAAAAATACAAAAGAAGAAGTTATTTTTTTAACTCCTCTAATAAAGATACAATCATTGCAGCTTTATCAGCTTTTTCTTTTACTTTTTCAAATTCTAAAAGTAAATTCATAAATTTAATAGCCCATTCAGGTGGATTATTTTTGCTGCTCCAATTTCTAACGGTTACATCATTTACTCCCATTCTCTCCGCCAACTCCTTTTGAGTTATTCCTAATTCCCTACAAACTTTTTTAACGATGTTTTCTTCATTATCTTTACAATATCCAAGCTCTTTTAATGTAGGTAACCAATAATCAAAATCTTTTTCTTTGCCTTGACTCCAATATAATTTTTCATCCTTATTTTGTTCCAACCATATTTCTAATGCTTCATTTGGCTCTATATCTTCTTTTAGATTAGATACCCAATATGAAAAAGCACTAAATATAGCACCAAAAGGATTAGTCTCATAAATATCAAGTATTTTGTTGTTTTCTTTTAGCCATTTATTTAGTCTTTTAAAAAAGTCACATTTATGCATTATCCAGTATTTATATGTTTTGTTCATTTTAAATCCTTTTTTACTAAAATTATACTTAATTCACTCAGGAGAGCCCCCTTTGATATAATTGTAAAAGCGGAACACAACTAAAAGGAGGCTCACTTGAATGTTTTCTTGGCTTGAAAATCTTGATAAAAAAAGGTGGTGGAATATGATTATCATTGTTGGATTTGTATTTGCAATACTTTTTGGTACAAAAATTATAACTATTATTGACCCACAAGCTGGTTTTTTAATTTCAGTTGGTCTTTTATTTGTTGGTATTGGTGAGGGAGCTAATCATAAAAAAGTTATCGAATACACAATTGGTAAAGAGGTTTATTATAATCCATTTTCAAAAACTATTGAGGGTGAATCTCCCACAATGAAAATTCCAAAAGGCTACATTTATAAAAGAGAGCCAATATTTATTGGACTTTTATTTGATTTTATTGGTGTAGCTTTAATTGTTATTGGACTTGTTAAACTTATTTAATCCCTCACTCTTAAAAACTAATTCTTTGCTTTCAACAAACTATAATTAGAATTATTAATTTTTACTTTCCCAATAACTTCTATTAATCCTAAATCTTTAAGCTCTGTAATTCTTCCACTAATTGCGTGGAGCGGTTTTTTTAGTCTTTCTGCTATTTTTATAGATGTAGCAGTTCCAAGCTCTAAAAGAGTTTTGTATACTTCTTGTTGTCTTGTTGTTAATTCTGGTTTTATATTTTCATATGCTTCTAAACTCGTCTCAGCCATTCTTCTCATCTCTTATCCTTTAAAATGGAATACTATCTTCATCTATATCCATAGCTGGTGGTTGAGCTTGTGATGCTTGGAATTGTTGTGGTTGCTGGTTGTTGACTTTTTCATTAGCTGTTGAATATTCAAATTTTTTGATACTTAATCCATCTTCACCATTTTTCTTTTTATATGGGGATATTGTGATATATAGATATTTATTTAGCAAATCATCAGTGTTTAATTTCTCAATTCCATCATCCCAAACTTTTACAGCTTTTGCTAAAAGTCCTAATTTCCATAACATTTTTTCAGTAAGTGGGAAAAAGTCAGAAAAGATAAAATTGTGTTTATCTTTAAAAGTAATTTTTAAAACATCATTGTTAAATTCATCTTTTGTCTTTTCTATTGCATCAATTTTCACTAAATGTCTACCTTCACCTAAAAAAGAAGTTGTTTTTACATTGCTCATATTGATTATCATTTTTATGCCCCTTTTTCTAAAACATTTATCACATATGCATTTATTACACTTCCAAACAGAGTATCAATAGCTCTTTTTAATGCTCTTGTTTCAGCCTTTGCAACTAAAAAATGTAAAGGTTTCCCTTTCATTTCATCTGGCTCTACAATTCCCATTCCATCAGCTTTTCTCAAAATATTATTAATTTGAAGTATTAATATACCTCTAACTAACACATACTCTTTTTTTATTTCTGTATCTGTTATTTTCCATTGATAACTAAGTGGCGTAGAACTTAAAATTTTTAACATTCCATCTCGTTTAGCTTCCCAAGTTCCATTAATCTTTACAAAATCACTTTCTTTTAAAAGTTTATATGCTTCTAATTTCACATAAGAAATTATTTGTTTATCTTCTTGATTTGCAGGAATTAAGAGTGCGCCTGTTTGTTCTTCAAACTTAATATCAATAATTTCTTTCTCCATTATCTAATCCTTAATGTTTCAATTTGTTCAAGTGTTGCACCTTTGATTATTAGACCATTTTTTAATGCTTCTTTTAATTTTTGTTTATCAATTTCAATTTTTGGTATTTTAAATTCATCAGGAATTTCATTTTCATCGTTAATTATTAATTTTGGTGGTGTAGGTGCAAAATAAAATGTTGCTTTTGGTGTTTTTAATTTTTCAATTCCTGCACTTTTTAAAGCTAATTCAAGTAACGTTTTTAGATTTTCTTTATTTTTTTGAATAGTTTTTTTTCTATTTTGAAGTCTTTTAATTTCCTCATCTAAAAATTTAATATCACTATCAAGTTTTTGTAATACAATTCTTGTATTATCTGCCTTGTCTTCTAACTTTATTTCAAGTTCATTAAACAACTCTGTTAAAGTTTCAATATCATCGCTATCGCTTGCTAATTCATATAATTTTTGAAATTCATCAGCTATTTCAAATAGTTTCATTTTTTATCCTTTTTATGTTATAATCAAATTGAGTTTTTTTAATTAATTTTTGAAATCTTTTAAAATTTTTCACCTCCAAATATTTTTTTTATTTTTATAAGCAATCCATCTATCAGCTGCAATTAACACCGCATATCCTAACCCCCAACCTGCAATCATTCCATACCAAAAATCCATTATCACTCCTTAATAATTGCTTGGATACTTCCAATTATCATCTTTTATAGATTTACCTTCTAATCTCTTTAATTTTGCTTTTACTACTTGTGCAACTTGCATCACCTTTGCTTTAAGTTCAGCTTCTTTTTTTACATTATCAACCTCAAAAATCATTATCACTCTACGCATTTGTTCTCCTTTTTTCCATCCATTCTATAATTTCATCTTTTGCAAAAAAGACTGCATTATTACTAACCCTACAAGGTTTTGGAAAATCTTCAAATTTCCTTCTCCATACTTTAATAGTTCCTGGTTTAATTCCTAATATTTTTGCTGCTTCTTTTTGATTTACATATATTTGCTCTGTTTGTTTTTCTTCCATTTATACTCCTTGTGTTAGATTTAAGAGAGGGTAGATAAAAAATTTGGGGCAGTTAGAGTATTAAATGATGAAAACAATGAACCTTGGTTTGTTGCAAAAGACTCAGAATTTCCAAAACCTTTAAAACCAAAAAACTCTACCCTCACCTAAACCTAACAAACTCCCACCCCTGCCTGAGAGTTTGAGATCTTACCACCGCTTGGCTTGGGAGCGGCTGTATTTTCAATCATCTCACAACCCTAAACCTTTTTTGTTATAATGTCGATATGTGTATATAAGGTTGTTTATATGTGTAATTATAGGACAAAATTGTCTTATTGTCAAGACTTTTTTGGGATGAAAGGACAAAAAATGGATAAAATTGGAGAAAGAATAAGACAAAGAAGGGAGACTTTAAATATAAGCCAGGAAAAACTGTCTGAATTAGTTGGAGTTTCTCCTAAAACTTTACAAAGAATTGAAAAAGGTGAAAATGATATTAAAGTTGGATTACTTAGAAAAATTGCTGATGCTTTAGAAATTAATTTCCATGAACTTATAGGAACAGAACCAATCAATTTTCAAAAAACTAAAGCAAAAAGCATTGGAACAGTAGCTCAATCAATGACAATTAATTCTCAAATAACTCAAACAGGCATAAAAAATAATACAAGACTTGAAAAGGCAAAAGAAGTGCTTAACAATATAGAAAACAATCACAAAGCAGATGTAGTGAATGTGCCTTTTTATGAGGATATATATGCAAGTGCTGGAGCTGGTGCTTACAATGAAAACATAACTCCAACTAATAATTTAACATTTTCAACAAATTTTCTAAAAAATATGCTAAATATTTTAGATTATACAGGTTTGCATATTATCACAGCAGTTGGAGATAGTATGCAGCCTACTATCTGCGATGGAGACAAATTATTCGTATTACCTTTAAAAGATTACGACTTAAAAGATGGTGGAGTTTATGTAATATCTACTCCTTTTGGTGTATTAGTTAAAAGAGTATATATCTATCCAGTGGAACAAAAAATAATTTTACACTCTGATAATCCAGAAATAAAAGATGAAGTATTACAAGGGGAAATAATGGAAAAAATTAAGTTTATTGGAAGAGTTGTGGGAATATTAAGAAATAGAATTTAAAGGATAAAGGGTGAAATTTTTAAAAGCATTAGTAGCTTTTTTTGTTTATTATTTTATAATTTTGTTTTTTATTACAATCATCACTCCTGAATCCATTTTAAAAAGTTCATTTGGAGTCATTCTTTTTTTTGTTACATTAGGATTAGCTATTTATATCGCAATCAAAGCTTATAAACTTAATACATTATCATTATTTAAAATTTTTAATCATAAAAAGAAAAACTCTCAAATACAAATTGAAAAAGAAGTAGAATTTATTAAAAATTTAAGTAAAAATCGTTCAACTTATTCATCAGACTCAAAATTTGCATTTCCAAAAAACAAATCTTCAAAAGAAACACAAACATCAATAAACAAAGAAGCCGATATTGAAATTATTTATGAAAAAGAAAATGGAGAAATAAGCCAAAGAAAAATTAAAGTAAATAAGATAGATAACAAATATTTATACGGATATTGTTTTTTGAGAAATGAAGATAGAACTTTTAGACTTGATAGAATAAAAAAATTAATAGATTTAACTACTTTTGAAGTTATCACTAATAAAGAGGGAATTATTGATTATTTACAAACAATGTTTAGTGAAAATGAGTTTATAAAAGAAATTCAGACAAATAATAAAAATTATATTGGTGAAGGATATTTTTATGGAAAAGTTGACTTAATAATAGCTGATGTAAATAAAGATTTTCATATTATATATAAAGATAATTACGAATTTGATGCAGCAGTTATAAGAGTTGGAAAATCTTTATACGATGATAAATTAATGCTTTTAATAAGAAATTTAGATACTGATGAATTTGCAAGTTTATATGTAGATAAAATAATAGAAATGTATGATTTAACAACTGGTGAAGTAATATCAAATATTAGTGAATATTTTGAAAAAATATATGAAAAAGAGTATATAAAACACCTTGAAAAAGAAGCAAAAAGACAAGAAAAAGAAAAAATAGAAAATTTTATTGATAAACATTTAGATTTATTAAAAATGCTTATTTATATTGCTAAATCAGACGGAACAATTAATTCAAAAGAAAAAGATATTTTAATAGATACATTAAAAACATATTTACCAGAAATTCCAGAGCCAAATAAAATAATTGATAAAGTTTCAAAAAACCATCTTTACTTTAATAGCTATAATTCTTTCGCTCATAATGCAAAAAGAATAATGGAGAACTATCCAGAAATAAATTTTTTGGAATATGCCGAAAAAATTGTATCAACTCAAAAAAGTATACATAGTGATGAAGAAAAAATACTAAATTATCTCTCCAAATACTACAATCGTGATTACCAATTAAAACATGAGCTAATATCAAAAAAACAAAGAGTATTTTATAATGAACCTTGTCCTCATTGTAACTCAACTCATACAATTAAAAAAGGAAAAAGAGAATATAAAAATTACACTGCACAAAGATACGAATGTCAAGATTGTGGAAAAATTTTTAGTATTAAAATAGAAGAAAAGGATGATAATGAGAAATAATTATCAATTTAATGAAGCTGATACTATTCAAAATTTAGCTCATCATATTGATATACACAATTATTATGTAGAAAAGAATTCCCCAAAACAAAATATTAATTTTAAAGGAGTAGTTCTTCATAAAAAAATGAATGAATTTGTCATATTCCTGGGAATATATCTAACTTTTGCTTTTACTTTTGGACTCATGTTTACTAAAAATCTATATTTATTTATAAATAAATTTATAAAACTATCTGATGCTTTTTTACCTATAATTTATATTATAGTTTTAGTATCGTTTATTCCTATCCTCATCCTAATAATGGAAAAATTACGCAAAAAAAATCAAATAGAAATATTTGAAGATACATTTAAAATAGAAAAAGGGAAATATGGGAAATTTAATTATTCAAATATTTTTAATTGGAGGATAGATGATAAAAAAAGAAATAGAGTGATTTTAAATATAAAAAACCCTGACAAAAATATTGTTTTTGATAGAAGAATAGACTTTTCAAGTGAAGCAGAAGCAATAATATTTAGTGAAATATTAAAAGATAAAATTTTAGGTGAAGACAAATAATTAAAGATTAAAGGTTGTGTAAAGGAAAAAAGAAACTATTAATAATCTTCTTTACATTAAATACATACAATTATATAATATTGGAGCTATAAATGAAACAAAAAAGAAATTTATTCAATAAAACAAAACCACCATATAATGAATACAAAAAAAGGCATAAAAAATACGAAAATTTAGATACATTTATTGATAAAAAAACTTTTGAAAAATTAATAATTTCAGAGTGTGTATATTGTGGTTTCAAGCCAAATGGTAAAAAATCTTGGAATTCAATAGATAGATTTAACTCAAATAAAGGCTATAATAAAGATAATATATATCCATGCTGCAAACATTGCAATTATGCAAAAGGCAGTTTAGAATTTAATATGTTTAAAGAATGGATTAGTAGAATATCTAAACACTTTATAAATAAAAGAGGAATTTGGAATGAAAAATAAATTTTTAATAAAATTAATATTATTAATATTTCAACCATTCCTTTTAGCCTTTACAAGCAAATACACACCTGACTTAAACAATTTTCTACAACCTATTAAATGTGATTACACACTACATAAAACAGCCTTTGATATTTGCTACTCTTGCAAATATAAACATCCTTTAGCAGTTACTTACATATTAAAAGGTGACCTTGTTAAAAAGAAAATATCTCGTAAAGGCTTACGATTTAGACCAGATTACAGTCTTCCAGCAAAATGCAGGTCCTACACAAAAGATTATTCTAAAACAGGATACGATAGAGGACATTTAGCAAGTAATGCAAGTTTTGATTACAACAGAGCAATACAAAAACAAACTTTTCTATTAAGCAATATAGCTCCGCAAAGACCTAAGTTAAACCGCAGATACTGGGCAAAGGTAGAAAAGTTTACTCGTTATCTTGCAGTTAAATATAAAGAGATAGAAGTTGTTACTGGGGTATGTGGGAGTAAAGGATATATTAAAAATAAAGTAGGAATACCTGCTTACTGGTATAAAATAATATACATTCCCAAAACTAATAACTATGTAGCATTCCTTGCTCCTAATACAAATACAGGAATGAGTAAGGCTAAATTAAAAGAATATAGAGCTACATTAGAAGAGATTAGAAATAAATGTGAATATTAAATTAATTTTCTAAAAACTTCTCCCACCATTTAAGCATTTCTCTCCTCTCCTCTAAAAAATCACTTCTCATATAAGCACGAGTGACTTTTGAGCCTATTACATGAGCAAGTTGAGTTTCTATTACTTCCGCACTAAATCCATGTTCTTTTTGTTTTTCATAGCAAATTGTCGCAAAACTTGCTCTAAATCCGTGTGCAGTATGATTAAACCCTTTACTTTTAATTAATTTACCAAAAGTATTATCCGACATTTTTACATTATAATCTCTTCCAAAAAAGATTAATCCTTTTTTATTAGGTTTAAACATAGCCATTTTATTTAATATTTCAATTAACTTATCTGTTAAAGGTAATCTAAACTCTTTTCTTGTTTTCATTTGCTCTTTTGGAATTATAATTATGTTTTTATCCCAATCTATCCACTCCCACATTAAACCTCTAACATTTCCTGGACGTAAAGCAGTTAAGGCTAAAAAATGCAATGCTAAATAAGTTTTTTTATACTCTACATCTTTAAAGAGCTCTTTATACATTTCTTTAAATTCTTGCTCATTAAGGATAGCTTGAAAATTTTCTACTTCTCTTTTAGGAAGTATTGCATTAATATCAATTGCAGCAGTTACATCTATCTCAGTATAATTATTGTGTAATGCAAATCTATAAATCTCTCTTAAAATAGAAAACACTCTTCTTGCAGTTTCAATCTTATTAGTTTTTTTAGTGTTAGGGGTATGCTTATTGGGTACACTTTTTATAACCTTTACAATATCTCTTTTTGTAATTGCATCTATAAGCTTATCTCCTAAATCTGGTAATATATAATTTTCTATCCTGCCTTTTTGTTTTTTAAAATGTGTTTCGCTAACTTCTTTTTGTTTTTTATCTAAAAAATCTGCTATAATATTTTTGAATAGTTTTTCTTCTTTTAGTTCCTTTTTTGCTTGTCGCTCAGCAACTGGGTCTATACCATCTAATACCTTTTGTTTAACTTCTCTTGTAATAGCTCTTGCTTGTGATAATGTTACTGCTGGATAATCGCCAACTGTATAGGTCCTTTCTTTACCAAATAACCTATACTTAATTCTCCAAACTTTCCTACCTGTTGGCTTAATTTCTAAATATAATCCATCCCCATCGAATAACTTATACATTTTATCTTTTGGCTTTGCTCTTTTAATTTTTGTATCTGTTAAAGGTATCGCAACTCTGGGCATTTTAACTCCTTTTAGGGTATAGTTCAACAAAAAAGATCTTTTAAAAGGTATTATACCCCAACCTATCCCTTTAAAGCAAATAGATAGTTATATATTTTTATAGACACTAATATAAGTTAAAGTTTCGATTTTTAGGGATTTTCAAAGGTTTTGTAGATAGATATATATGCTTGTAGATTGATTAGTGGTGGTCGCAGCTGGACTCGAACCAGCGACCCCTACCGTGTCGGGGTAGTGCTCTACCAGCTGAGCTATGCGACCAAAATAACATAATTTATGAAATTTTATCATTTTTTTTGAAAAAATAAAAATATGCAAAAAGTACAATACTTAAATCTATCATAACATCAGCAAAATTAAATATTGCAAAATCAAAACCACAATGCCAATATACATAATCAACCACTCCACCTCTTAAAAATCTATCAATTAAGTTTGAAATAGCAGCACCAAAAAGTATTCCTGAAATATAAGGAAAATTTTTTATGATTTTTTCTCTATAAAAATACCAAAGCAAAAATGCAATTAATCCAACTTGTAAAAACTTCAGCCACTCACCTAAAAAAGCAAACATAGAAAAAGCAACACCTTTATTTAAAGCTAAAATTAAAGAAATACATTTACTATGCCACTCAAATCCACTTAAAAATATCCACTTTATTACTTGGTCTATTCCTAAAACTAAAATAAAAAACAAAATAAATTTAATCCAAAACTTTTCACTTTTCATATTTTACTTTTCACTTATGATAGTTTTTTCTGAAAAAATTCTGTGAGTTTTTCTAAAAGTTCTTTTGCTTTTTTACTCTCTCTTCCTTCAATAAGAAGTCTTAATTTGTTTTCAGTTCCAGAGTACCTAACTAAATGTCTGTACCCTTGTTTTTCTACTTCTTTTAAAATATCACTTGCACCATCAATTTTCTCAAGAGGTATTTTTTCCGTTACTTTTATATTTGTTTGAACTTGAGGATAAAGTTCAAATAAATTAAAAGCCTCGCTTGCTTTTTTTTGAGTTTCTATCATATAAGCAACTGCTTGCAAACTGCTAACTAATCCATCTCCTGTTTTAGCGTAGTCACTAAAAATAATATGACCTGATTGTTCTCCTCCAAAATTTAAATTATATTTTTTCATAACTTCAAGTACATTTTTATCTCCAACAGCACTTCTATATACTTTTATTCCATATTTTTTCAAAAACTCTTCTAATGCACCATTGCTCATTACAGTCACTGCAATTCCATTACTTTTTAATTGATTCTTTTTATGTAAATAATAAGCTAAAGATCCTAAAAGTCTATCTCCATCTATTACTTCACCTCTTTCATCAACTACTACTAATCTATCTGCATCTCCATCAAAAGCAAATCCTATATCAGCTCTATATTCTTTGACTTTACTTGCTAAAATTTCTGGATGCATTGCACCTGAATTTTGATTTATGTTATAACCATTAGGTTCATTGTTTATCGTAATTACATCAGCTCCAAGTTCGCTAAAAATAGTAGGCGCTACTTTATATGCTGCCCCATTTGCTGTATCAATTACAATTCTAATACCATTTAAATTTAGATGTTTTGGAAAAGAAGATTTGATATGGACAATATATCTCCCAATAACATCATCAATTCTTTTACTTTTTCCTATTTCTTTGCCTGTTTTTAATTCAAAACTATTTTTAGAATATCTATCTTCTATCTCTTTTTCAATATCACCTGAGAGTTTATTTCCCTCACTATCAAAAAACTTAATTCCATTATCATCATATGGATTATGACTTGCACTAATCATAATTCCACCATCACATCTCATATCTTCAGTTAAAAAAGCAACAGCAGGTGTTGGCATAGGCCCTATTTGAATCACATCATATCCAATAGCAGTAAGTCCACTTACAATTGCATTTTCTATCATATAACCACTTCTTCTTGTATCTTTTCCTACTAAAATTTTTCCTGTTTTTTTAGAAATAGTCTCACCAAATGCCATTGCAAGATTTAGTGCAAGAAACGGGGTAATAACTTCACCTGCTTTTCCTCTAACTCCATCAGTTCCAAATAATTTCATTACAAATCCTTTATTTCCTTTTAAAAATGAAATATTGATTTGCAAATTTTAACAAATTTTTATAAAATACGGTTCAAAAAAAGGAACTAAATGGCAAATACAAAGTCAGCTCAAAAAAGAATCAGACAAACAAAAAAAAGAACTGAAAGAAACAGATACTATAGAACAAGAATTAAAACAATTACAAAAAATGTAGAAAAAGCTGTTGCTGAAGGGAATTATGAAGAAGCTTTAAATTACTGGAAAGTAGCAAACAAAAAATTTCAAAGCTTTGTAAATAAAGGGATTCTGAAAAAAAATACAGCAAGAAGAAAAATTAGCAGACTTCATCATCTTGTAAAGTCAATCGAACCACAAAACGCTTAATTTTTTTCCCATTTCCCCTCCTGTTACTATTGGTATATTGGTTATTTTTTATACCAATCCCAAAGCAAATTTTACAAATTTGTATATTGGTATATTTGTATATTAGTTTAATTCTCTTCTATTTACTTAGAACTTGTAACTTAGCAACTTGGAACTTATCCTTCATTCTTAACTCTCAATTCTCCATTTTCAATTGATATAGATGGTATAATTCAAAAAAATTTTTAAAGGTGCAAAAAATGCTACTTGATAAATTAAAACCATTCGTTGATAAATATAATGAAATAAACGAAAAACTTTCATCTCCTGAAATTACAAAAGATATAAAACAAATGACAAAACTCTCACGAGAAGCGAGAAATCTTGAACCAATCGTTACTAAGGCTAAAGAATATGAAGAGATATTAAATAATCTTGAAGAAGCTAAAATGATGTTAGAAGATCCTGAAATGGCAGAACTTGCAAAAGAAGAGATTAAAGAAATTGAAGAAAAATTGCCTCAATTAGAAGAAGAAATAAAAGTGCTTCTCCTTCCAAAAGACCCAAATGATGATAAAAATATTTTTCTTGAAATTAGAGCAGGAACAGGTGGAGATGAAGCAGCACTATTTGTAGGAGATTTAACAAAAGCTTATCTCAGATACGCCGATAAAAAAGGTTGGAAAGTAGAAATAGTAAGTGAATCTAAAAACGATATAGGTGGATATAAAGAAATTATTTTATTAATAAAAGGAGAAGGTGCTTATTCTAGATTAAAATATGAAGGTGGTACTCACAGAGTCCAAAGAATTCCTATTACTGAGTCTCAAGGGAGAATTCATACATCAGCTGTAACAGTTGCTGTTATGCCTGAAGTTGATGATATAGATATAGAACTTGACCCAAAAGATATTAAAATAGAAGTAATGAGAGCAGGAGGTGCTGGTGGTCAGCACGTTAATAAAACTGAAAGTGCAGTTAGAATGACACATATACCAACAGGAATAACTGTATCAATGCAAGATGAACGCTCTCAACAAAGAAATAAAGAAAAAGCTCTTCAAATATTAAAAGCTAGGGTTTATGAAAAACTTGAAAGCGAACGCCTTGCAGAAATTGGAGAAAAAAGAAAAAGCCAAGTTGGAAGTGGTGATAGAAGTGAAAGAATTAGAACATATAACTATCCACAAAATAGAATCACAGACCATAGAATTGGTTTGACTTTATATAGGCTTGAACAAATTATGAGTGAAGGACTTTTTGATGAAATAATAGACCCTCTTATTGCGCACTACCAAGCAGAAGCACTTAAAGAAGCGGGACTTTAATTAATTGAGAATTGAGAATGTGGCAGCCCGGCATACACGGAGTGTGTGCTGGGAAGAGTTGAGAATTGAGAATTTAATTTTAGTAAAATAGAGTATTTAGATTGAAACTGATTTTATGAAAAAACAAAAAACGAAAAGCGTTGCAAAATTTAAGCGTTACGAAGTAAAATGGAGCACTTAGCTTGAAGTTTTTTGTTTTTGAATAATAAATTTCATTTTGGAGAAACCAAATGAGCCAATTAAAAATCTGCGAAGAAGCAAAAAAACTAAAAATCCCTGAGTGGATTAGACCAACGCCTTTTTTAACAGTTGATGGAATTATTAAAATTTTTAACCCAACTTTTTCTGGAATAGTTCTTATAAAAAGAAAAAATCCACCCTTTGGATATGCACTGCCGGGTGGATTTGTAGACTATGGTGAAAGTGCAGAAGAAGCTCTTATTCGTGAAATGAAAGAAGAAACAAATCTTGATATAAAAATAGAAAAACTTCTTGGAGTATATTCCAACCCAAATCGAGACCCAAGAGTACATACAGCAAGTTGTGTATTTATATGTAAAGCTTCTAAACTTCCTAGAGCTGGAGACGATGCAAAAGAAGTAATGCTCATAAAACTTGAAGATATTCCTTGGAATAAACTTGTATTTGATCATAGAAAGATTTTAGAAGACTTTTTAAAATCTTTTTAAAATAAAAGTTTAAAAGGTTGTATAGGGTTATAAAAATTATAACTAACCCTTTACAACCTTTATAATATTTTTAAACTTTTTTATTTCCACATACCTCCAAAATGCTTCATAGGAAACCAATAATAGTTTCTATAATATCTCCCTATTCCTCTTTGAAAAGGATAATTTTGACACCATCTTTTTTCCATTAGCTCACAAGCACTTTTTCCTGTTATTAATCTTAATTCATTATTAAAAGCATTATAGTGATTATAACTTCCTGCCCTTAAAAATTTAAATAAAGCTACCACATCAGATGAACTCACTTCATTTAAGTACTTATCTAAATCTTCAACATCTGTAACTTCTACCATTATTCCAACTTCAAGTGCGTCTTTTATAGACTTTTTACCTTTCGAAATCAATTCATTATATAGTTTTTGAAGATTAGGATTGTTAAATTTTCCAACTTCATCTCCAAGCATTGGAAGAGGTATTCCATAATAACTCAATACATTTGCTACACCTTTTTGATGCATTACCTCAGCTCTATAAATATGTGGAAAAGTTCTTAAATTTGGATACATTTGAGATAAAACATAATAAACATCTTTTGCTAATTTCTCTTCTTGATACATATAAATAAGAGCCTCTTTTTCTTTTTGAGTTAAGGCAAATAGATTTACCACAATAAATAAAAAGATAATTAATTTCTTCATTACTTCTCCTTTATCTAAAATAGTAAGGACCACCTCTCATACCAGCACCATGTCCACCACCAAATCCAAAATGAAACATATAAAAAAGAAAATGTTCAATAAAAGGAAAAATTAAAATTAGTATAAAAATAAAAATTAAAATCTTTAATAAATTTTTATTGTCCATTTTCGCCCTTTTTAATCATTTCAGCTATATCTACTGGAGTTAAATTATTTGAAAAAGCAATTTCTCTTAAAGTTTGAGTCTTTTTAGCATTTATTCCTTTTGCTTTTAAAATTTTAATAGCTTCATTTGCATCACAACTATATTTTTTACAAAAATCATCAAGACTCATTCTCCCAATTCCACTTCCTGGTATAAACTTTACATTTTGAGAATTACTATTTTTTTTAGGTTTTATTATCTCGTAAACCTTATCAGGAGTTAAGTTGTTTTTATTTGCAATTTCCTTTAAAGTTTCATTTACATTAAATTGAACACCTTTTTCTTTTAATTTTTTAATAGCCTCATTTAAAGGGATATTTAGTTTAGCACAAAATTCTTCCAAACTTAAAAGCTCACCATGTGCAATTGGTATTTCACTTTTTGAAACTTCCCAAGAATTTTTAATATACTCTTCTAAATCACTTACACTCTTGAATGGTTGAATATTCTTTATAGTCCCAATAGATACCAAAGCTATAATTAAAAGAGCAAAAATTGACTCTTTTTGAAATAAATATTTCTTTAAAACTCTCCAATTAAAAACTATATGCCAAACAGCAACAATTACCAAAAAAAATCCAAAAATTACATGCAAATTATCCCATCCATCTTTATCAATACCCAAAAATTTCCACCCTGTAAAATAAGCCACACGCCCGTGTGGCATTATGTATAACACTATCCCACTAATAATTATAATAAGTGTTGAGTAGAATAAAAATAAATCAATCCATTTTCTCATCTACATTTCCTCGATCTACTTTTATACTCAAAACCTGTTGTTTTATCTTCTATTTCACAAGTTATAAAACTATACATTCCCTGATAACCTTTTACTTCTACTCTATCTCCAGGTCTTATATTGATACTTTGTAAAACCCAAGTAGGTGCAATTGCTACTTTTACAGTGCCTTTATTAGTTTTTACATCTGCCATCCACCAATAAATACCTTTTCTAAGACCAGGTAATGTATAAACTCTCTCAACAACTCCATAAAACTCACTATTGTAGTACTTAGAACTTTTCATCATTCCCATTTCGTGTTTTGAACTTATAATTTGATTAAAATAACTTTTAGAAATAAATTGTGGAGTATAATCCCCTCCATATCTTCTTAATATTCCAACAAAAGCCCTCATATGATGTCGACTGCCTTTTTCAAGATTTTGATAAACTAAATCTATATCTTTATTATTACTTCTCCTGATAGCTTCTTTTAGATCTTTTATATCTAAATCTTCAATTGTAGCTCCTACAATCAAAGCGTCTTTTAAGCTAATTGATCCTTTTTCAACTAATTCGTTATAAAGACTTTGAAGCTTTTTATTCTCAAATATCCCTATCCTATCTCCTGTTTTTTCAACTGGATCATGTAAACCATACTTATCTAAAAGTAATTTAACCATATGCATATGCCAACTTTCACTTCTTGAGATATTTTTAAATACTGGTAATTTCCATTTTTTATACAATGTCAAATAAACATCTCTTGCTAATTTTTCTTCTTCTCTCATATGTAATAAATCTTTAATTTCAGCTTTTGATAAACTCTCTTTAGGTAAATTTAATACATAACTTTCAACTGGTGCTTTCGCATAAGCACTACTTATCAAAACTCCTAAAGCTAATGCACTTAATAATTTTTTCATTTCACCCTCCTTAAATGTTTTTAAAATTATAAAGGGTGAAGTTAAACAAAATATAAACAAGTTTCAACTTTTTTATCTATATTTCTAATTTCAAACTTAATTTTATATTCATCTGCTATTTTTTTAACAATATAAAGTCCAAGCCCAAAACCACCTTCACTTCTTTCTTCTCTTACAAATTTTTTTGTAATGTTTTCAATATTCTTAATTTCACCAATATTTTTTATACAAAATTTTCCTTTTTTAAGTTTAATCTCAATAGTTGAATTATTAGGAGCATATTTAATTGCATTTGAAAGTAAATTATCAATAATTCTAATTAAATCTTCTTCATCAAAAACTACTTCAAAATTTTCACAATTTTTTACAACTTTTAAGTTTTTATTTTCAATCTGAGTTTCAAAAACTAAAATCCTCCTAGAAATAAGCTCTTTTAAATCAATCTTTTTTAACTCTTTTTTCTTTTTATGATACAACCTTATATATTTTAAGTCTTCAAAAATTTTACTTAGTCTCATACTAGCATTTTCTATTCTTTTTATAGCTTTTTTATTTGGTTTTTCCTTTATAATTTCAATATTCGTAAGAATTACGCTAATAGGAGTATTCATTTCATGAGTCGAATCTCTTATAAAGTCTTCTAAACTTTTTATAACCTCTTTCATAGGAGCTAAAAATACTCTTCCTAACCAAAAAGAAATAAAAATTAAAAAAAACAAAAAGAAAATATTAAATATCAACAAAGCTCTATGTAAAGAATCAAATTTTTCTTTATTAAGTAATTTTTGAGCCACAATATCTATTCTTCCCCACATTTTTATCATTTCATATCTATAATAAATATGATTGTCTTCAATCCAAAACTTTTTATCAAAATATACTTTTTTAGGATGAAAGTTTGAATATATTAATTTTTTATTTTTATATATAGCAATCTTTAAATTTGTTGAATAAGTAAATTCAGAATTTATTATTTTTATAATCATTCCTCTGTTTTGTTCTAAAAAAAACTTTATTTCTGTTTCTATTGACTTAATTTCGCTTTCAATTATATTTTTGTACGAAAATTTATAATAAAACCACTCACCAATTCCTACTAATAAAATAGTGGAAATAATATAAATTAATAAAAATCTCCTAAGTGCTTTTTTCTCAGCCAACAAATTTATATCCTATACCCTTTATAGTTTCAATTGATTCTTTTCCTAAAATATTTCTTAAATTGTTTATAAAAGTTCTAAGAGACATTTCATTTGGTTCTTCTAACTCATAAAGATATTCAAAAATCTTTTCTTTACTTACAACTTTTCCTCTATTTTGTATAAAAAACTTCAAAAGCTCAGCTACTTTTGGCTTTAGATGAATTAGCTCACTATCTTTTTTTAATTCTAAATTATTTAAATCAAATTCAAATCCATTCTTTAGTTTTACAACACTTTTATCACCATAAACTCTTTTAATAATAGCATCAATTCTATATTTTAGCTCTTTTAAAGAAAAAGGTTTTTTTATATAATCATCACCACCACTTAAAAAACCTTCTTCAACATCTTTTTCACTATCAAGTGATGTTAAAAAAATAATAGGTGTATTTTTAAATTTCCTGATCTCTTTTACTGCACTAAACCCATCAACTTTTGGAAGTTTTACATCAAAAATAATAACATCATAATTTTTTTCATACGCCTCTTTAATTGCTTCTTCTCCATCAAAAACACTTGTTACTTCAAAAAAATCTTCTAAATATTCTTTTATTGTTTCATTCAAGTCAATATCATCTTCTACTAAAAGAACTTTCATCTTTAGCCTTTTTTTAAAGAATAACTAATTTTTATAAACGTAAAATAAACTAAAATTCTTTTAACAAATCTTTTTTTATAAATTTATAATTTTTTACGGCAAAATAAGCAAAAGCACTAAAAGTTTTTCCATTTAATTTTATGCAGATTTTTTTTCTTTTATAATAAAAAGGCACCTCTTCTACTCTATCAAGGATTTTTAAAAGTCTAGGAGTTATTTTATAGACTTCTCCTTTTATAAAATGACCTCTCCCTTTTTTATCTATTAAGTATGGATACCAACCAGATTTACTAAGAATTAAAGGATACTTCTCACATGTAAAAGCCTCTCCCAAAAACTTTGCGTTTTTGAGATAAAACGCAAGTTTTTTTTCTCTTTTTAAACTACCATAAACAAATACAATCATTTGCAATTATAGTAGATAACTAATCTCTCACCTGGAATAATTAAAGCAGAATTATTTGACTCAGGATTTTTATCAGGCATAAATATTACACTCGAAACATTGTTTTCATACCTATCAAAATCTTTCCATTTGCCTGTAAATTTTAAACTTTCACTTACTTTTCCTACTTTTACATTTACTATGTCTTTATTTTTATTTATTTCAATATTAAAAAAAGTATTTAAAGTTTTTTCTAAAAGAGGCTTAGTTTTTTCAGTTACTGGAATATTTTTTGTTTGATTTCCATCATTAAAACTAATTCCGACTGTTTCACACTTATAATTTTTATTATCTACTATATTAAAAGCCATTGCTGCAATCGCTAAGCTGCTAATAAACAAAAACTTTTTCATCTTTATCCTTTTTTACAAATTGTATCATAAAAATTTATAAATTTCTTGTAAGGCACTTAGTGCAGGAAGTTTGATTTCAATATCAGCACCATCTGACTCTTTTGGATTTATTCTAATAAGTTTTGCACCGAAAAGTTCTCTAATTCTCTCACTCATATTTCTAACAGTAGGTACAGCTTTACCCGCTCCTATCTCAATAATTACTAAATCATCATCAATTTGACTTAGCCAATAATTAAATCTACTAACCTGTTTATCAACTCTATTGTCTACAAATTTAAAATCTCCAAACATTAAAATATTTGGTCTTGCAATTTTCCCACAGTGTTTACAATATAAAAAGTTTTTAGCTTCAAACTTTTCTATATCTACCATAATTTCTTCATTATTCTCCCAAATATCATCCGAACAAGGCTCAGTGCATTGTAAATAATGAATACTTCCATGAATCTCAACTATTTGATTTTCTAAAAATCCTGCCTTTTGAAACTGTCCATCTACATTTGAAGTAAAAACAAATTTATCTTGAGGTAAATTTTTAAGAATGTAAAACCCTCTATGTGGACTTGTATTTCTATAAAGGTTTAGTCTATGACCATAGAAGCCCCAAGCAAGTTTTGGATTTATATCAAACCAGGTAGGATTTGCAAGTGCTTGAAAATTTAATCCAAGCTTCCGAGCTTCAGGATAAGCTCTCCAAAACCCATCATCTCCACGGAAATCCGGAAGTCCACTATCAACACCCATTCCAGCACCAGCAGTTATTAAAAGATACTTTGATTTTTTTATAATATCAGCTGCTTTTTTTATTTCATTCATTTACTTCCCTTGCATAAAAAACATGCACTATATAACTTTCATCATCTATTTCAATCTTTATATCCAAAATATCTACATCAATATTTTCTTTTTGTTTAAGTTTTTCTCGTATCATCTCTTCTATCTCTTCTAAATAAATCGTTCTAAAACTTATCATTCCCCAATTTTCATTTTTTCTATATTTAATTTTCATTATATTACCTCACTTTCTGAGTTAGTTTTAGAGGTATTAGAGGTTTTAAAGGTTTTAGAGGTAATAAAAATATTACTAACCCCTACTACCTTTAATACTCCTACTAACCCTTACTAACCCCTACACACTTTGTTCGCATTCTCAATTCTCCTTCTGCACCCCAAAAAATCTAGCGATTTTTCGGGGACCCCGCTTTCTCCATTTTCCATTTTTAATTTTCCATTTTCCATTTATTATTACCCTCCAGTTTCCCAAAATGCTCTTGTACTAACTTCATCTTCTTGCCAGTCATTTTTTTCAGGTTTATTTCTTACTACATCTCTTAAGATTTCCGCAGCTTTTTTTATATCATTTTTTCTAATAGCTTCTTTTATATTGTAACTTTCAGTAAAAAAAAGACATGGAATTAAATACCCCTCAGCAGTCAAGCGAATCCTATTACAACTTTTACAAAACTCATCATCATGCGGTTTTATAATTCCAAATACATATCCGTCCTCAAGCTCATAATAATCACTTGCTTCAGCTTTTTTTTCTTTTTTTTCAAACTTATATTTTTTTGAAATTTTGTCTAATATATTTTTTGCATCAACTCTCTTAATTCCCGGATATGCTCTTTCATTTTCCATAAACTCAATAAATCTAATTGTAACATTTTTACTTTTTGCATAATCTAATAAATCTAAAATTTCATCATCATTTATATTTCTCATTATTACGCTATTTAGTTTTACTTTAAGATTTACTTTTATTGCTTCTTCTATTCCTTCAATTACTTTATCTAAAACATCTTTTTGAGCAATTTTTGCTGCAACTTCTGGCTTTAATGAATCAAGAGAAACATTGACTCTTTTAAGTCCTGCATCTTTTAGCTTTCTAGCATACTCTTTTAGATAATACCCGTTTGTAGTTAGAGCCAAATCTAAGCTCTGTTTATAATCATAAAGCATTTTTACAAATACATCTAAATCTTTTCTTAAAAGTGGCTCACCACCTGTAATTCTTATCTTTTTAACACCTTCATCAATTGCAAGGCGCAAAAACTCAAACATCTCTTCATATCTCAAAATATTCTCATGTGGCTCCCATTCAAAAGGAGTGTTTGGCATACAATAAAGACATCTAAAGTTACATCTACTTGTAACTGATACTCTTATGTAATCTATTGTTCTATTATATGAATCAATAAGCATCCTGTTCCTTTGATATAATTTCAAAAAAGGGTTTTTTAATGTTTTTTAAAACCTTAGAATCAATAATAACTTGTGATAATATACCACAAAAATTCGAAATGTTTTATGAAATGTACAAAAATATTGATAATTTTGATTTCAAATCAGATGAAAAACCTAAAATATTTAAAACTCCTAGTTATTCAAAATTTTGTAAAGTTGTCCACCCAGCAAAAGTTCCAAGACGCAGAGGTTTCGAAACACCAGAAAAAAAAGCAGTACTTCTTCATGCAATTGTTCATATTGAATACTCTGCAATTGACTTAGCACTTGATGCTTGTTATAGATTTAGAAATCTGCCAAAAGAGTTTTATCTTGATTGGTTAGAAGTTGTAGATGATGAAATTAGGCACTTTAAAATGATGAATAATTTACTCGAAAAAACTGGTTTTACTTATGGAGATTTTCCTGTACATAACTCTTTATTTGAAGCAAGTCAGAAAACTGTGGACCTATTAAGTCGTATGGCAATTATTCCAAGATGGTATGAAGCAAATGGACTTGATGCAAACAAAAAGATTATAAAAAAACTTGAAAAATCAAACGATCCTTTTGCAAAAGAGGTAATAAATTCACTTTTAGTCATTTTAGAAGAAGAAATTCCGCATGTAAGTAAAGGTGATAAGTGGTTTAAATGGGAATGTGCTCGCCAAAATTTAGAGCCAATCCAGACATATTTTAAGATAATTGATAACTTTTTTAAAGATTGGAAGAAAAAAGATTTAAATGTAGCAGCTCGTCTTAAAGCTGGATTTACTTGTAAAGAACTCAAAATTTTAAATGAAAAAATAGAGTGTTAATTACACTCTAAGATTTTTCCATTTTGAAATTCTATTCTTGTTGGCTCAAAATAAATATTTAAATTTTCTGTTTTTTCATCTTTTAAATATTTTTCAAGTTCATTTCCTACAATATGTTTTTTGTTTATAATAATTTTAGAGTTTCTTGGAAAATTAACTTCTCTACTTATATAATCTTGCAATATTTTTACTCTATCTTTATCCTCTGCAAAAAGAGAACCTCTCATATATTTTATACCTTCAGGATACTCATTTTTTAAAATAATTTTAAGTGTATAATAAGGAATTATTTCATCATGATATTTATAATTTAAAGAAAGTACTTTAATTTTATTGCAGCTTTTAATAGCAAACTCTCTTTTAGTATTTTCTTCTTGTTTTTTTAGTTCTTTTTGTTGTTTATGTAGTTCTTCTTTTAATTTTTCTATCTCTTTATCTTTTTTATCTACCTTTCTTTCTAATTGTTCTATTTTTTGAAGTAATAAATCAAGTTTTTTATTGATGTCATCATTTGAAGCTGCAAATATTATAGAAGTTGCTATAAATGCAATAAGAATTATTTTTTTCATTTATTCCCTTTTTAATGATATTTTATCAGAATTTACATATAATTTTATTAAAAATTTAAAAATGCTACAACACTTTTCTAATAAAAGGATAATTTTGAAAAAAGATATATTAGCATTAATAATTTCTTTAATTTTAACTATGATAATACTTAATATATTAAAGCTACCATTTATTTTAGGATTTATTGTAGGTTCAATTCTTTGGAGCGTATTGCATTTTAATATAAAAAAATGGTTATAATTTTACAAAAAAGGCATAATATGAATTTAACTCACATAAATGAAAAACATAATCCTAAAATGGTAGATGTAGGTGATAAAAAAGAAACTAAAAGAATTGCAATAGCCAGTGGAAAAATTCATATGAAAAAAGAAACAAAAAAAGCTATTTTAGAAGAAAAAACCAAAAAAGGAGCTGTACTTCAAACTGCCATAATTGCTGCAATTATGGGAAGTAAAAAAACTAGTGAATTAATTCCAATGTGCCATAACATACTAATTGATGGAGTAGATGTAGATATCGAAGAAATTGATGATGGATTTAAATTAATAGTAACTGCAAAAACAACTTCAAAAACTGGAATTGAAATGGAAGCATTAACTGCAGTTAGTATTGGACTTCTTACAATTTATGATATGGCAAAAGCAATCGATAGAGAAATGATAATAGATGACATAAAACTTGAATATAAAGCCGGAGGAAAATCAGGAGAGTTCAAAAGAAGTGAAAAGTAGAAAATGAAAAGTAAAAAGTTAAAAGTAAAAAGTAGCCAAGTGGCTAAGTGGCCAAGTTCTAATTTATCAAAAACTTTACACTTTACACCTTATACTTTATACTTATCAGATATTCCTTGTTTTATCTTAGCAGGAGGCAAATCAAGTAGGTTTGGAGGTGATAAAGCAAAAGTTTTTTATAAACATCAATACAAACTATGTAAAAGTGTTTTTAAAAAAGTTTATTTTGTAGCAAAAGAAAAAAAATTTAAGAATTATCCATTCTTTATAGAAAAATCAAAAGAATATGCTCCTTTTTTTGCGTTAAAGGAAATTATAAAAAAACACAAAAAAGTTTTTGTAATAAATATTGATACACCATTAGTAAAACCACAAACTTTAAAAAAACTTCTCTTAAAAAAAGTAGTAGCTTGTGAAAATCCGCTAATTGGTTATTATGATTACACTATGTTAAAAAACTTTAATAAAAATACCTTAAAAATCTCCGGAATTAATAAAAGATGCCTTAAAATTAAAAATGAATCAATAAATATAAATAAAAAAGAAGATTTAACTCTCCTCCCAAATAAATTTAGGAAGATTATCAAAGTCAATTAACCTACTCTTTTCAAGTGATTTAATAATCGGTTCAGTTTTATAAAATTTTGCTTTTTTTATAATATCTTCTATTTCATTATCATATCCAAAATACGAAATATAATTATTTACTCCTTTTTGAATTTTTTCTTTGTCTTTAACAGCATTTAATAACTGATTTAAATAAGCTGATTTTATAATTTGCTCAGCTCTGTGCTTATAAATACTTGAATGCAGCAAATCATTCAAAATAGTAGAAACTTTATCGATGTTACCGCTTAATGCCTCTTTTTCTGCTTGTTTAAATTTGTCAGTAGTCATTCTTTTAAACATTAAATAATCGTCGCTATCTTCTAAAAATGCATTTTCACTAACCATCTTTTCTACTAAATCATATTCTTTATTAGCTAGTGCATTTAAAAAAGAAGAATAAATATTACTCTTTTTAATAAAATCTTCGGCTTCTTCTTTATATTTAGGAAATTTTTTAAGCATTTCGGCATATTCCATTGATTCTTTAAATTTTCCATTCTTTAAAGATTTTATAGCTGCATCTTTTAATCTCTCACCAAACTTTAAAGCTTGTTCATACTCTGGAGTTTCATATAGAAAAGGATACTTTTCTACTAACCTAAAAAATTCTTCAAACTTTCTCTTCATTAAGAATGATCTAAACAAACTAAAAAGTTGCTTATCATTAAAAAGAGATTGAATTAAAGGAGTTTTTTGAGACACTCCTCTAAATGGAGCAAGTAGTTGTCTTACTCTATCTTCTTTTCCTTTTATTCTTATAAGTTCTTTTGCTTTATTAAAAACTTTTTTCCAATCTGATTCAATTTTTTTATAATAAGCAGTATCCCTAAAAGATGGATACTTAGTTGCAAGTGAATAAGCAAGCGGATATTTTCCTTTTATAACTGCTGTTTTAAACTTTTCAAATTCAGAAAAATCATTCAAAATATTTTGAATAATAGTTCTTTTTTGAGGAACAGCTAAAAAAGGAGTTAATAATTGTCTTGCTTTATCATATTGAGCTTGTTCCATAAGTTTATAAGCAGCTGTTATAGTTTTTTCCCATGTCTTTTCTAAATTTTGATACTCTTCAGTCCTTATTAAAAATGGATTTTGTTTTACTATCTCATACGCTTTAGCATAATCTTTTTTTAAAATAGCATCACTTAATTTTTTATTATCTTCATAAATATCAAAAATATATACACTTCCTCCAAGAGTGCCTATCCAAAGAGTTGAGTTTTCTGCCACATATGAAATAGAACTTGGAAGCTCATTTATTTTTATAAATTTTTCACTTATTAATTCATAATTTTTTAAATCATACAAATACACATTTTTATCTTTTGTTATGACAAACATAAACTCTTCATTTTCATCAAAATCAAAATCAATCACCATATCAGCAACACTTTGAAGTCTTGAAATCACTTTACCTTTTGTATAATCCCATACAATAAGCTCACCTGTTTTATCACCACTTACCATTCTTTGGTGTTTTAAAAACTTTATTTGAGTAATAGCACCCCTGTGAGATTTTTTTCTAAAAGAAATATTCATTGAAGAAATATTTGTAACATTTAACATTTTATCATAACTACCAGTAGCAGTCCAAAGAGAGTTTTTACTAAAAGCACCTGAAATTACATAATCTGGATGAGGTGGAAGTGAAGTTACCATCTTACCAAGTTCAACAGACCATAAATACGCCCTTCCATCCATCCCACCTGTAAGCAAATAGTTTTCATCAAAATCAAAATTTACACATAAAACCTCACCTTTGTGCCAACCAAGAGTATGTAAAAGTTTTTTTTCTTTTATTTTCCAGATAGTTGTTTTATTCTTTCCTTTTATTGGAATTGCAAGATATGTACCCTTAGGAGAAATTGCTATACTATTTTCAAGAGGATTATTCTCAGGTAAAGAGACCTTAAATCCTCCTAAAAGTTTAAAATCATTAGCATCATATATTCTAAAAGTATTTAATTTATCAATTATTCCTACTTTTCCATCAACATATCTTACTAAGCTTACAGGATTTTTAATATTTAAGATTTTCTTTACATCCAAAATCTCTCCTTTTATGATAACATTTTACAAAAAAAGGTAAAAAATGCCTACTTTAATCATAATCGACACTTTTGGATTTTTATTTCGTAATTACTATGCACTTCCTCCTCTAAAAAGTAAAAAAGGCATCCCTACTGGAATGATAACAGGTTTTATGAACTTTATTGCAAGTCTTGGACGTGATTTTCCAACTGATTACATAGTCTTCACATTAGATAGCAAAGAAAAAGAAACCTTTAGAAAAGAAATTTTTAAAGATTACAAAGCAAACCGCCCTGAAGCTCCAGAAGACTTGAAAATTCAATTGCCTATTGCTATTGATTTAATTAAAGAAATGGGATTTAAACTTATTGAAGTTCCAGGATTTGAGAGTGATGATATAATTGCAAGTCTTGCAAAAAAAGCTGCATCTAAAGGTATAAAAGTAAAAATAGTTAGTCACGACAAAGATATGTATCAACTAATAGATGATGGAAAAATAGTAATTTTTGATCCGATTAAAAAAACAGAAATTGATGAAAAAGGATGCATTGAAAAGTTTGGCGTACATCCAAAGTACTTTAAAGATTTTCAAGCACTAGTTGGAGACAGTAGTGATAATATCCCAGGAGTTAAAGGTATTGGAATAAAAACCGCTGCTAAACTAATTAATGAGTACCATACATTAGAAAATTTATACGAGCATATTGATGAAATAAAAGGAGCTGTAAAAAAAAGACTGATTGAGGGCAGGGAAAATGCATTTTTAAGCCGCGAACTTGTAACACTAAAGACTAATCTTTTTAATAATGAAATTAACCTTGAAGAATTTAAATATCCTGAAATTAACCCTATACTAAAAGTAGCTGATAAATTAATTGATTTAGATATCAATTCTATAATTGAAAGAGTAAAAAAAGATGGACTTTTTGTAAAAACAAAAGAACCAAAGATAGAATTTGAAACAGTAATAATTGAAGATGAACAAGAACTATTTGAGACAATTGACAAAATTAATGATAAAATAGTGGCTTTTGATACTGAAACTGATTCTCTTGAAAACCCAAAAATAATAGGGTTTAGCTTTGCTTTTGAAGACAATAAGGCCTATTATGTTCCAATAAACCATTTTTATTTAGGAGTATCTAAACAAATTGATGAAAAAGTAGCACTTAAAGCTATCAAGGAAATTTTATCTAAAAAAGTAATAGGACATAATTTAAAGTTTGACTTTAAAATGTTAAGAGATTATGGTATATATGCTAACCCTCCTCTTGCAGACACTATGATACTTGCATGGCTACTTGACCCTGATAGTCCTGTAGGACTTGACAGTGTAGCTAAAAGATATCTAAATCATATAAATATAAAGTATAAAGAAATTGTAGGAAAAAATCAAAATTTTGGTGATATTGACATAAAAACAGCAGCCAAATATGCAGCTGAAGATGCAATTATTACTTTAAAACTTTTTGAAAAATTAAAAGAGAAATTACCTGAAGCTACAAAGTGGGATTTTGAAAATATTGAAATGCCTTTTATTAGCATACTTATTGACATGGAAAAAGAAGGAATTAAAGTTGATACAGATTATCTTGAGAAATTACAAGTTAAACTAACTCAAAAACTTGAAGAGTTAACAAAAGAGATATATTCTTTATCTGGCAGCGAATTTAACATAAAAAGTACAAAACAATTAGCCCATATTCTTTTTGAAGTATTAAAATTACCTGTTAAGAAAAAAACAAAAACTGGATATTCAACAGATGAAAAGGTATTAAATTCTTTAAAAAACACTCATCCAATAATCCCAAAACTTCTTGAATATAGAAAACTTGATAAACTTTTAAGTACATACATAATTCCTCTAAAAGAATATGCAAAAAAAGACAAAAACCATAAAATTTATACTCATTTTCTTCAAACAGGAACTGCAACCGGAAGACTTTCAAGTAAAAATCCTAACTTACAAAATATTCCAACATCAACTGAAATAAATATAAGAAATGCTTTTATTACTGATAAACTTTTTGTTAGTCTTGATTATTCTCAAATAGAGCTCAGACTGTTAGCACATTTTAGTGAAGATGAAAACTTAATAAATGCATTTTTAAATGATAAAGATATTCATCTAGAAACTGCTATTAAAATTTTTGGTAAAGATTATGCTAAAGAGTATAGATCTGTTGCAAAATCTATAAATTTTGGTCTAATTTATGGGATGGGTCCTAAAAAACTATCTGAAACCATTAACGTATCAACAAAAGAAGCTAAAGAGTTTATTGAAAAATATTTTGCTTCTTTTCCAACTGTAAAAGATTTTATACAACGTTCAAAAATAGCAGCAAGAGAAAATGGATATGTTGAAACATTATTTAAAAGAAGAAGATATTTTAACTTTGCCTCAGCTAACGCAAGAACTATTGCAGCGTTTGAGAGAGAAGCAGTAAATACTATTTTTCAAGGTAGTGCTGCCGATATTATCAAAAAAGCTATGATTGATATAAAAAAAGCTTTTCCAAAATCAAAAATGGTTCTTCAAATTCACGATGAATTGATTTTTGAAGTTGAAAATGAAGATGAAGCCCTAAATTATCAAAAAATTATGCAAAACTGTGTTAAACTAAAAATTCCTCTAAAAGTTGGAATTAGTTTTGCAAAAAGATGGGGAGAACTTAAATGACATCAATTGATAGTGGAGTTGCCAAGTACCACAGTTCCAAGTTATAGTAGAGGTTAGTAGAAGTTGTAGGGGTTATTAAAGGTTAGTAGAGGTTATTTTCTAAAACCTCTAATACCTCTATTACATCTAAAACCTCTAATACCTCTAATACCTATAATACTTCTAACACCTCTAAAAATTATACAACCTCCTTTACAATAACATTATTCGCATTCTTCTAAAAGTTTATTAATGTGTGAATCATCATATGGGTCAGCGTGAATATTTATTACCCATTTTTTATTTGGATCAAGCTCTCTTATTTTTTCCTCTACATTTTCAATAATTGTATGCGCTAATTTTAACTTCATATCAGGCGTTAATACTAAATGAACATCAACAAAATTTCTATTTCCTGCTTTTCTAGTCCTTAAACAATGAAAATCAAGAACAAGTGGCTCTTTTTTTATAATTTCTTTAATTTTTTCAACTGTTTCAAAATCAAGTGATACATCAAGAAGAATTTCAAGTCCATCTTTTACTATCTCACTTGCCTCTTTTATAATATAACCACCAATTAAAATTGATAATATAAAATCTAAAAAATAAAATCCTGTAAATTTTATTATCAAAAGTGAAATTAAAACAGCCCCATTTGTCAGCAAGTCAGTTTTATAATGTAAAAGGTCTGATTTTACTATTAGATTATCAGTTTTTTTTGCTATATATAGTAAAAAAGCTACAAGACCTCCTGTAGCAAAAATTGAAAAAAGCATCACATAAATCGAAATATCTATCTCTTTAATTGTTTCATGGTAGATTATTTTTCTAATACCTTCATAAATAATAAAAATACCACTAGAAATAATAAAAAGCCCCTCAAATAAAGCAGCTATCCCTTCAATCTTACCTTTTCCATAGTTAAACTTTAAACTAGGCTTACTCTCTGATATTCTAACTGCTATATTATTAAAAATAGAAATAAACATATCTAAAATAGAATCTAATGCACTAGCTACTACAGCTACACTTCCACTCATAAATCCTACTATTACCTTTGCAATAGCTAATACAAGAGCCGTAAGTGTAGCAACGGTTGTTGCAAGTCTAGGTAAACTCATAAATTCCCTTTTTTTGATTAAAATATTATTCATTTTTTAAAAATATATCAAGTTAAAAGGCTCTTATACCCTCTTTTAAAATATCAATCAAAACTGTTGCGTAACTTCCTTTTGGTAAAATAAAAGCTAACTCATACTGAGCATAGTCTTTTAGATATTTTTTGTCAACTATTTCAGGGAAAATCCAAGCAAGTCTTCTATCTCCTCCAGCTGGTATCAATTCATCATATTTTTCTTCAATTTCCCTTGCTTTATCTTTTGCCCTCATTACTCTTTTTCCAGCTAAAAGTCCTGTTACGCTTATATCTTTTTTATGAAATCTTTCAGTATCTTCTAAATTTTCTAAATAAAAAAATTTTCCTTTAGGATAATGAGTTAAAACATCCCCTGGAAGAAGTTTAAAAGGATGTTTTTGATTCTTAACAAATTTAATTAACTCCTTTTCAAATCCTGCCATTAAAAGTTCTTTTTCACTTAAATCAAAAATATTACTTAAATTTATTCTCTCCTTAAGCCAATCATTAAAAAGTTTTGATTGATATGCATTAATTAAAAGCTTTTCAAGTTTCTTATTTTTTACAAACTTTTCCCCTTCAATTATTGCTTTTCCATCTTCGAAGTTGTTTCCAAATTTTCCAAATCTTTGATACCCAAAAAAATTTGGAATACCATATTTTTTAATATCTTTAATTACACTATCTATTTTTTTAGCATCTACTGGCAATACTTTTTTAAATCTAACAAAAAACTTATTTCCTTTTAAATGACCTATTTTTAGCTTATTTCTATGCAAATCTTGTTCTAATATTTTTATCTGTTTATCTTCAAATTTATTAATTTTATCTCTAAATTTGCGAGGAACACTAATCCATTGAATTGTCATACCAACTTTGTCTTTAAGTCCAGCATATCCAATATCTCTAGCCTTAATACCAGTTTTTGAGGAAATTTTATTAATCATTTCAGGAGTTGTAAGTCCTTTTTTTCTAACTTTAAGCATAAGCCACTCACCAGTATGAGCAAAAGGATAAAGAGGTATCTCTTCTACTACAAAGTTTTCTGAATTTTTATTAAAATGAAAATTAATTGGTGCATGCGAATATATCATTCTTTTCCTTTTTGGTATATTAGTTATTGGTTATTTGTAATTATATCAACTATATTGACACCAGTACACAAATATACAAATAGGCACTGACTAAACAAAGTGAAACAATTGCAAATTTGAGTGAAGCAAAAGCGTTAAAAAAAGCATTCTGTTTGAGCGAAGCGAGTTAATGCTTTTTAGCTTTTGCAAAACGGAAAAAATTTGCACCTCTTGTTGAACTTATACCAATTCTCAATTAGTTAGTTACTTTAAAAATGTTTAAAACTGCCATTATTTCAATACTTTTCATCATTTTCCATTGTCCATTTTCCATTGTCAATTGGTATTATTTAGTCAGTGCCTACAAATAACCAATTAACTAATACATCAATATACAAATCAACCTTTAAAAATGATTTTCTTTACATAAATTTCTAAATTTACCTCTTTTAGTGATAGCAAAAACAATAATAGGTGTTCTTGTAATTTTAGCAATATTCTGGATTATTTTTAGATTCTTTTTAGGAAAAGTAAAAAGAATTTCATACTCTTCTCCACTACATCCTATCCTTTTAGGAAACTTAACAAAAAAATCATAATCAATATGTGAAATTTTTGAAATTCTCTCTAACTCTTTATAAAGACCATCACTTATATCACAAGCTGATGTTATATATTTTGAAGCCTTATAAAAAAATTTATCCCTCAACACTGGTTTTATAAATTTAGAGCTTTTACTAACTTTACCACCTTTAAGTAAAATCTTTAAATCCCTTCCAACACTTCCAAGGTTTCCTGTAAAAGCAACATATTCATTACATTTTGCTTTTCTAGTCACTGCTTTTTTAGTAACACCAATATGAGTCACTGAAATTGCAATTTTTTCATTTTCTATTGTATCACCGCCTATTATTTCATAGTTATATTTTTTAGCAGTTTCTTTAAATCCGCTAGCTAACTCTTTAATTTCTTTTAAAGTTAAACTTTTAGGAAAAGCTACATTTAAAATAGCATATTTTGGTTTTGCATTCATTACAATCATATCACTTAAATTCACTAAACTAGCTTTTATAGAAATTTCTCTTAAACTCATCCACTCTCTTTTAAAATGAACATCTTCAAAAAAAGAATCACTAACTATAACCTGAAACCTGGAACTTGAAACTTGAAACTTTAAAACAGCTCCATCATCACCTATATATTTATTTTGAAACTGTTTAATAAAAAATGGTTCTTTCATTAAATTCCTTAAGATAAATTAAGATAATTGTTTTAAAACTTCTTCTTCCCAAGGTTTTAGATTATCTTTTTCTAAAAGCTCTGCTTTTCTCATATTTCTATAAAGTAAATCTGCTTGAGCTATTTCATCTCTGGTTGGTTCACGTCTAACAGCTACAAAACCTGAAATCTCATCAGGTCTATCATAAACTATTTCACCTGCTTCATTTATAGGATCTATTTGAACTACAACCCAATAATATTTACCATCTTTTCTCAAATTTTTAACTAATCCTTCCCAATGCTGCCCTGCTAAAATAGTATCCCACATCTGCTTGAAAGCCGCTTCTGGCATCATCGGATGTCTAACAATATTATGTGATTTTCCAATTAATTCATCTTTTGAATATTTTGTCATATTACGATATGCACGAGAAGCAAAAGTAATAATACCTTTTTTATCTGTTCTTGTAATTAAAGCTCTTGCATCAAGTCCTTCTTCTTGAAAAGTTACTTCAATATCAATAGGAGTTACATTTGGTTTTATTGCCATTGTAAATCCTTAAAAAAAGTTCGTTTCAAATCCGAAATCTTGAAGTGGCGGATTCTCATCTTTTGTTTGAAGAGCTTTAATGTCAAAAGCACTTGCTATTCCTTTTGGACACACCATTATACACTTTTGACAATTAATACAATCATAAAGTCCATTAGCTTTAGCATTTTCTATTCTTTCTTGTTTTTCGCTCTTATCTCTATCATCAAAAACAAATCTAAAATATTTAGTAAAAACAAAAGGACCAGCAAAATCTTTCTTAAAATCCAACGCTTCACACTCAAAGTAACAAGCCATGCACATAATACAATCAGTCTGCTTGTCATATTTTTTAAAATCTTCCGGTTTTTGAAGATTTTCTTTTGAAGTATCTATTTCATCAACAAACCATAATTTATTTTTCTTAATCATTTCTTCAATATAACTATGATCTACTACTAAATCTCTAATTACCTTACTTCTATCTACAGGTTCTATAATTATTTCATCATTTTGTATTAAATCCTTGACTTTACTTTTGCAGGCAAGAACAGTTTTATCATTAACTTTTACAGCACAAGTCCCACAAATTGAGCTTCTACAAAAACTTTTATAAGCTATGTCTCTTTTTTGTTTATTTACTCTATCAAGAAGTTCTAATATTGTTTCATCTTCTTTGAAATTTATACTAAACTCATCAAACCAAGCTTTTTCCCCATCAAATCTTTTTATTAATAATTTCATCTAGCAATTCCCTTACAAAATTTAGTCCATCATTTGGATTTTTTTTATATTTTAAAACAAGACTTTCAATGTCTTTTTTATCAAATTTTTCATCTCTTTGCAAGTAATATCCAATAAGTTGTAAAAAATTTCTAGGTTTTTTACTAAAAACAGCCCTTTCAAAATCTATAAATTTAACTCCATTTTCAGTTCTAAAAATATGATAATATCTACCAAGCTGTTTATGAAAAATTCCTACTTTATCGAAATAATAAGCTCCACAAAAAGCCTCTTTTAAAAGTTCATAATATTTAATATCTCCAATTAACTCTTTTAAAGGCTTTCCAACAATTAGTTCCATTACAAGATATCTATTTCCTCTAAAAATTGGCTTTGGTGCATATTTTCCATTAAGATAATTTAAAATTTTCCACTCTTTATCAATTTCATAAGATTTTGCCCATTTAATCGCTACAACTCTCCCATCCTCAAGTTTAGCTTTGTATACCTCTCCCCTATTGCCCTCTCCTATTTTACAAATAACATCATACCTCACACATTACCTTTTTTATCGATTAATTATACCACTAATAACAAAAGAAAAAAAAGACTAAGAAAAGCTAATTTTTATTTCTGTTTTATTTAAGTCCCAAAATGCATCTTTAGGCTCACTACCACAAGCAACATTTATAAGCTGAGTTACTTGTAAAATTGGTTCTTCATATCCATCCATTGCTTTATGGCACAATGGACATGGTGTTGCAACAATATCCGCTCCTGCTTCTTTTGCTCCATCAAGTGGCTTTACTGCAAGACGTTCTTTTTGATCTGGATCAGTAAATCTTGCATGATATCCACAACAAGTATTTTCATTTTTATAACCTTCTATAATTTCAACTCCAAGTGGTTCAAGTATTTCATTTAAAACACTAGGGTTTTCAGGATCATCCACTGCCACTTCATTAGGTGCAAGCACATGACATCCATAATATGGAGCAACTTTTAAACCTCTAAATTTTCTTTTTATTTTACTTTTATATTTATCTATTCCAATAAAATCTCTGATTAAATTTAAAGTATGATAAATTTTAGCCTCTCCTTTATACTCAAGTCCCTCTTCGGCTAAAATTTTATTTACTTTTGCTTTTAGTTCTTCATCGCTATCAAGGACTAGTTTTGTTTTTGCAATAATCATATAGCATGTATTACAAGGTGTATATAAATCCACTCCCTTTTCTTCTGCTAAAGCAATATTTCTTGCATTAAGACCATATACTAAATTTTTATTAGTCTCATCAATAACCCCACCACCACAACAAGCAGCTCTATCAAGCAAAATTCCTTCAACTTCCATTTTATTTAAAAAATCAGTTGTTATATCATAATTGTGAATATCAGCACCTTGAAAACAACATCCAGGATAAATTCCTATTCTTTTCATTACAGTTCCTTTTCAAGTTTTTTAATAAAGTTTTGGAATTTTTTAATATCAGCAAAAGGTTTAGGACCAAACTCATCTTCTTTCATACCTCTGCTTCTAAACTCTTCTTCTAGTTTTTTAGTAGCAGCTTTTCCTCTCTCATCTGCAAAAGCCACTTCAGGTAAATGCCATTTATCAATTTGTCCAGTTGCATAAACAGTTTCAAACCAGAATTGTGCACGTCTTGTTGCAATGTTTTCTTCTCCTGTATCTTTTGCTATACGACGAAGTTCAAGTATATCTTCAGCTGGTCTAATTCCTTTAGGACATGCAGCAAGACACATTTGACACTGCACACACTCCCAAATTCCATGATTTTCAGTAAGTTTAATTCTTGTCTTTATATCTACCCCATCTCTTGTATCCATAATAAATCTAAATGCTTTTGTTAGCTGAAAAGGACCTATATACTTCTCATCACCCTCAAGTGCATTACACTGACCATAACACGCCATACATAAAATACAATCAGTCTGCTTATCATATCTTTCAAACTCTTCTGGTAAAACTAGTGATTCAACTTTATTATTCTCAGGTACTACTTTTGGATCTGGTACAAGATATGGTTTAATACTCTTTAATTTATTAAAGGCTGGCTCTTGGTCCACTACTAAATCTTTTACAATAGGTAAATTATTAAGTGGTTCAATTCTTATTACACCATTTTTAACTTTATCTTTAGCTTGAATTTTACAAGCAAGTCCAGCTCTTCCATTAATAATCATAGCACAACTACCACAAATTGCACTTCTACAAAAAGCTCTAAATGTTAAACTTGCATCAATTTTATCTTTAATATACATTAAAAGCTCAAGAACTGTTAAACTATCTTCAACCTCTACTTCAAAATCTTGAAAGTAACTTTCATTTGTTTTAGGATTATATCTTTTTACTTTTGCAATATATTTTATTTTATTCATTCTCAATCCTTTTGCAACTTAATTTTAAGCTATGATTATTTTGTTATAATTTCATATCTCCCGGTAGCTCAGTTGGATAGAGCGTCGGATTCCTAATCCGAAGGTCGTGGGTTCAAATCCCACCCGGGAGACCACTTTAAATGGACAATGTAAAATGAAAAATGTAAAATTAATTTTCCATTGTCCATTTTCAATTTTCAATTAGTATTTGCGTTCTGCTGGTTCATATAGACTTATATCAACTTCACCTCGCTCATAATTAAAGCTTCCATCAATATTCTTAGTAATCATTGAATGGTATAGATAGTTTTTATCATCTCTTTTTGGATAGTCATCTCTATAAAAACTACCACGACTTTCTTTTCTTTGAAGCGAAGCAAAAGCTAACACATCTGCAATTTCAAGTAAATTGAAAAATTCAAGTGTTGCTTGAAGGTCTAAATTGAATACTTTAGATTTATCTTCAACTCCAAGATTTTTATGAGCTCTATTTATTAAATCTTTAAGCTTAGCATAGCCCTCTTGCATATCTTTTTCATTTTTAAATACTCCAAAATGTTTAAACATAATCTCACCGAGTTCGTTTCTCATATCACCTAAAGTCTCTTTAGACTCTCTACTCATAAGTTCAGTAATAAATTTAATATCATCATTTAACTTACTCTCTCCACCTTCTGCAAAATCAGTAGACTCTGCATATCTAACTGCAACTTTTCCTGCAACATTTCCAAATACCACAATATCAAGTAAGCTATTTCCTCCTAGTCTATTTGCCCCATGAACGCTTACACACTGAGCTTCACCAGCTGCATAAATACCTTCAATTGGTGTTTCACATTTTACATTTGTGTGAATTCCACCCATTGCATAGTGAGCTGTTGGTTTAATTGGAATTGGCTCTTTAATTGGGTCAATCCCTTCAAAGTCAATTGCAAGTTCTCTAATTTGAGGTAGTCTTTCTTTAATTTTTTCAGCTCCAAGATGAGTTAAGTCTAAATGAACGTATTCTCTTCCTTCTTCATCCCTAAATCCTCTACCCTCTCTAATTTCAGTCATAATACTTCTACTTACTAAATCTCTAGGGCCTAATTCCATCTTTTCTGGTGCATATTTACTCATAAATCTTTCACCTTTAGAATTTATAAGGTGTCCTCCTTCTCCTCTTGCAGCCTCACTAACTAAAATTGCTGATTTTCTAAGTCCCGTTGGGTGAAATTGTAAAAATTCCATATCTTTAAGAGGTAGTCCTGCTCTAAGAGCTGCTGCTGTTCCATCTCCTGTACAACCTAACGCATTTGAAGTATATCCCCAATAAATTCTACTATGTCCACCAGTTGCAAGAATAATTGCTTTTGTTTTTATAAGCTCTATATCTCCTGTGGCAATATTTATAGCAGTAACTCCAACTGCTCTTTTACCATTATGAATTATATTTAACATAAACCATTCATTTAAAAATTTTATCCCTTCTTTTATACATTGTTCATATAATGTATGAAGCATTACATGCCCCATTTTATCAGCACTATAACAAGTTCTATCACGACTAGCACCACCAAATGGACGTTGAGCAATTTTTCCATTATTTAATCTACTAAATGGAACACCCATATGCTCCATTGCTCTAATAATCTTTGGAGCTTCATAACACATATACTTGACTGCTTCTTGATCTGCTAAATAGTCACTTCCTTTTATAGTATCAAATGTATGGAGTTCTTCATTATCAGTAGGATCTACATTTGCCAAAGCTGCATTAATACCACCCTGAGCAGCACCTGTATGAGAGCGAGTTGGATAAACTTTTGATAAAACTGCAATATTTAGATCTTTATTTTCCTTTACTGCACTAAGAGCTGCATACATTCCAGCACCACCAGCACCTACAATTAAAACATCAACTTTCATATCTCTCCTTTAATTAAATATTAAAAACATTATAACAAAAACTTATATTAAAGGAGAATTTTAATATTTTCTTATACCTAAAATGATTATTTATGTTACAAGCAGTTACAAAAAAGAAAGAAAAGAAGCTAAATCTTAACTTTAGTTACATGATGATTTAGTCCAAGTTTATCAGGTGTTATGCCAAATGCAAGCCCAATAAGTTGTGGTAAATGAAGTACAGGCATATTGAATTCTCTATTTACAACTTTTGATGCTGCTTTTTGTTTTACATCTAAATTTAGATGACAAAGTGGACATGGTGTTACCATTAATTCAGCTCCATTTTCACTTGCATCAATAAGTACATTTGCAGTTAACTTTTCACTAACAGGTGTATTTTGTAAATCTACATGAAACCCACAACATTTTATTTTACTTTCATAATCAATAGGTTCTCCCATTAACACTTTAACTAAACTCTCAATTGCATTTGGTTTATAAGGATTTTCATTTAAATTGCTTCCATTTTTAGTTTTTGTAGGTCTTATTATGTGACATCCATAAAATGGTGCTACTTTTAAGTTAAGAGGCTTTTTTACACGCTTTGCAATCTCTTCAAGACCAATATCTTCAAGAATTGCATATAAAAAGTGTTGAATTTTTACATTACCATTATACTCATATCCAACTTCTTTTAATTTTTCATTTACTCTTTCTTTTAATTTTTTATCACTATCTAATCTATTTTTAGTGTTTTCAAGCATAAGCTGACAAGTATTACACAACGTTACAAGCTTTAAACCTCTTTTTTCAGCTAAACAAATATTTCTAGCGTTTAAGACTAACGATAAAAACTCATCAAAATCTTGCAAATGACTCGCTCCACAACAACTAGCTTCATTTAAAATTTCAATTTCAATTCCAAGAACTTCTGCAATAGCTAAAGTTGATTTTAAAAGTTCTGGAGTTGACTCTTTAGCCGTACAACCTGTATATAGTGCATATTTCATATTAATCCTTTAGCTCATGAGTTTGGGAAATTTCTATTAGTTTTTGAATTTCTCCTAATTTTTCACTTTTTGGCATTTGCCATGGAAGTTTAATTTTTCCTTTTCTAAACATTGCTATAGCTTCTGGCAAATGACGAACAACTTTCACACTTTCACTATATAAAACAAGCATCCCCTCATCAAGAATTCCATGTTTTTTAATAGAATGAACAAAACCTTCAGCGTGTTTTGTAGCTACATTTCTTTTTGCCACCCCTTCTTCAAAAGCTTGATTATGTAAATGAGTAATCTTAATAAATGGATCAACCCCTTTAGGACATACTTCTATACATGCCTGACATTTTACACAATCCCAAATACCACTACCTAACTCATTTACAAGTTCTAATCTCTCTTTTTTAGCATCATCCCTTACATCTGATGTAAATCTATATGTTTTAGCAAGTGCTTGAGGCCCTAAAAAGTCTTTATTTACACTTATACTCCCACAAGCATAAAAACAACATCCACAAGCAATACAATAATCAGCCTCTTCTAATATCTCTACAAGCTCTGGTTTTATTAAATTTTCACTTTCAGGATGTTCATCAATCTCAGCTATTAAATATGGTTTTACCTTGTCATGTTTATCCCAAAAATCTTTTTTATCTACTACTAAATCTTTGACTACTTTATTTTTATTTTTACTAAGTGGTTCAATTACAAGCTCATTTCCAAACATCTCAACTGCTTCTTTAATAGGAGTTTTACAAGCCAACACATTTTTACCATTAAGCTTTACGGCACAACTTCCACAAATTCCGTGCCTACAGCTTCTTCTATAACTTAAACTTCCATCAATTTCCCATTTGATTTTATTAAGTGCATCGAGAATTACTCCATCATCTTTAAGTTCTAACTCATACTTTTCATAATGAGGTTTATCATCTACTTCAGGATTGTATCTATAAACCTTAAAAGTTACTAACATTCCATATCCTTTTATTATTTATCTTTTTTACTTATTAGCTACCTGGAACTTTGTAGCTTAATATTTACGCTCTTGAGGCTCAAACTTAGTAATTTTTACTGGTGCATACTCGATCTCAACACCATTATCTTTTAAATACCCAAATGTATGTTTTAAAAAGTTTTTATCGTCTCTTTGTGGATAATCTTCTCTATAATGCGCTCCACGTGATTCTTTTCTATTAATAGCCCCTTCTACAATAAACAATGAATAATCAAGCATATGACCAAGTTCTATTGCTTCTTGTAAGTCAGTATTGTACATTTTTGATTTATCATCAAGTTTTATATTTTTAAATCTATCTCTTAATTCTAGTAGTTTTTCTTTTGCTTCAAGCATAGTCTTTTCTTCTCTAAACACTCCAACTTTTGTACTCATAGTCTCTTGAAGTTCACTTCTAATTTGGGATACTTTTTCTTCTCCATTAGAATTTAAAAGAGTATTTACTTCACTAAGCATTACTTCAGCATCTTTTGAAGTAGCTTCCTTTAAAGTTAAACTATCAAGGTCTTTTAATATTGTATTTCCTACCCATCTACCAAAAAATAAAGCTTCAAGAAGTGAATTTGCCCCAAGCCTATTAGCACCATGCACACTAACACAAGCACACTCACCTGCTGCATAAAGTCCTTCTGTTAACTCATTTGGATTTTTTCTAACGTGTCCATCGATATCTACTGGAATTCCTCCCATTGAATAGTGAGCAGTAGCTGAGATTAAGATTGGTTCTTTTACCATATCTCTACCTAAAAATGTGAGTGCTAGGTCTCTTAATTCTGGAAGTCTTTCATTTATTTTCTTTTCTCCTAAATGTGTCAAATCAAGATAAACAGCAAATGGGTCTTCTTTTGTTCCTCTCCCTTCAATTATCTCTTTCATAATAGCACGACTTACAACATCACGAGGTGCTAATTCCATTTTCTCAGGTGCATATTTTTCCATAAATCTTTCACCTAACCCGTTAAAAAGCCTACCACCTTCACCTCTTGCAGCTTCACTCATTAAAATACCACTTCCAGCAAGTCCAGTTGGGTGGAATTGCACAAATTCCATATCTTCAAGTGGAATGCCACGTCTTGCTAGGATTGATAGTCCATCACCAGTATTTGCGTGAGCATTTGAATTTATTTTAAATGCTCTTGCATATCCACCTGTAGCAAACATTACAGCTTTTGCATTAAATACTGCAGGAGTTAAATCTTTTAAATTATATGCTACCACACCATAAGCTTTATTTCCATCATATAATACATCTGCAACATACCATTCATCAAGCATTAAAACATTTTCTCTAATACATTGCTCATAAATTGTCTGAAGTAAAGTAAGACCTGTTCTATCTTTTGCAAAACAAGCCCTAGGTCTGCTTTGTCCTCCAAAAGGTCTTTGAGCAATACGTCCATCTTCCCTTCTACTAAATACTGCCCCCATTCTTTCAATCCATCTAATTGTTTCAGGAGCTTTTTCACACATAAGTTCAACTGCATCTTGATCCGCTAGATAATCGCTTCCTTTAATAGTATCGAATTTATGAAGTTCTACATCGTCATCATCTGCTAGTGCTGCATTAACTCCACCTTGAGCTGCTCCTGAATGAGAACGAAGAGGATGAAGTTTTGTAAGAACTGTTACACTTTTTCCACTCTTTACTAATTCTCTAGCAGCAGCAAGACCAGCAAGTCCTGCTCCAACTATTACAACATCACTTTTATATACAGATACCATATTAATCCTTTAATCCTAAATATTCAAGTATTGCAAAAGCAGCATCTCTACCATCTCTTGCAGCAGTAACAACTAAATCCGCTCCTCTAATAGCATCCCCTCCAGCAAAAACTTTTGAATTTGATGTTTGATATTTTTCATTTACTATCGGACATCCCCATTTATCAGTTTTTATATCTGCCCTTTCATACCAAGGAAAAGCTACATTATCAAATCCAAGTGCAAGAATAATCACATCACAATCAATTTCAAAATCACTTCCTTCAACAACTTGTACTCTTCTTCTACCACTACTATCAGGTGCACCAAGTTCTGTTTTTTGACAAACAATTCCTACAACATTTTTATTTTCATCAACTTTTACAGCTTTTGGTGCAGTATAAAACATAAATTTCACACCCTCTTCTTTAGCATTAACTACCTCTTTTTTACTTCCTGGCATATTTGCTTCATCTCTTCTATATACACAATAAACTTCCTTAGCACCACTTCTAATAGAAGTTCTAACAGCATCCATAGCACTATCACCACCCCCAAGTACTACAACTTTTTTACCCTCAAGTATGCAATCATCAAAATCTTTAAATACTCTTTTTTGTGCATGTGTTAATACATCCATAACGTGATATACACCATTTGCATCTTCATTTTCCATTCTAGCTCCTCTACCGCTAGGAGCACCAACCCCTATAAATACCGCATCAAATTCATTAACTATTTTTTCAAACTCTTCTTCAGTTAAAATTGGTTTATTTAAATGAATTTTAGCACCAGCTTCTTCCATCCATTTAAATCTTCTTAATACTACATCTTTATGAAGTTTAAAGTTTGGAATACCATAAGTTAAAAGTCCACCTGGTCTATCTGACTTTTCAAATATTTCAACATTCGCACCACCTCTTAATAAAAACGTAGCGCAACTCATACCAGCAGGTCCACTACCTATAACTGCAACTCTTTTTTTTCTTTTTTTATCTTCACCATAATATGGTTTTAAACCTTGCTTAAAACCTTCTTCACTAATATATACTTCAATAGCTCCAATCGAAACACTACCATGTTCAGTTTTCTCAATAGTACAACTTCCTTGACATAAGTTATCATGAGGACACACTCTTCCCATAATTTCAGGAAAAGGTGAAGTCTCATTTGATAATTCAAATGCCTTTTTTATATCTCCTTCTTTTACTGCTTTTATCCATTGAGGAATATTATTGTGTAGAGGACAACCTGTCTTACAAAACTTAAATTCATCTTGCTTTTCAAAAACGTCAATTGGACAAGTTATACATCTTAAAGCTTGATTAATTGCTTCTTCGTTATTAAATTCAATATATACTGGTTCAAAATCTTGTATTCTCTCACTTACATCTCTTTTTCTTTGGATTTGTCTTGGAATTTCTCTAAATTTTTTTTTCATTAACTACTCCTTTACCTCAATGTATTCTATATGCATCTCTTCTCCGGAAATTATTCTTGTCTTATTAGAGTTACAATTTGGACATTTAAAATTAAAACTATCTATTTTCATAATTTGATTACAATCTTCACATTTAACTTTTATATCTGTTTCTATTATTTCTAAACTAGCATTTTCACATATTGTATTTTCTTTAAAAACATCAAAACTTTCCTTTAAAAAATGCGGCTCAACTCCACTCATTTTTCCTATTTTTACAACAACTTTTTCTACTTCTCTGCCTCTTGCATATTTATCAATTATTTTCATCATAGACTGAACTATTGATAACTCATGCATATGGATTTAATCTTTCAAATGCAACTTGTTGTTTTCTTATCTTATACTCATCATAATCAATAAGTTCAATTGCATCAGTAGGACATATTTCAACACAAGCCTGTTTTCCTTCTACTCCACCACATAAATCACACTTAATTGCTACTAAATTTGTTACATTTTGATTGTGCTCACTGCGCTCTGCCATAACAATCGCACCAAATGGACAAACTATTGCACAACTTCTACATCCAATACAATCATCTTCATAAATTTTTATATGGTTATCTTCATGTTTAATAATATCAATTGGACAAGCCTTAACACATGGTGCATCTTCACACTGCATACATTGCATTGGTGCAGTAAGATTTGCCATTTTAATTACTTCATTTCTATGAATTAGTTCTTCTCCATTAAGTCCCCTTTCATAGGCTTCATCTAAAGATATTCCTAAAAAACTAGCTGCACAAGCTAGCTCACAATTTAAACATCCTATACACTTTTTCGCATCTGCAAATATAAACTTATTAGCCATTTACTCTCCTTTTTTATCACTTTTTTATTACTTGAAACTTGGTAACCTGAATACTCATACTATCTCTCAGTACACGAAATACATGGATCTATACTATTAAAGATTAAAGCAACATCACTCAACTTATTACCCGGAATCATCACCTTTAACGCTTCCCAATTCATATAAGTAGGAACTCTCCATCTCATTCTCTCAGGCTTTTGAGTTCCATTTGTTTTTAAGTAATAAATTAACTCGCCTCTAGGAGCTTCAGTTCTTATTACTGCAACTCCTGCGGGTATATGAGGTCTCTTTTGAATTACAACCGGACCTTCTGGTAAAGTATTGACTGCAACTCTAACAAGTCTAATAGAATCTTTTACTTCTCTCCATCTAACTTTCATTCTTGCATATACATCACCACCCTCCTCTAATATGATTTTAGGTTTTAATTCATCATAAGCCGCATAAGGAGCTTTAATTCTGACATCATTCATAACTCCACTACCTCTAGCAGTGGGACCTGTAACTCCAAGGTCTAAAGCTTCTTCTTTTGGTAAAATCCCAACTCCTATTGTTCTTAGTTTTACTATCCTATTATTAAAGTATATATCCATTAACTCATCAACTTGAGGTTCCAATTCTTCTAGACGTTTTAGAATATATTCAATCTGAGGTTCATCAAGGTCATACTTAACCCCACTTAGAGTGTTAGCACTCATATCCATCCTATTACCCCAGATTGACTCTTTTATATCTTGCATAATCTCTCTAGCTTCCATTGTTTGTGTCATTAATGAATGAAATCCTATAAGATGAGCTAACATTGAAAGGTTAAACATATGAGATGCTATTCTTTTTACCTCATCAGCTATTACTCTTAGATAGTTTGCGCGTTTACTAACTTCAATTCCTGCAATTTTTTCAACTGCCATTACATAAGTAAATGGATGGTTATTAGAACAAAGAGAACACACTCTTTCAGTCAAAATTAAATTTTGAAAAAAATTTTTTTGCATTGTTAGTGCTTCAATACCTCTATGCACAAAACCATTAATCATATCTACATTTACAACAGTCTCACCTTTAATATCAACTTTAAAATATACTGGTTCTTCAAGTCCTATATGAAACGGACCTATTGGAATTCTAGTGCTCATGATTTTCCTTTTCACTTTCTATTTTTTCCCAAAGCGTACAAGTAGCTGCACCGTTCATAGCCTGAGATAATGGAATGTAATCTTTTAATACACCCTCATCTATACTCTCATCTAAAAAAAGTCTCTTAGGATTTGGATGATCAATTAAGTTAATTCCATACAATTCTTTAAACTCTCTCTCAGCCCAATCAGCAGATTTCAAAATAGGAGTAATAGAATCAATAGTATTGTCAGTTAATTCAACTTCAACATTCAATAAAATTCCATCAATATCTAAATGATAAACTAAAACATTATTGCCAGATTTTTTATTGTTATAAGCAGTTATAATGACACATCTGCCTCCAAAATCTTTTACAAGCTGAGCAATGTGTAATATGTCTTTTCTATTAAATAATTTCAACCATAATTGAAAATTCCCAAATTGATCAGTGTCCTCTTTTAACTCAATATTTTCATTTAACTTCTTTATCTCAATCACTATTTTTCTTTTTAAAGTCTCTTTCATTTATATAACCTTTCAAAAGCTAATTTTCTCCTACACTCTGGGCAAAACTCTAATAATTCATTAATATCATCACTAATACAAGGATATGATTTTTCTATAAGAGGCTTAGTTGCCGGAACAAACTTTTTAAAACATCTCTTACACTCTTTTTCACTAATTATAGCTACTGTAATAAATTTATATTTTTCTTGTTCTGTATTTGCTGTATGAAAGTCATTTGTAAGTTTTATAGCACCAGTAGGACAAAAAAATTCACAATTCCCACAAAAACAACATGTGTTATACCAAGTTGTATGTACATAAACATTTTCATTTTTTGTTATATGAATCGCACCTGAAGGACATACTTCCTCACAAGTAGCACAAGCAGTACAGATAGCAGCATCAACTTTTAATTTTCCTCTTAATTTATCAGGTACGAAAGTTTTTCCAAAAGGATATGGGTCAGTAGTAGGTCCTTTTAATAAATTTCTTATTGCTATTTTTAAAAAACCACTCATTTACCATTCCTTATTTTGCTTTTCCAAATTTCAAGAGCTTTCGCCACTCCATCAATTATTGCTTGAGGTCTTGGTGGACATCCTGGCACATTTACATCAACTTTTATGTATTTATCAAGAGGACCTTCAATCGCATATGAATCTCTAAATATCCCACAACTGGTAGGACAAGTACCTACCGCTATTACTACAAAAGGTTTTGGAAGTTCGTCTAGTACTTCTAACAAATATGGTTTACTTCTTGCTGTAATTGGACCAGTTACCAATAAAATATCAGCATGTTTTGGACTTCCAGTGTATCTACATCCAAGTCTTTCAATATCATATCTTGGAATCATAGCTGTTGTTGCAAGTTCAACATCGCACCCATTACAACTACCAGTGTTTATTCTGAATAAAAATGGGCTTTTTGTAATAATACTCATATTATTCCTTTAAGAGATAAAATCACTAGAACTAAAGTTATTAACGCTAAAGTTGTTGGGACAATTAATAAAAATTTAAATGCCTGGTCTATCCTAAAGCTTGGAAGTATTGCATGAAGAAGTGAAAAAAACATAACAAAAACAATAGTCTTTGCAATAAACCATACTACATTAATCACTATATCATCTACAATTATTACAGGGAAAAAGAATATTTGAAATACAATACTCAAAAGTATAATTTTAAGAGCATCAGTCATCTCATAAATAGCTAGAGGAATCGAACCATGTTCTATCAAAAATCCATCCATTACATCAGTGTCATTATGATGTGCTACTTGGAAAGGAGGAAGCTCAAGAGTTGATAACACAAAAATAATAAAAGCTAAAACTGCTGGCCAAAATTTCCAATCAAATAAAAAACTACCATTTTCTAATTGATAATTCATAATTTTTTCTAGTGAAAAAACAGCTTCGCCTTTTCCAACATATAATGCAATACTAAAAGCAATAATCATAAATACCGTTTCATATACAAGCATTAGCTTTAACTCTCTATTCACAGCTATTGCTGCATATGGCGAACTTGATGCTCCTCCACCTAATATATGAGCGATTGCTGGAAGGGCCATTACATAAATTAATAAAATCAAATCACTATTAACCTTGCTACCTTCATAAACTCCTGGAATTGGGATAAAATACAACATAACAAGCATTCCTGCAAAGCCAATAATAGACGCATATTTAAAAACACTTGTCTTTGCATCTTTAGGAATTAATATCTCTTTATTAAAAAGCTTTATAATGTCTATAAAATTTTGATAGATAGGAGGTCCTATTCTTCCTTGAAGCCTTGCAACAATAATTCGTTCAAGTGAGAGCATTAAAACACCAAGAGAAAGTGCAAATATTCCTCCAGGAAAAATAAAAAAATGAATTAAATTATCTCTCAATGTATCCTCCTTTTAATCCAAACACCATTTTTATAATTTGGATTATTTTATTTATGAGTTCAGTTACACTTTCGTAGAAATTATTAGATTTTATGTGAAGTTCTTTTTCACTTAAATCTCTTACACCTGATAGGAAAATATGAGTTTTTCTTGTTTTTTTATTGTATAAAAACATTAAATACCCAACTCCTAAAGCAAGTAACAAATAAAATGCCAAGGTAACTAAATTTAAAGTATCTCCACCCATACTAACAGATGTAAGAGTTATATAAATTTCTGAGAAACCAAAACTTTCAAGAATTAAATTAATAGGTTTAAGTACTAGATATGGGAAGATTCCTAAAATAATATTTAAAATTGCCAAAATAATCATTGGTATTGACATAAATAGATCAACTTTCTCAAGTTTTTCAAAACTTTTATCCATTTTTCCAAAATAAGCACTATGCATAAATTTAACAAATACTAGTAATATCATCACGCTTCCAAGAAGAGTAAGAATTGCCAAAAATACATAACCTTTAGCTATAAGTGCATGATATATCATCCATTTTGAAACAAATCCGCTAAACATAGGTACACCTGCTGTTGAAAATACAGCAATCATAAAAACTCCAAATGTTATTGGCATTTTTCTAGCAATTCCACCAAGTTTATCAAGCGAGTCAATGCCAGTTTTATAAAAAATAGCCCCTGCACTTAAGAAAAGCAAGTCTTTAAAAAACATATGATTAATTAAATGTAATATACCTCCTGCTAAACCTTGAGATGTTACAAGCGAGATACTTGCAATAATATAACCGATTTCTGAAACTGTTAAGAAAATCAGAAGTCTTTTCATAGAATTAGTAAGCAATCCAAATGCAGCACCCATTATAATTGTAATAACTCCTATTACAGCTGCAAAATGCGATATTATTTCAATTGCTAATATTTTGTTCAAACTAATACCTGCTGCAATTAAATAAAATAATGTAACTAGCATTAAAGGACCTGTTTTTAACATAACTGCTGAGATATATCCACTAATTGGAGTTGGTGCTGGTTTTGGGTGCATTTGATAATCAATTCTTATAGGAAGTTGTGCAGCTTTTGCTAAGAAACCAATAGTAAGCAATACAATTCCAAACACTACTATATTTGTTAAAGGTATAGTTTTCAATACCTCAAATGTAAACCCATATTTCATAATAACACTAAGGCCTATCATCAAAATTCCAGCACCAGCAAAATTATATATCAAATATTTACTACCTTCACGAATTGAATAGCTATCTTCTTCATGAACAAGGGCAATATATAATGCCCATCCCCCCATAATTTCCCAATAAAAAAACATAGAATAAATATTATCACTTAAACTAACTCCAATAATTCCTATTATCATAATCATAAAATTAGTAAAGAATCTATATGGTTTGTGAGAATGGTCCATATATTTTGCAGCATATATAAAGTTTAGAATTGCCATAAATAATACAAGTGACGCAAAAAATGTATTAAGAGAGAAATGCTGATTTAATACAAATAAAAACGCCAAAAATGAAAACGAAGCAGCTAAAATGCCAGTATTTTTACTATTTTTACCACAAAAGTATACAAATATTGCACCTATTACTAAAATAACTATGCTAATTGGAGTTTGTAAAATAAACTCAGGAGCTACTGAATTAATATTTAAAGTTGAATTAACAGATAGAGCAATAAAATCAATTACATTCTTTCCAAAAATTCCTAAAAGAAAAGAAACAAAGCTAAGAACATAAACTACAAATAGTTTAATTCCCCCAACTTTTACAAACTCTTTCTTAGGATTTAGCAAAAAAATAATTTTAAATACTCTAAGCATTGCTATAAATCCAATAATTGAACCAATAATAAGCCCAAATCCTACTAAAAAGTTATTACTTTGAATCGCAGCATAAATCATCAAAAATTTTGAGTTAAAGTTACCAAATGGAGGAAATGCACCAATTGCAAAAATTCCCACTCCTAAAGGAAAAGCTATCAAAGGAAGTTTTTTTCCTATTCCTTTTAAGTCATCAAGGTTTCTACTTCCAGCACTCAAAATTAAAATACCAGCACTTAAAAATAAAAGGTCTTTTACAACAGCATGATTTATTATATGATACAAAGCACCTGTTAGTGCAAGAGAATTCATAACTCCTAAAATAGTTACAATTTCACCAATTTGACCAATAGTAGAGTAAGCAAAAAATCTTTTTATATCTTTCTCATAAAGAGTTTTAATCTCACCATAAAAAAGTGTTAAAAGTCCTATTACAACAAGTAAATATGAAAATGTTTTATTATAAAATCCTATAAAATAAATTACTACAATAATTCCAAAAACTCCAGCTTTTGTTAAAATACCTGAAAGAGGTGCAGAAATACTACTAGGTGCTGCTGGATGAGCAAGAGGTAACCATTTATGAAGAGGTACAATACCAGCCTTTACACCAAATCCTAAAAATAGAATAATTGCAATATCTAATGAAATTGATGTAATTTTAGAAAATTCATCTATTCCTTGAATATAAAAGCTTGAAAAAGCTAGTTGAAGTAAATATGCACCACCTATACACATCAAAAAATAGATTTTAGCAGCTTTTATAGATTCATCACTTCTATTATGCATAATTAGTAAATAAGAAGAAATTGTCATAAGTTCCCAAAAAAGATAAAAACTCTCAAATTTATCACTTAAAGTAAGTTCTATTAATGCTACTCCCAAAACAAAGAGTGCTAAATAATAAAATTTTTTATATTTTTTAATATAATCAAACGAATACACAAACACGATAAATGAAATAAATGCAAAAATTAAAGCAAAAATCCCTCTTATACCATTTATATCAAATCCCAAACTCAAATGATAAGTATCAATATTGCTAAAAAGTCCCGGTATAATTAAATAAAGCTGTGGTAAAATAAAAACACCAATACCAGCTAATGTAAATATAGCTATTGACAAAGTGTTATTAAATTTAATCTTTTTATAACTTCCTTTTTTGAAGACAATATTTTCAAATAAAGTAATAAGATAATATGCTTGAAATAAACTTATTAGAACAATTAAATAACCAAAATTCCATAAACCTTCTGAAGATAAAGCATTTAATATAAGCTGTTTTGAAGTAATTAACGAAACTCCTAAACTTCCAAAAATAGCAAATCCAAAAATAACACCACTTAAATTAAATCCTACTCCCTTTAAGTTATCTAATTTTTCACCATAATGTCTAAAATATTCAAACAAAATAAGTATCGCTAGTACCCTAAATACAACTTGATATTCCAAATGTAATATACTAGCACTTAGTGCATATGAACCTAAAAATCCAATACCAAGATATAAAATTTCTGCAACACTTGCAATTAAAAAAGAAGTTTTAACATTTTCAATTTTTAGAATTGCAAAAATTTTAAATCCAAGTATTGTTAATAATAAAAAAACAATACTCTCCACTATTTCTCCTTTAAATGAATAATCATTCAAATTTTAAAACTTTATTAAATGAAAATTAAGAAAAAAGAGAGAAAAACTGAAGTTCAAAGCTGAAGTGTTTATTTTTTACACACAAAAAGAGAAAAAAAGTCTATTTTTTATAAAAATTATTGAGTTTATAGTATAATTCTAGAAGTGTCTTTTGAATTTGAAGTTCAACTATCCTTTTATTTAAAACTGCTTGCATTTTAGAGTTTTGAAGCACTTCTAAATCTAAAAGTGTTGATGTACCTGCTTTTATTGATTCTTGAGTAGAATTTATTAAGCTATTATAAATTTTAACATTTTCGTCATATATTTTAAGTTTATTTTTTAATGAATTAATTTTTTCTATCGTCATTTTATAATTATTTACGAGCTCTTTTATTTTATCTTGAAGCAAAACTTGCGATTTTAAATAGTCGATTTTTGTTTTTTCAATTTTTGTTTTAGCATTAACATCAAGAGGCACACTAGCACTAATCCCAACTATATAATAGTTTTGTTTGTCTATTTTTTTGTTTTCAGTTTCTTTATAATTATAACTTCCATTAAAAGATACTGTTAACAATTGATTTCCTACTTGCATTTTATAAAGATAATTTTTTATCTTTTTATATATCTTTTGAGAGTTTAACTCAATATTCTCATTTAAAAACTTATCTTTTGAAATAAGTTTAAAATGAGGCAATTTAACATTATCTATATTTAAATCAGATAAATTTGCAAAAGAATATTTAATTTGATTAATGTTAGTTCTTATATCTTCTAAAGATAATTTTAAACTATTAAGACCTAAAATTGCATTATCAAGTAAACTAGAATCTCCACTACCACTTAAAAAAGCCTCTTTTTTTCTTTTGACATCAATTTTTGCATTTTTTATTTTTAATTTTACGATTTTTTCATTTAGCTTTGAAATTTTATAATCATAAACTAAGTCTAAAGCCTTTTTTATTAAGGCTCTTTTTTGAAGTTCAACCTGGTCTAAATTATATTTCTTAGAGAGATTTGCATATTTAATTGAATAATAAATTGCTCCACTTTTAAAAATTGGTTGATTTATACTTATACTAAAAAGATTTGTAGTAGTTTGATAACCTAAAGTATTATCTTTTTGGTAAGAATATTGAAAAATTATTGGATTTATCCAACTTTTCTTTGTCTCTTGTGAATCTTTAATAGTTTTTAATCTATCAAAATCTATCTCTTTTTGTTTTATTTCACTTAAAATTCCAGCATAAACAAAAAAAGGAATAAAAAATAAAATTTTCCTCATTTTTTCTCCTACTTAGATTTCAATACTTCTTTTAATCTATGAAATCCTTCATCAATTTCTTCTTTTGTAATAGTAAGAGGTGGTAAAAATCTTACTGCTTTAATTCCGGCTTTAAGAACAAGTACTCTTTTCTCAAAAGCTTGTGCTACAACTTCATCTCTAATTTCTGTTGAATGAGCTTTTAATGCTTTCATCAACCCATAACCACTAATACTATCAAATTTATCAGGAAACTCTTTTGCAATTTCAACTAACTTATTATCAAAATACTCTATTATCTCTTTTAACTGACCGCTTTTCTTATACTCATCAAGAATTTTAATTACTTCAATTCCAGCACGAGTTGATAGATAATTACCACCAAATGTTGAACCATGGTCACCTGGTTTTAAAACATCTGTCAGTCTTGTAATTACTGCTCCAATTGGAACTCCTCCGCCAAGCCCTTTTGCAAGAGTTATAATATCTGGTTTAATCCCATATAAATTACTTGCTAAAAATTTTCCTGTTCTGTAAATTCCAGTTTGCACTTCATCAACTATTAGTAAAATATCTTGTTTTTTTAGTTTATCCTCAAGAGCTTGAACTTTTTCAATATCAAAAGGATTAACCCCACCTTCTCCTTGAATTAACTCAATCATAACAGCAACTGTTTTTTCATCTATTTTATTATAAATATCATCAATATCTTTTGCATACTCAAACCCATCAGGAAATGGTCCAAAATATTTATGAAACTTAGTTTGTCCTGTAGCTTTTAGAGTAGAGATTGTTCTACCATGAAATGAGTTTTCAAGTGTAATTACTTTATATCTTTTAATTTCTCCATCTACTTCACCATACTTTCTAGCAATCTTAATAGCAGTCTCATTCGCTTCAGCTCCTGAATTACAAAAAAACACACCTGCTGCGTTTTGACCACTTTTTGTAACTAAAATCTCTGCCAGTTCTTCCTGAGGCGAAATTCTATAAAGATTTGAAATATGTATGATTTTACTTGCTTGCTCACTAATTGCATTGCTTAGCCTCACATTTGCATGTCCTACACTTACAACCCCTATACCGCTTGTAAAATCTATATAATCTCTATCATCTTTATCCCAAAGTGTAGCATTCTCACCTCTTACAAACTCAACATCAAATCTCGAATAAGTGTTTAATAAATATTGCATTTTTACTCCTTATATTCCATAAAATTCAAGATCACTTATTTCATTTTTACTAAAAACTCCAACCTTACTTTCAAACATTTTAAGAAAGCTTAGTAAGTTTTCCATTTCTTCTTTATCAATATCACCAATTATTACACTGATTTTTTTAGCGTTATTTATTAAATAAAGTACTCCTGCAACTTCTTCAAGAGTAGTACTGTGATTTTGAATTTCTTTTTTTACTCTAACTGACTTTAACACAATTTCAACAAAATCTTCAAAATCCATATTTTCTTTTAAGTCTTCATCATAAACTTCAAAAACATAAGCAAGTCTAGCTAATAAAAGTGGTAATTTTTTTGAGGTTTTTAATATATCAACTTTTGAAAATTCTTCACTTCCTCCTATAACTATATAATCTTTTACAAGTTTTTTTGGTTCTGTTTTATAAAAAATTATTAAATCTGAACTATTTAAAAAACTTTCATCTTTATTCGTATAATATTCGCCCTTTTTTTCAAACATTTTTTATCCTTTTCGATATAATTTTGCCTCAAAAATTTTTAAAGGATTATACTTGTTTTCTAAAATATTGCAAAATTATAACGCAAAAAGTGCAAAAAATGATATATTAGCAGGAATTGTAACTTCAGTCGCTTTAGTTCCAGAAGTTGTAGGGTTTGCATTAATTGCTGGTATTTCTCCTATTGTAGGACTTTATACTGCATTTATTTTAGGATTAATTGCGGCAATAATTGGAGGAAAACCAGGGCTTATTTCAGCAGCTGCTGGAAGCATTGCTGTTGTGGTTGTAAGTCTTGTCAAAAATTATGGGGTTGAATATCTTTTTTGGGCTGTAGTATTTGCTGGAATAATTCAAATTTTAATAGGAGTATTAAAATTAGCTAAATTTATTAGACTTGTACCAATGCCGGTAGTTTATGGATTTGTAAATGGTTTAGCAATTGTAATTGCTACAAGCCAACTCGAATTCTTTGAAAACAATCTTTGGGTTTATGTTTTTGTAATTTTAACTATGGCAATAATGTATTTTGGTCCAAAATTCATAAAAGCAATTCCAGCTGGACTTATTGCTATTGTTTTAGTTACCGCAATAGTTTATTTTTTCAATATAAACATTAAAACTGTTGGAGATTTAGCAGATATTAAAGGAAACTTCCCATCATTTCATATTCCACTAGCTCCACTAAACCTGGAAACTATAAAAATAATTTTGCCATATTCTATAATTATTGCACTTGTAGGACTTATTGAAACGCTTCTAACAATGGAAGTATTAGAAGAAATGGATAATACTCGCGGTAATGGAAATAAAGAAGCAATAGCACAAGGACTTGGAAATACTGCTTGTGGACTTTTTGGTGCAACTGCTGGATGTGCAATGATTGGTCAAACAATTGTAAATCACACATCAGGTGGAAGAGGAAGACTTAGTGGTATTACAGCAGCCATTATGATTATTTTATATATTGTGTTTTTATCAAAACTGATATCCCTAGTACCTCTTGCAGTCTTAATTGGTATTATGTTTATGGTAAGTATTGCTACATTTGAATGGGCAAGTATTGATAAATTAAAAAGAATGCCAAAAGAAGATGCTTTTGTCTTAATTTTTACAACTATTGTTACAATTTTTACAGACCTTGCAATTGCTGTAATTAGCGGAGTTATAATATCTGCACTTGTATTTGCTTGGAAACACGCAAGAGTATATTTTAAAACAAAAATGGAAGGTAATAAAAAAATATATGAATTTGAAGGACCTTTATTTTTTGGAAGTACTAGAAGTTTTCTTGAAAGTTTTGATGTAAAAAATGATCCAGAAAATGTGGTAATGGATTTTAAAAATGTAAGAGTAATGGATGCAAGTGGTGTTGAAGCTATCGATAAAATTACAAAAAAATACCTTGAAGCTGGGAAAAAACTAACTATTATACATCTAAGCCATGAATGTAAAAAACTATTAGAGATTGCAGGACCATATTGTACATATGAAGAAGACGACCCAGATTATAAAGTAGCAATTGATCCTAATAAATTAAAAAGAACTTAAAAATTCTCTTAGCTCTTCTTTTGGCATAGGTTTCGCAAAATAAAATCCTTGAATATAATCAACTCCCATTTTTTTCAGCTCATTTACTGCTTCCTTACTTTCAACTCCTTCTGCAATAGTTCTTATATTCATTGCTTTTGCCATTGAAATGATAGCTTGCACAATATGTTTATCCTCTTTCTCTACTAAAATATCTTTTACAAAACTTCTATCTATTTTTAAAGCGCTAATAGGAAGTCGTTTTAAATAGCTAAGAGATGAATAACCAGTTCCAAAATCATCTATTTCTATTTTTATACCTTCTTTTTCTAATAGTCTTAACTGAGGCATAACAATATCTATATTTTCCATTAAAACTGATTCTGTAATTTCAACAATTATTTTCTCTTTATTAGCATTAATTGCTTCAATTTCTTTAATAAGTTTTAAGGCTAAATTTTGAGAAAGAAGCTGTATTACTGAAACATTAATTGAAAAAGTAAAAAATAACTCATTAAACTCTTTTGAATCAACTAAAACTTTTTTAATAATTACATCTCCCACTTCATTAATTAATCCGCTATCTTCAAGTATAGGAATAAACTTTGCAGGACTCACAAGACCTCTTTTTTTAGATTTCCACCTAAGAAGTGCTTCTACTCCCCATATTTTATTTTCTTTTATATCAATAATAGGCTGATAATAAATTGTATATTCATCATTCTTAACTGCTTTTTGTAGTTCTTTTTCTAATTCTAAATAATCCTTTGGCAGCAGAGTAAAAGAAGATTTTGCATAACTTATTCCTTTTCCACCTCTTTTTTTTGCAATTCCTAAAGCTTTTTCAGCTTTCAAAATTAAGTCCTCTTCTTTAACTCCATCATCAGGATAAAAAGCTACTCCAACACTTATGGGTAAATATACTTCATTTCCATTAATTTGAACTATTTTTTCATTAAACTGCAAAATTTTATTTAATTTCTCAAATATTTTATATTTATCTCCTTTTATTATTACTCCAAATTCATCACTACCAATTCTTGCAATAAAACAATTTTTTAAATTATCTATTAAAAATGAAGATAAATTTTTAATAGCCTTATCTCCTGCCCAAAATCCTAAAACATCATTTACTTTTTTTAATTTATCAATATCAATAATTACAATTGCAAATGGAACTTTTTCTTTGATATTTTCTTGAATATCTTTTATAAATAGTTCTCTTTTAGGTATAGAAGTTAAAACATCAGTAAAAAAAATTATTTTTGCTTTTTCTTTCATAAACAAATCAGTAATTGCAATATTTATTTTATAAATTATCTCTTTAAGTAAAACTATCTCCTCTTGATGAAAACTTAAATTTTCTTTGGAATATAAAAGTACTACATAGGCTATTTCATTTTCTTTTGAATACTCCCATTTTCTATAAATAGGAAAAATTATATTTTTTTTATACTCTTTTTCTCTAAACTTTATATCTGTTACAATAAACTCTTTATTGTGAATCAACACATCAAGTATTCCTTTAAAATAATCAAAGTCAAAAATTTGACTTTTAAATTCTATATCCTCCTCTTCATCATTTAATGTAGTAATTGGTATTATTCGCTTTAATTCATTATCAATCTTTGCCACCCATCCAAAATCAAATAGTTTAGAACTAATAAAAACTTTTAAAATCTCTTGCATTAAGCTTTCAAAATCCCTAACCCTAAGGACTAAATTTGCAATTTCTTCATCAATTACATTTAATTCATACATCACGGAATTTATCTCTTTTTTTCTAAAACTTATAAAATAATAATTTTTTTTATTAATATTAAAACTTTCTCCTTTTATATCAGCAATTTCACCATTAATAAGAGGTACATTCTTTTGTGAAAAAAACTTTTTATTTTTTACATTTTCTATAAATTTCATAGAAATATCTATAAATTTATCTGAAAAAAGAGAATAAAAAGAATGACTTAAAAAATCTCTCTTTAAAAAATCTTTAAAAACATCATCAACTTCTATTATTTTCAAATCTTCATCCAATATTACTACAGCCTCTCTTAATTCAAATGCTTTAGTGCATTTAATTAACAATTCAGATAAAATAACTTCAATTTTTTTTAATTTTTCTTCATTTTCTATTATTAAAGTAGCTTTATTTAAAAAATCTTCTTTTAAAATTTCCATTCTATTTTTCCTTAATCATATTATCTAAATCTTTATACATTTGTATTGTTTCTAATTCTGCCTTTTTAAAAGATTTAAGCGAATCTTTCATACTCAAATCCATACTGTCTTTTAGATGATTTTCAAATCTGCTTTGAGTAGACTTAATATCTCTATATGAGTTAGTTTCACTAAAAGCCTCTTTTCCTACACCTTCATACCAAGTATCAAAGCTATGTGCTCCAATGTCTTCACTATACTTACCATCCCCCATTATTTTTTCTTTATAATTTTTAATTTTAAAAAGTAGATTATTAATTTTTTGTTCTATTGCTGTTAAAGCATCAGCTAAATGACTAAATCTTGAAAAAAGTCTATCATCAAGTGAACTTAAATTATCAAAACCTTCTTTAAATTCATTCATAAAATTTTGCATTTCATTAATAATATTATCTAGATTTTTCCCTTCATCAGTCATATTTGATGAATTTTGTTTTAACACATTTATAGTAACTTCTACCTCTTTTGTTGCATTTTGAGTTCTCTCAGCCAATTTTCTAACCTCATCTGCCACAACTGCAAACCCTCTTCCATGTTCACCAGCTCTAGCTGCTTCAATTGCAGCATTTAATGCTAAGAGATTTGTTTGATCTGCTATATCTTTAATCAAATTAATTACACTATTTATATTATCTACACTTTCATTTAAATTATCTATATTTTCTATTGCAATGCTAGAAAATTTCATAAGTGCATCTATCTCTTTTAAAAATTTTTCAAATACTTTTCTAATATCAACAATTTCCTCTTTTACTTGTTCATTATCTTTTGTCATATTTGCAAAATAATTAATATTATTGTGCGTATCTTCGGCTATTATTGTTAAATTGCTTTCTACATTTTTCAAACAAGAATAACATAAATTTAACTTATCAATTTGTAATTCTTTTTTATTTAATTGATTCTTTAAATTTATATTTTCTTGCTCAAGTTTTGAAAGTTCTTCTTCTAATTCTTTTATTTTTTCTTGAAGCTTGTGATTTTCTATTAGAAAATTATTATCGCTTTTTTCTTTTTTAAACCATCCTTTCATTTATAATCCTTTAAATTTTTTTTATTATACACCTTTACCCCCCCCCCTTGTCAAATTAACACCTCAATTACAATTTAGATAAAATTTATCGAATCCATATCCACTTTTGCTTTACTTAAATCAATACATGGATAAATAATCTTATGAAGATTTTTACCTTTAAATAAAACAAAAAATCTGTATTTATTGTGTAATTTAAAAATTGGTGCTTCTCCAAAACCTATTAATTCATCTCTTTTGCCTATACACGTTACAAAATCTTCCATATTCTTTTTTGCAATTTCTTTTCTTTTATCAACAAATTCAATTTTACAAAGCCTATTAAATGGAGGATAACCCAGATCTTTTCTAAACTCTATCTCTTCTTCATAAAACTCTTCATATTCTCTATCAAAAAATTCAGGATTTAACGTTTGTATTATAACCTCTCCATCTTCTTTTCTACCAGCTCTTCCTTCAACTTGCCTGCACAAAGCAAAAGCTCTCTCTCTTGCACGATAGTCTGCACTATTAAGTAAAAAGTCAATATCTAAAACTATACTCAGTGCAACATCTGGATAATCGTGCCCTTTACTTAACATTTGAGTACCTACAAGAATATCTATTTCTTTATTGGAAAATCTTTTTAAAAGTTTATCTATTCTACTTTTTGAAGTAACTATATCTCTATCAAACTTTTCAATAACTGCTTCTTTAAAAAGCTCACGAAGTTCTTCTACAATTTCACTTGTTCCTTTTCTTTCATTTATAAACTCTTCACTTCCACAATTTGGACAAATATTAGGTATTTTTGTTGTATAGTTACAATAATGACACTTAAGAGCTAATTTATCTTTATGAATACTCATTGCTACATCACAATACTTACAATGAATAGCCTTTGCACAGTCTTTACATATCATATACTTAAAATGAGCTCTTGTCGGAATAAAAATAATTACTTGCTTATTACTCTTGAGTTTTTCTTTTATTTTATTTATTATAAATTCATCAAAACTTTCTTTAAAATAACGAGTTTTTTTAGTATTAAAAAAAGTACCTTTTAACCTAAAGACAGGAAATTTATACAAATCACTTACAAGAGGAGTTGCGCTTCCAAGCACAACCTTAGCATTCAAAACTTTTCCAAAATAAATGCTAAGATCCTTTGCATTATATTTTGGTATTTGTTCAGACTTAAATGCTTCATCATGAGCTTCATCCACAATAATAAGTCCTAAATTAGAAAAAGGCAAAAAAAGTGCACTTCTAGCCCCTGCTACTATTCTTATTTTTCCATTTACTAAGTCTTTTAAAATCTCCCCTCGCTTCTTTTTAGTTATTTTACTATGCCAAATAGCAAGACTATCACCAAAATGCTTTTTAAGTCTTTTTTCCATTTGAGAAGTTATTGCAATTTCAGGAAGCAAAAAAAGCACCGTTTTTCCTTGTTTTAGAGTGTTTTCAATTAGTTTTATATAAATTTCAGTTTTCCCACTTCCTGTATCACCAAAAAGAATACTAACATCATTTTTTTCTAAAAAATCCAAAGCTTCTTTTTGCTTTTGGGTTAAATTTATTCCAATATTTATTTTATGTTCTTTCAATTCTTCATTCTCAATTCTCCATTTTCCATTCTCAATTAAATAGAAAAGTCCCGCCGCTTCACCAATAGAACAGAAATAGTAAAAACTTATAAATTCAATAATTTTTATATAAGACTCATTAAATTCATAAATTTTTTCAATTATATCTTTGCACTCAAATTTTGGTTTTTCAACTTCTTTTAAAATAATTCCAAATTTCTCTTTATTTCTTACAAAAACTTTAACAACATCACCTTTTTTATAAACTTTATCTGATTGATAGATAAAAGCAGTAGGAGTATTTAAAATTGCTACTTCATAATATTTCATTGTAGTTTATCGCAAAGTGTCCCGCTATTACATTTAAACGGACAACTTTTTGAAGCATTTTTTTCATAAGTAAATGTAGCTTGAGCTGAGTCTATTTCTAATTTGTATATACTCTTATTAGAGTCATCAGAAACAAAAGACCATTTAATATCTGTGGCATTTTCTTTTATAGGTGTTGATAATATTTTTTCAAAAAGCATCCCATCGCTAGTACTTTCTTCAAGCTCAGGACATATATCTATATTTCCTGACATTATATTTTTAGAATACGCAGAAGATATACCAGCACGAACTGTAGCAATTTGAGTTTTTGCTTTTGCTAGTTTTGCATCAGAAATCCCAGTAAATAGTTTTGGCAGGGCAACCCCTGCCAAAATACCTATTATTACTATTACAAAAATAAGTTCAAGTAGTGTAAATGAATTTTTCATAATAAAATTTACTTAGCTAAAAATTAGTTTACTTCTGTAACATTAGTTTTTGTACTTATGTCAGTTCCATCTGCAATTCCACAATCAGTTGAAGCATTGGTTCCATTACATTTATATAATTTAAATTTAGGTGATTGATTTGCATTTCCATCTCTACAAGTAATAACATAATCTGTACCTGCTACGGCTTCTTTTATTTGAATAACTACTTTATCTTTAGTAGAATCATTACATTCAGATAATTTTACAGTACCAATTTCTTTAGGCAAATCTACATAAGTGGTAATGTTATTTTCTGTTAACCCTGTATATGAAATATCACCATTATGACCATTAGATATTGATGTGCTCCAAAGAGTTGGTCCTACACTTCTATTTAATGTTCCAACAAATGACTTTAAATTTCCCTCATGTGCTTGTTCTGCAACACCTAAGAATTTCGGAAGAGCAACTGCTGCTAAAATACCTAAGATTACAATTACGAAGATCAGTTCAATCATTGTAAATGCTTTTTTCATATTTAATCCTTTTTTGGGAAAATTGTACCATAAAAAAATTTTTTTTAATAAAGATTTAATAAATTTTTATATATATTTTACAATCATTTGACATATGTGAAATTTATAACAAATTAATCTCTACTAACTAAAACTTTATTATCTTTAATCCTGATTAATCTAAAATATGGAGCAGTAGTCGCAGTCCCATCTTTACAAGTTATATTAAAGTCATCTCCTGCTATATCTTTATTTGCAGTCATAATAGTTTGATATTTATCATTACCACATTTTTTCAAGTCTATACTGCTTGCATTAATCTCTTTAGGGATATCTATATATTTAGATAAAAAGTTTGCATCTTCAGGACTAGTTAGGTTAGTTATACTACCATTTTTACCCTCATTTATACTTCTAGCCCATAAATCTTCTCCGGTAGTTCTATTTAAAGTCCTTACAAAAGATATCAAATTTGCTTCATGAGCAGAATCACCAAGTGCAAAATATCTAGGAACAGCAATTGAAGCTAAAATACCAATAACCACCAAAACAAAAACTAACTCAATAATAGTAAAAGCCCCTTTTTTCATCCTTAACTCTTATTTATTTTTTTTAAAATCTTTTCAATCTCTTTTTTTGTAGTAAATTCTTTTTTATTTTTTTCCAAAACCAAAAAAAGAAGTTCACGAGGAGTTGGATTTTGTAATTTAACTAAGTCCTCTTTTACAAACTCAAAAAACTCTTCTTCAAGTTCAAGCTCAAACTTTTCCCCCATTATAGAGACAGAAATTTTTTTCATTATTTACCAAGAATTGCTTCTATTTTAGCTAATACTTCTTCAAGTTCAAGTTCTTTAAGTGCCATAGCTTCTTGACATTCAAGCAAAGAAGCTTCTTTTTCTTCAAGCTGTTGTTTTGTGTTTTGAAGATCTAATTTTAATTTTTCATTTTCTTCTTTTAAACTTTCATAATTTTTAATTAAATCTTCAATTTTTTCATTTAATTTAGCAAGTAAGTCCATTTTCCTTCCTTTTTATATATTTGCTATAATTATAATAAAAAGGAGAAATTTGTTCAAATTAAATTCTAATTACAAACCAACTGGTGATCAACCTCAAGCTATAGAAACTTTAAGTAAATGTATAAAAAAAGGCAATAGATACAATACTTTAATTGGTGTTACCGGAAGTGGTAAAACTTTTACAATGGCAAATATTATAGAAAAACTTCAAATTCCGACTTTAATTCTAACTCATAATAAAACTCTTGCAGCTCAACTTTATAGTGAGTTTAAAGAGTTTTTTCCTCAAAATCATGTAGAATATTTTATAAGTTATTATGATTATTATCAGCCAGAAGCTTATCTTCCACGCCAAGATCTGTTTATTGAAAAAGATGCTTCAATAAATGCCGAACTTGAGAGACTAAGAGTATCAGCAACTGCTAGTTTACTTGAATATGACGACGTAATCGTAATAGCCAGCGTGTCAGCTCTATATGGTCTAGGTAACCCTCTTGAATATAAAAAAATGGTAGCTAAAATTGCCATTGGTGATGAGATAAACCAAAGAGAATTTATGCTAAGACTACTTAGCATGGGATACAATAGAAATGATAAATATTTTGAAAGAGGAAATTTTAGAGTAAATGGAGAAGTTATTGATATTTTTCCAACATATTTTGAAGACGATGTTATTAGAGTTGAGTTTTTTGGAGATGAAATTGATAGAATTTATACAATTGATTATATAACAAATGAAAAACTTCAAGACCTTAAAGAAATTACAATTTACGCTGCAAATCAATTTATAGTAGGTGCAAGTAGATTAGCCGAAGCTATTAATTCTATTGAAAAAGAACTAGGGGAGAGATTAAAAGAATTTGAAAAAGAGGGTAAAATTTTAGAATACCAAAGACTCAAACAAAGAACTGAGTTTGATTTAGAAATGCTTGAAACCACTGGAACTTGCAAAGGAATAGAAAATTATGCAAGACACTTAACAGGCAAAAAACCTGGTGAAACGCCATATTCACTGCTTGACTATTTTGAAATTAAAGATAAGCCTTATCTTGTTATTGTAGATGAATCCCATGTGAGCTTACCACAGTTTCGTGGAATGTATAATGGCGATAGAGCTAGAAAAGAAGTATTAGTAGAATATGGATTTAGACTTCCAAGTGCACTTGACAATAGACCATATAAGTTTGATGAATTTATTAATAAAGCACCTCACTATCTTTTTGTCTCAGCAACTCCGGGAGAATTTGAACTTAGTGTATCAACTTGTGTAGCTGAACAAATTATAAGACCAACAGGGCTTCTTGATCCAATAGTAGAACTACTTCCGAGCCTTAATCAAGTAGCTACTCTTTATGACAGAGCAAAAGAAGTTATAAGTAAAGGTGAAAAAGTTTTAGTAACAACTCTTACTAAAAAAATGGCTGAAGAACTTCAAAAATATTATCTTGAAATGGGTCTTAAAGTTAAATATATGCATAGTGACATTGATGTAGTTGAAAGAAATGAAATAATAAGAGGTTTAAGAAGTGGTGAATTTGATATGTTAATTGGAATCAACCTTCTTAGAGAAGGACTTGATTTGCCAGAAGTTTCTCTTGTAGCAATACTAGATGCTGATAAGGAAGGATTTTTAAGAAGTGAGACAAGCCTAATTCAGACAATGGGAAGGGCTGCTAGGAATGTAAACGGAAGAGTTTTGATGTTTGCAAATAAAATAGAAGAAAGAATTCTATTAGATGATGATTTGGAAATTTTAGAAAAAATAAAAGATAAAATAACAGGCTCGATGTATAGAGCTATTAAAACAACAATAAGTAGACGTATTAGACAAAAAGAATATAATAAAATTCACGGCATTACTCCAAAAAGTGTAATTAGAAAACTTGATAAATCTTTAAAAGAAGAAGGATATGAAGCAATAAGTAAAGAACTTAAAAACAAAAACAAAATTCCACCTAAAGAAAAAAAAGCAATAATTAATAAACTTCGAAAAGAAATGCAAGAAGCTGCAAAAGCACTTGAATTTGAAAAAGCAGCAATGTTAAGAGATAAAATTGAAGAACTTAAAAAAATGAAATAAGGAGAAGTGATGATTTTACGCTATAAAAATGATTTTCCAAAAATTGCTAAAAGTGCTTGGATAGCTCCAAGCGCTGATATTATTGGTGATGTAGAAATAGGTGAAGATAGCTCAGTTTGGTTTGGCTGTGTGATTAGAGGCGATGTGCATTATATAAAAATAGGAGCTCGCACTTCTATTCAGGATTTAACAATGATTCATGTAACTCACTTCAAAAATGAAAAAAAAATAGGAGACGGACATCCAACAATTATTGGAGATGATGTAACAATAGCACATAAAGTAATGCTTCATGGCTGCAAAATCGGAAATGCATGTCTTATTGGAATGAGTGCTACAATTCTTGATGGCGCAGAAATAGGTGATGAATCAATAGTTGGAGCTGGAGCACTCGTTACAGGCGGTAAAAAATTCCCTCCTAGAAGCCTAATTCTTGGAAGCCCTGCTAAGGTTGTAAGAAGCCTTACAGATGAAGAAGTAGAAAAAATATATGAAAATGCTAGAAATTACGTTAAATACAAAAATGAATATATTGATTTTATAAGGTAAAAAATGGTTAAAAAATTAGACTTAGTTGACTATATTGAAAAATTAACTTCTCTTTTTGCAAGGGAAAAAGACTATACTCTTATAGGAGATATTAGAAAAAATTATGAATATCTAAAGAAATTGTCAAATAAAGACTTTACCTCTCCTCCTAATATCAAAAATCTTGATAGAGAACTAATGCACCTAAAAAAATTTGGTGTATTAAAGCATGACCAAATATTTGAATTTGTGAAAATAATTAATTATTTTAAATATCTAAAAAGTAGAAACTGGCAAGATTTAGCTGAATGGTTTGATAAGATAAAAATTCCAGATGAAATTAATAAACTACTTAAACATTACAATGAAAAAGGTGAAGTTATAGGATTTGAAGAAATTGATATTATAAATGAAAAAATATCAGAAAAGAAAGCACAAATTAGAAAAGAGCTTTATAAATATTTAAACTCAAAAAAACTTGAAAGTTTTTTAGTAGATAAGCAAACTCATTTCCAAGGAGAGGAATGTTTATTAGTTAGAGGAGGATTTAATAAAGTCCTTGATGCTGAAATTCTTGGAAGAAGTTCTTCAGGGTTTTTCTATGTATTTCCAAGAGGCATTGAAAAAATAAAACGAGATCTTGATGATTTAGAAAGTATAAAAGAAGAAAAACTTTACGAAATTGCTAAAAATTTTAGTGAAACTCTGAGAATTTGGGTGAAATTTTTAGAATTTATAAATATTGAATTTGATAAATTTGATTCTCTGCAGGCAAGAGTATTTATGGCAAAAAATGAAAATCTTGAGTTTATTATGCCTTCATTTAACACTAAAAAAATAAGCTTAAGAGACTTTTGTCATCCAGCACTTAAAGAATGTAAACCTATAAATCTTGAATGGGAAAAAGAAGTCTTAATAATTACTGGTGTAAATGCTGGTGGCAAAACAATGCTTTTAAAATCAATTTTAAGTGCTGCTTTTATGAGTAAATATTTACTTCCAATGAAAGTTAGAGAAAATTCAATAGTCCCTCACTTTAAAGATATAAAACCAATAATTGATGACCCACAAAATGTAAAAAATGATATCTCCACATTTGCTGGAAGGATAAAAGAATTTAAAGAAGTTTTTTCAAAAGTAAATACGTTAATTGGTGTTGATGAAATAGAGCTTGGAACCGATGCAAATGAAGCTGCAAGTTTATTTAAGGTAATTATTGAAGAGCTTATTAAAAAAAATCGAATAGTAATTACAACTCACCATAAAAGACTAGCTAGTTTGCTTGCTGAACATGAAGAAGTCGAACTTCTCGCTGCAATTTATGATGAAAAAAATCAAAAACCAACCTTTGAATTTATAAAGGGAACTATTGGAAAAAGTTATGCATTTGAGACAGCAAAAAGATATGGTATTCCTCTAAATATAATCAATAAAGCAAAAAAAGAATACTCAGATGACCTTGAAAAACTTGATAACTTAATCGAAAAATCAGCCGAGTTAGAACTTACCCAAAAACAAAAAATAAAAGCATTAGAAAAAGAGTTAGAAAATGTTAAGTTTTTAAAAGAATCTCTAATTAGACAAAAAGAAGAATTTAATGAAAGAATTGAAAAAGAAAAAGAAAAACTACTAAAAGAATACAATGCCGCTATAAAAGCAGCAAAAGAAGCAATAAAAGCAAAATCAATTAAAGATGCTCATAGAAAACTAAACGAAGCAAATAAAATTCGATCAAATATTAAAATTAAAAAAGAAGAAATTAAAAAAGAATTTAAAGTTGGTGATATTGTAAAATATGGAAATTCAATAGGTTCAGTACTTGAAGTTAAAGGCAAAAATGCTATTGTAGAGTTTGATGGCAAAAAACTTCTAATCTCAAAATCAGCCTTAAAACCATATATGGTACCTATAAAAAAAGAAACAAAAATTTATAAACCAAAACCGACAAAAATTGATGTAAAACTTGACTTGCACGGAATGAGACTTGAAGAAGCTCTTGAGAAGACAGAAAAATATTTAAACGATGCAGCTCTTGCAGGACTTGAAGAAGTATGGATATATCATGGAATTGGTAAAGGAATTTTAGCAAAAGGGGTAACAGAACTTCTAAAAAACCATCCTTTGGTAAAAGAATTTAAAGATGCACCACCTCATATGGGAGGTTATGGAGCAAAAATTGTTAAACTATGATTTGACATTACTATATAAACTTGATACAATCACACTAAAAATAATGGAGGGGAAAGATGGAAACTATTATAATAGCATGTCCGCATTGTAAAAGCTTAAATAAACTACCAAAAAAAGATAGCTATAAAAAAGCTATATGTGGAAAATGCAAATCAAACTTACTAGATAATAAACCTATTGCTATTAACAATACTGAAGAATTTAAAAAAATAGTAAGCAATGTTAATGTACCTGTAATTGTTGATTTTTGGGCTGTATGGTGTGGTCCTTGTCAAATGTTTGCACCAACATTTGAGAGTGTTGCAAAAAATTATCCTCTAAAGGCCAACTTTTTAAAAGTTAATACTGAAGAAGTGCCTGAAGTTGCAGCAGAATTTGGTATTAGAAGTATTCCAACTATTATTGCACTCAAAGAAAGTATAGAAGTTGATAGAGTAATGGGAGCATTACCAGAATTTCAATTTAGTATGTGGGCAGATAAAATTATAGAGTAGCCAAGTTCCAAAGTTCCAAGTTCCAAATAATCAAGAAAACTTATATACAAAACTAATAAATATTAAACTTGGAACTAGGAACTCGGTACTTAAAACTTAAATTATTAGCATAGCATCTCCATAGCTATAAAAACGATATTTTTTTTCTATTGCCTCTTGATAAATTTGAAGTGTTTTTTCTCTTCCAATAAAAGCAGCTACTAACATTATAAGTGTTGATTTTGGAAGATGAAAGTTTGTGAGTAAATGATTTACACGAATTGGTGGATTTATCGGGTTTAAAAACAAATCACACTCACCTGAGAGTTTTTTCTCTCTTGCATAATATTCAACTGTTCTTGTAACTGTAGTTCCAACTGCTACAATTTCTTCATCACTATCAAGAATTTTAGCAGTATTAAGAGGAATCTCAAAAAACTCACTATGCATTTTGTGCTCTCTTATATCCTCAACCTCAACCGGCTTAAATGTCCCAGCCCCAACATGAAGTGTTAAGTATGATTTTTTAGAAATTTTGTTAAGTAGTTTGTCTGTAAAATGAAGACTAGCAGTAGGAGCGGCAACGGCACCCTCTTTTTTAGCAAATACACTCTGATATTCTCTCTCATCAATTGCTTCATCACTTCTTTTAATATACGGAGGCAAAGGCACATGCCCTATTTCTTCTAAAATCTTTACCAACTCGAAAAAACTAATTTTTCTTGGAACTTGTAACTTGGAACTTATAACTTTAAACTCAACTATTCTGCTTCCATCTTCCAACAACTCTACAACTTCAGCTAAAAGCCCCTTATCAAAATAAAGTTTTGTACCAACTCTTACCTTCCCTCTAATATAAACTAAAAAATTTTCACCAAATGGCCTATTTAATAGTAGCTCAACCTTACCGCCACTTGTCTTTTTGCCAAAAATTCTAGCTTTAATTACTTTAGTATTATTAAAAATAAATCTTTTATCTCCTACAAAATCCAAAATATTTTTAAAAATAGTATGAGTTATTTTGTCTTTTTTCCTATCATAAACTAAAAGCTTTGCACTATCACGTGGAAAGGCAGGATATTTTGCTATTAGACTTTCAGGCAAATTATAATCATAACTGCTAACGAGTAAATCTTTAAATTCCAATTAGTTTCCTTAACTCTTCTGGTTTTGTGGTTTTCGCCATTGCATCTTCTTTTGTAATAATATGTCTTCTAACAAGGTCAGCTAAAACTTGATTCATTGTCTGCATTCCTGTTACACCTTGATTTAATTGCATTTGAGAATAAATTTGTTGTATTTTATTTTCTCGAATAAGATTTGCAATTGCTGGATTATTTATCATAATTTCATGAGCTGCTATCCTGCCTCCTCCTATTTTTGGAAGTAACACTTGCGCAATAACAGCAGTAAGTGCCATTGAAAGCTGAGTTCTGATTTGGTCTTGTTCTTCTGCTGGGAAAACGTTTACAATTCTGTTTATTGTCTGGTCAGCACTATTTGTATGAAGCGTACCGAATACCAAATGTCCAGTTTCTGCAGCTGTAATTGCTGCACCAATAGTCTCTTTATCCCTCATCTCACCAATTAAAATTACATCAGGATCTTCTCTAAGTGAAGCTCTAAGTGCTCTTAGAAATGATTTAGTATCACGTCCCACTTCCCTTTGAGAAAAAATAGATTTTTTATGTTCGTGTACAAATTCTATAGGATCTTCAATAGTAATAATATGCTTTTTATAATGCTCATTAATCTCATTTAACATCGCCGCAAGAGTGGTAGATTTACCACTTCCAGTAGGACCTGTTACTAAAATAAGACCCTTATCTTTTTTAATAAGTTCTTTGAAAATAGCAGGTGCATTTAACTCATCTAAACTTAAAGGTTTTGGAGGAATTATCCTAAAAGCTGCTGCAATATTTCCTCTTTCATAATAGTAATTTGCCCTAAATCTTCCAACTCCTGGATTTTCAAAAGCAAAGTCAAGTTCTAGTTCTTCTTCAAAAGTCTTCTTTTGTTCATCAGTTAAAACTGCATAACAAAGATTAACAATGTCTTCATTTTTAAGTTTTGGAAGATTAAGTGGTAATAACTTTCCATCTATTCTAAGCATAGGCTCAGAATTTACAACTAAATGCAAATCACTTGCATTATATGCAACAATACTACTAAGAAGCTCATCTAAGGTAAAGTTAATTGCCATTAGTAACCTTACTCAATAATTTTTGGAACAATAAAATAGCCATCTTTTGTTTTTGGAGCATTAGCTAAAACATCTTCAATAATACCACTTTTAACTGGATTATCCTCTCTTAAAGGAGTAGGATTATCAAGTGTAGAAAAAGTTGCATCAATACTTTCTGTATCAAGTTCATTTAGCATCTCAACAAATTCTACTATTTCTTCTAAATCTTTTGCCATTTTTTCTTTATCTTCAACCTCAATCATTGATAAATTTTCAAGTCTTCTAACTAACTTTTCATCAATTTTCATTTCTATCCTTTTTTTGTATAATTTTAACAAAAAAGGAAAAAGAATGGGAATTTTTTCTGAAGCTAATAAATATATAGTAGGAGGTGTTAATTCACCAGTTAGGGCTTTTAAAAGTGTTGGTGGTGAGCCACCATTTATTAGAAAAGGAGTTGGTGCATACTTTTACGATATTGATAATAATAAATATTTAGATTATATTCAAAGTTGGGGGCCACTTATTTTTGGACATTGTAACAAGGAAATAGAAGAAGCAATTATTAAAGCTATCAAAGATGGTGTTAGTTTTGGAGCTCCAACAACAATAGAAATTGATTTAGCAAAAGAAATACTTGAACTATTTCCTCATTTAGATTTAATCAGATTTGTAAATTCTGGAACTGAAGCTACAATGAGTGCTATTAGACTAGCTCGTGGATATACAGGAAAAGATGATATTATTAAATTTGAAGGATGCTATCACGGACATAGTGATAGTCTATTAGTTAGTGCTGGAAGTGGTGCAGCTACATTTGGAGTACCAAGTAGCCCTGGAGTACCAAAAGATTTTACAAAACACACGTTACTCGCAAAATATAATGACATTGAATCAGTTAAAAAATGTTTTGAAAATGGCAATGTTGGTTGTGTAATAATTGAACCAATTGCTGGAAATATGAGCTTAGTACCGGCTGATAAAGAATTTTTGGGCGAACTTAGAGAGCTATGCAATCATTATAATGCTGTTTTAATTTTTGATGAAGTTATGAGTGGATTTAGAGCTAGTTTAAGAGGCAGTTTTGACATTTATGGAATTGAAGCTGATATTGTTACTTTTGGTAAAGTAATTGGTGGTGGAATGCCAGTTGGTGCTTTTGCCGGACGTAAAGAGATTATGGAAATGTTAAGTCCTATTGGTCCTGTGTATCAAGCTGGAACTTTATCGGGAAATCCAGTAGCAATGGCAGCAGGGCTTACTCAAATAAAAAAATTAAAAGAAAATCCTGAAATTTATAAAAATCTAGAAATTAAAGCAAAAAAATTAATGCAAGGATTTAGTGAAATTTCAAAAGAAGAAAAAATTGAGTTTAATTATAATGTAATAGGTAGTATGTTTGGATTCTTCTTCAATCACAAACTTCCTAAAAACTTTGATGAAGTAAACGAATCTGATACTTCAAAATATGCTGCATTTCATAATAAAATGTTAAAAGAAGGATTCTACTTCGCACCAAGTGCATATGAAACAGGGTTTATATGCACACCAATGACTGATGAAGATATTCAAAATACAATTGATTCTTATAAAAAAATTGCTAAAGAAATTTAATGGAAAATAAACAAAGAGGAAAATTAGGAAAAACAGTAGAGGGAGCTGAAAAACTCTCTCTTGGTATTTCAATAGTTGTTGCTATTTTAATGGGTATAGGAATTGGAGTTTGGATGAAAAATACTTTTGGGATTTCTTGGCTTTTATGGCTTGGAATATTTTGGGGAATAGCAGCAGCTATCATGAATATAAGAATAGAATATAAAAAACTAAAAAAAAGTTTTGATGAAACAGCAAACGACCCAAAATACAAAAATTATAAAATAAAAAAAGATGATGATTTTTTAGAAGAATTTGAAAAATAATTACATATGTCTTGCAGCATTTGCCAAATCCCACATTGGCATAAAAATCCCAAGAGCAAGAAGTAATACTAACCCTCCAATAATAATTAACATCAAAGGCTCAATTGATGCTTGCATATTATCAATAATATCCTGAAATCTATCCTCATAATAACTAGAAGCCTTACTAAGCATTGTATCAAGCTCTCCTGATTCTTCTCCTGCACTTATCATTCTTAGTGCAATAAAATTCACTAGCTCCACTTCTTGCATCATTTCAGCTAAATTTCTACCCTGATTTATACCTCTTATGATAGTTTTAATTTTATTTTTAATAATTTCATTTGAAATAATACTTTCACTAATTTTTAACGCATCTAAAAGAGGAATACCAGATTTTAAAAGAGATGAAAGTGTTAATAAAAATCTATGAAGAGTAGCAAATTTAATAATTTTTCCTATAAGAGGTATTTTTAATAATATTTTATCTGCATTAAATTTAAATTTATAAGAAGTTTTATAAAGATAAATGATAATTAAAACTATCAAAATGAAAACTAACAAAACAACCATTCCATATCTCGTAAGAACATATTCAATTCCTAAAAGGATTTTAGTTGGAAGTGGAAGTTCTGCGTGCAGTTGTTCAAACATTGCTTTAAATTTTGGAACTACTAAAAGAATTAAAAACACAAATGCAATTACAATTGCTATTAGAGTAATTATAGGATAACGGAGTGCTTTTATCATTTTACGTCTATTTTCATACATATTTTCGTAAATTTGAGCAAGTGAATCAATAGCCATTCCTAAATCACCAGTTTGTTCACCAAGTCTTATCATTGCAAGAGATATTCCACCAAGATATTCTTCATATTCTAAAAATACATCACTTAAACTTTTACCACTATCTATAGCATCTGCAGCAGCTAAAAAAATTTCTTTAATAAGAGAATCTTTTGTATTGTTTCCTATATCCTCAAGAGCATCTTTAAGAGAAATTCCGGCTTTAATAAGAACAGACAACTGCCTTAGAGCTGAAATATATGATGGGTATTTTAACTTTTTTCTAAGAATTCTTGTAAAAAAAATATCTTTTAAAAGTTTAGCTCTCTCTTCAAAAGGCATGGGAACTTCTTCAATTTTAACCAAAAGTCCTTTATGTAATTTTTTTGAATCAATAATAGCCTCAGTTTTATTTAAAGCCTTTATAATAACTTCCTCTTGTCTCCCTTTATAAAAAAAAGTAACTTTATACCATCTCATGGTTTTGCAACCCTATAAACTTCTTCTAATGATGTAATTCCCTTTAGAGCTTTAATAAGCCCATCATAAAACATATTCCTATAGCCTTTTGATTTTAAATATTCATTTAGTTCTGTCTTATCTTTATTTTTTGATATTAAACTCTCAAGTTTTTCATCCACTAAAAATATCTCAGTTACCAGTGTCCTTCCAATAAACCCCGTCATATTACATCTCTCACACCCTTTTCCTTTATAAAATATAGCATTTGGGGGAAGCAGATGTTTTATAGGTTCAAGATATGCATCACTTGGCTTATAAGGAGATATACAATAAGGACAATTTTTCTTGACAAGTCTTTGAGCTTCAACACCTACTAAAGCCGCTGCTACCATATAAGACTCAGCGCCCATATCTATCATTCTACTAACTGCACTTATTGCATCGTTTGTATGAAGAGTTGATAGTACCAAATGTCCTGTAAGGGCAGCCTTTATAGCAATTTCAAGAGTTTCTAAATCCCTAATTTCACCTATCATAATAATATCAGGGTCTTGTCTTAATATACTTCTGATTGTATTTGCAAAGGTAAGTCCTACTTTTGGATTTACTTGGACTTGTTGTATTCCTTTTAATTTATATTCAACTGGGTCTTCCACAGTAATTACTTTTTTTTCAATTCCCGCTATCTCATTTAAAGATGCATATAAAGTAGTAGACTTACCAGACCCAGTAGGTCCTGTTACAAGAAAAATTCCATTTGGTTTTTTAAGAGCACTTCTTAAAAGTTCTAAATTTTTTTCACTAATACCTATATCATCAAGGCGCTTTAAGATATTTCTTTTATCAAGAATCCTAATAACTATACTCTCCCCCCAAACCGTTGGTAATGACGAAACTCTAAAATCAAAATGATTTCCATCAATTTCCATAGAAAAAGCACCATCTTGCGGTTTTCTCTTTTCACTAACATCCATTCCTGCTTCAAGCTTTATTCTAGAGTTTACTGCATTATAAACATCCTCTTCTAAATCCCATTTCTCATACAGAGTACCATAAATTCTTATTCTAACTATTGCTTCATCTTCTGTAGGCTCAATATGAATATCACTTGCATTTTGTTCTATAGAAGACTTTATAATAAACTTAATAAGTCTAACTACTGCTGATTCTTCACCAGCAACTTCTTCGCCTTTTAGCTCTTTTTTGATTTCAACTTTAAGTTTATTAATTTCTTCTTTATCTTCAAGAAGTTTTAATAATTTATCAATATCCTCTTTATGTGCCAATACAAACTCTAAATTAAGTTCTGGAAAAAATCTTTGAAAATACGCTTTTACATTCCAATCAATAGGATTTTCTGATGCAATAATTACTCTATCATACCTAATATCAACTGGAATTGCTCTTACTTTTTTTAAAATAGAAACTGGTATCTTAATTCTAGTAAAAGAAACTTTATCTAAAGAAGGAATATATTTTACATTTAATTCTTGAGCCAGCTCTTTTAAAAAGTTATCTTTTGAGATATAATTTAAATCATATAAAATATCAAGCAATTTTTTTGTAGGATGGCTTTCTTTAAATTTTAAAGCTTCTTGAAGTTGTTCTGGAGTAATAAGACCTTTTTTTATTAAAATTTCCCCTACCAAAATTTTACCTTTTTTATAAATTTATTATTTTTATAAACTTTAATAACTATGTTATTTACATCTTCTTTAAAAGTTACTTTATAAGTATATTTATTATCACTCACTTCAAAAGTATTATCACTTACTTGAGGCTTTTGAATTTGAGCCATATAAAAAACTTTCGCTAAAAGATTATCTTCTATTAATGGAATTTTTATTTTTTCGATTTTGTAGTTGTCTTTTATGTATCTTTCAAGCAAAAGTTTTATCAAAAATAAAGTATTAATATATGTAGCATTTATTCTACCACTTTTTGTAATCCTAAGAACTTTTGCTAAATCAAGTGCTGGAGTTAGATAATTTTTTTTTAAACAAGCATATGCAACAAGAGATAAAAATTTTTCATTTTTTTTCTGATATTTATTAATATATATCCACCTATGAAGACATATATATGAGTAATATTTTCCTTTAAAAAGTTCTATTAAAGTTTTATTTTTCAAATTATCCTCAGAGTATAAAAATGAAGCAAAAAATAATAAAAAAATTGCAATAATTCTCATATAAAAACGCCTTTTGCTCTTTTTCCAAAAATTATATCATTTTATTTGTTATAATTCCAACAAAAAGGAGATTTTTATGAGCACTTTACCAATCTATTATGATAAAGATTGTGATATAAATATCATTAAAAGCAAAAAAGTTGCAATGATAGGATTTGGAAGCCAAGGTCACGCACATGCTTTAAATCTTAGAGACAGCGGAGTTGATGTAGTTGTTGGACTAAGAGAAGGCAGCAAATCTTGGGAAAAAGCTGAAAAACGCGGATTCAAAGTTTTGTCTGTGGCTGAAGCAGTAAAAGATGCTGATGTAGTAATGATTTTACTTCCTGATGAAATTCAACCAGATGTATACTATAATGAAATTGAACCAAACTTAAAAGAAGGTGCAACTATTGCATTTGGACATGGATTTAATATTCATTATAAACTAATTAAACCAAGAGCTGATTTAAATGTAATAATGATAGCACCAAAAGCACCAGGGCACACTGTAAGAAGTGAGTTTGTAAAAGGTGGAGGAATTCCTGATTTAATTGCAGTATATCAAGGTGGTGAAGAAGCAAAAAAATTAGCTCTTAGCTATGCTAGCGCAATTGGTGGTGGTAGAACTGGTATAATTGAGACAACTTTCAAAGATGAAACTGAAACTGACCTATTTGGAGAACAAGCAGTACTTTGTGGTGGTGTAACAAGTCTTATTAAAGCAGGATTTGATACATTAGTAGAAGCTGGATATGCACCTGAAATGGCTTATTTTGAATGTCTTCATGAATTAAAACTAATCGTAGATTTATTATATGAAGGTGGTATGGCAAATATGAGATATTCAATCTCAAATACTGCTGAATATGGTGATTATGTAAGCGGTCCTAGAGTTATTGGAGAAGAATCAAGAAAAGCAATGAAAGAAATCCTTAAAGAGATCCAAAATGGTAAATTTGCAAAAGATTTCATCTTAGAGAGAAAAGCTGGATATGTTAGAATGAATGCAGAAAGACAACTTACAGAAGATAGTCTGCTTGAACAAACTGGTAAACAATTAAGAAAAATGATGCCTTGGATTACAAAAAATAAAATTGTAGACCCGGACAAAAACTAAGTTTTTTGTCCTTTTTTGTTATAATTTAACACTCAAAAAATAAAAAGAGGAAATGATGAAAAAGTTATTAGGGGTATTAACAATTTTAGCTTTATTATTAAATATTGCAATAGCTGATAATATAGCAATAATAAAAAAAGGTCTGAGAGATTTTTCAACATTTCTAACTTATTATGTAAATAAAGATATATGCACAAAAATAACAGTACTTAACACTAATAAAACTCATTCTATTTTAGCAAAAAAAGTAGCAATTATAGAACACACTACCCCAAACAAATTAGACTTTCCAATTTTTCTAAATCCAGAAGATATATGGAATTGGAAAATATGTCAAAAAGATGGTAATATAATTTTAGTTTCTAACGATGATTCAATTCATCCAATGATCGCACCTGTTCTAGCAAATGAAAAAAATTTAGATAAAAGCATTAATATTAAAAATGTAAATAATAAATTTTCTATTGGATATATTGAAATCTTACCAGTTGCAGAGTTTAAAGAAGGAAGTGAAAAAAAAAGCTGTATTAGTTAAAAGATGGAAAATGTTTATTGATAATAAATGCTCTTCAAATCAAATAAAGACCAATATGAGTAAACATTCTTTAGATTGTAAAATTGAATATGAATCAAATAAAAATATTAAATCAATTCTTCCTATGTAGAGTTTAGAAAAGTTTATTTATTAAATCAATTTTAATTTAAAAAATATAGTTAAATATAAAATTAGTTTAAAATGATATAATTTCAATAAAAAGGATATATATTGGCTGAAATAATCACTATTACTAGTGGAAAAGGTGGTGTTGGTAAATCAACAACAACAGCAAACATTGCAACTGCTCTTGCAAAATTTGGTAAAAAAGTAGTAGCAGTTGATTTTGATATTGGTCTTAGAAATTTAGATATGATCTTAGGACTTGAAAACAGAATAGTTTATGATGTAGTTGATGTAATGGAAGGTAGATGCAACCTTGCTCAAGCTATTATTAAAGATAAACGCACTCCAAATCTACACTTTTTACCAGCAAGTCAAACAAAAGATAAAACTGTTTTAGATAAAAATAAAGTAGAAAAATTAATAAATGATTTAAAACAAAACTTTGATTATATTTTAATTGACTCTCCAGCTGGAATTGAAAGTGGATTTGAGCATTCAATATATCTTGCTGATAGAGCTTTAATAGTAACAACCCCGGAAATTAGCTCAGTTAGAGATGCAGATAGAGTAATAGGAATTATAGATGCAAAAAGTAAAAAAGCTAAAGCTGGAGAAGAAGTAAAAAAACATATAATTATAAATAGAATAAAACCTGAACTAGTTGAAAAAGGTGAAATGCTCTCAACTGAAGATGTTTTACACATATTGGCATTGCCTCTTATAGGTATAGTACCTGATGATGAAGATATAGTAAAATCTACAAACCTAGGAGAGCCTATAGCTTTAAAAGATGACTCACTTGTAGGAGAAGCTTTTAGAAGAATTGCTAGAAGAATTTTAGGAGAAGATGTAGAGTTTTTAGATCTAAAAGCTAAAAAAGGATTTTTAAGTAGACTTAAAGGACTATTCAAATGAGTTTTTTTGATATTTTTAAAAAGAAAAAATCAAAAGATGTAGCACGTGATAGATTAATGATGATGCTGGCATATGAAAGAGCTAATACAAAAATAGAAAACCTTGATGAAATGAAAAAAGATTTAATTGCAGTTGTAAAAAAATATTTAAATGTTAAAGATGTATGCATAAAAAATAATTCAAATCAAGATATTGAAACCTTGGAAGTAGAAATTATATTAGATAAATGAAGAAAACAAAAAAAACTACAAGAAAAAAGAAAAAAACTTCTAGTTCCTCTAAATACAAATATCTTATTATAATATTATCTACGCTTATATTAATTTTGTCTGGAACTTTAATAACATTACTGTTACAAAATAAAAAAATAGAAACAAGAATAACAAAACAAGAATCTACAATAAAAAATCTTCAATCAAAAATAACAAATTTAGAAAAAGAACTAAAGAAAAAACCAAAAAAAGAAATAGTAATAATGCCAGTATCTTCTGAAGCTAGAGACTATGAAGAAGCTTTAAAAAAACATCCTATAAAAAAAGAAGAGCCAATTAAAAAAACTATAACAACAAAAAATTCACCTAAATTAGTAATTATTATTGACGATGTTGCTTTTAAACATCAAGTAAATCTAATAAAACAAATTCCTTATAAAATCACTCCTTCTTTTTTCCCACCAACAACTAGGCACCCAAATACACAAAAATATTCAAAATTATTCACCCATTATATGGTCCATGTACCAATGGAAGCAATAAATTTTAATAAGCCAGAAAAAAACACTTTAATGGTAGGAGACAGTTTTGAAAGTATTTATAAAAAAATTCATCATATAAAACAAATTTTCCCAAATGCAAAATTTATTAATAACCATACAGGAAGTAAATTCACAAGTGATTATAATTCAATGTATTATCTTTTTATGGCTCTTAAAAAAAACAACTTAGGCTTTGTTGATTCAAAAACTACTCCAAAATCCAAGGCATCTAAAGTAGAAAAGAGCATAAAAATTCCTTTTTACTCAAGAAACATTTTTTTAGATAATATTGAAGACCCAAATTATATAAGAAACCAACTAATAAAAGCTATAAAAATTGCAAAAAAAAGAGGCTTTGCAATAGCAATAGGTCATCCTCACAAAATTACTCTAATAACTCTTAAAAATTCAAAAGATTTGCTAAATCAAGTAAAGGTAGTTTATATTGATGAGCTTTGAATTTAAAGGATTTAAGCTTTTTTATAAAGGAAATATAGAGCTAATTAAAAAGCCAAAAATTGCAATAGTTGGCACTAGAAAACCCACTAAATATTCAAAAGAAATAACTTATCTTCTTGCAAAAAAACTCTCAAAAAAATTTGTAATAATTAGCGGAGGTGCCTTAGGGATTGATACAGAGGCTCATAAAGGAGCTTTTCCAAATACTATTTTTGTATCACCATCATCTCTTGATATAATTTATCCAAAAGCAAATGAAAGTTTAATAAAGTCAATTGAAAAAGAGGCACTTGCAATTAGTGAATATGAAAAAAATTTCTCTCCAAAAAAATATACTTTTATTGAAAGAAACAGAATTATAGTGTATTTAAGTGAGTTTGTAATAATTCCTGAAGCAAACCTAAAAAGTGGTAGTATGAGAAGTTTTGAATGGGCTGAAAAATTTAACAAAAAAGTATTTGTTATTCCTCAACGGCTTAATGAAAGCAGTGGGACAAATTATTTAGCAAAAAGAAAATTAGCAGAGGTTATATGGGATATCGATGAGTTTTGTGAAAGTCTTGGTATAAATTCAAATGAAAAAATAATATCTCTAAATGAAGCTCTTAAAACATATGGATCATTACTTTATGAAATGGAATTAAATGGTGAGGTTGAGATAAAAAATGGAAAAGTTTATTTCAATTGACAATGGAAAATGGAAAATATTTTAATTCATCCGTTTGAGCCTATTATTTTTGAGGATAGTGAAATATTGATTTTAGGAACTTTTCCATCAATTAAATCATTTGAAAATAATTTCTATTATTCTCATCCAAAAAATCAGTTTTGGGATATATTAAGTATCATTTTTAATGACAAAAAACCTGATAGTATTGAAAAAAAAATAAATTTTTTAAAAAGACACAAAATTGCTCTTTGGGATACAGTTTGTGAATGCAAAAGAAACAAAGGTAATTCAAGAGATGATAATTTAGAAATCATTAAGCCATGTCCTATAGAAAAATTATTAAAACAATACCCTAATATAAAAAAACTTGCCGTTACAAGTAGACTTGCTGAAAGAGTATTAAAAAAACACTTTTCATTTTTAACTTTACACTTTTCACTTATATATCTTCCCAGTCCAAGCCCACTTAATGCAAGAATGAAATTAAATGAAAAGGCTAAAAAATGGAAAGAATTATTGCAATTGATGTAGGACTTAAAAGGATTGGAGTAGCTTACAATCCTTATAGCGATGTTGTAGTCCCTCTTCCAGCAATTATTAGAAAAAACAGAAATCAAGCAGCAAGAGAAGTTGAAAAGATTTTAAAGGAATTCAATGCTAATATCTTAATAGTAGGACTTCCAAAGACAAATGAAGAAATGCAAATTAGAATAAAACATTTTGTAAATTTACTTGAATTTAAAGGAAAAATTGAATTTGTAGATGAAAGTTTTACAAGTAGCATTGTAGAAGAAGAAATAAAAGGAAAAATTAAATATAAAAGAGATGGTAGAATAGATAGTTTAGCGGCTAAACTTATCCTTGAAAGTTTTTTAACCTCTCATAAAAAAAATTAATAAACTCACTTTTTTTTGCTAAAAATCCAGTTATGTTATCTACTTCAGTAGGATTTCCTAACTCATAATCAATCTGCATACTCATCTTACTCTCAAACGGAATATTTAAAGCTTGTTTTATAACTTTTTCTTTTTTGTCTCTTAAGTCTATTCCATAATATGCAGCTATTTTAATAACTTCATCTAAAAACTTTTCAACCTCATCTCTTTTATTTTTCATAATCCAACCAGTCGGTTTAGAGTAAAAACTTTGAAGTGTTGCAAAAGTTGAAATAAATAAATATTTTTCCCATATATCCTTATCAATATTTTTAGAAAATTTAATTTTAAAGTCACTACAATTTTTAAAAATTTCTTTTATTTTTTCATCATCTTCAATACACAAATAAAAAAGAGGAGTTTTTTTATGAATAATTCCATTTTCTTTGTTTGATAAAATATAAATACACGCTTTTTTAATATTAAAATTACTAAATTTATCAAAATGCCCTACTCCATTAAGAATTGGAACAATTATTGAATCTTTCTTTATGAAATTTGGCAGAATTTTTATTACATCATCTAAATGATAACTTTTTGTAGTTACAAAAACTATATCATATTTGTCTTCTATTGTATTAAATTCTATCTCTTCTATTTTTTCTACATCTTTAACTTTTAATTTCCTAACCATCCCTTTGCTTCCAATTACACTTACGAAATTTCCACATTTTTTAAGCCTGTAAGCCAAATACCCTCCAACTCCTCCAGGACCTATTACTAAAACTTTCATTTTCTTTTCCTTATTTTATCTGCTATTATTACTCCAAGTGCTATGCTTAAAAAAACAAGTATTAAAAATACTTCACCCACTAGATCTTTAAAACTTATATAATTTTCCATTTTCAATTTTCCATTTTAAATTTTTTCTAAAATTACTCCACATTCCATATGATTTGTATAAGGAAATTGATCAAAAAAGGCAAATGCTTTTATTTTTCTATTTTTACTTAAAGTAATTAAATCTCTTTTTAAAGTTTCAGGATTACAAGAAATATAAATAATATTTTCAAAACTATCTACAAACTTCCTTGATTTATCATCAAGTCCCGCACGTGGTGGATCAATTAAAACATTTTTCAAATCATAAGAAGTTAGCAGAGGTGAGTTTTCTTCTTTTAAAGAGCTAAACTCAGCCGCACTCATTGCAAGAAATGTTATATTATCTCTATTATTTGCTTCAGCATTGAAGCTAGCAGCTTCTATAGATTCTTTATTAATTTCAGTTGCTATTACTTTATTAAAGTTTTCACTTAGTGGAATAGTAAAATTTCCATTACCACAATAAAGTTCCACTAAATCACCTTGTAAGTGAGATGAATTCCTAAGAGCCCATTCAATCATCTTTTCATTCATCCCTCTATTTGGTTGAGAAAATGTATTTTCAATTATTTTGTATTTATAAATTTTGCCAGCCACTTTTAATTCTTCAATCAAATAATTTTTATCAAATACATATTTTCTACCCTTTTTTCTTACAATAAAATCAACATTTGAAAACTTCTCTTTTAGTTTTTTTATATCTTCAGCTATTGCTTCATCAACTTTTCTATGATAAATTAAAGTTACAAGTAACTCGCCTTTAGAATTACTTAGAAAATCAATTTCATATAACCTTAATTTAAGATTTTCATTTTTTTCAATTTCTTTAAGAAGTTTTGGCATTACATCATAAATAAACCTATCTACAATTTTACACTCATCAATATGTATAACTCCACGTCCCTCTTCTTTTCTTTTTCTCATTGCATAAAAAAGTTTATCTCCTTCCCTCCAAACTCTAAACTCAGCACGAGATCGAAAATGCTCATTGCTTCCACTAATAACTTCAATATCAGGAATATCAAACTCACTAAAAAGCTCTTTTAACTTTTCACTTTTAACTTGTAATTGCTCTTTATATGGTACTTCCCATAAAACACAACTACCACATTTTCCAAAACTAGAACACTTCATATTACTCCTTATATTAATATTAAAGTTAAATTATTTAAAGCTTTGAACTAAACCTAAAACAATCAAATTCCATCCATCAACTAACACAAATATAAGTATTTTAAAAGGTAATGATATCATAACTGGCGGTAACATCATCATACCAAGACTCATAAGTATACTACTCACAACCATATCAATTACTAAAAATGGCAAAAATATCAAAAATCCAATTTCAAAAGCAGTTTTAAGTTCACTTATCATAAATGCAGGTACTAAAACACTAAGTGGGACATCATCAATTGTTTTTGGATTTGGCAGTTTTCTAATTCTAAAAAATAGAGCCAAATCTTTTTCTCTAGTATTTTTTAGCATAAACTTTTTAAATGGCTTAACAGCTCTATTAAAAGCTTGCTCATATCCAATTTTTTCTTCCATATAAGGCTTTATTCCATTTTTATAAGCCTCTTTTGCATAAGGTTCCATTATAAAAAAAGTTAGTACAAGAGATAATGAAACTAAAAGAGTAGTAGGAGGTGATTGTGGAGTTCCAAGAGCTTGTCGTAAAAACCCAAAAACCACTAACAATCTGACAAAACTAGTAGTAACTAATACAATGCTTGGCGCTAAAACCAAAAAAGTCATTAATATAGCAATATTTAAAACTGTTACTAGTTGCTTTGGATTATCTGGTGCTGTAAGCGATAAATTAACCGTAGGTATTTGAGGTGCTGCAAAAGAAAGCATAGGAAATAGTAATATAAAAAAAATAGAAAAATTAAGATATTTTTTCATTTCCCTTATACTTTTCATTTTTCACTTTTAATTTTTCATTTATTTATATTATCTAGAACTGATTTTTGAATTTGTTCTTTATTTTTTTTCGCAAAAAACCATATTTCAACTCTTCTGTTTTTTGCTCTACCTTGCGGGGTATTATTACTTGCTATTGGATGATAAGGACCATATGCTGCAGCACTAAGCTGAGCTGGATTTACACCATTTTTTATCAAAATTTTAAGTACACTAAGTGACCTTGCTGCACTCAGTTCCCAATTGTCTTTATATGGACTGTTTTTTGGTGGTGGAACATTATCAGTATATCCCTTTATTTGAATTTCAACATTTTTTGGCAAATACTCTTTTATAATTATAGCAATTCTTTTTAAAAAGAGTAGTGAATCTTGGTCAGTAATCATAGCACTACCAGGAGCAAAAGTAATATCTGCTGGAAGTCTAATAAAAAAACCTTCTTCTCCTTCTTCGAGCACTATTGCAGGGCCTTTTCCACCTTGAGTAAATTGCTTAAACTCCATTATAGCTTGAGAAAGTTTATTGACAGTTTGTGCAGTTTCTTCATTTTTTTGAATAGGAGTTGCTTTTTGAATTCTCTCTCGGCTTACTTCCGTTTGTGTACCTCCTTCAAGTACACTTAGAGCCCCTGCAAGTGAACCAATTGCCTCCTTTACTTTTTTTGCATCCATAGTAGACATAGATAGAAGTAATACGAAAAAACATAAAAGAAGACTCATTAAATCCCCAAATGTAGCAAGCCACTCAGGCATACACTTAGGACATTCACATTTGCATTTTTTAGCCATTTTTTATCCTATTCAAATTGAGATTGTCTTTTACTCGGCGGCAAGAAACTTAGTAATTTTGCTTCAAGTGTTCTTGGATTGTCTCCTGCTTGAATAGACATAATTCCTTCAATTATCATCGTTTTTGCTAATATTTCATCATCATTTCTTAAAGCAAGTTTATTAGCAATAGGACTTCCAAAAATATTACCAATCATTGCTCCATACAATGTTGTAAGAAGTGCAACTGCCATTGCTGGACCAATTGCTGATGGATCAGACATATTAAGAAGCATAGCAACTAGTCCTACAAGCGTTCCAATCATCCCCATTGCCCCTGCAAGACCTGCCCAGTTATCGAAAATAGCAGCCATCTTTTTGTGTCTTGCATCCATTTGTTCAAGGTCAATTTCTAATAGTTCTCTTATAGTATCAGGTTCATTTCCATCTACAGCCATTGAAAGGCCTTTTTTTAAAAATTCATCCTCTTCATTTGCAGCAGCTTGCTCTAACGATAATATACCATCGCGCCTAGCTTGAGTTGCATAATCTACAAGCTTTTTTATAAGTTCTTCATAATTTGGTTGATAACTAGGTTTTATTGCAATCATAAATACTTTTGCAAATTTAGTCATCATTTCCATTTTATTTGCAACAAAAAGTGTCATAATTGAACCTAAAACAACAATAAGCACCGATTGTGGGTCAATATAAGGCCCAATACCTACTCCCATTGCCATTGCAGCAATAATAAGACCAAGAGCCCCAACCAACCCAATGACCGTTGCTAAATCCATTCCCTCACCTTTATGTTATAATTTTGGCAAAAAGGTTTGCCATGCTTCAAATTATTATTTTAGCTGCGGGCAAAGGCACCCGTATGAAAAGTAAATCGGCAAAAGTGCTGCACACTTTATGCGATAAACCAATGATTGAATATGTAATTGAAGAGTCTTTAAAACTCACAAATAGCATCGATGTAGTTTTAAATCATCAATTTGATAATGTTAAAGAAATTGTATCAAAATATCCAGTAAATATTATAAAACAAGACTTAGAAAATTTTCCAGGAACTGGAGGTGCAGTAAAGGAAGTCCCTATTAGGGGTGAAAGAGTATTTGTACTCAATGGTGACATGCCATTAATCGAAGCAGAAGAACTGAAAAAATTTCTAGATATTAATGCAAATATTGTTATGAGTGTCATGAACCTTGCTAATCCTGACGGATATGGAAGAGTTGTAATTGAGAATGGAAATGTTAAAAAAATTGTTGAACAAAAAGATGCAAATGAAGCTGAATTAAAAATTCCTTATGTAAATGCTGGTGTTTATTTATTTAAAAAAGAGATTCTTGAAAATTATCTACCAAAACTAAGTAATAACAATGCACAAAAAGAATATTATCTAACAGATATTATTGAAATGGCAGTCAATGATAATAAAGAAATTAAAGCAATAGAAGTAAATGAAGAAAACTTTAAAGGAGTAAATTCTAAAAAAGATTTAGCTGAGGCTGAAAGGATAATGTGTAATAGAATTAAAGAATATTGGATGAGAGAAGGTGTAATTATGCACTTACCTGAAACTATCTATATTGACGCTAATTCTTGCTTTGAGGGTGAGTGTGAAATTGGTCCTGGATGTGTTATAAAAAACAGTGTAATAATTGAAAGTGAAATAAGACCATTAAGTGTAATTGAAGGTGCAGTTATTAAAAATTCAGGAATTGGTCCAATGGCAAGGATTAGACCAAAAAGTGAACTAATAAATACTCATATAGGAAACTTTGTAGAAGTAAAAGCTTCTAAACTAAACGGTATTAAAGCAGGACACCTTAGTTATCTTGGTGATAGTGAAATAGATGAAGGTACAAATATTGGTGCTGGTACAATTACATGTAATTATGATGGAAAAAATAAATATAAAACTAAAATTGGAAAGAATGTATTTGTAGGAAGCGATACAAAACTTATTGCTCCTGTTGTAATAGAAAATGATGTTATAATTGCAGCAGGAAGCGTAGTAAATAAAGATGTGCCTAAAGGAAGTTTAGCTATAAGTAGAGATCCTATTAGAATAGTTAAAGACTTTTATTATAAATTTTTTGGGAGAAAACAGTGAATGTATTAATTGGAGTAACTGGCAGTATAGCAATATATAAAACATGCGAACTTATAAGAATGTTTATAAAAAGAGGCGATAAAGTAAGAGTAATTATGAGCGAAGCTAGTACTAAGTTTATATCCCCTTTGATTTTTGAAGCATTAACAAGAAATAAAGTGTTAATAGAAAAAAATGAAGATTGGTCAAATGAACTTAACCACATAGATTTTGCTAAATGGGCAGATATTTATATAATAGCTCCAGCAACTGCTAATACAGTTAATAAAGCTGCAAATGGAATTGCTGACAATTTACTCTTACAAACTTATCTTGCCTGCACATCTCCTACTCTTTTTGCACCAGCTGCAAATACAAATATGTATCTTCATCCAACAACTCAAGAAAGTTTTAAAAAACTAAATATAATTGAAGCAAATGCTGGTCTTCTTGCATGTGGAGATGAAGGTATAGGCAAAATGGCAGATGTTCAAGAAATTTTCTTAAGAGCATTAAGAGAGGTTAATAAAGATAGCTTCTTTGAAAACAAAAAAGTGGTAGTAACAGCTGGTGGAAGTATTGAAAAAATCGACGATGTAAGATTCATTTCAAACTTTTCAAGTGGGAAAATGGGAGAAGCACTTGCAGAAGCTTTTTATATCAAAGGTGCCAATATAACATTAATATCAAGCAAAAACCATAACCTAACTAAAGAAATAAAACAGATAAAGGTAATGAGTGCTGATGATTATTACAAGGCTATTTTAAATGAAAATCCTGATTTTTTAATAATGGCAGCAGCGATTGTAGATTACAAGCCTAAATACACTCCAGGAAAACTTAAAAAAGAAAAAATAGGTGAAAAATTTTGTCTTGAAATGGAAAAAAATATTGATATATTAGAAACACTTAAAGACAAAAAATTTAAAAAAATTGGTTTTAAAGCAGAAGTTGATGAAAAAAACGCAATAAACTCAGCAAAAAATGCTCTAAATAAAAAAAATTTAGATGCAATATGTTTAAATTTACTTACAAAAAATAATTTTGGAAGCGATGAAAACGAAATTATTTTTTTAACAAAAGATAAAGAAATAAAATTTGACCAAGACAAAAAAGAAAATATTGCTTTTAGGATAGTTGAAAGTGCTAAATCTATCTAAAATAGGAAAAATATTAAAAGCAACAAATCGAATGGCAGTTGTTAAAGATTTTAATAATTCTATCCCAATAAAAATAGAAGTTTTAAAAGAGATAAACCCAATAACATACAAAATAAAACTTGGTAACAAAGAAGTTGAAACAAAGTCTTATATTCCTCTTGAAACCAATAAAAAATATTTTGCAAATGTAAAAGAAAAAAAAGGATACATCCAAATTACAAATCTAAAAGAATATCCAAAACTTCTTGAAATATTAGAAAAAATGCCTAATCAAAAAGAAACAGACATTACAAAAGATAATATTATTCAAAAATTAACTTCTTCTACTTCAAAAGAAGAATTTTTATTTTTTGCAAATATTTTTTTAGCTCTTCAAAAAGGTATTTATCACTTATTTATAAATGAAAAAAATAATAGAGGTATAATGCAATATAAATATACAAAAAATCAAATAATATTTTATGCATGTTATAAATTTTTAGGAGAAATTGAAGGTATAATAATACCTAAAAAAATTAAAATTTTTGCAGAATATAAAAATAGTGCCAAACTTATTTTAGAAAACAAAGAAGAAATAAATCTAGATGTAGAAGTGGATTTAAAAAATGAAATAAAACCTATTTATGAATTTAAAAATTCATTATTAAATTTAAAGGCGTAATATGCATTTAGCAATAATTATGGATGGAAATGGAAGATGGGCGAAGCAAAGAGGTTTGAAGCGTACAGAAGGTCATAAAAAAGGTGCTGAAGTTGTTAAAGAAATTACTACATATTGTGCAAATAATCCCGAAATTGAAATTTTAACTCTATATGCTTTTTCAACAGAAAATTGGAAAAGACCTAAAATTGAAGTTGATTTTTTAATGAAACTTCTTGAAAACTACTTAAAAAAAGAACTTCCAACTTATATTGAGAATGAAGTAAGATTTGAAGTAATAGGAGATATATCTAAGTTTTCTCCTAACCTTAGAAAAAGAATAGAATATACAAAAGAAGTTACAAAAGATTTCAAAAAACTTACACAAGTTTTAGCACTAAATTATGGAAGTAGAGATGAAATAACAAGAGCTATTAAAAAAATGATAGAAAAAAATGAAGAAATAACATATGAAAATATTCAAAAAAATTTAGATATATCTCGTGATGTAGATTTGTTAATTAGAACAAGTGGAGAAATTAGAGTTAGTAATTTTCTTTTATGGCAAATTGCTTATGCTGAAATGTTTTTTACAAAAACGTTATGGCCTGATTTTAATACACAAGAGCTCGAAAATATTTTAAATGAATTTAAAAAAAGAGATAGAAGATACGGAGGAATATAATATAATTTCAAAAAAGTTAAGGTAATTTATGGAAATTATATTTATTTTTGTTTTTGGGTTAATAATCGGTAGTTTTTTAAATGTAGTAATTTACAGAGTACCAATTGGTAAAAGCATAATTTCACCTCCTAGCAGTTGTCCCAAATGTAATACATTAATAAAGCCTTATTACAATATTCCTATACTCGGTTGGATATTGTTAAAAGGTAAATGTGCTAATTGTAAAGAAAAAATTTCAATAAGATACCCATTAATAGAATTAATTACTGGAATTTTAGCAGTACTAATTTACCTTAAGATAAAAGAAATTGATATTTTTTTTATTATAACATTTGCAACATTTTCTACACTTTTAGCACTCTGTGTAATTGATTTTGACTACAAAGCAGTACCAGATAGCTTAAACCTTTTAGCACTAACTCTTGCTTTTTTTCATTCTACTGATATTTTAGAAAATTTTAAAAACGCTCTTTTAATGATGGGGGCTATGGCTCTTATTAGATATTATTTAAGCTATTTTATAAAAAAAGAAGCTATGGGAGAAGGTGATATTATTGTTGGCGGTACTATGGGGGCACTGCTTGGAGTGAAATTATCTCTAATTGCCTTATTTGTAGCATCACTTATTGCTATTATTCCATCACTTTATTATAGAACCCAAAAAAAAGATCCTGAGCTTCCCTTTATTCCTTTTTTAGCATTAGGCTCATTTTTAGTATGGTATTTTGATAATCTTTTTATAAATTTATGGAGTACTTTATATGGGTAAAATAAAAAAATATTTAATAATTGAATATTTACCTATATTTTTTTCTTTATTTTTTATTATTTCACTTATTATTTCATTAATTTTTATTGTTTCAATTTCAAACATTACAGCTGGACTTCAAATAACATTTATTGACCTTATGAAAATGTACCTTCTATCCCTTCCTCAAATTATTTTTATAACTTTATCAATTGCTTTTTTTATATCAGCCAATACCCTTTTTGCAAAACTCAGTGAAACTCAAGAGTTAGTAGCCCTGTTTTCACTTGGATTTAAACCTATAAAACTACTATCTCCTATAATCTTTATAGCTTTTATTCTAACTATAATTAACCTTTTTATTTTATTAGTCTCAATTCCTTATTCAAAAATTGCTTTTAACAATTTAAAAAATGAAAAAAAACAAGAAACAAAATTTAATTTTGAATCAGCTCAAATTTCTCAACAATTTGGAGAATGGTCTGTATTCGCCCAAAAAAATAAAGAAAAGTCCTATTCAAATATATACCTTTATAACACAAAAGAATCAAAGTTTATATTAGCTAAAAAAGCAAACCTAAAAGGTTCTAATGGTAGTTTAAAGTTTACAATGACAAATGGAAAAGTATATGATTTTAACTCTTCATATGTAATCAATTTTGAAAAAATGCATATAAATCAAAAAATTCCAAAAATCAAAATTTCAATTTTTAATTTTAAAAACTATTTTAATTACAATAAAAAACTATTTATTAAATACTTACCATTTGCCCTACTTCCAATTGCTCTTTTATTTTTTATCCCAATTCTAAGTTTTTTCCACCCAAGACTTTACAAAAATAGATATCTGCTATATTCCATTGCTTTACTTGGAGTTTATATAACTTTAGCTTTTGCAAATAAAAACATATTAATGTCTATTATAATTCCTTTTACATTTTTAATAGCAGGAGGTATTTTATATAAATGGAAAGTAAAGTTTTAGCAATAATTTCATATGATGGAAGTAAATTCTATGGTATGCAAATTCAACCAAATAAAAAAACCGTCCAAGGTGAGATAGAAAAAGCCTTAAAAAAACTAAATATAAATTCAACAATAACTCATGCAGGAAGAACTGATAGAGGAGTCCACGGACTAAACCAAGTTATAACTTTTAAAATTCCTTTATTTTGGAATATAAAAAAACTTCAAACTTCATTGAATAAAATATTACATCCATATATTCACATAAAAAAAATAAAAATAACTCATAAAGATTTTAATCCAAGATTTGATGCAAAAAAAAGAAGTTACAGATACATTTTAACTCCTTATTTTTCTCCTCATATAGCAGATTATATGACTTATTATCCAAAAAAAATAAATTTAACACTTTTAAATGAAGCTCTAAAAGTTTTTGAAGGAGAACATGACTTTGAGTATTTTGCTAAAACCGGAAGCGAAGTAAATAGCTATATTAGAAAAATATATAACACAAAAATTTTCAAATATAAAGATAAAATAATTATAAAAATAATAGGGAATGGTTTTTTAAGAGGTCAAATTAGAATTATTATTGATTTTTTACTAAAAATAAATGAAAACAAACTAACTATTGATGATTTAAAATCTCAACTACGTAAAGAAAAATTAATCTCAAAACACCTAGCTCCCCCGCAAGGACTTTATCTTGAAAGAATTTGGTACTAATCCCAAAATCTTTCAATTACTAATGTCAAAAAAGTATGTTCTGCTTTTTTTAATGCTTTACGATACTCTTCAAATGTTTTATATTTATGTGGGTTTATATGATATTGCAAAATTATATCTCCACTATCTAATTCAATGTCTGCATAATGTATAGTAATCCCACAAGACTTTTTTGCTTCAAAAGAAAGCTTATCAGCATTAAGACCTTTAAAGTCTGGTAAAATACTTGGATGTAAGTTAATTATACGACCTTTAAAGGTATTTATAATTTCTGGTGGTATTATTCTCATATAACCAGCAAGTACTATTAAATCTGGATTTATTTCTTTTAATTTTTCTAAAATTTCATTATTATCATTTGAAATTAATATTGGTGGCAAATTTTTTTCTTTTAAAGCTTCTGAATCAGATCTATTAGTCACTCCCAAAACTACCTTATAATTTTTTTGATGTGATAATATATTTAAAAAATTACTCCCTCCCTTACCAAAAAAAACAACAACTTTTTTCAAGAAAATCCTTTTTGATTGAAATTATACCAATAAGAAGCTATGTAGTAATTTATACTTTATTAATTTTCCTATACTTTAGGTATATTTTAGCTTATTTTGATGAATTAAGAAATAAATCTTGTAGAAAAAACTGATCTGAACAATTCAAAAGTAGCAATTAAAAACATAAAAAAGTGTCAGAGACTGTATACTATTAAATTGGTTGCGGGGGGAGGATTTGAACCTCCGACCTCCGGGTTATGAGCCCGGCGAGCTACCAGGCTGCTCTACCCCGCGTCACAATGGCTGGGCTGGGAGGATTCGAACCTCCGAATGACGGAGTCAAAGTCCGCTGCCTTACCACTTGGCGACAGCCCAATGTCATTTGGTGATGAAATTATATTAAAAAACATCCACAAAGTCAAGTGTTTTTAAGCCTGTTCGAGAAAAAAAGTCAAAAAAAAGAGAAAAAAGCTTTTTTTGAAAAGAAAACAAGTTGTACAAAATACATAAATAATATAAGAATAAAAAAACAACTAATAACCATGCTAAAAATTTTGCATAAACAAATGTTTTAGCAACTTCATAAGTTACAGCATTAACGAAACAATTAAATTTGTTTTTTACATTTCCAAAAAATCCTTCTATATTGAATCTTTGTTTAAATAATGAATGTTTATATTTTTCATAAATTTATTTAACCAATTGTCTTTGTGTTGATTTTATTTCATTGTGTAAAGGCTTTTTTATTCTGAATATTGGAAGTAAATCTTTTTCTATTGTTAAATCAATCAACTCATTGGAATTTGAATAAATACCATCACCTATTATAGGTATTTTGTTTTCATATTCTCCAAAAGAAAAATTTCTTATTAAAAATGTTTTTGCTTTATTAAAAATATTGTCTGTAAGTATTCCTTTTAATGCTTTTCTTTCATCATAATAAGCTTCAAAATTTCTTATTATCAAAGGTATTCTAAAATTAAACTCTGGTATATAAAGAATTATTGCTTCTGTCTTAATGTGAGATTTTATTTTCCTTATCTCTAGTCCTCTTTTAAATTTTGCATAAAATTTATTTGAATATGAAAATCCTGTCGCATCTATTAAAAGTAGAACTGTTATTTTGGAAAGTTTTTTATTGTTTAATTTTTTTTATTATTTCTTGGCTTATTTTTAATATCGCTTCTTCTAATAGTTTATCATCGAGTTTAGATAGTCTGTAATGAAGTGTTGATAAGGCTGGTAGTTTTATTTTTAACTCTCTTTCAAGTATTACTATTACTTCTCTAAAAGAATACTTATGCATTTGCATGATTATTGCTATAAATATTATAAAATAATCATCGTATATTTTTGGTTTTCCTCTTTTAGGCTTTTCTTTATTTTTAAAATATTTCTTGCATAATTTCAATACTTCTTTGTATGGTAAAAGTTTATATGATATTTGTCTTTTCTCATCCTAAACCTTTTTTAAATCACAAACAATTTCTGTTCCTAAATCCCCCCTTTTTTTCCCAGTTTCTCCTGTTTTTTCTCGAACAGGCTTAGTGTTTTTTGAAACTTTTTTTTTAAAAATAAAAAATTTTCTAAAAATTATGTATAACTATATTGCCTAATAGGTCTTACCTTAATATAAGCAAAATCACATTTCATTTCTTCACTGACTAAATAATTTCAACAAGAATGAAATTTTTTAGTATTTAAATCACAAACTACTAATGAATCAGGCTTGTATGATTTTTTTAACACTTTTTTTCACTAAAATTTGCAACAATTGTTTCTTGTTATTTAATCATCTTGAAAAATATAATTAATTCCAAGTTGTTTGCATTTTGATTTTAGTTTTTGTTTAAATCACTGATGTTAAACAGTTTGAAAGTTGATATGAAAAACTCTACATTATAAATGTTTTGCAAAATTATATGCAAGTAACTTAAAAACTCTTAATTCTTCTTTGTTTAGTTTTAATCTATTTTTTTGTGTTAAGATTAATTTCTTCATATAAATTTTATTATAATGTCAAAAAAACTCTCCTTACTGCCTTAAAAGCCTATGTCTTTAAGTCTTAAGAAAGGAGTTTTGGTGAAAACCGCTTCTGATATTATTAAAGATTTAGAAAAAGAAGGATTTAAAAATATTTTCATTTGGAAAGATTCTAAAGGAACTTATTATAATTGGCATAAACATCAATATGATGAAATTAGAGTAATGTTAAAAGGCAAAATGATAATAAATACAAAAAATAATAAATATCACCTAAAGCCTGGTGACATATTAAATGTTCCTGCTGGTGAAATTCACGAAGCATATATTATAGAAGATGCAGAGTACATATGCGGATCAAAATTTTGATATAATTATATAAAGGTGCGCTGGGAGGTTGCTGGAAACAGAGGAAAGTCCGGGCTGCAGCAAGGCAGGGGTCAGCCTAACAGGCTGCCGCCGTAAGGCGAGGGAAAGTGCCACAGAAACCAAACCGCCGATGGCCTAAAATAGGTTCAGGCAAGGGTGAAACGGTGAGGTAAGAGCTCACCAGGGGATATAGCGATATATCTCGCTGGTAAACCCACCCCGCAGCAAGGAGGGATGGTAAAGCCTTGCAATTTTACCCTCCGCATGAGCGGCACCGTAAGGTGTGCGCCAAGATAAATAACCTCCTAAACAGAACCCGGCTTACAGGCGCACCTTTTTATTTTTACTCCATAACTAATATCAAAAAAATCATTACCTCACTCCGAAGTTTTCTTTACTCTAAAAAAATTAAATTTTCAATCATATAAAATCTTCCATTTTACATTCTCAATTCTCAATTGGTATTATAATTTTACATTTATGGTTTGATATAATTCCACTAAAAAAAATGGAGGGGAGATGGATTATTATGAAATATTAGGTGTCAGTAGAGAAGCTAGCAAAGTTGAAATAAAAAAAGCATATAGACGCCTTGCAATGAAATATCATCCTGATAGAAATCCTGGTGATAAAGAAGCTGAGGAAAAATTTAAACAAATAAATGAAGCTTATCAAGTTTTAAGTGATGATGAAAAGAGAGCAATTTATGATAGATATGGAAAAGATGGCTTAGAAGGAAGAAGTTTTAAAAGCGATTTTGATTTTAGCGATATTTTCAATATGTTTAATGATATTTTTGGTGGAGGAAGAAATTATCAAGATGAAATACATATGCCATATGATATGGACAATTTATATGAAATAAGCTTAGAATTTGAAGAAGCAGCTTTTGGAGTTAGCAAAGAAATAGAAATTGATTATTATTCCATTTGCCTAAAATGTAAAGGTTCGGGAGCTGAAGAGAAAATCACTTGTCCAACTTGTCAAGGAAGAGGAAGTATTGTTTTAGGAAATGGTTTTATAAGAATGTCTCAAACTTGTCCTGAATGTCAAGGGAAAGGTTTTATTCCTAAAAAAATATGTTCTGAATGTAGTGGAAAAGGATTTATAGCAAAAACAGAAAAAGTCCAAGTGGACATACCTGCAGGTGTAGATACTGGTATGAGAATGAGAATTGCAAGAAAAGGGAATGAATATCCTCACAGAAGAGGTGATTTATATTTAATTTTTAATGTAAAAGAATCAAAAATTTTCAAAAGAAAAAGCAATAATTTAATAGTAGATGTACCTGTGTTTTTTACAAGTGCAATATTAGGAGATAAAGTAAAAATACCAACCTTATCTGGAGAAAAAGAAATAGAAATTAAACCGAACACAAAAGATAAAACAAAAATCATTTTTAGAAATGAAGGGTTACCTGATCCAAACACAGGTATTAAAGGTGATTTAATTGCTACTATAAATATAACTTACCCTAAAAAATTAACCAATGAGCAAAAAGAGTTACTTGAAAAATTACATGAAAGTTTTACAGGTGAAATAAAAGAACACAAAAATTTTCTCGAAGAAGCTATAGAAAAAGTTAAAGGATGGTTTAAGAATAAGCTATAATACTATTATAAAAAAGACAATTTATGAAAAAAATGTTTTTGCTACTAATAGCAAGCTTTTTATGGGCAAAAATACTTATTGTAAACTCAAATGACCAAAAAGATCAATGTGGTATCCCTCAGCTTAATGGATTTCTATCTGTAATGTATGAAAATGAATATTCACCAAAAGACTTTTCTATATATTTTTTCTCATACCAATTCCAAGATGTTTAGATACTTCAGTATAATAAAATTTAGTTAATCAAATACAACCAATTAAAGCATATACTTCTATTTAAAAACTATGACTATATTAGAATTGATATAAAAAATAAAAAACTCTATCAGTTAGCGTGGAGGATGTGAAGAAAATCTACCTTTTGAAGAAAAAATTGAAAAAGCAGATTTAGCTTTATATAAATCTAAAAAGCTTGGAAAAGGAAAAACTGTATTTTTTAAAGAAATTGATTATATCAAAATTAATAAAGAAGTGCATTAATCAATTTATATGCAGGTAAAAATATATAATCTCCTAATGGTGTAAATAATACAATAAGTAAAATTAATATTCCATAAGGCTCAATTTTATTATAAAATTTAACAAGTGCTTCCCATCTAAAATGAAGTGCTAAATATTTAAGAGCATTTGCTCCATCAAGAGGTGGAAGCGGTAAAAGATTAAAAATGGCTAAAATTATATTCACAACTACTATATAAAATAAAAATACAAACATCCATAAACTAAGTATAGACTCAGGAGAACCAAAAAAAACAATAATAGAAGATGCTATTAGAGCCAATAAAAAGTTATATGTAACTCCTGCAAGAGATACTGCAAATGCAGCTAAATATCCCCCTTTGCTAATAACTGTAAAGATGTTAACTGGAACTGGTTTTGCCCATCCAAAAATCATAGGGTTTTCTACTCCTGCTAATTTTTGAGATAAATATAAAAGAATTGGAAAAACAATACTTCCAAACGGATCAATATGTTTTATTGGATTAATACTAAGCCTACCTTCCCTACTTGCCGTATCATCGCCATAATATTTTGCAACTGCTCCATGCATTATTTCATGCCCTATAATTGCAATCAAAAATGCAAGTATCATTGCTGTATATTTAATTATAAACTCCAATTTATTCCTTTTTTTGTATATTGGTTATTGGTGTATTAGTAATTGGTATATTGGTAATTTTCCATTGTCCCCGACCACCATACATCGATTAGTTTTAGGGTTAGTAGAGGTTGTAGAAGTATTAAAGGTAATAGAGGTATTATAACCTCTACAACCTATACAACCTCTATTAACCTTTAATACCTTCTCATTTTCCATTTTCAATTTTCCATTTTACATTAGCTATCTACATCCTGCCACTTCATAAGGTCTCTTACCAGCTCTAAGTTCTTCCTCTATTTCATCAATTGTTTTTCCTACTCTATTCCATCTAACCGTAAAATCACTATTCCAACTCATATAAATAAACCAAGGTTTTCCTACTACAAGACTATAAGGTACTGGTCCCCAAAACCTACTGTCAAAACTTTCATCTCTATTATCTCCAATCATTAAAAATTTATCTTTACCAAGTTTTGAGTAAAAGTATTTAATTTTTCCATTTTCAAGATAAATCCCCATTCCTATATCAATTTCTTGAGGTTTTACATTAATCCCTTGAAGTGCGAGTGCTGCTAGGGCTTTGTCAATTGCCTTTTTTATCTCATTATAAGGTATATATCCAGTATAATTATTTAGCCCCATAAAATCAACTAACTGCTCTGCTCTTTGCTTTAATCCAAAATAAGTAAAGTTTTGATTGATATATTGAATTCCTTTGTGCTTTTTTCTGTAAGGATTTAGTACAAAAAGTTTTCCATTAAACTCTTTGGTTATAAATCCTTTAAAATGCTTTTTAACATACTCATCGCCCTCTTTTGGATGAAGCCAAAAACCTTCATCATTATAAATTACCTCATCACCGCTACTTGCAAAACATCTTTTTACGAAATGTTTTTTTACATCAAGTGGATATCTAAAAATTACAATATCACCTCTTTTAGGTCTAGGACCATCAATCAAATGCCCATCACCTCTAAAATCTGGTAAAATTGGTACTTCAATCCAAGGTATATGAGGTATTGGGATTCCATAAGCAAACTTTTTAGCAAAAAGAGCATCACCTGGAAGAAGAGTTTTTTTCATACTTCCACTTGGAATAATAAAAGCTTGAGCTAAAAAGAAAATCACAAGCAAAACAATTACAATCGTCCCTGTCCAAGTATTAGACCAATGGTAAAATTTAATTAATTTATCTTTCATTTAGACTCTTTCAAAAAATTTTTAGCAGCTTTTACTGTATTTTTGAGAAGCATTGCTATTGTCATAGGACCAACCCCACCTGGGACTGGTGTTATAAATGAAGCTTTTTTGCTTACATTTTCAAAATCCACATCCCCCACAAGTCTTCCATTATCAAGCTTATTAATCCCAATATCAATCACTATTACTCCATCTTTAACCATATCAGCTGTTATTAAATTTGGTTTACCAACTCCAACAATTACAATATCAGCTTTTTTTGTATGAGCTGCTAAATCTTTAGTTTCTATATGACAAATATCAACAGTTGCCCAAGCATTAACAAGCAAAGCCCACATAGGCTTTCCAACAATATTACTAGCACCTACAACACAAACATCTTTTCCTTTTAAATCAATTTCATATTCTTTAAATAATTCCATAACTCCAAGAGGAGTACATGGAGCAAATGTATCAAGTCCCTCCACAAGTCTTCCCATATTATAAGGATGAAAACCATCAACATCCTTAGCAGGAGAAACTTTTTCAAGAATTTTTGTAGTATCTATATGTTTTGGTAGAGGAAGTTGAATAAGTAGACCATGGATATTTGGATTTTCATTTATCATTTCAATAGTAGAGAGAAGTTCTTTTTCGCTAATTTCTTCTGGAAATTCATGAACCACACTATATATTCCAACATCTTGACATGCGTTTCTTTTCATTCTCACATAAGTATGACTAGCAGGATCATTCCCTACTAAAATCACAGCAAGACCAGGTGTTATACCTTTCTCTTTTAATTCTTTTACTTCATTTTTTAACTCTTCTTTTATTTTAGCAGATAACTTCTTACCATCCATAATTGTCATCGATATTCCTTTTTGGTAAAATATTTTAGAATTTTAACATAAAAGGCCTATATTGAGATTAATTATCCCCTTTTTAGCAACTTTTCTATTTGGACAAGAATGGTTTATAACTAATTATGAATATGGAAAAATGCTCTATAATAACCCAAGAGGTATTAGCTGTGCAAAATGTCACGGCATTAAAGCACAAGGAAAAATAATTGCTAAATATAAAATAAAAAAACATGGAAAAATAATTTTAAAAGAATTAAAAGCTCCCAATATTCAAAATATATCTTATGATAGATTAAAATCAAAACTATTTTTACTTACAAAAAAAGACAGAAAACTATCTGTTATGCCAAGATATAATTATCTAACTTCAAACGAACTTGAAGCTTTATTTTTATACATCCAATCACAAAAGGACAAAAAATGATTTTTAAAGATATTTCAAAACTTCAAGAAATTGTTGATAAAAACAACATAAAAGAAGCTTTAAAGCTTATAAAAAAACAAAAAAATTTTCCACTCCCTCAAACAAAAAAAAGAAGTGCTTTAATGATAAGTGGACATCAAATAAAACACTTAAACAAAATTGACGAGCTCCCAGCTGATATTATTATGCTAAATTTAGAAGATGGTGTACCAAAAGAAAAAAAAGAAATAGCTAGAATCATGATAGCAGTATTTTTATCACATATCGAAAAAATAGACAAAGAAATCGTAATTAGAGTAAATGCACTAGATGAAGGAGGAATAGAAGATATTGAATTTTTAAAAAACTTTAACTTCAATGCGTTTAGAATTCCAAAAGTGAATTCTCTTGAAGATATTGATGATATATTTTTATTAACAGAAAAAGAATTGCATATTTCAGTAGAAACTAAAGAAATATTTATAAATTTAAAAAATTTTAAGCATCCAAAAATTAAAGCATTTTATATTGGAGTATATGATTTGCTAAATGAACTTAACATCCCACACTCTGTTATAAAACTAGACAATCCTTTAATTCATAAAATTTTAACTGATTTTTCAATATATTCAAATTACAATTCAATTACTCCAATTGGATTTGTATATCAACAATATAAAGACCTTGAAGGTTTTTCTAAATGGTGCTTACTTCAAAAAGATTTAGGAATTAAAGGAGTTGGTTGCATTACTCCTGCTCAAATAGAAATTGCAAACAAAATTTTCTCAGAAGATTTGGAATTTGCAAGGATGATAGTTGAAAAATTTGAAAAAGAGGGGCCTTTTACAATTGATGGGTTATATGTAGATGAGCCGATTTATAAGAATTATTTACAAATTTTATCAAGATTTTAGTTTGTAAAAGTATTTTACATAATATAAATTTTTAAACTTCAAGCACTTTTACAACTTTATTAATTAAACAATTTTATATTTTTCTCTATTTTTTTTATAATATCTTCTGCACTATTATTTATTGTTACCTCAATTAATATACCTTTTTTATTTAAATGTTTTTCTAATTTATTTTTAACTTTGTATGTTCCCATTTTTCCTGTTTGAAATAACATTATCACAAAAGTATTATCATACTTTGCAATTAAATCACTTTTTCTCAAAAGTTTTTTAATTAAACTAATTTGATTTGCATCAAACTTAAATAAAACCAAATTAACTTTTAAGTTTTTATATCTTTTATATATTTCTAAAGTATGTTTTAAATATTCAATAAAAAAAACTTTAGAATAAATATTATATTTAGGCTCTTTTACTAAATTTACATAAAATTTTTCTAGTATTTCGATTAATTTTTCTTTTGACAAATTGAATAGTCTATTCATAATAAAGCCTTCTACAAAAAATATCATAAAGATATTCTATACTTTCTACAGTCCAATTATACTTTTAAACTTGTGTCAAATGAAATATTTAAAATAGAGGCAATTATTATATCACAATTTAATTTTAAGAAGTAAATTTATGTATAAATATTTAATAATTAAGATTTACAACTAATACTTTTCATTTATAATTTAGAAAAAATTCTTAAAATTAGTATTATTGTTAAAATTAATAAAAATATTTTCTTATTTTTTACTTATTATTTAGAATCTACCTGCAAATAATAATTTTGATAAAATTACAATAAAAAAGGAAACTTATGTTAAAACCTTTATTAATTGAAATTGGAGTTGAAGAACTTCCAGCTGGGCCTCTATTAAAAGAAATACCAAATATTGAAAAAAAATGGTTTGAAATTTTAGAAAAATATAATTTAAAAACAAATTTTGATTTTTTCTATACTCCAAGAAGATTAACTCTTTGGCATAGAGAATTCCCTACAAAACAACCAAATGAAGAAAAAGAGATTTGGGGAGCACCAAAAGCAGTAGTAGAAAAAAACCCTAAAGCACTTGAAGGATTTGCAAAAAAATGTGGAATTAACGTAGATGAAGTAACATATAAATCAAAAGGCAATCAAGAGTTTTTATACTACAAAACTACAATAAAAGGTAAACTTGCAAAAGAATTATTGCCTCAAATGATTGAAGAATGGTTAAAGAGTCTTAATTTTGGAAAAACAATGAAATGGGGAAATTGCAAAGAAGAGTTTATAAGACCTATTAGATGGATTTTATGTATGATGGAAGATGAAGCAATCAAATTTAAAAGTTTTTGCATATCTTCATCAAACATTACAAAACCACATAGAGTTTTTAAAGAAGATATTGAAATTAGTTTTGTGGGAGATTATTTTTGTAAACTAGATAAAAACGGAGTTATTTTATATCAAGATGAAAGAAAAAAAAGAATACTAGATGGTATTAAAAAAATAGAAAATGAAAATAATATAAAAGTAGAAATTGATGAAGAACTTCTATTAGAAATTATTGCAATTACTGAATATCCTACACCATTGCTTGGAAAATTTGATAAAGAGTTTTTAGAATTGCCTCCTGAAGTTATTATTACTTCAATGAAAGAACATCAAAGATATTTTCCTGTATATAAAGATAATAAACTAACAAATGCTTTTGTAGTTGTGAGTAATGCTTTTACAGATGATTTCAGTAAAATTATTAAAGGAAATGAAAAAGTACTTAGAGCAAGACTATCTGATGCTCTATTTTTCTGGAAAAACGATTTAAAAAATAGTCTAAGCATTGAAGGATTAAAAGACATTGTATATATGGATAATCTTGGTAGCCTTTACGATAAAGTTAAAAAAGAAGAAAAAATTATTGAATATTTAGCTAAAGAATACAATGGAGATATTAAAAAAGCAAAACTTGCTGTAAATCTTGCAAAAGCTGATCTGCTTACTGAAATGGTTTATGAATTTACAGAATTGCAAGGAATCATGGGGTATTATTATGCTTTAAAAGAAGGTATAGATGAAGAAATTGCTACTAGCATAAAAGAACAATATACTGACACTGTTACAAATAAAACATCAGCCCTACTTAATATATCAAGAAACCTTGATACTATTATGGGACTTTTTAGTATAAATAAAAAACCAAAAGGAAACAAAGACCCATTTGGACTAAGACGTGCCGCAAATCACATAATAAAAGTAACACTTGATAACAAAATCCCTCTTGATATTAAAAAAGTTGTTAAAGACTTAGAACAAAATTATCAAAACTTAAATATTAAAGAAGTAGTTGATTTTATAAATGAAAGGCTTTATAAGTTTTATAATGTAAATCCAACAGTTATTAGAGCAGTTCTTGCTACAGGTGAGAGTAACTTACTTGCAATTGATAAAAAAGTAAAATTATTAAATGAAATGGTTGAAAGTGAAGACTTTAAAGAATTATCAACTACATTTAAAAGAGTTGCAAATATTGTAAAAGATTTTGATCTAGAGAGTATAAAAGTTGATGAAAATCTTTTTGAAAAAGAAGAAGAAAAAAAATTATGGTTGGAATTTAAAAAAGTAAAAGACATTAAAGACCTTGAAAAAAAACTTGACTTTTTGGTATCTTTAAAACCACTAATAGACAAATTTTTTGATAATGTAATGGTGAATGTAGAAGATGAAAAAATTAAACACAATAGGCGCTCACTAATTGCTTCAATATATAAAGAGTTTTTAGATATTGGTGATATAAAAGAGATAACAATCTAAAGGAAAACATATGAAAATTACGATTAATGGAATCGAAAAAGATATACCTAAAAACACGACTATAAAAAAACTTCTTGAAAGTTTACAAGTTTTAGATAAAACTATGGCAGTTGCAGTAAATATGAAAATAATAAAAAAAGACAATTGGGACAAACACATTATTAATGAAGGAGATAAAATAGAAGCACTAAATTTTGTAGGTGGAGGATAAGCCCTTGCCCCTCCTCCTATGCACTCTTTCTTATACTAATACTCATTATAAATCAAAAACTTATACCATCGTTAACTACTAAAAACACTTATATTTAAAATTGATAATTTAAAAAGTAATACCAATTCTTAATTATACCAATTCTAATATAGTCATAGTTTTTAAATAGAAGTATATGCTTTAATTGGTTGTATTTGATTAACTAAATTTTATTATACTGAAGTGTCTAAACATCTTGGAATTGGTATTAGTTACTTTATAAATGTTTAAAATTTCCTTAATTTCAATACTTTTCATCATTTTCAATTGTCAATTGGTATAAGTAAAAGCTATTTTCTTTGAGCTAATACATAAATGTTTTTTAATTATGTTTGGTGTTATGGATTTTAAAAGGTTAAGAAAAAGTTGAAAAAAGGTTTAGATAAGATTAAAAGGTGGTGTTTAAAAGTGTTTTTTAATGGGAAATGGTTTATAAATTTAAAGTATAAAAAATATTCTTATTTACTTAAATGATGTCAGCCACTATAAAGCAATAAAAAAAAGATACGGTCTTAGTGACCGCATCCACAACTTCCGCATCCACAATGTCCGCCATCATGCGCTTGTGCGCCAACTTGTCCTGTTAGAGCTTCTTCTGGGGTAGCCTCTCTTTTAGTTACTACTTTTACATCAAATGTCAAATCTTCACCTGCTAAAGGATGATTATAGTCAATTGTAACAGTTTCATCGTTAAAATCTTTTACAGTAACTGCTATTACTTGTCCATCAGGAGATTGGCCATAAAGAGTCATTCCTTTTTGAAGTTCTATTCCTTCAAATTGACTTCTTGGAAGCTCTTCAACAGCTTCTTCATTTCTTTCTCCATAAGCTTCACTTGCAGGAACTACTACTGTTTTTTCTTCCCCAATTTCCATTTTTTCTACTTCTTTTTCAAGTCCAGGGATAATTTGACCTTTTCCTGCAACAAATTCTAAAGGAGATTGCCCTTTGTTACTATCTACTACTTCACCATTTGAATTTTTAACTGTATATTCAATTCCGTATACTGTTGCCATATTATTCCTTTTTAAAATTTAAATTATAAGTAATCATTATATCAAATTATTTTAATTTTTCCAACTCTTTTTGTGCCAGCTTTGAATATTTTGAATTTGGATAATCATTAACTAGTTTTTTAAATGTAAGCTTTGCGGATTTCTTATCACCAATTTTTTCAAATGAAATTCCGGTATGATATAATAATCTTTCACTAAAAGATGTTTTTTTAGGATAAATTTCTATACTTTTTTTATAATATCCTAGAGCTTTTTTATATTCAGCCTTTTTAAAAGCAATTTCTCCTAAATAGTAAGCACTTGTTGCAGGCAAATAATTTTTGCTAAGTGTAAATAAAAATAACTCCTTCGCCCTCTCAAGTTTTCCTGAAAAATAATATTGTTTAGCTTTTGTCATTGCTTCTTTTGGAGAAAGTGGCTTTTGTTTTTTTATCTCTTTTATTATTAAATCAATAGCATTTTTTAAATACATAAAATTTTCATTTTGAACTTTTGTTATCTCTTTTATTGTATTTTTTATATTTACTACTTCATTTTGAATAGAATAAATCTTATTTTCTAAACTTTTTACCTTATTATCTAAATCTTTATATTTTTTATCTATATTCTCAATTTCTTTTTTAAATGCAAGTAAAGAAGATTTAGTTGCATCAAGTTCTGAAAGAAAAGTATTAAAAGAAGCAAGTTTTTCATTTAATAAAGAAATACTTTCATCATAACTTATAAGTTTTATTTTCAAATTCTTTAAATCTTTTTCTAATAAACTTAAGTCTTTTTTAATAGTTTTAATCTCTTTTTTATTCTCTAAAATAATTTTTTCTTGAGGAGTCAAACCATAATTTGAGTTTATTCCTGCATTAAAAGGATTAATATCAGCTAATAAAAATATAGGCAAAAAAAGAAAAAACTTTTTCATACAATTCCTTTTTTAAGGAATTGTATCTAATTATGGTAAATAAGTGAAATTATCTCTTCTATTTAATTTCCAACACCATTTAGCATGAGCAGAACATACAGGATTTAACTCACCATAGCTTATAACAGTAAGTTTTTTAGGATCAACTCCTAATTTTATTAAAGCATTTTTTACACTATTTGCTCTTTTAAGCCCTAAAGCATAGTTATATTCTTCTGTTCCCCACTCATCACAATTTCCCTCAATTCTTATCGTATAATTACTTGGATTATTTTTTATAATTTCAGCTAATTTTTCAACTTTTGGCCACTCTGATTTTTTAATATTATATTTATCAAAATCGAAATATATTACTATACTCGCAAGCTTTTTAGCAAATTTTTGATTATTTTGTGTTTTTGAAACAGTTACAGTAGTAGCTTCAATATTTTGCTCTTCAACAGTTGCATTTTTAGTATCAACTATTTCTTCTTGAGGTTGACTTTTTACAACTTTATCAGCTTGAATAACTTCCTCAGTATTTTTTTGTTCTGCATTCTCTAAGTTTGGCTGTTTTGAACAACCTGTAAATATTAACAATGCTGTTATTCCTGCAGTTAATGCCAATTTTTTCATTATTTGCTCCTTTTATTTTTTTACCAGTCAAACGATTGTAACTTTTTAGTAAGTGGATAATAAAAAATTTTATTTTCTCCTAATCGTATTATACCAATTTTACTAATAAAATTTTCTCTTTTTATAAACATTATAGAACTTCCATCAACAGAAAAGTTAGGATAAGAGTTTTGCCCTTTCATTGTAAGTCTTTTTAAATAATCTTCGGAATTTACTAAAAATAAATTAAAAGTATTTGTTTTAAATTCATTCGCAGTTTCTCTACTACTAATTACTAAATTATTTTGATAGGCATCAACTCCAATTTGATTCTTTCCATGGTATAATATTCTTTTAATGTATCCTGTTTTTAGATCTTTTTCAAAAACATAAGGTTTTAAATATCTATCCGATACAAAAACTATTTTGTCTCCCCAAAACTTACCATTTACATCAATACCTGGATAATTTGTGATTTTACGTAACTTTTTACTTTTTAAATCAAGCATATAAACATCAGGTTGACCTTTAGGTGCAAGAGTTAAAAGTAATTTATCACCTTTTACATCTGATACTATTAAAAGTCCAGGGGAAGAAATAATTTTTTCTCTTTTCCCTGTATAAAGATTGTATTTATATAAAGTAGGCACCCTCTCATATTTTGTAAAATATATTGTACTTTGTCTATCATCTGCCCATTTTGGAAAAATATTTAAACCGCCACTAATAATTCTTCTTCTATAAGAAAGCGTGTAATCACTTAAATAAATTGAAGCTTCTTTTGGAGCAGTTAAAACAGAATAAATAACTTTTCTTATAAGAAATTTAGCACTAGGCAATTTAAAATATTCATTAATATCATAAATAGCTCTATGTACTAAAAAAGGAAAGTATGCAAAGCTCTTTGAGCGATATTTTTTTATTAGAAATATATTATCATTTTTTAAATATTTGACAGTAAGAGTTTTTGTATTTTTATTATAAAAAAATTCAAAACTAAAAGGTGCATTATCTTTTATATCGAAATGATCTAAAACTTTAAAATCAATATCAATTATTTTTTTAACTTCTGCAGGTCCTTTATATGATATCTTAATAATTGGTTTTTCATCAATATACTTTGTAATTACATATTCCTGAGCATTTAAAAAATAAAAAAAAGTAATCATTAAAATTAATTTTCTCATTTATTCACCTTTGTTTGAAATAAGATATTTAAATCAAAACTTTGCTTAAACTTTAGATTTTTTATTCTATTGATTAATCCTTTTTGTCTAATTTTATCAATATTACTATCAAGTATTGTAACATAAATTTGACCATTGTTATTTGTAATATTAATTTTAGCATATTCTCCAGGAATATCAGATAACTCATACCATACTTCGCCTATTTTATTAATAATTTCATTAATTTGATCTTTAGTAATTTTTGTCTGCGTTCTGTTTTCATATTTTATTTCAAAATTTATATTTTTAACTTTGTTTACTAGTTTTTTCACTCGCTCTATACCTTTATATCTACTCATTTCTTCATATTTTTTTAATTTTAATGGAGCAGTATCAATATTTTCATTTACATTTTTAAAAATATCACTAAACTTTACTTTTCCTCCTTTAGTAATATTTGATTTAGAACCTGTTTTGACAGATTTTTTAACTTTTTTAATTTCTTTTTTAATTTCTTGTTTTTGTGTAGTTTTTAATATTTTTTTTGTTTTTTCTACTTGTTTTGTATTTTCTACTTTTATTACTGTATGAATTAAAACCTCTTTTTTCTTTTCTTGTTTAGGTAATAAATAAAATGTCAAAAAAAATATAATCGCAATATATATTATCAAAGAAAGAAAAAAAGAAATTAAAAGTCTCATTTAGTAAGTAATCCTATTTGAGTAAATCCTGTTTTAACAACAGCTGCATATACTTTCATAAAAGTATCATACTTAATATTTTTATCAGCTGCTATATACACTAATGAATTTTTATTAAAGTTTCCATATTTTAAATTAAAGTTTTCTAAAAAATCTTTTAAAGGAATTTTTTGTGAATTTACTATAGCAAAATTAGAGTTTGGTATAACTATTGTTATAGTAGCTTTTTTTACAGCAGGTGTAGTTTTACTACCCTCTGGCAGATTTACATTTTTCTCTTGATATGTAGTTACAGTAATAGACACCATTAAAATTGCAAGTAACACCAACATAATATCTACAAAAGGAGTTATATTTAGTTCAGGCTTTTTCATTTGCTAAGATACATATCCCTTTGCATTTTGAGTGTCAATATTAAATCTTCTACTTTTTTTGAAAGTATTTGATGAAAACTATATGCTGGTATTGCTACTAAAATACCCAAAGCAGTAGCTATTAGAGCATCCGCAATTGCTGGTGCTATCATATTAATAGTGCTAACTTGTTGTAAGCCATTAAATGCATTGAGGATGCCTATCACTGTACCAAAAAGTCCAATAAACGGTGACGTTGATGCTACAATACTTAAAAAAATAAGACCAGCATTTGCTTTTTTTCTAGCACCTTCTATACAAGCATTAAAAGTGTACTTATTAATGTTTGCAGATTTTTCAATACACGAATATAGTGAAGAAGAAATTGGGAAAACATCACTCATAATAACTGAATTAAGAGCTTCTTCTTCTTTTTTTAGCCATGAAGAAATAGAAAAATATTTATAAATAAAAACAAAAAAAACAAAAAAGAGATAAATTCCAAGCCACCCTAATACAACAATATTTATAGGGTTACTTAGAATTTTAGATATTTCTAGCAGCACTTTCTATCTTTGCCTCTACAGCTGCGAGTATTGTTTTTGAATCAGAAGCATCTCTAATAAGCTGTTTTGCTTTTTCTATTGCAGCTGCTATTTCACTCTCATTATTACCAGCAACTGGCACTGCACCCTCTGCTAATACATTAATATGATTAGGTGTAACTTCTACATATCCCCAATTTATTGCAATTACTTCTTCTTTACCATCAGCTTTTTTTAAAGAAATCACACCTGGGTTTAAATTAGTTATTAATGGAGCGTGTCCATCAAGGACACCGAATTCTCCATCAATTCCAGGAAAAGTTGCTTCTTTAATTTCCCCTTGGAAAATTCTTCCAAGAGGAGTTACTATATCAATTTTCATTTTTAAGCCTTTTGTTGCATCTTTTTAGCTTTTTCAATTGCTTCGTCTAAATCTCCTACCATATAGAATGCATTTTCAGGTAAGTCATCAACTTTACCTTCAAGAATTGCTTTAAATCCTTCAATTGTTTTATCAAGTGTTACGTATCTACCATCAGCTCCTGTAAATACTTTCGCAACAAAGAATGGTTGAGATAAGAACTTCTCAATTTTTCTTGCTCTTGCAACGATTAGTTTATCTTCTTCTGATAATTCATCCATACCTAAAATTGCAATAATATCTTGTAAGTCTTTATATTTTTGTAATACTTCTTGTACTCCTCTTGCTACTTTATAGTGCTCTTCACCTACAATTTGTGGGTCAAGAATTCTACTTGTTGAATCAAGAGGATCAACTGCTGGATAAATACCTTTTTCAGCAATTTTTCTGTTTAATACTGTTGTTGCATCAAGATGAGCAAACACTGCTGCTGGTGCTGGGTCTGTTAAGTCGTCAGCTGGTACGTAAACTGCTTGAATTGAAGTAATACTTCCTTTTTTAGTTGATGTAATTCTCTCTTGCAGTCTACCCATTTCTGTTGCAAGTGTTGGTTGATATCCAACAGCACTTGGAATTCTTCCAAGTAATGCTGACATTTCAGCACCTGCTTGAGCATATCTAAAGATGTTATCGATAAACATTAATACATCTCTATTTTCTTCATCTCTAAAATACTCAGCCATTGTAAGACCAGTAAAAGCAATTCTATTTCTACATCCAGGAGGTTCATTCATTTGACCATAGCACAGTGCAACTTTATCAAGTACCCCACTCTCTTTCATTTCATGATAAAGGTCATTACCTTCTCTTGTTCTTTCACCTACTCCAGCAAATACAGAGTATCCACTGTGTTTATATGCAACATTGTGAATAAGTTCCATAATAATAACTGTTTTACCAACTCCAGCACCACCAAATAGACCAGTTTTACCACCTTTCATATATGGACATAATAAGTCTACTACTTTGATACCTGTTTCAAAAATTTCCATTTTAGTTGATTGCTCTTCAAATGGAGGTGGATCTCTATGAATTGACCATCTTGTAACATTTTCTGGAATTGGTTCCCCACCATCAATTACATCACCTATTACATTGAAAATTCTTCCTAGAACTGCTTCACCAACAGGTACTTTAATAGGACCACCTGTAGCTATTACTTTCTCTCCTCTAGTTAAACCATCAGTTAAATCCATAGCAATAGTTCTTACAATGTTATCACCAATTTGAGCTGCAACTTCAAGTACAACTTTTCTTTTTTTACCTTCAGCTTCAAACTCTACAATAAGTGCTTCATTTATTTCAGGTACTTTATTTCCGTCAAATTCAACGTCAATAACAGGACCTAAAACTTGTATTACTTTACCTTCCATTTTACTCCTTTAGTTTTTCTTCATTGCTTCTATTGCAGTTACAATTTCTATTAGCTCTCTTGTAACGTTTTCTTGTCTTACTTTATTATATTCAAGTGTTAATTGTCTTACCATTTCCCCAGCATTATTAGTTGCTGCATCCATTGCTTGCATTCTTGCACTATGTTCACCAGCAAGTGAATCAAGTAACGAATAATACATAGTATACTCTAAATATTTTTTAACCAAGCTCTCTAAAATTACTTCATAATCATCGCTTGGTTCAACTTCTAAAAATTCTTCTTTAACTTCAGTATCCGCTTTTATTGGAAGAAGTTCATTTATATGAACTTTTTGAGTTAATTTGTTTACATATCCATTATAAATTAAGATTATATTATCAATTTCTTCATTTACAAAATCTTCATAAGACTTCTCAATAACTTCTGCAGCTTTTTTATATTCAGGTGCAGAACTTAAACCTGTAATTTCTTCATACATTTCAATTCCAACAAATTTAAAATATTCAATTGCTTTTTTACCTATTACTCTAAGTCTAATTTTAACTTTTTTTTCTTTTAATTCTTCAATTTTAGCAAGTGTTGCTTTAATTGTTTGAATATTAAATCCACCACATAAACCTTTATCAGCCGTAACAACTATTAAATCAATTTTTTCTTGTTTTTCAATATTAGCAAATGCTCTTAAGTTAATTGAATCTTTGATTGATGCAAGTTTTGCCGAAATTTCTTTAATTACTTCATCAATTTTTCTTGCATATTCGCGAGACATTAAAAGAGCTTCTTCAGCTCTTTTAAGTTTCGCTGTTGAAACGAGCTTCATAGCTCGTGTCGTTTTTTGAGTGTTTTTTACACTGTTTATTTTAGATTTTAGTTCTTTTAGAGTTGCCATTTAATTATCCTTCTGGATTGAACTGAGCCTTGAATTCTTCTAAAGCTTTTTTAAGTAACTCTTCAGTTTCTTCATCAATTTTTTGTTTTGTTCTAATATTTTCTAAAATTTGTGGATACTTAGTTTCGATAAATGGATAAAGTTCCTCTTCAAATCTTCTAACAGCTTTTACTGGAATATCATCTAAATATCCTTTAGTACCTGCATAGATTATTACTACTTGTTTTTCAATAGGTAGCGGTTGATTAGCAGGCTGTTTTAAAATTTCAACAAGTCTTTGTCCTCTTTCAAGTTGTTTTCTACTTGCTTCATCAAGATCTGAAGCAAATTGTGCAAATGCTTCAAGCTCTCTATATTGAGCAAGTTCTAGTCTAAGAGTTCCTGCTACTTGCTTAGTAGCTTTAATTTGTGCTGCACCACCAACCCTTGATACTGATAAACCTACATTAATAGCTGGTCTAATACCTTTATTGAATAGGTTAGTTTCAAGGAAAATTTGTCCATCAGTAATTGAAATTACGTTTGTTGGAATATAAGCTGCAACATCTCCACCTTTTGTTTCAATAATAGGTAATGCTGTTAAACTACCAGCACCAAGTTCATCATTTAATTTTGCAGCTCTTTCAAGTAATCTACTATGTAGATAGAATACGTCACCTGGATATGCTTCTCTTCCAGGAGGTCTTCTAAGAAGTAATGACATTTCTCTATATGCATCAGCATGTTTACTTAAGTCATCATAAACAATTAATGCATGTCTTCCATTGTTTCTAAAGTATTCACCCATAGTAACACCAGCATATGGTGCTAAAAATTTAAGAGAACTAGCTTCACTTGCACTTGCATTTACAACAATTGTATAATCCATTGCTCCATGTTCTTCAAGAATTCTTACAATATTAGCTACAGTTGATTGTTTTTGACCAATAGCTACATAAATACAAATTACATCTTGACCTTTTTGATTAATAATAGTATCAAGTGCTACTGTAGTTTTACCAGTTTGTCTATCACCAATAATAAGCTCTCTTTGTCCTCTTCCAATTGGAACCAATGCATCAATTGCTTTAATACCAGTTTGAAGTGGTTCATGAACTGATTTTCTTGCCATAATTCCAGGAGCTTTTTCTTCTACATATCTATACTCACTAGCTTCAATTTCACCTTTTCCATCAATTGGCTCACCTAAAGCATTTACCACTCTTCCAATTAGCGCTTCACCAACTGGAACTGAAATTAGTCTTCCAAGTCTCTTTACTGTACTTCCTTCTGTAATTTCAGTACCTTTACCAAGCACAACAACACCAACATTATCAGTTTCAAGGTTAAATACAAGTCCTTTTTCACCTGTCTCAAACTCTACCATTTCACCAGCCATTGCATTTGTAAGACCATAAACTTTAGCTATACCGTCTGCTGAATAGATAACTTTCCCAACCTCTTCTACATCAACTTTTAGTTCAAAGTTTTCTATTCTCTCTTTTATAATTTGCGTGATTTCTTGTACCACTTATACTCCTTTCGTTTAGTTAGATTGCTTTTAGTATTTGTTTAATTAAGTTTTGTTTGAACTTCTCTTCTGATATTGAAACTTCAACATTTAAAACATCTACAAAAACTTTAATTCCGTTTAGATCAGTATCTTTTGTTTTAAGTTTTATAGTAGCATCAAATTTTTTAGCAAGTTTTTCTTCAATAGCTTTTATAGTATCTTCACTTACTCTACCTTCTACAACACCTGAATAAGTATTAAAATGTTTTGATACAGCTGCATATAAAGATTGAAAAATTTCTTTTAAAAGATCAATTCTTTTATTTTCTAGCAAAATTTTCATAAAATTAATAAACTTTGAGTTTTCACATTCTGCTAATTGTTTTAAAATCACTACTTTTTCCTCAATACTTAAAAGTGGTGACTTTACAATAAGAATAAATTTTGGGTCTTTTGCAATTAATGAAAGCCTTGCTATTGCTTCATAAACTTCTACAATTTCATCATCTTCCTTGAGCGCTGCTAAAAGAGCTTTTACATACTTCTCAACTATCATTATGCCGCCTTTAATACTAGTTTTGCTGCATCTTCACTACTTAGATGCACATCTTTAAGTACTTCCTCTAGGAAAACTTTAACAGCAACTTGCTTAGTTTTTCTAATTTCATTCTCTTTATATTCTTCAAAGTGTTTTTGAAGAATTTTAATTTCTTCTTCTACTTGAGTTTTTATTTTTTTCTCAAGTAGCTCAGCTTCTTTTTTTGCATTTTCAACTATTTCTTCTGCTAACTTTTTAGCTTGTATAAGTTCAGCTTTTAATGCTTCTTTTTTTTCTTTTGATTCTTTTAACTTAGTTTCAATTTCTTGAAATCTACTCGCAATTTGCTCTTTTCTCTCAGAAAAAAATCTTTTTATCTTATCAGCAACTAAATACCATAAAAGTGCCGCAAAAATCACAAAGTTAATAGCTCTTGGAATAATATCTGTATGCCCACTTGCAGCTTCGCTTGCAAATACAGACACTACACCAACTACAATCAAAAGAACTTTCTTCATGCCGCATCCCTTATTTTGTTTTCAATTAATGTTTTAATTTCATTTTTGTCTTTTGATAATTCTTTAATTAATTCTTCTTTTTCTTTTTGAAGCTGAAGTCTTAATGACTCTTTAGCTTCTTCAATTTCTTTCACTTTCACTGCTTTTAATTTTTCAGCTTCTTCACTAGCTTTTAGTCTCGCTTCTTCAACAATTTTTCTTGCATCTTCTTTTGCTTCTTTTAAAATACTTTGTATTTCTTCTTCAATTTCTTTTGAATCTTGCGCATTTTTAGAGATCATTTCAAGCTCTTCTTTTAGCTTAGCTTCTCTTTCATCCATAAATTTCACTAATGGTTCAAATAACCACATTTTCAAAAGAACCATTGTTATCAGGAATATTCCTGCTATTATCAGCATTACGCCAATATTCAAGTCTAACATCAAGTCTCCTTTTTGGTGGAATTTTAACATAAATTTAATTTATATTATCCAAAAGTTTTTTTAATTTTTCTAAATCTGTTTCATTTTTAAACTTAATTTTAATATAATCAGTTCCTAGCTCCGTTTTTAATCCCAGTTTCTTAAATTCATAATTAATTTCTACTAACTCATTATTTATTAAATTTTCATTTTTTTCTTTTTTCTTAATGTTTTTTATAAGTTTTTCAGTATCCCTAACGCTTAAATTTTCTTTTTCAATTTTGCGAGAAACTTCTAAAGCCTTCGTTTTATCTAACCCAACTAAAATTTTTGCATGACCAATACTTATTTTGTTATCCCTAATTTTTTCTATTACCTCTTCTGGAAGGTTTAATACTCTTAGCATATTTGTTATATAGGTTCTACTTTTACCTAAATTTTTTGCTAATTCTTCATGGGTAAAACCATATTTCTTTATAAGCTCATGTAAAGATAAAGCAACTTCAATAGGATTTAAATCTTCTCTTTGAATATTCTCAATTAACGCATATTCTCTTAAATCATCAAGCGTGTAATCAACTATAATTGCTCTTATTTTTTCTTTTCCAATTAATTTTGTAGCCCTAAGCCTTCTCTCACCAGAAACTAAAATATAGTTATTATCTTTTTTAATTACTAAAATTGGCTGTAAAAGCCCGTGTCTTTTTATAGACTCAGCTAATTCTTTTATAGACTCTTCACTAAACTCTTTTCTTGGTTGATATGGGTTTGGAATAATTTTTTCGATTTCAATTTCATTTACACCACACTCTGGTAGTCCTTTTAAATAGCCAGCTTCAGCATCTTCTAAAATAGCACCAAGCCCACGACCTAGTCTTTTCATTCATTACTCTCCAATATTTTTTTTGCAAGCATTTCATAGGCTATAGCACCACTGCTTTTTATGTCATATAAAATAATAGGCTTACCAAAACTTGGAGCTTCTGCAAGTCTAACATTTCTAGGAATTATTAAAAAATCACCATCTTCATTTATAAATAACTTATCTCTAAAATGTCTAACAATATCTGCTAAAACCTGTTTTGAGAGATTATTCTTTTTAGCATACATTGTAGGAAGAAGCCCTTTTATTTTTAATTTTGGATTTGTAGTATGTTGAAGAAGTTTTATAGTTTTCATCAGTTGAGCTAATCCCTCAAGCGCAAAAAATTCAGTTTGAATTGGTATTATTACACTATCACTTGCATTAAGAGCATTTACTGTAATAAGACCTAAAGTTGGGGGAGTATCAATAATAATATAGTCATATTCTTTATTTAGTTCTTTTATTCTCTTTTTTAAAATCATCTCTTTATCATCAAAATCTTCAAACTCTCTTTCAATTCCTACAAGACCAATATTTGATGGAATAAGTTCAAGTGTTGGTAAAGTTGTATTCAAAACTACTTCATTAATATTTTTACTACCAATTAAAACATGATACAAATTATATTCATAATCACTTTTATAAAATCCAAGTGAAGATGTTGCATTGGCTTGTGGGTCAGCATCAATTAGTAATACTTTTTTATCAGCAATAGCTAAACTCGCTGCTAAATTAACTGCCGTAGTTGTTTTACCCACCCCGCCTTTTTGATTTGCTACAGAAATTATTTCTATCATCGTTTTGAATACACCCTTTTATTATTTTTTAAAATAGCACCATCAAGCCCTAAATCTCCATCTATTTTAAACAAACTTTTTGTCTTTTCAAACTCTATTTTATATTCTTTTATAACTTGAAAAAAATTTATTTTACTCTCTAATCTTTTAAAAAACTCTTTTAAAATTTTATCATTTTTTATTTCAATATCCAAACTTCCAAAGATTAAACTCGGAGAATATTTTGTATTAAGTCCTATTCCACATATCAAAATATCTCTTTTTATATTTGTAATAACTCCACCAACTTTTAAAGGTTTTTCTTTTATAAGATAAATATCATTTGGCCATTTTAACACTACTTCACTTCCAAAACTATTTAAAGTTTTTTTAAAAATCCAGCCAAAATAAATAGATAAACTTTGTAATGGAATACCTTTAAATTCATCCACCTTATAAGCAAAAGAAAAAAATAAGTTCCCCCTCTTTCCAATCCACTTATTGCCTCTACTACCAATTCCATCGGTCTGAAATTCAGACCAAATACATACAGGCAACTCATATTTTTGAAAATTCTTAAGTAAATGCTTTTGTGTTGAATCTATTTTATCAAAATAAATAAATTTTATACTTCTCACTTTTTACTTCTCACTTTTCACTTAAAATATTATCCCCCTGTTTTAATCTTTTTCCATTTATATAATCAATTGCTTTTACTTCTTTTTTCCCTGGTGATTGAATTTTAATCAGTTTAACCTTACCTCTATCACATCCAACAACTACACCATCATTAATTTCTAAAATTTCGCCTCTTTTATTTACTGAGTCTAAATCAATAATTTCCATCTCATTGATCTTGAATTTATCACAAAATATACCAGGCCAAGGCTGAAAAGCTCTATATTTTCTATCAATAGTTAGCGCAGATGAAAAATCAACAAATCCATCTTCTTTTTTGATTTTTGGTGAATAAGAAGCTAAAAGATCACTTTGTTTTAATGGTTTTATTTTAGAAAAGTTTTTAAGGGTATAGATTATCTGTTTTGATGCAATATCAGCTAATTCATCAAATAAATCAATACTATTCTTTTTTCCTATTTCAGTATAGTCCCAAGTTAAAATATCCCCAGTATCAAGACCTTTGTCCATAAGCATAGAAGTAACACCTGTATATTTATCTCCGTTTAAAATTGCACTTTGAATTGGACTTGCACCTCTATATTTTGGAAGAAGTGAAGCATGTAGATTAATACAAGGAAATAGTTTTAAAATATTTTCTGGCAAAATTAACCCATATGCTGCAACTACTATAAAATCAGGTTTTAAAGATTTTAGTATTTCATCATTTTTAAGAGTAGTCGGAGTGTAAACACTAAATCCTTTATGCAGCGCATATTTTTTAACAGGTGTAGGAGTTAAAACTTTTTTTCTACCAACCGGTTTATCCGGTTGAGTGTAAACAGCTAAAATTTCAAAATGATTTTGTAATTCATCTAATATTTTTACTGCATAATCAGGACTTCCCATAAAAACTATTTTTTTCATTTTTTTCATTCTCCCTTTATACCCTATAATTGTTTATTATACATTCTCAATTCTACATTCTCAACTAATTTTATATCATCATTCCTTTAATCATAAAGAAAATCATAGCCGCTAACACTGCTGCTACAGGTACTGTAATTATCCAAGCAGCAATTATTTTTTTGAATAAATCTCTTTTTACGTATTTTACTTTTTCTTCTTTTTTAAGAATCTTTTTATATCTCTTAATACTTTTTTCAATATCTTCTATCATTTCAATGAGATCCACAATTCTTTTATAGTCATCTTTACTTTTGTCTGTTTTTTCTTGTAAATCCTGAAGTTCTAATTCATAAACTTTTAATCTTTTTTCAAAATTTTCAATCTCTTTTTCAATTTCATCTTCTCTTTGTACAACTAAATGAAGCCATTCTCTCAAAAATCCAACCCCAAAAATCGCACCAACAGCAATATGTGTTGAACTTACTGGAAGCCCAAGTTGTGAAGCAATGATTACTGTAATAGCAGCTGCTAAAGCTACACAAAAACCTCTAATAGGATCAATTTTTGTAATTTCATCCCCCACAGTTTTAATAAGTCTTGGACCATAAAGAGCAAGGCCTATTGATATACCAAGTGCCCCAATAGCCATAACCCAAAAAGGAATAGCAGATTTACTTGAAATACCTCCACTCATAACAGCATCACTAATTGCTGCAAGAGGTCCAACTGCATTTGCAACATCATTAGCGCCATGAGCAAAACTAAGAAGTGCTGCCGCAAAAATAAGAGGCACAGTAAAATACTTATTAATTTCCTCTCTAGTATTTTGAATTTCTTCTTTTTTAAGCTTTATTGACATTAAAAAATATACTATAACAGCAAATATTAAACCAAAAGTTGAAGCTACACCAAATGTAGGCTTTTTAGTAGAAGGAAGAAAAGATAAAATATTGGTTATATCAACCCATATGTGTTTTAAACCTTTTATTGTTAAATATGTTATAAATGCCCAAGTCATAATAGCTACATAAATTGGAACCCAAGTTCTCGCTGCACTAACTTTATCCTCTTTAAAAATAATTGTCTTTTTAATTGCATAAAGAAAAGTAGCTGCAATAATTCCACCAAGAACTGGCGATATAACCCAAGAAGCAGCGATTTTCCCCATTGTCATCCAATTAACTATTTCAAAACCTGCAGCAGCGATTCCAGCACCCATTACACCACCTACAATTGAATGGGTAGTAGATACTGGTGCTTTAAATGCTGTTGCAAGATTAAGCCATAAAGCTGCTGCAAGTAATGCTGACATCATAGCCCATATAAATATATCAACATTTCCATTAAATGCATTAATATCAATAATACCTTTTCTAATAGTATTTGTTACATCAGCACCTGCTATAAGTGCCCCTGCTGCTTCAAAAATAGCAGCAATAATAATTGCCCCTGTCAAACTTAATGCTCTGCTACCAACCGCGGGACCAACATTATTGGCAACATCATTTGCACCTATATTCATAGCCATATACGCACCAAAAACTGTAGCAATTACTAAAAATAAGTTATTTGGAACATTCCCAGTTTTTGCATAGGTATAAAGGACAACTAATGCTATGAATAAAAGTCCTATACCAAACCTCATTAAATCCACTCCAGCAGATTTTCTTGCTTTTTTTTCTAGTTTGGAGATTGTTTGTAGCTCCATTACACCCTCTTTTTTAGAGGAAATTTTACAAAAAGAAATAGAAGTTGTAAATGAAGATTAATATTGTCTGAATTCTTTTATAAATAATATCTATTTAAAGTTAAAGACATTTATCTAATTAAATTGTCAAAGTTGATCTGAAAAATTTAAAAATAATCTAAACCCACTAAATGTAGATATTATTTTTTTAGAAAGTACAAAAGAAAAAAATTAACCAAATTTTCCTGAAATATAATCTGCCGTATGTTTTTTTTGAGGATTTAGGAAAATTTGCTCAGTTGTTCCAAATTCAACAAGTTCTCCCAAATACATATAAGCTGTAAAATCACTAACACGACTTGCTTGTTGCATATTGTGAGTTACTATTACTATAGTTACTTTATCTTTTAGTTTTGTAACTAACTCTTCAATTGCAATAGTTGAAATTGGATCAAGAGCACTTGTTGGTTCATCCATTAAAAGTACTTCTGGCTCAACTGCAATAGCTCTTGCAATACAGAGTCTTTGTTGCTGACCTCCACTTAAACCTCTTGCATCATCTTTTAATCTATCTTTTACTTCATTCCAAAGTGCTGCATCTTTTAAGGCAACCTCAACTTTTTCATCTAAAAGCTCTTTATTTTTAATCCCCATAAGTCTTAAACCATAAGCAATATTATCATAAATACTCATTGGAAATGGAGTTGGCTTTTGAAAAATCATTCCAACTCTTTGACGAAGGCGAATTAGTTCATTTTCTTTTTTATACTCTAAAATATTTTCCATCTCTTCTGTTTCAAGATTTTTAAGCAATATCTCACCTTCATACTTATTGCCAGGATACAAATCATGAATTCTATTAAGGCTTCTTAGAAGTGTAGATTTACCACATCCACTAGGACCAATAAGAGCTGTTACTTTTTTTTCATATATTGGAAGATTAATACTTTTGAGACTCGGCTTACTAGCCCCTGCATATGTAAAACTAAAATTTTTTATATCCATTACTTTTTCTAAATTCATTTCTTTTTCTCCTTAACTATATATCTACCAATTAAATTAATTAATAATACAAATAAAGTTAATAAAAATGCCCCTGCCCATGCAATATCAACTAAACTTTTATCAGGCATTGTAGCAAGATTATATATTGCAACAGTTAAACTTGGGAAGTTTTGATTAAGATTTAGTGTAAAATATTCATTATTCCCACTTGTAAAAAGAAGTGGTGCAGTCTCACCAATTATTCTTGCAAAAGCAAGTAAAAGTCCTGTCATAATACCAACTTTTGCAGCTTTAAGTATAATATCAAAAATAACTTTATATTTTGGCGCTCCTATTGCAACACCTGCTTCTCTAAGCTCTTTTGGCACAAGCCCTAACATATCATCAGTAGTTCTAACTACAATAGGGATCATCATCACTGCAAGAGCAACAGCTCCAGCCCATCCACTCATATGCCCTATTGGATTAACTAAAACTGCATATATAAATGTACCAATTACAATGCTTGGTGCAGACATCATTACATCACTTAAGTTTCTAATAAACTGAGCATACTTATTTCCAAAAGAATACTCTTGTAAGTAAATTCCGGCAATCATTCCAATTGGAACTCCAATTAATACAGCAATAAATGCTAATATAAACTGACCAATAAGTAAATTCCTAAGCCCATTATTTACCAAATCATTCGTAAAAATATGTAAATTAATTGCACTAATTCCTTTAATAGTTAAGGTAATTAATATCCAAAACAAAAATACAAGCCCTAAAATTGCTGCAAGAGTAGATAAAAACAACACAACTTTGTTGATAATTAGTCTCATTTATATCCTTTATAAAAAGTATTAAAGGTTGTAGAAGTTTTATAGGTAATAAATATATTATATATAGTTATCACCTCTACTACCTTTACTACCTCTACAACTTTTCCGCCTATCATTTCTTATCCCTTAAAAAGTAAAACTTTGCAAAACTAATTACAATAAATGAAACTGCAAATAAAATTAATGCTAAATAAAATAAAACACTAAGGCTCATTCCACTACTTTCTGCAAAATTATTTGCTAATACTACTGGAATTGATACAGTTGGGTCTGTTATATTTTGTGGTAATTTAAATACTCCTCCGATTACAAATGCAACTGCCATTGTTTCACCAAGTGCACGTCCTAGGGCTAAAATCATACTACCAATTATTCCACTTTTTGCATATGGAAAAATAACATCTTTTATTACTTCAAATTTTGTAGCTCCCATTGCATAAGCTGATTCTTTTAATACGCTAGGCGTTGTTTTCATACTATCTCTAGTTAAACTTGCCATAAAAGGAATAATCATAATACCAAGTACAAGACCTGCAACTAATAAACTAACACTTCCTCCACCAAAAATTTTACTAATTAAAGGTCCAAAATAAAATAGACCCCACATACCATAAATAATACTTGGAATTGCTGCAAGAAGTTCTATAGCAAGTCCCACAGGTTTTGCAATAAAAGGAGGTGCAATTTCTGATAAAAATATCGCAATCCCCATTGCAATAGGCACTGCAAAAATCAGTGCTATTATAGTTGATAGAATTGTCCCAACAATTGGAATAAGGCCACCATAAATGACTTTATCGCTAGTATTTTTATTTGTTATTCCTTCTTCATCTGTTACAATATCCTCATCATTAATTGGAATATTTTCATCATCACTATTTATTGTGTCGGCTCCAATATCTTCCTCTGGTATTACGATATTTTCATTATCTGTTACAACAGTTTGAATATTTTTACCATCATTTTGATTAATACTTACCAATACATCCCATCTAGGGTCTATTATAAACTTAATTCCATATTCTTTAATCGCTGGCTTAGCATAAATAAACAAAACAATAAAAATACTGGTAAGTATTAAAAGAATAGTAGTAGCACTAAGAGCAGATAAGCGCTTAAAAAAACTTTCCATTAAGTCCCTTTTGTTTTATGAAATTATAAACAAAAAAGAAAAGGATTTAAAGTCCTTTTCTTTTAGTGAATGCCTTTTTGCTGCCAATATTTTTTAACCTCAGCTTTTACACTACTTGGAAGTGGAATATACCCAAGTTTAGAAGCTACTTCATCGTGATCGTATGCATATGAGAAAAACTCTGTAACTTTTTTATTAGTATTAACTTTTTCTTTTGGAAGTAAAATAAAAGTTGCTGCAATAATAGGGTATCCTTTTTTAGGATAAGCAATCACTTTATAAAAATCATTTTTTGGACTAAATCCAGCATAAGCTGCACCTTTTGCAAAATTTTCAGGTTTTGGTTCAACAAACTTCCCATCTCTTGCTTGAATTGTTGCCATTTTAAGATTATTTTTAAGTGCATCTGCAAAATCCACATACCCGATAGAATAAGGATTTGTTTTAATTGCAGCACTCACTCCAAAGTTACCCTTACCTGCTATTCCCCTTCCTTGTTCATCAGTTGGCCAATTGATTAGTTTTCTTGCACCATAATATTTTCTCCAAATACTACTCATTTTACTTAAATAATATGTAAAATTAAAAGTAGTTCCTGATTTATCACTTCTATGAACAAAAATAATTTTTTTATGAGGCAGTTTTGCATCAGGATTGTATTTAGCTATTAATGGATTATCCCAGTATTGAATAGTTCCAAGTACAATACCTTCAATTGCCGCTTCACTAAGTTTTAATTTATTAACTCCTGGAATATTATAACTTAATACTATCCCACCAACTACTGTAGGGAATTGATAAAGTTTAGCTTTTTTTAATGTTCTAGGACTAAGTGGTTTATCAGTCCCACCAAAATCAACATGTCTTGCTGCAACTTCTTTTATTCCTGTTCCACTTCCAGTTGGTGTATAGTTTACTTTGTTTCCACTTTCTTGATAATATCCTTTTATCCATTGTTTATAAACTGGATATGGAAACGAAGCACCTGTACCATTAATTGTCCATGCAAAACTACTAACTGCTGCTATTGTAAGACCAGCAATAAATTTTTTCATTTTCTCTCCTTAATTAATTTTTGAAATTATAAAGATAAAAAATAACAATTTGATAACATATAGTTTTTCCTAGTGTGATATAATAACTCTAAAAAAGGAAAATTATGATAATAGAACAAAAATTAGAAGAATTAAATGAAAAATTTTATTCATATGTTTTAGCTATTGAAGACTCTCTTCAAAAAAAAGATTTAACAGATGAGTTTTTTTTAATTGATTTAAAAGAATTTGATAATGAAGTAATAAAAGTATTAGCACTTTACCATCCACAAGGTGAATTTTTAAGAGAAGCTGTTGCATATCTTAAAATCACATCTTTTCTAACAAAAATTAGAAAATCTGTAAAAGCTTTTATCAAAAAATACGATTTTTCAAATGAAAAAATTGATGCTCTTTATCAAAACGCTTTAAGTTCGATAACAACTTTGAAACTAGCAATAAAAAGTGAAACAATAGAAGATGCTTATTCAACTATTATTAGTTATGAAAAAATAGCAGATGAAATATATAAAGAATTAGTCCTTCAAATAAAAGAGATGGATAATATTGACGAAATTTTAAAAACACTCAATATTGCAAAAAAACTTGAAAGAATTAGCGATAGTGTAAAAACAATTGCGAAATATATGCTTTTTGCAAAAGAAGGAATTGATATATAAGCAGTCAAGTTAAAAGTTCAAAGTTCCAAGTAAAAGGATATAAATGCTAATAGCAATAATTGAAGATGAAGAAGATTTATTAGAACTTCTTGAGTTTAACCTTCAAAAAGAAGGGTTTGATGTAGTTGGGTTTTTAAATTCAAAAAAAATAAGAGATTTTTTAAATGAAGAAAATCCGGATCTTTTAATTGTGGATAGAAATTTACCATTTATTGAGGGCTCAAAGCTAGTAAAAGAATTAAGAGAAGAAGGATATGATATTCCTGTAATTTTTTTAACAGCAAAAAACAGTGAAGAAAATATATTAGAAGGGTTTGATGTAGGAGCAGATGATTATGTCACGAAACCTTTTAATATGAAAGAATTAATAGCAAGAATAAATGCTGTTTTAAAAAGAAACAAAAAGTTCTCTCCTACTATTTCATATAAAAATGCAAAATTAGATTTAAACACTCATACTCTATCAATAGATGGAGTTAAAATTACTTTAACAAAAAATGAATTTACTTTAATCAAACTATTCTTTGAAAATCCAAATAAAATTTTCCCAAAATCAGAAATTGCAAACATTTTAGAGATTGGAGAAAAAAGTGTAAATGTAGCTGTTAGTAGGCTGAATCATAAAACTAATTTAATTGAGGCTGTAAGAGGAATTGGATACAAACTTAAATAATTGAAAATGGGGAATGAAGAATTGAGAATTAGTTTTTTTAAATTTTTTTTCAAAAAAGAATACAAAGAAATTGAAAAACTAAAAGAAGAAAATAGAAAATTAAAAAAAGAGAATAAAAAACTAAAAATTATGAATTCATTTAAAGATGAAGTAATTTCTGCTATTTCTCATGAGTTTAAAAACCCAATTTCTATTATTAATGGATATATTGAAACAATTCTTGAAACAAACCTTGACGAAAAAACAAAATTAAAATTTTTAAACAAAATTCATAAAAATACTAATAGACTAAGCGAACTTATAAATAGACTTTATCTTATTACAAAACTTGAAAATCAAAAACTAAAACCCAAACTCACTAAATTTAGACTAGATTTAGTAGCTAAAAATTTAATAGAAGGTATGGAAGATAGAATAATTTTAAATGCTAAAGAAATAGAAGTTTTTGCTGATAAAAACTTAATAGAAATAGTCCTTCAAAACTTAATTTCAAATGCTTTAAAATATTCAAAAGATGAAGTAATTGTAAATATCACTAAAAATAAAGTGGAAGTAATTGATAAAGGCATAGGCATTGATGAAAAAAACTTAGAATTAATAAAACAAAAATTTTTTAGAATTGCAAAAAATGACTGGGATAACTCACTTGGTCTTGGACTCGCAATAGTCGAACATATATTAAAACTTCACGGAACCAATCTAAAAATAGAAAGCAAAAAGGGAAAAGGAAGTAATTTCTATTTTGATATTACTTCATTAATAGATATGGCACACCAATAACAATAGAAGTTAAAATCAAAAGTCCTATAAACATAGTACCAATAAATAACCAAAAATTAAATGGTTTTTCATTTTTGTTTTCTTCATTCATTACAAATCTCCTTTGTATCTCTAAAACTTGCTTTAACCAATGTAGTATCCTCAGGCGTACATAAAACTACACTATCATCTGGAGTAAGTAAATTAAACAAATCAGTAATTGCATCAAGATTTAATGCTTTAAATCCTTTTTCTTTAATATATGCAATACTTTGTAAATCATTAACCGCAAAAACCACTTTTTCATCTAAACCTTTTACATATTCAATTGCTTTATCTATTCTTTGTAGTCTCTTTTGTTTATTTTTATCCCCTGTATAAACATAGCAATATTTCATTAAATATCCTTTTTTAAATCATTATATCAAATTTAAGAGTTTTTTTCTCTCATTTTTATATACATATGAATAATATCAATAGCAGCAGGGGTAACTCCACTTATTTCACTTGCTGCAAATAATGTTGGAGGTCTAAATTTTTCAAGTTTTTCTACTACTTCTCGTGAAAGCCCAGGAATTCCTCTATATTCAAAGTCTTCTGGTATTTTAACTTTTAACATATCTTTCATTTTGTCTATTTGTGCTTTTTGTTTTTCAATATAATGATGATACCTGCTCTCAATTAAAACTTGCTCTATAGCATCATCACTAAGGCCCTTTAATTCTGGTACTAATCTTAAAAGTTTTTCTTTATTAAACGTATGACGACCTACTATTTTTCTAAGCTCCATTTTACTTTGAATGTTGTCTTCTCCCATTTCTTGAAGAAGTTTATTTATTTCTTTATTTGGAGTGACAAATGTTTCATTTAGAACTTTCATCCCTTTATCTATCTCAGCTTTTAGTTTTTCTATATTTTTGAAAGTTTCTTCATCAAGAAGCCCTAATTCATATCCATAAACCCCTAGTCTAAGAATTGCATTATCTTCTCTTAAAAGAAGTCTATATTCACTTCTACTCGTAAACATCCTATATGGTTCATTTGTCCCTTTTGTAACTAAGTCATCAATTAATACTCCTATATAAGCCTCATCTCTTCTTAAAATAAGAGGTTCTTTTTCATCTATTTTTAAACTAGCATTAATACCAGCCATAATTCCCTGAGCAGCAGCTTCTTCATATCCAGTAGTTCCATTTATTTGTCCTGCAAAATATAATCCCTCTATCTCTTTTGTTTCAAGTGAATGCTTTAAATTTGTTGGTTGAATAAAGTCATATTCAATTGCATATCCAAACCTTACTATTTTTGCATTCTCAAGCCCTGGAATTGTACGAATAAAATCTTCTTGGACATCCATTGGAAGAGAAGTTGAAAGCCCATTTAAATAATACTCAGTTGCTTCAATAGTTTGAGGTTCTACAAATACATGATGACGTTCTTTATCTGGAAATTTATTTAACTTATCCTCAATACTTGGACAATATCTTGGCCCTATTCCTTCAATTTGACCAGTAAAAAGTGGTGCTCTATCAAAATTACTTCTAATAATATCATGAGTTTTTTCATTAGTATATGTTATGAAGCAAGGAAGCTGAACTGGATTAAAACTTTTTTTATCAGTCCTAAAACTAAAAGGCTTTGGATTTTCATCTCCTAGCTGTTTTTCCATTTTACTAAAATCAATACTTCTAGCATCAATTCTTGCCGTTGTTCCAGTTTTAAGTCTTTCTAACTTAAACCCTAAATCTTTTAGGGAATCTGAAATTTTTTTAGCTGAAAGTTCGTGAAACCTACCCCCTTCAAGCTTAACTGGCCCAAAATGCATTAGACCTCTCATAAATGTTCCAGTGGTTAAGATTAAAGCCTTACACTTATATTCATTTAATAAATTTGTCTTTACTCCTACTACTTTACCATTTTTTACTAAAATTTCATCCACTATCTCTTGCGCAACGGTTAGATTTGGCGTATTTAAAACTTGAGTTCTCATCCAAACTCTATATCTATCCATATCTATTTGAGCTCTACTCCCTCTTACTGCAGGTCCACGGTTTTCGTTTAAGATTCTAAATTGAATTCCAGCATTATCAGTAGCAAGTGCCATAAGTCCACCAAGTGCATCAATCTCCTTAACAAGATGCCCTTTAGCAAGTCCTCCAATTGCAGGATTACAACTTGCAGCACCTATTTGTTCAACAAGCATTGTAAGAAGTAAAGTTTTCTTACCCATTTTTGATGCTGCATTAGCAGCTTCTATTCCAGCATGTCCTCCACCAACTACAATTACATCAAATTCTTTCATCAAACTCCTTTAATTCTTCTGCATTTTTTATATATTTTTTAACTTCATCTATTTTTGTATTAAGTTTTAAGAACTCATCAAATTCTTTTGGTGTAGTAATATTTACCATATTTTCATCAAAAACATCTAAAAGTAAATTTGTATTTCCTACAAGCATTAAATATTTTCTTTTATTAAATTCAAATAAAACTATCTTATTTTTCGCATCAATTGGCTTTTGAATTAAAACTCCCATAGATATATTATTTTTCATAGGAAGTTTTGGAGCTTTTCTTTTAATAAGCCACAAGATTATAGCAAGAATTATTAAAATTGCAAGCATAATAAAATATGTAACAAAATCAATCGAATTTTGTGTATTTTTAGCCATTATTTGCTTAACTTCATTTGATGCTTTAATTTTACTTTCAATCCTAAGCCTAATACCATATCCTTCTGGAGTTAAATCAAATTTAATTTTTTTTTCTTTACCATCAATTTTTACTATTATTCCCTGTTTATAAGGTTTTATTTCTATTTTTTTCAAATATTCTTTATCAAAAGTTTTTGTGATCTCTTTATTAGTATTAATATTTGATAGATAAAATTCATCTTTTGAAATTTTTACTACTTTTCCTGTATATCTTGAATCAAGAGAAATCAACATATCAACAAATGTTTTATGTGGAAAAAAATCTACATTTATTAGATTTGCTCCAAATAAAAAAGTAGCAAAAAAAAGTATTAACTTTTTCATCAGTTTTCTTTTGTAAGATAGTAAATTAATGAATTAGCGTCTAAAACTTCATTAAGTCTAATTGCTAAATTTTTTTCATAAACCATAACTTCCCCTTTTCCAATAATCCTACCATTTACATAAACTTCAGCACTCTCTCCTGCTGGCTTTTTTAAGTCTATTATGCTTCCTCTTTGAAGATTTAAAATTTCTCTTATGCTCATCTCAATCCTACCTAAGTCACTCTCAAATAAAACTTCTGTATCTAAAAGGTTCGAATAGTCAGGAATTAATCTCTCTATCTCATCTTCTGTTAATTCCACCATTTCTTCATTATTCATTATTTCTCCTTATAAAGAATAAAAAATTTAACTCCTTTTGACTCCAAACAAATAAAATCATCGAAATCTATATTATTTTTATATTCTCCTAAAAATTCAGGAGTTGATATATCAAAATAGATATTATTTTCATCTGCAACTATTTTAGAATTACCAACTATTAAATTTGCTATTTCTTTAGTTAAATCCTCTAAATCATAATCATTTTTGTCTCCAAAAAATATTTCACTTACAAGATCAAGTTTTTCTTTTGGAACTATTAAATAAATATCGTAATTTATATCCCCTAAAATAAATATTTTCCCTATAAATCCTCTAATATTTTTATCATTACATTCTTTTATTTCAATTCCAAGAGTTTTTGCAAAATTTTCACAAGCTTTTTTCAAAATAGTATTCATTTATTTCTCCTTTGTTATAATTTTATCAAAAAAGGATTTATTTTGTTAATTGCTATCATTATCGGCATTATTACAGGATTTTTCAGCGGACTTTTAGGAGTTGGAGGAGGAACAATACTTGTCCCTATGCTTTTATTTATTGGGTTTGGTTTAAAAGAAGCTATAGGAATTAGTGTAACTCAAATGATGTTAAGTTCTATTTATGGAAGTTATTTAAACTATAAAAAAGGTCTTTTAAAAATAAAAAATGGATTATCGCTTGCTATTGGAGGAGCTGTTGGAGCAAGTCTTAGTGGGACTATCATAAAATATACACCAAAAGAAATACTTGGAGCTATATTTTTAACCCTTGTTTTTATTGCCATTGTTAGATTTTTTATAACAGTAAAAGAAGCAGAATCTGAACCACCAATTGATAACAAAAAACTATTTTTTATAGGACTTTTTGTAGGTGCTATTGCTATAAGTGTTGGAGTTGGTGGAGCAATACTTATAACTCCAATTTTAGTCGGATTTTTAAAATATAAACTAAAAACTACTGTTAGTTTAAGTCTATTTTTTGTAATTTTTTCATCAGTTTCTGGATTTATATCTCAAAGCATAGCAGGGCATATAAATTATATTGAAGGTTTTACAATTGGATTTGCTAGTTTAATTGGAACATACTTTGGTGTAAAACTATATCACAAAACTGATACAAAAACTCATAAAAAAATACTTTTAGTATGGTATATTCTAATTTTCTTTGCTATGATATACAAACTTTATTTTAAGGGATAAAATGGATATAAAACTAATAGCAGAACTTTTAATTGTACTTATTATTGGATTTAGGGTATATATACTAGATAAATTTAACATAAAATCAGCATCTGATAAACTTTATACTTTATACTATTTAAAAAACCATCATACATTTTTAGGATATATTGTTATATTTTATATATTAGAAATTATTCTAATTCAAATAGCTATACTGCAAATTGTAGATATTGTTTTAATAATTCTTTTTACTATGGAAACATTTTTAATTTATAGACATATTTTTATATCCTTAAAAACTGACGATAAAGAAGACTATATAGATATTGTAATAAAAAGAATGTTTAATACTTTAACTTATAGTGAATATCAAGAAATAAAAAATGAGCTTTTCAAACCTCAACCTACATGGAAATTATATCTCACCGAAATAATGGTGTTTTTCTTTGCTATATGGTCTATTGAATTTCAATAATTAAGACTAACCTTAAAGTTTACTTAAATTTTTGGTATAATCTGCGCTTATAAATTCCAAACAGGAGTATATAATAATGAATAATAAGATTCAAATAATTGGTGCAAGAGAAAATAATCTTAAAAATATAAATCTTGAAATCCCAAAAAATAAATTAATAATATTTACTGGTCTTTCAGGTAGTGGAAAATCTACTCTTGCATTTGATACTTTATACGCTGAAGGTCAAAGAAGGTATATTGAAAGTCTTAGTAGCTATGCAAGACAATTTTTACAAAAAACTGGAAAACCTGATGTTGATAAAATAGAAGGGTTAACTCCAGCAATTGCAATTGACCAAAAAACAACCTCAAAAAATCCTCGCTCAACAGTTGGAACAGTTACAGAAATATATGATTATTTAAGACTTCTTTTCTCTAGGATTGGTATGCAACATTGTCACTTATGTGATAAAGAAATAACTCAAATGACTCCTCAAGATATTATTAATGAAGTTTTAAAACTTCCAAATGGTGCTAAAATTATTATATATGCTCCTTTAATTAAAGAAAAAAAAGGTGAATTCAATGATTTGCTTGAAAAACTTAGAAGTGAAGGGATTATTAGAGCTTATATTGATGGTGTTATTGTCAGACTTGACGAAGAAATTGAACTTAAAAAGACAAAAAAACATACAATAAAAGCTGTAATTGATAGAGTAATAATAAAAGAAGAGAATAAAAGCAGAATTGCCGAAGCAGTTGAGAGAGCATTAAATAAAAGTTTTGGAGAAGTTGAGATTGAAATACTTAATGCAAAAGAGTTAGGACTTGAGAGAGAATTTGTTCACTATAGTGAGCATATGGCTTGTTTTGATTGTAAGGTTAGTTTTGAAGAACTTGAACCACTTGCGTTTTCTTTTAACTCTCCAAAAGGAGCATGTCCAAAATGTGATGGACTAGGAGTTACTTATACTCTTGATATTGAAAAAGTTATAAAAGACAAACCTCTAAATAAAGGAGCTATTCCATTAATTTGGGGATTTAACAAAAAATATTATCAAGAATTTTTTAAAGCTTTATGTCAAGAAATTGGTATAGATATGAATAAAAGTTTTTATGAGTTAGATGAATATCAAAAAAAGATAATTCTTAATGGCACAGCCTATGAAATAGAGTTTATGTATGGCAAACACAAAATATCAAAAACTTGGCCAGGTCTTAAACAAATTACATTAGATTTATATAAAGATGATATGAGTGAAATTATGAGTGAAAGTGTATGTCCTGCTTGTAAAGGATATAGACTAAAGCCTGAAAGTTTAGCAGTAAAAGTTGCTGGAAAAACAATTGCTGATATTATTTCAATGCCCATTGAAGAAGCTTATAAATTTTTTAAAGATGAAAAAAACTTTTCTCTTAGTAACCAACAAAAAAGAATTGCTGAGCCTATACTTAAAGAAATAAAAGAGAGACTATTTTTCCTTGTAGATGTAGGACTTGGATATCTTACACTTCATAGAGATGCTAGAACAATAAGTGGAGGAGAGAGTCAACGCATTAGAATCGCTAGTCAAATTGGTAGTGGCCTTACAGGAGTTATGTATGTATTAGACGAACCAAGTATTGGTTTGCACGAAAGAGATACAATAAAACTTATAAATACTCTAAAAAACTTAAAAGAAAAAGGAAATACTGTAATTGTAGTTGAGCACGATAGAGAAACTATACTTAATGCTGATTTCGTAGTAGATATTGGGCCTGGTGCTGGAAAATATGGAGGAGAGGTTGTATTTGCTGGAAATGTTAATGAGCTTATGAAGAGCAAAACTGAGACTGCTAAATATTTAAAATATGAAAAAGATATAAACTATCAAAAACAAAGACCACAAAAAGAATGGATAGAAATAAAAAATGTAAATATAAATAATATAAAAAATCTAAACGTAAAAATTCCTCTAAGAAATCTTGTATGTGTTACAGGAGTTAGTGGAAGTGGTAAAAGTTCTCTTATTTTGCAAACTCTACTTCCTGTTGCTCGTGAGATTTTAAATCATGCTCACAAAATTCAAAAAGTAAAAGGTGTAGAAATAAAAGGTCTTAAACAACTTGATAAAGTCATTTATCTTGATCAAAGCCCAATTGGAAGAACTCCTCGCTCTAATCCAGCAACCTATACAGGTGTATTTGATGATATTAGAGCACTTTTTGCATCAACTCCTGAAGCACAACTTAGAGGATATACACCAGGTCGATTTAGTTTTAATGTAAAAGGCGGTAGATGTGAAGTATGTAAAGGTGAAGGAGAAATTAAAATAGAAATGCACTTTTTACCAGACGTAATGGTAACCTGTGAATCATGCGGTGGAAAAAGATATAACGAACAAACTCTTGAAATTAAATATAAAGGAAAATCTATTGCTGATGTACTAGAAATGAGTGTAGATGAAGCATACGAATTTTTTGAAAAAATACCTAAAATCAAAACAAAACTTAAAACTCTAAAAGACGTAGGACTTGGATATATAACTCTTGGTCAAAATGCAGTAACTTTAAGTGGAGGTGAAGCTCAAAGAATAAAACTAGCAAAGGAACTTAGCCGTCGTGATACAGGAAATACTTTATACATTTTAGATGAACCAACTACAGGACTTCATTTTAAAGATATAGATAATTTAATGAAAGTTCTACAACACTTAGTAGATCTAGGAAATAGCGTAATAGTAATTGAACATAATCTAGATTTTATAAAAAATGCTGATTATATTATCGATATGGGACCAGAAGGTGGAAGTGGAGGAGGAAAAGTAATTGCTACTGGAAGTGTAAAAGAAATTCTAAAATACAAATCAGTTTCTTACACAGCAAAATATTTAGCAAAAGAATTAGAAAAAACTCGAAAATTAGGTAATAACACCAGTTGACAATTAATATTACTACCTTTTAACAAAAGGATTTTTAGGCTTTATATCTATAGTAAACCCTAGCACCCCAAGAACTTTATCAAGTGTGGCTATGCTGATTTTTGTTAAGTTACCGTTTTCAAGTTTTGAAAGTGTCGCTCTTGAAATTCCAGATTTTTTTGCCAATTCTTCTTGAGAGAGTTTTTTTTCTTTTCTTAGTGTTTTAATTTTTTCGCCAAGTTCGAATAATATCATCCGTTATCTCCTTATTTTGCCAGCTATCAAGCATTCTTTTGCCAATGATTTCAAAGTGAGGATTATTATTGATATATTCTTCTAATAGTTTAATTCCTTTATTTTTTGCTTCAATACATTCATCATATAAATCTTTTGCCTTATCTAAAAAACAATATTTTCTCCCAAATTCAATAAGTTCTTCATAATACCATTTTTTCCTGCCAAAGAGGGTAAGTGCTGGTTTATCTTTAAAAATATAAGCTGTTGTCGTTACTACATCATAAGCAGGTGAAAGATGTATTTCACTCAAATCATCATTAAAAAGAAGTCCGAAATTTTTAAGATGGGCATCCCCATTTTTTAGGAGATAATTCATCACAATCAATTTAAAAAATTCCTCCATTTCTTTAGGGTCACTTAAATATTGATAAATTGTTTTTGCCACCTGCTCATAGCTTCCGTTATATTTAAATACTCTTACTTTTCCCATAAGGGATAACACCTCTTCAAACCCTAAATCTTTACCATCAAATCTTTCAACTATTAAAAATTTTTTATTTTTTGAAAGATATAAATTAGGTATTTTAATTCCGGCAAATTCAAGTGTTTTTAGTGAGATATATTCATTTTCAGCTAAATAAGGAAATTCATTTCCCCAAGTTTTAATAATATAGTTTTTTATATTCAGTTTTTCTTTATCTTTTAAAATCGCTATTGTCTTTGGCTGAATACCTGAAATTGCATTTTTTTGTAAAAAAACATTTAGCAAGTAATTAAAAGTATCATTTGTATCATTTTCAAGTATATAATCTAATTCAAACTCTATTTCAAAATCTTTTATTTTACCATAGCTAATTCTACCTTCAATATTAGGAGCTAAAAAAGAAAAAAGCAAAAAATCATCAATATATCCATATTCTTTTGTTAAATAATTTTTAAATATTTCAAACAAATACCCCTCAGGCAAAAAACTCTCAAAATATGGAATAAAATCAAATTCAGTTATATAAAATTTTTGAGTATTTGGAAGTGAAAGAGAAATAGAATTGTTTAAATCAAAATTTTTATATTCTAAAATATATTTTTTATTTTCAGCCTGAAATGTTGCTATAAAGTTGTTGTGATGAAAAATTTCTATCATTTCTTACCTTTGTATAAGTTACTTTACAAGTATACATTTTTTCTTTTAAATTGTAAAGTAACTTATACCAAGGCACTGACTAAATAAAGTGAAACAATTGCAAATTTGAGTGAAGCAAAAGCGTTAAAAAAAGAATTCTGTTTGAGCCAATCGTTAATGCTTTTTAGCTCTTGAAAAACGGAAAAAATTTGCCCTCTTGTTGAACTTATTTAGTCAGTGCCGATTTTTGCAAAATTTTTGAAGATGAGATAAAAAAACAAATGATAGAGAATACAAAAAATCAAAAAAGAAAAAGAAATTCGAGATTAAGTTCAAGTAAGATAATGAGTATAATAACATTATTTCATATTGCAAAATATAGAACTTTCAAAGATTATTACACAAAATATGTAATAGTGTCATTAAAAGAATATTTTCCAAATATAGATTTGTAGAATTGATGCAACAGGTAATGTTTTATTTTTATTTTTTTATTCAAGCAAATAAAGGTAAAGAAACAGGGATTTATACCAATTGAAAATGGAAAATGGACAATGGAAAATGATGAAAAGTATTGAAATAATGACAGTTTTAAACATTTTTAAAGTAACTAACTAATTGAGAATTGGTATAACTAATGAACAAGGAGAAATTATTTCATTTTACTTAAATAAAGCCAATAAAAGTGACAATGATATATCAATTGTTTCAAGGCTTACAAAAGGATTAAAAGGAATATTAATTGGAGACAAAGGATATATTTCTAACACTCTATTTAGATTTCTTTATTTTCAAGATTTAAAACTTGTTACAAAAATAAGAAAAAATATGAAAAATTTACCTATGGTTTTAGAAGAAAAAATTCTTCTTAAGAAAAGAAGTATTATTGAAAGTGTTATTGACAAACTTAAAAAATATAATATTTAAAACAATAGAAGAATTAGAAAAAAAAGTTGAAAAAATTTTACTTTCATATACAAGTGAGCAAATCAAATCTTTGGTTTCTTATAAATATATTATAAAGGTTATAAATATACGAGAATTGGTATATATCCGTGTATTTGTAATTTTTCATAACACTCAATTGGCATATTTGCTAAATTTTACTAATATACCAATCAACAAATTCTTAATTTTCAATTGGGATTAGGAGGGAGATAAACTAAAAAAATTATACTACAAAGTGTTATTTATAAGAATTTATACTTTATTACCTGTAAAGAAGGAAAAAGCATTAAAAATGATATCCTATTCCTCCATAAAAACTACTATCATAATTATGGTTAAAACTTATATTTCTATATCCTATAAAAAGCTCAGAATTTTCAATTGGTTGAATACCTAAAGATACATCTACTCTACTAAATCTATTAGCATCTTTAAAACTTAAAACTTGCGGTGCATATTCTGCTTCAGTTTTTACAAAAACTGGTAAATTAAAATTAGGAATATACCCAAACAAACCTATACCAATTGGAAGCGCACTATTATTTTTGGTACTTACAAAATCTAATAATAGAGAAACTTTTAAATTTGGCACATCAATTCCTATTAAATTTCCCTCACCTTTTATTCCTACAAAATAAAAGTTATTTTTATTTTTGTTATCATTATATAAATATTCAGCTCTTGCATAAATATTATTTTGAGTTAATTTTGTCTGCACATATAATGATAAAGTATCATTTGTAAGCTGCAATCCTGCATAATTATTTGCAAAAAGAGTACTTGCTAATACCAGACTACTAATTAATATTTTTTTCATTTTGACTCCTTAAAACTACCATAATTTAGATATTTTTCAAATCTTTTCTGTAAAAGTAAATCAATAGATAAATTTCTTAGTTCATTTATTTGAGAAATAAAATAATTTTTAATATTCTCAGCTGTTTTATCATAATCTCTATGAGCTCCCATAACAGGCTCATCTATTATATCATCAATTAAACCAAGTTCTTTTAATTCTTCTGCTGAAATTTTAAGTGCTTTTGTGGCTATTTCAACTTTTGAATTATCTCCCCATAAAATTGCTGCACATCCTTCTGGTGAAATTACACTAAATACAGAATATTTAAGCATTGCTAGTTTATCAGCAACTCCAATAGCAAGGGCCCCTCCACTTCCACCTTCTCCAATTACAACCGAAACCGTAGGTGTTTTAATGCGAGAAAGTTCAAATAAATTCCTAGCAATTGCTTCACTCTGTCCTCTCTCTTCTGCTCCAATACCTGGAAACGCTCCTGGAGTATCTACTAAAAAAAGTATAGGCAAATCAAATTTTTCAGCTAATTTTGCTACACGCAAAGCTTTTCTATATCCTTCTGGATGAGGCATCCCAAAATTTCTTTTTATTTTATCTTTAGTATTTCTACCTTTCTCTTCCCCAATAACTACACATTTTTCACCACCTATTTTACCTATAAAACATATAATTGACTCATCATCTCTAAACTCTCTATCACCATGAAGTTCATATTTTTCATCCATTATTCTCTCAATTATATCAATAGCATGTGGTCTATCCGGATGACGAGCAAGAAGAAGCTTTTGATAAGGAGTTAGGTTTTTAAATGTCTTTTCAACCTCTTTTTTTAATTCTTTTTCAAGAGTCTCAGCAGCGTGAATATCACCCTTTATTTTTGCTACATCAATTTGAGACTTTAGTTCCTCTAATTTTTTTTCAAAATCAAGTACTGCCAATTTTAGCCTTTTATTTTACTTTTTTAAATATTACAACTCCGTTTGTTCCTCCAAATCCAAATGAATTACTCATAGCTACATTAATTTCAGCCTCTCTAGCCTTATTTGGAACATAATCTAAATCACATTCTGGATCTGGTTCTTCGTAATTTATTGTAGGAGGCATTATATTTTTATCCATTGCCATAAGAGTAATAACAGCTTCTATAGTACCAGCTGCTCCTAAACAATGTCCTGTTGCTCCTTTTGTTGAACTAACTGGAGGACATTTTTCTTTTCCACCAAATAATGTTTTAATAGCCATTGTTTCATAAAGGTCATTATATTTTGTAGAAGTACCATGAGCATTAATATAATCTATTTTTGGTCTTCCTGCCATTTCATAAGCCATTTTCATAGCTCTATATGCACCTTCACCTCCAGGTGCAGGACTTGTAATATGATTAGCATCTCCACTCTCACCAATTCCTATAATTTCTGCATAAATTTTAGCATTACGTTTAACAGCATCTTCATATTTTTCTAAAATAAGACAAGCACCTCCTTCACCCATTACAAATCCATCTCTTTTTGCATCAAATGGTCTACTAGCTCTACTTGGATCATCGTTTCTAGTAGAAAGTGCTTTCATTGCCGCAAAGCCACCAACTCCTACAGGACATATACATGCCTCTCCTGCTACTACCATTATTTTATCAGCAAGACCTGCTTTAATAGTTTTATAAGCTTCTGTAATTGCATGAGTACCAGCAGCACATGCTGTAACACTTGCTAGATTAGGACCTTTTAAACCATACTCTATTGAAGTAAACCCACCAAGCATATTAACTAATGCACTTGGAATAAAAAATGGAGAAATTCTTCTAGGACCTCTTGTCTCAACAAGAACACTTGCTTTTTCAATTACTGGAAGTCCACCTATACCACTTGCAGCACTTATACCAAATCTTTCTGCATTAAAATCTTCAAGACCACTATCAGCCATTGCTTCTTTTGCTGCTGCAAGTCCTAGTTGAATAAACCTATCAGCTTTTTTTACTTCTTTTGGATCCATAATAGTTTTAGGGTCAAATTCTTTTACTTCACCAGCTATTTGAGAAGCAAACCCTTCTGGGTCAAAATGAGTAATTCTATCAATTCCAGTTTTTCCAGCTATTATATTTTCAAAACTTTCATCTTTATTTAGTCCAACCGAACTTATCATACCAATACCAGTTACAACAACTCTCATTCTCTTCCTTTAGTGTAGTATGTAGTAGGTAGAATGTAGGGAATCTACTTTATAAACTCCCCACTAACTACTCACTATATACTACACTGCCTAAAAGGCAGAAAAATTAATTTTTATTTTTTTCTATATAATCTACTACGTCTTGAACAGTTTTAATATTTTCTGCTTCACTATCAGGAATTTCTATTCCAAATCTCTCTTCAAGCGCCATAATCATTTCAACTACATCTAAACTATCTGCTCCTAAATCTTCTACAAAGTTCGCTTCTGGTTTTACTTCTTCAGGACTTACATTTAATTGCTCAACTATTACTTCTTTTACTTGATCAAAAATACTAGCCATATTATCTCCTTTTATTTTTTATTTCAGCATTTTATCAAAAAAAAATTAAATTTTCTATTTTTTACTTTTCATCTAAACCTTCTTCCGATAATTAGACAAACTTTTTTCACTTTTCACTTGGAACTTGGCTACTATCCACTTTACATATACATCCCACCATTTACTTTAAGTGTTTCACCTGTAATATAACTTGCTTCATCACTTAAAAGAAAAACAACCGCATTTGCTACTTCAACTGGATTTGCAAGTCTTCTTAAAGGAATTTTATTTAAAATTTCACTTTTTACTTTTTCAGGTAAATCTTTTGTCATATCTGTATCAATAAATCCAGGAGTTACACTATTAAATCTAATATTTCTAGAAGCACCTTCAAGTGCAAAAGTTTTAGTCATAGAAATTACTCCACCTTTACTTGCTACATAATTTGCTTGACCAATATTTCCAGACTCAGCTACCACACTTGCTACATTTACTACCGCACCAAATCTTTTTTTACTCATTACTTTCAAAGCTTCTCTGCATCCTACAAAAGTAGATATTAAATTAGCATCAATTACTTTTTTAAAATCCTCAACGCTCAAACGCAAAGCAAGTTTATCATTTGTAATTCCGGCATTATTTACTAAATAGCTAAGTTCTCCATCGCTATCAATAATAGTTTTAATTGCCTCAACAAAAGCAGCTTCATCACTAACATCAAATCCAATTACTGCTGCACTTCCACCATTATTTTCAATTTCTTCTTTTAATTTATCTGCCATCTCAGCATTACTTCTGTAATTTATCCAAACTTTCACACCATATTTTGCTAAAACTTTTGCAATTTCTGCTCCAATTCCACGACTTGCTCCTGTGATTAATGCATTTTTACCACTAAAAGTCATAATAGGTCCTTTTTTTGATAAAATTTTACCTAAAAAAGGCCTTATATGTTATATTTTCTCTCAGACTTGGGTTTAAATATTTTTCATTATATTTCAGTAAGAGCCATAATTGCATTTTTTTTAGCATTTTTTCTTACACTTTTTTTAATGTCAAAATTTATACGCTGGGCAAAAGATAAAGCAACTCAACCAATATTAGAGTATACTCCCAAAAACCATCAAAACAAAAAAAACACTCCAACAATGGGAGGAGTAGTATTTATAAGTGCTGCTATTTTTTCAACTCTCATTAGCGCAAAGTATAACTTCTTTATAATTGGAGCAATTATTACTACTATTTTATTTATGTTTATAGGAATGTTAGATGACTGGGGAAAAATTTCAAAAAAAGATAATAAAGCTGGTCTCTCAGCAAAAACAAAATTCAAACTTCAGTGGCTAGCAGGAATTTTAGTTTCAATTGCCTTGTATTTTTACGGATTTGATACAGATTTTTATGTACCTTTTTATAAACATTCTCTTTTTGATATGAAATATTTTGCAATACTCTTTTGGGCTTTTGTAATAGTTGGCATGAGTAATGCTGTAAATCTAACAGACGGACTTGATGGATTAGCTTCAATTCCAAGTGTATTCTCTTTTCTTACACTTATGATTTTTTCTTATTTTATGGGAAATGCTATATTTAGCAAATATTTATTTTTACCATTTGAGCTTGGTATTGGAGAACTTACAATATTTGCAGCAGCAATGATTGGCGCAATACTTGGATTTTTATGGTATAACGCAAAACCTGCTGAGATTTTTATGGGAGATAGCGGAAGTCTAGCTATAGGGGCAGCAATTGCCTATATAGCAATTCTTACAAAAACAGAAATTCTACTTATTTTGATAGGCTTTGTTTTTATTATGGAAACACTTTCTGTTATTATTCAGGTAGGAAGTGTAAAAGTTAGAGACAAAAGAGTATTTTTAATGGCTCCAATCCATCACCATTTTGAATTAAAAAATTGGAGCGAAACTCAAATAACGATAAGATTTTGGATAATAGCCCTTATTACTAATATCATCGCAATTTTAAGTATAAAAATTAGATAGGAGCATTAAAATGGAAAATGGACAATGGAAAATGGAAAATATTAATCAAGAAAATGAAAAATTAAAAGTAGAACTTAAAATATTTAAAATAAAAGCTCTGAAAGAGAAAATTATTTTATTTGGTGTTGCATTACTCATAATTGCTGAATTAGTATTACTATTTAGCTTTTTTAAAAAAACATTTCCATCAAATCAAACTACAAACAAACCATATGTTGCTGTAATTAATATTAATAAAACAATTACAGTAGATTACATTAATAAACTCATAAATAAAATGAATGCTTTAATTAAAGATAAAAATTGTAAAGAGTTTTTGCTTATATTCAATACCCCAGGAGGAAGTCCAAGTGCTAGTGATGAATTTAATGCATACTTAAAATACATTAATAAGAAAAAAAAAGTTAATGTTTATGTAGAAAGTATGGCAGCAAGTGGTGGATATTATATTATAAGCGCTATAAAACCTATAATTGCAAATAAAAATGCAGTAGTTGGAAGCATTGGTGTAATTATGCCTCACTTTGTATTAAAAAAACTAGCAGATAAAGTGGGAGTAGAAGAAGATAGTTTAACTATTGGCAAATATAAACAACCTGTATCTTGGTTTAGAAAATTTAATGAAAAAGATAAGGAATATCTAAAAACTCACCTTTTACTCCCAACTTATGAAAATTTTCTAAAAACAGTAGCAAAAGATAGAAATATTTCAGTTGAAAAATTAAAAAAATATGCTGATGGTAAAATATATGTAGCAAGTACTGTAAAAGGTATTTTAATAGATAAAATATCTAATCTCGTTCAAGTTAAAGAAGAAATAAAAAAAAGACTAGGAACTGTTGATTTTTATGAAGTTTCAATTGATAAACAAAAAATGCCATTTTTTAATATTAAACTATCAAGTGATATAGGAGAAGCAATAAAAGAAGCAACGGGTGTTTTTAATACTAATTAAGAATAGGAAATTAGTTATTGGTTATTAGTATATTTACAACAATATACAAAATAACCAATATAAAATATACGTGAAAAATGGAGAATTAGATGAAAAAAAGCTTATTTGGTTACGGAATAACAACAAAATCCATTGCAAAAAGCGGTGGATGGGAGATTTTTGATGACAATTTTAATAAAGTTTCTTATGATAAATATGGAAATAAACTTTTACCCTCATACTTTTTTAACCCAGAAAATTCAAAACTTGAAATAACATCTCCTGGAATTCCTCCAACACATCCTTTAGTCCGTAAAGCGAAAAATTTAATAAGTGAATTAGATTATTATCAAAACCTAGCACCTTTACAAATATGGATTACAGGAACAAATGGAAAAACCACTACAACTCAAATGACCCACTTTTTACTTGAAAATAGTGATATAGGAGGAAATATCGGTATACCTCTAGGAAAGTTAAACCCAAAAAAAATTTGGGTTTTAGAAGTTAGTAGTTTTCAACTTTATTATACAAAATATGCAAAACCAAATATATATGGAATTTTACCTATCAAAGAAGACCATATATCTTGGCATAGATGTTTTGAAGAGTATGTTAAAGCTAAACTATCTCCACTAAAAAGAATGACTCAAAGAGATATAGTAATAATGCCAAAAAAATTTGATACTCCAACAAAAGCTTATAAAATTTTATATGAAAACGAAGAAGATTTAATTAAAAAATTTAATATAACTCCTGAATTTGAAGTACCATTTCTACTTGATGAGCTAATTGCAAAAAGTATATATTATATATTAAACTTCACACATAAATCTCTAAAAAACTTTAAAATAGACTCTCATAAACTAGAAGAAATAAAAGATAAAAAAAATAGACTTTGGGTTGATGATAGCAAAGCTACAAATGTAGATGCTAGCCTTAATGCATTAAAAAGATATAAAAATAAAAAAATTCACTTAATCATTGGAGGAGTTGACAAAGGACAAGATTTTACGCCACTTTTTGAATATATGAAAAATATTGATATTGAACTTTATATTATTGGTAATAAAACTGCTTTTTTTGAGAATTTAGCAAAAAAACATAAGATTAAATATTTTGTTGCAAAAACTATAAATGTTGCTATAAAAAAAATAGATAAAGAACTAAAAGAAAATGAAGTAGCCTTACTTAGTCCTGCATGCGCTAGCTTTGATCAATTTAGTGGATATAAAGAAAGAGGAGATGAGTTTAAAAAACTAATTTTAAGCAGTTTTTAAGTTTAATTTATTATAATTTCAATCCAAGCCTCGGTAGCTCAGTTGGTAGAGCAAGGGACTGAAAATCCCTGTGTCGGCGGTTCGATTCCGTCCCGAGGCACCATTGGTTTGTCTAAATATTAGCGTCAGGCTCTTTATTTATAATAAAAGCTATTAAAGTTACATTAAAAAATCCGCCTCATGCAATTCCTCATAATACATAAAAACAACATTTAATAACTGATGTTAGACATTATAAAAAAATAAAACTGCGCAAAGCGCAGTTAATAAAATAATTTCATCTAAATAAGATTTATTAATACTACTTAAATCACAATTCGATTTAAGCAATATAACTCATTAATCCTAAAAAGGTTTTCTTTCATCTAAAAACTCCATAATTTCAATAAACCTTTTCTCTTTAATATAAAGATATTTATATTTTTCATATGCATCCCAAACTTTTTTATAATTATTTCTTCCTCTTTTTTTAAGTTCCATTGCTACTGCTGCATTTATAAATCCTTTATAAACATCTTTATAAGGATTATTTGTTTTTCTTATAACTTTCCAGTATTCTTCTAAAACTTCATGTGCTTCATAATACTCTTCTTTTTCTATTAATTCTTTAAAAAGTTCAAAATTTGCCATATAATTCCTTTATATTTTTTTTGAAAGGCAACTAATGTTAAATATTATTACTGCTTTAAAAATAGAAGCTTTACCTATTATAAAAAAGTTTAACTTAAAACCAATTAACGAAATATACCAAAATAATTACTTAAATTTAATAATAACAGGACAAGGAAAAATAAAATCAGCCATAAATACTGCTCTTTTAGTTCAAAAATATCCTCAAAAATCTTTAAATATAGGAATAGCAGGAAGTAAAACTTACGAAAAAAATCAAGGTTTTTTTATAGAAAAAATAATAGATATAGACACTGGTTTTGAATATTATCCAGATTTTTTTGATAAAAATGCAAAAACACTTTATACAGTTTCAAAAACAGGAAAATACTACTCTTTAGTAGACATGGAAGGTAGCGGATTTTTTGAGGCAGCTTATAAATTTCTAAGTGTAGAAAATATTATTTTATATAAGATAGTAAGTGACACACCCTCAAATCCAATAAATAAAAACGATATACCAAGCTTAATACAAAATCATCTACATATTATTGAAAAATTACTTGATGAAAAAGATGATTTTTTTGAAGATATCAATGAAGCTTTAAAAGAAGCACAATCAAAAATGCATCTTACAAAAACTCAAGAAAATCAACTAAAAAACATATTAATCTATAGAAAAATAAAAAATATTCCATTCCCTACTTTTAAAAATTTAAAAAACAAAAAAGCAATAAGTGAATTTTTAAATTCCCTTACCAATTAAGTTTTTTTACTTCATTTTTAGTAGCATTTAGCTCTTTACCTAGTTTAATATTAATGGTTTTATTATTTTCATTATATCTAGAAGTATTATTACCTATTCCTGCCCAACCTGAACCAGATTTTTGAAACATTACTTTAAGACAAGAATGAGTTAAACAATCTAGATTTGAAATACTTGGATCTTTATATGGTTTTGCTAAAGGATGATACCAAAGCCAACTAGGAATAGATAAATGAATTTTTGCACTATAAGGTAATCCATGAGTAGTTGAAATTTTTAATTTTTCTTTACCATCTAAAATATTTTTACTATTCTGAGGTAAAATATCTATATTAATGTAACTAGGTTTATAAGAGTTTGCTAACTTTATATCTCCAAATATTGTATTGTTATGATCTTTATTTATAACCCATCCTTTATCACTATCCCAATACATGTATTCAAAAGTGGTATTCACATCTTTTTTATCTATTGCCGTAATATTATTTACTTTTATTCTACCATATTTAAATGTCGTGTCTTTATCAAGATTAAAACTTCCCTTTACATTATTTTTATCTTTGACTTCGATAGTATTAATTGAAAAATTAAATTCGTCTATAGGAATTCTATAATCTTTTTCAAAATTTATATATATTTTTAAATTAGCAGAACCATTATTATAGGTAAAATTATTTTTTGAATATAATATATTTATATCTGAAGTTGTACTTACACTTTTTTTAGAAGAATTTATTTCATGGTTATTTTCATCATATATATATAAAATATTTGAGATTGAACTATCTACGTTAGAATGTGAAATATTTATATTTATATCATTAGCATAGCAATTTTTATTATAATTTTCTGTAATTACATTTTGTTTATTTAGTGCTGTAATATTCAAGTTTAATATACTTGACATATTTAAATCATTTGAGATATATGTAAATTTCCTATTTTTGAAAGCTGTATAATTAGCTATAACCCCAAAATGATCTGGTATAAACTTTATTATTTTAGTATATGATTTAATCAATAAAGCATTCTGATTTATACCATCATTTTCATCAACACTTGCAAATTCTTTTTTATCTTTTTTTTCTTCAATTGTTAAGTTCAAATCACCTACATCAGAATAATTTAATACAATATTTGCTTCTCCATTTATAAACTTTACATTACTACCTACACTAAAATTCAAATCACCTGTTATACAACCTTTTGAATTATTAATATCATTATATTCTAAACTAGGCGAGTACTCTTTTATATGAATAGTTTCATTATAGTCTTTTACTAAATTACCAAAAGGATCTACGGCTTTTATTGTAATATTAAAATCATTACCTGATTTTATTGGTTTAATTGAATTTAATGTTATTTCAAAATGGTCAGGTCTAATTGCAAAATTATCACGACTACATATAGTTTTAGTTTCATTGAACACACATTCCATTATACATTTAATACCTTTTTTATGTTTATGACCATGTCTATAAGTATTGCCAAATGAAAATCCATTTTTAACTTCTTCACCAAAATAATGACCAGTTTTTATCTCACACTCCAACATACAATCTTTAATATTATCTGACAAATTATAATTATATAAAGCTTTAGCACATTCTAAAGTAGTATCATTAACATGGTGTGTTTCTCTACCAGATCCATATCTATATCCATGATGATTTCCTCTAATAGATTTTATAGAGCTAATACATTCTTCAGGAAATGAATAGTTTACATATTTTATTCTAAACTGTGCATTTTTTAAAATAACAGGAGAAGTTATGTTAAATTCAACACTTTCACTATTATCAAATGTAACATATTCGCTTGCTATTGCAGGATTTAGAGCACACTCAATATCATTTGTAGGAGCTTTAATAAGTTCGACACTTACAATCCCGTTATATTTTTCTAATGTTTTACCATCATCTTTTAATTTTAACACTTTCATCCTAAAAGGCTTATTAACTATTTTTGTATAAATTTGATTAAGTAAATTATTTTCATCTATTGGATCAATATTAGAATCAAATATAGGCTCTACTACATTAAATGTCCCTGTTATAGTATCTAACTCTTGATCTTCATTACATTCAGGAAACACTCCATACGGTTCACCTGTATATATAAACGTGCCATTACTTCCATTTATATTACCTTCAGATGTTACAGCACCATAGAGAATAATAGGTTGATTAGCATTAAAATCACCTTTTAAATAAACATAAGCTTTTGTTGTTGATTCTTTATCTACTACAATATTACCATTCACATAAATAAATAAATCATGTGCGTCTCCATTTTTATTAATATTACCTTTAATCTTTAGTTCTGAATTTATAAAAATTCTAACAGGACCCCCTTCTGGTAAAATAATTTCAATATCTGAATTGTTAGGATCTAACTCGATATCTAAAGAATCAAAATAGTAATCTCCGGGCTTAAAACTAAAAATGTATGTTTGATTCTTTTGTAGTTTAATACTTCCAATACTCATACATTTTTTTGTGCTATCATATATACAAGTTTCATTAGCTTCAAAATTAATTTCTTTTGGAGTATTATTGATAAAGTTATTAGTATTTGAATTGTAATTACTGTGCGTTAAATTACAAACACCTTTAGTATAATCACAATCATTATCTATGCTGTAAGTGCCATTTGAATATAAAAAGTTAGGATTATATTTTTCAGTATTATATTTTTCATTAATACAAGAAATAGGCTCACTACAATCTAATTTTGCCGAACATTTAAAACTATTTAAAGTATTTGAATTATTCGAATAAATTTTAATACTATTACAAGCCACTCCTGAATTTAATTGTAAATTGCCAAAACTATAAATTGCACTAGGAAATATAGAACAAACATCTACCTCATCTTCCTCACAACACGGACAATCATAACTAACCAATGCTGTATTAATTACATTATTACAAGACGTTCTATAATCACTATCTTTCATATAATTATTATTTCCTGCCCATATTTTATCACTATCATCTGGCGTAATAGAACCATCATTATTTATATCTATTACTCCATCATAATAATTTCCTTTAAAAATATATCCATCTCTACCTACCCATAATTCTTTCCTTCCATAAAAACAATTATTTTCAATCTTAGCAGGATTTGATGGATTTGTATCTAAAACAAGAGCATAATCTGTATTTCCACTACTTTTTATTATACTATTTTTAATAACAGGATTATGTGCATCATAAGGTAAATAAATACCTCTTGTTTTTCCTTCTACTTTGACAGAATCAATTAAAATTGAATTAGCTTTATCAATTTGTAATCCATAGTTATTCTTAGAAACAATATTACTATTTGTTATAATAATATTAACAGGCTCACCCCCAAAATAAACAGCAATTCCATTTTCACTTGTAATATTTGCATCATTTATACTAATATCACTCTTTGCAATAGCATATATAGCACTATCTTTACTAATAATAGTAATATTATTAGAACAAGCCAACCCACTCTGTAAGTATAATCCTTTTCCTTCTGATTCTATAATCAAGTCTTGAAGCCATATTTTATCATCTGAACTTCCATCAGACCAAATAGCAATACCATTTTGTGAATAGTTTACAATTTTCATATTTTTAATAATAGTCTTATCGTCATTTATTGCAGTTATTTTCAAAGTATGTGGTTTACTGCTTTGTAAAACAACATCCTCTATATTATTTCCCAAACCTTGTATCGTAATGTCTTTATTTTTCACTGTTATATCTGATGTTATATTGTAAGTTCCTGGACAGATACTGATAATATCTCCATCGGATGTATGTGTTAATGCACCTTCTATTGAAGTGTAATATTCATCTCCATTCGTACATGCAGCCCCAGAATTATAAACCACTATAGTTTTTGCAGATAATAAACTAAAAAATATGAACAATAAAGCAATTAGTTTTTTCATTCTTTTCTCCTTTTCTCCCTCTTTTACAATTATATCAGATTTGTTAAAATCACAAAAAGGTTTTTAATGGTTTTGTATATAGAAAAAAAGGCATTTAATTATGAAATAACAGAAAACATAATCAATAAATTTAAGCCAAAAATAATAGAAATAACTCATTACAAAGATATTTTTAACCGAACTCATCAAAATTTTAACTATCAAAAATCTCAAAATAGACTTATTTTAGCAGTAAAAGAAAATATTTCCTTTTACAAAGGAAGTAAGTTTTGTAACTCTAGAGGTTATCAAAACTTTTACTATTCTACTCAGATTTTAGGATGTATTTATAATTGCGAATACTGTTATATAGGTGGAATGTATCCAAGTGGATATCCAGTAATATTTGTAAATGAAGATGATTTTATAAATGAGGCAAGAAAGCTTAAAAATGCTTTTATTCCAATAAGCTATGAAACAGATTTACTTGCATTTGAAGGAATATATCCTTTTCATAGAAAATGGATAGAACTAGCTAAAGATAGAGAGGATTTATTAATTGAGAGTCGTACAAAATCAGCAAATGTTGATAAGCTGCCTTCAAATCCTCCTAAAAACTTTTTACTTACATTTTCACTATCACCATTTGAAATAAACAAATTTGAAAAAAAAGCTCCAAGTCTTGAAAAAAGAATAAAATCTATAAAGCTTGCTATAAAAAAAGGTTACAATATTGAAATTGCAATAGATCCAATTATAAAGACAGATAATTTTAAAAGTATTTATAAACATTTTATCGATTATTTAAAAAATGAAATTGATCTAAGAACAACAAATATCGAAATAGGAGCATTTAGAATTAATAAAGATTTTTTAAAAAAACTCCGTAAAATTCACTTAAGTGAAATTACATGGTATCCTTATGAAATTAAAAATGGTGAAGCAAGATATAAAGATGAAAAAGAAATAATTGAATATGTAAAAGGATTAATTGGTTAATTGGTGTATTTGTTATTGTTTATTTGTTGTTTTTAATATAAAATACATACCAATATACCAGTACACCAATTACCTATTTAACCATATACTAGCTCTATATCTTAGCTCTTCTACATTATCACTAGCAAATAGCTTTATAGTAGTGCTATTTTTAGAAGTTAAGTTATATTCTTCCTTTAAAAGAGAAACAATTGCCTGACCTGAGTGGATTAACTTAGCATTTGGAAAGTGTTTCTTAAATGATTTTGATAAAAAAGGATAGTGAGTACATCCAAGGATAATTATATCAACTAAATTTTTTTCTATATTTCCAAAATATAACTCAAATACATCATCAACAATCTTTCCATCAACTATTCCCTCTTCAACTAATGGAACAAAAAGAGGAGTTGGAATTGAAACAATATTTTTAAAACCTTTTTTAGATAAAAATTTTTGATATTTTCCTGAACTTATCGTGCGTTTTGTGCCTATAAGCAAAATATTTGAATTTTTATTTTCATTCTCAATTGCTTTGACTCCTGCTTCTATCACACCTACTACTGGAAACCCTGCTTCTTTTTTGAGATCATCAATTGCAACAGAACTAGCAGAGTTACACGCAACAACTAAAAAATCAATATCAAAATTTTTCAAAAACTCAAGCGCTTCAAGCGAGTATCTAATAATTGTACTTTCATTTTTATTACCATATGGTACTCTTGCCGTATCACCAAAATAAATTACTTCATCAAAAAGTTTAGCCTGTATTATCTCTTTTGCAACACTAATACCACCTATTCCGCTATCAAATACTCCACATCTATTCATTAATTGCGCTTAAAAATTCCTTATTGTTTTTAGTTTTTAACATTTTTGAATAAATAAGTTTAAGTGCTTCAATCTCATCCATTTCACTTACAATGTTTCTAATAGCCCAAACTTTAGCAAGTTCTTCTGGTGTTAGTAGTAATTCTTCTTTTCTTGTTCCAGATTTTAGTAAATCAATTGCTGGATAAATTCTTCTATCTGCAATTCTTCGGCTAAGTACTGCTTCCATATTTCCTGTTCCCTTGAACTCTTCAAAAATAACCTCATCCATTTTAGACCCAGTATCAATAAGTGCTGTTGCAATAATAGTAAGACTACCCCCCTCTTCTATATTTCTAGCTGCACCAAAAAATCTTTTTGGCTTATGCAAAGCATTTGCATCAACCCCACCACTAAGCACCTTTCCACTTGCAGGTGTTACTGCATTATAGGCACGAGCAAGTCTAGTGATTGAATCAAGTAAAATTACAACATCTTTACCCATCTCAACCATTCTTTTAGCTTTTTCAATTACAAGTTCAGCAACTCTTACGTGATTTTGAGCAGGCTTATCAAATGTTGAAGAATATACCTCTCCTTTTACACTTCTTTGCATATCTGTAACTTCTTCTGGTCTTTCATCAACCAAAAGTACCATAAGCTCTACTTCTGGATGATTTTGAGTAATTCCATGAGCTATTTCTTTTAAAAATACAGTTTTACCACTTCTTGGAGGTGCAACTATAAGTCCTCTTTGTCCTTTTCCAATAGGAGCAAACAAATCAAGCACACGACCTGTAAGCTTTGTTGGGTCATATTCAAGCTTTAACTTCTCATTTGGATATAGAGGAGTTAAATTATCAAAAAGAGGTCTTTTTTTAGCTTCTTCAGGAGGTAAGTAATTTACTGCTTCAATTTTTAAAAGTGCATAATATTTTTCTTGATCTTTTGGAGGCCTAACTTGCCCTGTTACTATATCACCAGTACGAAGAGCAAATCTTCTAATTTGAGTTTGAGAAACATATACATCATTTACTGAGTTTTCGAAGTTTCCACCGATACTTCTTAAAAATCCATATCCATCTGGCATTATTTCAAGGATACCTGTAAATAATAAATATCCACCTTGTTGTACTTGAGCTTTTAAAATCTCAAACATTAGATCTTGTCTTTTAAATTCTTGAGGATTTTCAACTCCAAGTTTTTTTGCAATTTCTATAAGTTCATCAGTCGGCATTTTGCGAAGTTCTTCAACAGTATAGCCTTCTACTGGTATATGTGTTCTTTGTTTTTTTGGCTCTTCGTTATTATGATTTTGAGCAGAATTTTCAATTTCATTAACTTTTATTTCTTTTTCCATATGATTTTATCCTTTGTGAAGATTGAAGTGTAGTAGTTTAATGCGATTTTATTTAAATAAATTTTTTTTGTCAAGAGTGTCAATAATTGATAATGAAAAGTTGAGAGTTAGTTCCAAGTAACCAAGTTCCAAGTCCTAAGTAATACCATAAATTGATATAATAATAAAAAATTTATTGGAGAAAATATGGAAATAATAGCTGATAAGATTACTCGGCTAGATATTTTTTTAAGTGAAAAATTACAGGAAAATAGAAGTCAAATAGAAAACTTAATAAAAAAAGGTTTTGTAAAAGTAAATGGAAAAATAGCTAAAAAAGGAGGAATTAAACTAAAAGGAAAAGAAACAATTGAAATAACTTTTCCAAAAATCCAAGAAAAAGAGACAAAAGAAGCTAATTTTGAAGTGCCTATTCTTTATGAAGATGAAGATATTTTAGTTATTAATAAACCTCCAGGAATTGTAGTACATCCAGCTCCAAGTGTAAAAGAGCCTACTCTTGTTGACTGGCTAAAACAGAATGGTTTTACTCTCTCAAATATTGCAGGAGAAGAAAGATTTGGAATAGTCCATAGAATAGACAAAGAAACAAGTGGAGCGCTTGTAATTGCTAAAAATAACAAAGCTCATGAATTTTTAAGTAACCAATTAAAAGATAAATCAATGGGTAGATATTATTTAATGCTTTTAAATAAACCTTTAAAAGAAGCAAAATGTGTAAATAAACCTATTGCAAGAAATCCAAAAAATAGATTAAAAATGGCTATAGTAAATGGGGGAAAAGAAGCAAAAACCCTTTTTGTACCAATTTTCGAAAACCTTACAGCTGCAAAGCTTTTTACAGGTAGAACCCATCAAATAAGAGTACATTTAACAAATCTTGGTAGATACATTATAGGTGATAAAACATATGGGAAAAAAAATCAAAATATTAAAAGGGTAATGCTTCATGCAAGAGAAATTTATTTAACTCACCCAAATGGAAAAAAACTTAGTATAATAGCACCACTATTTGATGACTTCAAACAATTAATTCCAAAAGGAAATGCATATGAAAAAATTAATAATCTCAGTAATTTTTTTAGTTTTTATAACGGGATGTGTAACTAATATAAATAAACCTGCTCCAAAATCAAACCCAAATCTACCAGTAGTTAAAGAATTTAAAGCATACCCTGATAGAAATGCAATGGCACTTTTTTGGAATCCAGTAACTCAAATGAGTGGCTATTATATTCAAAGATATAATCCAAAAACACATAAATGGAACCAAATTGCTACTATAAAAGACCCTTTTAAATCCATTTACGTTGATACTGATTTAAAACCAAATACCATTTATAAGTATAGAATAGCAACATTTGATAAAAAAGGCACTCCTTCTCTTGCAGTTGAAACAACTCAAAACACGTTACCAAAACTCTCTCCCGTAATTCCACTTGAAGCAAAACCCATAAAAAAAGGAGCTGTTAAAATAGTATTTAGACCTCACATGAATGAAAGAGTAAAAGAATATGAAATTGAAAGATTTAATGATAAAAAAGCAAAGTGGGAAAAAATAGCTACTTTAAGCCCTAGATTAAATGTTGAATATATAGATACTGGACTTAAAGATGGAAAAATTTATAAATATAGAATAATTGCAAAAAGCTTTGATAATATAAAATCTTTCCCTTCAAAAACAATTACTGTTTCAACTTATCCAAAACCATCAGTAGTTTTAAATGTAAAAGCAAGTGTAAACTTACCAAAAGAAATTAAAATTACATACTCTCCAGTTCAAGGAGCTGCTTTTTATAAAATTTATAGAAGCAATAGCGCAGATGGATTTTTTACTTTTATAGCAAAAACAAATGATACTTTTTATGTAGATAAAATAAATAAAGATGGAGTTACAAAATATTACAAAGTCACAGCTGTATCAAAATATTCAACTGAATCTTTATTAAATGATACACCTGCAGTAATGGGGCAAACTTTACAAGCACCTGCAACTCCTATAATTTCAACAAATCTAAATGGCAATAAAATAGAATTTATATTTACTTCTCCTGATAATAGAGCAGTAAAATATTTAATTGTAAAAATTGAAAAGAATGGATTATTTAATAAAAAAGAAAAAAAATACGTAACCAATAAAAATAACTTTACAGATACAATAAATCCAAAAAAATCTTATGAGTTTTACATTTACGAAATAGATAAATATGGACTTATCTCAAAAACTCCAGCAAAAATAGAAGTAGGAGAATAAATGCCTCACATTGTGATTGACAAAATAAAAGATTTTTCTTACCCTCAAAAAATAGAAGATGTAGAATTTTTATTTAAAGCAGAAAATTTAGTAGGAGTAAAAACAGATAGTGCAAAATTTTTAATTAAGATTATAAAAAAAGAAAATGGCTTCCTTGTTAAATACGATAAAATAACTAGGCCAATAATAAGCGAAATAAAAAAAGCCTATCTAGCATTTGTAAAACTAAACGAAGCTAATATAATATTTGAAAATATTAAAGGTATAAAAGAAAAATTACCAAATAAAAATTTACTAAATATTGAAGATGATTTGAGTGCTATTGATATAGTAGAAGTCGGGTTTGGAAGTGGTAGGCATTTAGTTTATCTTGCAAAAGAAAATAGAGATAAAATAATCTTAGGGATTGAAATTCACAAACCTTCAATCGAACAAGTACTAAAAAGAATAGAACATGAAAAAATAACAAATATAAGAATTTTAAATCATGATGCAAGAATAATTCTTAGCAAAATCCCATCAAATAGACTTAGTGCAATCTATGTCCATTTTCCTGTACCTTGGGATAAAAAACCCCATAGAAGAGTTATTAATAAAGATTTCATATCTGAATCAATAAGAACTTTAAAGCAAAATGGTTTCTTACATCTAAGGACTGATAGTGATAACTATTTCGAATATTCATTAAATGAATTTTTATCATTTAATAAAACTGAATTAAAAGTTAAAAAAAATATGCCATACATTGTTTCTAGCAAATATGAAGACAGATGGAAAAAACTAAATAAAGACATCTATGATATTTATATGATAAATCATCAAATTTCTAAAGAATTAGTAGAAAATTTTGATTTTTCTTTTGAAAAGAGACTTAAGGGTTTAGACTTTACACCAAAAGTTTATGATAATTTTGTAATTCATATTGAAAAAATTTTTAAAATTGATAGTGAAAAAGAACTAATTAGACTAACCCTTGGTAATTTTAATAGACCAGAACACGTATATATTTTAAATAAAGAAGTACCAGAATATTTTAAAGCCCCAGCTCCTATAAAAGAGAACTACTTAGCTCATCTAGAATTAAAAAGGCTATTTAATGGCATTAGTAAAAGCGAATAACTTAAAAATTGGTTACAATAAACAATATATTATTCACGATTCCACTTTTACTATAAATGAGGGAGATTTTGTTTTTCTAACAGGAATAAGTGGAAGTGGTAAAACTACTCTTATTCGCTCAATGTATGGAGAAATAAAGCCTGAGGGAAATTTATATATAGGACCTTATAACTTAAGTACTATTTCAAAATCAGCTTTAGCAAAACTTAGAAAAAGACTCGGTATTGTATTTCAAGATTACAAACTTATACCTGAATGGAATATTTTAAGGAATGTAATGCTTCCTCTTTTTATTATGGGATTTGATAAAAAAGAATCAGAAAAAAGAGCATTAGAATTACTTAAAAAAGTAAAACTCTCTCATAAACTAGATAAATATCCAGCAGAATTAAGTGGTGGAGAGCAACAAAGAGCTGCAATTGCAAGAGCAATTATTCATAATCCTGCAATGATTTTAGCAGATGAGCCTATTTCAGGACTTGACGAATATTCAGCTTCTCTTGTTATGGATCTATTTATAATGGCAAATAAGCTTGGAATAACTATATTAATAGCATCTCATTCTTTACCAAATGAGTTTAATATTCAATATAGACATATACACATAGAAAAAGGTAAAGTTTATGAACTATCTTAAAAGCCATATCACACTTATTTTAGCTTTAATTTCTATACTTCTTAGCATATATCTTTTTAGGGTGTTTACCCAAGTTTTGAAATTATATGAAAAAAATATAGTAAACAACTACTCAATAGTAATTGTATCATCATCAAAAATAGAAAGTATAAGTTTACCTGAAATTGCAGGAATTGAAGAAATAAACATACAAAAACAAATAAATCAACTAAAAGAAAAATATAAAAATATAGATTTTGAAAAAATAACAATACCCTATTTTTATAAATTAAAACTAAATTATTTACCAAGTCCCAAAGAACTTAAAAAATTAAAAGAAAAACTTTTAGAAAAAGCATATATAAAAAGAGTATTAACCCACTCAAGTGCTCAAACAAAAATTTACAATCTTTTAATGCTTTTAAAGATTATTACAAAAACATTTATGATAATTACTGGTGTTTTAGGATTTTTGTTAATTGTAAAACAGTTAGAAGTCTGGAAGTTGTCTCATAGCGAAAGAATGTACATAATGGAACTATTTGGAGCACCTTTTTGGCTAAAGGGTGCAGCTTTATTTAAAATTGCTATAATTGATTCATTTATTGCAATAATTTCAACAATGATAATAATATATTCTTTAACAAACTCAGCTCTTTATCAAAAAATAATAACTGAACTTAATATTAACTTTTCAGTAAGTTTTCTTGAAGAATTTATAATTTTATTTGTTGTTTCATTTTCTATATCGTTAATTTCATCAATTCTGGTAGTAATATCTAAAAATAATTGAAAATATTAAAAATTAAAAAAAGTAAAAATTTATGGAGATTTTTTTAACATATTAATTAAGCAAGGAATTTTCAAGTGAAATTTATTAGTATAGCTCTTATTTTAACATTGTTGTTTAGTTCTTCAATAAAAAAAGAGTTAAAACAAACAAAAATAGTTATTTCAAAAATGAATGAAAAAATGGATTTACTTGCAAAAGAAATAGTTTATAAACAACAAAATTTAAAAAAACTATCTCTTAAAATAAACGAATTAAATATTGAAATTCAAAAACTTCAACAAAAACTCAAAAACTCAAATCAAACTTTAAATGAATTAACAGATTTAAAAAGAGGACACTTAACACAATTAAAAGAAATACAAAATGAAATAAATGATTTTTTATCAACAAATTATTATTTAAATACTCAAGAAATTGATAATATTAATGATTTAATTTATAATGAACTTAATCAAAAAATACTAAAAGTTTATTCTCAAAAAATAAACAAACTAATAAATAAAAAAGAAAATTTAGAAAATAAAATTTCTATAACTAATAAAAAAATAGAAGAAATAAAAATCAAACAAAATACTTTAAAAGTGAAAAAAAACGAACTTTTGAGTTTGCTCAAAAAAAGAAAAAAAGAGTTAAATTCACTTGAATCAAAAAAAAGAGAATATAAAAGAAAACTACTTGCTCTTATAAATAAACAAAAAAAATTACAAAAAAAACTAGCTTCTCTTTTAATTATAAAAAGGGCTCAAAAACCAACTACTTTCACATACAAAGGAATGAAAACAATAGCCCCTCTTAGAGGAAAAGTTATTAAAAAATTTGGAAGTTATATTGACCCAATTTATAAAATTAAAATTTATAATGATTCAATTACTATAAAACCTTTTATAAAAAATGCAACAGTAAGAAGCATAATGCCAGGTCGTGTAGTTTACATAGGAGAAAATGGAGGTAAAAAAATTATAGTAATAAAACATAAAAACAATATTTTTAGTATATATGCAAACCTTAGTAAAGTATCACCTCTTCTAAAAAAAGGATCTTTTGTAAAAAGAGGTCAAATAATTGCAAGAGTAAAAGACAGTCTTGAATTTGAAGTTACATATAAAGAAAAACCTATTAACCCTTTAAAGGTAATTTCTCTTCAATAATTTGGTAAAATACTATTTTAAAAAGGGTCTAGATGAAGAGAAAAGAAAATAGAATATTAATTAAATTTTCAGGTGAAGCACTTGCAGGTGAAAATAGTTTTGGGATCGACCCTAAAACTCTAGAATATCTTGCAGATGAAATAAAATCAGTAGTAGAATATGGATATGAAGTATCAATAGTAATTGGCGGTGGTAATTTCATAAGAGGTGTAAGTGCTACAAAAGATGGAATTATTAAACGTACATCAGCAGATTATATGGGAATGCTAGCAACTGTTATTAATGCAGTTGCAATGCAAGAAGCTCTTGAAAATTACGGTCTTGCCGTTAGAGTCCAAAGTGCTATAAAAATGGAAGAGATCGCAGAAAACTTTATAGTAAGACGAGCAGTAAGACACTTAGAAAAAGGTAGAGTAGTTATATTTGCAGCAGGTACTGGAAACCCTTTTTTTACTACTGATACTGCTGGAGTGCTTAGAGCTAGTGAAATTTGTGCAAACGTTATTATAAAAGCTACTAAAGTTGATGGAATTTATGATAAAGACCCAAATAAATATCCTGATGCAAAACTATTAAAAGAACTCTCTTATGAAGAAGCTCTAAAAGATAATATAAAGGTAATGGATGACACAGCAATAGCGTTAGCTAAAGAAAATAAACTGCCTATAATAGTATGTAATATGTTTAACAAAGGAAACTTACTTAAAATTTTAAAAAATGCCCCTGATGCAAAATTTTCAATAGTAAAGGAGAAATAATGAGAATAGAACAAGTAAATGCAAAAGCTCTTGAGAGAGTAAATTATGACAGATATCTTTTATCACAAGCAGTGGCTAGAAGAGTAAATGAACTATTAAACGGCTCAAAACCTTTAATTGATTTGCCTAAAAAAAATATGCAACTAACTGAGATCGCAATCTTAGAAATTGCAGAAGGTTTAATTAAGGTAAAAGAGATTTGAAAAACGAACTTTCACAATTAATCAATAAAATAAACAATATAAAAACCATAGAAGAAGCTTCTTCTTTGCTTCTATCAAATGTAAATACCCCTAAAATACAAGAAGCCCTTGATTTTGCCATAAAAGCTCACGCGGGGCAAAAAAGAAAAAGTGGTGAAGACTATGTAATACACCCTATTTTAGTAGCAACTATTACTAGTTTTTTTAATGACAGTGAAGATGTAATTACAGCAGCTATTTTACATGATATAGTAGAAGACACTCCTTATACTATAGACTATATAAAAGATACATTTGGAGACGAAGTTGCAAATTTAGTAGAAGGTCTAACTAAAATTGTGGAAATTAGAGATAATTCTTTAGTACCTTCACACTCAAATGAAAAACTTGCCAAATCAGCTCTTACATTTAGAAAAATGCTTATAAGTTCAATAAATGATATAAGAGTTTTAGTTATCAAACTTTGCGATAGACTGCACAATATGTTAACTCTTAATGCTCTTTCTTCTCATAAACAAAAAAGAATAGCAGAAGAAACTCTTGTAGTATACTCTCCTATTGCACACAGACTTGGAATTGCTACTATTAAAAACATTTTAGAAGATTTAGCATTTAAATATCTTTTGCCAGAGGAGTATAAAAAAATAGATGAATATATAAAAGCAAATAAAGAAAAATTTCATTCAAAAATGAACTCATTTATTCAGAAAATAGAAAAAATAATGCTAGAAGTTGGATTTGAAGAAAAAGAGTTTGAAATAAAAAGCAGAATAAAACACTACTATTCTATTTTTCTTAAAATGCAAAGAAAAGGTATTTCAATTGAAGAAGTTTTAGATTTGCTTGCAGTGAGAATCATTGTCAAAAAACCTATTGAATGTTATAAAACTCTTGGAATTGTGCATTTAAATTTTAGACCACTTATTAGTAGATTTAAAGATTATATTGCAATTCCAAAAGAAAATGGATATCAAACAATTCATACAACTGTATATGATAAAAATTCAATTATTGAAGTTCAAATTAGAACCTTTGATATGGACAAAAATGCTGAATTTGGTATTGCAGCTCACTGGAAATATAAATTAGATACTGCTATGCCAAATACAAAATGGCTTGAAGATATGAAGTTTGATGAAAATGTAGAGGATTTTTACGAACTTGCAAAAAATGATCTTTTTAGTGAAGATATTGTAGTATATTCTCCTAAGTTTGATACATTCACTCTACCTCTTAATGCAACAGCTCTTGACTTTGCATATGCTATTCATAGTGATATTGGCAATAAAGCAATAGCAGCATATGTAAATAAAGAAAAAGTCTCTCTACTTCATCACTTAAAAACAGGAGATATAGTTAGAATTGAAACTGGAGATAAAGAAATTCCAAGATGTAGCTGGCTTAATGCCCTAAAAACTTCTAAAGCAAAATATGAGCAAAAAAGACTATGTCGTCAAAAAGAAAAAGAAATTAATAGAAAATTAGCAATTGCAATTCTTAAAGGTATATTTGATTTAAACACATTTAAAGTAAGAGCTCTACTTAAAACAAATAGTTTATGCAATATAGTCCCAAAAATAGTAGAAGACAAAGCATTTTTAAAAGAAACTGTAAAAAAAATTTATCAGACAATAAGAAAAAAGAATATACTTTATTTTAAAAATATAAAATTAAAAGAATATAATTTTGGAAATATAAGAGTTTTATCCAATAAACCTGTACAAGATATCAGATTTCACTATTGTTGTCATCCAAAAGTTGGAGATAAAATTTTAGGGCTTCTTGATAAAAAAGAAGTTGAAATTCATCATAGATTTTGTAATAATGCGGAAAATAAAATTGACAAAGCAGTTTTTGTTGAGTGGATTGAAAATTCTCAAAATAGATTTTTTTTAGTAGTCACCTTGCCTAATAAAAAAGGTGAGCTTGCTAAATTTGTAAATTTTTTAACTAAAAATGATATTTTTATCCATTCAATTGAACTTGGAAAAGAGTCAAACAATTGTAAAATGGAAATTGAATTTTCTAAAAATAAATATGACTATATAAAAAATAAAATCAAAAAAGAGTACAATATAATAGAGTTTATACCAAAAAAGGATGCTTATAATGGCTAATGGAAAACTAAAGTCACCAATCAAATGAAAAGAATTCGAAAAACTTAGAAGGGAGAATAATGAATAAAATTAAAGAAGCTATAGAAGAAATCAAAAGAGGAAGTAGTGAAATTATTGGCCTTGAGAGAATTGAAGAATTAGTAAAAAAGTTTTTTGAGACAGGAGAAAGATTTACTATAAAAGCCGGGTTTGACCCAACTGCTCCAGATCTTCATTTAGGTCATACAGTTTTACTTCAAAAATTAAAAACTTTTCAAAAATATGGTGCAAGAGTTCAATTTCTTATAGGTGATTTTACAGCTCAAATAGGTGACCCTACAGGAAAAAGTGCAACGCGTAAAATGTTAACTCCAGAAGTTGTAGCTAAAAATGCTAAAACTTATGAGACCCAAGTATTTAAAATATTAGACCCAGAACTTACTGATGTAGTATTTAATTCGAAATGGCTAAATGATCTAGGAGCTGCTGGAATAGTAGAACTTACTACAACCTATACAGTTGCAAGAATGCTAGAGAGAGATGATTTTGAAAAAAGATTTAAATCAAATACTCCTATAGCTATTAGTGAATTTATATATCCTTTGCTTCAAGGATATGATAGTGTAGCTCTTAAAAGTGATATAGAAATTGGTGGGACTGACCAAAAATTTAATCTACTTATGGGAAGACACCTTCAAAAAGTTTATAATATAGGAAAAGAACAAAGCATAATTATGATGCCTTTACTTGTAGGTCTTGATGGTGTTAATAAAATGAGCAAATCTCTTGGAAATTATATTGGAATTACAGAAGATGCTAATACTATTTTTGCTAAAGTGTTGTCAATTAGCGATGAATTGATGTGGGATTGGTATGAACTTTTGAGCGATAAAAGTTTAGAAGAGATTAAAAAATTAAAAGAAGAAGTAAAAAACGGTCGCAATCCAAAAGAAGTCAAAGAACTTCTTGCAATTGAAATTGTTGATAGATTCTGTGGAAGTGGTGCTGGCAAACTTGCTAAAGAATATTTTGATAAAGTTCATAAACAAAACCAAATTCCAGATGATATACCTGAATTTGAAATTAACCCTATGGGTATAGTTGATGCCCTGACTTTTACAAAACTTGCTAACTCAAAAAGTGAAGCAAGACGTCATATTAAAGGTGGGGCTGTTAGAATAAATCAAGAAAAAATTTCATCTCAAGATATTAATCTTGAAAGTGGTAAAACATATATTTTACAAATAGGAAAAAGAAAATTTGCAAAAGTGAAGGTAAAATAATGAAACCTCTAAAAATTGGAAAGCACATAATTAAGTATCCAATAATCCAAGGTGGAATGGGACTTGGTATAAGTTGGGATAAGTTAGCTGGAAATGTAAGTAAAGAAGGAGCTCTAGGCGTTATCAGTGCAGTTGGTACAGGCTATTATGAAAATAAAAAATATGCTAAACATTTAGTAGAAGGGAAACCTTTAAGCGAAAAAGATTTCTATTCACGTGAAGCTCTTTTTAAAATTTTTGAAAATGCAAGAAAAATTTGTGGTAATGCTCCACTTGGAGTAAATATTTTATATGCAATTAATGATTATGGAAGAGTTGTAAGAGATGCCTGCGAGGCAGGAGCTGATATAATCATAACAGGTGCCGGTCTTCCTATGGATATGCCAGAATTTGCTAAAGATTTTCCTGATGTTGCACTTGTGCCAATTGTTTCTACTGGCAGGGCCTTTAAGTTAATTGCAAAAAGATGGGAAAAAAGATATAAAAAACTGCCGGATGCAGTTATAGTTGAAGGCCCACTTAGTGGTGGCCATCAGGGATTTAAATATGAAGAATGTTTTAAAGAAGAAAACCAACTTGAAAATTTAATTCCTGATGTAAGAGAGGAAGTTGATAAATGGGATAAAAATATTCCTGTAATTGCAGCTGGTGGAATTTGGTCTCGTGAAGATATATTAAAGTTTCTATCCCTTGGTGCAGATGGTGTACAAATGGGAACTAGATTTGCCCTAACTTACGAATGTGATGCAAGTGATAAATGGAAAGAAGTTTTATTAAATGCAAAAAAAGAAGACATTATACTTATGAAATCACCTGTAGGATATCCTGCTCGTGGTATTAGAACAAAACTTATCGAAAAAGTAGAAAAAAAAGAAGCTCCAAAAATCAAATGTATTTCAAACTGTGTATCTCCTTGTAATAGAGGTGAAGAGGCAAAAAAAGTTGGATATTGTATTGCAGACAGACTTGCCGATGGATATTTAGGAAATGAAGAATATGGTCTATTTTTTAGTGGAGCTTATGCATATAAAGCTGATAAACTAATACATGTAAAAGACTTAATAAAAGAATTAACCGGCGAATGAAAAAATTTATCGCTCTTCTTTTTTTTGTCTTTGCTTTTGCTTGCAATACAAGCTCATACAACACGGCATATCAAGATTATTATAAATATCAACAAATATATATTGACTCATTACTAGATAACAATATTCAAAAACAAAAAAAAGCATTAAAAGAATTAATTGAATGTGGGAAATATCTAAATTTTGATATAAAAACTTACGAACAAAAATACTACAAGCTTATAAAAAAAAATCACAAAAAAAACAGTTCAAAAACTAGCAATATTTTTAAAAAATATATAAGAATACATTCTACCAATCCTCTAAAAATCACACTTCCTACAAATAAAATAAAACATTTTAAAATAAAGAAAAAAAATTCATTTAAAGAAGTAATAGATATACCTAATGCAATTACTCCAAAGTTTGTAAAAAAGAAAATTGGTAACATAACCTTAAGAATAGCTCAATTTAATAAAAACACTGTAAGAATAGTATATAGTTCTAACAAACCATTTTACTTCAAATATAAAATTATAAAAAATAAATTATTCGTTGAACTTTCAAAAAAACAAACTATAAAAACGGTTAATTTTAAAAAATCAGTTAAAAGAAAAATTATAGTAATAGACCCAGGGCATGGTGGAAAAGATGCAGGAGGAATTGGTATTGGTAGAAGATACGAAAAATATGCTGTACTCTCAGTTGCAAAAAAACTAAAAAAAGAACTTCAAAAAAGAGGTTTTACAGTTTATCTAACTAGATCAAAAGATGTTTTTATTCCTCTAAAAAAAAGAACTCATTTTGCAAATATAAAAAAAGCTGATCTTTTTATTTCTCTTCATTGCAATATTGCACCAAGGCACTTAAGAACTCCTAGAGGAATTGAAACATACTTTCTATCTCCTACAAGAAACGAAAGAGCAATAGAAGTTGCTAGGACAGAAAATAAAGAAATAAAAGGACTTAATTATCTAGACCAAAGAGTAATTTTAAATTTTTTAAACAAAGATAGAATAATTGATTCAAATAAACTAGCAATTGATATACAAAAAGGAATGTTAAGAGAAATTAGAAAAAGATATAAAGTTAGAGATGGTGGAGTTAGACCTGCTCCTTTTTGGGTATTAGTTGGTACTCAAATGCCAGCAATTTTAATAGAAATGGGATATCTTACAAACCCGATAGAAGCAAAAAGACTTTTTAATGACGATTATCAAAATAGAATTGCTAAAGGAATAGCAAAAGGAATTAAAGATTATTTTAGAAAAAATCCTTAATTAATAAGTTCAAACTCCTTTTTTTCAAAGTTGTAATTATAAACTTCTCCTGTTTCAATTATATAATACCATCCGTAAATATTAAGTTTTTTATTCTCAAAGGCTTCTTTTACAAATGGATAAGTAAGTAAATTTTGAATTTGCCTAACTACATTTAATTGCTCAATTTCCCACTCTCTTAGTTGTTCATCATTACTATCTACTTCATTTTTTAAGTCTTCAATAATACTTAACCATGACTTTACAATAGGAAGTTTTTCAAGTTTTTCTGGTGGATAAAAAAGAGCCTTTAATCCTCCACAATTACTATGCCCACATACTACTATATTTTCAACATTTAAAAATTTCACCGCATATTCAAGAGCAGATGCCGTACATTTATAAATTCCATCATTTAAATTACATGGAGGTACTGCATTTGCAATATTTCTAACTATAAAAAGTTCTCCTGGTAAAGCTTTCGTAATTAAATTTGGCACTATCCTGCTATCACTACATCCAATAAAAAATGTATGAGGCTTTTGTCCTTCTTTTAACTCTTTAAATAAATCTTTATGAACTTCAAAATCCTCCTTTTTAAAATTAACTACTCCATCAAATAAGTTTTTAGCCATTTTACATCCTTTCAAAAAGTTTTTCTAATACATTTAAAACATTTTTAATAGAATCTATTTTAACTCTCTCTCTTATTGAATGTGGGTTTTCTATAATAGGTCCATATGAAGCCATCTTAATTTCAGGAAATTTATTTTTTAAAACTGCACATTCAAGTCCTGCATGTATTACTTTAAGACTACTTCCACTAATTTCTCTGAGTAGCAAACTAAATTCATTCTCTTCTGGCTCCCAAGCAGGGTATTCTCCTTCAAATTTTACACTAGCACCTTTTGTTTTACTTAAAATATACTCTTTCACTTCTTTTAATTTTTCATTGCTATTAGCTCTAGCGCTTAAAACTACTTCAAATCCATCAATTAGTGCAAAATTAATGGATTTACTTGGGACTTTATATTTAAAATCAAACTCAAGTACTCCATGAGGAAGTTTTTTTAAAAAACTCAAATATTTATCATCATATACTTCAAATTCCTCATTTCCTTCAAAAATTTCTAAACTTTTTGCACTTACTGCAATAGTATTTCTTCTCTCCCCTCCTTTTAAAAAAGAAGTGTTTTTTATTCTTTTTAGTAACTCAACTATTGCATTTGGAATATTCTTATCAATATCAACTCCGCTATGTCCTCCTGGAAGTCCATTAATAATTAGCTCACCCTTAGTACCATATACTTTTTTTAAAGATTTTGGATAAGAAACTATTACATCTACTCCTCCAGCACACCCAATATAAATATTTTCATCTTCACTATCAAGATTTAAAAGATACTTACTCTCTATTAACAAATCTAACTGAGATGCTCCTATAAGTCCTATTTCTTCATCATTTGTAAATAAAAATTCAAAATCTCTCTTTTGAGAAATAAACATAAGCATAATAGCTACACCTATACCGTTATCTGCGCCAAGAGATGAATTTTTAGCCCTAAGCCAACCATTTTCTTCAATTATTTCAATATTCCTTGTTCCTACACACACCATATCATAATGGGATTGTAAACATAGTTTTGGATTATTAAGTTTTGCTAACACATTTCCAGCTTTATCAATTTGCACTTTATATCCAAAGTTTTTACACCAATCAACTATAAAATTTTTAAGCTCCTGAGTGTCTCCACTACAATGAGGTATTTTAGTGATTTTTTCAAAAATTCTTAAAACTTCTTTTAACTTACTCATATCTATTCCTTTGATATAATTTCATTAAAAAGAGCTCACATGAAAATAATTTTCTTTATCATATCACTTTTTTTTATAGGTTGTGTAAGTAAAGAGGGGATTTCTTACAAATATTACCCAGAATGTGAAGAAAATTATGGACTTTATGGAACTTATTATAAAGAATGTAAAGATTATATGATAAAGTTTAAAAAAAAGAAAAAAACAATATGTTTAGAATGCAATTAAAATATTGTTATTAGTATATTTGTTATTGGTTAATTGGTTTTTAATAAATTTGTAGTTTTGGAAAAGATAGAAAAAAAGGAAGATACAAAGAAAAGAAAAGACAAATGCTAGATTCAAAATTTTTGGTATTACTAATAACCAATAACAAATATACTAATCACCAATATACCAATACACAATGAAAGGTTAAGAATTGAAAATTGAAAATATTTTAAAAGAAAGACAAAAATGGTTTGAGTGGAAAAATATAAAACCAATATATGAAGAAGTAACCAAGTTTCAAGTTACAAGTTCTGAGTTTAAAATTGATGATATTATTGAAATAAAAACAGATGAAAAATTAAAACCTGAAATTGAAAATATTGCAAAAATGCTAAAACCTTGGCGTAAAGGCCCATTTAAAATCAATGATTTATTTATAGATAGTGAGTGGAAAAGCTATATAAAATGGGATCACCTAAAACCTCATCTAAATCTAGAAAATAAAGATATTTTAGATGTTGGATGTAATAATGGATACTATATGTTTAGAATGCTTGAAATGCACCCAAAAAGCATAACTGGATTTGATCCAAGTGCTTTATTTAATTTGCAGTTTGATTTTATTAATAAGTTTATAAAAAGTAATATTGAATACAAACTTTTAGGAGTTGAACATATTCCTTTGTTTGATAAAAAGTTTGATGTTATTTTTTGTATGGGAGTTTTATATCATAGACGTGATCCTATTAATATGTTAAAAGAGCTAAAGGCTGGATTAAATCGAGGCGGTGAAGTAATTCTTGATACACTAATAATTGAAGGGAATGATGATATTGCCTTGTGTCCTGTAAGATATGCAAAAATGAAAAATGTATACTTTATCCCTACTTTAAAAGCTTTATACAACTGGTGTGAAAAAGCCAAATTTAGCGATATTGAATTTATTGGAAAAAGATATACCTCAACTTACGAACAGCGAAAAACTGAATGGATTGATGGTGAAAGTTTAGATAGTTTTTTAAATAAAGATCAAACAAAAACTATTGAAGGGTATGACCCTCCTCTTAGAGCTTATTTAAAATTAAAATATTAGTTTTCTGGAGTTGCTTTAATCATATAATAATAAACCAATATTATAAATGCAAAAGTAGTAATAAATCCTGATGTTAAAATTAATCCATAATCCATTTTTTCTCCTTTTTTATCAGTTTATAGTAAAATTATACAAAAAAGGAATTAAATGTCAAAACATTTAACTCATACAAAAGATTTAACTAAAGAAGAAGTTTTAAAAATTTTCTCTCTAGCAAAAGAATATCTAGATGAGAAAAAAAGAGAGGACTTAAAAGGAAAACTAATTATTAATATCTTTTTTGAAAATTCAACCAGAACTAGAAGTAGTTTTGAAATAGCAGCAAAAAGATTAAGTGCTGATGTAGTAAATTTAGATGTTTCAAGAAGTTCAACATCAAAAGGTGAAACACTTTTTGATACAGCAGCGAATCTTGATGCAATGGGTCCTGATGCAATTGTAGTTAGACATAATCGTTCAGGAGTACCAAAAATTTTATCAAATTACGTAAAATGTTCTATTATTAATGCCGGTGATGGAGCTCATCAACATCCAACTCAAGGACTTCTTGATCTATTTACATTAATTCAAAGATGGGGCTCAGTTGAAGGCAAAAAAATTGCAATTGTTGGTGATATTAGAAATTCCCGTGTTGCAAATTCAGACATTGAACTTTTTACTCGTTTTGGTGCAAAAGTATTATTAGTTGCCCCTCCTCAATTTTTACCAAAAACTAATTTGCCTTCTACTCATAACATAAAAGAAGCAATAGATTTTGCGGATGCCATTATTAGTCTTAGAACCCAAACTGAAAGACATTCAAGTCCTACTTTCGCATCTCTTAAAGATTATGCAACAAATTTTCAAATTACAAAAGAATTAATTAAAGATAAAAATATTTTTATTATGCACCCAGGACCAGTTCATAGAAATATTGATATAAGCGATGAAGTTTTAGCTGATAAGAGATGTTTAGTACTTGAACAAGTTAAAAATGGTGTAGCTGTAAGAATGGCAATTCTTAAACATTTAATAGGCTAAATATGAAATTCTTTTTAATTGATTTTAATGGAAATATTTATATTGAAAATATAAAATCCTTAAAAGATATTTATTTTTCTTTTCCTTCTTTTTCATTGTTACCTAAAAACACTCAAAAGAAACCATGTAAAATAATTAAAAAAAAACCTATATCTTTTGAAGTTTATAAAAAAGCATTTAATAAAGTAATTGAAGAAATACAAAGTGGAAATACATACCTTCTTAATTTAACTTTTCCAAGCATTATTGAAACAAATTGCAATCTACTTGAAGTTTTTAACTCATCTCAAGCTCCTTTTAAACTGTATTTTAAAAACAAATTCGTATGCTTCTCCCCCGAGAGATTTGTAAAAATAAAAAATAATAAAATCTACACTTATCCTATGAAAGGTACAATTGATGCAAAAACTCTTAATGCAAAAGAAAAAATATTATCAAACCCAAAAGAAATGGCTGAACACACTATGGTTGTAGATTTACTTAGAAATGATTTAGGAATGATTGGAAAAAATGTAAAAGTAAATAAGTTTAGGTTCATTGATAAAATAAAAGCAGGTGAAAAAGAACTTTTGCAAGTTAGTAGCGAAATTGAAGCAACTCTCCCTAAGAATTGGCAAAAAAACTATCTAAATTTAATAATAAAAATGTTACCTGCTGGAAGCATTAGTGGCACACCAAAGAAAAAAACAGTGGAAATAATTAAAAAGGTTGAAGGGTATGATAGAGGATTTTATACAGGAATATTTGGAATTACAGATGAAAAAACATTTCTTGATAGTGCCGTTATTATTAGATATATTGAAAAGCCTACATCTAACACTCCAAACTCTAAATTTATTTACAAAAGTGGTGGTGGCATTACAATTGATAGTAATGTAAAAAAAGAATATGAAGAATTAATAAAAAAAGTTTATATTCCTATTTGAAAATTATGTGGTCTCTCCCTGCTTTTTTTGCTTTATATAATCTATTATCAGCTATTTTTATCATTTCAACCAGTGTATCACCCTCATCTGCAATTCCAGCAGAAAAAGTAAATTTATATCCATCTACTAACTTTAAAGCTTTTTTTATTTTTAGAATAATAATCAAGGCCTCTTCTTTTGAAGTATTTGGCATAAAAATTAAAAACTCTTCTCCTCCATACCTGACAACTATATCACTTTTTCTAATTTCCGCTTTTATAATTTTTGCAAAGCACCTTAAAACTTTATCTCCAAATAGATGTCCTTTTGTATCATTAATTTTTTTAAAAAAGTCTATATCAAGCATTGCTATGCATTTTTTCTCATATATATTGAAAAGTCCTTCAACTTTAGTTTGTAAAAACTCTCTATTATACATTTTTGTTAAAGGATCTATAATAGAAGACACTTTATATTTATGTAAATAATCATACATTGTTAAAAGATTATTTACTCTTGCTATTAACTCTTCTTTTTCAAAAGGCTTTCTAATAAAATCATTAGCCCCTCTTTTTATTACTTTTATAGTTTCATACTTTCCTTCAACTCCAGAAAAAGCTATAATAGGCAATTCTCCAAGTGATTTTTTAATTCTTACTTTTTTAATCAGTTCACTACCATCCATAGTTGGCATACTTAAATCTGTAAGCAGCATAAAAATCTCTTTATTTTCTAAAATTTTTAACGCATCCTTTCCATTTTCAGCTTCATAAACATTTAAATTTAAAAGTTCTAAGTATTTAGCAATTCTTTTTCTCTCAAAAGAAGAATCATCAACTAATAAAACAGATTTGCCTTCATTTTTTTGATACCTTTTTATAAGATTTAAAAGATAATAAATTGTAGAATTATCTTCCTTATAAACATAATCTATTACTTTTTCTATATATTTTTTTCTTACTTCTTCATTAAAATTTGCAGTTAGTATTATTATCTTTTTATCTTTATCAAGAAGATATTTTATATGCTCATCAGCTTTTGTATCCGGAAGATTATAATCAACTATAAATAAAGAAAATTTATCTAAATTTTTATCAAGAAGTTCTTTAAAAGAAGAAATACTTTTTATATCAGCAAACAAAAGATGCTTTTGTAAAACTTGAGTAATAGCTTTTGCATAAACTTTATTATCTTCTATCAATAAAATATCCAAATATACACCCTTTTAGAGCATTATATCAAAAAAAGAAAAAAGAGGAAAGTTAGCAAGAATAAGAAGTAATAAATTCATATGGATGTGGTCTTCCCTCTACTGGAATAATTTCTGTTTCATATTTATAGTCAATATAAGTTTTTAAGAAATTGTCGCTAAATACTCTGCTTCCGTCTTTAAGCGTAACTTTTAAGAAACTATCATCTTTTGCTAATTCATCTTCAAGAGCATAAATAGCTTCTCTTAAAGTTGCAGGTAATGTTCTAATTCCTCTTTCTTTAATTTCATCAAGAGTTAACTCAAATAGATCTTCATTAAGAGGTTCTCTTGCAGCTTCATAAATTTCTGCATTATTTTGAATACCCCATAGACCTGCTAAAAGCATTACACTAAATGCTAAATATGGGTTTGCTGTGCTATCAGGGAATCTAAATTCAGTTCTTACTGATTTTTCACCTGCTCCCCAAGGAATTCTACAACAAGCACTTCTATTTCTTGCAGAGAAAGCCAAAATATTTGGCGCTTCAAATCCTGGTTGAAGTCTTTTATATGAATTCATTGAAGCATTTGTAAATGCTGCAACAGCATTTGCATTTTCAAACACACCTGCTATATATTTTTTAGCTACATCACTAAGTCCTGCATATCCATTTGCATCATAAAACATATTTTTTCCATCTTTCCAAATAGATTGGTGGGTATGCATACCATTACCATTATCACCATAAAGTGGTTTTGGCATAAATGTTGCAGTTTTTCCATTTAAATGAGCTACCATTTTTACAACGTATTTAAGTTTTTGAACATTATCAGCAGCTTCAACTAGTGTTCCAAATCTAACACCAATTTCACCTTGACCTTGAGCAACTTCATGATGAACAACAAATGTTTTAAGACCTACTTCTTTTAATACTTTTACCATTTCAGCTCTTAAATCCATCATAGAATCAACTGGAGGTACTGGAAAATATCCACCTTTAGTTCTAGGTCTATGTCCAATATTTAATTCATCTCCAAACTCAGCTATATAATCATTCCAAGCACCCTCAGCACTGTCTACTTCATAACATTGAGCATTAATATCATCTCTTATAACAACATTTTCAAATACAAAAAACTCATTTTCAGGTCCAAAATATGCTACATCACCGATACCTTGTTCAGCCATATATTGAAGAGTTCTTTTTGCAATACTTCTTGGACATTTTTCATATGGAGTCCCATCAGTATTATATACATCACAAAATACCACCATTGTAGGATCAGCAGTAAATGGATCTACAAAGTGAGTACCAATTTCAAGGTCTGGCTTTAATACCATATCTGATTCATTAATTGGTTGCCATGCAGGAATAGAACTACCGTCAAATGGAAGCCCATTAGTTAGAGTTTCTTCATCAATGCTATCAATATCATAAGTTACATGATGCCAAGTTCCTTTAATATCAGTAAATCTAAAATCAATAAACTCAATCTCTTTTTCTCTACATTCTTGTAAGAATTCTTTTGCTGTCATTTGCTCTCCTTTTTTTATTTTGGAATAATTATATCCAACGTAATTTTTAAAAATAAATATAAATTGTATAAATTTTAATCAATGGAGAAAAAATGGAATTAATTGAAACAATGCTTGTTACAAATGGAAATATTAAAAATTTTAGCTATCATTTAGAAAGAGTAAAAAAAGCATATAAATATTTTAAATGGAAATTTGATGAGAAAGAATGGGTTATAAAGTTGACAAGTTCCAGGTTCCAAGTTCCAGGTTCCAAGTTTCAAGTTTCAAATGATAAATTTAGATTGAGAATTACATACTCATATAATGGAATTAAAAATATTGAAGTGTTTCCTATTAAAAAGAGAAGTTTTAAAAAATTTAAAGTAATAAATATTAACTACAATTATTTTATAAAAAAGAAAAATAGAAAGTTTTTCACTTTACACTTTTCACTTTTCCCTTCTTTTGATGAGTTTATTCTAATAAAAAATGGCTTAGTTACAGATACTACTATCTCAAACTTAGCTTTTTTTGATGGAATAGAGTGGCTAACTCCAAAATATCCATTACTTAGAGGTACAAAAAGAGAAGAGTTATTAAATAAAGGAATATTAAAAGAAGAAAACATTCATAAATTTGACCTTCCCTATTTCAAAAAGATAGCTTTAATAAATGCAATTTTAGAATTTTATGTAATAGATGAATTTGATATAATTATATAAAAAAGGAAAATAATGAACTGGGATTTATCTGCACTTTTTAGTTCGATAAATGAAGCTGAAGAGTTTTTAAAACAAGCTATATTTAAAGCAAAAGAATTTGAAAAAAAATACAAAAATAGACTTTATACATTAACTCCACAAGAATTTACAGAAATTTTAAAAGAATATGAAGATATATGGGAAAATATAGGAAGAACTCTTACCTTTGTCTACCTTGAATTTGCAACAGATTCTAGCAAAGGTCATATCTTAGCTAAATTTCAAGAATTAGCAAATCTTGCAGAAGAACATTTAATCTGGTTTGAGCTTGAATTTATTCACTTACCACTTGATAAACAACAAAGATTTATCGATAATTCTGGAATTTATAAATTCTATCTAATCCACCTTCAAGAAGAAGCACCTTTCAAACTTAGTGAAAAAGAAGAAAAAATTTTAATGAAAAAAGATTTAACAAGCTCTAGTGCATTTAATAGACTATTTGATGAGAGCTTAAGCAGAATAAAATTCTTTTTTGATGGTGAATACTTAAGTGAAGAAGAAATCCTATCTAAACTTTATTCACCTGATAGAAATACAAGAAAAAAAGCCCAAATTTCTTTAACACTTGGTTTAAAACCTCATCAAGAACTTTTAGCTTACATATATAACCAAATAAAAAAAGATTGGAAAATAGATTATGTTGATATTAGAAAATACGAAACTCCAGAAGCACCAAGACATTTAAACAATAAAGTTAGCAAAAAAAGTGTAGATGCTCTAATTAATACAGTTAATGAAAATACCCAAATAGTAGCTAATTATTATGAGATAAAAAAAGAGCTTTTAGGATTAGACAAACTTTATGATTATGATAGATATGCCCCAATAAAATTAACTGACAAAACCTCTGAAATTCCTTACGATCAGGCAAAAGAAATGGTTTTAAATGCATTTAAAAACTTTTCAAACACATTTTATGAAGTGGCAAAAAAAGCATTTGAAGAAAATTGGATTGATGTCTATCCAAAAGAAAATAAAAGAAGTGGAGCTTTTTCTCACTCAGCAACTCCTGCATCTCACCCATATGTATTACTAAATTACACAAATCAAAGAAGAGATGTGTTTACTTTAGCTCATGAACTAGGTCATGCTATTCATCAATATTTAGCAAGAGAGGTTGGATATCTAAATCAAGACACCCCTTTAACAACTGCTGAAACTGCAAGTATATTTGCTGAAATGCTTTTATTTGAAGAAATGAAAAAAACTTTAACCAAAGAAGAATTAATTGAAACATACGCCGCAAAGCTTGAAGATATTTTTGCTACGCTTTTTAGACAAATTGTATTTACAAATTTTGAAAGAAGAGTTCACAATTTAGATGAATTAAAACCTGAAGATTTTAATAAAATTTGGATGGAAGAAAATCAAAAAATGTTTGGAGACAGTGTATATTTAACTAAAAATTATGAAATTTGGTGGAGTTATATCCCTCATTTTATTCATTCACCATTTTATTGTTATGCATACTCTTTCGCTCAACTTTTAGTTCTATCTCTTTATGAACTATATAAGAGTGGCTTTGAAAATTTTGAAGAAAAGTATATTAAATTTTTATCTCAAGGCGGAAGCATTCCACCAAAAAAACAATTTGCAGAACTTTTTAATATAGATATAGAAAATGAAGATTTTTGGGAAAAAGGTATGAATACTGTAAGAAAAATGCTAAACGAATTCAAGGAGATAAGCAGTGATTATAGAAAATGAAGAATTTAGAAATATAAAAGATAAACACGCAAAAGAAATTCTTTCTTTTCTTCTTAACAATGTAAAAGATGAATTTTCAATTGTATGTAAACTTGATGGAATAAATTTTAATCCAATGTTACCAGAACACATTATAAGTGCATATAAAGACATTATAATTTTTGTTCTTGCAAACTATACCCTCTCAACTGCAAAAATAGAAAATGAAAATTTAGTTTTTGAAGCTGGATTTGGAGAAGAAAATTTTGGTAGCCTTGTAACAGTACCTATTGAAAATATTATACAAATACTAGAATTTGACACTCCACTCTTTATAAATCCATCAGCTACCTTGCCACCAAAAAAACCAAAAAACCCATTTACTCTTAATCCTAGAAACAAAAAGTTTATGAGCGAATAAAGTTAAGTATCGCCTCTATATCTTTTGTTTTTTCCTTAAAAACTATATATGTTTTTCTTTTTAGATTCACACCTTTTATTTTTGCAGCAAAAAGTTTTTTTTCTTTTAACTCATCTTTTATAACCATTTTTGAAATAATAGATACGACTTGTTCTTGTGAACTCATAACTGTAAATTTAAGTGCAGTTGAATTATGAACAACACTTAAAACATTTAAAACATCACATTCAAACCTATTCTCTTCAAAAACTTTTTTTATAAATTCTCTTGTAGATGAATTTGGTTCACGACATATCATTTTATAATTCTTTAAATCTTCCATTTCAAGAGTAGGTGGTATAGGTTTATTAGAAAATACTACAAGCTCATCTTCAAGCCATTCTACATAATTTAAATTATCATTCTTTTTCTTTGTAACAAATGCCATATCAATAGCTGAATTTTTAACATCTTCAAAAAGTGCATCATTACTTTTTATAATTAAATTTATCTCTTTATTTACAAGACTTTTAAAATATTTAATACATTCAGGTAAATTGTAATTTCCAACAGTAGGAGATGCTCCTATTAAAAATGGTGAATCAATATTTTTAAATTTATCTATTTTCTTCTCAAATTCTTTCAGAAAATCTTCAAACTCCAAAGCTATTTTTAAAAACTCTTGACCCTCTTTTGTTAAAATTACTCCATTTTTTTTACGTTCAAATAATGTAACTCCAAGAAAATTTTCAAGTATTCTAATTTGCTGAGTAACCGCTGGCTGAGAAATACCTAAAATTTTACTTGCCCTTGAAAAACTTGACTCTCTATTTATTACCAAAAACGTATAAATCTTATCAAGATATTTTATAACCATAGCTCCCCACTTTTAAATTTTTTTATAGTAATTATAACTAAAGCTTATAATGAAATGCAAAGCTTTTTTGATATAATTAAAATAAAAAGTGAGGATTATGAAATTTTTAGATGAATTAAATGAAAGTCAATTAAAAGCAGCGACTCATATTGACGGAGCATTACTTATTTTAGCAGGTGCAGGAAGTGGTAAAACTAAAACAATTACAACAAGGCTTGCATATTTACTCTCTTTAGGAATTGACCCTGCAAACACTTTAACACTTACATTTACAAATAAAGCAGCTAGTGAAATGAGAGAAAGAGCCCTAAATATGATAGAAAGTGATATTTCACATCCTCCTCTACTACTTACATTTCACAAATTTGGACTGCTTTTTTTAAAACTATATATACATTTAATAAATAGAGATAATAATTTTGTAATAATTGATAGTGACGACCAAAAAAAAATACTAAAATCAATTTCAACTGATCTTCCACCAAATTTTATGGCAAAAGAAATTAGCAAATATAAAAATTCATTTTTGAATGCAGATGAAGTATATGCGTTAGCAAATGAAGAGGTATATAAAAAAATGGCCTTTATTTATGAAAAATACCAAAAATATTTACTCGATAATAATTTAGTAGATTTTGATGACTTACTTCTTTTAACATATAAAATACTACACGAAAACAATGACTTAAACAGAGAAATATCACAAAAATATCAATATATAATGGTCGATGAATATCAAGACACAAATGAAATACAACTTTTGCTTCTTAAAAAATTATGTCTAACTCACAATAACATTTGCGTAGTTGGAGACGATGACCAAAGCATTTATGGATTTAGAGGCGCAAATCATAAAAATATTTTGGACTTTGAAAAAGATTTTAATGCAAAAGTTATAAAGTTAGAGTTAAACTATCGCTCAACTAATCAAATTTTAAAAGCTGCAAACAATCTAATAAGTTTTAATAAAAACAGATATAACAAAAAATTAATCTCAGCAATTGGAGATGGCAGAGAAATAGAAATCATAGAAAACTTCAATGAAACTGCAGAAGCCGAAATAATCGCTAAAAAAATTAAAAACTTAATTGATTCTGGTGTAAATCCAAATGAAATAGCAATTCTTTATAGAATAAATGCTCTTTCACGATCAATAGAAGATGGGCTTAGAAATTATGGAATTCCTTATAAATTAGTCGGCGGAATAAAATTTTATGAAAGAGAAGAGATAAAAGATTTAATAAGTTATTTAAGACTTATGATAAATCCAAATGATGATTATTCTTTTAAAAGAATAGTAAACAAGCCTAGACGTGGAATTGGAAAAACTACAATTATAAAGCTAGAAGAAGCAAAAGGTGATAAATCATTTATTGAGTTCATAAAAGAAAATGATTTATCATTTTTAAGTAAAAAAGCTGCAAAAACTCTAAAAGAATTTGTAAAAATGATTGAGTTTTTTTCACATTTAAAACTTGATGAACTAATTGAAAATATAGAAGAAATAATAGAGTTATCAACTTCATATAAAGATGAAGACAAAAGAAGAAATATTGAAGAATTCTATGGAATGATGAGAGAAAAAAGTGATTTAAACCTTAGGGAGTTTTTAAATGAACTATCACTTGAAAGCGATCAAGACAAAATAGCAAACTCACTTATAAATCTTATGACTATTCACGCAAGTAAGGGTCTTGAATTTGAACATCTGTTTGTAATAGGTATGGAAGAAGGTTTTTTCCCACTTAATGATGCTGACATTGAAGAAGAAAGACGTCTTGCTTATGTTGCAATCACAAGAGCTAAAAAAGAACTTACTTTATCATATGTAAAAAGTAGATTCTTAAGAGGTCAAAGAACTCAAGTGAGTAAAAGTAGATTTTTAACAGAAGCTGGACTTATTAAGGGAGAGAGAGTAAATTTAAATAGTTCAACTGGAATAAAAAAAGGTAGCTTAGTAAAACATAAAGTATTTGGAACAGGAAGAGTTATAGGCATTAATAAAGCTGGAAATAAAACAAAATTAAAAATTGATTTTTGTGGAACAATTAGAGAAATTTTAAGTAACTTTGTAGAGAAAACCTAAGGAAACTAAATGCAAAAATGTAAAAATATGCTTTTCGTAGCAAAAAAACCTATGTTTATAAGCTCTAATAAATTTTTAAATCAACTTAAAAAAAAATATGGAATTAGAAAAATGGGGTTTTCCGGTACACTTGATCCATTTGCAAGTGGTAATATTATAATTGCGAGTGGACAATATACTAAACTTTTTAGATTTTTACAAAAAAGTCCAAAAGTATATTTAGCTTGCTTAATGCTCGGAGCTTACTCCCCTACTCTTGATATAGAAAAAATTGAAAAAATTGAAAATGTTAATGAATTCGATTTAGAAACTATAAAAAAAACATTAAAGAGTTTTCTAGGAAAACAATTTCAACTTCCACCAATTTATTCTGCAAAAAAGATTAATGGACAAAGGGCATACAAACTTAGTAGCCAAGTTCCAAGTTCCGAGTCCCAAGTTTTAAATAAAAAATTTTTAGATAAAAAAATTAAAATTGAGATTTATGATATCGAGCTTATAAATTATTCTCATCCTTTTATCACATTCAAAGCAAGTGTAAGTGAAGGTACTTACATAAGAAGTTTAGGCTTTGATATTGCTAAGAAACTGGGTGTAAATGGAAGCTTAACTTATCTTGAAAGAATTAGTGAGGGTAAGTTTAAATATGAATGCGAAAAAAAATTAAATCCAATAGAATATATAAATTTACCTAAAAACAAATACTTAAAAGATACTAAAAATTTGATTTTAGGAAAAAAACTTGATATAAAGGATTTTGAATTTCAAGAAAATGGTAAATATTATGTAACATATGATAAGTTTTTAACCATTATTGAAATAATAGATAAAAAGGTACAATATATATTAAATAGGATTGAAATATGCTTGTAATTTCAAGAAAAGAAAACCAAAGAGTAAAACTTGGAGAAAACATAGAAATAGTAATAGTAGAAATTTCAAAAAATCAAGTTAAAATTGGAATAGAAGCACCAAAAGAAATTCAAATTTTAAGAAGCGAACTATTAGAAGAAATAAAAAATGAAAATAAAAAAGCTAGTAAAAAAATCTCTATTGAAGATATTAATAAAATTTCAAAGGTATTAAATGAAAACTAAAGCATACGCAAAAGTAAATATTTTTTTAAAAATTGTAGGACACAACGGAATTTATCATCTAATAAAATCAAGATTTATGAAAGTTAAAAATTTATATGATGAGATTGAAATAGTTGAAGCTGATAAATTTAATATTATAGGAGATGTTAATTGTGTACTAAGAGACAATACAGTATTTAAAGCTTATGTAGAACTTACTAACGCATATCCTGAAATTAAGAAATGGTTTATAGGAAAAGAAATTAGAATTAAAAAAAACATTCCTGAAATGGCAGGACTTGGCGGAGGAAGCAGTGATGCAGCAGCATTTTTAAGACTTGTAAATGAAAAAAGTGGTCTAAATCTAGACACTCATGAGCTTATTGAAGTCGGGAAAAAAGTAGGAAGTGATGTGGCATTTTTTATAACTGATGCAGATGTAGCAGATGTATATGGAAGAGGTGATATTGTAGAAGTTAGAGATGAAAAAGCATTAGACCTTGAAATTTTAACCCCTCCAATAGAATGTTCAACAAAAGATGTATATAATGCATATAAACAAAACTTTTTTAATCCATCAAATACAGATTTTGATAAAAAAGAAACTAATGAGTTATTACAAAATTATAAACCAAGTGATCTTAACGATTTACTAAAGCCTGCTCTTATGCTTTACCCGGATTTATACAAATACTTAGACTATGGATTTTTTAGTGGAAGTGGAAGCAGCTTTTTTAAGATAAAAAAAGAAGAGCTTATTTAGCTTTAAGCTCTCCCAATTTATTAACAACGCTATATCCAGCTTTTAACCATCCTTTAAGACCACCTTTTAATACATAAATATGTTTGAATCCATAAAGTTTTACTAGTTTCCCTCCAACAAGTGTAGCTCTTCCTCCAGTTGCACATACAATTACATATGTATTATTAGGTTTTAATGCTCCCTTTGCTACCATAACATCAGCCAACCCCCTTGGTATTTCATTATACTCTGGCCAATCAATTTCACCTGCTTGCCATTCAGATGGTTCTCTTACATCAATTATTGCAAAGTCTTTATCTGCATCAATCCATTTTTTAAGCTCCTCAGGAGTTATGTATTTTACATACTTTGCATTTGCTTTTACTTCAGATTTGAAAATATGTGCATAAGAACCACTTAGTGCAAACAACGAACTACTTAAAACAATTCCTAAACCTAAACTAGCCACTAGCTTTTTCATCTTTTCTCCTTTTTATTCTAAGATTTTACAAAGAATAAATGAATGCTCATTCACTATTATATTTCTTTTAATTCTTCTTTTCAAGAAATATAAGAAAAATTTATAAAAAAATCTATACTTTTAGATTAAAACTATCATTAGAGTTATTTAAATAGAATTTTTGAAGTTTTTTTATTTCTTTCATATCATTAGATAATTTGTTTTTGCTTTTTTCCAAAATCTTAATTGCCTCATGCAAATAACCTAAAAACTCTTTTGCTTCTTTTATTGAAGAAAAAGAAGGATTTTTTTTTGAAAGTTCTTCTAATTTTTTTAAATCTTTATTTATTACCGCTAGTTTTAATTCTTTTAAAGAAAACTCATTTTTCATTTTCTCTTCTCACTTCTCACTTTTCATTGTTCTTATCTTAAACCCCTGTCTCTTCTTTCCATGCTTCTATTAGCCCCTTTAAAACTCTAATAACATCATCTAAATATTCTTCATTATTCTCCAAATTTGCTTTTGCAAGTAATTGCAATTGATATGCATAAAGCCCATTTAAATAATGAGCTATATCTCCACCTTTTTCAAAATCAAGCGAATTAATAAGTTCAATAAAAATATTTGAAGTTTTTATTATATATTTTACTTTCTCTTCAATATTTTCTTCTCTTATAGCTTTTTTTGCAAAGTTAGCAAATCTAAGTGCTCCTTCATAAAGCATAAGAATAAGTTTTTCAGGTCTTTCTATATTAGAATTCATTTGATTATAACTATTAAGTGCTCTATTATACGTCATATTTCTTACCTTTTATTTAGTATTTATGGCTTGTTCTATTGCCATTGTTAAACTTTGACTCATTGCATTAAATTTATTAATCATTTCGTCATATGCTGCAAACTGTTTAGCCATAATTTCATATTTTGTTTCAAGATATTTTTTCATAGAATCAATTCTATCTTCATATCTTTTTTCTTCATCTTTTATTTCTTGGTCTAATAAAGATAAATTAGAATTACTTCCTGTAATAGTTCTTTCAAAATCATCTTTTATTTTAGTAAAAGTAGTCTCAAACCACCTCTTAGTAATATCTGGATTTTCTTTATAACTTTCTCTAAATTTTGTTTCATCAAAACTTATCATACCATTTCTATCCATACTAAATCCAGCATTTGCAGCTGAAAAAAAAGCATTTACAGTATATTTATTTCCATTTCTATCAAGAGACTCTGTTTTGTAAGTATAAGTAGTCCCAAACAAATCTCCACTAAATATACTCTCTAAACTTGTAAAATCACTATCTCCTTGAAAAAGCCCTACATCTCCCGTGTCTTTATTATAGGCTGTAAGATTTTGAATATTACTAACCATTGCATTATAATCAGCTACAAATTTTTTTATACTATCTACTATATTGTCTACATTATTATCAATTGAAACAGTTGACTCTCCGGTAGATTTTAATTCAATTTTTACACCTGCAATCAAATCCTCAATAGTATTAGAACTTCTTTCAACCTCAACCCCATTATAAAGAAAGTTCGCATTTTGAGCAGTTTGTATTCTATTTTCATTAGTAAAATTGGTATTACTATTAAATGCCGTAGTTAAGTTTGTATCATTTATTGTAATATCTCCTATAGCCTTTATGTTAAATTCTATACTTCCATTAGTAAATGAAGCACTAATATTAAGTGAATTTCCATTACTATCTTTAAGATTCCCATTATTTATTGCATTAATAAAATCATTTACCGTTGTTCCATTTGCCACATCCATTGAATATGTAACTCCATTTATATCAATAGAAAAAACCTGTGTACTTCCAGAATTATTCACTAAATCTGTATCAGACGAATAAACAGAAGACTTATAAGTAATTGCATTTAATCCTAAGTCTTCAATTTTAGAATAATCAAGTTTTATTATATTATCAGCTCCTGTATTGTCTGCTTTTAATACTAGTTTATAAGGATTACTCCCTATTCCTGTATCAATAATTGAAGCAGTAACTCCTGCATTTGCATCATTTATTGCATTTTTTAAATCTTCTAAGGTAGCTCCTGCTTGTAATGTAATTGATGTAACACTACTACCCACTCCTAAATCTATAGTAACTGGATTGGAAGTATTATTAATAATACTATCAAGCGAAGCAAATCCTTTTGACTCATATATATCATTTTGAGCAAGTTGATTTACATTAATATTAAACTCTTGAGGGTTCACCCCATCACTTGCTTCAACACTAACACTACTTCCATTAACACTTGTATTAACTTTAGCAAAAAGAGTTCCATCTGCAATATCAAGTACATCAGTTTTTACAGTCGAGCCTATTGTAATAAATTGAGAAAGCGCACTCTCTTTTTTCTTTAACAAATCTACTTTATCTTCAAGTGGTTTTACCATTACACTTTCATCGGCATTTTTAAGTTTATCTATTACATCATAACTTAAAACTCCACTTCCAATCCCAAGTGAGCTTAGTGTTCCTAAATCAGCCATTTTTACCCTTTCTTATCAAAAAGTAATCCTACCAGCTCTCTCATTTTTTCCATAAGTCTTAATGCTTCTTTTGGAGGAAATTCTCTTATTACTATATCATTTTTTTTATCTACAACTTGAACTACTAATTCGTTTACTTTATCATTAAATTGAAACTTTAAATCTTGATTTAATGGGTTCATTTCTTTATTAAGTTCTTCAATAACTTTTTGCAACTCTTTTTTTATTTCTTCTTTTGATTTATTTTTAAAATCATCTTCACTCTTTTTTATCTCTTTTATATGGTCAGCTTGCTTAGTATTTAAATTTTGGGTAGAATTAACATCATATTTTTTAGCAATATTATTTACTCCGCTAAATATATCCATAGCCAACTCCTTGAGTTTATAGTAAGAGAATCGGCAAATTAAAAAAAAATTTAATTTTTTTTGATAAAATTATATAAAAAGGTTTATATGAAACTAAAAATAGAGTGCGAATCTCCTCTACTTCAAAAAACACTTGAATATTATTTAAAAGAATATATTGATGACAATGGAGTAATTATTACAGACAATTACGAAAAAGAAGGTATAATTATTGGTAAAGATATTATAAAACCATTTACAAAAAGTACTCTTCTCTTGCAACTTGAAAAGTTAATAAAAAAACCTAGCTTTGAAGAAGAATTAGATAAACTTTTTGATAATTTTAAAAATGATTTAAAAAAACTTATAAAGGACTATTATGGAAAAAGGTAATATTAAAATAATAGGTGGAAAATATAGAGGTAAAAAACTTTATATGGGTGATAAAGAGACTACAAGAAGTACAAAACAGATACTAAAAGAAGCAATTTTTAACTCTCTTCAGTGGGAAGTACCTGATTCTACTTGGGTTGAAGTATTTAGTGGAGTTGGAAGTATAGGCATTGAAGCAATAAGTAGAGGTGCAAAAAAAGCTTATTTTCTTGAAAAAGACCCAGAAGCTGCCAAAGTTTTAAAAAGAAATATTGATTCATTAAAAGAAGAAGACAGAATTAAGTGTGAAATAATTTTAGGAGATAGTTTTGAAACTATTTGGGATGTAATAGAAAAACTAAAAAGAAAAAAAGATAGAGCTTTCTTTTATTTTGACCCTCCATTTGCTATAAGAAAGGGATATGAAGATATTTATGAAAAAGTTCAAAACTTAATCAAACAACTTCCAAAAATGAATGTTGAAAAAATTCTTATAGAACACCAAAGTGATTATGAATTTCCTGAGTTTTTAGGAAAATATAAAAAAATAAAAATTAAAAAATTCGGAAAAAGTTCCGTTACTTTTTATGAATAAGGATATCACATGAAGAAACTAGTATACCTTTTACCTCTTATTTTTTTAGGATGTGTAAACAATATAAATATAGACAAAAAACTAAAAGAAACTTCTATTGAAGATAAAATAATAAAAGAGTATCAAATATCAAAAAGTGCTTTAACAAAAATTGATAACGATTACTACTTTTACATGCCTCACTCAAATGGCTTAATTATTTATAAGCTAGATTCAAATTATCGATTAGTTAAAAAGAAAATAATTCCAAAACTTATTGAAGGACATAAATTAATTAGTAATAAAAACTATATATTCTTAATTGGTTATGACCAAACTAAAAATAGACCTATTATTTTAAAATTAGATAAAAACTTAGAAATTAAAAGTCAAAAATATATAGCAGATAAATTTGATATTCCACAAGATGCAATAATAAATAACAATTCTACTACAGTTTTATTATTAACATATAAAAATGGAGCAGATATTAAGCTTTATGAAAATGGAAAAGTAAAAGTTTTTGAAGCAAAACAAAACCAATTTCCAAAGTTTTTAATAAAATATAATGGAGGATATTTAATAGTGGGTTCAATACAGCATCCACAAGAAGATTTACTAGTAGTGTTTGTAAAAAATAATAAAATTTTATGGGCTAATATATATGACTTTGGAATGGAAGATACTCCAAAAAAAGTATATGTAAAAGATAAAAATATAGTAATTAAACTAGTCTCTCAAGACTATATGGGAGCAGAAAAATATATTACTATAGAAATTAACAAAAATGGTAATATAATAAAAAAAGAAAAAAATTTAGAGTTTAAAAGACTTCCAACAAGATTTAGAACATAAAATTAAACAAACTTGCTAAGTTCTTTTAGAATAAAATTCTTTTTTAAACTCTCTAAAATTTCCTTTAATAATAGCCTCTCTGGCTTTCCTTACTAAATCTAAATAAAACGCAAGATTGTGAATACTTGCAAGCCTGAAATAAGTAAGCTCTTTTGCTTTAAACAAATGATTAAGATAGCCCCTCGAGTAATTTTTACACGTATAGCAGTTACACTTTTCATCAATTGGCTTATTATCAAACTTATACTTTGCATTTTTTATTCTAAGTGTCCCAAATGAAGTAAAAAGATATCCATTTCTTGCATTTCTTGTTGGCATTACACAATCAAACATATCAACACCTCTATCAATTGCTTCAATTATATCTTCAGGTGTTCCAACTCCCATAAGATATCTTGGTTTATCAAAAGGCATATAAGGTGTTGTAGCTTCTATAGTGTCGTACATTAGCTCATTTTCTTCCCCTACACTAAGCCCTCCTATTGCAAATCCATCAAATGTATATCCTTCATATTCTAAACTTACAAGAGACTCAGCTGAAATTTTCCTAAATTCAAAATCAGTTCCACCCTGAATAATTGCAAAGAGATTATTTTTTTTACCTTTTTTTATATGATGAACTAAACTTCTGTATGCCCAATTAGTAGTCCTTTCAATTGATTTTTTTATTCTTTCCTTAGTATTTGGTAAAGGAATCAAATCATCTAAAACCATCATAATATCACTATTTAGATTATACTCAATATCAATAACTTTCTCAGGCGAAAAAAAGTGTTTAGAGCCATCAATATGACTTTTAAACCAAATTCCTTCATCAGTAATTTTTACATTATCTCCTAGACTAAATGCTTGAAATCCTCCACTATCTGTTAAAAAACTTCTTTTATATCCGCTAAATCCATGAAGTCCACCAAGTTTGGCTATTACTTCATCACCGGGCCTGAGATATAAATGATAAGTATTTCCCAAAATTATAGGTGCATTAAGAATTTCAGTCATATCAATGGCATCAAGACTCTTAACCGCTGCTACTGTACCTACTGGCATAAAAATTGGTGTTTTTATTTCACTATGAACTGTCTTTATAGTACAAGCCCTTGCTTTACCGTCAACTTTATCTACTTTAAACTCCATTAATTTCCTTTTTTTGAAATTATACTAATAAACAAAGTTAAAAATTAAAAGTAAAAAATGAAAAGTTTTATCCAACCATTAGTATATATGGCTAAACTATACAAATTTTGCTAAAAGCTAAAGGTATATTAACTAATTATTAACCTCTTATAAAGCTTTTATTAAGACTAAAAAGTATAAAATTAATCAAAACTATTATAATTTTTCACTTTTAATTTTTCACTTTTAATTTTTCACTTTTAACTTTTTTATATATGTTATAATTCTACAAAAAAGGTCTTTTTTGAATAGAATATTAATTTTTGCTGGATCAAATGAATCAACTCTACTTATAAAAAAAATTAGTGATAATCATCTCAACTTAGCAGAATTTCATATAATTTATGAAGATAATGAAATTAAAAACTCATTTGAAGAAAAAGAAAATTTATTTTTTTATAAAATTAACTTCTTTGCATATGAATTATATAAACATATATTAAGAAAAGATTTTAATAAAATTATTGTATTTATAAAAAACAAAAAAGAAGCTCTTTTTGTGCTTAAAAAAATAAAGCACTATAAAACTCCTATTCTTTTTATAAAGTTTTGGACTGATTTTGAATTACCTGAGATTAATAATATTGAAATTATTGATGCCCCCGAAATAATTACAAATAAAATTATTGATTTTTTACCAAATGTTCCTCTTTATGCGAGAGATATTGGTCTTGGTATTGGTGAAATAATGGAAGTAGAAGTTCCTCCTCATTCTCCTTTTACATATAAACAAACCTCTGTTTTTAATAGATATGACGTTAAAGTTGCCGCTATTTATAGAAATAATGAATTAAAAATAATAAACAAAGAGATGATGATCTTGCCAAATGACAAGTTACTACTTATAGGAAATCCTCAAAAATTAAAAGAAATATTTAATCAAATAAAAAGTAATGTTGGTGCATTTCCTCAGCCATATGGACAAAATATATATCTACTACTAGATATGAAAAATATGACTCAAAATGAAATCTCAAAACTTTTAAAAACAGCTCTTTATTTGCATAGAAAATTAAAAAATAAAAAATTAATAATAAAAATAATAAACCCATCAATCACTTCAAGAATATATAAATTATATAAATTCTCAAACATAGATATTACAACAGATTATTATGAAACTGAATATAAAAAAGTATTACAATTAGATATAAAAAAATTAAATATCGGTATTATTGTTACAAATAATCACTTTTTTTATAACTATAAAAAGCTATTTTTCAAACTAAAAAAACCTCTTATAAAAATTGGTGAAGAATCAATTAAAAAATGTAATTCCTTAAGTGTTATTTTAAATGATAAATATATAACAAGAATTGCCCCAGTAGTATTTGATTTATCATATCAGTTAAATATTAAAATAAAATTTTTTGATATTGATCCAGAAAACTCACATAAAGATATAATTGAATATCTAAGAAACTTAGCTAAAAAATTTAATTTTACAAAACTTGAATTTATAACTGCAAAAGAAAATCCAATAAAACTTCTAAAAAAAGAAAACAATATCTGTCTTATAGAAGCTATTGCTAAAGTTCCAAGAAATAAAATTAGACAACTACTATTTCCAAAAATAGAAGAATCTTATATACTTCTAGACAAATTCAATCAATTTTTAATTCCAATAAAGGATGAAAATGAAAGTGGCAATTAAAACTCCAAATAAAACTTATGATATTTTAATTGAAAAATTACCTGAAATAGAAATAAATAAAAAAGTAGCAGTTATCACAAATCCAAAAGTATCTGGCCTTCACATAAATTATCTAACAAATAAATTAAAAGCAAAAGAGTTAATCATTATAACTTTACCTGATGGAGAAGAATATAAAAACTGGCAAAGCATTGAATATGTACTTGATAGACTTTTTGATGCTAAATTTGATAGAAACTCAGTACTTATTGCATTTGGAGGCGGAGTAATAGGAGATATGACAGGATTTGCAGCAAGTATTTTCCTTAGAGGAGTTGAATTTATTCAAATTCCAACAACACTTTTAGCTATGGTGGATAGTAGTGTTGGTGGTAAAACCGGTATAAATAACAAATATGGAAAAAATTTAATTGGTAGTTTTTATCAGCCAGAAGCAGTGTATATTGATACACATTTTCTATCAACTCTTGAAAAAAGAGAATTTAGTGCAGGTATGGCCGAAATTATAAAAATGGCTGTAATGTTTGATAAAGAATTTTTCGAAAACATTAAAAATGATAAACTTACACTCGAAGAAATGATAAAAAGAGCAGTAGAATTAAAAGCTGAAGTAGTAAATCAAGACGAAAAAGAAAAAGGAATTAGAAGTGTGCTAAATTATGGGCATACTTTTGGGCATGTAATTGAAAATCTAACAAACTATAAAACCTATCTTCATGGAGAAGCTGTAGCAATTGGAATGGTTATGGCAAATGAGTTATCAAAAGAACTAGGATTTTTAAGTGAAAAAGAAGCACAAGATATTAAAAAGCTTCTAAAAAGATATAATTTACCAACTGATTTTAATATAAATAATCCTGAGGAGTTTTACGCTCATTTCTTTTTAGATAAAAAAACTACTGACAATAAAATTAAATTCATAATTCCTCAAAATATAGGACAATATAAAATAGTAAAAGATATACCTAAAGAAAAAGTAATAAAAGTTTTAAAAAAGTTTAGCCAATGAGAATAATAGCTATTTTTTTAGCTATTTTTCTATTTGCAAAAGAAAATAATAATTCAAATTTAATAGATGAAAAAATTCATTATATTGAAAACAACCTTAAAAAAAATGAATTTTATTTAAGCTATCAATCTTATCTAAATTACAAAAAACTTGAAGAAGAGTATAAAAAATATAAAAGATTAGCAAGACTAAATCCAAAAAAATATAAAGAAAAATTTCTTAGTATTCAAACTGAACTTGAACTGCTTAAAAACAATCAAAATATATTTAACACATTGATAAAACTAAAAGATTTACCAAAACCACCAGAAATCAACAATCCTTTTGGAATTTTTAATGGATTAAATTATGAAAAAGAATTAAAAAACACCATACAACAAAACGAAAATAACTATAATAATTTTTCACATACTTTTGAAACCCTAATAAAGCTTAAAAAACTATATGAAGAAAAAGGTAAAAATGTTAGTCATCTTGAAAAATTAATAGATGATTTTCAAACTATAAGTAACGTTTATAATACAAAACTAAAAACAATAAAAACTCAAGCAGAAATTTACAATCAAAAAGTAAAAGATTCTATTCAAAAAGAAATAAACAAATTAATATATTTAGCAATTTCTATAGCAATAAGTATTTTAATTTTTACTTTTATTAAAGTTGCCGTAAGAAAATACGTTAAAGATGAATCAATCTATATCATCAATAAAATCTTAAACTTTATAAATATAACTGTTATTATTTTAATTATCTCTTTTTTTTATATAAATAATGCAACTTATTTAATTACTATACTTGGATTTGCCTCAGCAGGTATTGCTATTGCTATGAAAGACTGGTTTATGAATATTTTTGGATGGTTTGTAATAATGACTAGCGGTAATTTTAAGGTAGGTGACAGAATAAAAATATATCTTCAAAATGGACAAGTAAAAATAGTAGGAGATATAATTGATATTACTTTAACTAAAATTGTTTTATATGAAGATGTAACTTTAACAACGTATTTATATACTAGAAGAGCTGGGAGAATTGTTTTTGTACCAAATAATGTAGTTTTTACAAATCCAATATTCAATTATACTCATCATGGATTATCAACTGTTTGGGATGGTATTGATATAACTATTACATTTGATTCAAATTACAAAAAAGCTGTCTATTTAGCAAAAGAAATTGTTCAAAAATATTCAAAAGGTTACACAGACATTGCAAAAAGAAGAATAAAAAAACTAAAAGCAATTTATCATATAAAAAATGCAAATGTAGAGCCTCGCGTATTTACATTTATAAATAACAATGGAATTACTATTAGTTGCTGGTATTTAAATAACTATGCAACATTAAATTTAAGAAGCACAATTTCATCGGAAATTTTAGAAGCCTTTTTAAAAGAAGATGACATAAATATTGCATATCCTACGTATAGTATTAATTTGCCAAGTTCAAAGTTCCAGGTTCCAGGTTCAAAATGAAAAGTGAAGAGTGAGCGAAGCAAACCTCCGACCACCAGGTATTAGGGGTATTAAAGGTATTAGAGGTATAACCTCTACTAACCTCTACTAACTTTCACCAATGTTTGGTGGTCGGGTGAAAAATGAAAAATGAAAGGTGAAAAATATCAATTAACCAATTACAATAACCAATTAACTAATAACTAATACACAATAAGGCATAACAAATGAAAAACTTAATTAAATTAAAATATTTATATAAGTTAAAAGAAGCAGGAGTTAATTATTTTGATGGCTTTGTAAGTGTTGAAAAAAAAATAGATATGCCAAATGAATTAAAAGAGCTTGAAAACATTTGTAAAAACTGTTCACTTTGTGATTTAGGTAAAACTCGTACTAACGTAGTATTTGGTGAAGGTAATCCAAATGCTAAAATTATGTTTATAGGAGAAGGTCCTGGTGAAATGGAAGATAAGACAGGACGTCCTTTTGTAGGAAGAGCTGGAAAACTTCTTACAAAAATTATAGAAAATGTGCTAGAATTAGATAGAAACGATGTCTACATTGCAAATATTGTAAAATGTAGGCCACCAAATAATAGAGTCCCAAGTATTGAAGAAGCTGAAACTTGTAAACCATATCTTTTAAAACAAATTGATATAATTGAACCTAAAATTTTAGTATGCTTAGGAAAAACAGCATTTATGTACTTATTAAATAGTGACTTAGCTATAAGCAAAGTTAGAGGGCAAATTTTCGAATATAAGGGGAAAAAAGTGATACCTACATATCATCCAAGCTTTTTACTAAGAAATCCAAGTGCAAAAAAAGAAGCTTATAAAGATTTTTTACTTATAAAGAGTATGCTATGAAAAAAATAATTTTAATACTCTTTTGTAGCTTTTTATTTGCAAGTGAATTTACATTTCAAATTTCAGATATAAATTCTTCTAAAGAAGCCACAAATCAAAAAGCTTTCTTGAATAATGAAAATAATTTAACTTTTGAATACAATGTAACTAATGAAAACAATTTAACCAATGAAAATAATAAAACCAAAACTCCTATTCAAGAAATAACATTTGAAGACAATTTTATTTCTATAAAACCAAATATTAAAGTATGTGTGTTAATTGATAAAAAAAATTTTTTTAAATTCACTCCATCAATTATTAACTCATTAAATGCTTATTTAATAAATAAAAATGTAGAATATAACATATCAGTATTTAATATTGATAAATCATTAGAAGAAGTCACTAAAGAATGCGAAGACGTATTAGTTTATACACTTGACAAAAACTATATTAAATCATTAAATGAATATAATAACACTAGATTTTATATACCTGTGTTTCATAAAAAAGATATTGATTTTAACACTACTTCAAACATTTACTTTGGAGGAATTGATTATAAAGCTCAAATAGATAAGCTAGCCAAATTTATAGACGATAAAAAAACAGTTGCAATTAATGAAAATACTTCTATTTCAAATAAACTTTTTAAATATGAAAACGAATTAAATTTGAAAATTTTATCATTTACATATCCAAAAATTAATTATAATGATCTAAACAATAGTTTTATATTTTTTAATACAAGTGCTGGTAAAAGTGCTGAGATTCTCTCAAACATAACTTATAAAGAAATAGAAACCAAACTTCAACTAGCAACTCAAATAGATTATGACCCTCTTTTAATAGGTATAACTCAACCTGAGGATATAAAAAAACTAATAGTTGCTAATTCTATTTTAAATCCCCCTATTCTTATAGAAGATTACAACCTTTTAGTAAACTCTGATATAAAATATAATTGGCTAAATTACGATTCATCAATACTTTTAAATAAAATTTATAATATTCAAACTAACGAAGACAAATTTTATATGAATGATTTTAAACTTTACATATTTAATAATCAAGTAGATTATAAAACTAAACTTTACCAAATAATAAATGGAGCGTTTAAGTTAATTGAAAATTGAAAATGTAAAATGCTTTTCCATTGTGGCACTGACTAAATACGCTCAACAAGAGTGAAAATTTTTAACGCTCAATAAAAGCTAAAAAGTATTAACTCTACGCTTAAACAAAATGCTTTTTTTAACGCTTTTATTTCACTAAAATTTGCAATTGTTTCGCTTTATTTAGTCAGTGCCTTCCATTGTCCATTTTTTTATTGTCCATTTTCCATTTGTTTGATATAATTTCGACAAAAAAGGAAAACTAATGGCAACATACGTAGTAGGATTCCCAAGAATTGGGGAACAAAGAGAACTTAAGAAAGCACTTGAAAGTTATTGGAGCGGTAAAATAACTCAAGATGAATTAAAATCTACAGCTAGTGATTTAAGAAAAAGACACTTAACTTATCAAAAAAATGCAGGAATTGACTTAATTAGTATTAACGATTTTAGTTTTTATGATAATATGCTTGATATGACAGTAATTCTAAATGCTGTTCCAGAAAAATATAAAGATATTGAAAACGAACTTGATAGATATTTTGCAATGGCAAGAGGTGATGCAAATCACAAAGCTTTAGAAATGACTAAATGGTTTAATACAAACTATCACTATATCGTGCCAGAACTTGATATTAATATGGGTTTTTGTGCAAATATTGATAAAATAGTTACTGAATATAATGAAGCAAAAGAGCTTGGAATTGAGCCAAAAGTAAATATCATTGGACCAATTACTTATGTAAAATTATCTAAAATAATAAATGGAACTGAAACAGAAATTATTGAAAAACTAGTTCCTATTTACAAAGAAATACTAACAAAAATAAAAGATCTTAACCCTAACATTAAAATCCAAATGGATGAACCATATTTTGTAACAAACCCAACAAATGAAGATTTAGAACTGCTTGAGAAAGTTTATAACGAACTAGCTAGTGATTCAAATATTTATATAGCTACTTATTTTGAACACTCAAATGAAGCAAATGAAGTATTAGCAAGAACTCCAATTAAAGGTATGCTTTTAGATTTCGTTGCTGGAAGCGAAAACTCAATCAAAGCTCTTGCAAAAGCCGGAAAAGAAATAGGAATTGGTATTGTTAATGGAAGAAATGTATGGGTAAACGATATTGAAAAATCAGCAGCATTTATTAAAGGTTTAACTGAAGCAGTAGATCCTCAAAAAATTCACGTTGGAAGCAGCTGCTCTTTATTACACGTTCCATACACTCTAAAATATGAAACAAAAATGGATGAAGATATCAAATCATGGATTAGCTATGCGCTTGAAAAACTTGATGAAATTAGAGTAATTAATAAATTAGTAAAAGGTGAAGAATTAAGTGAAGTAGACAAAGAAGTATTAGAAGGCAATAAAATCGCAATTGCTACAAGAAAAACTTCAAGCAAAATTCACGACCCAATAGTTCAAGATAGAGTTTCTAACTTAACTGAAAAAGACAAACATAGAAGTGTTCCATTTGAAGAAAGAATAAAACTTCAAAGAGAAAACTTAAAATATGCTACATTGCCAACTACTACAATAGGAAGTTTCCCACAAACACCTGAACTTAGAAAACTTAGACGTGATTATAAAAATGGTGTAATTAGTGAAGAAGAATACAAAAAAGAGATCAAAAAAATGATTGCCGATGCAGTTAAATTTCAAGAAGAAATTGACCTTGATATATTAGTTCATGGTGAATTCGAAAGAAACGATATGGTTGAATATTTTGGTGAGCAACTAAATGGTGTAGCATTCTCTCAAAATGGATGGGTTCAAAGCTATGGTAGTAGATGTGTAAAACCTCCTCTAATTTATGGTGATGTAAGTAGACCAAAAGATATGACAGTTGAATGGATTACATACGCTCAAAGCCTAACTGATAGACCAATGAAAGGAATGCTAACTGGACCTGTAACAATGCTAAACTGGTCATTTGTAAGAGATGACCAACCAAGAAAAGTTACCGCTTTTCAAATGGCAATAGCAATTAGAGATGAAGTAGAAGCTCTTGAAGCTGCTGGAATTAAAGTAATTCAAGTTGATGAAGCAGCACTTAGAGAAGGATATCCTTTAAGAAATGAAAAAAGAGCTGAATATGAAGACTGGGCAATTACTGCATTTAGAATCACAACTTCATCTGTAAAACCAGAAACTCAAATTCATACTCATATGTGTTATTCTGAATTTAGCGATATTATGGACGCTATTGAAGATATGGATGCTGATGTTATTTCAATTGAAAATGCAAGAAGTGATAATTCTTTACTTCAAATCTTTAAAGAAAGAGGATACAAAGGTGAAATAGGACCTGGTGTTTATGATATTCATAGTCCTAGAATTCCTTCAACTGAAGAGATGGTAGAACAAATTGAAGCAATTTTAGAAGTTCTCCCTACTGAAAAAGTTTGGGTAAACCCTGACTGTGGACTTAAAACTAGAAAATGGGAAGAGGTTAAACCAAGTCTAAAAAATATGGTAGAAGCTGCTAAGATAGTTAGAAATAAATTAAAATAATGAAAAAAATCCTTCTTTTCTCTCCTGTTTTTTTATTTTCTTTTTATTATCCGCTTGAAATTAGATTTCAATTTATGCATGACTGTATACAAAACTCTTCACTGCCCAATAAATATGAATATTGCGAATGTATTTATAATAAATTAACTAATAGATTTACATATCAATACTTTGTGTGGGACTCTTCATCTCCAAAAATTATAGCCTTTATTAAAAAAGCTTCAAAAGAATGCTTAAAAAATTATTAATTTTTTTAATAACAAATTTTTTATTTGCTGAAATTACTAATAACTCGTTTAGACTTTCATATCAAAATTTAAAATTTAATAATGAAAATTTAGGCTTACTTGAAACTTCATATTTTTTTAACTTCGATAAACAATATTTAGGAATAAGTATTTATTCAGCAATCACAGGAAAAAGAGGAGGATTTTTTACAGGAGGAATTGCAGGAGGCATCAAATTCCCTATTAAACAAATTATATTGGATAATGGTATATTTATCGGTGGCGGAGGTGGTGGTAGTGCACCACAAGGAAGTGGTCTTATGCTAAAAGTTTATAGTGGAATTTTATATCCTTACAAAAATTATAATATTGGTTTCAATATAAATCACATAAAGTTTAAAGATGGAAAAATAAATTCTACTCAAATTGGATTTATAGTTGATTATAATTTTAAGGACGTTTATTTTACAAAAATTCCTGAAAAATTATATGGAATTTATGGAATAGAAAAAATTTCCTTTTCTCCTTTCATACTCGAATATTTACCAATAAATTCACAAACTACAACTGGAATAAAACAAAAAAAATTTACTATAATAGGTACTGAAATTTCAAAAGATTATGAAAATTATTTTACGTATATTAGTGCAGGTGGTGCATTTAAAGGAGATAGTGATGGATATGCAGAGTATCTTTTTGGTATAGGTAAAAGGTTAAAATATATAAATCTAAAAGCAGCAATTGGAGCTGGAGGTGGTGGAAGAGTTAATACAAAAGGAGGATTTATTTATAAAATTGAAACACAAAGTAATTTCAATTTTTTAAATACTTCTGTTGGTTATATAAGCGCTCCTAAAGGTATTAAGGCATTATATGGAAAGATTTCTCTAAACAAAAAATTTGCTTTTTTAACAACAGGAAATAATTTCTTACAGTTTAACTTAAAAAAATTTAATTTTTCTATATATTCTGAATCATATCTACCATCAAATACTATTAGAAAAACTAACAACTCTAAAAGACTAGACGTTATAAATATAAATATAGGCCAATATCTCAAAAAAAACTTTATGATATTTGTAAATGCTGGTGCTGCTTATAATGGAGATAGTGGTGGTTATGCAGTTGGTATGTTTGGAGGGGAATTTAAATACAATAACATTTTTATAAGAGGTTCGATTGGGGCAGCAGGTGGTGGAAGTATAGATGTAGGTGGTGGTATGATTACAAAAATAGAAACAGGATTAAAATATAAAAAATTTTTTGTAAGTTTTGGAAAAATAAAAGCTCTTAATGGAAAACTAAATACAGCTATAATTTCTATAGGTTTAAATTTTGATTTTTATAAAGGTATTGTTAAATAATTTAATATTCTAAAAAATTACACCAATTCTCAATTAGTTAGTTACTTTAAAAATGTTTAAAACTCCTATTATTTCAATACTTTTCATCATTTTCCACTGTCCATTTTCCATTGTCAATTGGTATTATCATTTTTTCTGCGCATCACTTGCAAAATTTTGCTAAAAAGTGCAAACGCTAAAGGCTCCCCTGTGGAGTTTAGCGCACTTTTTTCGCTTTTATTAGCGAACGCAAATTTTTCAAGTTAAAATAATAAACATTTGCTCAATTTAGCACTGACTAAATAGGAACAGAAAATGCTTTTTTTTAGAAAAAGGTTAATCTAATGAAAGTTGGATTTAACAAAGGGAAGAAATATAGAAGATATAAAAGATTAACTCAAGAACAAAAAGAGATGATTTTTAAACTATTTTCAAAGAAAATGGAATTAAGAAAAATAGCAAGAGTTATTGGAGTAGAATTAGGAACAGTTCAATATCATTTAAAAAAAACTTATGGAGTATGAAGAGTTGTATAAACTATTTGTAAATCTTTTGAAAAAAGCTAATTTAGTGTTTTCATATCTTTGTTTAGATGAACTTTATACTTTTTATGGTAAAAAAGGTAATAAAGCTTATGTATGGACAACAGTGGGAGTTACTAAAACAGGTAGAAAATTCTATTTTTACTTTTTATCAAAAAAGAAAAACATAGAAAGTTTATTATCTTTTAATTTTGATTTACCAAAGGCAGAAAAATATTATACAGACGGTCATTTTGCATATTCAAATGTTTATGGAAAACAAGCAACTCAAGAAAAATCAAAATATACAAATTTAATTGAAAATTTAAATTCACAAATGAGAGATAAAATATCATATCTTGTTAGAAAAACAAAATCTCATGCCAAGTCTTTTGAATGGCTTAATCGAAAACTCGCTATGTTTTTTGCTGAACTTAATCTTAAAGGTCATAAAATTGCCATTTAGTCAGTGCCCTCAATTTATACTTTTTTAGAGAGTTCAATTATATGTTATACTTCTAAAAAAATCTTAAGGAGAATTAATGAGAGAATATCTTTTTAGTAGTGAGAGTGTAACTGAAGGACATCCAGATAAAATGGCAGACCAAATAAGTGATGCTATACTTGATTATATTATAGAAAGAGACCCTAACGCAAAAGTTGCATGTGAGACACTTCTTAGTAATGGTTATTGTATTATTGCAGGTGAGCTTAAAACCACGACATATGCACCAATGCAAGAAATTGCAAGAGAGGTTATTAGAGAAATTGGATATACTGATGCAAGATATGGATTTGATTATAGAACTGCAGGTGTACTAAACGGAATTGGTGAACAAAGTCCAGATATTCGCCAAGGAGTAGAGAGAGGTGAAGAAATTGGTGCAGGTGATCAAGGTATGATGTTTGGATATGCATGTACTGAAACACCAGAATTTATGCCACTTCCAATAATGCTTGCTCATAAACTAACAAAAAGACTTGCAATTGCAAGAAAAGAAGCAATTATTCCATGGCTTAGACCTGACGGAAAAGCACAAGTTAGTGTAAAATATGTAGATGGGAAAGCTGTTAGTGTTGAAAAAGTAGTGGTATCAACTCAACATGAACCAGATATAAACTACTCTGAAATTAAAGAAGCAGTAATTGAAGAAGTAATTAAAAAAGTAATCCCAGCTAATATGTTAAGTAAAAATGTTGAATATTTTATAAACCCTACTGGAAAATTTGTAATTGGTGGTCCTCAAGGTGATGCTGGACTTACTGGTAGAAAAATAATTGTAGATACTTATGGAGGGGCAGCTCCTCATGGAGGTGGGGCTTTTAGTGGAAAAGACCCTACAAAGGTTGACAGAAGTGGAGCATATGCTGCAAGATATGTAGCAAAAAATTTAGTAGCTGCAGGTGTAGCTGAAAAATTAACACTTCAAATTGCATATGCAATTGGTGTAGTTGAACCTGTAAGTATTTATGTAGATACTCACGGTACTAATAAAGTAGACGAGAAAAAAATTGAAGAAGCAGTTAAAAAAATATTTGATTTAACACCAAAAGGAATTATTACATCACTTGATCTATTAAAACCTATCTATAAAAAAACAGCAGCTTATGGACATTTTGGAAGAGAAGAATTTAGTTGGGAAAGACTTGATAAAGTAGAAGAAATTAAAGATTATTTAGGCTTAAAATAGCTTGTAACAAATAGAAACAAATAAAAGTATAAATCTCTAGTTTAAGCAAATCTTAAGAAATTAATGATATATTTCTAAGTACAATAAATCAAAAAAAGGAGATAAAATGGCTGTAAAAATCACTGATATTTGTATCAACTGTGGCGCATGTCTTGATGAATGTCCAGTAGAAGCAATCGTTGATGATAGCGAAAACCCAACAGGAGAAGAAATTTACTATGTATATCCTGACAAATGTGTTGAGTGTGTAGGTTACTATGATTGCCCTGCTTGTGCAGAAGCATGTCCAACTGAAGGATGTATTGTTTGGGATGAATGCAAAGATGGACAAACTTGTTCTGAAAACAGAGGAGAAGTTAGTACTCCTGTAATGGACGCATGCTAATCCTTTCCCTCTTCTTTTTTTCTTCTAAATTTTGTATAATTCCTCTCTAAAAACTCAAGGAGAGAAAATGGAAAGAACTCTTTCAATAATTAAACCTGACGCAGTAGCAAAGAATGTTATTGGTAAAATCATTGACAGATTTGAAAGCAATGGTCTTAGAATAGTAGCTTGTAAAAAAATTAAACTAACAAAAGAAGATGCTGCAAAATTTTATGAAGTACATAAAGAAAGACCATTTTTTAATGATTTATGCGAATATATGAGCAGTGGTCCTGTTGTAGTAATGGTTCTTGAAGGTGAAAATGCTGTTGCTAAAAACAGAGAACTTATGGGTGCAACTGATCCAAAAGAAGCAGCACCAGGAACTATTAGAGCTGACTTTGCAGAAAGCATTGAAGCAAATGCAGTTCATGGTAGTGATTCACTTGAAAATGCTAAAAAAGAAATTTCATTCTTCTTTAGTGATAGGGAGATTTTATAATTGAAAGTCAAAAAAACTTATGAAAATCTCACTCTTGAGGGTGAGAGTATAAAAAACAAAGACGGTTCAATTTTAATTAATGCAAACTTGAAAGGTAAAGTATTAGTAGAGTGTGTAAAATGCTTACAAGAGTTTGAAAAAGAGATAAATGAAAATGTAAAATTTAAAATTGTAAAACCTCCTTACGATGGATTTGATGAAGAATACGATATAATCGAACAAGAAGTTTACAATTTAGAAGAAATTCTAAAAAGTGAAGTAGAATCAATAAAAAATGATTATAATATATGTGAAAGTTGTGAAACACAAGATTTTAATAAAGAATTTTAAGGAGATATTATGGCAGTTCCTAAGAGAAGAAATTCAAAAACAAGAGCAGCTAAAAGAAGAACTCATTATAAAGTAAAATTAAGTACTACTACTAAATGTTCAAATTGTGGTGCTTATAAAAGACCACATAGAGCATGTCCAAGCTGTGGTGAGTATTAATGAAAATAGCAATTGACGCAATGGGAGGGGACTTCGGTCCCGAACCAATTATTGAAGGAGTTGTTAAAGCATTAAAAAAGAAAGATTTTATTGCTTTTCTAGTTGGTGATGAAAAAAAGATAAGGCCATTACTACCTAAAAATATATTAAATAAAGTTAGATTTATAAATAGTGAAGATGTAATAAAAATGGAAGAAAGCGCCACGGAAGCTTTAAAAAGAAAAGAGTCCACTATTTATAAATCTATCGAACTCTTAAGAGAAGGTAAAGTTGACGCAGTGGTCTCAGCTGGACATAGTGGTGCTACAATGAGTCTTGCTACTCTTAGACTTGGAAGAATTAAAGGAATAAAAAGACCTGCAATTGTTACTTTTATGCCTACAATAAAAAAAGAATATTCATTAGTTCTAGATGTAGGAGCAAATGTAGATTGTGAACCAATAAATCTTTATCAATTTGGTCTAATGGGTGAAGTATACGCTAAAATTATCTTAAATAAAAATAATGTCACTATTGGTCTTTTAAGTAACGGAGAAGAAGAGAGCAAAGGAAATGCAATTACTAAAGAGACCTTTAAACTCTTAAAAGAAAATTTTCCTAATTTTGTAGGTAATGTTGAAGGTGGTGACATCTTCAAAGGAGATGTAAACGTAATTATTACAGATGGATTTATAGGTAATATTGTACTTAAAACTAGTGAGGGAGTAGCTGATACAATAGGAAAGCTTATTAAAAATGAAATTAAAAGCTCTGGCTTACTTCAAAAAATTGGAGCTCTTCTATTAAGACCTGTATTTAAAGGTCTAAAAAAAGTAACTGATTATGCAGAATACGGAGGAGCACCTCTCCTTGGTGTTAATGGATGTGTTATAATAGCTCACGGAAAAAGTAATTCTAAAGCCATAAAAAATGCAATATTTCAAGCTATAAAATATGTAGAAAATGACGTCAATAATAAAATTAAAGAGTCTTTAAAGGTACATTAATGTATGCAAAATTTACTAGCATTGGAGCATATGTCCCTCCAAAAATATTAACTAATAAAGATTTAGAAAACATAGTTGATACTAGTGATGAATGGATTACAAAAAGAACAGGTATAAAAACAAGACATATTGCAGAAAATGAATTCACCAGCGACTTAGCCTACAAAGCTGCTCTTGATGCTTTAGATAATGCGGGAATGAGCGCTAAAGAAATAGATATGATAATTGTTGCTACTATCACACCTGATTACTTTACTATGCCATCAACTGCTTGTATTGTAGCTGAAAAACTAGGAATAATCAGACCTGCTGTTGATATAAGTGCTGCTTGTACTGGTTTTATATATGCTTTAGCTCATGCAAAAGCTTTTATTGAAAGTGGAATGTATAAAAATGTAATGATAATTGGCGCCGAAACCCTTAGCAAAATTATAAACTGGAAAGATAGAACAACTTGTGTATTGTTTGGAGATGGAGCTGGGGCTGCAATAATTAGTGCTACTGAAAATAAAAATGAAGCAATCATAGATATAGATATTAATTCAGATGGAAAATATAAAGACTACTTAATTACACCTGGACGCGGTGTGAAATATGGTTGCGATACTGATAGAATTTACCTTGAGATGAAAGGTAACGAAACATTTAAAGTTGCTGTAAAAACATTATCTCAATCAGTAAGAGATATTTTAGATAGAAATAAAATGACAAGCGATGATATAGACTGGTTTATACCTCATCAAGCAAATTATAGAATTATTGATGCTGTAGCAAGAGCTATTGACATGCCAAGTGAAAAGTCAGTTCTCACTGTGCATAAATATGGAAATACTTCAAGTGCATCAATTCCAATGGCCATTAATGATTTATATAAAGAAGGTAAACTAAAAAAAGGTGATATAATGCTTCTTGATGCGTTTGGAGGAGGATTTACTTGGGGAAGTGCATTAGTTCCGTTTAACTAGTTTTCTCTCTAGCTCCTCAACAGCTATTAAGATATTTGATTCAAGCCCTGGTACATGAGTGGCCACAACTTTAAAAGGAACTTGTATTCCATTTATATCAGTTTCATTTAATTTCTTCTCAATTCTATCTTTTATTTTAATAGTAACCTCATCGCTATTAAAAGTAATAATTTTAAATATATCTTCATTTCTAAAAACAAAATCCACATCTCTTATAGAGTTTTTTATAATCTTTGCATACTCTTTTAAAACATCTTTTTTAAAATCATATCCATATAGTCCCTCAAATATTGATAAATTATCAATTTTTATCATAATTAAACCAATTTCAAGAGCTATTTCATTGTACTCTTCTATTAATACATCAAAATACTTTTGATTATAAGTATCAGTAAGAGGGTCTTTTATAGCAATAAAACTTATTTTTAAACTAAGAGTTGAAAATTTAATCTCACCTATTAAATTACCGTCTTTAATTACTGGAGCAAAATTAATTCTCTTGCTTCTTAAATAGTTATAAGTATCAATTATATGCCTTGTAGACTCAATATTTTCTATATTACTCCCTTTTTCATTATAAAAATCATAAAAAGTAAAATGAAGTTTATTATTTAAAAAAATATCTATTATTTCAGTTGAATTAATTACAAATAAAGGCCTTTTATTTTCAACAATATATAATCTTTCTATTTTTTCATTATTTATAAAAGTAATAATCTCTTCTAAAGAACTATTAGCTATAGAGTTAAATTCAACACTCTTGACAGGCTCTATAAAAGCTTCTATTCTCATTTTTAGCCTTTTTATATAATTTTAACAAATTTTTGTGATATAATTTCATTTCAAATCCAAAAAGGAGCCGTCATGCCAAAAATGAAGACAGTAAGAGGGGCTGCTAAAAGATTTAAAGTTAAAAAAAGTGGAAAAATAAAAAGAGGAAGTGCTTATAGAAGCCACATTCTTACTAAAAAATCACAAAAAAGAAAAAGAAATCTTAGAAGCCCTAAGTACGTAGATAATACAAACATTAAAGAAGTAAAGTTAATGCTTTGTATCTAATTAGTTTTTAAGTGTAGAAGAGGCAAAGTGAAGGAAAACCCTTCCGCGCTAAGCGCCAAGTTGCAAATGATGCACGCCAAATTAAAGGAGAGTAAATGAGAGTAAAAACTGGTGTAGTAAGAAGAAGAAGACATAAAAAAATATTAAAAATGGCAAAAGGCTTCTACTCAGGTAGAAGAAAACATTTTAGAAAAGCAAAAGAACAAATCGAAAGAAGTTTAGTATATGCTTTTAGAGACAGAAAACAGAAAAAAAGAGATTTTAGAAGACTATGGATTGTAAGAATCAATGCAGCTTGTAGATTAAATGATATAAGCTATTCAAGATTTATTAATGGTCTTAAAAAAGCTGGAATTGAGCTTGATAGAAAAATATTAGCTGATTTTGCTATGAATGAACCAGAAGTATTCGCTCAATTAGTAGAAAAAGCAAAAGCAGCTTTATAATTTTTCTTCTTTTTTTCTTTTTATTGAATAAATTCACATCTCATTAATAAAAAAATAAGAAGCTATCCTTTAATATATTCATCTAATTTTTCTCTAAGAACTCTTTTTAAAACCTTACCTGTAGCATTTTTTGGAAGATTGTTTACAAAATATATATGCTTTGGAATTTTGTAGTTTGCTAATTTTGATTTTAAAAAGCTTTTTAACTCTTTTTCATTGATAATAACATTTTCTTCAAGTTCTACAAATGCAATAGGAATTTCACCATGCGTTTCATCTTTTTTACCAACAACTGCACATTCTTTAACTCCAGGATATTTAAGACACACTTCTTCTATTTCTCTTGGATAAATATTAACTCCTTTACTAATAATTAGATCTTTTTTTCTATCAATAATATAAATAAATCCATCCTCATCAACTTTTCCAATATCTCCAGTTAAAAGCCATCCATTTATTATAGTTGCCTCTGTCGCATCAGCCCTATTGTAATATCCCTTCATTACATTATCACCTTTAACTATTATCTCTCCTGCAACTCCAACTGGAACTTCTACCAAGTCTTCATTTACTATTTTTACCTCAACTCCTGGAATAGCAGGACCAACGGAACCTGGCTTTTGTAAATGAGGTCTATTTACTGCAACAACTGGTGAAGTTTCACTAAGACCATATCCTTCAAGAAGTTTTGATTTTTTAAATTTTTTAGAGAAATTATTTAAAACTTCTTCAGGAAGTGCTGCTGCACCAGAAATATAAAACCTAACTTTATTAAACCAATGAAAATAAAAAGGAAGTTTTGCTTTAGAGAGAGCTGAATATACATCTGGCACACCAGTAAAAATTGTAACTCTTTTAAGAAGAGTTTGTTTTATTATATTACTAAATGGCATAATAGATTTAATAATTACAACAGGAGAAGCTGTGAAAAGTGGTAAAAGTAAGTTAACAGTCATAGTAAAAGAATGAAACATGGGAAGATATGCAATAAATCTATCTTTTTGAGTAATTTTTACAATTTCATTAATTCCTAAAATATTAGAAAAAATGTTTTTATATGTAAGCATAGCTCCTTTTGGCTTTCCAGTAGTCCCAGAAGTATAAATTATCACTGCCAAATCTTCAAGTCCTGGCAATTCTATACTCTCGTGAGGTTCTAAATTAGCTAAAATCTCATTAAAAGAAATATTGTTTTCATTTATAATTTTTGGGTCACCTTCCCATATTATTTTTTTAACTCCAGTTTTTTCTCTTATATTTTTTATATTGGTTGCAAATTTTGAAGAAGCAAACATAATCTTAGCATCTACATCATTTACAATAAAAGCAATTTCATCTTCTTTTAAAAAAGTATTAATAGGTACAGGCACGGCACCTATTTTTTGAATACCTAAAAAAGATAGTATATATTCAATAGAGTTTCCTATATAAATAGGAACTTTATCATTTTTTTTAACTCCTAAAAACTCTAAACTTCTTGCTACTGTATCAACATATCTTTTTACTTCTTTCCAAGTCACTTTTTTATTATCTATAAAATATGCTACTTTTTTTCCATATTCTTTAGCATTTCTTTGTAATACTTCATAAAAGTTATCATATATATATTCCATCAACTCTCCTTAAGTGACTTATGATATTATAACAAATAAAAAAGGCTCTAAAATGAACCTTCCAAGCTCTAATGAAGAGTTATTAAAAAATCTAGAGAAACTAATAGCCCAAACATATGAAGTTGAAAAAGAGTTTATTGAGCTTAAAAATATTTTAAATGGAGTAATAGAGTTTTTACCACAAGCACTATGGGTAATTGACAAAAATAATGAAATAATCGTAAAAAACTCAAAAGCAGATGAGTTTAGTTTTATTCCTAATATTGGAGAAATTAAGTTAAATAATAAATTTTATCTTGTTCAATCATCAAAAATAAAAGATAAAACTATAATAAGTGCTACAGATATTACCGAACAAAAAAGAAACGAAAGACTAATTGCCATGGGACAGATGGCAGCTCATCTAGCTCATGAAATAAGAAATCCAATTGGATCAATCTCAATACTTATTTCACTTTTAAAAAATCAAGATAATGAAATAATAGATGAAATGAAAAGTGCAATTTTTAGAATTGAAAGAATTATAAAATCTACGCTACTTTTCTCAAAAGGCCTGCAGCTTAAAATAAGAGAATTTTCTATCAAAGAGTTTGAAAAAGAACTAAAAGAATCAATAAAATACTACTCTCATTCAAAATCAATAGAATTTATTTTCTTTTTACCAGATATAAAAATGAAAGGTGATTTTGATTTACTCTTACTAGTTCTTCAAAATATGATATTTAATGCAATTGATGCAATTGAAGAAGATGAAAGTGAACAAGGATTAGTAGAAATACTTTATGAAAATGACAAAAACTTCCATATCTTTAACATATATGATAGTGGAAAAGAATTTGAAGATAAAAATATACTTTTTGAACCATTTAAATCTACAAAAACAAAAGGAAATGGACTTGGACTTGCACTTAGCCTTGAAATTATAAAAGCTCACAAAGGAGAAATTACTCTAAATGAAAGAAAAAAAGGATTTAAAATAAAAATACCAATTAAAATGCAAAATTGAAAATGTAAAATGAAAAATTATATGTTTTACATATTTCATTTTCTATTTTCCATTGTCCATTTTCAATTAACATTACTTGCTTTGTTCAGAAATCAATACATCTTCAATAACTTCATCCAAATCACCATCTAAAATATCATCAACTTTTGAATAAGCTTTATTACTTCTATTATCTTTCACTTGAGTGTATGGAAAAAGTACATAACTTCTAATTTGATGTCCCCACCCCATTTCATCTTTTGGTTTACCCTCTTCTTCTGCTCTTCTTTTTTCTAGTTCAAGTTCATAAAGCTTTGATTTTAGCATTTTAAATGCCATTTCTTTATTTTTATGTTGTGAGCGGTCTTGCTGACAAGAAACCACAATTCCTGTTGGTATATGAGTAATTCTAACTGCACTTTCAGTTTTATTTACATGCTGGCCACCTGCTCCACTTGCACGAAATACATCAATTCTTATATCTTTTGGATCAATCTCAATTTCAATATCATCATCAATTTCAGGCGAAACTTGAACTGATGCAAAAGAAGTATGTCGTCTACCTGCATTATCAAAAGGAGATACCCTAACTAAACGATGAATTCCATTTTCTACTTTTAAATATCCATAAGCATTTTCACCTTTTATTAAAAGTGTTGCATCTTTTATACCAGCTTCATCTCCTGCTTGATAGTCAAGTACATCAACTTTCCATCCTTTTCTCTCAGCAAACCTCAAATACATTCTATAAAGCATACTTGCCCAATCATGCGATTCAGTACCCCCAGCTCCAGGATGGATAGTAATAATAGCATTCTTTTCATCATTTTCACCACTTAACATTACTTCAATTTCAAGGTCTCTTATCTTTTTTTCAATCTCTTTCACATCTTCAAAAACTTCATTTAATGTTTCTTCATCTTCTTCTAAACTTGCAAGTTCATACATATCTTTATTATCTATAAGAGCCTGTGAAGCTTTTTGATATTTTTCAAGTTTTCTAACAATTATATTTTTTTCTTTTTGAACTTTTGCTGATGTTTTAGGGTCATTCCAAAATTCAGGATCATTTTCCATTTGAGTAATCTCATTTAATCTTTTTTGAATCTCATCTGGTTTTAAAATAGCTTCAATATTTTTTAACTTATTCTCTAAATTTTTTATAAGCTCGCTATATTCAAAAGCGTCCATTATGCTCCTTTTATTATTCAATATAGTTTTATATAATTCTATCAAAAAAGGCAAAAGTATGAAAATCTTAACTTCCCCTCAAACTGCCAAAGAATATAGAAAAAAGTTAAAAGGAAGTATTGGCTTTGTACCTACAATGGGAGCACTTCATGAAGGGCATCTTTCATTAATAAAAAAAGCAAGAGAGGAAAATGATTATGTAATTGTATCTATTTTTGTAAATCCTACTCAGTTTTTACCAGGAGAAGATTTTAACAAATATCCAAGACGACTTGAAGCTGATTTTGAAATATGTAAGCGTGCTGGAGTTGACGCAGTATTTACCCCAAATGCTAAAGATATGTATATTAATGATGAAGTTTTAATAAAAGCACCAAAAATAAAAGGGTATATCTTAGAAGGTTTTTTTAGACCCGGGCATTTTGATGGAGTATTACAAGTAGTTAATAAACTTTTTAATATAATTCGTCCAACTCGCGCATATTTTGGAAAAAAAGATGCTCAACAATTATACCTTATAAAACAAATGGTAAACAATTTCTTTTTTGATATTGAAATAGTTGAAGGAGAGACTATAAGAGAAAAAGATGGTCTTGCACTCTCAAGCAGAAATATTTACTTAAATGAAAATGAAAGAATCAGAGCATTGAGTATATCTAAAGCATTAAAAAGAGCTGCAAAACTCTCTCTATCTATAAAAGATGTTGAAAAAATAAAAAAAGAGATGATAAAAATATTAGATGTAGATGAGCTTCAATACATTGTTTTTGTAGATAGAAACTTTAATTATATTAAAGAAATACAGCCTAATAACACAATAATTTTAATTGCTGCATATATTGGTAATACAAGACTAATAGATAATATATGGATATAAATTCTCTAAACAAGTTTAAAACTTACTAGTAAAATTATAAACCCATAAATGGCTGGCATAACTATTTGCAGCCAGCCACTAAACTTTTTATAAAAAAACCAAAAAAAGTACAAAGTAAAAATATTAAAAAGTCCAAAAAATACATACTTCCCAAAATAATTTAGCCCCATATATAAAACATAGTCAATTCTTACAAGCCCATATATTCCTAAAATTAATCCAATTATGAGTCCAAAATACTGCAAAACTAGCCTTTTTTTTGCTATATTATATCATTTTTGATAAAATATTAATAAAAAGGAGAAGCTTGAAAAAATTATATTTGGTATCTCTTGGATGTGTAAAAAACCTTGTAGATTCAGAAGTTATGATTGCAAAATTATCAAAAGAATATGAATTAACAAATAACCTTAGTGTTGCTGATTTAATTATTATAAACACATGTGGATTTATAAACTCCGCAAAAGAAGAATCAATTGATACTATTTTAGAACTTGCAAATCTTAAAAAAAGTGATGCAAAATTAGTAGTAACTGGATGTCTTAGTGAAAGATATAAAGAAGTTTTACCAAAAGAAATCCCTGAAGTTGACATTTGGAGCGGTGTTGGAGATTTTGGAAATATTGATAAAGTTATACAATCAAATAAAAGTCAGTTTTCTCCAAATGTTTATTTGATTCATAATGAGGATAGAGTAATAACTGGTAGTAGCTATCATGCATTTATAAAACTTAGTGAAGGATGTAACCAAAAGTGTGCCTTTTGTGCTATTCCAAACTTTAAAGGAAGACTAAAATCTCGACCAATTGAAGAAATTGTTGATGAAATTAAAAGATTAAAAGAAAAAGGCTACAAAGATTTTTCACTTGCAAGTCAAGATAGTAGCTCTTACCTTAGAGATTTTGGAATAAAAGATGGGCTTGAGAGGCTAATTGATGAAATTGATAAAATAGATGGTATTAGTGTTAGAATTTTATATCTATATCCAGCTACTACTAAAAGACTTATTAGAAAAATTTTTGCCGCGCGTAATGTAGTTAATTATTTTGATATGCCAATTCAGCATATAACTCCTAGAATGCTTAAAATTATGAGACGTCCAGGAAGTGTTGATAAATTAAAAGAATTGCTAAATGAAATGAAAAAAGAGTTCAGTTTTGTAAGAACTTCCGTAATTATAGGACACCCAGGAGAAACAGATGAAGACTTTAAAACACTTAAAAACTTCTTAGCTGAATATAAATTTGATAGAGTAAATGTATTTGCATATTCAGATGAAGAAGGTACCAAAGCTTACAAAAGAAAAGATAAAATTAAACAAGATTTAATTGAAGAAAGAATAAAAGAAATTGAAAAAGTAGTAAAAAAAACTACAATAGAGTCTCTTAAAAAATACGTAGGAAAAGAAATAGAATGCTTTTTAGATGGATTAACAGAAGATGGTCTTTTTTATTCAGTTCGTCCAAAAATATGGGCATCAGAAGTTGATGGAGACATTTTGATAAATGAAAGTGAAATTGAAACTTTAAAAACAGGAGAATCTTATAAAGTAAAAATAAACGAACTTGCAGGAGATGAATTAATTGGAAAAATCATCAGATAATCTCTTAGCCTTTTCAGCAGGAGTTGATTCTACTGCCTTGTTTTTTTATCTTTTAGAAAAAAACATCCCATTTGATATTGCAATTGTAAACTATCACACCCGCCCTACTTCAGATGAAGAAGTTGAGTATGCAAAAAATCTAGCTAAAAAATACAATAAAAAAATATATATAAAAGATTGCTATCTCAAAAAATTTAGCGAAAAAAAGGCAAGAGAATGTAGATATAAGTTTTTTGAGAAAATTATTAAAAAAGAAAAATACTCTTGCTTAATTTTAGCTCATCAACTAAATGATAGATTTGAATGGTTTTTGATGCAATTATCTAAAGGTGCAGGAGTTAAAGAACTTATTTCAATGGGAGAATGGGAGGAGAGAGATTTTTATAAAATATATAGACCTTTTTATAATTTATCGCGCAGAGAAATTATAGAGTTTTTACATAAACGCAACATTAAATATTTTATAGATAAAAGTAATTTTGATAAAAAATATAAAAGAAATCTTATTAGACACACATTTTCAAATAAATTTATTGAAATGTTTGAAAATGGGGTTAAAAGAAGTTTTGAATTTTTAGATGAAGATAAAAAATTACTTATTGATACCAACTGGCAAAAAGTTCAAAATTTATATATTTTTGAAAAAAATATTCCAGAGAAAGATATAAAAAAAGTAGATTTAATTTTAAAAAGACTTGGTATCTTACCTACTAAAGCTCAAAAAGATGAAATATTAAAAACAAACTTTAGTTGTGTAATCCAAGGGAAAATAGCAATTGACTCTAATAATAGTAGTATTTACATAACACCTTTTGTAAAAATTACTTTAAACAAAAAACAAAAGGAGTTTTTTAGAATTAATAAAATTCCCCCAAAAGTTAGAGGTTACATAGCAAAGGAAAAGTTATGCAATATGTTATCTATGGAGATATCCACGGATGTCTTGAAGAATGGGAAGAGCTTAGAAAATTAATCCCCAAAAATTCATTTGAAATAAGTGTAGGAGACATACTAGATAAAGGTCCATATTCTGTAGAAGCTTTACGATATGCGAAAAAAAATAGAATTTTTACTATTATGGGAAATCATGAGTATAAACATATACGAAAATATTGGGGTAGAAATGTAATACTTGATGAAGAGCAAAAAGTATTATATCCACAACTTAAAAAAGAAGATTTTGAATTTATTGAATCAATGCCTCTTTTTTTAAAACTAAATCATTTAACAGTAGTCCATGCAGGAGTTACTAATAAAATCAGATTAAACAACCCTCCATTAAAAATAATGAATCTTTTAATGTTTTTAAGAGAAGTTGATCAAAATGATAATTTTTTACCACTTAATCATAATTACCCTAACCCTAAACACTGGTCTGATACATATAAAGGAAATGAAGGATTTGTGGTATATGGTCATCATCCATTTTTAGAAGTTAAAAAAAGTAGATTTTCTTTAGGTATTGATACAGGATGTGTATATGGAAATAAACTAACTGCTCTTGTAATTCCAAATACACTAAAACCTTGGGAATACGAAATAATTCAAGTAAATGCAAAAAAAAAATATGCTAAACCTCATATTCCTATAAAAAATCCATAAAATTCTCTTGCTTTTTTTTATAAATATTAGTATAATTTCAACCCACAAGGGCTCGTAGCTCAGTTGGTTAGAGCAACCGGCTCATAACCGGTTGGTCGCAGGTTCGAGTCCTGCCGAGCCCACCACTTTGCCTCGGTAGCTCAGTTGGTAGAGCAAGGGACTGAAAATCCCTGTGTCGGCGGTTCGATTCCGTCCCGAGGCACCATTGACTTTATAAATGCAAGTGACTGACACCTAATATAATTATCTAATCAATAAAACTCCATTGTTTCTCAAAAAAGCAAAATATACTAACAAGTATTTCATTAGAAAATGCTCTAAATTTATGTATTCAAAACACAAAACCTACAAATTTAACTAAAACAGTCCCGCTAAATGAAGCGCTTCAACATTTTTTAGCAGAAAATATTTATGTAAAAAGAAACTCTCCTAGCTTTATAAACTCAGCAATGGATGGATTTGCTTTTAAACACTCAAACAATAAAAATAATTTATGCAGGACGCTTTTGAAATAAAAGAAAATAAATGCGTAAAAATTATGATTGGGGCTAAGCTACCTCAGACTTGTGATACAGTAATTCCTATTGAAAGATGTATAAATGATAAATACATAGAAATTCCGGAAATTAAAAAAGGAGCTAATGTAAGAATAAAAGGTGAAGAAAACACTCCAAAAAACTTAGCTCTTCTTGCAAGTCAAGTAATTTATTTTGTGAAAGTTTTTATAAAAACAAAAATTGCTATCCTCTCCAGTGGGAACGAGCTTAAAGAACCTTGGGAAATAGCAGATGAAGAGGAAATTTATAACGTAAACTCTCATGCAATAAAAGCCTTACTTCAAAAAAAAGTGTTTGATTCTGATGTTATTGGAATAATTCCTGATAATTTAGAAAAACAGTCAAATTTATAAAAAATCTAAAAAATTATGACATTACCATTACCAGTGGAGGCATTAGTTTTAGAGATGCTGACTTTTTATTTGATACTTTTAAACAAATAAAAAAATAAGTGGAGCAAGAAAATATTATTATAATTTTGTATATGCAAAAAACCTATCTTCTTTTAAATGAACTCAAAAAAAACCATACAATTTTGGGAAGCCTAAAATATGGCAAATGGCAAGTTTATAAAGATTATAAATATGGCTTTTCAATGATAAGCGCTTTAAGTAATTCAAATTCACTAGTAATTTTAAACAAAGGAAAAGAAGAAGTTCAAAAAGAAGAGTTACTAAAACTCATACCTTTTGATATAGATTTTTGTGAAGAAAATTTAGTCTTCAATTAATCTAATAATTGTTCCTTGTCCTAAAAAGTCTACTACTTCTTTTCCTTCCTTATCTTTTGTATTAATTACCTTTACATCAATATTTTTAACTCCATCAGCCTCAAGTTCAAGGGCCTGTTGTTGAAGGTATACTATTACTTCCTTCATTCCGTCTGTTGGATATACTCCATTATATAGCTTTTCTGCATCAACCCTAACACCCGCATAAGCAATAGTTACACATTCATGTTTTCCTTGAATTTCTCCAAAACTTAGTATCATGTTTTCAATATCTCTTGCCATTATAAATCCTTTTTTTGATAATTATAACAAATTTATACCCTATATTTTCTCTACCGTACATTATATTCAAGGATGTTTCATTTTGTAATATAAATACACTATAAAGCTAAAAATATGACAGCCATGCAACATATTTTCCCTCTATTTTCCATATAAACTAAAATATACCAATCAACCAATACACTAATCAACAATTTCTCAATTCACTTGGAATTTAGCTACTTGAAACTTATTTTTCATTCTCCATTATTAATTGATACCATAGCCTTTTATATAGGAGTCTGTCACTAAATCAAAAAACAAAACAGAAAAGAAGAATTAATCTCTTCTTTCTTTAATTCTAGCTTTTTTACCTGTTTTGTGTCTTAGATAATAAAGTTTTGCTCTTCTTACTTTACCTTTTCTTACAACTTCAATTTCTGCGATACTATCACTATAAAGTGGAAAAATTCTTTCAACACCTACATTGTTAGCACCGATTTTTCTCACTGTAAATGTTTTTCCAGTACCTGTACCTTTAATTGCAATTACAACACCCTCAAAATTTTGAATTCTCTTCTTGTCACCTTCTTTAATCTCTACCGCTACTCTTACTGTATCCCCTGGTCTAAACTCAGGAATTTTTTTAGCTTTTTCTTCAATTTGTTTTGCTTCAAAAGCTTCAATAAATCTATTTCTCATTATCTCTCCTTTGTGCCATTGGCCACTACCGGGCATTCACACTTAATTTTTGAAGTGAAATTATACTAAATTTTTATTATTTTTCAAATCTCTTCCAACAACAATGGCTTTGAAAAATAATACCCTTGAGAATAGTCAACACCCAAATCTATAAGTTTTTTATAAATATTCTCATTGTCTACAAATTCAGCAATTGTTTTTTTATTTTCTTTTTTTGCAAAACTGACAATTGCTTTTACAATAGATTGCCTTGTACTATCAGTTTCAATATTTTTTATTAAGCTTCCATCTATTTTTATAATATCAGCTTTAAATTCTACAATTCTACTAAAATTTGAATAACCTTCACCAAAGTCATCAATTGCAATATTTGCATTTAACACTAACACATTATCAATAAATTCTTGTAATACTTTAGGGTATTTTATAATTTCATTTTCAAGTAGCTCAAATGTAACCATTCCTTTTGGCGGATTTACTTCTTTTAATAATTTATAAATTTTATTTTTTATGGATTCCCTTAATATATCACTTGGCGAAATATTAATCGACACAGCAATTTTTTTCTCTTTTATTGCTTTAAAACTATTCTCTATAACTTTTAAAGTAATATTAGTATACAATCCTGACTTTTTTGCTATATCTAAAAATAAAAGAGGACTTATCACTTTTGAATTTTTATCAATTATTCTAACTAATGATTCATATTTAACTATTTTTTTTGTTTTATTATCAACAATTGGTTGAAATAATGAAATCACTTTATTGTTACTTAAAGCATATTCTATTGTCTTTAATATTTCCATGTTTTTCATCACTTCAACTTTTTTCTTAACACAAAGTCTATTAGAAAAAATTAACCTCTCCTCTCCTTCCTTTATAGTTTCTATCCCAATAATTGCATTTTCATACAAATGTTCTTTACCATAAGCATAACTCACTCTAATCAATGGTAATAATTCCAACCCTTCCACAACAATTGGCCAATTAATCACATCATTAATAATTTTACTTAAGACAGGACTAAGTTTTTTTTCATCATAAGTTTCTATTAAAAACCCTATCACATCATCTTTTACTAAATAATCTTCGATATAGTTATTTTTTTTTATTTTCATCTTCTCTTTAAGTAAATTTTTTATTCTTCTTAATAATCTTCTTTTAAATTTGTTTAATACTTCATTTGTATAAAGAATTTTCAAATCTTCATAATTGTCTATTGACACTAATATTAATAAAGCACTTTTTATAACTTTTAATTTATCATTTATTAACTCTTCAGCACTAATAAAATTTGTTACATCTTTTCGTAAAGCTATAAATTCTTTTATATTTCCATCTCTATCAAATAAAGGCTTAATAACAGTGTCAACATAATAAGAATCTCCATTTTTTTTGCGATTTTTAATTAATCCTCTCCAAGTTTTTTTAGATAAAATTGTATTCCATAATTTTTTAAATACTTCAGATTTCATATCAGGATGTCTTACAATATTATGAGGTTTTCCTATAAGTTCTTCTTTACTAAAACCTGAAATTTCTTCAAACGCTTTGTTTGCATATATAATATATCCTCTTATATCTGTTTTTGAAACAATTAAATTTTCATCAACAATATCCTTATATTGTTGCAAAATATTTAACTCATCCGCAATTTTTAGTTTTTGATATAATATTTTATATAATTCTCCAAGAAATATATCTAAATCAAATGATTCTTTTAAAAATCCATCAACTCCTGCATTGATCCAATCTAGTAAATTATCTTTTTCCAAATTTTCAGATATTATAGCTATATATAAATGAGGATATTTTGTTTTGACTTCTGCTATAAAATTTAAATATTTCAAGTCTTCAAAATCACACTTAATTAACAAAACATCATAATTATTTTGACTTAAATAATCATGAGCTTTTTTTGCATTGTTTACAACATCAACTCTATTAAAAAATGATTTAAACATTTCTATATCATATTTGCATTTTTCAATATTACTTAACATAAATAATAAATTTAGCTTTTTTAACTCTAAAAAAAATTTATGTGGAGTTTTCATTTTTTTTCCTTAAATATTAAATCAATTAGCTTATTATAACAAACAAACTATTATGTATAATAACAAAATATATATTAAGATTTTATAGAACTCAAAATATAAGCTAATCTCTTAATTTATATATCAATTTAATATTAAATCAGGTCTATGAAACTTTGTTTTTAGTATTGAAGTATTTTTCTTCCACTCCCCTATTTTTTTATGGTTTCCACTTTTTAAAATTTTTGGAACTTTTCCCATTTTTGAAAATTGAGGTGCCTCAAGCAAACTATCATTAAAACTCTCTTCACTTAAAGATTCATAGTTTCCTAAAACTCCATCAATATTTCTTAAAACACTATCAGCTATCACTAAAGCACCAAGCTCTCCACCTGTTAATATAAAATCTCCTATACTTAAAACTTCATCAGCAAAATCTTCTATTAATCTCTCATCAAACCCTTCATATCTACCACATACTAAAAAAAGTACTTTTTCTTTTGAGAGACGAATAGCATCTTTTTGATTATATCTTTTTCCTACTGGAGTTAAAAAAATAGTCCGAGACAAAGGATATTTGCTTTTATAACTTTTTAGCGCTTCTCGCAATGCAATATTGTCTATAATCATACCAGCACCACCACCAACAATTTCAGTGTCTACTTTTTTATATTTATTTTTTGCAAAGGTCCTAAAATCAACAACTTCAATTTCAAAAAGTTTATTTTCTTTTGCTTTTTTTAATATGGAGTCTTCAAAGTAAGGTAATATAAGTGAAGGAAAAAGTGAGAAAAAAACTATTTTCATTTCAGTGATTCTAATATAAGAATTGCTCCATTAGCTTCTATTTTTTTATTTTCAACATCTACTTGTTTAATATGTCTTTTAAAATCTATTAAAAATCTTTTAGGAAATCCTAGTTGAATGAGCTTTTCATCAGTCTCAATTAATAAATAATCTACATCTAATCTTTCTATATCTTTAACTTTACCTAATCTTATTTCACCATTTAATTCTTCATTTTCAACTGTTAATTGACCGCTCTCTACTACATCACATCCTATTATATCAAACCAGAAATATTCATCTTTTTTTAATTTTATATTTTGCCTTGTTTCTTCAACTGTCGTATAAAGCATTCTATTTGTAAGCTTTTTTGCATCTTCTGGAGTATCAATACCCTTAAATTTAACAAGACCTTTTTTTAAATCTATTTTTTCAATAGTTAAGTCAATTTTATCAGAAGAAAAAGTTACCCCAGGCTTAAACTGCTCTGGGAAATCTGAAAGTATGTGAATTTTTTGCCATCCTTTTATACCGTGGCTTTTGCCAAGCTTTGCTACTACTATCTTATTCTTCATATGCTTTTACCGTTATTTTATAGTTTTTATCCTCTTTTGCTCGGCATCCACTTATCACCATTTTAATAGCTTTTACCATACTACCGCTTTTACCTATTATTCTACCAACATCTGCTTTTTTTGCATATATTACTATTTCATCAAAATCTTCATGAGGTACTATTTCACTTTTTATTTTATCAGGCTCAAAACTAAGAAGCTTTGCATACTCAGTTACAAAATCTACTACCATTAAGCGTTTGCCATTCTCTCTTCATAGATTTTTTTAAGTTTACTTACTCTATCGCTCATTTGAGCCCCAACTCCTAGCCAATAATTAATTCTATCCATATCAATTTTAATTTCTTTTGGGTTAGTTAATGGATTATAATATCCAATTACTTCAATCCAACCACTATCTCTTCTTTTTCTACTATCTGTTACTACAATTCTATAAAATGGTCTTTTTTTTCTACCAAATCTTGCAAGTCTAATTTTTACCACTTGTTTCTCCTTTAATTTATTTTTATTTTATTCCCACCCAAACCAACCCATGTCTTTTTAGTGTGAAATTTTAATCAATTATTTTGGAAATTTCAACCCCTGTGCCATTTTCATAAGTTCATTCATATCAGGCATCTTTTTACCTGCAAACTTTTTAGCCATTTTTGCTGCATTTTGAAATTGTTTATTTATTCTATTAACTTCTTGTACACTAAGCCCGGCACCTTTAGCTATTCTTCTTCTTCTACTTGCACTCTCTTTAATTAAATGAGGGTTTTCTCTTTCTTTCTTAGTCATAGAATTTATCATAGCTTTTATTTTTTTAATCTCTTTTGAATTTTCTAAGTCAATATCACCAAGCTGTTTTAACATTCCTCCCATTCCTGGAATCATTGAAAGTAAATTTTTCATACTTCCAAGTTTTTTCATTTGTTCTAGTTGTTTTAGAAAATCATCATAGTTAAATTGACCTTTTTTTAATTTTTTTGTAAGTTTTTTTGCTTCTTTCTCATCAATTACAGCACTTGTTTTTTCTACAAGCCCTTCAATATCTCCAGCACCCATAATTCTACTTACTATTCTATCCGGTACAAAAACTTCTAAATCCGCTATCTTCTCACCAGTACCAATAAATCTTAAAGGTTTTCCTACTTGATGAGCAATACTTAAAGCAACTCCACCTTTACTATCTCCATCATATTTAGTTAAAATAACTCCGCTAATATCAAGTTTTTCATCAAAAGTTTTTGCCGAATTCAAAGCATCTTTACCTGTAAGTGAATCAGCTACATAAAAAATTTCATCTGGATTTATTTCTTTTTTCATCTCAATGAGTTCTTGCATAAGTTCTTCATCAATAGCAAGTCTACCCGCCGTATCCACTAATACTACATCGTAATATTTCTCTTTGGCAAACTCTACCCCTCTTTTTACAACATCTACAGCTTTTGCGTTTTCATCATAGAAAATATCAAGCTCATTAGCACTAGCTAGCTGTCTTAGTTGTTCAACTGCTGCAAGTCTTTGGAGGTCTGCTGCTACCATTAAAACTTTTTTCTTTTTAAAAGTTTTTAAATAATTTGCTAACTTTGCAGTTGTTGTTGTCTTACCACTACCCTGAAGACCACTCATCATAACAACTGTAGGAGGCTTTGAAGAAAAAACAAATCCATAATTACCAGGTGCTGTTAATATATCTATTAATGCTTTTTCAAGCGCTTTTAAAAAATTTGCTTTTCCAATTCCAGCTCTTTTAGTCTCAATTTCTACTTCTTTTAATAGTTCTTTAACTACTTTAAAATGTACATCTGCTTTTAATAAATTTTTTTTAAGCTCATCAAGTGCTTTTTTTAGCGCCTTTTCATCATCTTTCATTCTAATTTTATTAATAGCGCTTTTAAATCCTTCGCTTATTCTATCAAACATATTTATCCTTTTGATGTTATGGACTAACTACTTTCTCTTTTTTCTTCTATTATCACTTTGTTCTTGCATTACAAAATCTTTTGGCTCATCACTTGTGAAATTATAATCAAAAATTCTAAATTTATGATGATGAAGCATTACTCTTTTATATGGTATCCCTCCATATTTTTCATCCCCAATGATTGGATGGTCTACTGCTTTTAAATGAGCTCTTATTTGATGAGTTTTTCCTGTATAAATTATGGCTTTAATTTTTGACTTTGTTCTAAATGCTAAAATCGGCTCAATTTCAGTAACTGCCACTTCTCCATCAGCACTAATTTTTGCAAATGCTCCAGTTTTTGTTTTTATTACTTTAATTGGCAAATCTATTTTTTCAGGTTCAGCTACTATTCCACTAACCCAAACTAGATACTCTTTGTATACATTTTGTTTTTTAAATTCCTCAATTGCTTTTTTTCTAAATTCTTCATTTTTAGTTAAAACTAAAATCCCACTTGTTTCTTTATCTAATCTATGAAGTAATTTAAACCCAAACTTCTTACTTATTTCTTCACTTGTAATATATGGTGGTTTATCTATAACTAAAATATTTTCATCTTCAAAAATTTTTTTGATTTCAGGTACTTTTTCTATTTTAAATTTTGTATTTATAGGAAGTAAACCTCTTGCAATTTTAACTTTTTTATCTTTTGCATAAACTAAACCTCTATCAATTAATTCCTTTGCAGCTCTATTTGAAATACCTTCTTGTTTTGCTAAAAGCACATACGCTTTTTCTTTTTTCAATGCTTTTCCTTTTTTTAAAATTATATCAAATTTTTTTTATAAATTTTTCTTATATTAAGAAAAGTTTAAGGTTTAAAGAGTTACAATACTTGTGATGAATGAATACTAATTCATTCATATGAGGGGAGAGAATGAAATCAAAACTAACACTAGGTGTAATGCTTATTACACTAACAACAAGTCTTTATGGGTTAAGCCCTTATGTTAAAGGGTATAAGCTTTACATTAGGTATGTAAAACATATCCCAAAATATGGGATAAAAGCGCCGCAGTTGTTAAAAAGTTTAGGTGTCAATTCTACCGAAGAACTTGAAAAGTTGATAGATAGTGGAGAAATTGTTGAAAAAGTAGAAAAGTTTAACCCAAAAGCTGCTGAAGGTATCAAAAAAATTTTAAAAAAAGATAAAAAAAGTTTCAAGTTTTTTTTAAAGTCTGTATATGAAGGAAAAATTCCTTTAGGTTGTAGTTAAGTTTTTCTTATTTTAAGAAAGTTTTAAGGAAAAAAGAATTATAATGTGGAGTTATAAATAAAAAAAAAGGAGAAAACATGAAACTAGCAAAAATTTTAGTAGCAGGAGCTGTTGTAGCAGGTCTTAGCGTATCTGTAGCAATGGCAGATTACAACAAAGGATTTAAGTATTACAATAAATATGTAAAGAAAAAATCTCACCTTAAATCAACAGACCTTGTAAAAATTTTAGGTGTAAATTCTGTGGATGAGTTAAAAGCATTATTCAAAGATAATGGAAAACCTTTAGTTGAAAAACTAAAAGCAGCAGGATATGATAAAGCAGCAAAAGGTATCGAAAAAATTATTAAGAAAAAGAAACTAAAAGACTTAGAAGACTTCCTAGTTGGAATTATGGAAGGGAAAATTCCAGCAGGTTGTTCTTAATCTCCCCTCTTTTTCTTTAAACTAAAAAAACTTAAAAAATAAAAAAAGGAGTGAAAATGAAAAAGTTTTTATTATCAACACTTGCAGTAGGAGCGCTTTTTGCCGGGAATAATGCTGATTTAGAAGCAAAAATAAAAAATCTTGAAAAACAAGTCGCAGAACTTAAAAAAATTGCTATCTCAAATCAAAATAAAGTAAACCCAATTGTAGCAAATAATCACCTATTTTGGAGTTTTGATTTAAGAACTACATTTGATTATATTTATCAAAAAACAAAAGATGGAGCTGGTTATACAACTATAACACCTAACCCTAATGGTACAGTAACATTCTCAAATTTTAACCCAAATGTACCTTCAAAAAAATATTACAACAATATATTTACAAATAGAGTAATTTTAACAGGTGTTGCAAAACCAAGTGATAACTTAAAAGCAACTTTAAAAATAGAAGCTAATAATATTTACGGTATGAATAGTGAAACTCAATACTCTCCATATAATAACATTTCATGGGTAGCTAATGAAACTCCTGATGATACAAACATTAGAGTAAAAGAAGCATTTTTTAACTATCACTTTGGTCCTGATAATGCTTTAATGTTTAGTGCAGGTAGACGTCCTGCAACAAATGGTTTTCCTGCAAATCTAAGAGAAAATGACCAAGCAGCAAGTCCATTAGCTCACTTAATTAATATGGAGTTTGACGGATTTAGTTTCAAAGTTGGCAATGAAGCATTGCCTGAAACACTGCAAGATTATGGAACTTGGATTAAATTCTGTGCTGGTAGAGGATATTCAAGTTCTAAAGGAAAATGGCCATATGATGGTTCACCTGCTTATTCAAAAGATAATTTAAAAATTACTGACTTCGCTGGCTTCATTCTAGTTCCATATGATGATGGACAATACTCTTTATCGACTGAAACAGTATGGGCATGGAATATGAAAGGATACAATTTCTTAACTAATCAAGATGCATTAAATGCTCAAAATGGACAAAATTTTAATGCTTCTATGCAAGATCTAGGAAATTATTTCGGTTTCAATGCTGTTTTAAAAGCAGATGGAATTGGTGATGAAATAAGTGACTTCCTTGATAACACAAAAGCATTTATATCTTTTGCAATGTCTAAAACAAGACCATTTAGCGGTAAACAAATGCTAGGTTCACCAAAAAATGAAACAGGTACTTCTTGGTGGATTGGCGCTGATATGCCAGGAATTGGCGATAATGATAGATGGGGTATAAATTTTGTCAAAGGAAGTAAATACTGGAGAAGTATGACTTATGGAGAAGATACATTAGTTGGAAGTATTGCAGCAGTAAGAGGTAAAGCATATGACCTATATTATCATAAAGAAATTATTCCACATTTAACAGCGGGACTTAGAGCAACTATAATTAAATATGATTATGCAGGTAGTGATGCATTCTTTGGTTTAGCAGGGGATCCAAACCAACAAGTTTATGTAGAAAAAGCAACAGATATTAGAGCTTATATTAGATATAACTTTTAATTTTTTTATAAGCCCATTTGGGCTTATTTTATAATTAGTTGTAACTTCAAAAAAGGAGAGTAAATGTCAAAAATCGTTGACTTAAAAAGAAGAAGTTTTCTAAAAGGTTCAGCAGCAACAGCAGCTGGAGTAAGTTTAGCTTCTACTTCTGCATTTGCACTAAGTCCTTATGAGGATGCAGAAAATGCAAAAGAAGAAAAACTAAATGAAATAAAAAATGCAAATTACACACCAACATTTTGTGGAATGTGTGTAAATATGTGTGGATTTATTGCAAGAGAAGTAGATGGGAAAATTAAAAAACTTGATCCAAACCCTCTATTTACAAAATCTAGAAGCTTTGCTTGTGCTAGAGGAAATGCTGGAATTGCAGCGATATATGACCCTGACAGATTAAAAGCTCCAATGATAAGAGTTGGAAAAAGGGGTGAAGGTAAATTTAAAGAAGTTAGCTGGGAAGAAGCATATGAATACATTAGAAAAAAATTAGTAAAAATTTTAGATGAAGAAAAAGATAACAGAAGTACGATTGCTTTTGGTGCGGGAGCTGGTGCAGAAGAACCTATGTTTGCTACATTTATGAATGGTATAGGAAGTAATAACTTTGTAGACCATTTTACCACTTGTTTTGCCCCTGCATTTATTGCAAATAAACTAACTTATGGAAGTTGGGGAAGTGCTGACTTTGAAAAATCAAAATATGTATTAATGCTTGGTGCAAACAGAGCTGAAGCTATTGTCACTCCTGATACACTTGATCTATTTAGAAGGGGACACAAAAGAGGGGCAAAAATTGTTTACATTGATGTAAGATATACAAATACAGCAGCTGGAGCAGATGAATTTATTCCAATTAAACCTGGAACAGATCTAGCACTAATGCTTGCTATGATAAACGAAACAATTAACAAAGGATATCATAAAACTCCATATAAAACTGAATATTTATCAAAATATGCAGATGGTTTAGCTGAACTTGAAGAATATTTTACAAATGGTGAAGGAGCTAAATATACACCTGAATGGGCTGAAAAAATTACTGAAATTCCTGCTGACACAATAAAAAGAATTACAAAAGAATTCAGCGACGCAGCTGAAGAATTTAAAGGTGCTGCTAATTGTTATAGAAGTAGAAAATCTACTTGGTATTTCCAAGATTTTGAGTTTAGAAGAGCTCAAGCAATCTTTAACGCACTTCATGGTTGTGTAAATAGACCAGGTGGTATTTTATTAAATAGAGGCCTTAAAGCAGAAAAATATGAATATGAAGATTTTCCAATTTATGATAATGCAAAACCAAGAATTGATTTAGCGATGCTTCCAAAAGATACATATCCTTTAATAAACCCTGGAAAAGGTAGCTGGCAAATCTTTAGAAATACAGTACTTGATATTAATACAAAATGGAAAAAAGGTGAAAAACTACCTGAAAATGCATATCCGGTAAGAGGTATGTTTATTTATAGAGAAAACCCTATCCAATCAGTTCCGGGTAGAGAACTGACTGAAAAAATGTTTGATACAATGGATTTAGTAGTAGTAATTGATATATTACCAAATGATACTGCAATGTATGCTGATGTAATTTTACCTGATACGGTATATCTTGAGAGAACATCTCCTCTAAAATCATTTGGAACACTTAGAGAACCTATGATTGGAGCAAGATGGGCAGCTGCTAAACCACTTTATAAAACAAAACCTCTTTATTACATTTTAAAAGAATTAAGTGAAAAAATTGAAAAAGATCTTGCTGCAATTACTTTTAAACATACTTGGGATGTAGATGAACTTGAAGTAGAACTTCCAAAAGACTTTAATATTGCAAAATATCTAACAGATGATTTTGAAATCGATGAAGAAAAATTACAAGCAGATATAAAAGACGAAAATCTTGTAGAAAAAATTCTTGAACATGCTGGAGAAGATGGTCTTGATATTGCTACATTCAAATTAAGTGCAGCTTATGAAAAAACTCCAGAAGAGTTCAATGAAGAAGTAATGAAAGAAATATATGGTGAAAAAGCAGCTCATATCTTAAAAGAATATGGAGTATATTGGCCAGGAATAGAAAAAGCAATTGAAGATGGACTTATTGATGAACATCTAAAAGTTTTCAAAAAAGATGTACCTAATAAAAATCAATTAATTTATGAACTATATAAAAAATACTCTACTCTACCAGAGGATTATTGTATAGTTCCTAAAAAAGGCAAGTTCATTAAATTATCACTTAAAAATATAGCTGGTAAAAAATTCAAAAATCCAATTACTGGCAAAACTGAAATTGTAACAAGCCTTCCAAAATGGCGTGATAGTATGTATGAGGAACCAAAAAATAAAGAAGTAAGACTTGTTATTGGAAGACACGGATACTTTACTCAAAGTTCTCATCCAAATAACTACTTACTACTTGATCTAATGAACTACAACTATATTTGGATTAATGATGAACTGGCACGCGAGCTTGGAGTTAAGTTTAAAGATGAAGTTGAATTAGTTAATAGACAAGGCGCAAAAGTTAGAGGAAAAGTATATCCAACAAAAAGAATTAGAAAAGATACAATTTTTGTAGCTACTGGACTTGGAAGTCAATCTCCTCTATTTACACTAGGATATGATAATGGAGTTTCTCAAGCACAAATAGCAGAAGACAGAGTTGATCCATTTATTGGTGCAGCAAGCATGAACGAAACTTTTGTAAAAATAAGAAAGGTGTAAGCCATGGCAAACTACGCAATAGCACTTGAATACCAAAACTGCATTGATTGTAGAGCATGTGAAGTCGCATGTAAAGATGAAAATGGTGTAATGCTTGGTGCTGATAAACAAAGAATATGGGTTGGTATAGTTGAAGGAGGAGAAACTCTTTCAGATATGTTCTTAAATTTCTATCCATCTCAATGTAACCATTGCATTGATGCACCATGTGTTACAGTTTGTCCAACAGGAGCTAGTCATTTTGCTGATGGTGGACTTGTAAAAGTTGATTATGATATGTGTATTATATGTAAAGGTTGTATGGAGGCTTGCCCATATGATGCAAGATTTATTGATGAAACTAGACACTCAGTTGATAAATGTACATTTTGTGATGGAAGAATTCAAGAATATGGAACAACTGCATGTAGTGCAACATGTCCTACTAAAGTTAGAACATTTGGTGATTTAGAAGATCCAAATTCTGATATTGTGAAATTACTTGAAAAAAGAAAGTTCTTTGTACTTAAAGAAAATGAAGGTACTCTTCCAAAACTTTTCTATTTAGTTCCTGAAGATGAAGAGTATGCTAAAAGAACAATTGGTGAAGGAATAAAAATTCATACTTGGGAAGAAATGAAAACACTTTATAAAGCGGCTACTCAGGCTAAAAAAACTGAGTGGAAAAAAGCGTAAGGAGCTACAATGAGTGCAGAGTACAAACAATGTTGTGGATTAAACATTAAAAAAGTAAGTATTGGGGAATTATTATTTAATAAAACTATGCTAATAGCATATGTATTAATTGCAATTGGAGTTGTTGGATGGATCCAACTTTATGGACTTAGATTTTTTCATTTTTTCGTAAACAACAACGATGTAATTGCAGCAGCTGGTGGAAGTAGTGAACATCTAAAGGCTGTTGCAGAAGCTCTTAAAGAACAAATTTTCAATTTACGTCACATAGAAGAAGTAAACAAAGCTGAACCTTGGGGCATTTTTGTTACTCAATATACATTTTTACTTTATGGAGGTAGTGCACTTATTTTCCTAACTGCACTAGCAGAACTAATGAGAGTAAAAATTGCTCCAAAAGTTGCTGCAGCTCTTATGACTTTTGGTATTGCTATGGCACTTGGTGGTATGATCTCAATCGCAAGTGACTGGGGTAATCCAATAAACATTTATTGGATGTTATTAAATCCTCAACCACAAAGTGGTATGTGGTTAATGTTACCGTTATATGCAGTGTATATTCCATTTACTTTTATTGAAATTTACTTTTTAATTACAAACAAAAGAGAATTAGCAAGAAAATTTGCTGGGGTTTTAGTTATACTTGGTATTGTTATTGATCTAATTGAATTTTATATCCAAGGTTTATTATTTAACCTTAACACACCAAGACATCTTTGGACTGATGTACCTATGCTTTGGATTTATTTCTTAGTAAGCGGTGCAATTACTGGAATTGCTGGAGCAATTGTATTTGCTTTTTTAGGTTTAAAAAACAAACCTTATTTTGAAGAGTTAGTTCAAACTTCAGCAAAAATGGGAACTATTTTAATTGTAATAGCAGCATTGTACGAAATAGTAAATTTTATGGTGGTAGATCCTAAATGGATAAGTTTAATTATGAAAAACAGTCCTATTAGCTGGATGTATTGGGGATGGATTATTTTAGGTATTGTTGTACCTTTTATTTTATTCATAACAAAAAAACCATCTGCAATACTTCTTGGTGCAATTAGTGCAATTATTGGTACATTTTTAATGAGACAAACTTTTATTTATGGTGGTAATATTGTACCAATGACTGATAGATTTAATAATGGTCCTGAAGCTACAGGTATTTATAATCTAGCAGAAGTTACACCTTGGGCTTATCTTCCACCTCATACTATGGAAGTATTAGTAGTTATTGGTTGTCTTGGTCTTGGTATTGCAATTTATTCTATTCTTGATAATCTACTTGACGTTAGAAACGTTAATGACCACATAGAACATTAATTTTTCTCTCCTCCCTCCCGGGACTTTCAAAGTTTCTTTACATAAATTTAATTTACAATATTTTATATCAATTGCAATATATTTATATATTAGAATTAGTATTAATTTTTAATTGGAGTAAATACCTATTCGTATATAACTTTTTCTTAATATAGTTATAAATTTAACATTAATTTAAGACATAAACACTCCTTTTATCTTCCTTAGTGCTATAATTAATTGAATGTTAAATTAAACTATTATTAAAGGTGATAAAATGTCAAAAACAAAAATTGTAGTATTAGGAGCAGGTATTTCTGGCCATACAGCAGTTTTAAATTTAAAACGTAAACTTAAAAACAAAGCCGAAATTATCGTTATTTCCCCAAACTCAAAATACCAATGGGTACCATCAAATATATGGGTAGGTACAGGATATATGAAACCAGAACAAGTCTATTTTGAGTTAGCTCCTGTATACGAAAAACTTGGAGTTATATTCAAACAATCAAAAGCTGTTAGTATTCATCCAGAAGGCGATGCTGGTCAAAATAAACCTTATGTCACTATTGAATACGTTAAAGGTACTGATGCTGGTAAAAAAGAAAAAGTTTATTACGATTTCTTAATCAATGCTACAGGACCAAAACTAAATTTTGCAGCAACACCTGGACTTGGGCCTGATACAGGAAACACAGTATCAATATGTAGCTATGACCATGCAGCTCATGCTTGGGAAGAGTTAAAAAAAATAATAGAAAAAGCTAAAAAAGGTAAAAAACAAAAAGTTGTAATTGGTTTAGGACATGGTGGTTGTACATGTCAAGGTGCAGCAGTTGAATATGCTATGAATGTCGCTTCTTTAGTATATGACCTTGATTTAATGGATTATATTGATGTTACATATATAACGAATGAAATGTTTCTTGGTGATTTAGGACTTGGCGGTGCATATGTCAAAAACAATGGATTTATAACACACACAAATAATATAATTCGTTCAATGTTTAGTGAGTATGGAATTGACTGGGTTACAAAAGCTAGTATATATAAAATAGAACCTGGAAAAATATACTATGAAACATTTGAAGGTGAAGAAAAAACATTAAATTATGATTTTGCAATGTTAATTCCTCCATTTAGTGGAGTTGGTATTACAGCTGTTGGCCCAAATGGAGAAGATTATACCGATAAACTTTTTAAGCCTAATGGATTAATGATAGTAGATGCAGATTATGAAAGTGCTAAAAAACCGTATCATGAATGGAGTAGTGAAGATTGGCCAAGGAAACTACAAAATCCAACTTATCCTAATATATTTGCAATTGGAATTGCTTTTGCTCCACCTCATCCAATATCCGAACCTCATACTACAAAATCTGGTCGTCCTTTAACTCCTGCTCCACCAAGGACAGGTATGCCAAGTGCTGTTATGGCACATGCTACAGCCCTAAACATTGCTGAATGGATACTTGATGGAAAACCATCATTTAAACATAAAGCATCAATGGCAGAAATTGCAAGTATTTGTGTAGTTTCTATTAATTATGGTTTTAGAGGAATTGCAGGAAGTATGTCTGTATATCCAACAATACCTGATTTTAAAAAATATCCAGATTTTGGAAGAGAAATCAAATATACAATTGGTGAAGTAGGAAGTGCGGGTCACTGGTTTAAATGGCTAATGCATTATCTCTTTCTTTACAAAGCAAAAGCAAAACCAGGTTGGTGGTTAATACCAGACTAATAAACTTATAAAGGAGAAACAATGGCAATAAGAAGTCCACAAATAGGATTAAAAATAAAAGAATGGGAAAAAAGAGCTTATGATGAGACTAAATTTGGAATGTACCCTACTCCATTTGAAAGATGGAAAAGGAAATGTATAATTTGGCAGTTTATACGATTTGTTATTTTATCATTAAAATTTAAAAAAACAGCCTCAATAAATGAATAAAAATTGAATTTTTAAGGTATAATAATAATGTATAACAAACAAAAAAAAGGAGATATACTATGGCAATCGAAATCACAAAAGATAATTTTGAAGATATAGTTAAAAATAATAAAGTAGTAGTAGTGGATTTTTGGGCACCTTGGTGTGGACCTTGTAGAATGATTGCACCAATTATTGAAGAGTTAGCAGAAGAGTATAAAGATAAAGATGTAGCAATAGGTAAAGTAAACACTGACGAACAACAAGAATTAGCAATGCAATTTGGAATTAGAAGCATTCCAACAGTTTTATTCTTCAAAGATGGTGAGTTAGTTGATAATATGATTGGAGCTGCTCCAAAACAATTCTATGAAGATAAAATTAACACTCTTCTTGGAGAATAATAATCTTTAGAAATAAAATTTTCTATACCTTTAGCTCCTTTTTTGGAGCATTAATGGTAGCTGCTTTTTTCTTTTACTATAATTATAAATTCTCGACTTTCAAGTTTATTGATTTTAATAAAAATACACTTTATACAAAAACAGATATTTTTGAGCCAAAAGAAAATGAATATTATTTGTTGATTTTTAGCTCAAAAATGTCTGATTTAAACACGTTACTTAAAAAAATACCTAAAGATGCTCCAATTATAGCTCTTGATATTTTCCAACAAAGAAAAAACTACAGAGGAGTAATATATACAACTGCTGGAATAAATACTATAATAAAAATTATTCAATACTTAAACATTTATGAAGTCCCTGTAGTTTTGAAAATCAAAAAATATAATAAACTTGTATATAAACAAGACAGCCCATTAGAAGTGATAAATGAAAAGTGATAAATGAAAGGAAAAAAATGAATTATGATATAGTAATAATTGGAGGTGGCCCGGCTGGACTTAGTGCTGGAATTTATTCAAGCAGACTTGGAGCAAAAACATTAATAATAGAAAAATTAACTCCCGGTGGTCAAATTACTTCAAGTAGTGAAATTGAAAATTACCCAGGAATTTGTGAAATAAAATCTGGATTTGAATTAATGGAATGTTGGCCAAAACAAGCTAAAAAATTTGGATGTGAAATAGTAAGCGAGGAAGCTAAAGAATTGAGAATTGAGAATGGAGAATTTAGAATTGTTACCTCAAATAATGAATATAAAGCAAAAGCTGTAATAGTTGCAACTGGCTCAACCCCTAAAAGAGCAGGAATTGAAGGAGAAGAAGAGTTTACGGGAAGAGGTGTTAGCTATTGCGCTGTATGTGATGGTTTTTTTTATAAAGATAAAACAGTAGCAGTAATTGGTGGAGGTGACACAGCTTTAGAAGAAGCGCTGTATCTCAGCAAAATTGCAAAAAAAGTATATTTAATTCACAGAAGAGATAAATTCAGAGCTGCTCCACTTACTCAAAAAAAAGTTTTTGAAACTAAAAATATTGAAATAATTTTTAATACAACAGTTAAAAAAGTCTTGGGAAAAGAGTTTGTAGAAGGTATAATTTTAAACTCAAATAAAAAGTTAGATGTAGATGGTATTTTTGTTTTTGTAGGAATGAAAGTAAACAATGAATTAGTAAAAGATTTAGTTAAACTTAAGAAAAATGGAGAAGTTAAAGTAGATTTGAAAATGCAAACTTCTCTTGATGGACTTTTTGCAGCAGGAGATATAAGAGAAAATAGCGTAAAACAAGTAGTAGCAGCGGCTGGAGATGGAACAGTTGCTGCAATAAATGCTATAAAATATATTGAAAAGGAATAAAAATGAAATACGGAATCGTTGGTGCAACAGGTAGAGTTGGTAAACTTCTTGTAAAAATTTTAAACGAAGAAAATGCTAAAATTGGTGCAGTAATGTTTGAAGGTCAGCAAACAATTGAATTTGATAAAGATACAGTAATAACAAATGATGCAAAAACACTGCTTGAAAATTCTGATATTGTTATAGACTTTTCAGCTCCAATTGCTACTCAAAAACTTTTAGAAGCTGCAACCCAAAATCCAAAACCACTTGTAATTGCAACAACAGGACTTAATGATCATCAAAAAAACTTAATAATAGAAGTAGCTAAATTAACTCCTGTTTTATATGCAACAAATATGAGTCTTGGAGTGGCTATTTTAAATAAACTTGTTAGTCTTGTTTCTGAGAAACTTAGAGATTTTGATATAGAAATAGTAGAACAACACCACAGATACAAAGTTGATGCACCAAGCGGCACAGCTTTAACTCTTGCAGAAAGTGCAGCAAAAGCTAGAGGGTTTGATCTTAAAGATGTAATGGTAACTGGAAGAAGTGGTCATGTAGGAGCTAGAAGTAAAGATGAAATAGGTGTTTTTGCAGTTAGAGGTGGAGATGTTGTAGGTCGACATACTGTTGGTTTCTATAATGATGGGGAGTTTTTAGAACTAAATCATACAGCAACAAGTAGAGAAACTTTCGCAAGAGGTGCTATTAAAGTTGCTAAATGGCTTATTAATCAAAAACCAGGACTTTATTCGATTAATGATGCATTAGGAATATAAAGGATAAATTATGTGTTCAGTAGTAGGAATTTATGGTAATGAAAACGCTTCTAAACTTGTTTTTTATTCACTTTTTGCTATGCAGCATCGTGGTCAAGAAGCAGCTGGTATTTCAAGTAGCGATGGTGTTAATATACACACAATTAAAGATAGAGGATTAGTTACTCAAATATTTAAAGAAGAACATTTTAATGTATTAAAAGGAAATATGGCAATTGGTCATACAAGATATTCAACTGCAGGAGACGATTCAATACTTGATGCTCAACCAGTTTTTGCAAGATATGGTCTTGGTGAAATTTCAATCGTACATAATGGAAACTTAGTTAATGCAAAAGAAATTAGAGATGAACTAATTAAAATTGGTGCAATATTCCAAACAAATATGGATACTGAAAACTTAATTCATCTTATTGCAAAAAATTATACAAAACAAACTCTTAAAGAGAGAATTATTGATGCTGTAAAAAAAATAAAAGGTGCTTTTTCACTAGTAATTCTATCTCGCAGTAAAATGTTTGCAATAAGAGACCCATTTGGATTTAGACCACTTTCACTTGGTAAGATCAAATCAGGAGGATACATTGTTGCAAGTGAAACTTGTGCATTTGAGCTAGTTGGAGCTGAGTTTGTAAGAGACATTAAACCTGGTGAAATGATTACATTTGAAAATGGTGAAATTAAAAGTGAAATGATTTTTGAACCTACTCCAAAACAATGTATTTTTGAGTACATCTATTTTGCAAGACCTGATAGTAATGTATTTGGTAAAAATGTTTACAACATTAGAAAACAAATGGGAAGAGAACTTGCAAAAGAACTTCCAGTTGAAGCTGATATGGTAATACCAGTACCAGATAGTGGAGTTGCAGCAGCCCTTGGATATGCACAAGAGAGCGGAATTCCATTTGAAATGGCAATTATGAGAAACCACTATGTAGGTAGAACTTTTATCGAACCAACTCAAGAGATTAGAGATTTAAAAGTAAAAATGAAACTAAGTCCTATTAAACATAAAATTGAGGGCAAAAGACTTGTAGTAATTGATGATAGCATAGTAAGAGGTACAACAAGTAGAAGAATAGTAAGAATGCTTAGAGTTGCAGGCGCTAAAGAAGTTCATATGAGAATAGCTTCTCCTGCTACAACTGGACCTTGTTATTATGGAGTTGATACTCCTACTCGTGAAGAGCTTATTGCTTCAAGTCATTCAGTAGAAGAAATCAGAAAGTATATTGAGGCTGATAGTTTAGCATATTTATCAATTGATGGACTGACAAGAGCTATTAAAGACAAAAAAGAGAACTACTGCTTTGCGTGTTTTGATGACAATTATCCAATCCTTTAATCTAGACTTTTTTTCTCTTTTTTGTTATAAAACACCAAAAAAGAGGTATAATGGATAGACTTTATACATTTGGAAAATATTTAAAGAAAAAATTTAAAACTAAAGTAAAAAAAGTACCTATTTCAATTCCAGGGTTTACTTGCCCAAATATCGATGGAACTGTTACTAGAGGAGGATGTATATTCTGTGAAAATGAAAGTTTTTCTCCAAACTTTACAAAGGAGAAATTTACTCTAAATCTAAGTTCTAAAGAAAATCCACTGCTCAAAAAACAATTAAAGTCACTTGAGTTTCAATTTCACAATACAATTCCTAGTTTAAAAAAATATTGTGGTGCTAAAAAATTTATTGTATATTTTCAAAGCTTTACAAATACATACGCACCTTTTGAGACTTTAAAAACTTTATATGAAAAAGCTTTAAGCTTTCAAGACGTAATTGGAATAAGTATAGGAACAAGAACTGATAGCATTACTGATGAAACTCTTGAATATTTAAAAAGTTTAAGTCAGAAATATGAAGTTTGGGTTGAATATGGAATTCAAACTTCAAATGATGAAACTCTAAAGAAAATAAACAGAGGTCACGATTTTCAAAATGTAATTGATACTATAAACAAAACAAAAACAATAGGTCTTAATGTATGTGGACATCTTATTTTTGGACTCCCAGGAGAAAATCAAAGAGATATGCTAAAAAGTGTAGAGGATAGTATAACTTTAGGAATTGATTCAGTTAAATTCCATCCATTATACGTTACAGAAAACACTCTTTTAGCAAATGAATACAAAAAAGGAAACTTTACTCCTATAAGTGAAAAAGAATATATTGATACTTTAATTAAAGCTATAAAAATGCTGCCAGAAAACATCTCAATTCAAAGAATGACAGCAGGGACTGAAAATTTGCTTGCACCTGAATGGTGCAAATATAAATCAACTCAAATGAGTGCTATTCATAAAGCTTTAAAAAAAGCTGGAATAAAATTATAAAAAGGTTAGTAGAGGTTAGTAAGGGTTAGTAGGGGTTGTATAAGTTATAGAGGTTAGTACAAGTAATAAGCTCAACACCTTTAATACCTCTAAAACCTCTAATGCCTTTAATACCCTTAATTCAATAGGAAATGGAAAATGTATAAGGAAAAATTAAACAGATTTGATATAGAGGCTTTAACTTGGGATGATTTACCAAGACGTGTAGAACTTGCTAAAAGTGTCGTTAAAAATATTTTACCTAACCTAACAGGAAGAGAAAGAGTATTAGATTTTGGATGTGGAACAGGGCTTGTTGGACTTAATATTGCTCCTTTTGTAAAAGAAGTAATTGGAATTGATACTTCAAAAGAAATGGTAAAAAAATTTAATGAAAAAGCAAAAAAACTTAATGCAAAAGCTTTTATAAAAGATATTTTTGAAGTTAATGAAAAGTTTGATGTGGTAATTTCATCTATGACAATTCATCACATAAAAGATATTAAGGCTTTATCTAAAAAACTAAAAGAGATTACAAATTTAGTTTTTATTGCAGATTTATACAAAGAAGATGGAAGCTTTCACACTCATGGCAATGAGGATGTAATGCACTTTGGTTTTAGCAAAGAAGAGTTAAAAGAGTATTTTAGTGAATGGAATATTGATTATAAAATAATACACAAAGTCAAAAAACATAAAGATTTTCCAATATTCTTAATCAAACTTACTTAACTTTCCACTTTTCACTTTCCACTTAAAACTTGCTAACCGCTTTTATAAGTAGTCAAGCCACATTGGTAAAAATTCCTTCGCTTTTTTAACAGTAGTAGAAGCTCCATGTCCTGGTAAAACTCTTTTATCATATGGAATCTGTAAAAATCTTTTAATTGATTCTTTCATCTTTTTAGGGTCAGAATATGGAAAATCAACTCTTCCTATACTTCCATCAAATATAAAATCCCCACTAAACATCTCATTACCTATTTCAACAGTAATACTCCCAGAAGTATGACCTGGAAAATGACGAATAGTTACTTCATAATCCCCTATTTTGTATTTATTATCTTCAAGTAGAAAATCTGGTTCTACTTTTGGTGGATTATAGCCAAATGGATCATTTGTCAGCATAAAAGCATCTTCTTTATGAATATAAATTGGAATATCAAAATATTCTTTAATTCTTTTATTATCCCAAATATGATCAAAGTGGCCATGAGTATTAATAATTGCAATAGGTTCTTTTACATTTTCTTTCACAAATTCAAAAGCCCCTACCCCTGGGTCAATAATTATTTTTCTATCCACGATATAACAATTTGTATAAAACTCTCCACATGGTTTTACCAATATTTCCATAAACTTTATCCTTTCGTTTTCATTTTCTTATTTGGAACTTGGAACCCGGAACTTGGCTACTTTCTTACCACTCGCCTTTTGTTATGCTGCTATAGAAATAGCTCTTTTTTCTCTTATTACATTTACTTTAATTTCGCCAGGAAAACTAACTTCATTTGAAATTCTTTTTGCAATTTCTCTTGCTATAAGAACTGCCTCATCATCACTTATTAAGTCTGCTTCAACTATTACTCTAATTTCTCTACCAGCATTCATGGCATACGCTTTTAAAACTCCTTCATAACTTGTAGCAATTTCTTCAATTTCTTGGACTCTTTTTAAAAATGCTTCAAGTACTTCTCTTCTAGCTCCAGGTCTAGCAGCAGAGAGAGCATCTGCAGCACAAACAGCTGCTGATTCAATACTAGTCGGCTCAACATATCCGTGATGAGCTTTTATAGCATTTAGTACAACTTCTGGCTCATTATATCTTTTACAAATATCATATCCAATACTTACATGATCTCCGCCAATTTCATGAGTTAAAGCTTTTCCTATATCATGAAGTAGTCCTGCTCTTTTTGCTAAAGTTTCATCTCCTCCCATCTCAGCTGCCATAATACCAGCCAAATAAGCTACTTCTAAAGAATGCCCTAAAGCATTTTGACCATAACTAGCTCTATATCTTAATCTTCCAATAAGTTTAACTATTTCTGGATGAATTCCAGCACTAGCAAGTCCTAAATCAAGTAATATTTCCTCACCCTCTTTAATAGTTCTTTCTTCAAACTCAATCTCAACTTTTTTATAAACATCTTCAATTCTTGCCGGATGAATTCTTCCATCTTCTACTAATCTTTTTATTGTCTCAACTGCTATTTGACGTCTATAAATATTAAAGCTACTAACAGTTATAATTCCTGGTGTTTCATCAATTATAATATCACATCCTGTAACCATTTCAAGAGTTTTTATATTTTTACCCTCTTTTCCTATAATTCTACCTTTCATTTCATCATCACCAATTGGCACTACATTTATTAATCTCTCTCCTGCAAACTCACCAGCATATCTTGTAGTTGCTTGGGCTATTATATAGTTTGCTTTTCTTTTAGCTTCATTTTCAGCTTCTTTTATTATTTTTCGAGTCAAGTGAGCTACCTCATCTCGAAGCCCTTCTTCTGTTTTTTTAAGAATTATCTCTCTTGCTTCATCTCTTGTAAGTCCTGCAGCATTAGATAAAACTTTTTCAATCTCCTCTAGTTTTTGATTGTATTTTTCTTTGATTCTTTTCAATGCATCTTTTTCAGCTTTTAGAATTTCAATTTCTCTTTTTAATTCTTCATCTTTTTTATAATGCTGTTTTAATATCTCTTCAATTTCTTTTTCTTTATTTGAAATTTCAGCTAACTTATTTTCATACTCTTGTTGAAGCTGCATTTTTTGCATTTCATAAGCATTTTTAGCTTCAATTTCCAGTTCTTTTGCCTTTGATTTTGCATTTTCTAGTTTAATTTCTGCTTCATGTTCAATTGCTTTAGCCTTTGCTTTTGCCTCTGCCACATAAATCTCATACTTTGCTTTATCCATTCTTCGGGCAATAATGAATGCCCCTAGAGCGGATAAAGAAGAAGCGAGAATAATTTCTATTATCATTTTTTCTCCTTATATTAAAACTTATATATTCATCCGCTTTTATATCATATTCGTCACTAAGTTTTTCATTTGAAATACAAGGACGAATTTGGACAAAAACGACTTTTGGTTTGTACTTGAGCTTGGCAAAAAATCTATCATACATACCTTTGCCAAACCCTATTCTTTTAAATTCACTATCTATTCCAACAATAGGTACGATAGCTAAATCGATTTTTTCATTTGTTTCCTGATTATTTAGAGGTTCTAAAATCGAGAATTTTTTCTTTTTTAAAGGCAAAGTATATTTTACCATTTTAAAGCTTAAATCTTGCATAAAAGGTACAAAAACACTTCTTTTTTCTCTTTTAAGTTTGTTTATAACCCATCTGATGTCAGGTTCATTTTTTAAAGGAATAAATATAAGTATTTTCTTATAATTTTTAGCTAATTTATATATTTCCCATCCTATTTTTTTTGAAAAAAAATATCTATTAAAAATTTTAATATTCAAACAAAAGTTTCTAAAATCTTTTTTCATTTTATACTTTACATTTTCCATTTTCCTAAGCCTTTTGATAAAATTTCATAAAGGAGTGATATGAAATATATTTTACCATTAATTTTACTACTTGTATTAGGATGTCAAAAAAATGAAAAAGAAATAAAAGACATAAATACAACAATAAAACAAGAAACAAAATCTTCACAGAAAACTAAGTCAGATAATATAATTATTATCAAATTAAATAATTTAACAATAACTTTTAAAGACAATTTATTAGTTTATCCTAAAAAAAGAATTTTTTTATTATTCGACAATAATTCGTCTTATTCTAAAATGCAAGAAAATGTTCTTAAAAATTTAAACGTAACCTATATAAAAACTAATAATCAATATTTAAAAAATTATTTTCAAATACAAAAATACCCTAGCATTATAATCTTAGATAAAAACAAAACAGTAAAATTTGAAAACTTTGTACCATATGAAATACTAAAAGCGGAAGGATATTGAATGTTTGGAATTTTCAAAAAGGCACTGGACAAAACAAAAGAAGCTATAAAAAATGTAGTTGGAAGTGAAAAAAAAGAAAAAATTGATAAAGAATTGCTAGAAGAAGCATTAATTGAAGCAGATATTGATTATGATTTAGTAGAAAAAATTATTTCTAAACTTCCAAAAGAAGTCACAAAAGATAAACTAAAAAAAGAACTTCTAAAAATTTTTGAAGTTCCTGAAGAAAAGACCGACATAAATGATAAACCTTATGTATTTTTAATAATTGGAGTAAATGGAGCTGGAAAAACTACTACAATAGCAAAACTTGGATATAAATTTAAAAATGAAGGTCATTCAGTAATTTTTGGAGCAGCTGATACATTTAGAGCAGCAGCAATTGAACAATTAAGCAAATGGGCAGAAATTTTAGATATTCCTATAGTAAAAACCCGCCAAGGCCATGATCCTGCAGCTGTTGCATATGATACTATCTCAAGTGCTAAAGCAAAAGGTATCGATATTGCCCTAATCGATACAGCAGGTAGGCTTCATAACAAAGTAAATTTACAAAATGAGCTTAAAAAAATAGTAAATGTAGCAAAAAAAGCTTATTCAAATGCTCCTCATAAAGTACTTTTGGTAATTGATGGTACACAAGGGACAAGTGCAATAAACCAAGCAAAAGTATTCAATGAAGTAATTGGTATTGATGGAATTATAATTACAAAGCTTGATGGGACTGCAAAAGGTGGAGCATTATTTAGCATAGTTAATGAACTAAAACTTCCTATATATTTTGTAGGAATTGGAGAAAAAAAAGAAAATTTAGCCGAGTTTAATAAAGAGGAATTTGTTGACGGAATACTAGATGGACTATATGAAGAAAATTGAGAAGGTATTAAGGAAAGGTTAGTAGAGGTTGTAGAGGTTATAATACCTTTAATACCTCTATTACCTTTATACAACAACTAAAATTATAGGAATTAAAATTGAAAAAAACAAAAAATATTTATGAATGCTTAGAATGTGGCTATAAAAGTGCAAAATGGATGGGGAAATGTCCTGCTTGTATGTCTTGGGATAGTTTTGTAGAAATAAAAGAAGAAAAAACTAAAATTAAAGCTAAATCTTCTAAAATATTAAAATTTGATGAAATTGAAAAAGAAGAAATTGAAAGATTTTCTTCAGGTGATAGTGAGCTTGACTTAGTACTAGGTGGTGGAATAGTCCCTGGTAGTTTAATATTAATTGGTGGAAGTCCAGGTGTTGGAAAATCTACTCTTATGCTAAAGCTTGCAGGTAACTTAAACAAAAAAGTATTGTATGTAGCAGGTGAAGAAAGTCCTGGACAAATTAAAATCAGAGCTGATAGACTGGGTATAAAAAACAAAGACCTATACATTATGCCAGAAATTGTAGTAGAAAATATAATTAATGAAGTTAAAAATTATGAGCTTGTAATAATTGATTCAATTCAAACCATATATTCAGAAAATTTAAGTTCAGCTCCAGGAAGTGTTTCTCAAGTCAGAGAAGCCACATTTGAACTAATGAGAGCTGCAAAAGAGAATAAAGTCCCTATTTTCATTATAGGTCATATAACAAAAGAAGGATCAATTGCAGGACCAAGAGTATTAGAACATATGGTTGATACTGTACTTTATTTTGAAGGAGACGCAAGTAAAGAGTTAAGAATCTTAAGAGCATTTAAAAACAGGTTTGGATCAACTAGTGAAATTGGTATTTTTGAAATGACAAAGCAAGGTCTAATAAGTGCAAAAAACAAAAGTTTTTTCAGTAAAAAAGCACTTCCTGGTAGTGCAATTACAGTAATACTTGAAGGCTCTCGTCCTATAGTTTTAGAAGTCCAAGCGTTAGTTAGTGAAAGTTATAGTGTACCTAAAAGAAGTGCAACAGGGTTTGATTTAGCTAGACTTAATATGATTTTAGCCTTGCTTGAAAAAAAATTAAATCTTCCATTCAACCAATATGATGTATTTATAAATATTACCGGTGGAATAAAAATAAACGAAACTGCAGCAGACCTTGCTATAATTGCTGCAATTGTAAGTTCTTTTAGAAACAGACCTATTAGCAAAGAAACTGTATTTATTGGTGAAGTAAGTTTAGTTGGAGACATAAGAGAAGTAACCGGAATTGATCAAAGAATCAAAGAAGCAGCAAATCTTGGTTTTAAAAAAGCAATTCTCCCCTCAAAACCTCTTGAAGAGCCTTTAAAGTGTTATGAGGTTAAAGAAGTTGAAAAACTTATTGAGTGGATGTAGTTTTCTGATTATAATACTCTTCTAATAGCTCATAAGACTCTTTTACTCTTCTAAATTTTTTATCATATATTTTTTGAATAAGCTCTGGTTTATTTCTATGTAAGTCTGGATGATATTTTTTTGCAAGACGTCTATATTCTTTTTTTATCTTATCCCATTCATAAATAGTAGAAACACCAAATAGCTCAAGTGCATTTTTTATTTTTGTTAGATACTCTTTTAATGATCCTTCAATACTAAAATTTTTCCTAGAAAAACTAAATTCATTTTCATCTGCATTAAATACAACTTTATAACCCATTATACTTCTTTTTGAAAGAAGAACACTCACTATTTTACTAGTTTCTTCATTCAAAGACACTATCATCCTACTTTCATTCAAATCAAGTAAATCAAATAAAAATAGCCCTTTAATATAATCATAAATACTTTTTTTTAAGTTCGCAAAGCTTATTTCAAACTCTTTTGAAGAAAGTTTTTTTACAGAAATATAAACCTTATTTTCATCAAAAGTAATCTCATGTTTTTTGACTGTTATAACAATATCTTTTCTTGCATTAAGTAAAATTTTTTTATATGTTATTTCATCTTTTTTATTTTTTTTATAAAAGTTAGCAAGAGAGTTTACAAGAATTTTATGATTTTTTACATTATCTTTGTCATAATATATAATATATTCATTGTGTTTTATTTCAAGATTATTAAAAGATAGTCTTATGAATTTTATAAGGCTATTTATTTTATACCTTGAATCAATTTCAAAAAAAATTTTATCTTTTATATCTACATTAAGAGTTCTTTCTTTCATTTTTCCTCATTATTATCATTGTAGCAATTGGGAAAAGTCTTTTTTTGATTAAAATTTCATAACCTTGAAAATACTTTAATATATCTTCTTCTTTTAAAGATTCTATACTTTTACCAAGCAATTTATATTCCTTTTTTCTTCCAAATAAAAAACCAGCTATAAAAGGCACAATATTATTCATATACCACATAACAATTTTTGCAATAAATCCATCATTTTTAAACATTTCTACAATAACCAAATATCCTCCATCTTTTAAATGTTTATCAATATTAGCACTAGCCTTTTTTATATCATCAAAATTTCTAAATGCCATAAAAGCAGTTATTAAATCAGCTTTTTCATCTATTCTAAAATTTTCTGCCGTATTTTGGATAATAAGATACTCTTTATTTAATTTTTTTAGTTTTATATATGGTTTTTCCTGAAATTGAATTTCAAACTTCTCTTCGATAAATCCTTTTTTTCTAAATTTTTCTACCATTACTTTTATCATCTCACTACTTGGTTCGATAAAATAAATTTTATCAAAGTCCAATTTAGCCATATCTCCTGTGGCACTTGCTAAATCAAGCATTATTCCATTTTTAATATATTTTTTTATTGTTTTTATAAATATCCATCTCCATATCTCTTCAATACCAAAACTAACTATTTTTGTGGCAAAATCATATTTTTTAGCAAGTTTATCATATATTTTTACATCCATTAATTTTTCCTTAAAATATGCAAATATTCATATGTTTTAGTATCTTTATATTCTCTATTTTTGTCTGCTTTGTATCGTTGATACTCTTTTTTTACTAATTCATATTGACCAAATTTTGACATAATCTCTCTTATTTCTTCTTCGCTCATAAGTCCTTCATTATTATAGCTCAAAAATATCCAATCAAAATTAGCACTTTTTATCAAATCTTCAAAAGTAACTTTTACTTTACTTTTCTGACACCAAGGTGATTTATAATAATCTCTAAGTCCTGTTTTTCCTCTTGGCTCAAATTCTTTATATTCGGCAATGGTATTTAAAAGATGATAATTTGCTCCATATTGCCTTGAATTATAAGGTGGGTCAAGATATAAGATATCTCCTTTTATTTCTTTTATTAATTCATTTGCATCACTTTGATAAACTAAATGCTCATTATCATTTTCCTCATAAATAGCAGGCTCTAAAATCAAAGGTTTAAGAGCTGATTTTTTTAGTTTTTTTAAAAATGCTCCATATACACTTGCCGTATTTGCCACTTTATCGCTACTTTCAATTAAACTTGCAAGTAAAAAATAGTATAAATCCTCATCGTTTTTAAATTTTTCAATTTCTACTCTTATAGAATCAATCTTTTTTCCATTTTCATCGCTAAAATAAAGTCTATTTGCAGGCGAACAATAATTATTAAAAATAAATCCATCATCTCTCAACGGTAAATTATTCAAATATTCAATCACTTCAAGCTTTTCTTTTAAATTTTTATGATTTCCTATATAGTTTCTATTTAAAACATAAGCATAATACTCAATATCATTTGCTATTACTTTTTTGACCTCCTTTTTAAAAACCCTTCCAACAATTCCAGTCCCTGCAAAAATATCGCAAAATATTTTTTCTTTTACTTCAACTTTTTTATTTATTTCATTTTTTATCCAATTTGAGAGTTTATATTTACTTCCTATGTAGTTCATTAATAATTTACCTCCTGAAAATATAGATTACTATCTTGAACAAAAAATTCAATATATCTTAATTTTTTATTATTTTGATTCAATTTATTAAACTGCCAAAAAGAATGAATTATATCTTGAAAATAATATGAATTTTTATTAGGAATATATCTCGAAATTATCATAGGCTCAATAACAGAAGGTCTATTTGGTAAATAATATTGAGACAACCAATCTATATATCTTTGTATTTGAATAGTGATTTCTGGATATGCAAAAGTAGATTTTAATTCAATAGGCACAATTTTTCTGTTAATTTCACTTATTAATGAAGAAAACATAATATCAATTCTTTGCATTCCCACACCACAAGACACTTCATTACCAATCCACTCAATATTTTCATCAACAAAAATTTTTTCTAAATTTTGCAAAATATAAGCTTGCAAATGAGCTTCAAACTGTTTATTTTCATAATATTTTCTTAATAGTCTTGGTAAAATATTTATTTTTTTCATTCTACCTTTATAGCTACATTTATAATTAACAGGAATAATTTTTTGAGAAGTAACATCAAAAGAAAAATTATTAGAATTTAAAAGTTTGCAATTATTTTTATTTCTTATCAATTGAAACAACCTTTCGCTTTCATAAATTGTTATCATCGTGTTACCTCTATTTCCTTTTAACTTTCTATAAATTAAACTCCAAAGCATTTGATTAGGAGACTGAATGTATTTTATTTCATCTAATGCCTCCCATTCTGTAACTCCATCAGGATAAACTTCAAAAGGTTCTATTAAAATCCTAAAAGTTAAAGACTTTTTTAATTCATTTTTTAAAAACTGATAATCATCATTATTATCTAAAAATAAAGTACTTTTTACTTTAAAAATTCCATAAAATTTACCTTCTCTAATTCCCTGAGATAAATTTTGTTGCAAATAAAAAATAACATAATCTCCAACTCTTACTCTACTTCCATCTGCTATCATACTAACTAAATTGTTTTCCGTTTGAGGATGTAATATTGTAAGAGGATTATTATTAAAATCTATATATAAGTCTTTTGCACCTGTTCCAGCAAAAAGATATTCTAAATGATATTTAAATGTATTTAAATCAACTATAAAAACATGTGTTGTTGCCATCAAAATTCCTTCTTAAAAACAAAAATATACTCATGCTTAAAAATATAATAATCACTACTTAACGCTCTATATCTCCAAATACCACCAGCCCCAAGTTTTCCTCGATTTCCTTCTATATTTTTTACAATTATACCTTTTAACTTTACTTTAAAGTTTCTTTTTATAGTGTCCATTACATAAAACCCAAGAGGTTTTACTTCACTTTCTTTATAAACATCTCCAATAACAACAGCAAAATACCTATTTTTTTCTAAAAACTCTAAAAAATTTTCACAAACTATTTTAAATTTTTTAACAAATTCATTTAAATTATCAATTCTACTTAAATCTTCATCTTTATCAGTAAACTTAATAATATCCATATACGGTGGGTGCATTAGAACAAATTGAACTTTTTTCGCATTAAATCTATTTAAAGCATTTTCAATATTCTTTCTAACTACTTCTTTATCCAAAGAATTAGCTAAAAATATTTCATAATCTTGATAAAATAGACTATCTCTCATTTGATTTTTCACATACTCAATCATATCTTCATTTATATCAAATCCTATATATTTTCTATTTAACATTTCACATTCAAATAAAGTTGTCCCACTTCCCATAAAAGGTTCAAGCACAATTTCATTTTCTTTTGTATATCTTTTTATAAGCTGATAAGGAATTTGTGGAATAAAGTTTCCATGATAAATATTTTTATGTTTTCCCGATTTGTCTCTTTCACTAATAAGCCATAAACTATCAGTATTGATATCACAATTTTTCCACTCTTTTAAATCTAAATCATTAAATTTTGGCATTAAAAAATCCTTTTTTTAATCCTATTTCAAATCCTTTAATATATCCTATTAAATATCCGATAAATCTACTTACTACTTTCTTAGCCTCAAATCCATCTCCTTTTGAAATATAATACTCTATAAAAGTTGGAGTTAATAAAACAATATATAAATTATTCTCAGTTTCAATAGCAAAATAGATTTCTTCAAATTTTAAATTATAAACATCTAAAATTTCTTCTTTAAATTTTTCAAAAAGTAATACTTCTACAAAAACATCACCTCTTACAGGATTTAAAAACTTATAAACTTTCTTATCAATTATAGAGTATGAAAGTCCACCATCTTTATAAAAAAAATCTCTCATTAATTCATCCAATATTTTACCTCCCAAAAACTATTAAATCATCATTTCTATTAACATGCAAAATCTCAAAATTATCTTCTAATCTATAATTAATTCTATCAAAAATCTTAGGAGTTACAATAAATACTTTCCAATCGACTAAATTTTTTAATTCTTTATATAAATTCTCTCCTCCTTCAACCATAATAAATTTATAATCGTTAATTTTGTCTAAACTGTTTTCGATATAGACATTTCTATTTTCTACTCTAAAAAGTGGAATTGTATTATCAAAATTTCTATTTTTTGAATAAATCAAAACATCTGGAGCTTTTCCTTTTACTCTTCTACTATCAAGCACTGGCCTATCGATCCTAACTGTATTTCCACCAATTACAAGTAAATCTATTTTATCTCTTACTTTATGTACCCAATTTAAAGAACTTTCACTACTAATATATCCACCAGTAATACTTCCATTAAAACTTTGAGCAAGTTTAAAAAAAATAAATCTCTCCTGCCATTTTATAAACGGTTCAATTAAATCAAAACATCTTTTATCATTAATTATTTTTACATCAATTCCAGTGTTTTTTAAAATCTCTACTCCACCACTATGAGTTAGAATTGGGTCAAGCCATCCAATAGTTACGCTTTTTGGTTTTAAAATTTTAAGGAGATTTGCACAAGATGGAGTTTTACCAATATGAGCACAAGGCTCAAGAGTTACATAAACATTTGCCTCGTGAAAAAAGTTATTGTGATTTTTTATTAAATATTCATGAATTTCTTGAGAAGTAGATAAACTTGGAGTTTTATTAAAAAAAGAAAAAGCCTTCCACAGGGCACTTACTTCTGCGTGAGGCTCTCCTGCCTTTTTATGAACACCTACAAATAATTTATTTTTTACAATTACAGCTGCACCAACAGCTGGATTTGGGTAAGTTAAAAATTGATATTTCCAAGCTTCATTTAAAATTAAATCAAATATTAATTCTCCATTCTCCATTCTCAATTCTCAATTAAATTTATAGTTTTTCCAATCAACATAAGTTTTTGCTTTTTTTATTTCATCAAATTTAATTCTTTCATCTCCAATTTCTGCAACTCCATCAATAAAACTCTTTAACTGCCCTTTTATTTTTTTGCCTCCAATTGTAGTAACTTTTACATTCTCTCCTATACTTTTCTCAAAATGTTCTGGTTTTGATAGTTTTCTCTCAACCCCGGGAGAGCTTACCTCTAAAAAATATTTTCCTTCAACTGGATCTTCAACATCAAAAATAGGAGATACTAAATTATTAATAGCCGCACAATCATTAAGACTAACTCCTCCTGGTTTTGTTATATAAATTCTGTAAAATTTATGATCTCCCTCTACAGTTTGCTCAATATCATAAAGTTCACATCCATTATCTTCTACAATATTTTTAATCATATTTTTTAATTCTTCTTGTGTCATAACCGCTCCTTTTTAATTAAAGTATTACAGGTATTAGAGGTTTTAGAAGTATTAAAGGCATAACTTCTACTAACCCCTACAACTTCTACTAACCTCTACACCCCCCTACTAACCTTTACAACCTCTACTAATACCAATTCTAATATGTTTGTATATTTTTAAAAAATTCAAAATCCCTTAATTTTGCGATATTTATCCATTTTCCATTGTCCATTTTCCATTTTCAATTGGTATAACCTCTACTAAATATTTTGCTACTGCATCTTCATCATTTGTATGTGGTAAAACAATATTGGCTTTCTTTTTAACAGCATCTAGTGCATTTTTAACTGCTATGCTTAAACCTGCATATTCAAACATTCCAATATCATTTAAACTATCGCCAAAAACACAAACTTTCTCTTTATCAATATCCATTATCTCTTCAAGAATTTTTAATCCATGTGCTTTATCACCAAGAGGATGAAGTATTGTTAAAAAAAAGCAATCCATATATGGATCTTTTGTTAGCTTAGTTTCTACTTCAAAAGTACTTTTTAAGAAATCTTCAATACTTTTAAGGAGTTCTTCATCCCCAAGATATACCATTTTTAAATTATATTTAAGCCCTCTTAAATTTTTAATATTTAATACTCTACTATCATTTTTATAATTTTGTAAAAGCTCTTTTTGATATTTATTAAGCTTAGCCGGATATAAAAATTTTTCATCTCCTATTTTATCAAATCCAACTATTAATGGATAATCTTTAAAATTTTTATAAACTGTATCAATTATTTCATCTGATATATACTTTTCTAGTGCATTAATTTTTATAACCTCTCCACTAGGTTTAGCAATCATAGCTCCATCAAGTAAAATCAAAGGAAAGTTTAACTTTAATCCTTTAAGAAGTGTTGTTGCTCCTTTATAACTTCTTGCAGTTGCAACAGTAAGAGGTTTATTGAAAGAATTCCATACATTTTTACTAAACTCACTTACACTTAAATCACTTCTTAAAAAAGTTTTATCAAGGTCCGTTATATAAATCATTTTTTCTTTATTTTTTCAAATAATTCTTCCATTTTATTTTCATATTCTAACATTTCATCAAAAGTAAATGATAAGTTCGGTACTTTATACCACCCTGTTGATTTAAGTGTTTGTGATTTAATATAACCACTTGCAAGCTTTAGTTTTTTAAGAGCTTGACGTTGTTCTTTTTCATTTAAATAACTCTTTTCAAGATATACCTTAGCATCACTTCCATCTCTACTACATACTACATCAACTACAGATAACCCCCTTATTCTACTATCTCCCATCTGAGATAGGATTTCAGGAATAATTTCTTTTAAAAGAGACTCTTTACGTTGGACCTTAATACTTTTGCCCATACTAATCCTTTTTTATTTTATTATATCATATTTAAGGAAAGTTTAAGGAAGGGAAAGAAAAATTATTCGAATTTAGCCTTTTCTTCGATTTTTTGGTAAGTTTCAAGTATGTCACCAACTTTTACGTCATTATATCCTTCTACCATAATACCACACTCAAATCCTTTTCCAACCTCTTTAACATCATCTTTAAATCTTTTTAGACTTGCTAGTTTACTATCATAAATAACCACACCATCTCTAATAACTCTTACAAAATCTCCTCTATGTACAACCCCATCTTGGACATAACATCCAGCAACTGTTCCAACTTTTGGTACGTTAAACACTTCTCTAACTTCAATAGTTGCTGTTATTTCTTCTCTAACTTTAGGTGTCATAAGACCTGATAATAATTCTTTTACATCATCAATTAAGTCATAAATAATCGAATAAGTCCTGATTTCAATTGCTTCTTGTTTCGCTTTATTTTTAGCACCACTTGTTGGACGTACGTTAAATCCAAGAATAATAGCGTGAGGTTTAGTTGCTTTTGCTAAGATTACATCATTTTCACTAACTGCTCCAACATCACTATGGATCACATCAACTTTAACTTCTTCATTTTTAAGTTTAGCAAGACTTCCTTTAATAGCCTCAACACTTCCTTGAGTATCAGCTTTAACAATAACAGGTAGTTTTTTAAGATTACCTTCTAGTATCATTTTTTGTAAATCTTCTAGGGTTGCTTTTGTTGTTTTTGATTTTTCTTTAGCTTCAAGATACTCTTTCCACTTCTCAGCAGTCTCTTTTGCTATTTTATCAGAATCAACAACAACTAAAACATCTCCTGCAATTGGCACTTCATCAAATCCTGTAACCTCAGCAGGTTCTCCTGGAAGAACTTCTTTTTTCTGTTTTCCAAGGTCATCAATAATAAGTCTTACCCTACCATATGTTTTTCCACATACAAAGCTGTCTTGTTTTTTGAGTTTACCATTTTTAACAATTACAGTAGCAACAGGTCCTTTTCCTTTTTCAAGTTTACTCTCAATTACTATTGCTTTTGCAGGACATTTTGGATTAGCTTTAAGTTCCATCATTTCAGCTTGAAGAAGAATTGTTTCTAATAAATCATCTATACCTTCACCAGTTTTTGCTGAAACATTTACAAACTCATACTCTCCACCCCACTCAATAGGAGTAATACCCATTTCTGCAAGTTGAGACTTAACAAGATCTGGATTTGCATCAGGCTTATCTATCTTATTTACTGCAACAATAAATGGTACATTGGCAGCTTGGGCATGAGATATAGCTTCTCTTGTTTGTGGCATAACTCCATCATCAGCTGCTACTACAATAATAGCAATATCAGTAACTTGAGCACCTCTTGCTCTCATTTCAGTAAATGCTTCATGTCCTGGTGTATCGATAAATGTAATTTTCTGACCATCTTTTTCAACCATATAAGCACCAATATGTTGAGTAATTCCTCCAGCTTCTTTTGCAGCTACTCTAGAGTTTCTAATCTTATCAAGCAAACTTGTCTTACCATGGTCAACATGCCCCATAATTGTAACTATTGGAGGTCTTAGTGTATCATAGTTCTCTTCAGAACATTTACTATCATATTGTTTTACATAATCAAACTCAGCTAATGGATCATAAATTTCTACATCAACTCCAAACTCTTCTGCAAGTGTTTCAATATACTCTTCTCCTAAAAAGTCATTTTTATCTCTTTCTTCTCCAAGTTCTTCAAGAGCTTTAATTACTTCTTCAAGTGGTTTTTTTATAGTATCAGCAAACTCGTGAACTCTTACTTCTTTTGGAATTTTTATAATTTCTTTTGATGCTTCTTTTTTCTTTTTCTTTTTCTTCTTTTTAGTAACTTCTTTTGTAATACCCGCTTGTGCAGCTTTTTTCTTTTTAATTTGTTGTTGTTTTTTTGCCTCTTTTTTGTCTTCTATTTGAGTTTTTGTTTTAGCTTTTTCTTCTAAAGTATCTTCATCTCTTAAAGATATATCATTAAAATATAAATCTAATAACTCTACTTGATTTTCTTCAATAACATCCATCTCAGCTAAATCAACATTTATTTGAAGCTCTTTTTCTTCTACTTGTTTTTTTGGAGCGGGTTTTTTTTGTTTTTTAGAAGATTTTTTTATTTCTTTTTTTTCTACCTCTTTTACAACTTCTTTTTTCTCTTGAGTACTTTCTCTGTTTTCTTCAGGCTTAGACTCTGCTTTTTGAACTATTTGTATACCTTTTTGAGTCTTTTTAAGTAAATCGTCAAACGTTCTTCTTCGTCTTTGTCTTTTTGGCTTTTCTTCTTTTTGTTCTTTTTCAAGTTTTGGTTTTTCTTGCTTTTGCGGCTCTTCATTTTTATTTTTTAGAAACTCCTGTATTTTCATAGCTTCAAGAGGCTCTATACTACCTCTAAGAGTTGCTTTAATTCCAAGTTCTTTGGCAATTTCAACAACCTCTTTTGTTTTTAATCCTAACTCTTTTGCTACTTCTGAAACTTTTAACTTCAAGTAAACTCCTTTTTTTAATTTACAATGGAAAATGGAAAATGGAAAATTTGATTTTTTGCCTCCTCTTTTGAAATATTGCATAGTCTCAAAATGTATTTTATTAATTTTTTATCATTAATACAACTACCACATACATAAAAACTTCTACCAACTCCACTAAAAGAAATTATTTTTTTATTTTTACACTGCAACCTATTTAATTCTTTTTGATAAAACCTCTTTCTACACACAACACACATTCTAATAGGTAGTTTCACTTTCCATTTTCCATTTTCCATTGTTTAATTATATACTTTTACTCCTACATTATCAAAATATAAAATTTTTACATTAAAGTCTTTAAAATTATCTTTTAAAGCACTATAAATATTATAAGCATCATCTTTATAAGCTAGATTAAAAAATGTAGACCCGCTTCCACTAAGAGTAGACATTAAAGCACCCTCTCTTAGTGCTATTTCACGGACTTTAAAGAGTTCTGGCATCATTTTCATTCTATTTTCTTGATGAATTTTATCTTCAACTATATATCTTAAAATATCAAACTTTTCACTAAAAAATGCTGCAGTTATCATAGCAGTTGATGACATACTAGTTACTACATCTTTTAGAGGATAATGAGACTTTAAAGTATTTCTACTTTTTGCAGTAGAAACTGGTTTATTTGGTATTACAACAACTGCTCTTAAATTTGTCGGTATAAACTTTTTAAGAAAATATACTCTATTTTTTTTGAGTCTAGCTACACAAAACCCACCAAGTGTTGCAGGTGTAATATTATCAGGGTGTGGTTCATAATTTAGAGCTAAATTTATGATTTTATCTTTTTTATAAGGAACTTGTGCCATTTCATATGCTGCTGTAATTGCCCCAACTATTACAGCTGAACTACTTCCAAGTCCACGACTAAGTGGAATTTTATTATTAAACTTAAAACTAAAACTATCTGTTTTTCCAGTTAAATTTTTATAGATTTCATTAAAAATATCAACAAAATAATTTCTTTTTAAACTCTTTAAATAATCTGCATTCTCTCCATAAATTTCAATAGTTGTAAAACTTGCTGGTTTTATTTCAATTTCATTTCTTAAATTTAGTGCTAAACCTAATGTATCAAATCCAGGGCCTAAATTTGCACTTGTTGCTGGTACAGTTATAACCATTAAAATCCTTCTACACAGCTTTTAATACATAAAGAGGTGATGTATCTTCACTAAAGTCATTTAAATTTAAAAATCTAGGCAGTTTAAATTCACCCTCTTTAAGATTTTTCTCTATTGAAATTATACCGTCTTTTTTCAGAAAAAAAGAATTTCCCACAGCCTTTATAGGAGTATTATTATTAAAATAGAATCCATCTTGGGCTAAAAGTTTTATACTTTTTGCAATTTCAAGAGTTTTAAAAAAAATAAAAGCAAGTTTAATTGACATATAGCTACCTGGTCCTTTTGCATAAATTATGTGTTTTATATTATACTCACATAAAATTTCATCAAAAATTTCTGGCAAAATATCACTAGTCATACCAGATTTTTTAATCTCTCTAATAAGTTTTCCATTTTCATAAATTCCAACTAGCATTGGAGTTGCTATAGGAATTACAACTACATCAACCAAAAGCTTTGACAATATTTAGCTCCTCTTTTGTAAACTCTACTATTTCATATGCATTTTCTTCAAATACTTTAAGAGTTAACAAATGATTTAAATGATGTCCACTAGCATATGCCTCATACTCTCCTATAAAATTAAACCCTAGTAGACTCATATCCCCAATTGCATCAAGAATTTTATGTCTTACAAACTCATCTGGAAATCTTAAAGTTTCATTCAAAATACCTTTATCATCTAAAACAATTGCATTTTCAAGACTTCCTCCAAGAGCTAATCCTATGCTTCTTAAGTATTGTACTTCTTTTAAAAATCCAAAAGTCCTAGCACGTGCTATTTCTTCGATAAATTTATTAGTAGAAAAATTAAAGCTATATTTTTGATTTCCAATTACAGGATGATTAAAATTAATCTCAAAGCCAAATTTGATTTTTTCTGATGGTTTTAAAATAGCAAATTTTTCTCCATCTTCAATTTTTACTTCTTTTGTTATTTTTAAAAACTTTTTAGGCTCACTCAACTCTTCAATTCCAGCTTCTTTAATCATCATTACAAAACTAATAGCACTACCATCCATAATTGGTACTTCATCATTATCTAATACAATCCTTAAATTATCAATACCAAAAGCATAAATAGCACTCATTAAATGCTCAATTGTAGAAACTACTGCTCCTTTATTTCCTAATACTGTTGCCATTTTAGTATCTACAACAAATTCTGGCTTTAAAGGAATACTAACAGCTTTATCACTTCTATAAAAAACAATTCCACTATTTTCTCCTAAAGGCTCAAGTCTTAGTTTAACAGGCACTCCTTTATGAAGCCCAATACCTACAACCTCAACAGGCTTTTTAATAGTTTTTTGTTTCATTCTATAACCTTTTTAAACTTTTCTGTAAAGATAGTAAGTCTCTCTACTTCTCCTATCTCTTCTTCATTAAATATTATCGTCCCTTTATTTTTTTTAATTACCATATACTCTCCGGTAACTATTACAAGACCTTGGTTTTCATCTAAAATCTCTACATTACCTTTAACTTCTATCTTAGCCCCAGCATTTATTCTTTGCAAAAATACAAAATTACCAACGCCAATGATCTCTTCACCACTTCTTATAATTTTATCATAAATTTTAGTTGTAGGCTCTTTAATTACTACTTTTTCTTTTTCAATTATTTTTAACTCTCTAGAAAAACATTCATCATTTAAGATAAAGAACTTAAGATTTTTCTCTTTTAAAAAATCTTCAATTTCTTTATTTTTTTCTTTTAACATAAAAAAATGATTCTTAACCAAAGGTAATTTTGAATCTATAACCTTCTTTAAGTTTTCAAAATTATCTACCTCAAAAACTCTTAAAGTCTTCTGTTTCATTTTAGAATAAGCCTTCTTCCTTCTTTTATTACGTTAATTATATTAGTTTTTATCCAATGACTATCCATCCACTCAATAGGCTGAACTGGATATCCTTGTACATATACTCCAAAATGCAAATGATCTCCAAATACAGCTCCTGTAGCACCTGTTCTTGCAATCAACATTCCTCTTCTAACTATATCACCTTTTGTTACTTTAAACTCACTAGTATGCCCATAAAGTGTGTAAAGCCCTAGTTTATGATAAATAATTAGTGTATTACCATATATTCCAATATATTCACTTGCTACTACTTTTCCAGTGTTGCTAGCATAAATTTTAGCTCTTTTAATTTTAGCTAAATCAATTCCTTTATGAATAGCCTTTGAAATTTCTGCGTTTTCGTATATATAATGTCTTAATTCTCCAAAATCAGCTCTTTTTGCACTAGAAGGCAGAGGATTAAATCTTGATATATAAAAACTATTTACTTTATCCTCATAAATTTTTGAAGTAATATTATAAATTTTTGATTCATTAATAGCTCTTACCTTTTCATTTACCATCTTAAAAATCGCCACTACATCTTTTGGAATATCAAACCCAGCTCTTTCAAGCACTCTCTTTGCAATATTTTCAATAAATTTATCTGTAATATTTATTTTTACATTTTTTGGTTTATAAATTCCTTTTGTTTTCCAATAAAAAGGAATATGCTCACTAACTTTATTACCAGCCTCATCAATTGCAATTAAGCTAGCATCAAATGTTTTTTCATTAATTGGCCAAGCAATTAATGCAACATAATATCCATTTTTTACAAAAGGAGTGAGTTTAAATTTATATTTACCATTCACTAATATATATTTGTCTTTCAAATTGGCATCACTTACTTTTACTACTACTGCTCCACTACCTCCTCTTCCAATTGCATAAGAGTTAGTTACCACCTGAGCATCAGGTGCAATTTTATCTACATTTAAAATAACTTCTTTTTTTGATTCATTTCCTGCAAAAAAGTGCCACTTTGAAGTGTCAACAGCTTCTACAATAAGCTTTATTTGTTTTGATTTTATATTTTTTGGAAGTTTTAAGTTTATTACTACATCTTTTCCAAGTTTTTTTTCTACATTCAATAGCTCTTTTACATCTTCAGCTATCAATACAATCTTATAACTCTTTATCCCACTATCATCTTTTATCTCTAATTTTATAGGATTTTTAAGGTTTGTAAAACCATTAGTATAAATTTTGATTTTTGGTGGATTTTTTTCAAACATAGGTGAAAAATATACAAATCCTAAAGCACTAAAAACTAATATAAAAACTAAAATCCAAAATTTTTTCATTTATTTTCCTTTAAAGCTTTAGTAATATATTCTTTTAATATTTCCTTGACTTTTTCAAAATCAAATTCACCTTTTATTGTAGCACCAGCAGCTCTAACATGACCACCTCCACCAAGAGCCTCAGCAATCTTACTTACATCTGCATAATTTTTACTTCTAAGACTAACTTTTATACCCTCATCATCTTCTCTTAGCATACATGCTATTTCGACCGTTCTTATAGCGCGCAAAGAATTTACAATGGTATCAGTATCATCTTTTATAGCACCTGTAATTTCCATCATCTCTTTTGTGACATGAGCAAAAATAGCCTCACCATCACAACACATCTCAATAGTATCATAAGCTTTTGCAAGTAGTCTAAGGCGAGAGAGCCTATCTCTTTGAAACAGCATTTTAGATATAAATGCCACATCAACTCCAGCCCTTACCATATCGGTCGCCATTAAAAACACTTTTTCATTAACACTCTCATACTGAAAACTTCCTGTATCTGTTACAAGAGCCGTATACATACAAATAGCACTTTCTTTATCAATTTCAATATTATTATATTTACAAAAATTATACACTACTTGAGAAGTTGAAGCTGCATTTGAATCAATTATATTTATATCACCATAATTTGTATTTGAAATATGATGGTCAATATTTATTAAAAATTTTGGCTTTTCTTCAATCCCAAGTCTATCAAAACTTCCACAATCAAAACTTATCATTAAATCAAAATTATCAGGAAGCTTATTAGTAACTTTGTTAAAATTTGGCAAAAAGTCAAGATACTGAGGAAGTGGTTTTGTAACATTAAAAACACTAACTTTTTTACCCATTTTCTTTAATATTGTATACATACTTAAACTACTCCCAAGTGCATCACCATCAGGATTAACATGAGAAATTAAAACTATTGCTTTTGCTTCTTTTATTTTTTCATATGTTTTTTCAAATAAACTATTAATATTTTCCATTTTTTATCCTTTATTAAAATATTTTAAAATTATAACATTTTACAAACAGGGTTAATTTATATATTGGTATATTGGTGTATTGGTTATTAGTTATTTGTTTAATTTTCACTTTTCATTGTTCATTGTCCTCTATTACTTGGAACTTAGAACTCAGAACTTGGCTACTTAATTATACCATTCCTTTTGCTTTATAAACATATGCAAGAACCTCTGCAACTGCTTTATAAAGTTTTGGAGGAATAATCTCATCAACCTCTACACTTTTATAAAGTTCTCTTGCCAGAGGCGGATTTTCTATTATCATAACTCCTGCATCTCTAGCTATTTCTTTAATCTTTAAAGCTAAATTATCAACTCCCTTTGCTATTACTCTTGGAGCTTCATCTTTTGTTTTATCATATCTAATAGCTACTGCATAATGAGTAGGGTTTGTAATAACTACATCTGCTTTTGGTACATCTGCCATCATTCTTTTTTTAGCCATTTCTCTTTGAAGTTGACGAATTTTGGCTTTTACTTCAGGATTTCCTTCAGTTTGTTTATATTCATCTTTTATTTCTTGTTTACTCATTCTAAGAGACTTTTTATAAGTATACTTTTGATAAACAAAATCAATAAGAGCAAAAACAAAAAAAACTCCTAGCAGTGAAAAAATGAGTATTGCCGCTTTATCTGCAAACCATTTTAACTGTTCAAAAAAACTCATCAGTTCTAATTTTGGCAACTCTAGCAAAAAATTATAAAAAAGAGTAAAACCTACTAAAAAAGCTATAAAAGTTTTAAGAGTAGTTTTAAGACCTTCTACTAATGTTTTAATACTAAAAAGTCGTTTAAGCCCCTTTATTGGATTTATCTTATCAAATTTTGGCAAAATAGGCTTAATAGTAAATAAAAATCCAAATTGAGCCACATTTCCAATAATTGCAGCTAACACTACTGCTATAAAAATAGGAGCTAAAAGTATGAAAATATAATAAACACTCTTTAAAACTATCTCAAAAATCATATTTTTTGTAAGTTCATTTCCTATAAAAGAAGTATAATATCTAAAAAATTCTTCCATATAAAAAGTTACATATTTTAGATAAAAAATAAGTACAATTGCAGCTATAAGCAATACAACAAAACCACTAAACTCAATTGATTTTGCAATATTGCCTTCTTTCCTTGCATCCTCAAGTTTTTTGGGAGTGGGTTCTTCTGTCTTTTCTAAATCATCTGCCAACTTTGAACCTTATAAAAATTTTTATATAATTGTACCTAAAATAAAAAAGGAGAAAGGATGAAAAAATCTATAATTTCAACACTAATTGCAGGAAGTTTTTTAATAACAGGTTGTACTTACAAGACAGCTACTATAAAATATAATGACTATAATGCATATTCTCAAAATTTAGGCGGTAATAGAAATTATAAAGAGATTGCTCCTATTAGAGCTTGTGCATCAGGGTTTGTATGGGAAGATTGTGTAAGTATAGCAAGTAACACTTTAGAAACATTAAATGAAAAATCTAAAGCATTAGGAGGAAATGGGGTTATTAAGGTTAAATGGGTTCATAACGATCAATATGTAATAACCCCCACATGTGTAACTCAATGGGGATGGTTTGCATTATATATACTTCCTGGATTTGGTCCTTGGGTACAAAGAGCTTGTGCAGAAGGAATAGCTGTTAAATTCATTGACCAAAACAATACGAAATAGTTTTAAAAAATCTTTCTAAACTCTCTCTTATCTCTTTTCTATTAAATGCTAATGGAGATGGATGATAACATATTCCATATTTTTGATTATTTATTTCGTAAAATCCACATTTTTCTAAATTTTTAACTTTTGGTTCTAAATAAGAAAAAGCTTTTATAGCAGAGTTTCCAAGAAGTAAAATTATCTTAGGTTTAACTATTTCTATCTCAATTTTTAGAAGCTCAGCTCCTATTTTAAGTTCGCTAGCTTTTGGAGTGCGATTTTTGTTTCCATCTTTTGTTCTAAAAGGAAAAGCATTTGTTATTAAAAAGTCTATTTTTCGATCAAGCCCACTTAAAGATATCAAATAAGTTAAATTTTCACCAGCTTTGCCTACAAAAGGCTGTTTTAATTTAACTTCATTCTCACCCGGAGCTTCTCCTATTATCATAATAGGATTATCTTTTTTTTCATCAATATATGGATCAAAAACATCAGTTTCATCAATATTACAACTAAACTCAATAAAATCTTTTCTACTTTTATAAAACTCTTTTAATTCTCTTTTCCACTTTTTATTTTTCATTTTTAATTTTTCACTTTCCACTTAAGCTTTTATATTCAAGTTAGCCCCTGCTCCAGTGGTTTTAGCTACTTCTTCTTGAATTTTCATTGTGTTTTCAAAAGTTTTTTCAAGTAAATTACCAATTACATTTTTAACTACATCTTGAGCTTTTTTTTGAGTATTAATTTGTATAGCATCCATTAATTGAGAAGGATTAATATTATTTACTTGCATTTAATATCTCCTTTACTTCTTCTATACTTTTTGATAAGTTTTTGTTTTCTATAATAAAATCGGCTAATTTTGTATATATTTTATCTCTTTTTTCATATAGCTCTTTTGCCTTTTGTATATCCTTAAAAAGTGGTCTTTTTTTTATTTCATTTTCATCCATTCTTTTTAAAATTTCTTCAAAAGGTACCTTAAGATAAATTACAATTCCAGCTTCTTTAATTTCTGGAATAAATATAGGAAAACCTCCTCCAACAGAAATTACTGTGGACTTTACATTATGTTTTATCCAATTAAAACAGTAACGTTCCTTTTCTCTAAAAGATTGCTCTCCTTCACTTTCAAAAATCTTATTTATACTTTTATTTTCAAAGTTTTCTATTAAATTATCTGTATCGATAAAATATGTATTAAGCTCTCTTGCTAACGCTCTTGCTAGAGTACTTTTGCCACTTCCCATAAATCCAATTAAAATAATGTTAGTAGAAATCAATTTTTACTCCATCATCCATTTTTTTAATTTTATAGTTATAATTTGCGTCAAGATATAAAACAACTCTATAAAAATTACTATGAGAACCTATAATCACTTTTTTTATAAAGCTATTAAAACTTTTTCGAATTGTAGGAATGTTACTTTTTCTTTTAAAGTCTAATACTAACCTAAAAGGATTAATTAAAAAAAAAGTTCTCTCACATTTATCTTTGGTTTTTAAAAATGCTGATTTATTTTTTATATAAAGCGTAAAATATCTAAAGTTACTATTAATAAATCCAAAATTTTTGGGACTATGAGTTAAAATAAAAGGAGAGTGAAAATCTATATTTTTGTCTATATTTACTATTTTTTGTTTTATATCACTATTAACTGTTTGATATACAAATATTACATCTTTTAAAATTCTTGCATCGTTTGGAAGATAAATAGTAGCTTTTTTAAAATAAACAGGTTTTACTTTTTGAATATTTACAGGTTTTACTACAGGTTCAAAAGGATTTATCCTGGCACTCAAAACACCAGCTAAAAATATAGACAAAAATATAAATTTCACTACCCCTCCAATTCTTTTAGTTCAAAATACTCTTTTTGAAGTTTTTCATTCTCTTTTTTTAAATCGCTCACCCTTTTTTCTAAAGCCTTTACACTATTTTCTAAATCAAGCATTCTTGAAAAAGACCTAGTACCAAACATCAAATCAACTATATAAAATGCAACTAATATAGCAGCGATTATAACAATTAAAATTTTATAATCAAATTTTTTTTCAGGAAAAATCTCATCAAATTCTATCATTTTTACAACTTACGATGAAAAGAAAAAACCTTTCATCGTTTAAAACTTTCTCCTATATATTCAGTTCCATATGTACTTCTATTAATTTGAAGAAGTCTATTATATTTTGCAGTTCTCTCACCTCTTGCAGGTGCTCCTGTTTTAATTTGTCCAGTATTAAGAGCCACTGCAAAATCAGCAATAAACGCATCTTCACTCTCACCACTTCTATGACTCATTATACAATTATATCCATTTCTTTGAGCAAGTCTAACCGTCTGCATTGTTTCAGTCACACTTCCTATCTGATTTGGCTTAATTAAAATAGCATTTGCTATTCCTAAATCAATACCTTTTTGAAGAAGTTTTTTATTTGTAACAAACAAGTCATCACCAACTAGTTGGATTTTATTTCCAAGTTTTTCAGTTAAAATTTTCCATCCATCAAAGTCCTCTTCAGCACATCCATCCTCAATAGAAACTATCGGATATTTTTCACATAATTTAGCATAAAACTCTACTAACTCCTCTCCTGTAAGTTCTCTATTTTCACCTGCTAAAACATATTTTCCATCTTTATAAAACTCGCTACTTGCAGCATCAAGAGCTATTACTATTTCTTCACCTGGTTTATAACCAGCTTTTTCTATTGCTTTTATAATATACTCTATTGGCTCTTCATTATTTTTAAGATTTGGAGCAAATCCACCCTCATCTCCAAGTGAAGTTGAAAGAGAATTTTCTGCTAACAGTTTTTTTAATGTATGATAAATTTCACTTGATGCTCTAAGAGCCATATCAAAATCATCAAAACCAGTTGGCATAATCATATACTCTTGCAAATCAACATTATTATCAGCATGAGCACCACCATTTATAATATTAAGCATAGGAGTTGGCATTACAAGCGCATTACTTCCTCCAAGATATCTATAAAGTGGTAAATTAAGACTATTTGCAGCAGCTCTAGCAACTGCCATCGATACACCAAGAATAGCATTAGCTCCAAGTTTAGATTTATTATCAGTTCCATCAAGTTCTATCATAATATTATCAATTTCAGCTTGATCATAAGGTGATAGACCAATTAGTTCATTTGCAATTATTGTATTTACATTTTCACAAGCTTTAATTACACCTTTTCCTCCAAATCTTTCATCTTTATCACGAAGCTCAAGTGCTTCATTAACTCCTGTACTCGCTCCACTTGGAACAATCGCACTTGCACTGCTTCCATCACTTAAAACAACCGTTGCTCTAACTGTTGGATTTCCTCTAGAATCTATTACCTCATCTGCAAACACGTTATCAATTACTACCATTTACTCTCCTTTTTCTTCATCTTGTTTATTTTCAATTGCGTCAATCATATTAGAAAGCTCTACCCCTAAAGATTCTTTTATTTTTTGTTCAATTTCATGTGCTAATTCTGGATGAGTTTTTAAATACTCTTTTGCATTTTCTTTACCTTGCCCTAGTTTCTCAGCACCATAACTAAACCAAGCTCCACTTTTATCAATAATATCAAGCTTTACACCATAATCAAGTATCTCACCCTCGCGGCTAATTCCTTTTCCAAACATAATATCAAACTCAGCTATTCTAAAAGGAGGTGCTACTTTATTCTTTACTACTTTTACTTTTACTCTATTTCCTACTTCTTTATCACCTTGCTTTAAAGTAGCAATTCTTCTTACATCAAGTCTCACTGAAGAGTAAAATTTAAGTGCATTACCTCCTGTTGTAGTTTCAGGACTTCCATATCCCATCATTCCTATTTTCATTCTTATCTGGTTAATAAAAACAACAGTTGTATTCATTTTATGAATTGCAGCAGTAAGTTTTCTTAGAGCTTGACTCATAAGTCTTGCTTGAACCCCTACTTGAGCATCCCCCATATTTCCTTCAATTTCTGCTTTTGGAGTTAGGGCTGCTACTGAGTCCACTACAATAATATCAACAGCTCCACTTCTTGCAAGAGTTTCCACAATCTCAAGAGCTTGTTCTCCATAATCTGGTTGAGAAACTAATAAATTATCAATATCAACTCCTATATTTTTTGCATAAATAGGGTCAAATGCATGTTCTGCATCAATAAATGCTGCTATTCCACCTTGTTTTTGAGCCTCAGCTATAATAGAAAGTGCAAGAGTCGTTTTACCACTACTCTCTGGTCCATAAACTTCAGTAATTCTTCCTTTTGGAATTCCTCCAATTCCTAAAGCCAAATCAAGTCCAAAACTACCTGTGGGAATTGATTCAATTGGTTCTATTTCTTTTTCAGAAAGCTTAACTAGAGAGCCTTTTCCAAACTGCTTTTCAACTTGCTTTAAAGCAAGCTCAAGAGCTTTTTGTTTTTTCTCATCCATAAAAATCCTTTATATGTAATATATGCAATTATATCATTTTTGATATAATTTGTAAAAAAGGCAATTAGCTAAATAAGGAAACAGATGAAAATTTATACCATTGCACATTCTCCTGACGCAGATGATATTTTTATGTATTATGCTATCAAATTTGGCTGGATAGATAGTTGCCAAGTTCCAAGTTCCAAGTTCCAAGTTAAATATAAGTTTGAAAATATTGCTGAAGATATTGAAACACTAAACCAAAAAACATTAAATAATATCTATGATGTGAGTGCAATAAGTTTTGGTGTTTATCCATTTATAAAAGATGAATATGCCTTGCTTCAAACTGCTATAAGTTTTGGATATGGATATGGTCCAAAGCTTGTTAAGCTTAAAGGCAAAAAACTAAAACCAAATTTTAAAGTTGCATTAAGCGGAGAACATACTACAAATGCGTTGATTTTTAAAATTGCTTACCCAAAAGCAAGAATTGTTTATAAAAATTTCCTTGAAATAGAAAATGCCATTTTGTGTGGTGAAGTAGATGCTGGAGTTTTAATACATGAAAGTATTTTAACTTTTGACGAAAAACTTGAAGTTGAAAAAGAGCTATGGGATATTTGGATAGACTTAGCTGGAAATAGGCCTCTACCCCTTGGAGGTATGGTTATTAGACGTTCTATCCCACTGCTTGATGCAATAAAAATAGAAAATATTCTAACAAAAGCCGTAGAAGTTGCAAATAATCATAAAAAAATACTTGCTAATATGCTCCTTGAGAGAAACCTTGTAAGAGTTGACGATAAAACTCTTGATAAATATCTAAGTCTTTATGCAAATGATAAGTCAATAACTTTAGATGAAGAACAAATTGAAGCAATTAATAAGCTTTTTAGTATAGGTCATAAATATGGTCTTCTTCCTTTTATTAAAGATGTTAGAGAATATATGGTGCCTAAAGAATATATTAAATTAAGAATGGAAAATTGAAAGTTTAGAAAACTAAACTTTCAATTTTTTTTTGGTATAGAGGGAGAATTGAGAATGGAGAATTATGAAAAATGGCTTGAAAAAAATATAAATGCACTAAAATGTAAACCCCGTACTCAAAAACAAAGTTATATAGATTTTTTTGAAGGAGAGTTTAAAGATGATAAAGTTCCTTTGTTTAAAAGAGGAGAAGTTTATTTTGCAAAGTTAACAGATTCTGCAAAAATCAGACCATTTTTAATCTACCAAAATAACTTCTTAAATAGAGCCTGTTTTGAGGGGCTTTATCACACAGTCGTAGTACTACCACTATCTGGTCAAATTTTAGGAGGTGAATATAGAGTTTTTATACCAAAAAGAGATTTAATGACTCGTGACAGTGAAATAGTAACAAATGCAATTGGTATAATTTCAAGCAGCAAAATACTTTTCTCAAAAGGAATAGTTACTAAATTAACAGATGAAGAAATCAAAAAAGTAGAAATCGCCCTTTTAAAAGTATTAGGAGTAAATAATGCAATCTGAAATCATTGCTTTAGCAGTAACAACTCTAAAACTTGCCTTACTTTTATCACTTCCGACGTTACTTGTTGGAATGATAGTAGGACTACTCATTTCAATCTTTCAAGCTACAACTCAAATTAATGAAATGACTTTAAGTTTTGTTCCAAAAATCCTTGCAATCGCAGTTGTTTTAATTTTTACAATGCCTTGGATGATGAATGAGATGATTGACTTTACAAAATATATTTTTAGTCTTATACCAACATTTCTTCGCTAGAAAGTAAAAAATGAAAAGTGAAAAGTGGATAGAAATTAATTTTTCTAAATTCTCTTCTATAAAAATAGGTCCTAAAATAAAAGTCAAAATTATTGATGAAGAAAATTTCAATAATGAGTTTTTAATTGGAAGAGCTACAAATACACTAATTTCTCCAAATGCAAAAAATCTTGGAATATTAAGTGACAAATATAAATTTATTGAATACAAAAATGGCTATTTAAGAATTGGAGGAAAAGTAAAAAATAGAAGTTTATATAATTATTGTAAAAAAAATAACATCGGCGGATTTGAATTTTTAGCAAAACTTCCTGGGACTATTGGTGGCAGTATAAAAATGAATGCGGGAGTAAAAGAAGAAGAAATTTCAAATAATTTAATTGCTATAAAAACACTCACTGGCTTAAAAGAAAAAAAAGACTTAAATTTTAATTACCGATACTCAAACATCAATACTCCTATTTTTGAAGCGATTTTTGAAATAAAAAAAGACTTTGATTTTGAGTTAGATGAGAAATTAAAACTTCTTCGCAAAAACCAACCAATTGCTCCTAGTCTTGGAAGCGTATTTAAAAACCCAAAAGGAAATTTTGCAGGAAAACTCATTGAAGATGTAGGTATGAAAGGATTAAAAAAAGGTGGCATAATGGTAAGTGAACTACATGCAAACTTTTTTATAAATGTTGGTGGGGGAAAATTTGAAGATATGATGTTTTTAATAAATGAAGCAAAAAAAAGAGTGTATGAAAAATTTGGTATAAATTTAGAACTTGAAATTAAAATTGTTTAGATTCAAACTTAGAGTGTAAAAATGCCAACATTAAAAGACCAAGTCCAAGAGTCCCAGTAACAATTTCTCCAACATGAATAAAAATTTTTAATAACATAATAACAGCTAAAACCCCTATTGCATAATGAGCACCATGTTCAAGATATTTATACTCATCAAGTACACCCTCTTTTACCATCCAAATAGTAAGACTTCTAACAAACATAGCTCCAACTCCAAGACCTATCATAATAATTAAAATATTTGAAGTTATTGCAAAAGCTCCAATAACTCCATCAAAAGAAAAACTTGCATCTAAAACTTCTAAATAAATAAATCCCATAAGACCATTTTTTATACCTTCACCACTTAAAGCTTCATTTACTCCATGCAAAATTGAATAACTAAGAAGACCTAAAAAGTAAGCAATAGCAATTTTATAATCCTCTGAATCATACACAACTATTATTCCAATAATTATCGCTATTATTAAAGAAATATTATTTACTTTACCAAATTTCTCAGCAGTTCTTTCAATAGGTTTTATCCATCTAACTTTTTTTTCTTCAAATAAAAAGTCACTAAATACCATCCAAAGAAAAGCACCACCAAAAGCATAAATTAACTTTTCAATTACAAGTAACACTTCATGGTATTTTTTAGGCTCAAATAAAGCTATATTAATAGTTTCCATTATTCCTAAATTTGCTGCAACTGCAACAACTAAAATAGGAAAAACAAATCTCATTCCAAACACAGCTATTAAAATACCCCAAGTTAAAAACCTCTTTTGCCAAACACTATCCATATTTTTTAATATTTTTGCATTAACTACAGCATTATCAAAAGAAAGGGAAATTTCTAAAATTGCTAAAATGGCTGTAATATAAACTGAAGACCATCCTCCTACAAAAAAAGCTAGTATTAGACCAATTAAAGCAACCAAAAAAGAAAAATAAAAATATCTCACTATTCAATCCTTAAATTTTAAATAAACTCTCTAACTTACTCGTATCAGTTGTCTTTTCTTTTGGTTCAGTTAACTCTATTTTATATTTTGTAAGCATACTAGCTAAAGTTATATTTACTCCATTTTTACCAATTGCTTTTGCTTTTTCTTCTGGAGCAACTTCAACATATGCTACTCCCTCTTTTTCATCAATTTTTACATTTTTAACAATTGCAGGAGATAATGCCCTTGCAACAAATATCTCTTTCTTTTTTGAATATTCAATTACATCGATATTTTCTCCATTTAATTCATTTGAAATAGCATTGATTCTTACTCCATTTTTACCAATAATAGTACCTATTGGATCAATTTTTGGATTTAAACTACTAACTGCTACTTTACTTCTAACTCCAGGAATCCTAGCACTAATATGAATTTTAATAATTCCATCTCTAACCTCAGGAACTGCTGCTTCTATTAATTTTTCTAAAAATTTAGGAGAAGTACGACTAAGTTCAATAGTAATTCCTTTTTTATTGTCAAAATGAACATATTTTAGAAGTGACTTTAATACATCACCTACTTCAAATTTTTCTCCCTTAATTCTATTTCTCCTAGGAAGCACCCCTCTTACACCATTAAGTTCTACCCAAGTGTTTTCCTCACTATCTACTTTTACAACTTCTCCACTTACAATTGTATTTAGTTTTGATATAAGTTTTCTATAAATTTCATTTTCTAATAGTCTTGTAATTTCACGTTCAAACTCTCTTTGAAGTGCCATAGCACCACTTCTTCCAAGCTTGCCTAAATCAAGCTCAGCTCTTAATTTGTCTCCAATTTGTACATTCGGATCAAATTCTCTTGCTTCATCAAGATACAAATATTTTCCACTCTCTTCTAATGCTCTATCATCATTTACAATAATAAAGTTTTGATAAATTTTTAATTCACCATCTTCAAGCTCTACATCTATATCAATGTTACCTAGCACTTTTTTTGCTGTTTTTACAATAGATCTCTTAAAAGCTTCTTTTACTTCATTAAAATCCAGTCCCTTTTCATTAGCTACTAGTGATAACAAATCCAATATTTTTTCCACGCTAATCCTTTTTTATTTAGTACTTAGAAAAGGTAAGAAGACAAGAAACTTTAAATACTACCCTTCTATTCCTTCTCACCTCTTCTATACCCTTTTTTTTGTTATAATTTTACACAAATTTTTGATAAAATAATAATAAAAAGGAAATGCATGAAACTAAAACTTATCGGCGCCGATAATCAAATAATTGAAAAAACATATGATGAGTTTTTAAATGAAATTCAGCCGGGTAGCTTTTTTTATTTTCATAAAGACACAAGCTATAAAGATTTAAAAGACTTAATAGATAAACTTGAAGAAGAAGGACATTCTGTATATTTTAGAGAAGTAAAATTTGGCCTTGACGAAGGTGCTTATATGTATGAATTACACATTATATAGTTAATAAAATGGAGAATGGCTAATGAAAAAACTTTATATTGAAACTTTTGGATGTCAAATGAATGTAAAAGATAGCGAGCATATAATTGCTGAGCTATCTTCTTCTTATTCTACTACTGAAGATCCAAAAGAAGCAGATTTAATAATTATAAATACTTGTTCTGTTAGAGAAAAACCTGTTGCTAAACTTTTTTCAGAACTTGGTGCTTTAAAAAAGTTAAACCCTGATGCTAAGTTTGGGGTATGTGGATGTACAGCAAGTCATTTAGGAGAAGAAATTATAAAAAAAGCCCCTTTTGTTAGCTTCGTACTTGGTGCTAGAAATGTCAGCAGAATAACAGAAGTTGTTGAAAAAGAAAAAGCAGTAATAACTGACATTGATTATGACGACACTACATATGTTTTTAAAAATACAAGAAAAAATCCTTATAAAGACTTTGTAAATATTATGATTGGTTGTGATAAGAAGTGTAGTTTTTGTATTGTACCTAAAACTAGAGGAAAAGAAATTTCAATTCCTATGGATTTAATATTAAAACAAGTTGAAGAGTTAGTTAATGATGGTGTAAAAGAAATAACTCTTCTTGGGCAAAATGTAAATAATTATGGAAAAAGATTTAGTGTAGACCACCCTAAAGTAGACTTTACGGATTTATTAAGAGAAGTTAGCCAAATTGATGGAGTAAAAAGAATTAGATTTACTTCACCTCATCCTCTTCATGCTGATGATAAGTTTTTAGATGAATTCGCAAATAATCCAAAAATTTGTAAGCATATTCACTTCCCTCTTCAAAGTGGAAGTACTAAAGTATTAAAAGATATGAGAAGAGGATATTCTAAAGAATGGTTTTTAAATAGGTGCGAAATTTTAAGACAAATTCCAGATGTAGCAATTTCTACTGATATTATTGTAGGGTTTCCAGGAGAAAGTGAAGAAGACTTTAAAGATACTCTCGATGTTGTAGAAAAAGTTAGATTTGAACAAATTTTTAGTTTTGTGTATTCTCCAAGACCTTTAACAGAAGCTGCTAGCTTTACAAACCAAGTACCAAAAGAAATAGCAAAAGAAAGACTATATACACTTCAAAACCTTCATTCACAAATTCTTGATGAAATTGCCAAAAGTCAAGTTGGAAAAGTATATAAAGTTTTAGTAGAAGAAGAAGGAATGGGTAAAAGTGATAATTTTTTCACTGTAAAACTTGACAAAGACCCTAATTTACTTGGTAAAATAGTCGATGTAAAAATAGAAGAAGCCAATAAACATACACTAAAAGGAAAAGTAATATAAAAAAGATAATTCTATTTTTGCTTATTATAGTAATAGGTAGTATATTATATTTTTATTTTAATCCATCATATAGGCTTTCACTTGAGGCAAGGTATTATTTTGAAATAGGTAATTTCAAAAAAGCTTATAACCTTGCCCATAAGGCCTATATTATCGATCCTTATAACAGAATGGCATTTACAATTGAAACTCAAAGTAAAATAGCAAATGAATGGTCAACCTTTATAGAAGATAGTGACAGATATTTTAAAAAAATAGAACAAATAGCAAATAAATCTATAGTAACAAAAAAAGATAAACTTAGAATAAAAATGATGCTAGAAATTTTACTAGATGAATATAAAACATTAAAACCTTCTCTTTTATTACCAGAAGATTTAAAAGAAAAAGCAAAAAAAAGATACGAAAAGGTAAAAAGGCTTTATGAGGAACTTTTTGGAAATTGAAGTAACTAAGTTTTTAAAACATATACAAAAGACTTGTTCAAAAGAAACATACAGAACATATGAAAGTGTATTAAAAGAAGCTATCAATCATATTGAAATAGAAGGAAATATCATTGACATAACTCCATATAGACTGCATATTGCAAACCTAAGTAAAAAAACTATTGCAAAAAAAATATCAAGCCTTAGAAGTTTTTTTGAGTTCTTAAAAATTCAAGGTTATAAATACAAAATAGTAGGTGATGAACATATAAAAGTACCAAAAACCTTACCTAAACCTATAAATATTGAACACATAAAAGAAGCATTAAAAGTCGCAAATTTAGAAGAATATCTGGCTATTATGGTAATTTTTTCCCTTGGACTTAGAATCAGTGAAGCATTAAACATAAAATTAAACGACATAAAAGGTGAATGGATAGAAATAACTGGAAAAGGAAATAAAACAAGACTTCTTCCACTTCATCCAAAACTAAAAGAATTTATAAACAAATTCTTAGAAATTAATCCTAGAAATAAATATCTTTTTGAAAAAAATGGAAATCAAATGGATGACAATCAATTAAGATATATCATTCAAAAAGCGTTTAAAAAAATAGGACTTCATGTAACACCACATCAATTAAGACACTCTTTTGCTACTTTCTTGCTAGATAAGGGAGCCAGAATTACTGATGTAAGTGAACTTTTAGGACATGAATTTATTTCAACCACTCAAATATATACTAAACTTAGTAATTCTTTAAAACTTAAAAACTATTTAAAAGCACACCCACTATGTTAGATAAATTTTTTAAAAAACAATTTGTCTCTTTCTACAAAGACAACAACTATAAACTTATTCTTGAAATAGTAAAAAATAAAAAAGTTTTACAAAGCACTGAAAAAGAATTTAACGAAAAAGAAGAACTTGAAAAGTTTATAAAAGAAACAATAGATGAAAACCCACAAACTTATACCTCTACAATGCTTTTAACACTAAATCAAGGTGTAATGGATAGCTGTTCTAAACAGAAATATCTTGAAAAAGATATAGATTATGACAATATAAAAATTTTATGTATCGATAACAAATATTCTTTCTACGCTTCTATTTATGATTTAAGTAGCATAAAAAAAGAATTTTTATTACCTATTGATTTTATTTATTCAGTATTTGCTATAATAGATAGTATTGCTACTTATAAAAAAAACAGATTTTATATACTAACTATGCATAAGTATATAGCAATTTTAGGATATGAAAACAACAAACCAATTTATAGTGATTTAATAGAACTAAACGAAGAAGAAGAAAAACAAGAAGAAATAGAAGATATAGATATTTTAGATGATATTGAAGATTTGAGTGAAGATATTGAAGAGTTAAGTGAAGACATTGAAGAAACTAGCGTTGATATTGAAGAAATTGATGAAAACCTAAAAGAAAGTGAGTTGACAACTGATATAGAAGTTAATATACTTAATTCAATAAAAGAATCATTAAAAGACTACTATGACAATTACAGCAGCGATTTTATTGAAAAAATAATAATTTTAGATACTGTAGGTATCGATATACAAATTACTAACTTAATAGAAGATGAACTATTCATATCAACTGAAATACAACAGATAGATTTACTAAAATCTATAAATAGGCTTAGCATTGAGAGTATATAGTTTTACAAAACCGGGGAAAAAACCTCTTTTTAAAGAAGATACAAAATTATGGTTAATATTTATTGTTATATCATTTTTGCTATATTTATTATTTGCTCTACTTTTAGTTATTAAAGCTTATTTTTTTAAACAAGATACTGGGAAACTACTTAAAGAAATAGATCTTCTAAAAAAAGAAACAATTGAACTTAACTTGCAAAAAGAATTTATATATACTCAAAAAGCAATACAAGAAAACTTAAATGTAAAAAATGCTCTAACTAAACAACAAATAAAAAATTTACTTGACTTAATTCCAGACCCAATAACTCTTGATAAATTTTATATGGACCACAATAAACTTATAATTTATGGAATAACACCTACAAAAGACATATACAACTTATTAATGCTACCACCCTTGCAGTCTATTTTTGCAAAAACCATTACTACTTTTTACGAGTTACCAAATGGCTGGTATAAGTTCAAATCTGAAAACTTTATAAAAGAAGAGAGTAATGAAACTAAAAATAACTAAACCAAACATCAAAATTCCAAAAATAAAAATTTATGGTATAGATGTTATAAAAAATTTTCTTTTTTTTACATTATATATTTTTATTACTCTTCTAGCAATTGCTATTTTCATAGCCCCTTCTATAAAACATTTTAAAAAAAATCAAAATGAATATTACAAAATAAAAGCTGAGTACACTTCAGTTAAAAATCAATATAATTTAACACTAAATTCTCTAAACAAACTAAAAAAACAAAATGCAAAAATAATTAATGCTTTTAAAAGAGATTTTGATGAAAAAAACTTTAAGCTTTTTGCTGAGAAATTTATGAAAATAAAAGAAATTAAAAAAGATAAAACTAAGCCTTATAAAAATGATTTTCTAAAAACTACATACTACGTAAAAGCTACTATTAATTCACCTAAAAACTTTTATGATTTTATAGACGCACTTAAAAACTACAAATACATAATAAGAGTCTATTTTCCAATTGATTTTACTAAAAAAAATAAAAACATAGAACTGACTTTAAAAATTGAACATTATCGCCTTAAAAACAAAAATGCACTAAAAGCGGAAGAAAAAGCCCACTGAAAATTATATCCGCCAAGCTCACCGGTTACATCTAAAACCTCTCCTATAAAAAATACATTTGGGTTTATTTTACTTCTCATAAATTCATCAATTTCTCTGGTATCAACTCCACCTTTACTTACTTCAGCCCTTTCAAATCCAAATGTCCCTGCAGGTGCAAAAGAGTAAACATTTAAAAGTTTTAATTTTTCTTTTTCTTCTTTTTTTAGGAACTTAATCCTTTTATCTTCTACTCCAGTAGCATTTAAAAACTCTTTTATAAACCTTTTAGGTAAAGGAAGTTGAGTTGAAATTTGTTTGTTTGGATTTTTTAAAAAACTAAAAACTTTTTTACCAGCTAAAAAATCTATCTCTATTCTCCCTTTGTCCCATCTAAGAGAAGCATTAAGAATTGCAGGTCCTGTAATTCCTCTATGAGAAAAAAGTATATTATCTTTATATAAATACTTCCCTATTTTTACATGCGAAAATATTGTAATACCACTAAGTTTTTTAAACCATGATTCATTTGTCTGGACTGTAAGTCCCACAAGGGCTGGCTTTGGTTCTATAACATTATGAGAGAGATCTTTTGCTATATCAAAACCAATTGAACTTGCTCCAAGAGATTTAAAGCTAAGCCCTCCTGTTGCAACTACAATGTTTTTTGCTTTAAATTTTCCTTTGGATGTATAAATAATATTATTTTTTATTTCATAAATTTCTGTATTTAATGAAATATTTTTTACTTTTTTAAAATAATTTAAAAGTACACTAGAAGAATTAAAAAAATATTGATTTTTTTTTAGCTCTTTTACAAAAAGATTATTTTTCTCTAACCAATTAAGTAAATCTTTATTATCGAATTTTTCAAATACTTTTTTTATAAAATCACTATTGCCTCTATAATTTTTTGCCGATAAAAATTTATTAGTTATATTACACTTCCCTCCTCCACTTATTTTTATTTTCTTACCAATTTCACTATTGTGTTCAATAATAAGATAATCTTTTTTTAATAAATCGCCCAAAAATAATCCACTAGCCCCAGCTCCTAAAATAATTGTATCATACAAATCAAAACCTTTTTTGTATAATTATACAAAAGGAGTTATATGAAAAAAAGAATTTATTATAACCATACAGATGCTGGAGGTATTGTATATCATACTGAATATATAAAATTTTGTGAACAAGCAAGAAGTGAGATATTTTTTAAAAAAAATATATTTTTTGAAAATGAAGGATATGTAGTAAAAAACATAAAAGCAAATTTTATACGATCAGCTAAACTTGGTGATATTATTGAAATAAAAACAAAACTAAAAACATTAAAAAAAGCTTCAATAGAACTAATTCAAGAAATTTATGTAGAGAAAGTTAAAATATTTGAAATGGAAATAACCTTAGTATATATAAAAAATGCAAAACCAACAAAAATTCCGCCAAACCATAAAGAAATAATAAATGAACTCGAAAAATAAAGGCAATATTGCTGAGAGTAAAGCCTGCGAATTTTTAGAAAACTTAGGATATAAAATAGTTGATAGAAACTTTTACTGCAAAGGCGGTGAAATAGACATAATTGCATATAAAAATGAAGTGTTCCATTTCATAGAAGTAAAAAGTGGAAAAACTTTTGAACCAATCTATAATATTACTCCTTCTAAACTAAGAAAAATTATAAAATGTGCTCACTTTTATATGAAAAAACAATCAATAAACAGTGCTTTTTGTATAGACGCTATAATTGTTAAAGATAAAATTGATTTTATTCAAAATTTAACTATATAAAAAATAAAAAGGAGAAAGGATGAAAAAGGGGGTATTGAAATTATATTGGCAAAACATTAATTTAACATTAAATTTACTTAAATTTTACAAAAATTTTACAATTTAAATTTTAGATTTAGGTTCTCCTAAATAAAATCCTTGAAAATAATTAATTCCCATATTTTTAGTTATATCAAATATATCCTCTGAATGAACAAACTCAGCAACAGTTTGTATATTTGATTTTTTTGCAAATAGAACAATTGTTTCAACAATCAGCTTTGAGTTATTATCTTTATCTAAATCCTTTATTAAACTTCCATCAATCTTTAAATAATCAATCTTTAATTTTAATATTCTACTAAAATTAGAATATCCACTCCCAAAATCATCTATTGCAAACTTTATCCCATACTGTTTTAACTCTTCTATAAAACTTTTCAAAATATCATAGTTTTTAATTTCGCTCTCAAGTATTTCAAAAGTAACTCTATTTGCTATATTTTTTTTAGTAAAATTATCTCTTATAAATTTACTAATTTCTTTATTCATTACATCCTCTACACTTAAATTAATACTTAAATTAAGAGTTAAATTTTCTTCTAATTTTTTTAATGAAGATTTTAAAATAGCATCAGTTACTTTATGATACATTTTATTTTCTTTTAAAATATCTAAATATTCAAAAATACTTTTAACACTTCCATCATTAAGTACTACTCTACATAAAACCTCATATTTTATTGGTTTTTTATTTTTATCTACAATTGGTTGATAATAAGCTATTATTCTATTATTCTCAATAGCTTCTTTGATCTCTTTTGATTTTTTAATGTTAAATCTAACATCTTCATTCATTTGTTCTTTAAAAACGCTTACTTTTTCTTTTATATCTTTTTTTACAGTCTTAAGTGCAATATCTGCATTTTCAAGAAAAGGGCTACTAGTAGCTATTCCTGCACTAAGAGACACAGTAATTGAAGAGTTCTCAAAAGAAAACTCTTTTTTTTCTATTTTTTCTATTATCTTTTGTGCCATTTTCTCTATTTCTTCATTATTATATTTTGTTTTATCCAAAATTATTGCAAAATCATCTGCTCCTACTCTATAAACTTTTACACTCTCATCTATATTCTTAAAAAAATCTATTAGAGAATCTCCAACTTTTTTTAATATCAAATCTCCAACATGGTTACTAAAAAAATCATTTATATTTTTAAATTTATCAATATTCAGCAAGATAACTGCAGGAGATAAAAATTTTTTAATATCTTGTTTAAACTTATATCTATTGCCAAGTCCTGTCAAACTATCAGTTGCAATTAAAAGTGAAATTCTTTTAACCTTCTCATCAAGAGAAATAACAAGACTAGTTAATATAGTAATTAAAATAGACACAAATGCAACCAACAATATAGATAATATATCAAAAAGTTTTAAATCATTTTTTACTTCTTCTATAAATTTATCAAAGGTATTATCTAAATATAAAACAGTAGGCGCATAACTAATTTTTTTTAAATATATTTGATATTTAGGAAAATATTTTAAAAAGACTTTTAAGTTAGAATAAAATGCTCTATTAAAACTATTTTCACTTGCTGCTAATTTTTGTAACCCTTCAAGCTTTATATTTTTTATAAACTCCATATCAATAGTATTTTTCGCTAAAAATAAAGATGAAAGAATATTCATTATAGGTTTTTTTAATTTTTCATTTAAATCAATAAATCTTAAACTATTTGCAAGATATATAAGTGAATTTTTCAGAGGTAAATTAAATCTCATATATTCGAATATTAAATGTTCTTTTTTTAAAAACTCCTGTTTATACTTTACAAACTCTTTATATGATTCTTTGTAATGGTTTTTAAAAAAATCATTTTTATCTATTTCTTTTATAAGAATTTCTATTTTATGGAGAAGTTGAGTAATTTCATCATTATTATAATATAAAAATAAACTACTATATAAAACTTTATAATTTAATTGATTTTCATAATTTTTAAGCATATTTAAGTTATATAAAATATTATTACTATTTTCATAATATTTTCTTGCATATAAGCTAAAATAAATTATAGAACTAATAACAAATAATCCTATAAATATAATCATCCAAATTTTTAATTTTATATTTTTCGCTTTTATCATCATTCACTCTTTAATATCTTTGGAGTTTCTCCAGTTAATGTCTTTAAAAATAACTCAATTTCATTTATATCTTTTTGAGGTATTTCTATACCAAGATTATATTTTCCTATTAAGTATATTGCTTCTTTGAGAGTTTTTACACTTCCATCGTGAAAATAAGGAGCAGTAAGAGCGATATTTCTAAGAGTTGGTACTTTATATACATATATATCATTTTTTTCATGAGTTACTTCATACCTATCAAAACCTCTTGAAATATTTACATCTTCAATAAAAATACCAAGCTTTTGAAAAGAGTTTCCTCCCATATTTTTACCATTATGACAAGTAATACATCCATAACTTTTAAACAAAAAATACCCTCTTTTTTCTTCTTTAGTTAAAACATCTTCATCACCTCTTAAATACCTATCAAACTTTGAATTTGGAGTAATTAGTGCTTTTTCAAACTCTGCAATAGCATCATACACCATATCATCAGTTATATAATCTTTACCATATACTTGTGAAAATAATTTTCTATACTTTTTACTAGCATTCAATCTTTTCTCAAGAGTTTTTTTATCCATATTCATCTCATTTGGCTCATGATTTGCCAGCATTGCTTGCTGTTTTAAATCTTTTGCCCTTCCGTTCCAAAATTGCCAACAATTAAATACAGCATTATAAACAGTAGGTGAATTCATTGGTTTATCAACTCTACCATATACTCCTATTGAAAATTGCTTATTATCAGCACTTCCATATTCAGGAGGGTGACAAGTTGCACATGAAACTTTTTTATCTCTTGATAAGATTGGATCAAAAAACAACATTTTCCCAAGAATAGCTTTCTCATGATTATATTTTATATTAAGTGGTATTGGTGTAATAGGCTCTGCATTAGCAATAATAAAAGCCGTTAAAAACAGTATCATCACCCTCATTTTCATCCTTAAAATATTTACATTCTACTCTTTTTAGTTTCTCCTCAAAATTTGCACTTGGAAAATCAAGTTTACAAAGTGATGCAATTGTACCTTTTCTTATATTATCGTATGGATGAGTATATAGCTTAAATCCAAGTTTATACAATGCACATCTAACAGGTGTCGCAACTGAATAAGTTGTAATTACACCTTTTTTGTTTATAATTTTTTTTAAGCTTTCAAAATATTCTATACTCCAAAGTTCTTTATTTACTTTTGGTGAAAATGCATCTTGATAAATTATATCAATATTTTTTAGATTTTTTATATATTCTCTTGCATCTTGCAAAGCAATCTCAACAAAAACATATTCATCCTCATATTTTAAATCTTTACTTAAACTCTCTATAATATGTCTAATTTTTTTAAACTCCTCAGGATATTTAAAATGTTTAAGATTTCTTACAAGTTTTTCGTCAAGTTCAGGAGAATAGATTTTAAGTTTAATATCTTTTGGTCTATTAAGGATACTGAGAAGTGTGTTGTATCCAAGTCCATAGCATATATCAAGAATTTTAACTTCTCCTCCATAATAATCATTTTTTTTTGCTACTTCAAAAGCCGGGTAAATATGCTTATACAAACTCTCTATCACTGCCCCTTCACTTGAATGGTAGCATTCATTATATTTTTCACTTTTTAGTGTAATACTTCCATCTTTTGTCAAAACCTCTTTATAGCAATTCTCCATTCTCAATCCTTCATCATTTACTTGAAACCCAAAACCCAATTTAAAACCTGGAACTTGGGACTCGGAACTTGGCTACTAATTTATATTATCTCTTCTATCATTAATTGTACTTCTCTTGAGTAATAATTATTCTCTCCTATACTAAATTTAAAAGTTATAATTTCTTCAAATTCTCCATCAAATCTGAAAATAATTCCAGGTAAAAAGTGTCCCTTTTGAGAAAGAATTAACTTATAATGGTTGTCTTTTAAATTTTGAATATGTTCTATCTTGGCAGTTGTTATAAATTTTGGTTTAGGGTTACCCTCTCCAAACGGCTCAAAACTTTTTATAATATCTAAAAGTTCTAAATCAATTTCACTAAACGGAAGTTCTCCTAAAACAAAATCTTCTATAAAAAAATCCTCTTCTCTATACTTTTGAATATATTTATTTAATAAATTTTTTAAAATATCAAAATTTTCCTCCTTGATAGAAAGCCCACAAGCCATTTTATGACCACCAAACCCTTCAAGCAAATCATTACACTCACTAATCAAAGAAAAAATATCAATATTTCCAAGACTTCTTCCACTACCTTTAAGTAAACTTTCTTTTTTAGAAAACACAATTGCCGGTTTTTTATATTTTTGTACAAGTCTACTTGCAATAATACCTATAACTCCTTCGTGATATTCTCCTTTTACTAAAATAAATTTGTCATCTTCAATTTCAATATCTTCTAGTATCTTTTTTTCTGTCTCTTTTCTTATATTATTATACCTATCAAGTTCTAAAAACAAATTAAATGCTTCATCTTCATCTTTTGATAGTAAAAACTTTAAAGCTGTATTAGCGTGAGCTATTCTTCCAGCAGCATTTAATCTCGGAGCTATTTGAAATGAAATATCTTCTGAATTAAGATCTCTATTGAAATATCTCTTTATTGCCTTGCTAAAAGGTGATATTGCCTTATTTAACCTTTTTAGCCCCATATTCACAAGAGTTCTATTTAAGTGACTAAGAGGCATAATGTCTGCTATTATTGCAATTGCTAAAATATCTAAATAAACTCTTAAATCAATATCTAGTTTCATTTCATGCTTAATGCTAGCACATAAATACCAAGCAACCTCAGCCCCACATATCTCTTTAAACGGAAACTCAGGAGAAGTTTTTGGATTAACCACTGCATAAGCTTCTGGTAGTTTAAATTTTTTCTCATTTTCCATTTTACATTCTTGCTTGAAACTTGGAACTTGAAACTTGGAACTTATTAATGGTGTATGATGATCAGTAATAATTAAATCAATGCCTTTAACTTTACAAATTTTAGCAGCCTCAAAAGAAGTAATTCCATTGTCAACGGTTATTATTAAATCTCCTGTTATTTTTTCTAAAAGTTTTGGAGTTAGTCCATAACCATCTTCAAATCTATCAGGAATTACTATCTGAACTTCCACTCCAATCTTTTCAAAAAACAACTTCATTATTGCACTACTACTTACTCCATCCACATCATAATCACCAACTACTACTATTTTTTCTTTATTTTCAATAGCTTTTATTATTCTTTTAGCAGCTTTACCTATATCGCTTAATAGAGAAAAGTGAGGAATTTGAAGAGAACTTATCTCTTCAATTTGAGATGAAAGAATTTCTTTAATTTTTTGTTTTGTTAACATTTTTTACATTTATAAGCATTTTCTATAAATGACATTATTACCTTATTTGGACTTTTTAGTTTGTTTGTAAATTCTGGATGAAATTGAACTCCTACAAACCAAGGATGATCTTTAATCTCAACTGCTTCAATAAGCCCCTCTTTACTCTTTCCACTAACTATCATTCCTTTATCTTCTAAAGCTTTTTCATAAGCACTATTTACTTCGTATCTGTGGCGATGTCTTTCTATCACTTTATCAGTTTTATATGCCTCAAAAAGCTTAGTATTTGGTTTTATTAAACATTCATACCCACCAAGTCTCATAGTACCACCAAGAGGAGTTGTATGAGTTCTTATTTGCTTCTCTCCACTTGCATCAATAAACTCATCAATCAAATATACTACTGGTTCGCTTGTATTTTTATCAAATTCTTGAGAATTAGCTTCTTTCAACCCTAAAACATTTCTTGCAAATTCAATAACAGCAAGTTGCATTCCAAGACATATCCCAAGATATGGAATTTTTGATAATCTTGCATATTGAATAGCTTTAAGTTTACCTTCTACTCCTCTTTCTCCAAATCCACCAGCAACTAAAATACCACTAACTTCATTAAAAACTTCTTTAATCTCCTCATCATTTAGCTTTTCAAGTTTTTCACTATCTACCCACTCAATATTAACTTTCATATCTAAATGAGCTCCACTATGAATTAGGGCTTCTATTAAAGATTTGTATGATTCTTTTAATTGTAAATATTTTCCAACAAATGCTATTTTTACTTCTTTTTGAGGAGAAATTATTTTTTTAACTAAATAATTCCACTCACTCATATCTGGATAAAGCTCACCTAAATCAAGTTGTCTTGCAATTGGTTTTAAAATATCTTGATTTAAGAAATTTAATGGAACTTGATATATAGTTGGTGCATCAACAGCTTCAATTACAGCATCTCTTTCAACATCACAAGAGTCTGCTAACTTTTCTTTTAATGATTTTGGAAGAGATTTTTCAGTCCTACATACTATCATATGAGGAGTAATACCTATACGCCTAAGTTCTTGAACACTATGTTGAGTTGGTTTAGTTTTAAGCTCACCTGCTGCTTTTATATATGGAATTAAAGTTACATGTATAAACATAGCATTATTTTTACCAACTTCGTGTTTTATTTGTCTAACAGCTTCTAAAAATGGTAACCCTTCAATATCTCCAACTGTTCCTCCAAGTTCAACTACTACAATGTCAACATCTCTTGCTACATCTCTTATTCTTTTTTTTATTTCGTCAGTAATATGAGGGATAATCTGAACAGTTTTTCCAAGATAATCACCACGTCTCTCTTTTTCAATTACGCTTAAATAAACTTGGCCTGTGGTAAAGTTATTTTTTTTGCTTAAATTTTTATTTAAGAATCTTTCATAATTTCCTATATCAAGATCCGTCTCAGCCCCATCTTCTGTAACAAAAACTTCCCCATGTTCAAATGGACTCATAGTACCAGGATCTACATTAAGATATGGGTCAATCTTTACCATTGATACTTTAAACCCACTATGCTGAAGAAGTGTAGCAATTGAAGCTGAAGTTATACCTTTTCCAAGGGAGCTTAAAACACCACCCGTCACAAAAATATATTTTGTCATAAAATCCCTTTTTTTTATTGAAATTATATCATTTTAAAAGTTTAATTTCTTCATCAAAACAACTTGGTATTAAATGCTGTATATCAGGCAATTATTCCACAATACTTTCAAAGTATCAAATAGATATATAGTGTTACGAAATCAATTTAAAATCTCTTATTTTTTTTCCATACATATTATATTACTAAGTCAGTTCCAACTTGTAATAATACTTCATTTTTATAAAAAAATATGATACTATTTCATTTACAAAAATTCTAACAGAAAGGTGGTGAGAGCAGTGCCAGGAATCGTAGTTCATCCAGGGGAAGATTTCGAATCTGCTTACAGAAAATTTAAAAGACAAGTTGACAGAAACTTAATCGTAGTTGAGGTAAGAAAAAGAAGATTTTACGAGCCGCCAAGTGAAAGACGCAAAAAAGAAAAAATCGCAACTCGTAAGAAAATTCTTAGAAAACTTTGGATGCTTAGAAGATACGAAAGCAGATTATAATCTGCTTTTTTCTTTTTTATTCACTATAAAACATCTCTGACTCTTTTTAAGGAAGTTTCCCAAATTATAAATCTCTTAATTTTAGTTACAGACGTTTTATATTCTTAATTTTATATTCTTAACTCTCCATTTCTTACTTAAAACTTGTCAATTTGGAACTGATTTTCCATTGTTAATTTTCAATTTTACATTTCATAAACTCCACTCTTGGTTTGATTTTTAACTCTTTATAGTCTATAAATTCTTCTTTTTTGTATATTTCTATAGCAGCTCTAGCTATCATTGCAGCATTATCAGAAGTATATTTCATTTCAGGATAAAACAATTTAAAATTAAATTCTTTACTTAGTTTTTCAAATTCATCTCTTAAACTCAAATTCGCGCTAGCACCACCTACTATTGCAAAGTTTTTTGGATGAAATTTTTTAATAGCCCTTTTACACATAAAAACTAAATGTTCTATTGCTCTTTTTTGAAAAGAACAAGCTATATCTTCTTTAGAATATTTATTACTTTCAATTGCAAGTCTCACAGCATTTTTTATCCCAGAATAACTAAATTTAATATCTGGAGAATTTTTTAAAGGTAGTGGCAGTTCAACCACACACTCTCCACTTTTTGCTAAATTTTCAATAATTGGACCTCCTGGATATCCAAGTCCTAGCATTTTAGATACTTTGTCAAAACTCTCCCCAAAACTATCATCAAGAGTAGTTGCAATTTCGCACACTTTATCAATTCCATTAAAGTTAAGTATTTTAGTATGACCTCCACTCACAAGTAATATCATTAAAGGTTTAACTTCTTCTTTTTCTATAAAAAGAGAATAGATATGACCTATCAAATGATTAACTCCAATTAGTGGAATGTTTAGCGCTAAACTTAAAGCTTTTGCCATCATTACACCCTCTTGTAAAGTCACACTAAGGCCTGGAGCGTTTGTTACAGCAATAGCCTTCAGATAAGGAAAAAATTTTTTTGTTTCCTCTAAAATTTTAGGAAGATTAACTGCATGAAGTCTACTAGCAAGTTCAGGTACCACCCCTCCATATTGACAATGCTCTATTTGTGTAATTTTTTTATGAAATAGTAATTTTTTAGACTCAATTTCTATAACAGCTAATGAAGTATCATCACAACTACTCTCAATTGCAAGTATCATAAATTTCCTTTTTTTAAGTGAATTTTAACATTAAATAGTATATAATAAAAGATAGATAAAAATAAGGAGCTAAATATGAAAATATTATTAGTAGAAGATGATAAAAAATTAGCAAAAATAATCGAAGAAGGTTTAAAAAAACAATCTTTTAGAGTTGATGTAGGAGGAGATGGAGAAGAAGGATTTTATCTTGCTAAAAACAATCAATATGATGTTATGATAATTGACTGGATGCTACCAAAACTTAGTGGAACTGAGTTAATCAAAAAATTAAGAGAAGATGATATTCATACACCAGCTCTACTACTTACTGCAAAAAGTGATATTGATGATAAAGTAGAAGGACTAAGTATTGCTGATGATTATTTAACAAAACCTTTCGATTTTAACGAACTTATTGCAAGACTTAAAGCCTTATTTAGAAGAAGTAAGAAATTACCTGAAAATATTATAAGAGTTGGGGATTTAGAAATGAATCTTGACACAAAAGAGGTAAAAAGAGCTGGAAAGCCAATTGAATTAATGGCAAAACAGTTTGAACTATTAAAGCTTCTTATGATAAATAAAAATAAAATAGTAACTCCTGAAATGATAGAACAAAACTTATGGGAAATGAATGAAGAGAGACACTCAAACGTAATTACTGCACATATATCATATATTAGAAAAAAAATAGACAAAGGATTTGATAAAAAACTAATAAAAACTATTAGAGGAATGGGATATAAAATAAGCGATGAATAATTTCAGAAACGAACTTTTTTACAAATATGCATTAGTTGTTTTTTTAATTATAGCCTTTTTTGAAGGCGCTTTAATGTTTGCTCTTATTAAATCTTTCGATGTACATCTAAAAGATAAATTAGCACTAATTGCTACACAAATTGAACCCAAAAAACTACTTTCCAATAAAAAAGAACTTTTAAAACTTCAGCAAAAATACAAAATATTTCCTTTATATGTTCAATTTACAAAGATAAATGGAAATAAACTTCCATCTGATTATAAAGAAGGATATCAAACAGACAAATTAGAATCCTTCCTAAGAGATGAAAAAGTTTTAACTTATACAACAAAAAAGGAAAACTATATAATTAGAATATCAACTCTCTATTCAACAAATGATGACAAAATTTCAATAATTAAATTTATATCAATTGTAATTTCTTTTATAATATATTTAATTTCTTTACTTGTAGGATATAAATTTATTGACACTATAGCGAAAGAGTTAGAACTTACTTTTAAAAAATTAAAAAATTTCAACTCAAACGTTTCACATGAGCTAAAAACTCCTCTTACTATTATGAAAAGTGAAATAGAAGTAGCTTTAATGAACAAAGAAAAAAATTGCGATAAACTCTTAAAAGATATATTAGAAGAAATAAATTATATTTCTGAGATTACAGATAAATTACTATTTTTAACTAAAAATTACTCAAAAAATAAAAAATTTCAACAAGTAGACTTAGAAGAGTTAATTTTAGAAGCTTATGAAAAATATTCTGACAAAATAGAGTTTAGATTTGATTTTAGTGATGAAGAACATGTGATTTTAGGTGATAAGACACTTCTTAAAATAGCTCTAAATAATATTATAGAAAACTCAATTAAATATGGAGCAAGTAAAATAAATATAATTTTAGATAAACACAAAAATAAAATAATTTTAAGAATAATTGATAATGGAATTGGTATCCCAAAAGAAAAATTGCCTTTCATTTTTGATGAGTTTTATAGAGTTGATGAATCACATAATAAAGAAATAAAAGGATTTGGTCTAGGACTTAGTATTGTAAAAAACATTTTAAATCAACACACAGCAAAAATAAATGTTAAAAGTGAAGGAGGAGTAGAATTTATTATCGAATTTCCTGCACTATCTCAGAAAAATCAGAAGAACACTTAATACACCTATCATATGTACAAACTTCAAAATCTTCCCCCTCTTTAAATAAAACATAAGGGTAAATGTTTTCTATTTCAAATTTAGGATTCTTTGTTTTTATAACAAATGCTTTTTGACTTTTTAAATAAGCTTTAGTAATACTTGGATAATAAAGTGGATAGTTATTTATAAAATAACTCCCATTTTCAATAATATTTTCAGCTTTATGTTTTAATTCCAAATCAAATTCAAGCAATGCTAAATCTAAAAAATCACCTGCTAACACACTAATAGAAGATGCATAAGAACTATCACTAAAATCTGCTTTTATTGTATGAGATCTATTCATATACCAAATTTCACCTTTAAATTCTCTTACCTCTTTTGTGAGTCTTTTAGCAAAATCTAAATATTTTTCATTAAAAGTATGCTCATATCCATCAATCAATGCTCTTATTAAATAAGCATAATCTTCAAGAAGTGCTTCTTTTTTAGCGTTTTCATTTTTATTATAGCTATGATAAAGTTTATCTTTATACATAACATCTAAAAGACTATCAAGAGTTTTTATTGCTTCATTTTTATACTTCTTCTCAAACTCACTTGCTTTAAATAATGCACTTATCATCATAGTATTCCAAGCTGTTATTTTTTTAGTATCTATAAAAGGAAATTCTCTTTTCTTTCTTATGTCTTGAAGAATATTTAAAGCCTCTTTATAGTTTTTTGGTCTCTCTCCATTAATAACAGGATTATTCCTTCCATTAAAGTTTCCATATTTTTCAATCCCAAAATATTTTAACAACTCATCTTTATTTTTAAACTTGCTAAATTCTTTACTTACCTCATCATAATCATATACAAAATATTTACCTTCAACCCCTTCACTCTCAGCATTACTTGCACTAAAAAAGAGATTATTACAATCTCTATATCTTTTTATAAACTCATCTAAACTTCTAAAAGCAACCTCTTTAAAAAGAGAATTTTTTGTAACCTTATACCATCTTAGATATATTATAGGTAAATTTGCATTATTATAAAGCATCTTTTCAAAATGAGGAACTTCCCATTTGCTATCAGTTGAATACCTATAAAATCCACCTTCTATCTGGTCAAAAATTCCACCTGTTGCCATTTTTTCTAATGTTAAATCAATTCTTTTTTTAATTTCTTCATCTTTATCTATTACAAAAATATCTATCAACAAATCAAGACTACTTTCCATTGGAAATTTAGGCGCTCCCTTAAATCCTCCATTTACCATATCAATATCATTAATTGCTGCTGTCTTTATTTTTTCAATTATATTCTCATCTATTTTCTCTTTTGGAAGAAGTCTATTTTCATTAGCTTTAAAATATTCTTCGAAATTCTCAGCTATTTCTTTGATTTTTTTAGAATTATTCTTCCAATCATTCGCAATTGACAATAAAATCTCTTTTAATCCAGGCCCAAATTGAGAAAAATGAGGGGGAATATAAGTTGCTGCATAAAATGGCTTAACATCTGGTGTCATAATAATAGTAAGTGGCCAACCACCACTTCTTTTATTCATAAGTTGATATACTTTTTGATAATATTTATCAACATCTGGCATTTCTTCTCTATCAACTTTAATAGATACATAATATTTATTTAAAATATCAGCAATTTCCTTATTTTCAAAACTCTCTCTTTCCATTACATGGCACCAGTGACACGTAGAGTAACCTATACTTAAAAATATAAGCTTATTTTCTTTTTTTGCTTTCTCAAATGCTTCTTCTTCCCATGGATACCAATCAACTGGATTATCTGCATGTTGCAAAAGATATGGACTGTCGCTATTTTTTAAATGATTTGCCATTGTTAACACTCCTAAAAATAAAACTTTCTTTAACACTTATACCATAAAAGATAACTTTTGTCCAATTTTTGTTATAATATATAAAAAAGAGGAAAAATGAAAGCAACTCAATATCACATCCAAACAAAACATAATCCTAACAAACTTGCAAAGTCAGCTGGTTTCTTAGATTGGGAAAATCAGCCTAGCCCATATAAATCTTATTATAACTCCCCAAAAATAAAACTTAAAACAACTAAATCAACTCTTCCTTATGAAAAACTTTATTTAAAAAACCCTACTAGTGAATTTAATATAGATACTATTTCTCAATTTTTTGAGTACTCTTTAGCTTTAAGTGCTATAAAAGAATATTATACTTCAAGATGGGCAGTAAGAATTAACCCATCTAGTGGAAACTTGCATCCAGAAGAAAGTTATATTATATGGAAAAATAAAGTTTTTCATTTTAATGTAAAAGAATTTAGTTTAGAAGAAATTGCCACAAGCAAAGAAATGTTAGTAGAAGATGGAATGATTTTTGTATTAACTTCAATTCCTCTTAGAGAATCTTGGAAATATGGAGAAAGAGCACTCAGGTATTGTTTATTAGATACAGGTCATGCTATAGCTTCAGCAAGGTTTAGTGCTAATCTTCTTGGCTGGAATATGGAATATATAAATGACATCCCAGAAAGTGACCTGCAAAAACTAATTGGTCTAAATAAAGCTAAATTTCATAAAAATGAAGAAGAAGTTTTTGAAGCAGCTTTTTATATTTATACCGATAAAAAACCAAATATTGATATTAAAAAGTTTAAAAATTTGAAATTTAATTTAGATTACTTTCCTTTAACTAAAGACTCAATAAGATGGGATATAGTTTTTGATACTGCAAAACTTCTAAAAAGAGAAGAAGTTTTTGAAACTAAACTTCTTAATTTAAAGACAAATTTCAAACCTTCTATTTTCAGTGCTCAAGAAATTATAAAAAATAGAAGAAGTGCTCTTGGCTTTAAGCATACTTTTATTAAAAAAGAGGATTTCTTTGATATTTTAGATAAAACCCTTACAAGAAAATTGCCTCCATTTGATGTTAAAGTAACTCTAAATAAGATAGATTTTGTTATTTTTGTAAATAGAGTTGATGGACTTGAGAGTGGAATATACTATTTTGACAGAAACAAAAATAAATTAAAATTACTTGAAAAAGGAGATTTTAGCGAAGCTGCAAAATTTATAAACTGTACACAAGACTTAGGAAAAGATAGCTCATTTTGTTTATCAATGGTTATTAATAAAAATGAAATAAAAAAAGATTACCATTATAAACTTGCAATGTTTGAGGCAGGTGTAATTGGTCAGATATTATATCTTGAGGCTGAAGCTAAAAATATAAGAGGCTGTGGTATTGGATGTTTTTTTGATGATTTAATAAGCATTGAAATATTAAACAACTCAGATATTTTTACCCTTTATGGATTTAGTATAGGAGACCCTCTCATTGATGAAAGAATAATTCCTATAAAAGCAAATGAAGGAAAATTACTCATTTAATTTTTTATTAATTTCGATTAAATATTCGATATACTCTTTTAAAAGGTCCATAATATCCATTTAATCCCCCTTTTTAAGAGGATTATAACAAATAATTTTATTATCTTAAAAAATATTTGTTATTTTATTGTTACAAACTTTTTTTAAGCTTTTATCGACATAAAAGAAGACAGGTGTAGAAAATTATCAATAGAAATAAATTAATATATTTATAAAAGACCCCAGAAACCTGCGGCACAGGATGATAGAAGGTGCTCTGCTCCCTTCCGGGCCTGAAGCGTTGCCTTCTACCACCCTTGCACAGGGCTGGGGCAATGTAATTATATCATATATTTTATAAAAATTACTATTTTTTGATAAAAATGTAGATTATATAAATATTGCTAAAGAAAAAGTATTCTAGCCTAGCTTGATTAGATACCTTATAAATCATTTCCTTATACCAAAACCATACATTAGAGTTGATGTCATTAACTCCAGAAAACACCTAAATCTATATTTCATTTAAAGCCTAAAAAATTGACCTTAGATGAAGCTTATGTAAATTAAATTTTAAACTTGCAAGATACATTACAAGTACTACACTAATTCCAGTAGGTATAATTACATTATAATCATACGTCATCTCAAGTGCTAACACAACAGCAGTGAGAGGCAATTTCATATTAACTCCCATAAAAACAGCAGCTCCGATTGCTGCAAAATAAAACGGTTCTATTTTAAATGGAAAATACAAATTCATAACTTCACCAAACCCATATCCAACTAAAGCTCCTATACTCATTAAAGCAATAAAAATTCCTCCAACTGCATTTGCATAAATTGATATACTAGTAGCTATTATTCTTAAAACAATAATTACAAATATCATCCACAAAGGAAAATGGGTTGAATCATTTATTAAAATTTTTACAACTTCATGTCCACTAAATGCTGCATATGGACTAATCAACAAAATAGTACCAATAACTCCCCCTCCGATAACAGCAAAGATAAAGTTTCTATATGGTAAAAACCTTTCAATTACTTTTAAGTTTAAAAATTCTAATACTTTATCTTTTAAAGAGAGATAAAAAAATACAAAAAATGTAATAACAGGAATAAATAAAATAGTAGTAATAATATATCGATATTCTATAAATTTTCCAGTAGAATAACTAAAAATTAATGGTTCTAAAAAATGCCAAGCTATACTAAAAGCAATTACACTAGCTAATATAAGATAACCCGCAAAATCTCTAACAAATTCATACGCTAAATTTTCAATAGCAAAAACAATGCCCGTTACAGGAGATACAAATATAGCGGCAATTCCGCTACTAGCTCCAATACTGAGTGATATTTTTAATAAATGTCTTGGAAGTTTTAAGAATTCGTGAATTTTATTTGCTATCATTGCTCCAATAGCTGCTGAAGGACCTTCATTTCCAATAGCAAAGCCACTTGCAATTGAAAGAGATGAGGCAAATATTTTCACAAATAAATCTTTTATTCCAAAAACCAACTTATTTTGTTCAATCGCTTCCGCAATTTCCCTAACTCCATACTCTTTTACTGCTTTATCTCTATTTATCAAATAATTAACTATAAAAATAGAAACCATAGGTACCAAATATATATACCAAACAGGTAAACCTGGTATGGTTTCATAAGGATCTCCTAAATATAATAAAAAAGAAAGAAACTTAGTTAAAAGACCATAAATAACAATAAAAATACCTGCAATAATCCCTGTTAAAATAGCAGCTAATATAAGTCTTGCAAACATACTATCTCTTTTTTGAGAAAATTATACAAAAAGTTATAAAAAACTGCTATACATTATATTTGTAGGCACTGACTAAATAAAGCGAAACAATTGCAAAGAAATTGCATATATTTTATAAGGTCATCCAAAGAGATTTAATTCCTCCTACTAAAAATAAAAACGCTATAGCTCCGATTATAAGTCCCATAAGTCTACTTACAATTTTTATTCCATTCACTCCTAAAAACTTTGAAACAAATGTAGCATTTCTTAAAATAATATATATTATTGAAGATGATAAAAATATTGAAATTAAAAGAACTGCTTTTTGAACATATGTATGAGCCTTTTCACTTAAAACTATAATAGTCGTAATAGCTCCTGGTCCAAAAACTACAGGAATAGCCAAAGGAATAATTGCAACACTATCCTTACTCTCAGCAGCTGCATGCTCTTCTTTTGTAGCATTTGTAGGAGCCACTTATTTACCTTGAATCATATTAAGTGCAATAATTAAAAGTACAACCCCACCTATTGCCTTTATTGCTGGAATATTTATTCCAAAAATTTGTAAAATAACTCCTCCTGTAAACATTGTAACTACACTTGCTATAAGAACTGTTAGAGATGTTTTTTTTGATACTTCAGGTATATCTGAATATTTTACAAGAGAAAGCATAATTGCAGTCGCTGCTATTGGATTTAAGATAGTTACTAATGAGACTGTATCAAACAAAAGCTCTTTCATTTGATCCCTTTTTTATGATTATATCAAGAAAAGTTTATAAAATATTTGAGAAGACAAAAAATATTAGTAATCAATAAAACTAACTGAAAATACAATTCATTTTATAGTTTCATATCATTTACATCAAAAAATAACAACTGACACTATTTAAATTTATATTTAAAAAGTAGTCTAAATTTGAAGATATGTTGGTTAATGGCGGAGAGGGCGGGATTCGAACCCGCGGTACCCGAAGTGGGTACAACGCCTTAGCAGGGCGCCGGTTTCAGCCACTCACCCACCTCTCCATGTGGATTGAAATTATAACAAATTTATTTTAAAATTCAAGTCAAAAAGATAAAAATACTAAAAAATATTTAATAGTTTCAAATATAATTCATAAAAAAGTTTCAAAAAAGAGTCAATAAGTAAAAATAATTATGATAAAATACTATAAAAAAAGGTTTACAATGAAAAAATTAATACTTTCAACTGCTATCTTAGCAGGACTAATTGGTCTTAGTGGATGTGGTTCTAAACAACCTCAACCAAAAACTCCACAATGTACTTTTGATGGAGTAAAAGCGCCTGAGTGGGTATGTAATGAAGCATCTGATAAAAATGATGGATACCTTTATGCAGTAGCAAGTGCAGAAAAAAGTCCTCTTGGACTTAATTTCCAAAAAGAAGAAGCAGTTGCAAATGCAAGAAATGCCTTAGCTCAGCAAATATCAATAAAAGTAAAAAATATGTTCAAAAAATTTGAAGCCACTACAGGAGTAGGAAAAGACCAAACTGCAGAAAAAGCAGTAGAAAATGTATCAAAACAAGTAGCAAACCAAACTCTTAGAAACAGCAAAATCGTATCTATTTGGAAATCGCCTAAAGGTACATTATTTGTATTAGTCGGAATGCCTAAAGATTCAATCAAAACTAACATTAAAACATCTTTAAAAAACGAAAAAGCTCTTTGGCAAAAATTCTTAGCACAAAAAGCGGATAAAGAATTAGATAAAGAGATAGATAAAGAATTTGAGGGGAACTAATCTCCTTTTTTTTAACCTTTAAAGGTATAAAATGAAAAAATATATATTTATCTTTTTTGTTTCTATGCTATTTGCGCAAACTCCTACAAATCTTTTAAATGAATATCAACACTTTAAATCAAGTCAACAACAAAAGTATATAAATTACAAAAAACAATTATATAATGCTTTTAAAGAATATCAAAATGAATTAAATAAAGAATTTAAAAATTATAAAAAAGAACTCAATAAATACTGGGATAACCCTGAACTAAGCTCTAAAAAAGTTTTTATAGAATACTCAAAAGATAAAAAAATCAAAAAAAAAGTTGATTATCAAAAAAATTACATTAAAATAGAAGTAATCTCAAATAATAAAAAAGAGGCAAAGAAAAAAATTGCAAAAGCTTTATACTCTTTAATCACAGAAAATACTAAAACGGCTTTTGAAAAAAATCCTGTCTTATCAAAAGTAAATAAAAAGTTATTATCAAACCCTAAAATATATCCTTTTATTAAAAATTCAAATACCTCAAACGAACCAATTGTAAGTGATTTAATTTTCAACGCTCCTCCAACACATAAAAAAGCAATAAAATATTCTATCACTCAGATAAAAAAAGAAAAAATAGACATTAAACCATCAAAATTACCAAATAATCAAATATATTCAATAACAATAAAACTACCTCCAAACTCATACCTAAAAAAAGCTAGATATTATAAACCTGATGTATATAAACGATCAAATCAATTTAGGCTAACACCTTCTTTAATTTATGCAATAATTCACACTGAAAGTAGTTTTAACCCAATGGCAAGAAGTTACGTACCAGCATTTGGATTAATGCAAATTGTTCCACAAACAGGTGGAGCAGATGCATACAAAATGCTAACAGGAAAAACAAAAATATTATCTCCAAGCTATTTATACAATTATCACAATAATATTCTTATTGGTAGTGCTTATTTAAACAAAATATATTACCACTATATGAAAAATATAAAAAATCCAATAAGTAGACTTTACTGTACTATCGCTGCTTATAATACAGGAGTTGGAAATGTAGCGTGTGCATTTAATTCTCATAAAAAAGACTTAAATAGAAAAACAATATGCAGTAGAAAAGAAGGAGATTATAATATAATAAAAGCTTCTAAAATAATAAATAAATTATCTCCTTCACAAGTTTATACTCATCTTATAAAAAACCTAAGATATGATGAAGCAAAAAATTATTTAAAAAAAGTTTCAAATCGTATTATTATATATCAACAAGTTATATCAAAAAATAAAATTTAATGAACGCCACAAGCATTTTCAGGTTTAATCTCTTCTATTTCTCCTCTTATAAACTTTTCAATCACTTCGCCAACTGTTGGTGAAACATTATCAAAAAAAACTTTAATCCCAGCCTCTTTAAATCCCATAAGAGGTCTTGCACCAATACCTGAAACTATTAAACACTCAGCCCCAAGATTTTGAATATTAGCAACTGCCATGCCACATGCACCACCTGTATGTCCTGGATTTTGGACAAAATCTACCTCTTTAACTTCTTTGTTTTCAATATCTACAATTACATAAAAAGGAGCTTTTCCAAAATGGGCTCCTCTTTTTGCCAAAAGTCCATCAGGAGTTGATGTAGGTATTACTACTCTCATAATAGCTTATCCTTTATTTTTTTAAGCACTTCTAATGCATTTTTGCCATCTTTTTTACTAACCATTATTGGTGTAATTCCTTCTCTAAGAATAGCATCTTTCATATTAGGTCCAAGGGCTCTACATATAATATATTTACATTCACCTAGTTTTGCTGCTTTTACATGTGAATGATGATGATTAATCTCTTCTTCTGTATGAGCTTCCTTATGATGTCCATGTTCGTGTTCTTTTGCATGTCCATTTTCACGTAATTCTAAAAATTTGCAACTCTCTTCGCTACATTCAAATATTGCAAAAAAAGGAGCTCTTCCAGTCCTTGCAACTACTACTAAATTTTCTCCCTCCACGGGTACGGCTACTTTAAAACTCATTTTAAATCCTTTATTTTGATAGTACAATAAAATTATTTGTACTTGATAAATATATCACATTTTTTGGACATATGTCAATATAAATATGTTTTAATAAATAGTCTCTAACCTCTCCTACTCTCAAGAAAGATCATAAGTCTCTTTTATATTAAATTTCCATTTAAAAACAAACTTTTTGTTGTAAAGGTTAGTAAATGTTATAAAAGTTATAAAGGTTGAAACCTCTAAAACCTCTAAAACGCCTATAACCTTATTAGTATTAAATTTCATTTGGAGGTATTAATTTTTCTCCCTTTAATATTTTATCCCATAAATTTTTATCTCTCCATTCCTGTTTAATTCTATCACTAAAAACTATATCAAATAAATTAATTTCACCCATACCATCAAAATTATAAGCGTCTTCTCTAAAACATTCTGCATATCCTGTATCTGTTTCATGTACTATGATTGAATAAAGTTTAACTTCTCTCTCTTCATTTCTAAACTCCATAAGCTCTAATACTTTATCAATCATTAAAAAGAAAACTCTGCTAAATTGCTCAGCACTAGGACTTACAGGTAAAACAATCCACCTTTCACTAAATTTCTTAGCCCACTCTATATACTCAGGATTATCATCTCTCCATAAAGTGATAGCATGGTCAAAGCTATCAATAAGGTCTTTAATATTTACTTTCATAAGTCCAAAATCATATATCATTTGACCCTTATCTAAATAATTTGAAGAAAGTTTTACTTCAACTTTATAGCTATGTCCATGTATTGAATGACTACAACGTCTACTTGTACAATTTCTTACAATATGAGCATTTTCAAATTTAAATAATTTTCTGATTATCACTTTAACTCTCCACTCTAAAATTTATTTTCATATTCAAACCCCTTTTTTCTTTCCAAAAAGCCTAATATGTATTCTATCACTATAACAATATCCATTTTTTAAACAAAACTCAAAAACAAACTGAGCATTTTTTTCAAGTTCTTCTTTACTAGCACCAAGAGGCATACAGTATATTGGCAAACGAATTTTCTCCGTAATATCTACTATTTCATTTTTTAAGTCCATATCAATTACAAACTTGAAAAAGCTTTTTTGTGCATTTTGAGCATAACTTTTTATAATATCCTTTTTTACTCTTTTATTATACTCTTCACCACTATTTGACAATTTTACACTCATTGCAAATACAACATCTTTGTATTTTGGATATTTTTCAAAATCAATCCCAATAGTAGCATTAGTCTCAATAGTAATTAAATTATCAAACCACTCAACTAAAGGATAAAGCTTATCATAATAAAGCATAGGCTCACCACCTGTAATTACTAAATGAGGATTAAATTTTAGATATTTTGAGATTTCTTTTTTAATCTCTTCTATACTTAAACTTTTCCATTCTTTCTGATAAGCTCTATCTACTGCGTAATAACTATCACACCCTATTTCACCAAATCCTGGACATCTTAAATTACACCCTCCAACTCTAACAAAAACGCTTGGATGACCTGCATATTTACCTTCACCTTGAATGGAATAAAAAATTTCACTAATTGGAATCCTCAATTCTCTACTCTCCTATCAATTAACTATCCACTTTTTACTAACCAAAACTTCACTATTTTTTAAAATTCTACCTTCAAATTCGTCGCCCTTTTTTACAACTCCTACACCTTTAGGAGTTCCACTCATTATAATATCATAATCTAACAGCCCAAAAATTCTATCAATATCCTCAATTAAAAACTCAGGTTTATAAATCATAATATCAATTCCTCCTCTTTGTACTACTTCACCGTTTTTAATTACTTCAACTTCTAGTCCAGAAGTATTATTAATTTCTACAAAATCACTAAAAATTGCAGAGTTTTTAAAGGCTTTACATCTCTCCCATGGAAGACCCTTTTTTTTAAGTTCACTTTGAATTTCTCTTAAAGTCATATCAAATCCAAAACCTACTGCTATAATTTTCTTATCTTTAATTAAAAATGAAATCTCTCCTTCATAATGCATTCCATCTTGATATATAATTTCTTCACTTATAGTACTGTTTGGTTTTATGAAATAAACCGGCTCTTTTGGTACTTCATTGTTTAGCTCTTTTATATGTTCTACATAATTCCTACCGACACACACTATTTTACAAGGGATTATTTTTTGATTTTTGAAGTTAATTGTTTTCATTTTTCGTTCTCCAATAAATCATATAATTTTATTCCTTTTCTTATTTCAGTAGCATATGATAATTTTCCTGTAGCGTTTTCTGCAATTTTAATTAAATCAACATTTTCCAAATTTTTTAAAATACTTGAATTTTTTATACCAAATAAAATTATACTTTCTATTTTATAACCTTTTTTTGAATTTTCATACATATTTCTAAGTTCTTGTTCTAAATTCTCCATTCTCAATTCTCAATTTCACAAAGCTTTGCATACTCTTTTCCAACTCTTGCAACGGGTTCAAACTCTCCATCAATATACATTTTTTCAATTTTCAAAAAGAAAGGAATCGTAGCCATTTCATCATTTTCAAAAGTACCATACAAATTAGTCAAAAACGCTCTTTTACATCCTTTAATAATTGGTGGATAATTTTTATCAATTCTTTGTAATTCTATTCCAAATTCTTCAGCCTCATTTACTCCAAATGGCAAAACTTCTCCTGTTTTATCCATTTTTTCAAAAAGTTCAATTGGAACTAAACAAACAGTAGCTTTTTTTGTCTCTTTTATATTTTTAAAAGTATCTTTTGGTTCATTTAGTCCTTTTTTATTTCTTCCAATACTAACCATTAAAAGTGGTGGTTTACTTGAAATTCCAGTAAAATAACTAAATGGTGCAACATTTATAAATCCATTATTTTCAGTTACAATCCAAGCAACAGGACGAGGAATAATATTTCCTGACATCAACTTATATCTCTCAACACTTTCAATTTTATTAAAATCAATTATTTCCATTTAAACTCCTTACACTTTTTACTTGGAACTTAGAACTCGGAACTTGGCTACTTTTAAACTCCCCAAACACTTATAACTATTTTCCTTGATGTTGGATAGTCTCTATGCTCATTTAAATATATTCCTTGCCAAGTACCTAAATTCAGCCTTCCATTTGTTATAGGAATATTAAGACTTACACCAAACATAGAAGATTTAAAGTGAGCTGGCATATCGTCACTACCTTCTAAATTGTGATTATAGTGATATCCATCCGGAATTATACGACTTGAAATCTCTTCCATATCAACTCTAACATCAGGTGAAGCATTTTCATTAATAGTAAGAGATGCTGAAGTATGCTTTAAAAATAAATTCATCATTCCCGCATTTACATCATTTATATTTATGCTATTTAATATTTTATCTGTTATTAAAAAAAAGCCCCTATTCGGAGCTTTTACGCTAATCTCTTTTTGTCTAAAAATCATTTATACCTCCAAGAAAAGCCTAGAGTATTAAAAATCATCAAGATTTAAACTTCCTTTGCTGTAGTTTACAACATTTCCTTCAAAAAAGTTTGTTTTTTGGTCGTTAAAACTACTAAAACTATCAAACCAACTAATAGGATTTTTAAGTCCAACTTCTTGGAATACAAGTTCAAGCCCCATAGCCTGAGCTCTTTTATTTGCTAAATATTTCGTAAATCTATCAATTAATTCTTTAGATAATCCTAAAATTTCATCATTTGTAATATAAAATCCCCAATCTCTTTCAAGCTCATATGCAGAATAAAGCATCTCTTTTATATTTTTAATAACCTCAGGAGTGAAAAGGTCTGGAAATTCTTTTTTAATCTCTTTAAATATGTTTGCAAAAAGAAGTGTATGAGTTACTTCATCTCTTTGAATAAATCTAATCATTTGAGCACTTCCAAGCATTTTACCAGCTCTAGCTAATACATAAAATGCTGCAAAACCATTATAAAAATATACTCCCTCTAAACATTGATTAGCAACAACCATATAAATTTTTGCTTCATCATCTCCATTAAGAGCTTTTAATCCCCACTCTTCATATACATTACCTATAAATTCATTTTTTCTTCTAAGATTCTCGTCAGCTCTCCACATTTCATAAATTTCATCAGTATTTAGTGATATACTATCCACCATTACTGCATAGCTTTGAGAGTGAAGTGCTTCTTCAAATGCTTGGCGGACTAAACACATATTAACTTCAGGTGCTGTAATCCATGGATTTACATGGTCTGGAGTATTATTTGTCTGAATACTATCCATAAAAATAAGCTGACTTAGAGCTTTATCATACATTCTCTTTTCCGCTGGTAAAAGCTGACGATACTGTCTTGCATCTTCAGTTAAATCTACTTCTCTTGGAAACCAAGTATTTGCAAGCATCATTTCCCACAAATTATACGCCCAAGGGTAACTAAGTTTATTTAAGTTGATAATCCCCTCAGTACAACCATTAATAATTGATGTGGTAGAGCCCTTATGCATAGGACAATTGTAATTATAAAGTTTTTTTATTTGCATTTATGCTCCTTGACAAAATAAAAATTTTTATATATTATAGCACAAGAAGGTAGGATCAAAGCTTAATGAAAAGTGCTTAACCTACCTAAGAAGGAGTATTTATGAAAAAACTTATAAAAAAAATCAATAAAGATTGGCCACCTTTTTAGTTTTTTCTCCTTTCTTCTATTATCGTTGATATCTTTTCAAATTGTATATAAATGGTTGGCTTTATGTTGATAAAAGGATGATGATATTCTCTTAAATGTTTTATATATTCACTAAATGTTTTATAAGCTTGTATAATACCTGAACCCATTAATTCATCAATAATTTTTATATCAAAAATATTATTATTTAATCCTGTTGCGATATATTCATACTCACTTAAAAAATTATGTAATTTTCTATAAAATTCTTTTCCATCATAATTTTTCCAACTTTGATGATAATATAAACTCTCTAATTTTAGTTCTTCAAGTTGTTTATCTGTAAGAATTATTCTTTCTAAAATTGCTTTTATTTCATTTTGTTCTCCTATATCTTTGTAAAAAATAAATCTTAAATGTTTTTCATTACTACCTGCATTATGGAAATCATCTTCTTTTTGAATATGTCCTTTAAAAAATATCTCTAATAATTGTTTTTCATCATCTTTTAGTTTATCCCAATTTACAATTACTCCAAATAAAGAATGAATTTCTTTAACAGAATAAGGTCGTTTTCTTCTTGTATTTAAAAAATTATTTAAATAATTAGCTATATCATTTAAAATTTTCCTTGAATTATGCAATTGCTGAATTGTAATTTGCTTTTTATTCCAATCGGATATTTTTTTGCTTTGCTTTAAATTTTCTCTAAACTGTAATATAGCAATCATAACAGAAAAAGAAATTAAAATATAAGATAAAACTTTTAATTTTTCTAAAAATTCATTAGATAAATTATTTATAAATAAAAAACCAAAAAATAAGGCTATAAAACCAATAATTAAACAGATAAACGCATTTATAAATTTATTCATTTTATTTCCTTACTGACATCCATAACACTCAACACTTCTATCCATTACTTCTTCATTAACTTCTGGAGATTGACTTCTTAAATAATAAAAGCTTTTAAGCCCTAACTTCCATCCAAGCATATATATTTCATTAAGATATCTACCACTTGCTTTATCAGTTGTTATGAAAATATTAAGACTTTGTCCTTGGTCTATCCATTTTTGCCTAATTGCAGCGGCTTTAACTAAAACTCTTTGGTCAAGCTCATATGCAGGGGTATAGAACATATATGTATCTGCACTTAAATTTGGTACAACTACAGGAATAAGACCACTTAAGTTTTCTTCATACCATTTTCTTTTATAAACAGGCTCAATCGTTTGAGTTGTACCTGTAAGAATTGAAATAGAACTTGTTGGTGCAATTGCCATTAAGTACCCGTTTCTAATACCTTTTTTTACTTTTTCTCTTAAGCCTTCCCAATCATACTGCATAGCAGAAAAAAGATCTCTTTGAATTAATTTTTTTGCTTCTTCATTTGCTGTATCAATTGGTAAAATTCCTCTACTCCACCTGCTTCCTTCAAACTCTGGATAGATTCCTTTTTCTCTTGCTAAATCACAGCTTGCATTAATTGCATGATAGCTAATTCCTTCAAAAATCTCATCAATAAGTTTTAAATGTTCATCACTTCCCCAAAAAATTTGCTTACTTGCTAGTAATTCTGCTTCACCCATAGCACCAAGACCTATAGCCCTGTTTCTTAGATTAGTATCTTTTGTTTTTTTAACTGGATAATAATTTAAATCAATTACATTATCAAGCATTCTAATAGCAATTGGTACAACTTCTGCAATTTTTTCAGGTGTATTTACACGGCTTAGATTCACACTTGCTAGATTACATACAGCTGTTTTACCATTAAATGGTACTTTTTCTACCATATATACTTTTTTACCATTAATTGAATGAAGAGAAGTTATTTTTTTACCTTTAATATCAACCTCAACATCTCCTAAACTAACTTTTACATCTTCTTCTTCATCAAAATATTCAACACTTTTATCTTCAAAAGTAACTTTCACTTTATAGTGATTTGGCTCAGTGTTTTGGAAAATCTCGGTACAAAGGTTAGAACTTCTAATGATCCCGGCATGGTCGTTTTGATTTCTTCTGTTTGCATTATCTTTAAAACAAAGAAAAGGATTTCCTGTTTCATAATATTCAAGCAAGATTTTTTTCCATAACTCTTTAGCTTTTATTCTTCTTTTGCTTATATCATCTCTATTTTCGTATTCAATATATTTCTTTTCAAATTCTTCACCATATAAATCAGTTAAATCTTTAGTCTCATACGGATCAAACAGTGTCCACAATTCATCTTTTTCAACTCTTTTCATAAATAAATCAGGAATCCAAAGCGCAGGGAAAAGATCATGCGCACGACGTCTTTCTTCCCCACTATTTTTCTTTAAATCAAGAAAATCAAGTATATCCATATGCCAAGGTTCAATATAAACGGCAATTGCACCTTTACGAGTTCCAAGTTGATCTACTGCAATTGCAATATCATTTGTAATTTTTAGCCAAGGAATAACACCTCCTGCTGCATTTTTATGATTATCTATAAAACTTCCAAGAGCTCTTATTTTACTAAAATCCCAACCAATACCTCCTCCATATTTTGATAAAAGTGCCATTTCTTTGTAATCATCAAAAATTCCCTCAATATTGTCATTCATTGATCCAACATAACAACTACTTAACTGATGTCTTGTAGTCCTTGCATTAGATAATGTAGGAGTAGCTACCATTACTTCGAATTTTGAAATTACATCATAAAACTTTTTAGCCCAATATCCTCTAATTGATTTTGGATCATTTAAATTTACTTTATCTCTGTCGCTCTCAGGGATACTTTCAGGATTTGTTTCATTTTGAGCTAGAAACATTGCAACACCCATAAATAGTTGCTGAGGAAGTTCAATTGGATTATTCTCTTTATCTTTAATAATATATCTGTCATAAAGTGTTTTTATTCCAAGATATGTAAATTGTAAGTCTCTCTCAGGCTTAATATAGCTATTTAAATCTTCAAGGTCATATTTTTCCTTGAGACCTGGCATTATTCTACCAGCTTTTTCTCCTTTTTCAAAATATTCTCTTAAATGATTATAACCTGTAAATCCTGTCACTCTATGATATAAATCATATAAAAAAAGCCTCGCTGCTACAAAATTCCAATTAGGCCTATCAATATCAATTTTATCAACAGCAGTTTTTATTAGAGTATCCTGAATTTCTTGAGTAGTAATACCGTCACGAAATTGAAGTTTAGCGTCAAGTTCAAGTTCACTATAATCGACACCTTCCAAATCTTTACAAGCTGCCATAGTATATTTTCTAATTTTTGATATATCAAGAGGTTCTCGTCTTCCATCTCTTTTAATAACTGTAATTCCGGGATACATTATTCTCCTTTTAAAATAGTAAGCTAAATGACATAGAAGTATGTTTGTCATATCTAATTTGTAATAATACCACAATAAATTTAAATTAAAATAAAAGTGAGAAAAAAGAAATTCAAGAAAAAAGTTTGATAAGCGTAACTGCCAAAAGTGCCGCAAGATAGGCAAAAACATTAGGATATATAGTATAAAAAGTTCTCCAAGCCCACTGAGGAACCTCAGTCCAAAATGTTGCCATTGCAGCAATACATGGAGAATAAAACATTACAATTATTATTATTGCAACTGCTGCATAAAAAGGTAGTGTTGTTCTTAATTTTTGCATAAGTGATTTTGAATTATCACCATCAGTGTTATATAAAACAGCCATAGTTGAAACTATTACTTCTTTTGCACTAAGACCTGCAATTATTGAAACACTCTCTCTCCAACTAAATCCAAGAGGTTCAAAAATTGGATTTATTGTTTTTCCAAGTTGAGCTAAATATGAGTTTTCTAAAATTTCTCTTTGCATTCCACTCTTAAGTGCTTCTTTTTTATGCTCATCTTTTAATTGTTCTATTTTTATAGTGTATTCTTTTTCAATATCTGCTCTTGGAAATGAACTTAAAAACCATATAATTAAACTTGCAGCTGCAATAAAAGTCCCAGCCTTTTTTAGATACATCTTTGTTTTAATCCATGAATCAAATAGAATTGCTTTTATTTTTGGGAATCTGTATTTAGGAAGTTCCATTACAAATGGTTCTGATTCACCTTTAAATAACGTTATTCTTAGAATTTTAGCAACTATAAGACCAGTAAGTGCTCCTCCAATATAAATAGCAAACATCACATTACCCTGAATTTCTGGAGCAAAAAATGCTCCCACCAATATTGTATATACTGGAAGTCTTGCCCCACAACTCATAAATCCAATAACAAGCATAGTAATAAGTCTATCTTTTGGATTCTTAAGCGTTCTTGCTGCCATATAAGCAGGAACTGAACATCCAAATCCACTAATTAAAGGAATAAAAGCTCTACCTTGAAGCCCAAATCTTTTTAAAACCCCATCCATTACATAAGCAGCTCTTGCCATATAACCTGTTTGTTCAAGAAGATTTATCCCTAAAAACAGAATTAAAATATTTGGTAAAAACATAACAACTGCACCAACCGCAGGGATAACCCCAGCAGTAATAGCATTTTTAATAATTCCATCAGGTAAGAATCCCCCTATCCATTCACCAAAAGCATTAAAAGCTGAATCAATATAATCCATTGGCACAGACCCAATGCTAAAAGTAGCTTGAAAAATTGCCCACATAATAAATAAAAATATAGGAAGCCCAAGGACTGGATGTATGAGTATCTTATCTATTTTTTCTGTTAAAGTCTCACGTCTTGCTTTTTTTGCTATTTGGGTTACAATGCCTTTTGCAAGAGCAAACCTCTCCTCAAACATAATAGTTTTCGTATCATCTTCATCATATTCTATTCTTAATCTGTCCTTTGAAGCTTTAAGCTGTCCTAAAATTTCACTATACCAAGGCTTTTCATGAACTATTTTATAAATATCTTCATCATCTTCAATAAGTCTAATTGCTACAAATCTTTTTGAAAATACACAATCTTTTATTCTTGACTTTAGATTTTCTATTTCCTCTTCTACTATTTCTGAAAAATATACTCTTGGGATATTTTTTTGTTTGAAAGTCATTATAACTTTTTTAAATAACTCTTCAAGTCCAAAATTTTCCTTAGCTGAAACATTTTGAGCTCTAATACTAGTCAGTTTAAAAAATTTATCTGTATCAATCTCTCCACCATTTTTTGCATATTCATCATACATATTAAAAGCCACTACCATAGGTTTACCTAAATCTGCCACTTGCCAAGATAAAGTTAAGTTTTTTTCAAGTTGATTTGAATCTACTACATTTAAAATTAAATCATACTCCTCGTTTAATAAAAACTCTTTTGTAACTCTCTCCTCAGGGGTATAAGGATGAAGTGAGTAAGTCCCAGGCAAATCAATTAATTTTAATTTGAAACCATCTCTAATAAACTCAACTTCTTTTTTTTCAACTGTAACACCAGAAAAATTTCCAACATGTAAAGTCGCACCTGCAATTGAGTTAATTAGATGACTTTTCCCAACATTTGGCTGACCAACAAGAGCTATTTTAATTTCTTTCATTTTATCCCTTTAATTTCTTACTTTCTATTTTCACTTAGAACTTTGGAACTTGGCTACTTAGAACTCGGTAATTTTTCTACTTCTATCTCTTTTGCTTCTTCTTCTCTTAAAGCAATATTTGTGTTAGCAACTTCAACATCAAATGTATTTTTTGCCAAAGTATGTTTAACTACTTTTACTTTTTCACCTTTTACAAACCCCATAGATAAAAGTTTACTTTTTAAAGGTTCTTTTGCATAAATTTTTTTAATAATTCCCATATCATCAATATTAAGCTCACTCAACCTCATAAAACCCCTTTTTTTATCGAAGTATACCTTCTTTATAGATATTTGACTTTGATATATATCAAAAAATGGTATAATTTTTGAAAAAAGGAATAAAATGAAGCTTTCTACTCCTTTAAAATCTAATTCTATAAAAATTATGCTTCTTGGATCAGGTGAACTTGGAAAAGAAGTGGCTATTGAAGCAAATAGACTAGGATGTGAAGTAATTGCAGTTGATAGATATCCAAATGCTCCTGCACACCTAGTAGCTCAAAAAAGCTATGTTATTGATATGAAAGATAAAGAACAAGTCCTTGAAGTTATCAGAAAAGAAAAACCAACATATGTTTTGCCAGAAATTGAAGCAATCAATATTGATGCTCTTTTTGAAGCGGAGAAGGAAGGGATTCATATAATACCAAATGCAGAAGCTGTAAATAAAACAATGAATAGAAAAAACATTCGTGTATTTGCAGCTGAGACTCTAGGTCTTAAAACCAGCAAATACGAGTTTGTATCAACCTATGAAGATTTAAAAAAAGCTTGTGATAAATTAGGATACCCTGTAGTTGTAAAACCAATTATGAGTTCATCTGGTCATGGTCAAAGTATTGTAAAATCTCCAGAAGAAGTAATAAATGCATGGGAGTCTGCAAAAACAGATGCAAGAGGTAATGCTGATGAACTAATTGTAGAAGAATTTATCGATTTTGACTATGAAATTACTCTACTTACTGCAAAAAACGATAGTGAAATAGTGTTTTGTCCACCAATTGGACATATTCAAAAAGACGGGGACTATATCTTTTCTTGGCAAGAAATGAGAATGAATGAAACTGCTTTGAAAGAAGCAGAGCATATTGCAAAAACAATTGTTGAAGGACTTGGTGGTAGAGGAATTTTTGGAGTTGAAATGTTTGTAAAAGGAGATGAGGTATATTTTAGTGAAGTAAGTCCTCGCCCACATGATACAGGACTTGTTACTCTTATTACTCAATCTCAAAGTGAATTTGCACTTCATATAAGAGCTGTTTTAAATTTACCTCTTGGGTTTGAATTTTTAACACCTGGGGCTAGTGCAGCTTTTAAAGCTGACAAAGATTCATATACTCCTCAGTTTGAGATTGCCCCTGAAGTGTTTAGCAGTAACTCTAGATTTATTGTATTTGGAAAACCAGAATCTCACCCTGGAAGAAGAATGGGAGTATTGCTAGTAAGTAGTAAAACTTCAAAAGATGCACTAGAAAAAGCAAAACTTTTAATTCAAAAAGTTAAGATAAGCACATAAAAACTTTTGTCAGTATAGGTTTAAAGGTTAGTAGAGGTTACAAATTTAATACCTTTAATACCTTTATAACCAATAATATTAAATTGTTGCAAATATATACAAAATGATTGTGAGACTCTTATAAATATTTCCCATTGTTTTAAATACTGCTTAAAAGTTAATCACTTCTTTTTCTTTTTTTTTACTTTTTTTATACTACTATTACATTTATAAAACAAAAAAAGGAGAAAATTATGAAAAAAATTGAAGCTATAATCAAACCATTTAAACTTGATGATGTAAAAGAAGCTTTATTTGAAATTGGAATAACTGGTATTACAGTTAGTGAAGTAAAAGGACATGGAAGACAACAAGGCCATACTGAATTATACAGAGGTGCAGAGTATGTAGTAGATTTTTTACCAAAAATTAAAATTGAACTAATAGTAAAAGATGATGAAGTAGATAACGTTGTAGAAGCTATTACAAAAAGTGCGAGAACTGGGAAAATTGGTGATGGAAAAATTTTTATATTACCAATAGAAAAAGCAATTAGAATAAGAACTGGTGAAGAGGATGAAGAGGCTATATAAGTAGGTAAGTTCCAAGTAAAAAATGAAAAATTAAAGGAGTGATAATGGATATGGCTTGGGTAGTTGATACTTTATTCGCATTATTTGCGTTTACATTGATTATTTTAATGGTTCCTGGCTTTGCTATGCTTGAAGCAGGTCTTGTTAGAACAAAAAATGTAACAACTGTTTTAACTGTAAATACTATGATTTATATAGTTGCAAGTTTAATATTTTTCTTCTGGGGATATACTCTTGCTTTTGGTGGATGGGATGGCACAAGTATGAGTATGTATGCTGCTTTTCTATTCCAAATGGCATTTGTTGGAAAAACTGTTAATATTATGAGTGGGGGAGTTAGTGAAAGAACAAAAATAGTTCCTCTTGCAATCTTTACAGTTTTTATGGCAGGACTTATATATCCTCTTGTAGTAAATTGGACTTGGGGTGCAAATATTTTAAGTGGAAGTTTTTTTGATATTTCAGCTATGCATGACTTAGCTGGTTCAACTGTTATACACTCAACTGGTGCTTGGGCATTACTTGCTGCTATCTTAATTATTGGAGCAAGAAAAGGAAGATACACAAAAGATGGAAAAGTAAAAGTAATACCAGCAAGTAACATTCCATTAGTAGTATTAGGTGCATTTTTATTATGGATAGGATGGTTTGGATTTAATGGAGGAAGTGTTGGAAGCATTTCAAGCAAAGAAAATGCCGATACTGTAGCTCTTGTTATTATGAATACGAATAACGCAGGACTTATTGGTGGACTTGTTGTATTTATCTTAAGTTATTTAACTTATAAAAAATTCGATATTACTATGATTTTAAATGGTGCTCTTGGAGGACTTGTAGCAATTACTGCTGGTGCTGATGTAGTAAGTCCAATGAATGCTTTAATAATTGGTGCTATTGGAGGAGCTCTTGTATTCTATGCAGTACCTTTTTTTGATAAATTAAAAATTGACGACCCAGTAGGTGCTTTATCTGTACATTTAGTAAATGGTATTTGGGGTACTATTGCTACTGGAATTTTCGGAGTTGGAGTAAGTTTAGCAGCTCAAATAAAAGGAGTAATAGTAGTAGGTGTTTTTGCATTTATTTCATCATTTATTCTTATTTATATAATTAATAAAATTATTCCTTTTAGAGCTGATGAAGAAGATGAAATTGAAGGACTTGATGTAAAAGAATGTGGTATTGAAGCATACCCAGAATTTAAAAGAGCTATTTAAGCTCTTTTTCTTTTTTAATAAAATACTTTTATACCAATTCTAATATAGTCATAGTTTTTAAATAGAAGTATATGCTTTAATTGGTTGTATTTGATTAACTAAATTTTATTATACTGAAGTGTCTAAACATCTTGGAATTGGTATTATAATCCTACTTCATTACTTACTTTCAATATTAAAAAACAAACCTAATTACATTTTATTTATTATAAAATGTATATTTAATAAAATAAATAACTTTATTTCGAAACTTTTATTTCGAGTACAGTATAAATAATTATACCAATTGACAATGGAAAATGGACAATGGAAAATGATGAAAAGTATTGAAATTAAGGAAATTTTAAACATTTATAAAGTAACTAACTAATTAAGAATTGGTAACAAAAGAGCAAATATTTAATAAGTGTCTGATTCTAATACTAGTCATAGAAGCAAAAATACTATTTATTAAAAAAACAAAAAAGAAGATTAGATTTTAAATTGACTAATCTCTTTAAGAAGCTTATCTGCAAGTTTTGCAATTCTTTCAACATAAGACTGATTTTTAACCACATTCTCTTTATTTATTTCTGATAAGTTTTCAATTTCTTTCATTTTTGTAATAAATTCTTGCATAACTTTTACAATTTTCTCAATTTCTTCTACATTTATTTCAACTTTTTCTACAACTTCATTCATCTTAGTTGAAACTTGTTCTATATTCTCTTGAACTTCTGATGTTTTTTGAGTGACTCTATTTACATTCTCAATATTTTTATTCATATCTTCACTTGCAGAGTTAATTGCTTGAACTATTACATTTATTGTAGCATCTATCTCTCCAAGACTTTTTTGAGTTCTCTCAGCTAGTTTTCTTACCTCATCTGCAACAACTGCAAATCCCCTTCCATGTTCACCTGCTCTTGCAGCTTCAATTGCAGCATTTAATGCTAAAAGATTTGTTTGATCTGCAATTTCACGAATAACAGTTAATACACTTTTAACTTGCTCTGCATCTTGAGAAAGTTGTTGTAATTTAATTGCAAGTTCATTTTCATTTTCAGCATTCGTTTCAATATTTCTCATTGTCTCTTCAATAATTTCAATAGCCGCTTTTAGTGAATCATTAGCTTCAAGAATTGACTCTTTTACTTCATTTGAACTTTCTGCTTCACTTGTTAGTTTTTCCTTAATATCATATGCACTTTTTGAAGCCTCAGTTACAATATTTGCTTCATTTTGAATATTAGTAGTAATGTTATTAAAAGAATTTTTCAGATTTGTTGTCACTTGTTTATTTTCAAGTGAACTACTATGAGCACTAAGCATTACATCATGTAGTGAATTGATAAAATCTCTAAGAGCTTTTCTAATTTCTCCAAACTCATCTTTTTCGTAAATTCTTATATCAATAGATAAATCTTTATCTCTTGCTATCATTAAAATAAGATTTTTTAGACTACCAATTTGAATACTAAATGATCTTACTATCATAAAAGAAACAATAATAATTATTACAATTAATATAGTACCAACAATTACATCTTGTATTGCATGATCTTTAACATAACTTAAATCTTTTTTTATAATTTGTGCTATTCTATCATCAATTCGTTTTAAAGCATTAATTTTTTTAGTAATTGTTTTAAACCAATATTCAGGATCAACATTAAAATTTCCTGTCTTATGATTTGAAATAGCAATATCTCTCATTCTTTGAACTTCTGCAAATGAAGGATCTTTAATAACTTCAAAATACATCTTTTTCATTTCTTTATTTGCAAAAGTTAAAAAGTCATCAATATAAGCTTGTTGTTTAGCTACAAGTTTAATAAATTTAGTATACATCTTACCAATAAATCTGTCTGCTCCAAATGTTGCACTAAGTACTGCTCTTTCAATTCCTGCTCTTTCTTTTGCTTTTAAAAATGAAGTATAAGCAGCTAAATCCATTGATATTTGCCTATTAGGAGCAAAAGTAGCGCTCATACCAATAATTCTAAGAATATGAGAATTCATACTTGAATACCAGTTAACTTCTTCTTTGACAGAAATTTGAAAACTATCCACCTTTTTTCTAATTTGGTCAAGTTCATTAAGATACCCGCTAAGTGTATATATTGCAGCTTTAAATTCTGCAGGATATTTATTTAAATCAATTTTAGCTAATACTGACTTATACTCTTGAATTTTATTATCTGTTAGTCTTCTTTGTTGTAACAAAATTTCTCTAAATTTTTTGCCATGACTACCTATATATCCAGCACTAGCTCCTCTTTCTTTTTGAGTTTCATGAATAAGTCTACTTAAACTTTCACTAAGAGTAATAAGTTCTGTAAGTTTTTCTTTTTTTGCAATAAAATCGAAATGTTTTAAAACCCTTTCTCCAACAAAATAAGAAACCATTACAATTGACATAAATACAATGATTAATACCTTAAACTTCAAAGGTATTCTATTGATGAAATTAAGCATTAACGCTCCTTTTTAATAAAAATCATTTTGGAGCATATCGGCATATTTTTGATATAATTTAACAAAAAGGAAAAAATAATGCATAAAGCACCTGATTTTTGTTTACCAAATCAAGATGGAATTGAAATCTGTCTTAGAGACCTTAAAGGCAAATGGATAATTTTATATTTTTATCCAAAAGACAATACTCCTGGTTGTACTATAGAAGCAAAAGAATTTAGTGAGCTATTAGATGATTTCGAAAATCTTGGAGCAATAGTTATAGGAATTAGTCCTGATAGCCCTAGGAAACATTGCAACTTTATTGAAAAACATAACCTAAAAATAACACTTCTAAGTGACGAAGAAAAACAAGTATTAAAAGAGTATGGAGCATTGGGCAAAAAGAAAATGTATGGAAAAGAATATGAAGGGGTAATTCGTTCTACTTTTATCATTAATCCTGAAGGAGAAATTGTAAAAGAATACAAAAAAGTAAAAGCAAAAGGTCATGCTGCTTTAGTTTTAGAAGACCTTAAAAAAATGAAAAGTGAAAAATGAAAAATTATATTGAAACTAACCATTAATTTTTGTCACTTTTCATTTTTAACTTTTAACTTTAAAATCCATATCTTTTCATAGCAGCCCTTGCCTCTTTTGCTAATTCTTTTTCTTTCATCACTCTTCTTTTATCGTGAAGTTTTCTACCTCTTGCCACAGCAATTTCTAGTTTAGCTTTGTTTTTATTATTAAAATAAATTTTAGTCGGAACTAATGTATATCCTTTTTCACTTGTATAACCTGCTAATTTTGCTATCTCATTTTTATGAAGCAATAGTTTTCTTGGTCTTTTTTCATCATGTCTAAAAGCAGAATAAGTTGTATCAAGGTTACTAATATGTCCCTGAACCCACCATGCTTCTCCATCTTTTATTTTAACAAAACTATCTTTAAGATTTGCTCTTCCAGCTCTCAGTGCCTTTACTTCGCTTCCTTTAAGCTCAATTCCTGCTTCATACTTATCAAAAATATCATAATCATGATAAGCTTTTCTATTTGTTGTAACTACTTTCATACGACCTCCTTAGGTCTAAATAACGTTCCTTTTATTTGATTTCCTTTTAAAAACTCTTCAATAGTTTCAAGATTACTACCACTTGTTAAAAACATAGGTTTTCCTCTTTCCATTAAAAACTTAGCAGCTTTAAGTTTTGTTACAATTCCTCCTGTTGCAAAAGAATCATTTGGATTACATTCCTGATTTAACCATTCATCTTTAATTTCCTCAACTAAACTAATTGGCTTCGCATTTTTATTAATTTTTGGATTAGAGTCATAAAATGCATCAATGTCACTTATAATAAAAAGTACATCTGCATCAAAATAGTACGTGACATATGCGCTTAATTGATCATTATCTCCAAATATTATCTCTTCAACTGATACTGAATCATTTTCATTTATAATAGGAATTACTTTATTTTCAAGCAAAACATTAATCATTTTTCTTGCATTTTCTGTACGCTTTCTACTATCAAAATCAGCTGCTGTTACTAAAACTTGAGCTACAGTAATATTATACTTATTAAATCTCTCTTTATATTCTCTCATCAAAAGAGGCTGTCCAATAGCAGCAAGAGCTTGTTTGTTTTCAAGATAGCTTTTATCAAGAGGACACTTTGTATATCCGGCTCCTACTGCACCAGAACTAACAAGCAAAACTTCATAATCTTCATTTAGCTTAGCTAAAAGCTTTACAATTTTATCCATTCTATGACTTAGACGTCCATTTTCATATAAAGTAGCAGTCCCTACTTTAAATACCAGTCTCTTCATCTTTACTTCTTTCTACCATATCAGCAAGTACAAATTTAAGACTCTCAAGATTAATTCTAGCTGCTGCACTTATAGGCAATACAAATGTATTTTTATCAAAATAGCAAGGATACTCTTCACTTGCTCCATATTTTGGCTCTGTTGGTGTAATATTTAATTTTTCAAAAAACTCATGTGCTTTATTTACATCTACTGCGTCTATTTTATTAAGTGCAATTGCATAGTCTCTAAATGAGAGCTTTTCACTATAATTTTTAAGTTCCTTTTGAAGTGTTTTAAATTGATATACAGGGTCTCTAAATGATGCTAAATCTATTATAAAAAGAATAATTTTTGTTCTTTCTATATGTTTTAAAAACTCAAATCCAAGACCTTTACCTATATGTGCTCCTTCAATAATTCCTGGAATATCAGCCATTACAAAACTTCTAAACTCATCAATCTTCACAACACCTAACTTTGGTGTTAAGGTTGTAAATTCATAATTTGCAATTTCTGGTTTTGCATTACTAAGTGCACTTATAAGAGTTGATTTTCCAGCATTTGGAAATCCTACAAGACCTACATCTGCAATAAGCTTAAGTTCCATTACTATTTCAAGTTCTTTTCCTTCCTCACCCGGCTGAACATATCTTGGTACTTGCTGTCTTGGCCCCCTAAAATGCCAGTTTCCTAAGCCCCCTTTTCCTCCTTCAAGCAATACTTTTCTCTCTCCATGATATTTCATATCAAGCAAAACTTCACCCGTATTTGCGTCTTTTATAATAGTCCCAGGTGGTACTTTAAGTACTAAATCTTCTCCATTTGCTCCATGTTTTTTTCTACCTTCTCCTGGACGACCATTTTTAGCTTTAAGAAGTTTCTTACCTTTAAAATGAGAGAGTGTATTAGTATTATTATCACATTCAATTATTACATCTCCACCTTTTCCCCCATCTCCACCATCAGGTCCGCCTTTTGGAACAAACTTTTCTCTTCTAAAACTAACACACCCTGCCCCACCTTTTCCTGATTTAACGGTTAGTTTGATATTATCAACAAACATTATCCCACCTTGTATATTAGTATAAGTATATTAGTTATTAGTTTATTGGTATAAAAATTCATAAACCAATACACCAATAACAAATCAACAAATTATCTGATATTTTATCAAAATATTAAAAAAGTAGAGGGGAGAAAGAATTAATCTTTTGTAGGGTATACTGAAACTTTTTTTCTGTTTTTATCTTTAATTTCAAATTTTACATATCCATCAATTAAAGCATAAATTGTGTGATCTTTCCCAATTCCTACATTATTCCCTGGATGAACTTTTGTTCCTCTTTGTCTAATAATAATATTTCCAGCTTTTACAAATTCTCCACCAAATTTTTTAACGCCAAGTCTTCTACCAGCTGAGTCTCTGTTATTTTGAGTTGACCCTTGTCCCTTTTTGTGTGCCATTTCTGCTCCTTACGCTACGATTTCTTTTACTCTAACTTTTGTATAATCTCTTCTAAAACCTCTTTTTTTCTTAGAGTCTTTTCTTCTTCTTTTTTTGAAAATAATAACTTTTTTACCTCTATAGTTTCCAATTACTTCTAAAACTACTTTTGCTCCATCTACAAGAGGAGTTCCTATTTTTGTTTCATCTGCTTTTACTAATAAAACTTCATCAATTTCAATTGTTTGTTTTGGCTCTGCGCCTTCAATTCTATCAAGGTCTAAAACGTCCCCAACATTTACTTTATATTGTTTACCACCATGTTTAATAATTGCATACATATTTTAACCCTTTACTCTGGTTTTAGGATGAAATATTACCAGTCATTTCTTAAAGTAAACTTAAATTAAGCTTTCTTTAAGTTTAATCCTCTACAACAGCTATACACTCAATCTCAACTTTTGCACCTTTTGGCAGTTCTTTTACTGCGACTGTGCTTCTTGCAGGCTTATGCTCAAAATATTTACCATAAACTTCATTAACTGCTGCAAAATTATTAATATCATCTAAAAATATTGTAGTTTTTACAACATTTTTAAGACTAGCTCCTGCTGCTTCAAGAACAGCTTTTAAATTTTCACAAACTTGAGTAGTTTGAGTCTTTACATCAACATCTAAAAAATTTCCACTCGATGTAAGTGCTATTTGCCCTGATGTAAAAATCATATTTCCTATCTTAATTGCTTGAGAGTATGGACCAATTGCTTCAGGAGCATTTTTTGTATATATTTTTTGCATTTTTTTCCTTTTTAATTTTCAATTCTCCATTCTCAATTTCCATTTTACATTGTAATTATACCCTGTTTTTTAGCATTTTTTAAAGTGTCTTTTGTGATTACTTTTCCTATTTCTATTAATTCAGGAGCTTTATGAAAATCAAACCATTTTGCTATATTTTGAGGAATTTTTATTTCAATATCAGGTTTGTACTCAGCACATCTATATCTAAAAATAGTTTCCATCATTAAATTAATTGATTGGGTAACAACATCTTCTTTATTACTAAAGATTTTTTTCCACACTTCTTCTAAAATATTTTGTCTTTTTTTAATTTCATAAGGTATCTTTATATCTATTATTTTTTCATCACCATATAAATTAACTGCTACAATCATATCACTCATATCACTCATAACAGGTGCAACAGGCATTAAATTCAAAACTCCTCCATCAACTAATACTCTCCCGTTTATCTTTACAGGTTCAAATACACCAGGAATTGCACTTGATGCTTTTACAGACTGCCACAAATCACCTTTTTGAAACCAAATTTCTTTTTTTTTAGTCAAATCAGTAGCAACTGCTGTATATTTAATAGGCAAATCTTCTATTTTATAATCTCCAACCATTTCTTTTAATTTATGAAATATTTTATTTCCGTCTAACTTAAAAGGTAGTTTATAAAATTTAAAAATATCCAAAAAATCAAAACTCATTACCCATTCTTTATATAAATCAAGCTTGCCACAAGCTTCAACTGCCCCAATAACAGCACCAATTGAAGTCCCAGAAATACTAACAATTTCAAATCCATATGCCTTCAATTCTTCTATAACCCCTATGTAACAATATCCTCTAGCTCCTCCTCCACTTAATACTAATGATATTTTCATAAAAGCCTTTCATTATAAATATATAATTTAGATTATACCAAAACTTATTAATACCAATTAAAAGTTAAAAACTTGTCTATATTACTTAAAAGTGGTGAAGATAGAAAGCTAATACCAATTCTCATATATTCATTGCCTTTATAATATATTTATAAGAAACTACAGATTTGATTTGCTCACTTGTATATGAAAGTAAAATTTCTTCAACTTTTTTTCTAATTCTTCTATTGTTTTAAATATTATATTTTTTAAAAATTTCTTTATATCTTCAAATCTTCTCTCTTGTGGATTTAACTCTGGCGAATATGGAGGAAGATATTCAATTTTTATATTTTTTGGAATATCAAGTTTTTTAGATTTATGAAAATTCGCATTATCCATTATTAAAACTATATTATCATTTCTAAATTTTTCACTTAAGTTTTTTAAATATTCATTAAAACAAATACTATCTAAATGTGACATATACATTGAAAAATCTTCTCCACTTTTTATATCTGTTGCTTGATATAAATAAAAATATTCATATTTCTGTTGATATGATATTATTGGCTTTATTCCTTTTGCTGTCCATTTCCTTCCTACATCTGTTATCAACCCAAATCTACTCTCATAAAGTTATTATATATAAGTTCTTAGGTATTTTGGAATTGGTATAATATCTATTGAGAGTTGAGAATGAAGAATAGAAAATTAGTTCCAAATTCCAAGTAATCTGAGAATTAAAAATTACCTAAAATTTAGGCTTTCTTAAAATTGCAAATTACATAATCAAATTAGTAAATTATATTGAAAAAATTAAAATTAAATTATTACAAAAATGTAAGAGTAACAAAATCACTTAATAAAAAAGTGTTTTAAATTTTGATAAATTTTAGTGTCAGATATATATATTTTTTAAATAAAAAAGGGGAGAAAGAATTACATCATAGGCATATCGCCCATTCCTCCCATTCCTCCTGCTGGTGCTTTTTCTTCTTTTGGCTCTTCTGTTACAGCAGCTTCAGTTGTAAGTAAAAGTCCTCCTACACTTACTGCATTTTGAAGAGCGATTCTTTCAACTTTAGTTGGGTCAATAATTCCAGCTTCAAACATATTTACATATTCACCAGTTGCTGCGTTAAATCCTGTGTTTTCATCAGCTTCTTCTACTCTTAGCGCAACAACTCCTGGCTCATATCCAGCGTTTTCTGCAATTTGTTTAATTGGTGCTTTTACAGCTTTTTTAACAATTTCTACACCAATTTTTTCATCATCATTTTCACATTCTACATTAATGTTTTTAGCAGCTTTAAGTACAGCTGCTCCACCACCAATTACAATACCTTCTTCAACAGCTGCTTTTGTAGCACTTAGTGCGTCATCAACTCTATCTTTTTTCTCTTTCATTTCAGTTTCAGTAGCCGCACCTACTTTAATTACAGCAACTCCACCGCTTAGTTTTGCAAGTCTTTCTTGTAATTTTTCTCTATCATAATCGCTTGTAGTTTCTTCAATTTCTTTTTTGATTTGATTAATTCTTGCTTCAATAGCTGCTTTATCACCTTTTCCATCCACAATTGTAGTATTTTCTTTATCAACTACAATTCTTCCAGCTTGTCCAAGATCTGCTAGTGTTGCTCCCTCAAGTGTTCTTCCAAGTTCTTCACTAATTACTTGACCACCAGTTAAAATAGCGATATCTTGTAGCATTGCTTTTCTTCTATCACCAAATCCTGGTGCTTTTACAGCTACTACATTTAATACACCTCTTAGTTTGTTAACTACTAAAGTTGCAAGTGCTTCACCTTCTACATCTTCAGCAATAATTAATAATGGTTTATTTCCGCCTTGTTGAACTAGTTGTTCAAGTAATGGTAATAAATCTTTCATATTGCTAATTTTTTTATCGTATAATAAGATATACGCATCTTCATATTCAGCTACCATTTTATCTGGATTTGTTACAAAATATGGACTTAAATATCCTCTATCAAATTGCATACCTTCAACTACTTCAAGTTCATCTTGAAGAGATTTTCCTTCTTCTACTGTAATAACTCCATCTTTTCCAACTTTATCCATTGCCTCTGCAATAAGCTCACCAATTTTTCTGTCATTGTTTGCTGAAATTGTTGCAACTTGAGCAATTTGCTCTTTATTTTCAACAGTTTTGCTCATTTTTTTAAGCTCTTCAATAATTGCATCAACTGCTTTATCCATACCTCTTTTAACAGCAATTGGATTCGCACCAGCGGTAATGTATTTTAGACCTTCTTTAAAAATTGCATGAGCTAAAACTGTAGCGGTTGTTGTTCCATCACCTGCTTCATCAGCAGTTTTACTTGCAACTTCTTTTACAAGTTGTGCTCCCATATTTTCTACTGGATGTTTTAATTCAATTTCTTTTGCAACACTTACACCATCTTTAGTAATGTGTGGAGCACCAAAACTTCTTTGAAGTAATACATTTCTTCCTTTTGGTCCCATTGTAACTCTAACAGCATCAGCTAACTTTTCAACTCCTGCAAGTAATTCATTTCTTGCTGCATCACTATATACGATTTCTTTTGCCATAGCTCCCCTCCTTTAATTATTTTTCAATTTTTCCTAGAATATCATCTGTATTTAAGACAAGATATTCTTTTCCATCAATAGTTATATCAGTACCAGCATATTTAGCAAATACTACAGTATCCCCTACATTAATTGGTAAGTTTTCATCTTCTTCAACTTCTTTTGAAATTGCAACTACTTTTCCTTCAAGTGGCTTTTCTTTTGCATTATCTGGAATAATAATCCCGCTTGCAGTTTTAGCTTCTTCTTCTAATCTTTCTACTAAGACTCTAAGTCCAATAGGTCTAAACATTTCCGCCTCCTTTTTATAAAGTTAATTTAACTGGTGGAATTATATAATAAAACATATAATATGTCAAGAAAATTTATAAAAATTTTAAAGAAAAATGAGTATAAAACACTAAAGTTTATTAAAAATATATGCTCATATTAATGCCGATTGAAAATTGAAAAAAATAAAAAATATCGAATTTATGGTGTTTTTGTAAAATTTTTTAGCGTTCAATTATATTGGAATGGTATTTGTAGTAGATTATAGATTTTAGATTAAAATTCTCAAAATCCAAAATCTGTAGTCCAAAATCTAATACTTATTAAACCAATATTTAGTCAGTGTCTTTGGTATAAGATATTAAATGAAGTTTGATATAATACCATACCTACAAATTATTCTTACATTCTTACCCCTTACCACTTATCCATTTTTCTGAGTTTAGGATAAGAGGGATAAGGGATAAAAATGTCAATTTGTTTTTTAGGATTGGTGTAATATCAATAAAAAAGAAAAAACACCAATTACTAATACACTAATATACAAATAGTTAATTGCTATATACTACTTCATCATTGTATTTGGTAACCATAATGAAATTTCTGGGATATATGTAATTAACAAAAGTCCAACTAGCAGCACAAAAAACCAAGGAAATACCGATTTTACAACTTCCTTTATAGACTCTCCGGTAATTCCACTAGCTACAAATAGATTTAACCCTACAGGTGGTGTTAACATTCCAAGTTCCATATTTATAGTAATAATTACACCAAAATGAATTGGATCAATACCAAGCATTGTAGCTATAGGTAACAAAAGAGGCACCATAATCATAATAATAGAACTTGGTTCCATAAAGTTTCCAGCAATTAATAAAATTATATTTACTGCTACTAAAAACATTACTTTATTTAGATGCATATCAACTACTATATCAGTCAACATTTGAGGAACGTTTTCAATAGTTAAAAAGTAAGCAAACATTGAGGCGTTAGCAATAATAAATAATATCATTCCACTCGTTTTTGCACTCTCAAAAAAAATCTCTCCTAAATTTTTTATTTTTATATCTTTATATATAAATAAAGAAACAAAAAGTGCCCATATAGCACTAACAGCTGCAGCCTCTGTAGGAGTAAATATACCTCCATAAATTCCACCTATAATAATTACAATAGTCATTAATGCCCAAAAAGACTCTTTAAATTTTTGCCATCTTTCTTTCCAGCTAGCAGGTGCTGTTTTTTTAAATCCAAGCCTTTTTGCTCCCAAATATGTTACTGCCATCAACATAAAACCTATTAAAAGCCCGGGAATTATTCCAGCCATAAATAATTTACCAATACTTTGTTCAGCCGTTACACCATAAATAATCATAACAATACTAGGAGGAATAAGTATGCCTAAACTACCAGCAGTTGTTATAGTTCCTATGGCATAAGTTTTTGGGTATCCCGCATTCATAATTGCTCCAAACATAATAGAACCAATTGCAGCAACTGTAGCAGGTGAAGAACCTGAAACTGCAGCAAAAACAATACTCGCAAAAATAGCTGCTATTGGAAGCCCACCTGGTAAATGTCCTACAAATGCTTTAGCAAAATCAATTATCCTTTTAGCACTCCCTCCTTTACTTAAAAGATTTCCTGCTAAAATAAACATTGGAATTGCCATAAGAGCGTATTTATCAAGCTGAGAAAAAAGATTGCTAGCTAAATCAATCAAAATATCTTTTCCCTCAAATATATAAGCTGTAATCATAGTAGATAGCCCTAATGCCACTGCTACAGGCACACTTAATATTAAAAATAGAAAAAAAAGTATAAATAAAGTTACAACTATCACTTAATTTCTCCTACATTTTCTTTTACTTCTTCTATAATTATTTCAATTTCACTTTTTCTTACTATTTTATCCGCTGATGTTTTAATATCTTCAATAAATTTGTAAATTGTTAATATAGCAGCAATTATCATACTTAACGGTAATATTAAGTAAATATACCAAATAGGTATATTCAAATCTACACTAATCTCACCACTTATCTTAATTCCAAAATCAGGGTCAAATATAAATAAATATCCAAAATATGCCACTAATAATAAATAAAATAAAATTATCAAATCAACTAAAATAATAATTAATTTTGAAATTCTTTTTGGCAATAAATCAATAAGTATTGTAACTCTTATATTACCACCTATTCTAAAAAGATAAGCAGCCCCAAACATTGCAGACCAAATAAAAAGATAACTAGTAAGCTCAAAAGCCCAATCAATTCCTTCATTAAATACAAATCTTGCTACGACATTTATAAAAGCAAGTAACACCCCAGCAGCAATTAAAAAAGAAATAAAAAAAACTGTAATCCCTATAATTATTTTTTCAAGCTTCAAAAATCAATCCTTTAAGAGGAAAAACCCTCCAAATTATTCCCCAGCTTTTATAGCGGCTTCAATTAAATCTTTCCCAATTGTATTATAAAATTTAGGATAAATAGTTCTTAGTTTTTTCTCCCATGCAAGTCTCTCTTTTGGTGTTAAATAATCTATTTGAAGTTTTACTGTTTTTTTAGCATATTCTTTAATTTTATTTAATTGTTCATTATTCAATTCTTTTGCCCAAATTCTCTCTTTTTCAGTTGCTTCTTTCATAGCCTGTTTGATAACATTTTTCAAATCATTTGGCAATTTGTTCCAAAATTTTTTACTAATAACTACCATATATCCAAGATATCCATGATTTGTCATAGTCATATATTTTTGGACTTCATAAAATTTTTTTGTATAAATATTAGATATTGTATTTTCTTGTCCATCTACTACACCTTGTTGAAGAGCTGAATATACTTCACTAAATGGTAATACTACTGGAATGGCACCAAGCGCTTTAAATTGTTCTATTAATACTTTTGAACTCATTACTCTAAATTTAAGTCCTTTAGCATCTTCTGGTTTAATAAGTGGTCTTTTACTATCTGTCATTTGCTTAAATCCATTATCCCAATACGCAAGTGCTACATAACCTTTTTTTGTAACCATATCAAGAAGTTTTTTCCCAACCTCTCCATCTAATACTTTATGCAGATGATTTTCATCTTTAAATAAAAATGGTAAGTCAAATAGTCCAAGTTGCGGCACAAGTCCAGTAAATTTTGAAAAACTTGGAGCTGCCATTTGAACTGTATTAAACTTCATCTTTCTAAGAATTACTTTATCTTTACCAAGTTGTGCATTTGGAAAAACTTTTACTTTTATTTTTCCATGAGACAATTCTTCTACTCTTTTTGCAAAATAATCAGCCGCTTTTCCTTTTGGAGTATTTGGAGATACAACATGAGAAAATTTAATAACATACTCAGCTGCAAAACCAATACTTGCAAGTAATGTTAAACTTAATGCGGTTTTTAAGAATTTCATTTTTTCTCCTTTTTTAATGTTTATTTAACCTATTATAGCATTTTATCTATTTGAAAATAATTTTATTCTCACTTTCTTATTATACTGTTACTTTATGTAACTTATACAAAATGTAAATAAACTAGTATATTTAAAAAATTTTATTTTATAACTAAAAACTCATACCTTTATGTAATTGTTGGTCAGATAAACTTATTTTATTTTGCAAATTGTCTGAAGTAAGTCTCTTCATTATCTTAATATCCCTCTTGACATTAAGATTATTTTTTATTATCATTTCAATCCACAGATGGTGGGGTAGCTCAGCTGGCTAGAGCGCCGGTCTCATAAGCCGGAGGTCGGGAGTTCGAGTCTCCCCCTCACTACCATCAAAATCCCCATAAATTCGATGTTTTAAAGACTTTAAAATTCAAAAGGTTACGACTTGGGTTACGACTTCTAAGTATTTTTCTAATCAAAATTTTAAGTAGGTTATGTTAAATAAGAAAATTAAACTAATTTTTTTTAATGTAAACTTTTGTCAAATTTTTTATAGTGTGGGATTTATTGACTTTTGTTGAAATTAAAAAAGTTCTATTATCTTTTAAAAGCTGTTTAGTTTTATTTACCTGTTGGATAACTATATACCCCCACCCCCCCTAAAATTAGATTTTGTTTTTTCGTGGTTGGACGACCGATGTTCCTTTTAAAGGCTGATAATTTTGATATAGCCCATCATCTCAAAAGATTAGAGTAACTACTAATTCTAATATTTTTTACCCTCAAAGCAGTTATCAAAAACTCCTTTTTTTACTAATTTGCTTATATATTGTCTGCTAATTTTTAGTTCTTTTGCTAACTGGTTTTGTGATACTAACTCCATTTTACTCCTTTTGTCAACTTGTCAACCATTTTGTCAACCAGTTTACATAGTAGTTGACAAAATCTACATTCTTAAAAAATCCGATATATCAATACTTTTAGATAATTTTGTCAACTAAATTTGTCAACCACTTTTTTTTAAACTTTGTGTGTGTGGAAACTGGGGTTGGCGACCACCGCAACACCATAAATTGCCCATAGGACCCAGCAAGTTTATAGGTTCTTCTAAAAACTTTCATTTAGTGCGGGTGCATTTGACCCCAATTTTTACTAACTTATAAAGTTTTTTTTGAGTTTACAAATTTACATAATTATTTTTAAAATTTATTTTTTAAATGACTTGCAAAAGGATAATATTAGCAATTTTATTAAAAACCATTGTGTAAACCATTAAAGCCTTTAAAAAATAATTTTTCCAGCCATTTTACCTCCTAAGTTTCAAAAATACTTTATAATTACAACCATAAATAGTCAGTTTCCCATTGTTGAAATATTGAAACCTAAAAAAATCACTTTGTGTGTGTGAAATTTGCGGTCGAAAGTGTCCGCAAAAAAAGTTTTGCTTACGCAGGACCCATTTGTTACAATTAACATATGAAATTCTTAATTACATTTATAACTAACATTTTATTAGCTTTGTTGTTTTTTTATAATTCAACTTTTTTAGATGGTCTAAATGATGATATAGAGATTGCAATAATAGTATCCATTATCGATTATATTTTCATTTTTCCAATAAGCATAGTTATTGGATTTGTTTTATACAATAAAATTTTTGAAACATCTAATTATTCATTAGAAGAATTAAAAGAAAAATATGAATTCTCTTTTGCATATACAATTGGTATTTTTATATTATTCATACTTAATATTTTTTTTAAATTTCTATCTACTGACCCGATAAACTTTCTAATTATTACTTCATTACCAGCTTTATTTATTGGAATGTTACTTCTTTCTTTTTTTTAAATCAATTGTAAGTGATTTTTATCCCTCTTAGCTATCTACTATACTTAAAAAAGTTATTCGTTAAAATATGATAGGTTTCTCGCAAAATTAGAGATACATTTTAAATAGCATTCGTTAAAAGAAAAACTATCAACTAAACCAATAACTTTAAACCTCATCATCTCCCCCTAATTGTGTTAAATCCCAAAAAGCTATCAACTGCATTAGAGTATCGTTGGTAATCAAAAGAGAAAATCAATTAAGAGGATTTCTCTTTTCAAGTTCTTGAATAATTTCTTCTAAACTCAAATCAATTTCTAAAGTAGCAAGTCTATCATTAAATAACTCTACCATTCTTGGTAATGCTGTATAATCTTCTAATAAATCATAATCTTCATTGTCTTCAAAATAGATTAGTGAATATAGTATTCGTTTAATTAAATTGTCATAAGCAATATTCTCTTTTGCATTTTTTAAAATTGAGCTTCTAAATCCATCAAAAAGATGAAGTTCATATTTAGCTAAAAACTTAGTTATCAAATAGATGTGATATTCAATATCTTCTAAGTAGTAAAGTTTTTCTATTTTATCTTCAAATTTGATTATGTCTAAATAGTGAATGTAATCGTTATATTCATTATAGCAATATCTAATAAATAAATTAGGTAAATACTCATTAATAGCTTCTTCTTTTGAGATTGAATAAAGGTCTATTATATTTTGGACGTTATAATTTATTTCCATAATAAGCTGGTCTATTGATTTTTTAAAGTAATTAGGATTAGATAGAGTTTCTAAATATTTATCTAAATCTACATTATCATAATGAGCTTTATAAACTCTTGCATATATAGCAGTTAAAATGTCTTCTTCTTTGTAACCTTGTCTTATAAGTTGTTTATAAGTTTCAAAATATTTCTTCTCTTTATATGCTGGTAAGTTATTGTTCTCAAATAAATCTCGTAAGTTGAAAATTACTCTTAAAAATTTCTTTTCAAAAAATGAGAGTGAGCCTATATATATAGGACTATCTTTTTTTTCTATTTTTTTGTTTCTATTATTAGTATCTATATTTATATTTCTATTATGTGACAAATTTGTCGATAGGCTATTGACATTTTTGTCTAAAGGGTTATCACTTTTTTGTCTATACCCTATAGACAGATTTGTCAATAGGTATTGACTAAATTGTCCTAAGGTAAAATAAGTTTTATTCCCATTTTTTTTATATACTTGTTTTCTAATTAAATCTATATATTCTAATTTTTCTAAACTTCTTATTAAGTTTCTTTTACTTTCAAAAGGTAAAATAGGATTATCTTCAATTATATTTTTATAAGCTATATGAGTATATTCCACCCCATCAACTACAATTCTATTTTGTTTAATCTTTTCATTATCTGATAAGCAAAATTGAGCTATATAATCAAAAATAACCATATCATTAGCGTCAAGCCAAATTTGTTTATTTTTTGGCTTATTTTTGTTATAATCACTAAGAAGTTCAAAAAGTGGCTTAATTGGTATCAATGCAAAATCTCTCATTATTTGCCTTTAGATGAGGTTGTAACGATTAATTCATTGCAATTAATACTAAAATACCTGCAAGCCTTTTTGATAGCTTCTGCTTCGTTTTTAGCAGGTAATACGATGGCTTTTTTACCTGCTTCTATTTGATAAACATTTTCACCTAAATGATAGATTTTAATTTCTGTTTTCATATGTCTCCTTTAATAGACTTGTCTTATGTATAATGCAGTCTTTTGCAGTATGGATAAAACAAACCTCATCAAGAGGCTGTTTCGTTAAGAGATGAAAATAATTCAATTAAAAACTCTCTGCCTTTTTGCGTCCATCGTGGATAATATACTGGTAATCCATTGGCTTTTAATCCCTGTTTTGTCTCTGTGTATCCTTTATCTGAATATTTTGAAGTTAATACCCAAGTTCCATTGACTTTATATTGAATGTCTAATTCTTGAAGTTTTTTATTTAGCTCGTTTGCACTTTTAAAACCTAATTCTTTTGCTATTTCTGAGGCTGTATAAGTCTTTTTAGTATGGCTTAATAGTGTTACTTTTTTTTCAAGTTTTTCCTTTTCAAGTTCTACCTGATATAGTGTTTCTAATAATGATTTGGTAAAATTAGGGTCTGTAATCATTTTCTGCAGGGTATGAGGTTCTATATATGCCCCATACTTTCTAATTACTGGTAACACTTCACTTGTTACCCAGCGTTTGAATTTCTTTGCACTTTCTTTTTTACTCATAAAAATAATTTGATAAAAACCACTCTCATTTACTATTTTAAATTCTCTTAATTGACCACCTGAGTTAAGTTTAACTGAAGTCAGGTCTGCTTCATCAACTCTTTTTAAAGTCTCTGTAATATTGCTTAATCCTAAAATCTCACATACATCTTTTGCTACAAACCAAGGCTCATTATTTTCATCTTTTAATACTCTAATATCTCCAAACTCAATATTTTTAAACACTTTAATCATCATTGTTTATCTCCTTTGATTTGCTGACTTAAAATCAATTTTCACATCATTGTGAATAAGATTTTCAACTGCTTTTTTGAAATTGTTTTGACTGCTAAATATCCATAAATGCCTAAGCTCGGAGAGGTTAACTCCGATAGTGTTTTTTAACTGCTCTTCTGAATAGATAGGCTTTTTAATAATCTCAGCATCTAAATATCTATTAGCTATTTGTTTATAGTTCATTAGTTTGCCTTTAAAAAGAGGTAGCTATATTTATAAAATCACAATAAGCCCTAACGTCTCTATATTCGATAATGTCTTTTATAGAATTTTCATTTTCTGGGTCAAAAAAGTATCTTGTATATATTCCACCTAAATGATTATAATCTTCTCTTATTGCATCTCTTAATCTATGTAACTCATAACCACTGAATAGATGATAATCATCTGTAAAATGTGCGTAACCATCTTTTACTGATATTAAAAACATAATTCTTAAAGCCTCTATAAAATACCAATCAAAATCAAATAATCTATATTTAAGGTCAAATTCTTTAAGATAAATAGTTACACTTCTATCATCTGCCTTAATTACCTCAACTTCTGTATAACTTTTAGCAATATCTACTAAATTAAATAATTTGTCATTTAATGCTATTGTTTCCATTGTTTAACTCCTTATAGTGATTTTATTAGTTTGATTTTTCCATCTATTAGCATTATTGAAACCTCATCACTGCAACCTTTTTGCAACGTAATCCATTCTTTACCTGTAAACTCTAAAACTGACACTTCTTCAAAAGTTAAGTTATATTCCTGTAATGCTGAGGTTACTTTTTCTTTTAGCTGGCTTAATCTTTTCATCTCTCTGCCTTTAAAAATGAATAACTTGCTTGTATTAGCTCATTAGTTCTTGGTGCAATATCTTCAAGCAGTTTATCAACTAATACCTGCATTGCTAAATATTCCCTCATTCCAATTATTCCATCATCAAGTAAACCACGACTAATACTTTGAAGTAACATACCAACGCCCTCTATATCTCTAACTATATACTCGCTGTCTAAAATTATGCTTTTTGTGTTTTTCATTTGATACCCTTTCTGATATAATTTCATTGTTGTTTTTGATTTGATACCCTTAGAGGCTTTTGCCTCTTTGTTTACTTATAATCTCATCTTTTAGCTTAACTAACCTATGTTTAACCTCATCATCATTTGCTAATTTATAACCTTGCAACTTACCAATACCAAGTGGAATATTTACAATTCCATCAAAGCCGATAACTTTTCTAATTTCACATACAATATTTGCAACTCGGCTAAGAGAGCAACTATTGCTAATTTGACTAATAACTTCACCATTTAAGAGCTTATCGATACACTCAATTACTCTATCATTTGCAAGTAAATCCCATCTAATCATTATTGAGCCATTGCTGGAATTTCGTGTTCTTTTAGCCATTTGTCTATCTCTTTTCTGTTGTATCTTACGTATTTGCCTATTTTGCTGTATGGAATTTTTCTATTCATTCTCATTCTATTTTGAGCGTGAATACTAATACCATACTCTGCTTCTAACTCCTCTGGACTTAACCACTCTTTTGCTACTGCACTTTTTACTATTTTGATAATTACTCTCTCTAAGTCCTCTTGTGGTATTGTGTTGAAATTCATTTTTTGCCTCCTTTTAGTTGTGGTATGTTTTTTGCTATCATACATTTGTAAAAGTATTATAGTTAAATTTTACATTAATGTAAAGAATAAAACACATATATGAGGAGTGATTATGAAAAAAAATGAATTTTTAGAAAAACTGAGAAAAGATTTAGGATATAGTAGAAAAAAAATAGCTAACTATTTAGAGGTATCTTCTTCTGCAATTGAAAAATATGAAAAAGGTAAATTAGATTTTAATCATAAAACTAAATATATATTAGGTATTTGTGCATTGGCTGGATTTAATAATGAAATATTTCATTTGAGTGAAATTGATGAATATGATAAATATGAATATAAAATTTCCTTTTTCTCTTCAAAATTAAGAGAAATCCTATATTTTTTCGATTTAGATTATGACGAGTATGAATTATTTATATTAAAAATTTTACAAAATACTTTTAATACAGATTTTATTTTAGATACAGATTATATGACAAAATCTATAAATTTAAAAAAAAGACTTATTAATCAAAGTTATTTCGAACAACAAGAAGTTATAGAATTTATTACAAATAAACAACAATTTCTGAAAAATTTTAGAACTAATCTTGAAATTGATGAAAAAGAAAAAGAGAACTTTATAATTTCATATGAAAAAGATTTAGAACAAAGAAAAGTAGAATTTTTATCTAATATTAGATTTGAAATATTACTTTTATCAGCTTTAAAAAAATTTAATCCAAAAGAGTTTTATGAAAAAGAAAAATTTCCTTTTTTTCAAAAGGCTTTAAAAAATTTTGATTCGTTTAATAAATGTTTTAATTATATTCCTCCAATAGGCATCGTTACATCTATTTATTATTACGATAAAGATGAAGAATATTTGAAAAAAATATTTCCATCTATTAAACAAACATTAGAAGAGCTAATTACACAAGGTAAACCTGTTATAAAAGAAACTATAAAAGAGTTTAAAATTGAGTTAGAAACAGGAGCTATATTTTTACATTCAAATCAACCAACCGACCCAAAAGACAAAGAGATATGTGAATTGCTTCAATATGCTCCCCCTGCATTTAAAGATAAGATAATTGAGAAATTAAAAAAGTTTAAAGATAAGGTTGAGGATATTTAATAAGCCTCTTTTCTGTGTTTGATACTGATTATTTTAATAATATCATTTTCTATATCAAAAAGCACTCTATAATTACCAACTCTAAATCTATAAGGCGGGTAATAATTTGTAAGTTTCTTAATATTTGGAGTGTCTGGATACTTTTCAAGTAGTTTTAATTTATCAAGTATTATTTTTTGATTTTTTTTATTTATCTTTTGTAAATGCTTAAAAGCAGATTTTGATATTTCAATTTTCATTTAAAGCCTCATAAACCTCATCTAAACTTATAAAACTTTCTTCTTTATCTATCTTTTCATTAGCAGGTTTAATAATTATATCTTTGACTGCATATTCTCCTAATTTATCGCTTATAAGCTCTATAATAGCATTTACTGCTTCAAACAAATCATCAAGTAGTTTTATATATCTTTTCATCAAAATTTCGTCTATATCCTCTAAAAGTTCATTTAATTCATTGCTAAAAGCTATAAACTCATCTTTATTTTTTATTACCTCATCTTTTGGAATTTCGTTTATAATAGCTTTGATTAATTTAGCTTTACCGATAAGCTCTTCAATATTTTCATTACTTAAATCAAGTTTAAAAACTTTTGTAGGGTTTAATTGCATTGTCATTTTATAGCCTTTTAGATTTTTAATAATTTAATATTTTTAATGTGTCTAATAAAATCATTCCCAAGCACTTTTTCTTATCTCATCTAAATCAATATTTCTATTTTTCCAGACACCAACCATATCTTTATTTTTTTTAAAATTTGATTTTAAAAGGTTGCTTATATACTCTGATATTGTTACATTATTTTCTTTTGCAAGTTTTTCAAGTTTTAAGTATAAATTATCTTCTAAATAAAGCTCTGTCCTTTTCATTTTTGTATCCTTTTTCTTTTGCATATTATAACATATGATTTGTTTTTGTTTGACATTAGTTAAAATTTACTTTATAATTATAAAAATTATCGTTTACCCTTAATAGGGTTTTATCAATCGTTTACCCCTTGAAGGGGTTTAAAAATTCTTGTAAGGTTTTGATTACTTCTTTAAATATTCTTTTTCTTAAAAAGCCTTGATTATATTTAATACGTATTTTATCTATATGAGTTATTTTGTCTAATAGCAATACACTATCATTTTGTAAAAAAGGATTATCTAATTTAGATAATAAATAAAGATTTTTATAATTTCTTTTCAACTTTTCTTCATAAATATTAGTTTTGGTAGTAATTGGTATAACTAAAATAGTTTTTTCGTTCAAATATTCTGGCGTTACAATTAACCCCATATGATAATAAGCAAACTCTTTATTCATTTTTATCCCATATCTTTTTGCAATATCATTTCTACTTAAATATTCATTATGAGATATATCCTTTAATAAATCTCCAAATTCAATCCAAACAATCTCAGCTCTTTTATACATTGGTTTATTCATCTTCATCCTTTATAATCTCAATCATCTCTTTATTAGCTAAGGCTGTTGAGGTATGGTAATTAATACTGACATACTTATTAATAGTCGTTGCGTTTTTGTGTCCTAAAACTCCACTAACTATTGAGGCTGGAATACCTTTTTCTATCAATGCAGAGGCTAAAATATGTCTACAATAATGCAAACTAAACTCAGGCATATTAAGATACTTTTTCACTCTATCAACTTGTCTATCTGGCTTTTTTAGATGTTCTTCTGGATTAGTGAAACTTTTAAATACCCAGCCTTTTTTTTCAACTCCAAGCTCTAATAAAGCAGATTTGATTAATGGCGGTAAATCATATCTTTGATTTTCATTTGGCTTAGCGTCTGCAATCCAATAATAATTATTCTCTAAATCAATATTTTCCCATCTAAGTGTGAGTATTTCACTTTTTCTTCTACCACTTAAAGCAAATAAGAAAAATGCTCTATAAAATGGGTCATCACAGTATAGTTCCATAATAGCTGAATATATTGCTTTTAGCTTTTCCTGTGCTTCTGTAACGATTTTTTTAGTATCTTTTTGCTTAATGTGGACTTCATTTGCTGGGTTTTCTTTTAAGAGCTTATTTTTAATTGCAAATTCAAACATTGGTCTAAGAATTACTAAAACTTTATTTTGAGTATTAGCTGATAATCCTTTTTTTCTCATTTTTGTTATAATATTGCTGATATGTAAAGGTTTGATGTCTTTTAATCTTTTAGAGCCAATTTCATCTTTTATATATCGCTTAAAAATTTCTTTTCTTTTCTTATCCCAAGCTGATGAAGTTGGATTATTTTCGATAAACATTTCAAATAATTCATCTACTTTTAAGTTATCATTCATTTTATAACCTGCTTTTACATCGTCTTGAAATTCTTGTAATAATTTTTGAGCCTCTTTTTTATATTCTTTTAGGGTCCAATTAGGTCTTAGGTTCAATGTAACAACCTTTTTATATCTTTTACCATTATAAGTAAAATCTAATAAAAATTTTAATTTATTTTTTTTATGTTGCTTTATATTTTTAAGTCCTATATCTTTAAACTCGCTATGTTTAATAGCCATTTTTTGCTCCTTTAATGTTTAGTAAGTTTTTTTGTCTCCCTAAGTCTCTTCCTTGTTGGGTTACGACTTGGGTTACGTGTTCTATACCCTTTAAAAGCATATTAAAAGTATATCAAAGCAAAAAGTAAAAATCAAAAAGCCCATAAAATCAATACTTTTGCAAACAAAAATAAACTAACTAAAATATAGAGTAAGAGAGTTCGAGTCTCCCCCTCACTACCATCAATAAATAATAGTGACAGACTTCATATATATACTCTCTTTACATAAATTTTACCTCTCTTTAACAAATATTAATTTTTTGATATAATTTTTATAAATTTTTAAAGGATACAAGGAATATAGTGTTTAACATAAAAACTATGTGGTTTTTAGATAACAAAGAACAAAAATATTTGAAAAAACTCCTAACAAGAATAAATAATCCACATGACAAAGAACTCCTAAAAAGTTTTTTAAATGCATCCTCATTTAAAGAAATCAAACAGTTTTTAAAAAAACAAACATTTATTCAATGTAAAATTAATATTGAAGAATTTGATGGTTCATTAAATTCCCTAAAAGAAAAAATAGCTTATGAACTAAATGAAGCAATACTCCAAAATTCTTGATATAATTTTAAAAAAGGCTTCCTTTGGTACTTGCTTTAAAATATAGACCAAAAAGATTTGAACAAATAATTGGCCAAAACGCAACTGTTAAAACTCTCATAAACTCCTTAGAGTCAAAAAGAATAGCACATGCATATTTATTTTCAGGTCTTCGAGGTAGTGGAAAAACTACAACAGCCAGAATTTTTGCAAAATCTCTTCAATGTGAAAAAGGAATATCTTCTAGCCCTTGTGAAGAATGTGAAAACTGCAAACTTGCTAATGAAAATAGACATATAGATATTATAGAAATGGATGCTGCTAGTAATAGAAAAATTGAAGATATAAGAGAGCTTATAGAACACACAAAATATAAACCTGCTATTGGAAGATATAAAGTTTTTATAATTGATGAAGTTCATATGTTAACAAATGAAGCTTTTAATGCACTTTTAAAAACTCTTGAAGAACCTCCTCTTTATGTAAAATTTATCATGGCGACAACAGATCCTCTCAAACTTCCTGCTACAATTTTAAGTAGAGTTCAGCATTTTAGATTCAACAAAATTCCAGAAGCAACAATTGAAAATTATCTACAAAAAGTACTAATACAAGAAAACGTAAAGTTTGAAGATGAAGCTCTAAGACTTATAGTAAAAGCAGCAAAAGGAAGTGTAAGAGACTCACTTACTTTACTTGACCAAGCAATAGCTTATAGCAACTATAATATAACACTTGATAAAGTTGTAGAGATGCTTGGTGTAATAAATCCTGAGATTATCTCTCGAATTTTTAACTCTATCCTTAATTCAAATAAAAAAGAAATTCTAAAGATAATAAAAGAAATAAAAGATTACGATATAGAACTAGTATTAGATGAAATAATTTTATATTTAAAAGAAGCATTATTTAATGGAAATTTACCACTTATTACAATGCAAAGATTTTTTAATATTCTCAGTGATACAAAAGAGCTTATAAAATATCATAGTGATAATGAATTTATTTTAACTCTTATGTTTTTTAGAATGATTGAAGCAACAAAACCTCATAAAATAGATGATTTAATCAAAAATATAGAACAACAAATTGATGTAAATGCTTACAAGCCTAAAGAAAAAATTTTTACTCCAAGTGGAGAAGAGTTATTTAAAAAACTTATAGCAAAAATAAAAGAAAAAGATGAAGATTTAGGAATTTGTTTTGAAACTAGCTTAAAATTTATATCTTTTTCTGATGGTGTGTTAAAATGGGAAAGCTGTCCTGATGAAGAATGTCGTCAAATGTTTAGAAGGTTTTTCTCTCCTGTTATTAGACCATTAATTAATGAAGTATTTGGAATTGGGACACAAATAGAAGTAGTAAGATGCCCAAAAAATCCAAAAGAAAATACTACTAAACCTCAAAAAAACCATCAAAATATCTTAAATGATAAATCTCAAGAAGTTATTCAAAAAGTAAGAGAAATATTTGGAAGTGATGTAAAGATCACTAAAATAACTCATAAAACTTAGTATATTTTTCTTCTTATACCAATTTTAAATAAAAACTTTTTATTTAGATGTTTTTATAATTTTAAATTTAAATTGGTATTATAAAAGCAACCTCAAACGACTGACATTTGCCTCTTTGATTTTTAAAAAGATACTTTAAGAAGTATTTGAAGTTATGGCGGAGAGTGTGGGATTCGAACCCACGGTGAGCGTTAACCCACACACGCGTTCCAGGCGTGCGCCTTCAACCACTCGGCCAACTCTCCAAAAGAAAAAAAATTAAAAGTTTAAAGTGAAAATTTAGGTCTTAATTATACCACAACTTTTTACTTTTCATTTTTCACTTTCAACTTCTTAAGTATCGTTTCAAGTATAATCTCATCATCTTTAGCAGGAGCTTTTATAAACTCTTTCTCTCCATTCTTATAAAATATAGAAATATTTTGTCCATAATTTGAAATAGATTTTATATTTTTTATACTAGCTAAAACTTTTATTTTTATTTTCTCAATAAAATTTTGAGAAGGAGTGTCTAGTTTACCAAACCTATCAACCATCTCTTTTTCTATTTCATATACATCTTTTAGGCTCTCACACTTAGAAAGACGTTTATATAAATCAAGCCTTAGTCTATCTTCTTTGACAACTTCAGAGCTAATATATGCATTAATATTAAGTTTAACCTCAACATCTTCTTTTTCTTGGACTTTACCTAGCATCTCTTTTAGAGTATCTTCGAGAAGTTTTAAATACATTGAGTATCCGATTCCTTTAATTTGACCAGATTGCTCAGCCCCAAGTATATTTCCTCCACCTCTAATTTCTAAATCCTTGAGTGCAAGTACTGCTCCACTTCCAAGGAATGAGTTTTCTTCAAGTGCAAGAAGCCTTTTTTTTGCGTCTTCAGTTAAGTTTTCTTTATCTTTCACGAGAAAATAAGCATATCCTTCCTGCTTTCCACGTCCTACTCTTCCTCTTATCTGATGTAAATCTGCTATACCAAAATTATCTGCATTCTCTACAATTACCGTATTTACATTTGGGATATGTATTCCACTTTCAACTATTGTAGTAGTTAAAGCCAAATCATATTTACCATTTATAAAATCCACAAGACCTTTTTCTATTTGGTTTGGTGTCATTTTTGCGTGAAGTATCAAAATTCTAATATCAGGTAATAATTCCTGAATCTCTTTTTTCTTCAATTCGATATATGCTATATTATTAAAAATATAAAAAATTTGTCCACCTCTTCTGATTTCTCTAAGGATAATTTCTTTTATTAAATTTTCATCCCACTCTTTTACAAAAGTTTTAGTCTCTTGTTTACCTTTTGGTGCTTCTTCTAAGCTAGAAATAGATTTAATTTGAGAAAGTGCCATATTAAGAGTTCTAGGAATTGGTGTTGCTGACATGTAAAGAGTATGAGTTTTTGAAGATAATGCTTTTAGTTTTTCTTTTTGTTTTACACCAAATTTATGCTCTTCATCAATAATAACAAGTCCAAGATTTTTATACTCTACATTAAGTCCTGCATGAGTAGCGATTAATATATTAGTTTTCCCATTTTTAACATTTTCTAATATTTCTTTCTTTTCTTTACTTGAACTAAACCTATCAAGTTTTGCTATTTTTATATCAGGATAGTTAGAAAAACGTTCTTTAAAACTCTCATAATGCTGATTAACTAAAATCGTAGTAGGAGCAATCACAGCTACTTGATAACCAGACTTTGCAATAATAAAACTAGCAACCATTGCAACCTCTGTTTTCCCAAATCCAACATCACCTGTTAATAATCTATCCATAACTTTTGTTTTAAAATCATTTATAATTTCATTTATTGCTTTTTTTTGGTCATTTGTATGAGTAAAAGGAGCACTACTTATAAATTCATCAACTCCACTAAAATCAAGCTTAATTGGTTTTGTTATTTCTCTCTCAGCAGATATTTTTATAATATCTGCCGCAATTGCAAAAATTTTCTCTTTTATTTTTGTAAGTTTCTTTGCAAAAGTTCCTTTTCCAAGTTTATCTAGACTTGGCATTACCCCACCTGGGGCTATATATCTTTCTAACTTATCAAGGTTTTCTACAGGAAGCAATAATTTATTATCATTAGCATATAAAACTTCTGCAAATTCACCAGTTTTTCCTAAAACTTCCATTCTTTTAAGTCCCATAAACTTACCAATACCATGGTCAATATGAACTACAAAGTCTCCTTTTTTAAGCTCATCTAAAACTAAATTTGTCCTTCTTTTCTTTTCAAACTCAGGAGAATTAAGAGATATAATGATTTTATTAGGACATGAAATATTAATACTTGCAGTTGTCCTTATCCATTTTACAATAGGTGCTTTTAATTTTATAAACTCCTCTAACTCATATTCTCTAAGCAACACATCATTTTTTGCCAAAATCTCAATAGGAGTTTTTTCATTATATTCAATATCACCTATAAATAATTTTTCATTTTTCACTTTTAATTTTTCATTTATATCTTTGCATTTTCCATTTGGAATAACTTTTGATTTTAATATATTATCATTAAACTCCTTATAAAACTCTCTGTATTCCTCAACCTCTTGAGTCAGATTATTTAGCAATACAAAATTATTTAAAAACTTCCTCTCTAAATACCAAAAACCAAGAGAATAAAAATCTTTATAAAAGGTTGCATACTCACTTTTTACAATTTCAGATTGGATTTTTTCATATTCATCTTTACTAAGTGCTGCAATTGCTGGAATAATTTTTATACTCTCAATCTCTTCAATACTTTTTTGAGTAGTCTCTTCAAAAACTCTAATACTTTCAACTTCAACATCAAAAAGCGAAATCCTAACAGGTCTATCGCTATTTATTGGCCAAATATCAAAAATATCTCCTCTAAAACTAACTTCTCCCTTTTCACTTACAATATCAACAACTTCATATCCCCATAAAATAAGCTTTTCTTTTAAGTTATTAAGATTTATTTCCTCTCCAAAACTAATAACTATATCTTGATAATATTTTCTAACAGGTAATTTTTTCATAACAGTTGAAAAAGGAGAGACAAAAAAACAATTTTCATTGTAATATTTATAAAGAGCGTTATTTAATTCAAATATTTCTTTTCTAAAACTTCTAAGGTCATCTCCTAAAACTGCTCTAAAGTCTGGAAAAACAACTACTGGAAAATTTAAATATTTATAAACTTCTGCAATATTTAATGCTTCTTTTAAGTTTGAAGTTACGATATTTGTTTTTTTATTTTTTAAAAATTCATATACTTTTGCCTGCAATACTTCTCCTTAATTTTCCATTTTCAATTGTTAATTTTCCATTTAATAAACTCTTCTACCACACTAAAACTTCCAAAAACAAGCATTGGTTTTTTAACTTCTTTAAAATCATCCACTTTAATTCCCAGGTTTTTTGCAACTTTTTTTATGTTTTCTTTTTTTTCTATTCGTTCATTTTTTACATCGATTAAATAAAGTGTATTTATCTTAGGTTTTAAAATTTTTAGAATTTCTTCATAATTTTTATCTGAGTATGTGTTATACACTAAGTAAACAGGCTCTTTTAAATTATTTACAATAGCTTTTGCTGCTAACGGATTGTGTCCTACATCTATCCATAAATCTTTTTCAATTTCTTCAAACCTTCCACGAAGTATTAAATCATCTATATCTTTAATACTAAAAGGAATGTTTTCTTTTTTTAAAAAACTCATTGCAAGCAGATAATTGTCAAATAGAAATGGTGCAAATTTAAACTCTTTTTTTAAACTCTCAATCTCTTCTTTTTCGAAAAAATCTAAATAATCAAAAATTATTTTACCTTCATTTTCCATTTTACATTTTACATTTTCAATTTTATCATGTATTTGTTTCCCAATAATCGCTTCTTTTTCTATACTTCTTAGTTTAGTAGTTGCTATTTCTTCAATAGTATTACCTAAAAATGCTTGATGATCAAAATCAATTGTAGTTATAAGCGATGTTTTTTTATTAAATACATTCGTAGCATCAAATTCTCCTCCAAGCCCAGCTTCTATAATCACAAAATCAAGTCCTTCAAATGCAAATGCCGCTAATAAAGTTGTATATTCAAAATAACTAAGTGCAACGCTTACTTCTTTTGGCAATAATTTTTGGAGTCTAAAATGAACTTCTTCTAACTCTTCATCACTAATATCACTCCCGTTTATCCAAATTCTCTCATTAAATTTTAAAATATGCGGTGAAGTATAATGCCCAACTGAAAAACCTCTTTTTAAAAGTGTATGCGCTAAAAATCTACCGGTACTTCCTTTTCCATTAGTTCCTACTATATGAACTATTGGTGTTAAATTAAGTTTATCTTTAATCAATTTATAAGCATTTGGCATTCTATTTAAATCTATCTTTTTATAAAAGAGAGGTTTTCTATCTAAAAATTCAAATACATCCATGCTCTACCTTCTTAATTTGACTAATTTTATGCTGCACAAATCCTATTTCTTCCATTTCTTTTTGCTTTATATAACCTTTCATCAGCAAATTTTAATAATTCTTCTTTTGAGTTTACTTCATCTCTACTTGCAACTCCACCTGAAATAGTCACATGTATTCTTGTATTTTTATACATAAATTTAGTTTTTTCTACTATTATTCTTAGCTTCTCAGCAAATCTATACGCACCTTTTTTATCTGTATTAGGCAAGATTGCTACAAACTCCTCTCCACCAAATCTTCCTATCATATCAACATATCTTGCATATCTCCTAAACAAAAGTCCTAAACTTTTTAAAATAATGTCTCCAGCATCATGTCCATATGTATCATTAATATTTTTAAAATGGTCTATATCAAAAAATACAATAGAATAATTAATCCCATACCTTTTATAACTGCTCTCTTGTTTTAGTAATTCTTCCATAATTGCTTTTTTATTAGCAATATTTGTTAAATAATCCTTTTTTACTTCGCGAGAAAGTTTTTTTACTTTTGCTTCAAGCATCTTTATTTTTCGTTTTAGTTTTTCAATTTCTTCATTTTCCCTTTTCATATCTTCACTAAACTCATCTAACTCTTTATCTAAAGAAATTGCAATATTTAAAAGTTTATCTTTAATACTTTCAAAGTCTTCTTCATCATGCCTCCAATTTTGAAGCTCAATTTTTATATCTTTTATCTCTTGTGAAGAACCATCAGTTTTTTGTAAAATTTTTAAAATTTTTATAGAAAGCCTTTCTGCTATTTGATCAATATCTTTTAATTTTCTTTTCAGTTCTTCTTTATCAAGCTTTATTCTTTTATTAGTAAGTACTCTAAGATCATCTGCAAATGCTTTCGTTAAAATAATATTCGTGTCTTCTTTTAATTGCTTCTTAAAAATTGCTATTTCATCATTCATAAAAGGAGCATAACTAGGAGTTAGAGTATAAATTACACTATCTATTAAATAGCTAAAATCAGGGCCTTCTTCAAGCTTTTTAATTAAAGCTTCAATAACCTCTAATGCATCTTCACTTTTTATTCCTGCATATGCAGCCCCTCGCCTAACAATTGAAAAATCTTGCCTATCTAAAAATTCTATCCATTCCTCTCTTAACTTTTCATACTCTTTTTTATCAAGATAAGGTTTTATAAAATCAAGATGTTTTAAAGCAATTTTTTTTGATTTAGTAATAGGTAAAATTGCAATAATATCAAGAGCTCTTTTTATATATAAAAAAAGTTGTTCTACATTTTCTTTTTCACGGCTTACATCTTCTCTATTTAAATAACTTACGAGAAATAATATCAGTTCATCTAAGTTTTTAATATTATAATTTGTTGCAATTGCTTTATACTTACTATCAAATTTAGCCAAATATTTAGCAACTTTATTACAATCATCAATAATTACACCATATTGCTTAGCAATTTTACAAAAAACTTCTTCATATTCACTTGGTGTAAAAATATACCCTCTATTTTTAAAATGATTTAATGCTTTTTTTGCTATTTCATTAATTGTCATTATAAGTCCCATTTTTAGTAATTTTTGCAAAAAGTTTATTTAATGCATTAATACTTGCTTTTTTAAAAGCATCAAGTTTTACTTGGTCAGTTATTACTGAATCAGTAGAAACTTTAAAATCATAACTTCCATCTACAATATAACTAAAAGTTTTTTTATTTTTATCAATTACTTTCACTTTTAAAACTACAGTACTTCTATAAAGAATAGGAAATCCGTTTTCATCATAATCAAGTGGTGTAAATGAAGAAGAATTTGCATTTATTATCATTTTAGTATTACAGTTATCAACACATACATTTTTTCCAAGAATGGTATAAATAGCATCATTAATTGCATCTTTTAAAAAAATAGTCTCTCTAGGACTCTCAACATCAATTTCTACAATAGGTTTTATATTGTCTCCTAAAATTTTATCTTGATATACGCTACTTGGCTTATATCCACAACCAACTACAAAAATATAAAATGTAAAATGTAAAATGGACAATGAAAGAAAAAATTTTTTAATTTTAATTATTTTCCATTTTCCATTGTCCATTTTCAATTGATTTACCCTTTTACTACAATATTTATAATTCTACCAGGGACTACTATCTTTTTTACAATCTCTTTTCCATCAATATACTTACTTACTGCTTCTTTTGCTATTTTTAATATTTCATCTTTACTTGCTGAGCTACTAACACTAATTTCTGCTCTTTTTTTACCATTTACTTGAACTGGATAGTTAATCTCATCTTTTTTAAGGGCATCTTCATCTAGTTTTATCTCTTTAAAGTTTTCCCTACTAAAAAGCTCTTCACTAATTTCACTTGCTATATGCGGAATAATTGGTTCTAGTACATTCATAAGCACCCAATAACCTTCTGTATAAATATCCTTATTATCTATTTTATTAAGTGCATTAAGAGCTTCCATAGCACTTGCTATTAAAGTATTAAATGCAAATGTTTTTTCGTAAGTATCTTTGCTTCTTTTGAGTGTCTCATAAACTTTTCTTCTAGCTTCTTTTTCTTCTTTAGTAAGTTTAGTAATATCAATTTTTGGAATTTCAGTTGTTTTATAACATTTAGCAGCATTTTGATATAGTCTATTTAAAAATCTATAAGCTCCTTCAACTCCACTATCGCTCCACTCAAGCTCAGCTTCAGGTGGTGCTGCAAAAAGAATAAAAAGTCTTGCAGTATCAGCTCCGTATTTTTCAACAATTTCATCTGGGTCTACTACGTTTCCTTTAGATTTGCTCATTTTAGAGCCATCTTTTAATACCATTCCTTGAGTAAGTAACTTCGCAAATGGTTCATCAATATTTAAATACCCAAGGTCTCTTAGCGCTTTTGTAAAAAATCTAGCATAAAGCAAGTGTAAAATAGCATGTTCTATTCCACCAATATACTGGTCAACAGGTGCAAAATACTCTACATCTTCTTTTCTAAATGGCACATTTTTAAATTTTCTAAAATCTGTTGTAAATCTAAATTGATACCAACTACTCTCAACAAATGTATCCATTGTATCAGTTTCACGCTCAGCATCTCCTCCACATTTTGGACACTTCGTATATTTCCAAGTAGGATGAGATTCAAGAGGATTCCCTCTTCCTGTAATTTCAACATCCTCTGGCAGTGTTACAGGCAAGTTTTCTATTTTTTCAGGCACAATTCCGCATTTCTCACACTTTATAAATGGAAGAGGCGCGCCCCAATATCTTTGACGACTAATTCCCCAATCTCTTAAACGATAATTTATCTCTTCGTTTCCAAGTCCTAGTTCTTCAAACTTTTTAATTATTGCCTTTTTAGCTTCTGTATTTTTCATACCAGTAAATTCAGCGCTTTCTACTAAGATTCCTTCACCTGTATATGCCTCATTTTTATTTATCTCAAAATTTAACGGTTTAATTACCCATTTAATTGGAAGATTATATTTTTTTGCAAACTCAAAATCTCTCTCATCATGAGCAGGTACTGCCATAACCGCACCACTTCCATATTCTACTAAAACGAAATTAGCCATCCAAACTGGAATTAATTCTTTTGTTAATGGATGGATAACATCAATTCCAAGATAAACTCCCTCTTTTTCCATTGCTTGTCTATCTTTTGGCAAGATTGAACGAATACGTCTAACTTTCTTTTCAGTTTCTGCATCTAATAATTTATTTTCAAGCATATAATCTACAATAGGATGCTCTGGAGCTAGTGCTGAATAAGTTACTCCATAAATAGTATCGGGACGAGTAGTAAATACTTCATATCCATCAAAAGCATTATTAAGTTTTTCTTGTGCTTTTTTACTTAAACTAAATTTAAATTTAAGCCCATTAGATTTTCCAATCCAATTCTTTTGCATTGTAAGAACTTTATCAGGCCAGTTTCCTTTAAGCTTTTCATCAATATCTTTAAGTAATTCTTCAGCATATTTTGTAATTTTTATATACCATCCAGGTAGTTCTTTTATCTCAACTTCATTATCACATCTCCAACAACACCCATCAATTACTTGTTCATTTGCTAAAACTGTATGACATACCTCGCACCAGTTTACTTTTTGAGTACGTCTCTCAAGTAGTCCATTTTCATACATTTTAATAATAAACTCTTGTTCCCATCTTGTATATTCTGGGTCAGATGTTGCAAATTCTCTATTTTTGCTAAACGAAAGTCCTAAACGGTTTAATTCTTTTCTCATATAATCAATATTTTCATAAGTCCATTTTTTAGGATGTACTCCATGTTTTATAGCTGCATTCTCTGCTGGCATTCCAAAACTATCCCATCCAATTGGATGCAATACATTAAAACCTTTTTTTCTGTAATACCTTGCAATTGCATCTCCAATTGAATAATTTCTAACATGTCCCATGTGAATTCTACCACTTGGATATGGAAACATTGAAAGAATATATTTTTTAGGTAATGTATAATCTTCTTTTGGCTCGTAAGCTTCTTCTTTATCCCAAATTTCTTGCCATTTTTTTTCAATAACTTTTGGATTATATTCTCTCATTCACTCTCCCTTTTTTTAGTAATTGATATATTTGTATATTAGTTATTTGTCCATTAATATTCACCAATAACTAATACACAAATAACAAATTTTTCATTTTTCACCCAGACCAGATTCCGCAGGTCGGGCAAGTTTTACACTTTATACTTTAAATTAGTATCATTCCCATGTATCTTTTGTTTTTGCTATTTCAATAAAGCTTAAAATAATTGTCACAATATTTGCAATCAAAGCCCCTATAGCCATTGCATAAGCTGCTGGTAAGTCATTTTTAATTTCAAGATAAAAAAATGCTGGAATTAAATGCAAGTCTGCAACTAAACTTGCCGCAAAAAGCTCTGCTGCCACTATATTTCTAACTCCAATTTTTAGAATAGTTGAAATCAAATTAAGACTTAATGCAATAAAAAGTGCAACTTTATTATGATCATACAAAAATCCTGCAACACTTGTAAGACTCATTAACTGAAAAAAAACATATACAACTTTTCCCCAATCCATTTCAATTCCTTTAAATTAAAAGTTTAAAATGAAAAGTTTAGAAAAGATAATTTTTAATTTTTCACTTTTCATTTTTTTACTTTTCACTTAAATTCTCCCCAGCACTCACTTCGTATATGTCTGGCTGTTGCATTCTCAATTCTTCATTCTCAATTTTATACCACTCCCCCTTGATACACCTGCCTCATTTTTTCTTTTTCTTTTCTTATTCTTTCTTTTTCAGCTAGTTTTTTTCTATAATCGTCTATTTTAAACCCTAACCAAATAAGTAAAGGAGATGCAATAAATATTGATGAATAAGTACCTACTATAATACCTACTAAAAGTGTAAAGCTAAATGGCTTTATAATCTCTCCACCAAATAAAAATAAAGTAAGAACTACAAAAAATGTTGTAAGTGAAGTTAAAACAGTTCTGCTAAGAGTCTTTGATATTGCTATATTTATAAGTGTTGCTAAATCTTTAATTTTTGAAGTTTTAACCTCTTCTCTTATTCTATCAAATACAACAATTGTATCATTAAGCGAATAACCCATTAATGTCAAAATAGCAGCTAATACATCAAGATTTACTTCTATATGAAAAGCACTAACAGCACCAAGAGAAATAATAGTATCATGCATTAGCGCTAAAACACTAGCAACAGCAAATCGCCATTCAAATCGAAACGAAACATATATTAATATTCCTATTATTGCAAAGATAAGAGCCTTTAGACCTTTTTCTTTTAACTCATTTCCAACTTTAGCTCCAACTATATCTACTCTTCTAATTTCAACTTTACCTAAAGGTTTTATAAGTGCTTTAACTTCTTCTCCAATAGATTTTTGTACATTGCCACTAACTTTATCTACATTAAGTCTTATTAAAATCTCTTTATCAGAGCCAAATGTAGTAATATTCGCCCCATCAAATTTTTTATTTATTAACTTTCTAACTTCTGCTATATTTACAGCTTTTTCAAATCTTACTTGTATTTCAATTCCACCTTTAAAATCAATACCCCAATTAAATCCCTTTGCAAAAATAGAAAAAATGCTTAAGACTATTAAAAATAGCGAAATTGAAATAAATATCTTTCTTTTTCCCATAAAATCATAAATCTTATTTGAACTAAAAAATTCCATTTTATACCTTCATTCCAAAATACTTAGGAGTTATTTTTTTACCAGATGATAATAAAAATTCCCAAATACCATGAGTTCCTAGAATTGCAGTTAACATACTAGCCATTATTCCGATTGCCATTGTAATTGCAAAACCTTTAATAGTACCAGTCCCATATGCAAAAAGAGCAACTGCTGCAATCAAAGTTGTAATATTTGCATCCAAAATTGCACTCATTGCATTTTTATATCCACCTTCAATTGCCTGGCGTATTGGCTTTCCTTCACGAATTAATTCTCTTATTCTTTCATTTATAATAACATTCGCATCAACTGCCATACCAACAGTTAAAACAATTCCTGCCATTCCAGGAAGAGTTAAAGTCGCTCCAAAAAGAGCCATTATTGATAATATCAAAAATAAATTTGTAATTAGAGCTATATCAGCAATAATTCCAGCTGTTTTATAATACCAAGCCATAAATAAAACTACTATCACAAATCCTGAAATTAAAGCAATCATAGAATTCCTAATACTATCAGCTCCAAGACTTGCTCCAACGCTTCTTTGCTCAAGCAAAACTACCGGTGCAGGGAGTGAACCACTTCTAAGAGCAATCGCTAAAATATGAGCTTCATCAGGACTTCCAACAGTTATCTGTCCGCTTCCTCCTCCAATTCTCTCTTGAATAGTTGGAGCTGAATATACTCTATTATCAACTACAATAGCTAACCTTTTTCCAACATTTTTACCAGTTACATCTCCAAAAATTCTTGCTCCCTCGCTATTTAGCGTAAAAAATATTGCAGGTTGATTTGTTTTTTGAGTAAATCCGACAGTTGCATTAATAATCATACTTCCATCAAGTACTGGTGGTGTTTTAAGAAGCCAAAGTCTTTTTGGATTATCTTTATCAGGTAATAAAATATCACCATACTTTTTAGCTTCCTCAGGTGTAGTTGCACGGTGTTCCTCATCTACAAGATATAGCTCCAAGTGTGCAGCAGATGAAATTAGTTTTTTAATATTTTGTTTTTCTTTTTCAGTTTTGATACCAGGAAGTTCTACTACTATTTTATCTTTTCCCTGTCTTGTAACACTAGGCTCAGCAAGACCAAATGCATCAAGCCTGCTTCTAATAGTCTGTACAGCAAGCTTTATAGCATCTTCTTTTGTTTTCTGAATTTCACTAGGAGATAAAGTTATAATATACTCAATACTTCCATTTTTTGGTAATTTTTTAATTTCAATTCCAGAAATACTTTTAAGTTCTTCATCCATTTTTTTTTCATCATCTTTATCAATAAGCTCAAAAGTTATTTTTTTGTTTTCTATTTTTAAATTATCGATAAATAATTCTTTTTTTTCACTAATGTATTTAACTGTAGATGCTATCGTTTTTATTTTGTTTTTAATAGCTTCATCTTGTTTTACACCTAAAACTAAATACATTCCACCCTGAAGATCAAGTCCTAAATTTACACGAGGTTGCTTTCCAATAAAAGAAGGTATCGAAAAGGCTATACCAAAAAAAGTAGCAAGAAGAAAAATAATAAGTCTATAATTAAGCTTTTTCATCATTTAGCTTTCTTGCTACGGCAGATTTATCAATCTTTACCTCAACATTATCAGCTATTTTTGCTTTAATAAATTCAGGTTCATTTTTTACAACTTCAGCAATAATTCCACCAGTTGTTACAATTTTATCACCTTTTTTAAGAGCTTCTACCATTTGTTTATGCTTTTTTGCTTGTCTTTGTTGTGGTAAAATTACAAGAAAATAAAAAACTGCAAATAAAATAATAAGAGGTAATAATGATGCAAGTAAACTTGGTTGACCAGCAGCAGCAGTCCCTTCAGCGTATAAAAAATTCATGGCAATCCTTTTTTAAGCGATATTTTAACACAAATTCATTAAAACTAGCAATTCTTTTTTCACTACCCATTTATTTGAGCATTTTTGGAGATAATATTTTAATACGCACAATAAATACTATATCTGCTATTATAGCAATTTTTTATTTTTTAAATGTAAAACACTCTTTTTTTCAGACAGGTTTTTTTATAGGAGTTTTTTGGTTTTGGTGGATTGGACTTAGTTTCAGATATTATAATCTCTCTTACTTAATCCCTTTTATAATTTTTCTAATCGGTTTTGGCTATGGGATAATCTTTTGGTCAATTAACAAACTATTTAATATATTTAACTACAACTTTTCACTTATCACTTTTAACTTTTCATTAAATAAGCTGTTTTGGTCTATTTTTTTAATATTTGGTTTTGATTATATTTCTCCTTTTACTTTTGACTGGTTAAAACCAGAAGTAATTATTTCAAACTCACTATATCTACCTTATAAAATAACTCTTTTTTTTATTATACTAGCATCACTTATTAAACATAAAGTCATTTCATTAGTTTTACTTATAATTCCTCTTTTTTTTCCAAATCCTAAAATAAAACACCCTCCACTAAAAATAAAATTAATAACTACTTATATTCCTCAAGACAAAAAATGGGACCCAAAATATATACCAAAAGAAATTGAAAATAATTTCAAATATATAAAAAACTCAATAAGAAAATATGATGTAGTAATTTTGCCTGAGAGCGCCTTTCCTATTTTTTTAAACAAATATCCTGAATTACTCAAAAAATTAAAAACTTTATCCAAAAAAATAACAATAATAACAGGAGCTCTTCATTTAAAAAATTATAAATTTTACAACTCAACATATATATTTGAAAATGGAAATATAAAAATTGTCGATAAACATAAATTAGTACCTTTTGGAGAGTATATACCACTTCCTTTTTTTGAAAAAGAAATAAATCAGATTTTCTTTAAAGGTGCAAGTGATTATAAAACTAGTAAAACCTTTTCAACATTTAAAATAAAAAATATTAAATTTATAAATGCAATATGTTATGAAGCGACCATTGAAAATTTATATAAATTAAATGCCAATTATGTTATAGCTTTAAGTAATATGGCATGGTTTTATCCATCAATTGCTCCTATCTTACAAAAACTATTAATAAATATTTATGCAATCAAATACAAAAGAAAAGTGTTTCATTCTATAAATTATTATCCAAGCTATATACTGCCAAAGGAGAATTAATGAATATTTTCATTTCAGCAAATAATACAGAGTGCGGTAAAACCTACAGTACTTTAAAACTTATAGAAACTTTCTCAAAAAAAGGATATAAAGTAGCAGTTTTAAAGCCAATAGAAACTGGCGTCGAAAAAATTCCTAAAGATGGAGAATTATTATTTGAAACGGCAAAAAAATATAATCCTAAACTAAATGTTCTTTCATTAAATGATATAGTACCTATTCAACATAAACTCCCTGCTGCGCCTTTTGTTGCAGGAGATGTTGATATAGAAAAAATAAAAAAAGCTTTTTTAAAGATTAAACCTTTATGCGATATACTATTAATTGAAGGAGCTGGTGGACTTTTAGTACCAATTAATAATAACCTATATATGATAGATTTTATAAAATTATTTAATGCTAAACTTTTTATGATATTTAGTAGTAAACTTGGTATGATAAATGATTTTTTATTAAATAAATTTTATCTAGAACAAAACAAAATACGATATACTTGGGCAATTAATGTTTTTGATGATAGTTATTATAAAATTTCAGACCCTTTCATGAAAAAATTTAATCCTTTAATAATTCAAAAGGATATAGATTTAATTACTGAAAAATTACTAAAGGAGTAACATGACAGAAAAAAAAACTGAATTAAAAACACATCTTAAGTTTAATCCAAAGTTTGGAAGACTAATTGAAATTACAGAAAATGGAGCAAAAGTAGTACTTGAGACTACAGAAGATATGGCTGTTGATGAAGAAGGTTTAGTACATGGAGGGTTTACATTCTCAGCTGCTGATTTTTGTGCAATGGCAAGTGTAAATGAACCTTATGTAGTTTTAGTTAGATCTAGTAATTGTGAATTTATGGCTCCAGTTAAAGTTGGGGATATAGTTGAGTTTAATGGACAAATATTAATGAGAGAAAAAAGAAAAGTTGAAGTTGAAGTTATTGGAACTTTAAATGAAATAAAAGTTTTTCAAGGAATATTTGGATGTGTCATTCTTGACAAACACGTATTAAAAAGAAACTCTTAATTTTATCTTCTTTTTCTAAAATTTCTACTTTTTTTTCTTGAGTTTCTTCTGCTAAATTCTCTATCTCTTTCAATTAATCTCTTTGCTTCTTTAATACTTTTTCCTATTCTCTCTTTACCATCAGCTTCTTTACTAAACATCATGGTAGCAAGCTTTGTTGCTATTGTTAATAAATCATACTCGTTTTGAAGCTCCTCAATTATTTCAATTGATTTTGGTGTTGGCTCAATTAGTGACAATTTTTCAAGAATTTTTTGTATCTCTTTATCTTTTACATCTTCAAGACTTGGTATTTCTTTAAGAACTATTTTTGAAATTTTTTGAATTCTACTAAGCGCTCTAAATTCATGAGGTGTAACAAGAGATATTGCCATTCCATCTTTTCCAGCTCTTCCAGTTCTTCCAATTCTATGTACATAACTTTCAGGATCAAGTGGAAGATGATAATTAAATACATGAGTTACATTATTTACATCAAGTCCTCTTGCCGCAACATCAGTTGCTACAAGTATTTCAATTTTATCATTTTTAAAACTTCTAATTACTTCTTCTCTTTTTCTTTGGTCCATATCTCCATGAAGACCTTTTGCATCAAATCCAGCTCCTGCCAAAAACTCTGCTATATCATCAACATCTTTTTTAGTTCTACAAAATACAATTGACTTACTAGGATTTTTATAATCAATAAGTCTTATTAATGCGTCTTTTCTCTCATGTTCATCAATTACATAAAAATATTCTTTTATATTTTCATTAGTCACTTGCTTTTTAGTAATTGTAATAAACTCAGGTTCTTTTAAAATTGACTTTGCAAGTTCTTTAATTGGAGCTGGCATAGTAGCACTAAAAAGTAAAGTTTGTCTATCGCTTGGAATAAATTTAAAAATTTCTTTTATATCATCTAAAAATCCCATATCAAGCATTTCATCTGCTTCATCTAAAATAATAAAACTAGGTGCTATATCAATTTTGCCAGATTTTAGCAGATCAAGAAGTCTTCCAGGAGTTGCTATTATAAATTCTGAATTTTGTATATGTTTAATTTGTCTTGAATAACTACTTCCTCCATAAACAGTTGCCGTATGAACTCCAAGATATTTACCAAATCTAAAAACTTCCTCACTTACTTGAATAGCAAGTTCACGTGTTGGTGTAATTACAAGAGCTTTCTCTCCCTTTTGCATTTTAGATAAAATTGGAAGTGCAAAAGCAGCTGTCTTTCCTGTACCAGTCTGAGCTTGTGCTACAACATCTCGTCCTTCTAAAACTACAGGTATTGCTTTTTCTTGAATTGGAGATGGTTTCTCAAAACCAATCTCTTCTAATCTTCTTAAGATTTCTCTTTTTAAATTAAATTCATTAAATGTCATTATTTTCCCTTATATTATCTTTTTTATTTTTCTAACACTTAGAACCTAAAACTAGGTAATTTTATTAGTGGCAGTAGAGTTTATAATTGAGGTAAGTATTTTTAAAATATGGAGGATAAGGTACTACCACTGAAAAATTTTTAATCTCTCCAGGATATAGTCCATCTTTGATTATAACCCTAGTAGCTTTTACTACATTTGGACGAGAATCTTTTTTATCTTTACTTCCAAATAAATCCAATCCTCCTGGTTTAAAAAAAGTACCTTTTGTAAATCCTCCACCCCATCCATTATTAACTAATTTCACTTCAAGTTTACAATAATTAATCTTAAACTTACCTATATTTTTAACCCTACCTTTTAATACTAACGTTTCGTTGATAAGCACTCTTCTTTGAGATACATTGAGCAGTTTCGCTTTTTTTGTATATTTTTCCAATATAACAAGCCCAATTACTGCACCAAATGTAGTTACTAAAAAAGAAGCAATTATCATACTTAAAAGTAACTTTGTACTTTTTGTTGCTGCTCTAATAGAAAGTATTGTTAAAAATATAAATAAAATTAAAAAAAAGGCAATTGTAAGCCAATGAAGAAAAGTAAAATAAGGTAAAAGCATTTCAACCTCTTTTTATTTTTTAAATCGACAAAAATTTATTTTTCTTTACGATTTTTCTTTTCTTCAATACCGCTAATTCCTTCTCTTCTTTTAAGCTCTTCTAAAATAGCCTCTGGATGGATATTTTTTGAAGCTAAAGCTATTAAAGTATGAAAGGCTAAATCTGCGGCTTCATAAATAATTTCATCTTTTTCGTTATCTTTAACTGCAAAACAAAACTCCGCCGCTTCTTCAGCTACTTTTTTGAGGAATGAGTTTTCACCTTTGTGATAAAGCGAAGAAACATATGAAGTTTTTGGATCTGCATTTTTTCTATCAAGCAGTGTATGATACAGCTTATCTATGAAATTATACTCTATTTCTTTTTCTTTGTCTATAATAATTTCTTCTGTTTTTAAATTCGTAAAAAAACAAGATTTTCTACCTGTATGACAAGCCACTCCATTTTGCTTAACTTTTAATAAAAGCGTATCATTATCACAATCTATTAAAATTTCTTTAACTTCTTGTGTATTACCACTACTTTCACCTTTTTTCCATATTTTATTTCTAGATCTAGAAAAATAATGAGCATACCCAGTTGTTTGAGTTAGTTTCAAAGCTTCTTTATTCATATATGCAAGCATTAATACTTCATTAGTATCAAAATCCTGAACAATAACAGGGACAAGTCCCCCATTTTTTTCAAAATCTATCATAAAACTCCCCTATTTTTGGATTGTTATTGCTTTTTTTTCATCATTTACATTCATCCATAAGTTTGGAACAACTCCACCAGGTGTTAAAAATATTTTTGCATTTGGATTTTGTTTTAGAGCTTCATTAAATTTGTTTTGAACTTCAATTTGTTTTAATTTTAAAAGGTTTGGTGTAATCGATTTTGCAATTTCTAAGTTTGCTTGAGCCTGAGCTTTTGCTTCTATAAGCATAGCATCAGCCTTACCTTGAGCTTCAATTTTTTTTGCTTCTGCTATACCTTTTGCAATTGCAGCTTTCTTTTCAGCTTCTTGTTTAGCTCTTAATACCTCATATTTTGCTCTTTCAGCTTCTTGTTTTGCAATTTGAACTCTTTCAATTTGTTTTTTAATATTTTCAGGCAATACTATATCTCTTAACTGAAAACTTTCAAAAATTACAGGTTGATTTGGTATCTTACTCAAATGTTCTCTAACCTGACTTTCAATTCTTGTGGCTATCTCATTTCTTCTAATTGGCAATTCTTCTGCTGGATACTTTCCAATAACATTTCTCACTACATCTCTTACTATTGGATTTATAATCTTATCCTCCCAATTTAGCCCATAAGTTTTAACAACATATGCTGCTTTATCTGGATTTAACCTATAACTAACAGACAACTCAACAGTAATTGGTAGTCCTCTTGCGTCAAGAACATTTATTGCCGGATATAATCTAATAGTACCATATCTATCTGGCATAGTCCCGATTTCAGGGTTTCTTTTATAGCTTATCATATGTACTTTAGTATCTACAACAATAACTTTTTGAACTAATGGAAAATAAAAATGAAGACCAGGTTTTAGTGGTCTTTCAGAAAATTTACCTGTAGTTGATAAAATACCAACTTCTCCTTCATTGATAATAACCCAAGGTTTAAATAAAAACACTAAAAAAATAATACCAATAATAGCAATTAAAAAGTTTCCTCCATTTTTTATAAACTTTGGAGGCTCAAATTTTGGAGATTCAAATTTAGTTGAGTTTTTATTATTCCATCCATTTAAATCTGCTGGCATAAATTTCCTTTTTTTAATACAAATAATGTCTTAGTTTAATTAAATATAAGTTAAATAATGTTTATAATTCTTATCTCTTCCATAAACTACATCAAAATAAGCTTCTTGAAGTTCTTTTGTAATAGGACCTCTTTTTCCATCTCCTATAATTCTTCCATCAACTTCTCTAATAGGTGTTACTTCAGCAGCTGTTCCTGTGAAAAATGCTTCTTCTGCAATATAAACTTCATCTCTAGTAATTCTTCTTCTCTCAACAGGAATACCTCTTTCTTTTGCAATTTCTAAAACAGTAGCTTGTGTAATTGATTCAAGCGAATTATCATTTGGAGGTGTAATTAAAACTCCATCTCTAACAATAAAGAAACATTCTCCACTTCCCTCAGCCACAAATCCGTCATCATCTAGCATTAATGCTTCTTCATATCCACATTCAATTGCTTCATATTTTGCCATTTGAGAATTTAAATAATTTGCTACAGCTTTTGCTTTTCCAAAAGTTGATTTTACAGGATTTCTTACAATTGAAGAGATCTTAACTCTAATTCCATTTTCAAGTCCATCTTCACCTAAATATGCACCCCACTCCCAAGCAGCAATTGCTACATGTACAGGTGCTCCAATATGATAAAGCCCCATTTTTCCATATCCTAAGAATACTAAAGGTCTAATATATACATTTCCACTAAACTCATTTTTTCTAAGCAGATTAATTTGAGCTTCTTCTAATTCTTCTTGAGAAAAAGGTACATCAATTTTTACGATTTTTGCTGAATTAATTAGTCTTCTTGTATGGTCATGAAGTCTAAAAATTGCAAGTCCATCTTCTGTTTGATATGCTCTAGTCCCTTCAAATACACCGTTCCCATAATGAAGTGTATGAGTTAATACATGAACTTTTGCTTCATTCCAAGGAATAAATTCACCATCTATCCATATATATTTAGCTTCATTCATAATTTCCCTTTTTTATCAAGAATTTTAGCAAAATTTTGTTATCATTACTATAAAAAGCTTTTAAGGAGATAAAATGGGATTAATTCCTGAAAAATTTTTAGAAATTTTTGGTATAGAAACGAAAAACAAATTAATAGCAAAAAAATTAATAGGCTCAGAAGAATTTGATGGAGAACTTGGAGAAATTACAAATCCTTATACAAAAGAAGTAACAACTAGATATGTTAAATGTTCAGTAGAAGATGCACAAAAAGCTCTTGAGACTGCACAAAAAGCTTTTGAGAAAACAAAATCTTCTCCTCTTTATCAAAGAATTAAATGGATAGAAGATGTAGCAAATAAATTAGAAGCAAAAAAAGAAGAATTTGCAAAATTCATAACCCTTGAAGTTGCCAAACCTATTTCTCAATCTAGAATCGAAGTTAATAGATGTATAGAAAATTTAAGAATATGTGCAGCTGAGGGATATCATATTTTAGGTGAAACAATCCCAACTGATGCTACTCCTAGCGGAGCTAAAACTACATCTTTTTATAAAAGAGTACCAGCTGGAGTTGTTATAGCAATTACACCATTTAACTTTCCATTAAATTTAGTGGCACATAAAATTGCACCAGCTTTACTAGCGGGAAATAGTGTTGTTCTAAAACCAACTCCTGAAGCTCCATATACAGCCTACGCATTTGCTAAACTTTTTGTAACAAGCGAATATGCTATCCCTGATGCATTAAGTGTAGTATATGGTGATGCTGATGTAGGAAGCACACTTGTAAAAAGCTCAATTCCTAGAGTAATTAGTTTTACTGGAAGTGTGCCTGTTGGAAAAATTATTACTCAAAATGCAGGAATTAAAAAGATATCACTCGAACTTGGTGGAAATGCAGCAACTTTTGTAGAAAGCACAGCTGATATAGATTTAGCTGCAAGTAGATGTGCAATTGGAGCATTTGCAAATAGTGGACAAGTTTGTATAAGTTTACAAAGAATATATGTAGATGAAAAAATTTATGAAGAATTTGCAGCTAAGCTAGGAGAGGAAGCAAGCAAACTAAAAGTAGGAAGTCCTTTTGAAGAAGATACATTTATGGGACCACTAATTAGCGAAGAAGCAGCTATTAGGGCTGAGAATTGGATAAAATCGGCTGTGAGTGAGGGAGCAAGAATAATTGCTGGAGGAGAGAGAAATGGAAATATTTTAGCTCCAACAATTTTAGCAGATGTTACTGATGATATGAAAATAGTTTGTGAAGAAGTATTTGCTCCAATTGTTAGCCTTGTAAAAGTTAGTAGTTTCAAAGAAGCGGTAGAGAAAATGAATAATTCCCTATACGGCCTCCAATACTCAATCTTTACAAACAGAATCGACTTAATGCAAAAAGCAATTGATGATTTTGAAGCAGGTGGAGTTATAATTAATGATATTCCAACTCTTAGATTTGATATCCAACCATATGGAGGAATGAAATTCTCTGGAATCGGAAGAGAAGGAGCTAAATATGCTATTGAAGAGTTTACGGAGATTAAAACAATAATTATTAAATAGTTAAGCGTAACCCACAACCAGCTCCTCTTTTTATTTTTATATCTTGTGGGAGTTTTACATTTAAAGATAGACCATCTATCTCTTCAATGGAGTTAACTTTAAAAAAAGTAACTCCCTTAGCTCTTAATTTTTTAATCAAACTACTTGGAAGAGATTTTCCTATCAATAAATCAATATTATTAACTTCCACTTCAAATTCCAAATTAAAACTAGGTAAAACTTTACCATCAATTAATAAATCAGCTGGATAATCCGATATTTCCTTATCTTTTATTAACATTGCTACTTTCATCTAACTCCTTTAAAATATATTTACTAAATGCAAAACTAGCTGTAAATGCAGGAGACACTGCATTTAATATATGAATTTGATTTTCTTTTTTTTCTACCAAAAAGTCCATAACTAATTCTAAAGTATTTTTATTAAGTAACTGTGCCCTAATTCCAGGAGTCATAGGTTTAAATTCTCCTCTAAGTTTTTTAACAAGCTTTTTAGCTTCGTTTACAAGATTTTCTGGTATATAATATTTCATCTCATACATTGCTAAATCTCTAAATCCAAATGCATTTGTAAAGAAAAGTTTTGCTTCTAAACTTAAAATTTCTAAAAATTCATCTAATTTGAATCTATTAAATCCAGTATAATTTTCTCTCCAAAAAGCAGGAATTGCTGTTGGTCCTATTTTAATAGTATTATCAGCCATAAGAGTAAAATGAACTCCTAAAAATGGGTTTTTGATATTTGGGACCGGATATATTTGAGTTTTTATTTTATCAGGACCTAAGTATTTTCTATAAAGTCCTTTAAATGGGAGCATTGTATATTCAAGTCCCACTCCAAATTTGTGAGCTATTTTATCAGCATAAAGACCTGCTGCATTTATTAAAAAGTCATAGCTTTCTTGATATTTTTCAAAAGGCATATTAAAAATAAATTTTACTCCACTTTTTTCAAGTTCATTTCTTAATACTCTACATACAACTTTTGGATCAACTGTTGCTGTATTTGGAGAAAAAAGAGCATATTTATAAGTTTTTGCATTTGGATCAATTTTTTCGACTTCTTTTTCAGTAACAATATATGCCCCAGCATTATTAGCAATACTTCTTTTTGCAAGTTCAAATAAAGTTTGAACTTCATCTTCATTTTTTGCAACTACTAGTTTGCCTGTTTCATTTACGTTGATATGATGAACCTTGCAAAACTCTTTTATGAGTTTATTACCTTCAGCTGTAAGCTTTGCTTTTAAAGAATCAGTATTGTAATAAAATCCTGCATGTAAAACTCCACTATTTTTACCACTTGCATGAAATGCTTCATGAACTTCTTTGTCAATTATTGTTATTTCATCATTTGGATACTTTTTCCTCCACTCATAAGCTAACGTCATCCCTATAATCCCGGCACCAACTATTAATACTTTTCTCATAGCTTTCCTTTAAAATCCTAAATTTATTATCTTCCAAAGTTTTTCTATTTCATTATCACTAAAAAGTAGACTTTTTTTTTCGTTAAATAACAAATCTATTTTTTCTTGACAAAATCCATTTTCATATATACAATTTTCATGAGCTGGTAAAAAAGCCCTAGCTAAAGCTATTTTATTTGTAATTTGATTTTCACATAAAAAACATATCTTTTCTTTATGAAGTCTTCCTTCTTTTTCAAGTAATTTTACATAACTTTCAATTAAAAGTCTTTTTGCATCTCTTTTAGAAATTTTTTGTGTAATTTCTTGTAACAGTTCATAATAAAAACTATCAAGCTTAGTAACATCAAATAAATGCTTTTCTAATAAACTTATAAAATTTTTATAATAAAGTAGCCTCTTTAGATCAAACAAAAAATCAAATGGTATTTGAGTAACATTTCTTAATCTTTTTATAGTAGCCTTTGGAGTTTCTTCTACAATAAAATCAATTAAATAACCTACATTTATATAAGAATGTCTCGCACCATAAAATCTATAAAGTGTTAAAACTTCATTTTTTGTCAAAATCTTAACAATTAAATCTTCTTCTCTAACTTTTATAGTTTTTAATATAAATCCTCTCATTTCATAATTATACCTAAATTTAACATTAAGATTTTTTTGATATAATTTGACTATTTGTAAAATAGGATTAATAACCTCTTAAAGGAATAATATGTCAAAAATGATTGATTTTAAAGATAATTGTGGTTTTGGTGTAATAGCAAATATCAAGGGACTCCCGACTCACAAAATGGTAAATGATGCACTTACAGCACTTGAAAGAATGATGCATAGAGGTGCAATTGCAGCTGATGGTAAATCAGGTGATGGTAGTGGACTTTTATTTTCTCTTCCAAAAGATTTCTTTAGAAAGGTTGCAAACTCTTATGGAGTTGATTTACCTGAACAATTTGGTATAGGTGTAATTTTTTTAAAAAATGAAAATCATAAAAAAATAGTAGAAGAATTTTCAGAAAAAAACGATTTAAAAGTAGTTTTATGGAGAGAAGTACCTATTAATACTAACGCTTTAGGTGAATTTGCCCTAAAAACACTTCCAAAAATTTATCATGCATTTATAGTTCCAAACTCAATAATTGCTACTAGAAGATTTGAAGAACTTTTATATCTTACAAGAAAAGAGATTGAAAATGCAATTGAAGATAAAGATTTTTATATTCCAACATTTTCAAGCAAAAAGGTAGCCTACAAAGGGCTACTTATGCCTAATCATATTAAAGAATTTTATCCAGATCTTGCTGATAAAGATTTTAAAGTCTACTTTGCACTGTTTCATCAAAGATTTTCAACAAATACTCTTCCTGAGTGGAGATTAGCTCAACCATTTAGATTTATTGCACACAATGGAGAAATTAATTCAATTCAAGCAAACAGAATTAACGCTTTAATAAAAAGTGAATCTTTAAAATCTCCAATATTCTCAAAAGAAGAACTAGATAGACTTTTACCTATTATTAAATTTGATGAAAGTGATTCAAGCTCTCTTGATAGAATGATGGAATTTTTAATTATGAATGGTATGGACTTTTTTAAAGCTGTTCGTGCTCTTATTCCTATGCCTTGGCAAAATGCTCCATATCTTGATAGTGAACTTAAAGCATTTTATGAATACTTTTCAACTCGTTTTGAGGCATGGGATGGTCCAGCAGCTGTTAGTGTAAGTGATGGAAGATATATAGCAGTAGTACTTGATAGAAATGGACTTAGACCTGCAAAATACATCATTACAAAAGACAACAATATACTAATTGCAAGTGAATATGGAGTTTTAGATATTGCAGATAATGAAGAAGTAATAGAAAGAGGCAGACTTCAATCAGGACAAATGATTGGAGTTGATACAAAGTTTGGAATAGTTCTTAAAAATAAAGATATTCATGATTATCTAAAATCAAGTAATCCATATACAAAATGGCTAAATGAAAATATGGTTTACTTACAAGAATATATTGAAAACCCATATGCCATTGATAAAAAAATAGAAGTTGATGATTTAATATATAAACAAAGATATGCTGGTATTACAAAAGAAGTTATCAATACTATAATAAAACCAATGATTGAAGATGCAAAAGAACCAACTGGCTCTATGGGAGATGATACACCACTTGCTTGTTTTAGTGATTATCCATTTAGAAGCTTTAATGATTTCTTTAGACAAAAGTTTGCTCAAGTTACAAATCCACCAATTGATCCATTAAGAGAAAAAATTGTTATGAGCCTTAATACTGGTTTTGGTGAAGTTCATAATATACTTGACGAAGCACCAGAACATGCTAAAAGAATAAAAACTACAACACCTATTTTAACTCAAACAAAACTTGAAGTGCTTAAAAGTTTTGGTGATGAAGAATCTCCTAGATTTGAAAAAGATTATAAAAACGCAAGCTACTCAACTGCATATAAAGAAAATTTAAAAGAAGCTTTAGAAAACTTAACTGACAAGATAGTAGATGATGTAAAAAAAGGTGTTAGAATTATATTTTTACAAGACTACAATATAAATAAAGAATATAAATCAATTCCTATGACAATGGTAATAGGAAGACTTCATAAAAAACTTCTTGATAATAAAGTAAGACATTTAACAAGCATTGTAGCTGAAACTTGTGAAGTTATTACACCTCACGATGCTGCTGTAATGATAGCATACGGAGCAAGTGCAATTTACCCTTACCTTCTATTTAAAACTGTATGTACTCTATGTGAAGATATGAATATAAACAGAGATGATGCTCTATTTAATGTACATAGTGCACTAAATAAAGGATTACTTAAAATTATGTCAAAAATGGGTATTTCAACTGTTGCGAGTTATAGAAACTCAGCGCTTTTTGACATTATTGGTCTTAGTGAAACTTTAAGAGATGAATGCTTTATAGGAAGTAAAACTCTTCTTCCAGGTCTAGACTATGAAGATATAGAAGAAAAAATTAACAAAAAACACCAAGAAGCATTCAAAGAAGATAAATTAATAGCTGGTGGTATATATAAATTCAGAAAAAATGAAGAATATCATGAAATTTCACCTGAAGTTACACGTGCATTTGCAAAAATGCTTGAAGGGAAAAAAGAAGATTATGAAGCTTTTAAAACTTTAGTAGAAAATAGAAAACCTACTTATATTAGAGATTTCCTTGATATTAAATCTGATAGAAACCCTATTTCAATTGATGAAGTAGAACCTCGTGAAAATATTATTAAAAGATTTGTTGGTGCTGCAATGAGTATTGGAGCACTAAGTAAAGAAGCTCATGAAGTTTTAGCTGAAGCTCTAAATAGACTTGGAGCTAGAAGTAACTCAGGTGAAGGTGGTGAAGATAAAGTTAGAAATAAAACAATAAAACAATCTAAAATTCGTCAAGTAGCTTCAGGTAGATTTGGAGTAACACCTGAGTATTTAGTAAATGCAGAGGAAATTCAAATCAAAGTTGCTCAAGGAGCAAAACCAGGTGAAGGTGGACAGCTTCCTGGATTTAAAGTTACAACTTATATTGCAAAACTTCGTCACACTACTCCTGGAAAAACACTAATTTCACCTCCACCTCATCATGATATTTATTCAATTGAAGATTTAGCTCAACTTATTTTTGACTTAAAACAAATTAATCCTGAAGCAAAAATCAGTGTAAAACTAGTATCAACTGCTGGAGTTGGAACAATAGCAGCAGGAGTCGCTAAAGCATATGCTGACCATATTGTAATAAGTGGAAGTGAAGGTGGTACAGGAGCAGCTGCTATAACATCAATTCGCCACGCAGGAAACCCATGGGAACTTGGTCTTATTGAAGCACACAATTCATTAAAGCAAAATCACTTAAGAAACTTTGTAAGTTTAGAAACCGATGGTGGACTTAAAGTTGGAAGAGATGTAATAATTGCAGCACTTCTTGGAGCTGAGTATTATGCATTTGGAACAAGTCTTCTTATGGCAGTTAGATGTATATTCTGTAGAAGCTGTCAAACAAATAAATGTCCTGTAGGAATCACAACTCAAGATGAAGAATATAGAACTAAATTTAAAGGTGCAGTTGAAAAAGTTATGAACTACTTAAACTTTCTTGCTGAAGATGTAAGAGAATATTTAGCAAAAATGGGATACAAATCACTAGAAGAAATTATTGGAAGAAATGATTTACTTAACGTAAAAAATACTAATAAGACCCAAAAATTTGACTTTACTAAACTATTTGAACATACAGAGGGTTCTAATACAAAACAAAAAGAAAACGAACCATTTGATAAAAATGAATTCGAAAAAGAATTGCTAAAACAAGTAATGGAAACTATTAAAAATCCAAATCATAAATCTGTTGTAAAAGCGAAAATAAATAATCTAAACAGAAGTTTTGGTGCTCTAACAAGCGGTGTTATTGCAAAATACTATGGTGATAAGGGATTAGAAGAGGATAGTATTGTTTATAAACTTACAGGTATTGCTGGACAAAGCTTTGGAGTATTTTTATCTCGTGGTATGACACTTGAACTAAGAGGTGTTGCTAATGATTATGTTGGAAAAGGAATGGCTGGAGGAAAAATTATAATAATTCCGCAAAGACCTGGTTCAGCTGCTGGTAATACATGTCTATATGGTGCAACTGGTGGAAAACTTTTTATAGCTGGAGAAGTTGGTGAGAGATTTGCTGTTAGAAACTCTGGTGCTGTTGCAGTTGTAGAAGGCACAGGAGATCATCCTTGCGAATACATGACAGGTGGTGAGGTAATAATTTTAGGAAAAACAGGTATAAATTTCGGTGCCGGTATGACAGGTGGTGTTGCGTTCGTATATGACAAAGAACATGAATTTATTGATAAAATCAATCCTGAACTTATTGAAATTAGAAGAATTGATATAGATGAAAATGAAAAACCAAAACTATATCTTAAAAAAAGACTTATTGAATACTATAATGCAACCGGAAGCAAAAAAGCTAAGTTTATTCTAGATAATTTTAGAAGCGAAGTTAGACACTTCTGGCTTGTAACTCCAAAAGACAATAGACCTCCTCTTGATCCAAACGATATGGATTAATTCCTCTTTTGGAGGTTTTTTATGAAAATAGCTCTTCATGTGCCTTGCTATATAAACGAACTAAATCCAGAAATTGCAAAAAAAACTCTTTTGATTCTTAGACATTATAATCTAGAAGTAGTTGTTCCAAGAGAACAAACTTGTTGTGGCCAACCTTTTATTAATTCAGGTCAGCCTACTACTCTTCCTCAAGAGTTTAATGAAATATTCAAAAGTTATGATTATATAGTCTCTCCCTCAAGTAGCTGTACCTCAACTATAAAAAGTCAAAATTTAGAAACTAGCAAGAAAATATATGAATTAGTTGAATTTTTACATGATATTTTGCAAGTAAAAAATATAGCAAAAAATTATCCAAAAAAAATAGCCCTTCATAACTCTTGTCATAGCTTAAAGCATTTATCAGAAGGCTCCCCTAGTGAGCTAAACATTCCATATTTTAATAAAGTAAAAACTGTCCTTGGTGGAGAAATACTTGAAAGTAAAAGAGATGAGTGTTGTGGATTTGGTGGAGTATTTAGTCTTAAAGAAGGCTTTATTAGCTATATAATGGGCAGAAGTAAGCTTGATGATTTAATAAAAACCGGTGCAGAAGTTATTACAGGAGTAGATTTTTCTTGTCTTATGCATTTAGAGTCTATTGCTAAAAAAGATGGTGATAAAATTGAGATTAAACATATTAGTGAGATAATTTGGGAGTGTTTGGATGAAACACTATGAATTAGCTATAAAGTTCTATAAAAAGCAAGGTCCAAGACACGATAAGGCACTATGGACAATTAGACAAAAAAGAGACAAAGCAATAAAAGAAGTGGATGAATGGGAAAGTTTAAGAGATCAAGCAAGCAGTATTAAAGACTATGTAATTAACAACTTAAAAGAATTAGTAGATGAATTTATTACAAATACTAAAAAAGAGGGAATTGAAATTTTTTTTGCAAAAGATGCAACAGAACATAATAAAATAATTTTTGATCTTCTTAAAGAAATAAACGCTAAAAAAGTAGTCAAATCAAAATCAATGTTAACGGAAGAGTGTGGACTTAATGAATTTTTAGAAAAAGAAGGCATTGAAGTAATTGATACTGATTTAGGAGAGAGAATAGTTCAATTAAGAGGTGAAAAACCATCTCACATAGTTTTGCCTGCGATTCATACTACAAAAGAAGATGTAGCTGAGATCTTAGGTGAAGATAATACAGACCCTACTTTTCTAACTCATAAGATGAGAAAGCTTTTAAGAGAAGAATTTCTTAGTGCAGATGTAGGAATTAGTGGAGCGAATTTCCTAGTAGCAAATAGAGGATGGGCAGTAGTTTGTACTAATGAGGGAAATGCTGATCTAGGAGCAATTTTACCAAAACTTCACATAATAAGCGTTGGTATAGAAAAAATTGTACCCAGTATGCAAGATTTAGGAGTATTTTTAAGAATGCTCGCACGCAATGCAACTGGACAAAAAATCACTACTTATACTTCAATTTTTGGTAAAAAAAATAATGGAAAAAGAGTAATTATTTTAGTAGATAATGGAAGATTCGATAGATTAAACACAGAATTTAAAGAAACATTAAAATGTATAAGATGTAGTGCTTGTCTTACTACATGCCCTGTATTTAGAAGAAGCGGAGGGCACTCATATAGATATATAATTCCAGGACCAATTGGAAGTTTATTAGCACCTCTTGTTAATAAAGAAGAGTTTGCTGATTTACCTTTTGTTTGCACACTTTGTGGAAGTTGTGATATGGTATGTCCCGTTAAAATACCTTTTAACAAACAGCTTGTGAATATGAGACGGTATGTAAATGAGATTCCAAGTTCCAAGTTCCAAGTTCCAAGTAAAATTGCAGAAAAAGCAATGCATTCGCCTAAAATGTTTAAACTATTTAGCACTATACTTAGACTAACTCCAAAACCTATACTTGAATATGCGATTAAAGAATGGTCAAAATATAAAGCAATGCCACTAATTCCAAAAGAGAGGTTTATAAAATGAGTAGCCAAGTTCTAAATAAGTTCCAAAAATTTATAGAAAATCTAAAACTTGCTGGTGGAGAGGTTTTAGAAGAGATTCCTAATAACTGGTATGTTACTAATGCTCATTTTGGAGTAGCTGAAAATGGAGCTGTTTGGGTTAGTGAATATACAGATAAACTCTTTTTAAGCGAAAATGTAGTTGTTAAAATGCCTAAAAAAATAGTTGCAACAATGCATGAAGCAATGGACTTAATTGATACTCCTGGTGTTTTTATATCAGGTCCTAGCAAAACTGCTGATGTTGAAAGTTTTTTAGTATTTGGAGCACACGGACCTAAAAGGTTTGGAATATTTTTTGAGTAACTATCTATACTCTACCCTATTTCTACCTTTACTCTTTGCTTCATACAATGCTTCATCAACTCTTTGAATCAATGATTCAAATGAATCATTAATTCCAACAGACGTAATACCAATTCCAAAAAGCATATACTTCTATTTAAAAACTATGACTATATTAGAATTGGTATAATTATTCAAGTCTCTTTTGACAAACAATAAATCTCCATTACTTACTACTTTGTATTTTAAAACTCTTTGCATTACTCCCCTCATTATTTTACTAAAATAGTCGACTAATAAACTTGATATTTAATAAAATTTTAGCTATATTCAATAAAAAAGGGAAATAATGGAAAAAAAATTTGAAAACTTAAGCCAAGAAGAAAAAACAAAGGCAATAGAAGAGGTATTAAAAAAAGATATTTTACCAATGCTTGCATTTGATGGAGGATATGCAGAAGTTATTGATGTAAAAGATGCACAAAACAATGAAACTCATGTATTTATAAGATATGGTGGTGCGTGTGCTGCTTGTAGCAGTGCTGGAGGTGCAACACTTTTTGCTATTGAAGAAACACTTAGAAAAAGACTTGATAATGACAAAATAAGGGTTTTTCCAGTATAATTTCAAAAAAGGCTTTTTATGTCTATTAAAACCCTTAAAATTTTTCTTTTTGTAGCTATTTTAATTAATTTTTATCTCTCCTTAACTTTAACTCCTCTTTTTAATCTAGACGAAGGTGCATTTAGTGAAGCTACAAGAGAAATGCTTATTAATCATAATTTTATCACTACCTATTTAAATGGAGAACTTAGATTTGATAAGCCTATTTTAATATATTGGCTTCAAGCTATAAGTGTTAGTATTTTTGGTATAAATGAATTTGCTTTTAGATTGCCTAGTAGCATAGCCGCTACTTTTTGGGCCCTTGGAATTTATCTTTTTACAAGAAAACTTTATGAAGAAAAAACCGCTATTTTTGCTTCATTTTTTATGGTAACAGCACTTCAAATAGGTCTTATAGCTAAAGCTGCAATAGCTGATAGCTTACTTAATATGTTTATAGCTTTTTCAATGTTTAGCCTTTTTATTTATATAAAAAATAATCAAAAAAAATACCTTTATTTTGCTTTTACATTTATAGGATTTGGGTTTTTAACAAAAGGTCCAATAGCTATTTTAATTCCTCTTGCTACTTATTTTTTTTATTCTATAATAAAAAAAACTTTTAAAAGTTTCTTAAAAGACTTATTCAATCCAATTGGTATTATAATTTTTTCTCTAATAGCCCTTCCTTGGTATATTTTAGAATATTTAGACCAAGGTAATAAGTTTATTGAAGGTTTTTTTCTAAAACACAATCTTGCAAGATTTGAAACTAGTTTTGAAAAACACAAAGGAAGTATAATATATTATATTCCAGTTATTTTAATAGGATTACTCCCTTGGACTAGCGTTTTTATTAAATATTTAACAAACCTAAAAAATTATTTAAAACAAAAAGATGATTTTATTTTATTTGGATCTATATGGTTTATATTTGTATTTATTTTCTTTTCATTATCTGGTACAAAACTACCTCATTACGTAATTTATGGTTATACACCTTTATTTATTTTTATGGCTTTGGCATTTAAAGAGATAAAAAGTGAATTTTTACTCTCACTTCCTATTATTTTATTTTTAATTATTTTAATTAGTATTCCTTTCTTTTTACAAAAAAATATAGGAATGTTTGATGACTTTACAAAAACAGCAGTTATCACTCTTTTACCCTTATTTAATAAAACTTATTTTGCTGTTTTGTTAACTCTTTTATTTTTATCAATTTTTAAGTTTACTAAAGAAATAAAAGCAATTATTTTAGGGTTCTCTATGACAATTATTTTAAATTATATTGGCTGGATTTATGCTCATGTTAGAGCAATTCCAGTAAAAGAAGCTGCAAATTATGTAAAAAAACATAATATTAAAAAAGTAGTAATGTATCGCTTAAATACTCCTTCATTTAACGTATATGCAAAAATGCTAGTAGAAAAAAGAACTCCAAAGCCAGGTGATATTGTCCTTACAAAAGTTACAAATCTTAATGGATTAAACTTTGATATGCTATATAAAAGTGGTGTAATAGCTCTAATTAAAGTAAAACCAAAAAACAATAAAGAGCTTCCTTTTAATTATAAAAAGGATAGAGAATGAAAATTTTAGTCATAGGGGGAGGCCCTGCTGGAGCCACAGCTGCAAGGCTCTTAACAAAAAAATTTGATGTAACTTTAATCCAAGATAAAAATTGGGATAAACCATGTGGAGGAGGAGTAAAAAATTGGATATTTGACGAATTTAATTTAGATACTTCTTTAATAGAACATCTATTAGATAAAGTTCAAATAGTTTATAAAAATGAAAAAATAACTATCCCTCTAAAAGGCAAAAACTTAAGTTTAGTAAAAAGAGAAGAATTTGATTCATATTTAAGACAATTGGCTAAAAAAGAAGGTGTCGAACTTTATTTTGGTAAATTTAAAAAATTTGAAAATAAAAAAGCTGTAATTTATATTAATAATCAAAAAGTTTTATTTGATTTTGATATTTTAATAGCAGCTGATGGAGTAAATTCCTCGGTTAGAAAAGCCTTAAACCTTCCACCAGTACCAAAAACTATAACACATTATGCAAAAGTTAATACATATAAAACTAATACATGTGAATTTTTCTTTGACAGAAAACTTGGGGGAATATATTATGGATGGGCTTTTCCACACGAAAATTTAACTCATATTGGAAGTGTTGATGCAAAAAGTTTTGAAAATTTATGTAAATATTTAAATGTTAATATAAAACCAAAAGGCTATTTTATACCAACTTGGCAAGAAAATATAATTATTCAAAAAGACAATATCTACTTTGTAGGAGATGCAGCAGGACAAGTTATGCCACTTTCTTTTGAAGGAATTTATTATGCAATGAAATCTGCTAAAATTTTAGCAAATTCTATTATAAATAATCTTGACTATAAAAAAGAATGGAATAAAGTATACCTTAAAAAATTTAAGTTTATGAAGTTTATGGAAAGTTTAAATAAAACAAAATTGAGACACTTTATAATAAAGGCTCATAAACTAAGCTTTGTTAAAAATTTTAGTGTCTCACTTTGGACAAATGAAAAATAGTTTTTCACTTTTCATTTTTCATTTTCCATATCCTAAAACTCTCATCCATAGCTTTAGTAGGAGAGCCAAGATATGGAAAATGGCCATATTTTAAACTAAGCATACTTTTACCATCTTTTCCCAAATAGTCTAAATATAAAGCACTTGCAAGTCCAGTTCTATCGGCACCTGCTTTGCAATGGATTAAAATTGGTTTTTTGGAATTTTTTATAATATCTACTATTTTTTGCATAGTCTCAATACTTTGGACTTGTTTATCGCTTATTTTAAAGTCAATTAGGGTTATATTATGTTCTTTACAAAAATTTTTTTCATATCTATACCACTCTTTATTTGGTTTTGCTCCTCTTAGATTAAGTATAGTCTTAAAGTGATATTTTTCATAAATAAAAGGCATATTAAATTCATACAATTGAGCGCTTCTATAAACCCCGTCTATTACCTTATGAAAATTCCCCGAATATCTTAAGTATCCTATCCAAAAAGCTACAAATACCAAAATTACATAAAGAAATGTTACTAAAATCTTTAAAATTTTTTTCATTCTCAATTCTCCATTCTTCATTCTCAATTTTAGCTATAATTTTATCAAAAAGGAAATAGATGAAAATTTCAGTGGTAGTCCCACTTATGAATGAAGAAGACAATATTAAGTACTTGATTAAAGAAGTAGATAATGCTTTAAAAGACCTTAATTATGAACTAATTTTAGTAGATGATGGAAGTACTGATAATACTGTTACAGAAATAAAAAAACATATGAATGACAAAACCAAACTTGTTATACTTAACAGAAATTACGGACAAACCTCAGCAATGGCTGCTGGTATTGAAGTAGCAAATGGAGATATTATAGTTACAATTGATGGAGACTTACAAAATGACCCAAGTGATATTCCAATGATGATAGAAAAACTAAATGAAGGTGTAGACGTAGTTGCTGGAATTAGAGCAAAAAGAAAAGATGAACCTTTTAGAAAATTCTTAAGTAAAATAGCAAATAAAATTATCAGAAAAATCACAGGTGTTAAAATTAGCGATTATGGATGTACATTAAAAGTTTTTAAAAAAGATGTAGCAAAAAATTTACAACTTTATGGTGAACTTCATAGGTTCATCCCAATACTTGCTCAAATGTATGGAGCAAAAATTACTGAAGTACCCGTTAAACATCATGAGAGAAAATTTGGCAAAAGCAAATATGGTTTTAATAGAATTTTTAAAGTAATAAGTGACTTGATGTATCTTGTATTTATGCAGAGATTTGGTCAAAAACCAATGCACTTTTTTGGAACAATTGGATTTATAATGTTTAGTTTAGGAAGCTTAATTGATTTATATCTTTTTATTTTAAAACTATTTGGCGAAAATATTGGAAATAGACCTCTCTTAACACTTGGGACTATGCTAATACTAGGTGGTATTCAATTAATTACTACTGGATTTTTAGCAGAAATAATGATTAGAACATATTACGAAAGTCAAAGTAAAAAACCATATGTTATAAAAGAAATAATTCAAAAGTGACAAATTAAAAGTGAAAAGTGTAAAATTATTAATAAAAATTATTTTTATAATATCAGCCTTTTTTATCATTTCTCAAAAAATTAATATTCAAGAACTAAAAAATATAAAACTTCAATATCCATTCTTTCTTCTTTTAGCTTTTATTACTTTTAATATTTCTCAAATAATCTCGAGTATTAGAATTCATATGTATTTAAAAAATATAAATGTAACTCCAACCTTTAAAAAACAATTAATGTTATATTATGTTGGAATGTTTTATAATACCCTGCTTCCCGGTGGAATTGGAGGAGATGCATATAAAGCTTATAAATTTCAAAAATCATATAATCAAGGATACAAAAAAATAATAAAAGCCTTGCTTATTGATAGAATTTCCGGGCTTTTTGGTATTTTTTTTATAATAGGGATTTTAATTTTGTTTTCAAGTTTTAAAAATTTTTTATGGTTAGCTTCTTTTATTATTTTAGCACCAATTACACTTTATCTCATTCACAAATTTTTCTTTGTTGAGTTCGATTTTAAACCGTTTTTTCATTCAATTATTATTCAATCCTTACAAGGATTAGCATTTTTATTTATTTTATATTCACTTGGTGTTAATTATTATTTAGTGGATTTTGTAATTCTTTTTTTTATTTCATCAATAATTAGTGTAATTCCAATATCAATAGGAGGATTAGGTCTTAGAGAATTAACGTTTCTTTATGGACTTGAACTTTTAAATTTAGACCCTACTACTCTTATAGTTGCAGCATTTTTATTTTTTATAATTTCTATAATCTCTAGTATAATTGGTATAATGTTTCTAAAAGGAGTAAAAAATGTTTAATACACCAATATTCAAATTAGATAATATTTCAGTAAAAATTGAATACAAAAATCCAGCAGGAAGTATCAAAGATAGACCTGCTCTATTTATACTTAAAGATGCATTCTTAAATGGTTTTCGTGAAGTTGTAGAAGTTACAAGCGGAAATACTGGAATTGCTCTTACATTTTATGCTAAAAAATTTGAAATTAAACCAACTATTTTTATGCCAAAAAGTTATTCAATTGAAAGACAAAAACTATTAAAAGCATATGGAGCCAATTTAATTTTAACAGATGGAAATATAAGTGATGCTTTAAAAGAAGCTGAAAATTATGTCAAAAAAACAAATGCATATTTTGCAAAACAGTTCGAAAACCCATTAAATCCAGCATCTCAAGAAATTACAGCACTTGAGATACTAAATCAAATAAATAATATAGACTATTTTGTATGCGCAGTTGGAAGCGGAGGAAGTATTACAGGTATTGGAAAAATATTAAAACCATTAGGTGTTAAAATTATAGCAGTTGAAAGTATTAATTCTCCAGTTATTTATAATAAAATAAAAAACAAAAACCTTCCTATAAAACCTCATAAAATTCAAGGTATTGGTGCTGGATTTATTCCAAAGATTTTAAATCTAAACTTAATTGATGATGTCATTTTAGTTGATGATGAAGAAGCTATACAGTTTATGAAAAAAATGCCAAGTCTAGGCATTACAGGAGGTATTTCAACTGCTGCAAACATTCTTGCTAGTAAACAATTAAAAGGAAATATTGTAACTTTAGCACCTGATGGAATTGAAAAATATTTATCTATACTTTAACAAACAACTTCTTATGTTTTAAAACTTTTGGAAGATATCTTCTTCCTTCATCAGTTGGAAGTCTTTTAATAAGCCTATAATAAACTTCTCTTGGTGATAAATTATTAATAATAGAAATTGCCCTATCTCTTCTTAAACTAAAAACTTTAAATACATTACCAATTCCGGAATTATATGCACAAATAGCTAAATATTCTCTAGAAATAGGATTTTTTACTTTCGTTAAGTATCTGTAAAACAATATATTCAAATATGCAGTGCCTATATTTATGTTATTCTTTGGAATAAATAAAAATTCTTTACTTGGAATTTTTTTATATCCATAAACTCTTTCATATCCTTCAATTCCAGCAGTAGTTGGAACAATTTGCATAAGTCCAAATGCTGGAACATAACTTACTGCATATGGATTAAAATCACTTTCAGTCTTTATAATTCCTAAAATTAATGACTTATTAATTGAATATTTTTTTGAGTAAATTTCTACATAACGTAAATATTTTTTCTCTCGAATATTAGTAGAATTTTTAGCTAAATTAAAATTAACATAATAAACATATCTATTTCTTCTAAATCTTTTTTTTAATTTATGCCTTATTAACCAAGTAGCATATCTATTAGCTCTCCATTTATATAATACAGGTTTTTTCTCAAAATCATAAATTTGATATGCTAAAAAAGGTTTTCCATTTAAAGAAACTTTATCGCTAAATAGATCTACACTTCTTGGATCTTCTGGCATTAACATAGTGTTTACTAAAGCTTTTTTCATATATTCTTTTTTAAAAGTTTCAACAGTTATAATACCTTTTTCAAAATTTATTATTGCACGAGCTTTATAGTGCTGGGTATATTTTACGAATGTAGTTGTTGAAGGTTTTTTAGGATTTGGCCAAATTGAAATTGCTTTTGTAAACTTCTTTATTTCTTTATTAAAATTTCTAATAAAATATTTTATATCCTTTTTTAATGCATTTGGATGTGCTATATAATATTTTTCTTTTTGTTTTACAAAAGTGCGCAAAGCATAAGAGGGATTTTTTGAAATTGTTGCTTTAGTTATATAATGGTAATCACTAACACTACATCCAAGAAAAAATAATATTAAAACATATTTTAAAATAACAACCCTTTGATATTATATAGAATTATATATTAGAGTATATTAAGTGGAGCCGGCGAAGGGACTCGAACCCCCGACCTGCTGATTACAAATCAGCTGCTCTAGCCAGCTGAGCTACGCCGGCAAGTGGTGAAATTTTATCAAAAGAAATTATCATTTTCAAGATTTTTAATATTTAATATAAAGACTGTCATAATAAAAATAGTATAATACATAACATTTAAAATTAATTAATAAAAACATAAAGTTTTAGAGTCAAACACTTAATTAAGTATTAATAGTAATGGCTCCGGCGGTAGGACTCGAACCTACGACCCGACGGTTAACAGCCGTCTGCTCTACCGACTGAGCTACGCCGGAACATTTTTTGTAATGAAATTATACCAAAAAAATTTTTGAATACAAGATTTTTTTTGAAAATTTGAAAAAATTAGTTTAGTATATAACACCAATTCTAATTTAGTAAAAGGTACTGACTAAATAAAGCGAAACAATTGTAAACTTTAGCGAAAAAAGCTCTAAATTAATCATACCAAACCCGTTAGGGCGGCGTAGCCATTTGAGATTTTTAGCTTTACTTTCAACTTTTAAATTCTTACTATTAGTTTAAGTTCTATATTCAGCATTTATTTTTACATACTCATAGCTCAAATCACATCCATATGCCGTAAATTCTCCATCCCCTAAACCTAAATCAACATAAATCTTAAATTCACTTCTTTTCATAATTTCATGAGCTTTTTTCTCAGTTTCGCTATCAAAAAGAATTTTTCCTCTATCATAAACTACTACATCTTCAAATACTATTTTTAGTTTTTCTTCATCACACTCAATTCCACTTGCACCTATTGTAGATGCAATTCTTCCCCAATTTGGATCTTCACCAAACAAAGCAGTTTTTACAAGTAAAGAATTAGTTAAGGCTTTACCCGCAATTTTAGCTTCTTTTTCATTTTTTGATCCTGTAATTACAAAAGCAACTGTCTTACTAGCCCCTTCTCCATCTTTTACTATATCAAGTGCTAGTTTTTGCATAACTTGTCTTAGTGCTAGTTTAAAAGCCTCTCTTTCATAATCTCCTTCTCTTGTAGTCATTAAAAACACACTATCATTTGTAGAAGTATCTCCATCAACACTTATTGCATTAAAAGTAATTTCATTAATTTCTCTTAAAATTTCATTCATATCTTCTTCTGGAATATTTGCATCAGTAGTTATGAAGCAAAGCATAGTAGCCATTGCTGGATTTATCATACCAGCACCCTTAGCTACTCCCCCTATTCTAAACTTCCCAAAATCACCTTCAACTTCAAAAGAAATGAGCTTTGGGAAAGAGTCTGTAGTCATTATAGCTCTTGCGAATTTATTTGAATCTTTATCATTCAAATCAAACTTATCAATTGCTTTTTTTATTTTATCTTTATCAAGTCTCACACCAATAACACCAGTTGAACTCATTAAAGGATTAGTAACTTTAAACTTTTCAGACACATAGTTCATTAATTCTTCTATATCTTTTATACCATCAGCTCCTGTTAATGCATTTGCGTTTTTAGAATTAGCTAATATAAAATTAGTCTTAGTTATTTTATTTTGTAATACATACTTTATAGGAGCCGCTTGAAATTTATTTGTAGTAAAAATATATACAATATCCATTAATTTATCACTTCTTATAAATCCAACATCTAAGCCATCTTTTTTAAACCCTGCATTAACTCCACTAGCATATATTCCATTAACTGCACAAATTCCACCTTCTATTGGCGTTATTCTAAATTTCATATCAATCCTTTATCTATTTGATATATTGATATATTGGTTATTAGAGGTACTAGAGGTATTAGAAGTATTAGAGGTATTAAGGGTTCTAAAGGAATAATCTTTACTAACCTCTACAACCTCTATAACCTCTACTAACCTTTATAACTTACTTATTTTATATAAAATCTAGTTCTTTTGGTTTTATAGTGCTTCTAATAATTTTTCTGGCTTTTCTCATATCACGGGCAGTACCTATTATCAATAATAAATCTCCTGGCTTAATAGTCACATCTCCTTTGGGAATAGGAATAAACTTTCCACTCTCTTCTTTAATACCAACGACAGCTACATTAAAAAGTTCTCTTAAATGAGCTTCTTTTAGTTTCTTATAAGCTATCCATGATTTTTTACTTACTGTAACTTCTTCTAAATCAAGTGGTGTATCAATAGAATATACAAACTCTTCTAAAATATTTTTTACATCTGGGTCTACTGTAATTGCCGTCATTCTTTTTGCTATAAGTTTAGTAGGTGAGAGAACTTCATTTGCTCCTAGTCTTTTAAGCTTTTCTATTTCCTCTTCCGTATTAACAACAGATAAAATATAATAAGGATGTCTTTTTAGGTCTTTTTCATAAAGTCTAACACTACTTATTACTGCAATATTATCAGGAACATTTTTTGAAAGTGTAATTACACCTTTTGCACTACTTAAGTGAGATTTTTTTAATGCTAGCAGTGTATGAGGTTCAGCTTTTACATAAAAAGGATATTTATATTTTTTTGCAATTTCTTCTAAATTATCATTTGGATCTACTACTACAAATGGTATATGAGTATTACGAAGTTCTTTAGCCAATTCTATTGTATACTCATTATGATAACAAATAACTACATGGTTTTTAAGTCTAGCTATCTTATAAAGCATTCTATTCTCCTTAAGTAGCGCTAAAAGGCGACCTTTATTAATTGTATCAACTAAAACCCCAAGAACATATGAAAAAACAGCAAATCCTGCAATTATCAAAAATATTGTAAAAATTCTACCAAGTGGAGAAATTGGAGAAATTTCACCAAATCCTACTGTAGTAAAAGTAATACCTGTTTGATAAATAGCATCCATTAGTGAAAAATGATCTATCCATATATATCCAAGAGTACCAAAAAGCATTACTAAAATAGTAAGAATCATAGGAGCACGAAAAGGTTTTAATTCAGACCAAATTTCAGGAGACAAATCAACTTCAGGTTTTTTACTTCTTTCCCAATGTAGAAATTTTGCAAGTTTTTCAGCAAAAGAATGTTTATTTTTATAATTTTTCATAAATACCCCAAAAAGGGGAAGCTTACACTGATTTTTTCAAGCTTTTAAGGCAGCTTGTACAGATTTTAACTCTTTTTCTAACACCGTCTATTTCAATTCTTACACTTTGAATATTCGGGTCAAATTTATGTCTTGTTTTTCTGTTTGAGTGGCTCACTCTATTTCCAAACTGAGGACCTTTACCACAGATTTCACATCTTCTTGCCATAATCGTCCTTTTTTTCAATTTTAAGTTTGAAATTATATCAAAAAAACTTTAATTCTCTTTTATATAATTTCCTTTTAAAAAGGAATTAATGTAGTTCTTCATTTAACTTAACTTCACGTCTGCTTCTAAATGCAATCATTTTACCTTTTGTTGTATCAAATCTATAATGTATTCCATTAAGACCTGCTAACTCAAGTCCTTTAAAATACTCTTTATATTCTACATTCCATTCAGGATTTACCTCTTTTATTTTATTATACTCGTCTTCACTTATCCAAATTTTAGTACCTTCAAGTACTGCAATTCCAGCATCAACAATACATCCATCTCCTAGTGGAATTCCGGTAACTGAGTTTGCTCCAAGAAGAGTATTTCTTCCAATTGTAATTGGATTTCCATTTGTACCGCTAAGAACTCCTAAAATAGAAGCGCCTCCACCTACATCCGCTCCTTCTTTTACAACTGCACTAGAACTAATTCTTCCTTCAACCATTACAGGACCTTCAGTCCCAGCATTAAAGTTAATATAACTAGCTCCTGGCATTACAGTAGTTCCAGGGGCTAGTTGTGCTCCAAATCTAACTTTTGCAGTATCCAAAATCCTAATATTGTCTTCTGGTACTATATGAGATAAGTATCTAGGGAACTTATCTACATACTCAACTTCTGGATACGCATCACGAAGTTTTAACTCAATTTCATTTGCTCTTAAATAATCTAGTTCAATAGGAACATTTCCAACCCATGCGCAGTTGTGTAAGATTCCAAAAGCACCATTTAGGTTTATACTTCTTAAAGGCACTTTTCTAGTTGAAAGTGCATATAACTTTAAATACACAGATTCAACACTTTTTGGAGCAGCATCTTCAAAAAGAAAACAAATTCTATAATTATCATAAATATCATCACTAAAAATATCTTTTAATACTTTTAATACTTGAATATTTTTATGCTTTTCTCCTACTGCTTCAGATACCAGTTCTTCACCAAAATAATTTAATGCAGTTTCTACAAACTCTTTAGTAACAGGTGCAACAAACTCTGTATCATTAAAATCAATTTGTACACCATTTTCAATTAAACTTCTAATAAAGACAGCTGCACTTCCAAAATTTTCATTCCAATTTATAACTGGATATGTAGCTTGAAGTACTTTATCATGATTAAGTTGTCCTAAATCAACTCTTGCTATCCCAAATGCAAGAGGTTTTCTAAAACCATTTATATTTTCAACTAACTTTTCAAACATTCCTATCCTTTTTTTGCTAAATTATACCAAAATTATCTTTATTCAACAGTAACTGATTTTGCAAGGTTTCTTGGCATATCTACATCGCAGCCTTTCCTAATAGCAACTTCAAGTGCAAGTAACTGCGTTACTACCATCATTTCAAAAAACTCTACCATAGGATGAGAGGTATCATTAATTTTTATAAAATCATCTGTCATTTCAATATATTCACTTGAAATTGTTAAAATCGTAGCATCACGACTAGCAAGTTCTTCTATATTTGATTTAGTTTTTTCGTAAAGTATATTTTTGCTAAGAAGTGCTACTACAAAAAGCTGAGGGTCTGCTAAAGCAATAGGTCCGTGTTTCATCTCACCTGCCGGATAGCCTTCTGCGTGAAGATAACTAATCTCTTTTAGTTTTAAAGCCCCTTCTAGTGCTAAAGGATAAAAAATATCTCTTCCTATATAAAAAAATCCATGTCCATGAAGGTATCTTTTTGAGAGTCTTTTAATTTTTTCATGAAGTGAATTATCTACTTTTGTAACTTCAATAGCTTCATTTATTATTTCATATTCATTAATTCCTGCTAAATAATTACTAAGCATCCATAAAGTCATTACTTGTGTTGCAAAAGCTTTTGTAGAAGCTACACCTTTTTCTATTCCTGCCCTAAGTAAAATCGTCCTATCAGCCTCTCTTACTATAGATGAATTGTCTACATTGCAAAGAGCTAAAGTTTTAAGACCTGCTTTTTTTGCCATTTTAAGAGTTTCTAGCGTATCAGCCGTTTCACCACTTTGAGAAATTACTATAAATAATGTATCTTTACTTAAAATTGGATCTCTATATCTAAGCTCACTTGCTACTTCAACATCAGTTCGTATTTTTGCATATCTTTCTATCAAATATTTTCCAACAAGTCCTGCATGATAACTTGTCCCACATGCACTAATTATAATATTGTTTATTCCATCAAAAAACTCCTTATCAACTTCATCAAATTTTATACCATCTTTAGTATTGCGCCCTAGTGTATTTTCTTTTAAAACATCATATTGTTCATAAATCTCTTTTTCCATATAAAATCTATATCCTGCTTTTTTAGCTGATTCTTTGTTTGAAGGCAAAGATTTAAAAAAAGGTGAAATTTTTAATCCATCTCTAAACAAATAAATTTCTTTATCAACAAATCCATACTCTCCATCATCAAGATAATGAGCATTATTCGCGTGTCCTATAAGAGGAGCATCTGAAGAAGCAAAATATATTTTATCATCATTTTTTGCTACAATAAGAGGAGAGCCTTTTTTAGCAAAAAATATTTTATCTTCTTCTTTTGTAATTAATAAAATTGCATAAGCCCCTTCTAACTTTTTGAGTGTCTTTTTAAAAGCTTCAAAAGCATCACCATCATAATAGTATTCAAACAATTTCACAATTACCTCTGTATCAGTCTGAGATATAAACTCTACTCCAACACTATCTAAAAATTTCTTTAACTCTTGATAATTTTCAATAATTCCATTATGAACTACTGCACTAAATTTGCCTCTATGTGGATGAGCATTTATCTCAGTTGGTTTTCCATGTGTTGCCCATCTTGTATGTCCTATACCATATTTAGGTATATTTAAATTAATTTTTTGTAATTTGTCTTCAAGATTTTTAAGTTTTCCAACCGCTTTTATTATTTTTATATCGTTTTTATCTTTAACTGCAATTCCTGCACTATCATATCCTCTATATTCTAATTCTTTTAACCCATCTATCAAATATTCTATTGGATTACTAACCCCTATACATCCTACTATCCCACACATTACTTACCTTTAAACTCTTTTTCATAAAAATAATTAGTAGCTTCTATAAACCCATCAACGCTTCCACAATCAAATCTTTTTCCTTTAAACTTATATCCTATTACCATCCCATCTTTTGCTTGTTTAAGTAGAGCATCAGTTAATTGAATTTCTCCCCCTTTTCCTGGCTTTGTCTCTCTTAGCAAATCAAAAATATCAGGAGTTAAAATATATCTTCCTATAATTGCTAAATTACTTGGAGCTTTATCAATATCTGGCTTTTCCACCATATCCTCTATCATCAAAATACCATTCTCAATTACTTTTCCGAATACTATTCCATATTTGTTCACTTCATTTTTAGGAACTTCTTCAAGTGCTACAATTGTACATTTAAACTTTTTATATAGCTTTACCATCTGAGCTAACACATCTCCTTCACACAAGTCATCTGCTAAAACTACTGCAAAAGGATTATTCCCTATAAGAGGTTCTCCTGTAAGGACAGCATGACCAAGTCCTAACATCTCTTTTTGTCTAACATATGTAAAAGTACATTTATCTATCATTTCATTCGTTTCTTTTAAAAGTTTTGCTTTACTTGAGTCTCTTACTTTTTCTTCAAGTTCTGGTGCTTTATCAAGATAGTCCTCAATTGCTCTTTTGTTTCTTCCCGTTACAAACCCTATTTCAAAAATACCTGCATTCATACACTCTTTTATTCCATAATGAATAAGAGGCTTATTTACTACAGGCAGCATCTCTTTTGGTACTGATTTAGTCGCAGGTAAAAATCTCGTTCCATATCCTGCTGCCGGGAAAAGTGCTTTTTTTATCATCCTTTCTCCTTTAAATTTAGTTCACATCTAAGAGCCAATTCTATCAGTTTTTCTGCAAGCTCTTTACTTTTATCTATTACATAAACATTACGGTTTTTATAAAATTCTTTTTCTTCTTCTATATCAGTTAAAACAATAACATTTAAGTTTGGATTAATATCAAGTAAATTTTCTGCAATTAAATGGGTATGATCTTCATTTAATGTAGTAATTATAACAGCACTCGCATTTTCTACATTCAAACTCTCTAGTACCTTTTTATTTGCAGCGTTACCAAAAATCACATTATCCCCATTTTTTAATCCCTCTTTCACTAATTCTATTTGTTTATCAATAGCAACATAGGGTATACCTGTTTTAGTTAGTTTTCTTGCAATTCTTTTACCAATTTTATCATAGCCTATAAGAATTATATGTCCTTTAACCTTAGCAGAAGTAACATTAAACTCTTCAAACTCTTGAATATCTTTATCAAAAATATCTGCTATTTTATAAATATACCTTAGAATAAAAGGAGTTAAAATCATCGAAATAACTACAACTACTACAAGCTTTTGTAAAAGAGGACTTTCTACAAGATTATATTTTCCAAGTAATGCAAAAATTACAAAAGAGAATTCACCAATTTGAGAAAGAATAAAAGCACTTTTTATTGCTATACGGTTATGTTTTACAAAAAATTTTAACATCAAGTAAATTAATAGTGCTTTTATTCCCATAATAGCAATAGTTATTAATAATAATGTAAAAAAATTTTCAAATACAAAATGTATATTTACCATAAGACCAACTGAAATAAAAAACACTCCTAAAAGTAAATCTCTAAATGGCACAAGGTTTGCTTCAATTTGATATTTATATTTAGTCTCACTCAAAACCATACCAGCAAGAAATGCTCCAAGAGAGTAACTTAGTCCAAAAAAATGAGCAATTTCTGCTGCAGTAAGTACTACTAAAAGTACTGTTGCCATAAAAATTTCATCTGATTTTGTTTTAGTTGCATGAGATATAACAAATGGTGCAATTATTTTCCCGTATATATACATAAACGCACCTAAAGCTATAAAACCTCCTAATGTTTTTAAAATAAGCTGAGTAAGGTTAGCATCTTTATTTACAATAATAGAAATAGCTATAAGAATTGGAATTACTGCTATATCTTGAAAAAGCAAAATTCCAAGAGAGACACGTCCATAAGGCTTTGATATTTCTCTACTTTCATTTAAAAGCTTTAATACAATAGCTGTTGAACTAAGTGCAATTGCTGCCCCAATAATTAATGCTATTCTTATATCCATTTTAAAAACAAGCCATAATATTAAACCAAAAAAAGCTCCTACAATTGTCATCTCAGCTATACCAAATCCAAACACCTCTTTTTTCATAGATTTTAGTTTCTCAGGAGAAAACTCAAGTCCAATCATAAACATCAAAAAGACAATACCAAGTTCGGCTACTATTTCTATAGTATGCTTATCAAGATTAAAAATATTTGAAATGATAATACCAGTAAAAATATATCCTATAATTGGAGGAATTTTTAATCTTGCAAATGGGATATTAAAGCTCAGTGCAATAAAAAGTAAAATAATAACAATTAAAATAGGACTAATCATTAATTACCTTTATATGAACCTTTCTCTCTCTTGGACCATCAAATTCCACTAAATAAATTCCTTGCCATTCTCCTAAAACAACTTCTGCATTTTCTACAATAAGTGTCAAATTACTTCTTAAAAATGCAGCTTTTAAATGAGCTCTTGCATTTGAATGACTATATTCTCTAAAAGGAACAATATCTTTAAGCATACCAAGCAAGTCTCGTTTTAAAGTTCCATCACTCTTTTCAAAAACAATTACACTAGCAGTAGAATGAGGACAAAAAACACTAACTATTCCACTTTTTATACCACTTTTAATAACTGCTTCTTTTATCTCTTTTGTAATATCAACAACTTCTGATTTATAATTAGTTTTTATGCTTATTGTTTGCATTATGCTCCTTTAAAAATTCTTTTAATAGTTTATATTCTCTTTTGTCAAAGTATCTTGTTTTTGCCGTTGGAAGAGCATTTAAGGCAATCCAACCGTATGAAAGTCTTTTCAAATCCAAAACATCTCTTCCAAAATGTGCAAAAAACCTTCTAAGCTCTCTATTTTTGCCCTCACCTATCGCAACTTTTAAAGTAGAATATTTTGGATTATTTTTAATAATTTGATAACTAATAAAAGGTTTTAATTTAATTTTTTCTTGAGTAGTTTTTTCATGAGCACCTTCTATGCCAACTTCAACTCCATTAGTCATAGCTTGTTCCATTTCAGGAGTAATATCACCTCTTATCCTTAATTTATAAACTCTAGGTAAGTCTGAGTTCATTAAAGCATCAGCAACTTTTGGCGAGTCTGTTAATATCAAAAGCCCTTCACTTGCAAAATCAAGCCTTCCTACCGGAATAAAATGTTTATATTTTTTAGGAAGTGAATCATAAATTGTTTTTCTACCTCTATCATCTTTTTTTGTTACAAGTTCACCTCTTGGCTTATTGTATACAATACAAGTATATTTTGTACTTTTTTTTACAGGTCTATTATTTACTGCAACTTTATCTCCAGTCCCAACATTAAACGCCGGATTTGTTACTACTTTACCATTTACTTTAACTCTACCATCAAATATAAGTTTATCTGCTTCTCGTCTAGAGTAAGTCGTATGATGGCTTATAAACTTATTTAATCTCATTTCTATCCTTTATATAAATTTCTTTGGCTTTTTGGCTACTTAATGCCAGCTTCTACTAAGTCATGAATATGAATAACTCCTATTACCTTTTTATTATCATCAATCACAGGTAAAAGTTGAATTTTATTATCTTCCATAAATTTCAAAGCATCACTTGCTAAGACGCTTGGTTTTATAGTTTTTGGATTAATTGTCGCAAATTTGATTGCTTTTTCATTTAAATCAAAATTTTCTTTCATCATAGCTCGTCTAAGGTCCCCGTCACTCAAAACCGCTTTAACTTTTCCATTATCTAAAAAAAGAATATGACCAATTTTACCCTCAGTCATTTTAATAATTGTCTCTTTTAAGCTATCTTCATCATTAGCTACAGGGAAAGATTCTTTCATTAAGTCTTTAACCTTTACAAAAAGTCTCTTTCCTAGACTTCCACCTGGATGAAATGAAGCAAAGTCCTCTTTTGTAAAGTTTCTTTTCTTCATCAAGCAAACTGCGAGAGCATCACCCATTGCAAGAGTTAGCGTGGTTGAACTTGTAGGTGCTACATTTAGTGGACAGGCTTCTTTGTCTACATGAATATTCAAAACTACATCTGCATATTTTGCAAGAGTAGAATTTTTATCTCCAGTCATAGCAATCAAAGGCACATCGAATCTTTTTATATGAGGCAAAATTTTTATAAGTTCCTCACTTTCTCCAGAATAACTAATAGCCAAAACAGTATCTATTTTTGTGATCATACCAAGATCACCATGAAGAGCCTCAGTTGGATGAATAAAAAAGCTTGGGGTCCCAGTACTTGCAAGAGTGGCTGCAATTTTACTACCAATAAGACCTGATTTTCCAACTCCAGTTACAATTAATTTTCCTTTAGTATTGTAGGCTATTTCAACTGCTTTTTCAATGCCACTTACATCTGCTTTTAATATTTCATTAGCTTCAATATAAAGTACTTCTTTTGCAATTTTTCTAAAATCCACCTTTAGCCTTTTTTACTAAAATTATATCAAAATAGTTAATTTTAAATAAATGTAACTTTTTTACACACTATTTTTTTAACACCACAGTCTAAATGTAACATTTCGTAATTAATAGATTAAAATTTCAATAAAAAAGGAAGTATTATGAGCTTTATTGAAGAATACAAAAAACATACAGAAGAGAGAGCTAAACTTGGAATTCCACCACTTCCTCTAACTGCAAAACAAGCAGCTGAGCTTGTAGAACTTTTAAAACAAAACCCTATTGAAAATGAAGAATATTTAATGGACCTTTTCCTAAATCACATAAACCCTGGTGTTGACGAAGCGGCATATGTAAAAGCTGCTTTTTTAAATGATATTGTTCAGGGAAAAGCAAGTAGCCCTGCAATTTCTCCAAAAAGAGCAGTTGAAATTCTAGGTACTATGCTTGGAGGGTATAACGTAAAACCTCTAATTGATGCATTGTCTCTAGATGAAGAAATTGCAAAAGAAGCTGCAAATCAACTTAAAAATATTCTACTAGTATATGATGCATTCCATGATGTAGAAGAATTAGCAAAAGCTGGTAATCAATATGCAAAAGAAGTATTAGAAAGTTGGGCAAATGCTGAATGGTTCACTCATAAAAAACCTCTTCCTGAATCAATTAAAGCAGTAGTTTTCAAAGTACCTGGAGAGACTAATACAGATGACCTAAGTCCTGCTAGCGAAGCATTTACAAGAAGTGATATTCCTTTGCATGCACTTAGTATGCTAAAAGCAAAAATGCCAGATGCAATTGAAAAAATCAATGAACTTAAAAAAACTGGTCTTCCAGTAGCATTCGTTGGTGATGTTGTTGGAACTGGTTCAAGTAGAAAATCAGCAGCAAACAGTGTAATTTGGCATATTGGTGAAGAGATTCCTTATGTACCAAATAAAAAAAGAGGTGGTATTGTAATTGGTGGAGTAATTGCACCAATCTTTTTTAACACTTGTGAAGATGCAGGAGCACTTCCAATCGAAGCACCAGTTGATAAACTTGAAATGGGTGATGAAATTGAAATTAGACCATATGAAGGAAAAATTCTTAAAAACGGTGAAGTTGTAAGTGAATTTAAACTTAAACCAAATACTCTTCCTGATGAAATAAGGGCTGGTGGTAGGGTTCCATTAATTATCGGTAAAAACCTAACAAAAAAAGCAAGAGAGTCTCTTGGAATGGAACCAGAAGCGGATATCTTCATCAGACCTGAACAACCAGCAGAAAAAGAAGGCGTTGGATATACTCTTGCTCAAAAAATTATAGGTCGTGCTTGTGGAATGGAAGGTGTTAGACCTGGAATGTATGTTGAGCCTACTGTTACAACAGTTGGAAGCCAAGATACAACTGGTGCAATGACAAGAGATGAAATTAAAGAACTTGCAGCACTTGGATTCAATGCAGACCTTGTAATGCAAAGTTTTTGTCATACAGCTGCTTATCCAAAACCTGCTGACATTAAACTTCATCATACTCTTCCAGATTTTATTACAAGTAGAGGTGGAGTTGCATTAAAACCTGGTGATGGTGTTATCCACTCATGGCTAAATAGAATGCTACTCCCTGATACTCTTGGAACAGGTGGTGACTCACATACAAGATTCCCAATAGGAATTAGTTTCCCAGCTGGTTCAGGACTTGTTGCATTTGCAGCAGTTACTGGATCTATGCCACTAAATGTACCTGAAAGCGTATTAGTTAGATTCAAAGGAGAACTTCAACCTGGAATTACTTTAAGAGACTTAGTTAACGCAATTCCATATTTTGCAATTAAACAAGGTTTACTTACAGTTGAAAAGAAAAACAAAAAGAATATCTTCAACGGAAGAATATTAGAAATTGAAGGTGATATTATTAGAAAACTAACAATTGAACAAGCATTTGAGCTAGCTGATGCAAGTGCTGAGAGAAGTGCAGCAGCTTGTACAGTTGATGTAAGCGAAGAACAAGTTGCAGAATATTTAAAATCAAATATCAAGCTTCTTGAAGAAATGATTAAAGCTGGATATGAAGATAAAAGAACTCTTCAAAGAAGAATTGACAAAATGAAAGCATGGTTAGATAAACCTGAACTTCTAAGAAGAGACGAAAATGCAGAATATGCAGCAGTAATTGAAATTGATCTAAATGAAATCACTGAGCCAATTGTTGCTTGTCCAAATGACCCAGATGATGTTGCAACTTTATCTGAAGTATTAGCAGATTCAAATAGACCTCACAAAATTGATGAAGTATTTATTGGAAGCTGTATGACAAATATAGGACACTATAGAGCAGCAGGTGAAATACTTAAAGGCGAAGGACAAGTTCCTGTTAGACTTTGGATTGCACCTCCTACAAAAATGGATGAAAGAGAACTTATAGAAGAAGGATATTATGCAATCTTTGGTCAAGCAGGTGCAAGACTAGAAGTTCCTGGATGTTCACTTTGTATGGGTAACCAAGCAAGAGTTGCAGATAATGCAAATGTATTCTCAACATCAACTAGAAACTTTGATAACAGAATGGGTAAAGGTGCTAAAGTTTACCTTGGAAGCGCAGAACTTGCAGCAATTACAGCTCTTCTTGGAAGACTTCCAACAAAAGAAGAATATCTTGAAATTATGGAGAAAAAAATAGCTGGAAAAGAAGATAAAATTTATGACTATCTATATTTCCACAAAATACCTGGATGGCATCTTGAAGAGAGAAATAGATAATTTCTCTTCTTTTTATTTTACCTTTTTGATAAAAAAAATGGCTTTAATAAAAGAATTTAAATTAACTAATAAAAACATCAATATATCTTCTGAAGTAGTAGCAGATTATTCATTTGATCAAAATTTTTTCGAAATAAGAACTTATAAAAAAGGTGATATAGAGAGAAAAGAAAGCACTAAACAAAATATACAATTAAATAAGCAAAAAGCCAAATAATTAATTGCTCTCTTGAATAATTTTATAAATCAATCTTAACTTATCTTTCACTATATGTAACATTTAAAGATAAATACCTAAAAAAGAAAAACACTCCAATTAATACAACATATAGTCCGATAACTTTGAAAGATTTATTAGTAGTAGTAGCAATTAAAAGTTCTCTTATAAAAAAAATTATACTAGCATCTATCATATAACGAATTTTAATTCTTTGTTTTTTAAAAAACACAAAAAGCATTTGAGTTATTTCAATTATTACCATAAATTCAAGTATTAAAGACAAAACTTTATAAAAATCATACTTCATAATTAAAATAAACCCAAAAATAATACTTGCTAAAATAATATCAGCATATTTTTTAAACATCACCATAATTCCTTTTTTATCAGAATTATGGTTAAATTTAATTACAATTTAATAACAATAAAATATTGCACAAATCCTATCATACCACCAAGAAAAGCACCCGCAAAATTTATAAACGAAAAGTGTTTTTTCATCAAAGAAAAAAGCATTTCTTCAAGGGTTTTTTCATCAAAAGAAGCAACTTTTTCTTCTACAATTTTATCAATATGAACTTTTAAGAAAATTCTTGGGACTTCTTTTTCTAAAAATTCAAAAATTTCTTTCTTTAAAACCTCTTTTACTTTATCTTCGCTTATTAGTTCATTAATTTGTAAAGAAAATTCTAGATTATTTAAAACATTTTTTAACAAATCTTCATTTACAAAGCTTGCAAACATTGGGAATTTTTCTTTTACAATTTTTGAAATTATTAAAGAAAATTTATTAATGAGTTCTTCCTTTGTCAAAAATTCATTTATGTCTTTATTCAATAACTCTTCAATTTTACTATCCAAAAACTCACTAATCTCTTCTTTTACTTCATAACTAGTTATAATCTTTGTAATTTCTTCTTCACTTAAAATATAGTCCTTTACAACAACTCCTACTTTTTTAGCAAGAGCCTTTTTTTCTCTTGGAATTACTCCTTGAGGAAAAATGGTCAAGTTACCAACTTTTATTTTTTTATAAGGTCTAAAAAGCATTTTTATTGCAATATAATTTGTTATATATCCAATAGTTGCTCCAATACCTACACTACCTAAAAGAGCTAAGCTCATCCAAAAATCTTCTTATACTTATCTTCATCAAACCCTACTACTACTTCACCATTATCAAGTTCAATTACAGGTCTTTTGATAAGTAAATTCTCTTTACACAGCCACTCTTTTTTACCTAGTTCATCAAGGTTTAACTCTTTTAGTTTTAATTGTCTATATTTTGTACCCCTATTATTAAAAAGCACATCAATTCCAACTTTTTTTATCCATTCTTCTATTTTGTCACATCCAACTGGAGTTTTTTTGAAATCAACAAACTCATATTCAATACCTTTTTCATTGAAAAATTTCAAAGCTTTTTTAACACTCCCGCAAGTTTTTATTCCATATACTTTCATTTCTTCTCCTTAATTTCTTTTACTTTTCATTTTAATCTTTTATTGGTTTATAATTTAATACTTCACTAATATAAAAAAAACCTCCCTTTAAAGCTTTTGCATTAAGTCCAACTTCTTTAGCTAGTTTTTCAGCTTCATATACTTTATCTCCTCTTAAGTCCATAATTCCATATTTTTTATTCTTATCTAGCATCATTAATTTACTTGCAAAATATTTATCAAAAGGAATATTAATAGAATTTGGATATTTTCCATAATATTCAACCTCTTCTTCATCTCTAATATCAATAATTGTTAAACTTTTAACCTCTTCATAATCAGGAAATGGGTCTTTTTTGGGTTCTACATAATTTTGTGTTTTATTCTTTAAAAAATTTAGCATCAATATCCTTTATAATTATTTACAACTTTAATTACCCTATCAACATCACTAGACTCCAAATGTTCTCCTATTGGCAAAGATACCAAAAATTTATCCTCTTTGCAAGCTTTAAATTTCTTACAATCAAAGTCTAAATGCTCATATGCTTTTAATTTAGGAAGTGCTATTGGATAGTGAATTCCTGTTTGAATACCATTTTTATTCATATAATATATAAATTTTTCCCTATTTTCTACTTGAATTACAAAAAGATGCCAAGCATGATAGATATTATCTATAACCTTTGGAAGTTTAATTAAAGGGTTTTGAATCTCACTTAAATATCTATTTGCAATCTCGTTTCTTTTCTTTAACCACTTATCTAGATATTTTAGTTTTACATCTAAAATTGCAGCTTGCATTCCATCAAGTCTTGTATTTCTACCTTCAAACTCATGATTATATTTTTCACTTCTTCCATGATTTATATATTTTCTAATTTTTTTAGCCAGTTCATCATCATTTGTAACAACTGCTCCTCCATCTCCATAAGCTCCAAGATTTTTACCAGGATAAAAACTAAAAGTAGCTACATCTCCAAAAGTTCCACACTTTTTAATACTTGGAACTTGAAACTTGGTTACTTGGCTACTTATAATTCCTGCTCCATGTGCCTGAGCACAATCTTCTATTACTTTTAAATTATACTTTTTTGCTATATCTAAAATCTTTTTCATATTTGAAGGATGTCCATAAAGATGCACAGCAATTATTGCAGAAGTTTTATCGGTTATGTTTTCCTCAATGCTTTTTGTGTTTATTTGATAGTATTTATTACAATCTACAAATCTAACTTTTAAATCATTCCTTGTAATAGCTTCAGCAGTAGCAATAAAAGTATTAGCAGGAACTATTACTTCACTACCCTTTGGCAAATCAAGCGCCCAAAGAGCAACTTCAAGTGCGTCTGTACCATTACCTACACCTATTGTGTGTTTAACTCCAATATATTTAGCAAAGTTTTCTTCAAACTCATTAACAAATTTTCCACCAACAAATGCTGAACTTTCAATAACTTCAAAAATAGCTTTATCAATTTCTTCTTTTATATTTTCATATTGTTTTTTTAGATCCAAAAATTTAATCATCAATTTCCCTTAAAAATCTTGCAGGATTTCCTGCATAAATTCCACTTTTGTTTATATCTTTTGTAACAACACTCCCAGCACCAATAACTACATTATCACAAATTTTAACTGGCAAAATTGTAGCATTACTTCCAATTGATACATTATCTCCAATAACAGTTTCTTTCCATTTACTTTTATCTCCTCCAGCAGGTTTTCCATCTTTAAACAAATCATTTACAAATATAACACTATGACCTATAAAACAACTCTCTCCAATAGTAACAAATTCACATATAAAAGTATGCGACTGAATTTTTGTATTTTTTCCAACTTTTACACCCTTTTGAATTTCACAAAAAGGGCCAACAAAAACATTGTCTTCCAAAACACACTCATACAAATTAACAGGCTTTACTATCTTAACATTTTTACCAAACTTAACATTTCGAATCTGAGCTTCATAAAATATTGGTTTCATAAAACTCCTTTATCTCTTGTGCAATGCTTTTTAAAGTACAGTCTCCTTTACAAAAAAATCTTTTATTATTAAACTTTTTACCAATATTTTTTTTAATATATCTATAAGCCGCATCAACATCATTTGTCCAAAATAACAGATTATTATCAATTAAATATTTATCATGAATTAACCAAATTGATCTCATTGAAATTGTGGGGATTCCAAAATATACAGCTTCAAGAGTCATAGTCCCCCCACCACCTACAAAAAAATCAATAAATGGATAAAACTCATCCGGATTTAATTTTTCTTCAATTACATAGGCAAAAGGAAACTCTTTTTTTAAATACTCACTCTCATATCTTGGCATTATTACAATATTAAAATCTTCATGTTTTAATTTTTTAATTAATTCATAAATAAAAGGCTTTTTCTCTTTTATATAATGAGCTTTATACTCCTCTTCTCGGATCAAAATAGTATACCTATTTGGAATATTAAATCTATTCCTAAAATTTTTGCTTTCATCTTTTTTTATATCTTTCATCCACAAACATACATCAATAAAATCATAACTTTTTGCATTTATATTATTTTTCTCAAAAATCTTTTTTGGAATTACAAATGGATAGTAAGTTTTTTGTGCAAATGGAAGAGTTAATTTTGATACAGGAGTAAGATTATAGTGAATCTTTTTATAGTTAGGTTCTAATACAATTGGAGTATCATAAAAAGTAATTATTGGAATACCAACTCCATAAGCAAATTGTGTACTATCTACAACTGCTCCATTAATTAAAAGTTTTGGGTATCCAATTTTTTCAAATAGTTCTAAAAACTCTTCCTGCCTTTTAAGTCTTGATAAAAATTTTTCTTTTTTACTACTTCCTCCATAATTGCCAACGATATGATAATTAAATCCATAACTATCTAAAATCTCTTTAACCTCTTTATAACTATCAGAATACCTTGCAGTAATTATAACCTCATCTAAATATGGAATAAGTTTTGCAAAAAAGTGAGCATATTTTGGAGTTGCAATATCAATCCAAATCATCTTCCTATTCTCGCTTTTTTTAACTCTAATTCATCAATAACAATCTCTTTATTCTTCTCAATACTCTCATACATAGCATTCATAACTTTAACTGACTTAACTCCCTCTTCCATCTCACAAATTCCCCGCTTATTAGTCTTAATTGACTCAATCACATCCTTATAAAACTCTATATGCCCATAACCATAAACATTATCTGGATTTTGAGAAAATTTTTTTACATTAATCTCTTCTTCAACCTCCCACTTTACAATCTTATTTGCAGCAAATCCACCAATTTCTACCATACCTTTACTTCCTAAAACTGAAATGCTTCCTTCAATATCTTTTGGTCTTGTAGCAGTTGTTGCTTCAAAAGTTCCAAGAGCACCACTCTTAAATCTTATTGTAGCAACTGCAGTGTCTTCTGCTTCTATTTTTGCAAAAGCATTAATACTTTTTGCATAAATACTCTCAATATCTCCTACGAGATATAATAGTAAGTCTAAATGATGAATTGCTTGATTAGCTATAACTCCTCCATCAAGTTTCCAAGTCCCTCTCCAACTATCCATATCATAATATTTCTGTGTCCTTGCCCACCTCACACGAGTAGTTGCTAAAAAAATTTCTCCTAATTTTTTACTTTCAATAATCTCTTTTAATTTTTTTATTGGTAAATTAAACCTGTTTTGCTTAACCGTAAAAATTTTAACTCCAAGTTTTTTCGCTCTATCCACCAAATCTTCCGCTTCAAAATATCTCAAAGTTATTGGTTTTTCAATAATTAAGTGCTTTTTAAACTCTAAAATATCTAATGCATGAAAATAATGCATTCCACTTGGAGTAAGAATTGAGATTATATCAATATCCTCCTTTTTTAACATCTCTTTATAATCTTTATAATATGGTACTCCAATTTTTTTTGCCCTCTCTAAATTAATATCACAAACTGCTACTAACTCTAAGTCATTCTCTTTTATTGCTTCTAAATGTTTTTTGCTTATTCTTCCACATCCAATAATTGCAATTTTAAGATTTTCTCGCAATAACACCAATACCACCTTCTAACACAACAAATTTTTCTATTTTAAATTCAGGAACATTTCTAAAAAACTCTTTAACTTCTTCTACAGAATATCTATCAGCAACATCTGGATAAAACCAATCAAACATCACATTATGATTATCTTCAAAACTCATATGTTCATTCCAAAAAAGTTTTAAAAATTTATAATAAATAAGCCTTTGTAAATTATATTTACCTTTTTTTATATCCAAATATGGTATATCTTCTGGTACTTCTATTTCATATTTATAAAACTCTTGTGCTAACTTTGTTAAAGGCTTTAAAGCTTCATCAGCCTCTTCAGGAGTTAATTGTCGCATCTTTTTTCTAATAAATTCATCAGTAAACTCTCTAATAGGTGTTGCTTTTTTATAAAAATCTACAAACAAAATACCATCTTTTTTTAAAACATCTCTAAAAACTTTCAAAGCTCCAAGTGGGTCACCTGTATGTTGAATAATTGCATGACATAACACTATATCAAAACTCTCATTCTCAAAAGGAGGATTTAATAAATTAGCTCTAAAATATTTTATATTATTAAACTTGTTTTTTAAATGTTCTCTTGCTTTGTATACTGATACTGATAAATCAGTTGCATAAACTTCCTTTGCATACTTTGCATAAATATACTCCATTCTCCCGCTACCAATTGCTGGGTCCCATACAATTTTATTTTTTATGTAGTTACTAAACTCTTCTTCATCCATCGCATATCTATCAAATAAAAGCTGTTTGGTATATTTTAAAGATCCTTCATTATGTCCTGTATTTCTTATAGTCCATTGATACCCAAAAGCTTCAATAGTATCTTTAATCTCTTTCTTATATTCCTCTTCAGTTAGAAAAAAACAATCAATTACCCCTTTATAAACTGGATACTCAACTAAACAGCTAGTGCAAATCAATTTTTCTTTATTTAAATATTTTTCAAAATCTATCTTTGAATTGCATTTCAAACATCTCATATACATTTTATTTCCTTTTTCAATTCATTAAATATTGCAAGTCTAAATTGAAACAAATTTTTCCCCCACCATTTTTTATCCGGAGCTTCAAAGCCAATTTTATCAAGTCTATAAACTATTTTTTTTGGTAAAAATTTTTTAGCAAACTCTCTTAAAAAATATTTACTAAGTCCATTCCTAAATCTATAATTTATCGGCAAATTTAAGGAAAACTCAATAATTCTATAATCTGTAAAAGGAGTTCTATTTTCAATTGAAAAAGCCATAGCATTTCTATCTTCATACCTTAAAAGTTGTGGCAAATTCAGTGAAAAAACTTCATCTTTTAAAGATTTTTTTATATTAGAAGAATACTTTTTTAAAAGTAAATCATAATTTGGTTCATAATTATTCAATAATTCTCTTAGTATCAAAAAATTTTCTTTATTATCTTTTTTTAATAGTTTTAGTTTTAAAAATTTCGGAAGCAAAAGTTTCTTTCCTATCTTCAATTCTTCTAGCGCTTTTTGTTTATAAATTTTTACTCTATTAATAAATTCTTTCTCATTTTTTGCAATAATCCTCGCAACATGATGATAATATCCTCCAAATAACTCATCAGCACCCTGTCCACTTAGCATAACTTTTACTTTTGCTTTTTTAAAAATATAATATTGATTATAAATAGAAAGACTTCTAAAAATATCAAATTGTGTTTTTATAAGTTTTCTAAATTCTTGTTTATCAAATTTTGGAGTTAAATATTTTATTTTTAAATTAAGTTTCTTTTCTAAAATTTTTATATAATAACTCTCATCAATCGTTTCATCTTCAAAAACTATACTATAAAAATCCATATCTTTTGCATAATAAGCAATTATACTACTATCAATTCCCCCACTAAGCATCGCTCCAACACGTACATCACTTCTTAGCCTAATATTAACTGCATCTTTTATTAAATGTTCAAATTCTTCTAAAGATTCTTTAAAAGATTTTATTTCTCTTTCTCTTAAGGAATACCACTTATTGATTCTTATTTTATTATTCTTTAAATTAAATTCAATATAATGACTAGGTTTTAAATTATAAATATTTTTATAAACAGTAAACTCATCATCATCATTTATTGAAAATAAAATCGCATTGCCAACTTTTTGAACATTAAATCCACTAATAAATTTCTTTAACGTTTTAATCTCACTTGCAAAAACAAATCTTTTTCCATCGAAAAAATAATAAAATGGTTTATTTCCAACTCTATCCCTTGCACAAAAGAGCTTTTTTCTTTTTTTATCATAAATACAAAATGCAAAATCTCCATTTAATTTATGTAAAAAATCCTTTCCCCACTTATCATACGCATAAAGCAAAACTTCAGTATCAGAAGTTGTTTTAAAATTATATTCATTAAGTTCTTTTTTTAATTCTAAATAGTTATAAATTTCTCCATTATAAACTAAAACATAATCTTTATAAAAAAATGGCTGTTTTGCATTAGCAAAGTCTAAAATTGATAGTCTATTATGAAAAAGAGATACAAACTTATCTTTATATTCTCCATAATCATCTGGTCCTCTATGGATTAAACTATTATCATAAAAGAAATCAAAATTTGCTCCAGCAATTCCACACATTATATTCTCTCAATCACCTTTACATAATAATCTCTATCTTCCTTAATAGCTTCTCCATGCCTCATATCATATTTCCATCTGTTAAGCATCCATTTTTTCTCAGAAATTGAAGGTTTTGGAATTTCTGTTGTTTTTATAAAGTCAATATCGTACCCAAAAAAATCACATAATTCTTTGAAACTAAATTCTCCCACATCAAAAAATTCGGCATACTTTTTTGAAATTTTCACATTCATAAGCATACCCATTTTTTCTAAATCTTCTTTTGTCACTTTCTCTAAAAGATTTGCATTCACAATTTTTCCAAAACTTTTCACATTCCACTCTTTTAATTTTATTGAACAATATTTTCTATAATTATTACTTAAATACCATTCTCTTAATTCTTCCGTAGATATAGTATAACCTATTTTTTTAAAAATATTTTTTACAGTCTCAAACGGATTTTTCACTAACTCTTCATATTTAACGACTATTACTTTTTCATTTTTCATATATTTTGCTAGTTTGGCATTATCTACAAGCCAAGTCAATAAAGAGATATAATCAGGAAAACCTCTTCTTTTTAATGATTTGTATACAAAAATTGGATTTCTTACTATTGCTATAAAAAAAGAATCAAAATGGTCTAAAAACTCTTTTATTGTATTTAAATTTTCAGGAGTTTTTTCAAATAATATGCCATTTATATCTTTTCCTCTTAAAGCTAAATATTTTAATTTAAAAATATTTACAAATTCTTTTAAACTATTTGAATTTTCTAAAATCTCTTTAAACTCTTTTAAATTAAGTCCATATTTATGCAAAAAATTAAAATAAATTTTGCCATAACTATGCAGAAAAGACAACTTAAATCCTCTATCAATATTATTTTTATAATACTCAAAGTCCCTATAAATGTTTTTATTAGCAAAAATTTTAGTCTCCTCCCCACATACACTAAAAGAAGTACTATCAAGTAAATCTGCAAGCAAAGTACTCCCACTACTTGGAACAGAACCTACCAAATAAAAATTCATCTTAAATACCTTTTATGTATCCAAATATATTTTCAACTTATTTTTATATTACAATAAATTTAAAAACTCTCCTTTGTCAAACTTATTTACAATCTTTATTCTTTTTTTAAAAATCTCTCCAACATCTTTTCTATATTTTTCATCTCTTATAAACTTGTTTGCTAATTCTACATACTCTTTTTCATCATCAGCTAATAGTTTTTTATCAGTTATTTTACTAAGAGAATTAATAAATACATCAGGATAATATTTTTTCATTCCAACAACTACTCCTCCTTTTGCCTCAAACTCATTCCTACTTTGACCTTGGAGTAAAGGAAAACTATCCAACCACACATCAATAACCCATCCAAAAATATGAGGATTAATATGACCTGTAAATATAAATCTATTTTCATCAATATTATATTTTTTCAATTTTTCTATTATTTTTTCTTTATTACCAACTCCACATGCTAAATAAATAGTATTTGGATTCTCTCTCATAATTTCAGCAACAACTTTTAAATACTCATTACTATCTATTTTTATAAGTCTTCCTATTGTTCCAAGAATTACAGTATCCTCTCCAAATTGTTTTAATAAACTTTCTTTTAAAATTTTCCCTCTTTGTTTATCTTCCTCATTCCCTACTAAAAATTCTTCAGCTATAGGTACATTAAAAATACTCCATTCAAATTCTGTGCATTCTTGAGAAAAGTGAGAAATTCTTAAATCAATGTTTTCAATTTTACTTGTGCAATTTCCATGTGACCAAAAAATTTGTTTTGGCGCACTTCTATTTGAAAAAATAAAGTTTGGTATATCATATCCAAATCCACTAATTAAATAATCAATCTTATCTTCAATGATTTTCTCTCTTAAATGAAGAGCTTTTTGTAGATGTGGATAATAATATCCATAATTTTTAAACATTTCATAATTTGAATAATATTTAATTCCCATATTTTTCAAAATATTAATCCAATATTCATCATCTTGACATTTATCAATATAATTCATAGAATACACATAAATCTCATAATTGTTTCTAAAATCCTCATTTTCAAGTAATGCTTTAAATAAAGAATAAATAACCATAAACGGAGAATTTAACACTACTCTATCAAATAAAAATCCTATTTTTTTCTTTTTTGTAGAAACTCTTTTTTTTGGTTTAGATAGGTTATACTTTTCTCCCCAATTTTTATAAAAAATACTAGCTGGTTTTTCTACTTTTTCACTAAATACTCCCCATTCATCAATCGTATGAATATTATTTCCATAAATATGATAAGTAAAAAAATGAACATACATCTCCTCTTCTATCATATCTTTTTTTATTAGTATATGAATTAAATTCACTAACTCATCAAAAATTTCAAGCCAAATTTTATTGTTAAATATACTTGGTGAGTTCCAAAGCATAGATAATCCATTAACAAAAATGCTTCTTCTCTCTATTTCAGAAAAAGTAAAGAAATCTACAATTAAACTTCTAAAAGAGTCTATTAATATTTTTTCATCTAAATAATTTTCCGTTAAAAAATTTATAAAAATTTTTACTTCTTTATTATTCATATACGCAAAATGCGATAAAGTAAGCCCTTTTCTTATATAATCAAACAATCCTTTTTTATACATTCCATTTAAAATATCTAAAATAAAAATCACATTATTTAATAAAAATTTTTCTTCTTCGCTTGCTCCATCATAAAAATATTTATTTAAAAAATTTCTTTGTTTTTCAAGATAATTATTTTTTTTAATAGAAATATTTTGAAATTTAAAAAAAAGATTAATATAATAAGAAGGAGGAATGTCTCCATCTTTAAAATATAAATCCTCTACTCTTCTTTGAATTAGACTTGCTAGTTCTTCATCAAATTTTATATTTTCTTGTATTATTTCATTTATTAAAATATCCAAATCTTCTTTATATCTAATTTCCATTATGAACCTTTTATAACTATAAGCAAAAACAATTCCATAAAATTTTATCAAAAATAACCGATATAAAAAACAAAAAGGTACAAAATGTCTATTTTTGAAAAAAATATAAAAGCTCTTTTTGATAAAAATCCAATACTTGCAAGCAAAATTTTTGGAAGTAGTAATAAAAAATTTGAAATTTTTGCTCATCAAAATGATAACGCTAATCTTAACTTTATAGATATCAAAAAAAAACTACCATTATATGAAACAATACCTCTTCAAGAAATAGAAACAAAACTAAATGAACTAAATGATAAATATAAAAACTACCCCGTTTTATTTTTTTTTGGTATAGGAAATGGTATTTTATTAAAACTACTTCTTTCTAATCCAAATAGAAAAAAAATAGTTGTAATAGAACCTGATATAGAAATACTTTATATTGTTTTAAATTTTATAGATTTTTCAGAAGAAATCTTACAGAATAGATTAATAATTTTAACAAATGAACAGTTGCAATATCCAGAAGCTCATAATATTATTTCTCACCCAGATGTAATTTTATTTGTGAGAAGTTATGAATTAATTATCAATACTCCATATTATGAAAAACTATATAAAAATGAAATATTAAGAATTAATCAAACTTTTATAAGAGCTATTAAGCAAGCTATTATAGGATTTGGAAATGATACAATAGATAACTTAATAGGAATAGAACACTCTATTCAAAATTTCCCAGAAATGCTAAAAACCCCCCCTATACAAAATTTAAAAAACAAGAAAAACTCAGATATTGCTATAATAGTAGCTACAGGTCCTTCTCTTACAAAACAATTACCTTTACTAAAAGAAATTCAAGATTATGTAACTATTATAAGTGTTGATGCGAGTATGCCTATTTTAGAAAAATGGCAAATAGTTCCAGACTTTGTAACTTCTCTTGAAAGAGTAAAAGAGACTGCAAAGTTTTTTAAATCTACTTCTAAAGAATTTCAAGAAAAATTTATCACCATCCATGCCTCTTTACAACATGAAGAAGTCTTAAAAAATTCATACTCCCCAAAAATTTTAAGTATGAGACCATTTTTATACAATAAATATTTTAACCTTCCAAAATATGGATACTTAGGAATTGGAATGAGTGCTGCTAATATGGCATATGAACTGGCTTTTATGCTTGGATTTGAAAAAATAGTTTTGATTGGTCAAGATTTAGCATATAGTGAAGATGGTAAATCTCATGCAAATGGACATGTTTATGGAGAAGATGAAGTAAAATATAAAGAAACAGACATTTTTGTAACAAAATATGGAGGAAACGGCGTAATAAGAACCACTAAAGTTTGGAATATGTTTAGAAATTTTTTTGAAAAAGATATTAGTATTTTAAATCAAAAAGGTATTATTACTATAAACGCTACTGAAGGTGGTGCAAGAATTGAAGGTGCAATTGAAATGCCTTTTAAGGAAGTTATAAATAAATATCTCCCAAAAAATAAAAAAACTAAAATAAAATTAAAATATCCTACACAAAAAAACATCGATAAAAATCTTTTAAAAGTTTACAATAAAACATTAAGAATGCTTAAAAAAGGTGAAAAAGTTCAAAAAAAGGTAGAGAAGTTATTTTTAAAAGTAGCAAAAGAATTTGATACATTAGTAGAACTAAATAAAAATAACCAACTTGATAAAATTAATTTTAATAAGCTTATAAAACTATCAGATGAAATTGATAAAATAAAATCACTTATAGAAGATAAAAGCTTTTTCAGTATGTATGGAGAAGCTATTGCTTCATATCTGATAAATAAAGAAACCGCACTAGCTCAAATCCAACTCAAAAATCCAAAAACAGATATAGAAAAAAAAGCAAAGCTTATTGATTGGATAATGAACCATAAAGATTGGTTATTCATGTTGGCGGGAATTATTAACTCTCAAAGAATAGTAATAAATAGAACTCTACCAAAACTGGAAAAAGCCCTAAAAGAAAGAAAAATTTTATAGGGCTATTACTTTATTTGTTTTTCTACGTTTTCAAAAAAACTTTTTTATTGTTATTGCAATAATTTCATTACATTTTGTTGAACAGCATTAGCTTGAGATAATGCATAGCTTCCTGATTGAGCAAGTAAGTTGTATTTTTGGAAATTAGCTGTCTCTTGAGCAAAATCTACATCTCTAATTTGACTCTCAGCTGCTTTTACATTCACTTGTGTAACTGAAATATTATTAATTGTACTCACTAACTGATTTTGAACTGAACCAATGTCAGCTCTAATTTTATCTAATATTTTAGCCGCTGATTGAGCTATATCCATCACAGCCATAGCTCCCCTTAATGTTGTAACACCAGCACCAAGTCCCTTAGCATTATCTCCTGCTATTTGATTATTAGCATTAGCTCCTATAGCACTTGCTTGGTCTGCACTAAACTCACCTTTTATTGTTCTTAGATTAATTGTAGCCTCTGCCATTTGTGATTTAAGCATTCCTATTTTACTTAAATTTCCTGCAGCCCCTCCAACACTACCTGAAATTTTTATATCTCTTGCATCAAGTCTTGTAAGTGTTAGTCTTCCTACTATTACATCACTTCCTGCCCCATTACTTACCTGAGCAAAATCTCCTTTTCCAAGAATATTTGCTCCCCCTGATGAAAATGAAGAAATATCTATAGCTCTACCATCCAAACTTCTTAGATTTAACCTTCCTTGCTCATCAATAAATGCTTCCACTCCTGTTTTATCTTTAACGGCATTAATTGAGTTAACTAAGTTACCATCACTATCTGCTTTTTGTACTGTAATATCACCTATTGTTACTCCGTTAATTGTTAAACCTTTTATCGTACCCGATTGAACTTCAGTAGAACCTGTACCTTGTACTTGCCAAGAAGCTCTAACACCTGTTAAATTACTGTTTTTATTAATTACCTCTGCTAATACCCCTATACCTGTCCCAGCACTTGTTGAAATTTTTACAGTTTCAAGTTGAATATCATTAACACCATCAGCTGCAACAAATTTTAATGCAACAGAAGTTAAAGCATTAACTCCTTGAGAAATTTCAATAATACCTTGAGTTTCAAATCTTGTATTACCTATTTTATCAGATGAAGTAGCACCAATACTTGCTTGTACAGTTTGGTTTGAATAAGCACCAATTTGGAATTTTTGATTAGTGAAACTACCACTAAGTAAGCTTTTTCCATTATATGTAGTAGTACCAGCGATATTATCAAGTTCTTCCAATAATCTAACAATATCTTCTTGAAGTGCTTTTCTGGTATCAGTTGTTTGACCATCTTGAGCTGCCTGTGTAGCTTTTACTTTAATTGTATTTAAAATTTTTACTTGCTCATCCATTGCTTTATCTGCAATCTGAAAAAGTCCAATAGCATCATTTGCGTTTCTAATTGCTTGACCTAAACTTTCAGCTTGATCTCTTAAACTATCTGCAATTTGAAGACCTGAAGCATCATCAGCCGCTTTATTAATTCTAAGCCCTGTACTTAGTTTTTCAAGAGAGTTACTCAAATTTCTATTATTTGTTACTGCAGCAGCATGCGCTGTAAGCGCAGCTACATTAGTATTTATCCTAAAACCCATATCAACTCCTTTTATTTTTAAAGGAGAAGCAAAATATGTTCCAAAAAAATAAATAATACTATTTTTTTACAAATAAAAATTTTAAAATAATATTAAGATAAAATATTGAAAATGGCACTGACTAAATGGCAATTTTATGACCTTTAAGATTAAGCTCAGCAAAAAACATAGCGAGTCTTCTATTAAGCCATTCAAAAGATTTAGCATGTGCTTTTCTCTAAGAGAATGATTGCTTCGCAACCGCTTCGCTTCATTAGTTTTCCTAACAAGATAAGACACTTTATTCCTCTTTTGAGAATTCAAATTTTCTACTAAATTTGTATATTTTGATTTCTCTTGAATTACTTTATCTTCATAAACATTTGAATATGCAAAATGACCATCTGTGTAATATCTTTCTACCTTTGGCAAATCAAAATTAAACGATAATAAACTTTCAATATCTTTTTTTTGGATAAAAAATAAAAATAAAATTTTCTTCCTGTTTTAGTAACTCCCACTGTTGTCCATACATAAACTTTATTATCTTTTTTACCATAAAAAGTATAAAGTTCATCTAAACAAAGATATGAAAACACTAAATTAGCTTTTTTCAAAAGATTTACAAATAGTTTATACAACTCTTCATACTCCATAAGTTTTTTTTAAATGATATTGAACTGTTCCTAATTCTACTCCAATAACTCTTGCTATTTTTCTTAATTCCATTTTTTCTGAGAATAATACCAATTCCAAGATGTTTAGACACTTCAGTATAATAAAATTTAGTTAATCAAATACAACCAATTAAAGCATATACTTCTATTTAAAAACTATGACTATATTAGAATTGGTATAATTTAAAAATCATTTCCTTTTGTTCTTGAGTTAATCTTTTATATTTTTTATATTTTTTCCCTTTATTAAATCCAACTTTCATAAGATTAACCTTTTTCTAAAAAAAAGCAATTTTTGTTCCTATTTAGTCAGTGCCTTGAAAATAGTAAAGTTGTAAAAGCTTTACTTACCTTTACTTGAAAAGGAGACACTTATAATAAGCAGTATGTATTATATGACTTTATAATATATAAAACTTTTTACTTTCTTTTTTAAGAATTAATATATGTAAAAGAAAAAGGCAAAAAGCCTTTTATTGAAGTAATCTCATTACATTTTGCTGAGCCGCATTAGCTTGAGATAATGCATAGCTTCCTGATTGAGCAAGTAAGTTGTATTTTTGGAAATTAGCTGTCTCTTGAGCAAAATCTACATCTCTAATTTGACTCTCAGCTGCTTTTACATTCACTTGTGTAACTGAAATATTATTAATTGTACTCACTAACTGATTTTGAACTGAACCAATGTCAGCTCTAATTTTATCAAGTAATTTCATAGCACTATCTGCAATATCCATTACAGCCATAGCTCCCCTTAATGTTGTAACACCAGCACCAAGTCCCTTAGCATTATCTCCTGCTATTTGATTATTAGCATTAGCTCCTATAGCACTTGCTTGGTCTGCACTAAACTCACCTTTTATTGTTCTTAGATTAATTGTAGCCTCTGCCATTTGTGATTTAAGCATTCCTATTTTACTTAATGCATTCGCTCCACCAACAGTTCCACTTATTCTAATATCTCTTGCATCAAGTCTTGTAAGTGTTAGTCTTCCTACTATTACATCACTTCCTGCCCCATTACTTACCTGAGCAAAATCTCCTTTTCCAAGAATATTTGCTCCCCCTGATGAAAATGAAGAAATATCTATAGCTCTACCATCCAAACTTCTTAGATTTAACCTTCCTTGCTCATCAATAAATGCTTCCACTCCTGTTTTATCTTTAACGGCATTAATTGAGTTAACTAAGTTACCATCACTATCTGCTTTTTGTACTGTAATATCACCTATTGTTACTCCGTTAATTGTTAAACCTTTTATCGTACCCGATTGAACTTCAGTAGAACCTGTACCTTGTACTTGCCAAGAAGCTCTAACACCTGTTAAATTACTGTTTTTATTAATTACCTCTGCTAATACCCCTATACCTGTCCCAGCACTTGTTGAAATTTTTACACTCTCTAATGTAATATCATTTGTACCATCTACCGATGCAAATTTTAATTTAACTTCTTCAAGTGCATTTGCACCCTGAGAAACTTTAATAACACCTTGAGTTTCAAATCTTGTACTACCTATTTTATCAGATGAAGTAGCACCAATACTTGCAGTAACTGTTTGGTTTGAATAAGCACCAATTTGGAATTTTTGATTAGTGAAACTACCACTAAGTAAGCTTTTTCCATTATATGTAGTAGTACCAGCGATATTATCAAGTTCTTCCATAAGTCTAACTATATCTTCTTGAAGTGCTTTTCTAGTATCACTTGTTTGACCATCTTGAGCTGCTTGTGTTGCTTTTACTTTAATTGTATTTAAAATTTTTACTTGCTCATCCATTGCTTTATCTGCAATTTGCATAACACCTATTGCATCATTTGCGTTTCTAATCGCTTGTCCTAAACTATCTGCTTGATCTCTTAAACTATCTGCAATTTGAAGACCTGAAGCATCATCAGCCGCTTTATTAATTCTAAGCCCTGTACTTAATTTCTCTAATGAACTGTTTAAATTTCTATTTGTAATTTGTAGTGCAGTATGTGCATTTAGTGCAGCTACATTTGTATTAATTCTTAATCCCATTTTAACTCCTTTTATTTTTTTGGTGGCTTCCTTGCCACTTCAATATAATAATCGACATTAATAAAAAATATTTAATATTAAAAATAAAATTTTAATAAAGCAAAATTTATTAAAATAATAAAAAAACTTGCCCAACCTGCGTAAGCTGGTCTGGGTAGATAATAAAAAGTTTATTGATTATACCAATTCTTAATTAGTTAGTTACTTTATAAATGTTTAAAATTTCCTTAATTTCAATACTTTTCATCATTTTCCATTGTCAATTGGTATAAATTTTATTATACTGAAGTGTCTAAACATCTTGGGATTGGTATTAGAGTATTGGGAGATAGGTATATTAGTAAAATATGTAGAATTAACAATTAGAAAAAGAGAGATATATAATAGATTAGGACAGGTAATATAATAAAATTAATTTTATAATTAAAATAATAATTAAAATAGACATTAATATGAGAGAAATAAAACAAATATCCAAGAGAAGTAAAAGATAGAGCCGATATATATAGTGCCAGACTCTTTGTTATGTTATAAAAGTTATACACTGAAAAGCGTAGCAGGGACCTACTTTCCCACATCCGTAAGGATGCAGTATCATCAGCGCTGTAGGGCTTAACTTCCTGGTTCGAAATGGTTCAGGGTGTTTCCCCTACGCTTTTCCCACTACGCTTGTCACTATATAACTAAAGTTAGCTGTTAAAAGCCTTGTCCACGCACTTACAGAAGCCAATCGGGTTATTAGTACTGGTCAGCTCAACCCCTCGCAGGGCTTACACCCCCAGCCTATCAAGCAGGTAGTCTTCCTGCACCCTTCAGGGAAGGCTCATCTTGGAGTGGGCTTCCCGCTTAGATGCTTTCAGCGGTTATCCCTTCCGTGCTTGGCTACCCAGCACTGCCCTTGGCAAGACAACTGGTACACCAGTGGCACGTCCAACCCGGTCCTCTCGTACTAGGGTCAGCTCTCCTCAGCCTTCCTACGCCCACGGCAGATAGGGACCGAACTGTCTCACGACGTTCTGAACCCAGCTCGCGTACCGCTTTAAATGGCGAACAGCCATACCCTTGGGACCTGCTCCAGCCCCAGGATGCGATGAGCCGACATCGAGGTGCCAAACCTCCCCGTCGATGTGAGCTCTCGGGGGAGATCAGCCTGTTATCCCCGGGGTACCTTTTATCCTTTGAGCGATGGCCCTTCCACTCAGAACCACCGGATCACTAAGACCGACTTTCGTCTCTGCTCGAGGTGTCTCTCTCGCAGTCAGGCTGGCTTATGCCTTTACACTCTTCTGGCGATTTCCAACCGCCATGAGCCAACCTTTGTGAGCCTCCGTTACTCTTTAGGAGGCGACCGCCCCAGTCAAACTACCCACCAGGCACTGTCCCCCATGAGGATTACTCATGCGGGTTAGTAGGCAGGATATCCAAGGGTGGTATCTCAAGGGCGGCTCCACCTGAGCTGGCGCTCAGGCTTCTAAGCCTCCCACCTATCCTGCACATGGATATCCCACCTACAATGCCAAGCTGTAGTAAAGGTCCACGGGGTCTTTCCGTCTTGCCGCGGGTAGGAGGAATTTTCACCTCCACTACAATTTCACTGGATCCCTCCCTGAGACAGCCCCTCACTCGTTACGCCATTCATGCAGGTCGGTATTTAACCGACAAGGAATTTCGCTACCTTAGGACCGTTATAGTTACGGCCGCCGTTTACCGGGGCTTCGGTTCACCGCTTCGCCTTTCGGCTAACGGATCCCCTTAACCTTCCGGCACCGGGCAGGCGTCACACCCTATACTTCCTCTTACGAGTTAGCAGAGTGCTGTGTTTTTGGTAAACAGTCGGCAAGAGCGCTGCGCTGCGACTCCTTTCGGCTCCAGGAGCTAAGTCCCTTCACCTACTCGGAGCACACCTTATCCCGAAGTTACGGTGCCAGTTTGCCGAGTTCCTTAGGGAGGGTTCTTCCACGCGCCTTAGAATACTCATCCCGCCTACCTGTGTCGGTTTACGGTACGGGCTACTAACAGCTCAAACGGCTTAGAGGCTTTTCTCGGCCCGACGGTATCACCGATTCTCTCTCCCTCCCGAAGGAGTTTGAGAGCCTGTCAGGTCTCGGAGTTTTGCTAGGCGGATTTGCCTACCTAGCCTCCTACACCCTTCGAGCCACTATTCCATCAGTGACCTCGGCTAACCCTAGGCGTCCCCCCTTCGCCTCGCTGTTAGTAGGTAACGGAATATTAACCGTTTTCCCATCGACTACGCCTTTCGGCCTCGTCTTAGGTCCCGACTAACCCTACACTGACGAGCATCGTGTAGGAAACCTTAGGCTTTCGGCGAGTGGGATTCTCACCCACTTTATCGCTACTCATGCCTGCATGCTCACTTCCTGCCGCTCCAGTGCTCCTCACCGGTACACCTTCAGCGCTGACAGGAACGCTCTCCTACCACTCCCCCTCCACAGGGAGTCTACGGCTTCGGTGTAAGCCTTTAGCCCCGTTATATTTTCGGCGCCAACCCGCTCGACCAGTGAGCTGTTACGCTTTCTTTAAAGGATGGCTGCTTCTAAGCCAACCTCCTGGTTGTCTAAGCAGGTTGACCTCCTTTTCCACTTAGGCTTAACTTTGGGACCTTAGCCGGTAGTCTGGGTTGTTCCCCTCTCGACATAGGATTTTATCACCCTACGCCTCACTCCCAGGATTCCACCATAGGTATTCGGAGTTTGACAGGGTTTGGTACAGCTGTGGGCCGCCCTAGCCCTATCAGTGCTCTACCCCCTATGGCTACCTCCTGAGGCTGCACCTAAATGCATTTCGGAGAGAACCAGCTATCACTGAGTTTGATTGGCCTTTCACCCCTATCCACAGGTCATCCGAAGGCTTTTCAACGCCTACCGGTTCGGTCCTCCAGCGGGTTTTACCCCGCCTTCAACCTGCCCATGGATAGATCACTCAGCTTCGGGTCTGCAGCCACTGACTTAACGCCCTGTTCAGACTCGCTTTCGCTTCGGCTCCGGGTCTCCCCTTAACCTCGCCAGTGACCACAACTCGCAGGCTCATTATGCAAAAGGCAGTCCGTCACCCTGTCCAAAGGACATAGGGCTCCGAATGATTGTAGGCAAGCGGTTTCAGGTTCTATTTCACTCCCCTCACTGGGGTTCTTTTCACCTTTCCCTCACGGTACTTGTGCACTATCGGTCTGGCAGGAGTATTTAGCCTTGGAAGGTGGTCCTCCCATATTCACTCAGGATTTCACGTGTCCCGAGCTACTCGCAAGGCCTCTGCTTAGTCCCACCAACAAAC
>NZ_BAAHXC010000001.1:1100000-1312500 GCF_054657155.1 Caminibacter profundus
CTTGAATAGAAGTCTTTAGAAAATTATTTTGAAGTAAAGTGAAGTAAAGTATATATTTTAAGTAAAATAAAAAAGAAAGATTATTATTTATATCTATATGTAATTCTTCCTTTATCTAAACTATATGGATTAATTTCTACTTTTACTTTGTCTCCAGGTACTATTTTAATATAGTTCATTCTTATTTTACCACTAATGTGGCACAATACTTCTTTATCAAGTCCATCAAGTTTTACTTTAAACATTGCATTTGGCAATGCTTCTGTAACAGTTCCGTCAATTTCTAAAACGTCTTTTGCCATTATTCTTCCTCCGTTAAAATTTGTACTTTATTATCAATAATTGCAATTTGATGCTCATAATGAACACCTACTTCCATATCTTCACAATAAACATCCCAACCATTTTCAGCTAAAATTGGTTCTCCGCATTTATGACAAAGCATAGGTTCTAAACAGAAAACATGACCATTTTTAACTTTTTCTCCCTGATTAGCTTTACCTTCAACATAGTTTAATATCTGAGGCTCTTCGTGAGGTTTTCTACCTATACCATGACCACTATAACCTTTTAGTGGTACATATCCATGAGATGTTATATATTCCTCTAGAAGTTTACTAATTTGTTTATATCTCATTCCAGGTTTAATATTTTCTACTGCATAATAAATAGCATTTTTAGCAACTTCTATCATTTTCTTATAATCTTCTTTAATCTCACCTACACCTACCGTAATAGCTGCATCACCATACCAACCATTAATTTCCACCCCTACATCAAAACCTACAACATCACCTTCTTTTAAAGGTTCATTATCTGGAATTCCATGAATCACTACTCCATTACGACTAATACAAACACTATTTGGAAAATCATATAAACCTTTAAAAGCAGGTCTACCACCATTACTTCTTATAAAATCTTCAGCCATTTTATCAAGTTCAAGTGGAGTAATGCCTGGTTTGGTGTTAACTCTTAATAGCTTTAATGTCTTAGCAACAAGTTGTGCAGATTTTTTAATCTCTTCAATCTCTTTTGGTTTTCTGATAGCTATAGCCATATAAAAATTCTCCTCATAAAGATAAAGGGCTTAAAGCCCTGTAACTGATAAAGTATCATATTTTTGCATAGTAAGTTGAGCTTGTATTCTTCTCATAGTATCAATTGCAACTTGTACTACTATTAAAACGGCAGTCCCACCAAAATAAAAGTTAATTCCTATTAATTTCACAAGTAACCATGGTAAAACAGTAATTAGCCCTAAATATAATGAGCCCCAAAAAGTAAGTCTACTTGCAACTTCATTTAAAAATTTTGCAGTAGCTTCTCCTGGTCTAATTCCAGGAATGAATCCACCTTGTTTTTTAAGATTTTCAGAAATTTCTTTTGCATTAAATACAATTGAAGCATAAAAATATGCAAAGAAAATAACTAAGAAAAATTCTATAATATGAAACAAGTATCCATTTGGATTTAAAACATCTCTAATTTGTACTAATATAGGATTGCTAGTTCCACTAAGCACTGTTAATGGAAACATTAGAATAGCACTTGCAAAAATTGGAGGAATTACTCCACTAAGATTTAATTTTATAGGAATATAGTTCATTATTCTTTTAAATCTATTTTGCATTAATACCTTTTTTTGATAAGACACAGGAATACGTCTCTCAGCTAGCTCTACATAAATAATGAATGTAACTGTTGCAATAACAATTGCTAAAACTACTAATAGTCCTATTACACTAAGTTCTCCAACATCTACTAAATTTAAGATTCCTACAATTGCAGACGGAATTGCACTAACTATACCAGCAAAAATTATTAAACTAATACCATTACCAATGCCTCTTTCACTTATCTGCTCTCCTATCCACACAAGAAGCATTGTACCACCTAACATTGAGAATGCTGCTAATATTACAAAAGTAGTAGTATCAATCATTACAGCACTCTCACCCATCCTTCCAGTCATTGAAGTCAGACCCATTGCAATACCAATTGCTTGAATAAATGCAATAGCAACTGTAGCATATTTAATAATTTTCATATACTTTTGAAAACCTTGAGAGTCTTTTTTAAGCTCACCTAGTTTAGGAAAAGTTGCAGCAAGTAGTTCCATAATAATGGAGGCGGTAATATAAGGCATAACTCCTAGAGCAATAATACTCATTCTCTCAACCGCATTACCACTAAACATATTAAGTAAACCTAGCGCATCATTTTGATGGCCAGCAAAAAATTCTTTAATCACATCTATATTTACCCCAGGTACCGGTACATACGCAAGTACTCTATAAATAAGAAGGAAACCAAGGGTAATTAAGATTTTTTTAGCTATTGGATTCATACCCTTACTTTCCAGAAGTTGTTATGTTAGCGTCTTTTATTTTGTCTTTTAATTCTTTAGCTTTTGAACCAATTAATTTAATGTTTCTTGACTTAATTTTTACAATTTTACTTAAATTCTCAACAGTAATTTCATCTAGCTCTAAAATTGCACTAAATTTATCAACATTTATTGCTTGAGGTTTTTCTCTTTTACTTTTAAAACCTACTTTTGGTAATCTTCTTTGAAGTGGAGTTTGACCACCTTCAAAGCCTCTTTTTTTAGAAAATCCAGTTCTACTCTTTTGACCTTTTTGTCCACGAGTAGCAGTTTTTCCATAACCACTAGCAGGACCACGTCCTACTCTTTTTGTTTTATGAGTTGAACCACATGCCGGTTTTAAATTGTGTAATGCCATGATTAAGCCTTTTTACTTTTAATCATTTGCAGAGCTTTAATTGTTGCTCTAACAAGGTTATGAGGTTCATTTGAACCAAGTGATTTTGAAAGAATATCTTTAATACCAACAAGCTCTAGTACTGGTCTAACTGCACCACCAGCGATAAGTCCAGTACCCTCACTTGCTGGTTTTAATAAAATTTTTGATGCATTAAATTTTGCTTGAACATCATGGTTAATAGTATTCCCATGAATACCTTCAATTTTAACAAGGTTTTTAAATGCATCGTCAATTGCTTTTTTAATTGCATCTGGAACTTCTTTAGCTTTACCAGTTCCAACTCCAATTATTCCTTTTTTGTTACCAACAACTACTAAGGCGTTAAATCTAAATCTTCTACCACCTTTTACAACCTTAGTAATTCTTCCGATATTAACAACTACTTCTTCAAATTCTTCTCTGTTATAATCTCTTATTACTTGTTGTTTTTTAGCCATTTGCCTTTTCCTTTAAAGTTTTATACCATTTTCTCTTAGAGTATCTGCAAATGCTGCAACTACACCATGATATTTATATCCGTTTCTATCAAAAGCAACTTTTTCAATACCAGCTTCTTTTAGTTTTTGAGCAAAAATTGCTCCAGCTTTTTTAGCTCCTTCAATATTTGAAGGAAGTTTTTCTTCAAGATGAGCTGTATTTAAATGAGCTAATGTATGAGCTTTTGTGTCATCAATAGCTTGAGCAATAATATATCTATTTGATTTGTAAATTGTTACCCTTGGCATTTCAGCAGTACCGCTGATTCTCCCTCTTACTCTTCTTTTTCTTTTAAGTCTTCTTAAATCTCTCTTAGCTAATTCTTTACTTCTTCTCATCTCTCACCCTTATTTTTTAGCTGTTTTACCAGCTTTTCTAATAATATGCTCATCAACATATTTAACACCTTTACCTTTATAAGGCTCAGGTTTTCTAAAGCTTCTAATTTCAGCTGCTACTTGTCCTACTTGTTGCTTATCAGAACCTTTTACAGTAATAATATTTTTTTCAACAGTAATAGTGATGCCTTGAGGGATTTCATAATTAATTGGGTGTGAATATCCAAGTTGTAACTCTAATACATTACCTTTTACAGCTGCTCTATAACCAACCCCATTAATTTCAAGTTTTTTCTCAAAACCTTGAGTTAGTCCAATTACTGCATTATTTGCTAATGCTCTAACTGTACCCCACATTGCTTTTGCAAACTTAGTATTTACAGCTGGTTCAAATGTTAAAGTATCACCTTCAATGTTTACTTTAACAACACCTTTTGTATCAATTTCTTTTGTATCTTGGCCTTTTTTAATAATTAATTTATTCCCTTCAAGTTTAGCTTCAAGGCCAGAAGCTAACTTTACGGGTTGTTTTCCGATTCTACTCATTAAAGCTCCTTAAAAAATTTTACCAAATACTACAAATTACTTCGCCACCAACTTTAAGGCGATAAGCTTCATCATTAGGTAATACACCTTTATTTGTAGAAACAACTAAAGTACCAAATCCATTTTTGTAATTTTTAATATCTTGATATCCTTTATAAACCCTTCTACCAGGTTTAGAAATTCTTTTAACTTCATTAATAATAGAATTTCCATTTTCATCATATTTTAAAGTAACATTAATGAATTTTTTGTTTCCATCTTCAATAACTTTATAGCTTTCGATATAACCTTTGTTTTCGAAAACTTTTAATACATCTTCCATAAGTTTTGAATGGTTTAGTTTTGTAACTTCTAAACCTCTCATACTAGCGTTTCTAATTCTTGTTAATCCGTCTGCAATAATATCATTCATCATAGTGGCATCCTTTTACCAACTTGCTTTTTTAACACCAGGGAGTAATCCCTCGTTTGCCATTTTTCTAAGGCATATTCTACAAATTCCAAAATCTCTGTACACAGAGTGAACTCTACCACAAATAGAGCATCTAGTATATGCTCTAACTTTAAATTTTGGTTTTCTTTTAGCTTTAGCAATCATACTTTTTTTTGCCATTTTACTTTCCTTTTGTAAATGGGAATCCGATAAGTTCTAGCATTCTAAGAGCCATTTTATCGTCTTCAGTTGTAGTTGAAATATTAATATTCATACCATGAACTTTAATAATATCGTCATAATCAACTTCTGTAAATACTAATTGTTCGTTAAGTCCAAAGTTAAAGTTTCCTCTTCCATCAAAACCATTTTTATTTACACCTTTAAAGTCTCTAACTCTTGGAAGAGCAACAGAAATTAGTTTTTGTAAGAAATTCCACATCATATCGCCTCTTAGTGTAACTTTTACACCAACAGGCATACCTTCTCTAACCTTAAAACCTGCAACAGATTTTCTTGCAGGTGTAATTACAGCTTTTTGTCCTGTAATAATTGTTAAAGTATCAGCTACGCTTTGAAGGAATTTTTTATCTCTTGCACCTTCACCTACACCCGCACTTACTACAATTTTTTCAATATTTGGAATAAGCATAGGGTTTTTAATATCAAACTCTTCTACAAGTTTTGGTCTAACTTCTTTTAAATATTTCTCTTTTACCTCAAACATCGCATCAGCCTTCTACTTTTTTTACATTAGAGATGTGAATTGGTTTTTCAATATATTCAAACCCACCTTTTGGGTTTTGTTCAGTTGGCTTAACAGCCTTTTTAACAACATTCACACCTTTAACTATAACTTTAGCTTCTTTAGGAATAACTTTTAAAACTTCACCAATTTTACCTCTATCATCTCCAGCGATAACTTTTACAGTATCGCCTTTTTTAATCTTAAATTTAGGAGGTTGATTTTTTCTAGCAGCCATTATAGCACCTCCGGAGCAAGTGATGTAATTTTTTGGAAACCTTCATATCTAACTTCTCTAGCAATTGGACCAAAAATTCTTGTACCAATTGGTTCTTTTTTAGCATCAATAATAACTGCTGCGTTATCATCGAATCTAATTAAAGAACCGTTTTCTCTATGAATTTCTTTTTTAGTTCTAACAACAACAGCTTTTACAACTTGACCTTTTTTAATTTTTCCGTTTGGAAGGGCTTTTTTAACAGAGGCAACAATAATGTCACCTACTCTTGCATATCTTCTTTTTGACCCTCCCAAAACTTTAATACACATTATTTCTTTTGCACCGCTATTATCAGCGACTTTTAGTCTTGTAAATGGTTGAATCATTCTTATTCTCCTCTTTCAACAATTTCTTTAAGAACGAATGTTTTTCTTTTAGAAATTGGTCTATGCTCAATTGCTATTACAATATCACCAACTTGTGCTTCATTTTTTTCATCATGAACAAGATATTTTTTAAATTTTTTAACAATTTTGTGATATTTTGGGTGTAAAACTTTTCTTTCAACTAAAACGTTAATAGTTTTATCACCCGTTTTTTTTATAACTTTTCCTTGAATAACTCTTTTAGGCATTAGTTACCCCTTTTTTGTCTCATCGCAGTTTTAATTCTTGCGATGTCTTTTCTAATTTTAGAAACTAAAGATGTATCTTGTAGCTGCATAGTTTTAAGTTTCATTCTAGTTTCAAATAGTTCCATTTTTTTGTTTTTTAGAAGCTCTTGAAGTTCAGCTTCTGATTTTTGAACTAATTCTGCTACATTTAATTTAGTATAGCTCATTTTCACTCTCCATAGTTACAATTTTTGTTTTAAAAGGTAATTTTGCAGCTGCAAGCGTTAAAGCTCTAATAGCTGTGTCATTATCGACACCAGTAATTTCAAAAACAATTCTACCAGGCTTAATATTCATTACCCACTCTTCAACGCTACCTTTACCTTTACCCATTCTCACACCAACAGGTTTTGCAGTTAAAGGTTTGTCAGGGAATACTCTAATCCAAATTTTACCTGTTCTTTTCATAGTTCTAGATAGAGCTACCCTTCCTGCCTCAATTTGACGAGAATTAATTCTACCAAGCTCAATAGCTTTTAATCCATAAGTACCAAATGCAAGGCTATTACCTCTATAAGCCTTACCTCTATTTCTACCTTTTTGTTGCTTTCTATACTTAGTTCTTTTTGGCATTAACATTTCTGCGTCCTTTTCTTCTTCTTTGAGGCTTTGCCTCAGTTGAAGATTGTGCTTCTTTTTTTTGTAATACTTCACCTTTGAATATCCAAACTTTAACACCAATAATTCCATAAGTTGTTAAAGCTTCTGCAAATCCATAATCTATTTTTGCTCTTAAAGTATGAAGTGGAACTCTTCCTTCAAGATACCACTCAGTTCTTGCCATTTCGGCACCGTTAAGTCTTCCTGATACTTGAACTTTAATTCCTTTAGCTCCGGCTTTTAATGCATTTTGAATAACTTTTTTCATAGCTCTTCTAAATGCTACCCTTCTTTCAATTTGAGTAGCAACATTTTCAGCAGCAAGTTGTGCACTTAGTTGTGGTTTTCTCTCTTCTTTAATATTTAGAATAAGCTCTTTGTCTCCAACTAATTTTTGAAGTTCTTTTTTTAGAGCTTCAACTTCGCTACCACCTTTTCCAATAATAATACCAGGTTTAGCAGCGAAAATAGTAATTCTAACTTTCTTTGCAGTTCTTTCAATAATTATATCGCTTATACCTGCATAATAAAGTTTTTTCTTTAAGAATTTTCTAAGTTCATAGTCATTTAATACATTCTCAGGCATAGTATTATAGTTAATAAACCATCTACTTCTCCAGTTTCTATTAATCCCAAGTCTTAGTCCGATTGGATTCGTTTTTTGACCCATTAGCTTTCCTTTTCAACTTCTACGTAAATATGAGCTGTAGGTTTTTGGATTCTACTTGCCATACCTCTTGCTCTTGGTCTAAATCTTTTTAGATAAGGACCTCTATCAACTCTACAAGATTTAACTACAACCTCATTTGCATCAAAACCGCCATTTGCAACTGCACTTGCAATTACTTTTGCAATTACTCTTGCTGCTTTATTTGGCATAAACTCTAATTTTGCAAGTGCAACTTCTGCATTCATTCCTTGAATTTCTCTTGCAACAAGTCTTGCTTTTGTTGGGGATAGTCTTACAAATCTTAATACTGCTTTACTCATCACCTATCCTTACTTACCTATTTTCTTTTGAACAGAACCTTTATGGCCTCTAAAAGTTCTGGTAGGTGCAAATTCACCAAGTTTGAAACCAACATGTCTTTCAGTAATATATACTGGAATAAAATCTCTTCCATTATGTACGTTTATAGTAAGACCTATCATTTCAGGAACAATTGTACTTCTTCTTGACCAAGTTTTGATTGGTTTTGGGTTTTTTTCTTCTTTTGCTTTAAGAACTTTTTTCATTAAATGGTCATCTACAAAAGGACCTTTTTTTAAACTTCTAGCCATGAGCTATCCTTATTTCTTTCTTCTTGAAATTATATATTTATCAGATGGTTTTTTCTTTCTAGTTTTATAACCTTTAGTAGGCATACCCCAAGGTGTAACTGGATGATTACCTTTACTTCTACCTTCACCACCACCGTGTGGATGGTCAACTGGGTTCATAGCAATACCTCTTGTTTGAGGTCTAATTCCTAGCCATCTACTTCTACCAGCTTTACCAATAGTAATATTTTGGTAATCAGCATTACCAACAGTACCGATAGTTGCCATACATTCACCAAGAATTTTTCTCATTTCACCACTAGGAAGTCTTAAAATTACATATTTTCCTTCTCTACCCATAATTTGGCAGCTATTTCCTGCTGCTCTTGCAATTTGTCCACCTTTTCCAGGTTTCATTTCAACATTATGTACTACAGTCCCCACTGGGATATTTTTAAGTTTCATAGCGTTACCTGGTAAAATATCAAGTCCACCTTCTGCTGCCATAACAGTATCACCAACTTTTAGACCTTCTGGTTGAATAATATATCTTTTGTCTCCATCTGCATAAGAAATTAGACAAATTCTACAGTTTCTGTAAGGATCATATTCAATTGTCATAACTTTACCAGGTACACCGAATTTATTTCTTTTAAAATCAATAATTCTGTAAAGCTTTTTATGTCCAGCTTCTCTATGGCGAGAAGTAATTCTTCCCATGTTGTTTCTTCCAGCTTTTGCCGGAAGTTTAATTAATAATCTCCTAACCGTCGGTTTTGAAGTAATATCGCTATTATCAAGCGTTGTCATAAATCTTCTTGACGGTGTATACGGTTTATATGTTTTTACTGCCATCTTCTATCCTTATACACTTAGGCTTTCAAGTTTTGCATCTTCAGGTAATTTAACATAAAATTTTTTGTAATCTGGTCTTTTACCTTCAATACCTCTAAATCTTTTCACTTTACCTTTTTGTCTAAGTGAATTGATTTTGATAGGTGTAACACCGAAATACTCTTTAAAAATTTGTTTTAATTGATTTTTAGTAACTTTTGGCGTTGTTTGAACTACTAAAACGCCTTGCTCTTGTAAGTTTAGAGCTTTTTCTGTATAAACGATTGATTTAATATCTGTAATATCTGCCATAGCTTAGCCCTTTATAACTTTATCAAATGCAGCTTCATCAAATATAATTGATTTAAATACGCTTGCATAATATGCGTTTATTTCTTCCGGTGTAATAATATATACATTTGGAATGTTTCTAAATGCTAAAAATGTTTTTTCATCCATTTCATCAACTACAATTAAGTAGTCTCTTTCATTAAAATTATTTAGCCATTTTACAGCATCTTTTGTTTTACCAGATTCAATTTTGATATTTGGTACAACATAAATTTTTTCTTCATTAGCTTTTTCATTTAGTGCATATTTTAATGCAACTCTTTTTTGTTTTTTATTTAGTTTTTGTGACCAATCTCTATCATTTCTTGGTCCATGAGCTACACCACCACCTACAAAATGAGGTGCTCTAATACTACCTTGTCTAGCTCTACCTAAACCTTTTTGTCTAAATGGCTTTTTACCACCACCGCTTACTTCACCTCTTGTTTTTGTGTGAGCTGTACCTGCTCTTTGGTTTGCAAGATAAGCTTTTACATAAAGATAAAGGTTATGTGGATTAATTCCTTGAAAATCTTCCGGTAATTGATTAATTTTTTTAAATTCTACGCTCATTTCACAATCCTTACTTTCCCTAAGCTTCCATTTGCTCCAGGTACACTTCCTTTAATTACTAAAACACCCATATCTGGATCAAATTCAACTACTTCAGCATTAACTGTTACATTTTTATTTCCATAGTGTCCTGGCATTTTTTTACCAGGCATTACACGTCCTGGAAATTCACAGTTACCAATTGAACCAGGTGCTCTATGAAATCTACTACCGTGGCTTCCAGGTCCACCACCAAATCCATATCTTTTTACAACACCAGTAAAACCTCTTCCTTTTGATTTAAATGTAATTTTTACTTTTTTAGCTTCTTTTAGAGGTTCTACACTTAAATCTCCTGGCTCAGTATTTGCAACTTTAAGTTCAACAAATCTATTATATTCTTTGTCAAGCCCATATTTTTTTTGCATACCTTCAATAGGCTTATTGAATTTTTTACCTTGAGGATAAGCTACTAGAGCTTTTTCTCCTTTAATTTCACACACTTTTGCTGGTACTATTTTTAGTAGTGTAACAGGGATACTTTTTTCTCCTACTGTCCTACTCATTCCGATTTTTTCAACTATAAATTCCATTCAATTCTCCTTAACTTAATGCCCTAACTTCTACATCCACCTCTGGTGCCAACTCTAATTTCATTAGTTGGTCAACAGTATCAGGCGATGCGTTAACAACATCAATAAGACGTCTGTGAATTCTAATTTCAAACTGCTCTCTTGAATCTTTATTGATGTGAGGTGATCTTAATACTGTATATCTTCTGATTTTAGTAGGTAGAGGAATAGGTCCCTTTACTTCTGCACCAGTTCTTTTAATTGCATCTGTAATAATTAAAACCGCTTTATCAAGCACTCTGTGGTCATATGCTTGTAATTTGATTCTGATTTTTTCCATACTCTTTCCTTTTTAAAGATCTCGTGGATTTCCACGCTTTTGGAGTTGAAATTATAAGTGATTTTTAAGTTTTTTGCAAGAGAAAAATAAGGAATTTTTTCCTTCTAAAAAGGAAAATCAAAAGATATAAAGTAATTAAAAAAGCTTAATTTTTGGGTAAAGCAGATTCTTATGCATATATTCAACTGCCTCATTTACATCATCTGTAACGATAAATAATCTTTTATCTTTTTCATCAATATATTTATGTTCAAGCATTTTGTCAAAAAACTTCAAAAGTGGTTCATAAAACTCTTTTCCAAAAAAGACTACTGGTATTTTAGTCATTTTTTTTGTTTGTATTAAAACCAATACTTCACTAAGCTCATCTAAAGTTCCAAATCCTCCTGGCATCATTACAACACCTACACTATATTTAAGAAAAGTTACTTTTCTTGTAAAAAAATATCTAAACTTAATAGAAGTTTTTACATAAGGATTAATGTGTTGCTCGTAAGGCAAATCTATATTAAGCCCTATGCTAATTTTAGCACCCTTATTTGCAGCTTCCATAATCCCAGGGCCACCTCCTGTAATAATGGCAAATCCTTTAAAGCTCAGAGCTTTTGAAATTTCATAAGCTTTTTCGTAATAAAAGCTTCCTGGCTTCTCCCTAGAACTTCCAAAAATAGAAATTGCAGGTGGAATATCATCAAGTTCTTCAAAAGCATCTGTAAAATCACTCAAAACCCGAAACATCCTCCACATATCTTTTGTTAAATCCCTATTATCTAAAAACTCTTTTTGAATATCTTTCATTTGTTTCCTTTTGTTTAGTATATTTGTATATTGGTTATTGGTATATTGGTTGTATAAAAGGTTATAGAGGTTGTAGGTGTTAGTAGAAGTATTAGAGGTATAACTTTTATTAATACTAATTCTAATATGATTAGAAACTTAATCGGACAAGTTTTTCCATTTTTAATTGGCATAACCTCTACTACCTTTATTACCCCTACTACCCCTAATAACCTCTAATAACCTCATCTCCTCCATCAAGATTTGCTTTTAGGGTATAAAAGAAAATCTGTGAATCAATATAGTCTTTTTTGGCTTTAGATTCAGCTAACTTTGCAATAGCTTCACTCAAATCAACACTATCAACTAATCCTTCATTAAATTTTGATTTTATTTTTTCATAAAACTCAAGTCTTGCTTCAACTTCTTTAATTGCCGCTTTAAACTGATATTTTAGAGAAACTAAAGTATTAATGTCGTTTTGCAACTCTACTTTTGCTTGATTTAGATAATTTTTGTAATAAATTAATGCATTAAGTTTTGATATTTTTGCCATTTCAAGTTTAGCCCTGTCAGCTCCTCCATTAAATAAATTCCAATTAATCCCAACTCCAGCATAAGACTTATCAATATTTTGATAATCGTTTTTATTTAAAATAAAATTATCTGCTTCTCTTTTTAATCCTAATTCAAATCCTATTTTAGGATAAAAAGAAGACTTTGCGAGTTTTTTACTAATTTCTGCAATATCAAGATTTTTAGCAATTTCTTTGACATCTGGTCTATTTTTTGGGTTTAAGTTTTTTTTGAGTTTAATACTAGGAAGTAAACCTATACTAACTACCTTTTGATTTAAAAGAGATGAGAGAGTGTTTATTAAATTATTTCTTTTTGAGATACTTTGTTTTATTTTTGCCAAAATTTCATAGTATTTTGCATCAATTTCGTATACTTGAGATTTATCAACAAGTCCTTCATTAAAAAACGCCCTTACCTTTTCTCTTGCTGAATTTAAAGCACTCTTTGCAAAATTAAGTGCTTTTATTTCTTGGTTTAGTGCATAAATTCCTGCATACAATTTTGCAGTATTTAAAATAAGCACTCTTTTTGTATTTTTCAATTTAAGCTTTGTTTTTATTAGATTTATTTTTGCTTTTTCTATTGAGTTTACAATAGCAAATCCACTAAATAAAGGATATGAATATTTTATCTCACCAATATAATGGTTCTTATCACTCATAGGAAGGTCAGTATTAAATGTTTGATAGATAAGATGCGTACCATCTGGTGCCACTTCTACTGGTGTAGTAGTTGTCAATTTCATAGTAGGTCTCTCAAATGTATGAATAGCCATATAGCTTAAGTCTACTTTACCATAGTTTAAAGATTTTGCAACTTCAAGTGATTTTTTTGAAAGCTCAACCTCATTTTTAGATAGCTTATAAAGATATGAATTTGATATTTTTTTTACTATTTCATCAAAACTCTCAGCACTCAAAAAAATTGGCAACATCAACAAACAGAAAAATTGCAAAAACATACTTACTTTATTTCTTAATCCTACATTCTTCATCCTAAATCCTCCGTTATTAGTTATTAGTTTTTGGTAATTTTTTCAATTCTCCACTCTCCACTTGGAACTTGGCAACTTTTATATTCTAAATCGTATTATTTTTTGCTTTTAATAAACAACAACGAAAAAATAAAAACACTTCCAATAGCTCCCCATAATGCTGCATCAAGCCACACATACTTAAATCCATAGTTAAATGCCATAAACTCTTCTAAATTTCTAAAAATAACTTCACTAGCTTTTCCAAAAATATGTTCTAAATAGACTAAAATATCTTCTGTCATTCTATAATTTTGTAAGTTAGTCATCCCCTCAAACTCTTGTGTTTTATAAAACATCATATTATTCGTAGCTATTGCAGTCCCAAAACTTCCACCAATAAATCGCACATAGTCCATTGTCATAATACCTTGTTCGGTTTTTCCATTACTATTATTCATAACTAATACTGTAATAGGTGCGAAAAAAAGTCCCATTGCAATACCAAAAGGCATTGTTTTAAGAACGGCTTCATAAAAAGGAGTATAATAATTAATACTTGGAAATAAAACAAATCCACTCCATAAATAAATTATAGCAGCTACAATAAGAACTGGAACTGGAGAAAATTTATCACTAAGCATACCTGCAATAATACTAAATATACCAATCCAAATACCAAAACCTAGCACCCCTAAACCTGCTTGAATTGAACTTAAGCCCTTCAGATGCTCATAATACATAGGAATCAAATAAAAATACTGATACATAGAAAATCCAAGTAGTATAAAATAGACCAAAATTCCTATAGTGTAATAAGGGTTTTTAAAAAGTGTGTAATCAAATAAAGAATTCTTACTAAAATATTCACTAATTACAAAAAACAAAAAACTAACCCAAGCCAAAAATCCTAAATAAACAATAAAATTACTATTAAACCATCCATATTGCTGACCTTTTGATAATAATATTAGCAGCGAAACCGTAGCAACAGTTAAAAAAAACAAAGAAACAAAATTAAGTTTATACTCTTGCCTTTTTGAATTATCCGGCAATAACAAACTACCAAAAATAACCAAAACAATACCAATAGGTACATTTACAAAAAACACTGCCCTCCAACTAAACCATTCAGTCAAATACCCCCCAAGTGTTGGTCCAACAGCTGGAGCAAATGCAACTCCAAGAGCAAAAATACCCATAGCAATTCCCTTTTTGTCTTCAGGGAAAAAACTAAATATCATCATATGAGCAGTTACCATAATTAACGCTTCTGCAAACCCTTGAAAACTTCTAGCAATAACAATAGAAAATAACGAATTTGAAATTCCACACATAAAAGAAGAAAGTGTAAAAATAGCAACACTCGCAATATATACCCACTTATTTCCAAATCTCTTAATAAGCCATTCTGTAACAAGCAAACCAACTGCTGCTGCCGTCATATACGCAGTAATTACCCATTGAACGCCATATATATCAGTCGATAAAGGCCCTTTGAGTCTTGGGACAATAATATCAACTACCGTAGTATCTAAAACGGCCATAAAGGCACCAACTATTACTAATAGAATGGATAATGTAAAATGGAAAATAGAAAATGATTTAATTTGCATTTTTTACAATCTTTGATAGAATTTTTATAATTTCTTCTAAATCATCTAATAAACTTTTTGCTTGTTTTTGAGTTAAATATTCACTATCTTTTAACAATTTAATCCAATATCTACTCTCTACTGCTTCTTTTAGAACAATTGACATTTTATTTTTAAACTCCTTTTTTGATATAGCTTCTTGTGCTTCAGCTACATTTGCACCAATAGATGTCCCACTTTTTAATAACTGCTTTGATAAAACAAAATCTTTTTTCGCAGATAAATACTTATAAACTTTTACAATTCTCAATGCAAACTGATAACTTTTATCTACTATTACATTTTCCATTTTCCACTTTCCATTTTCCATTAGTGCAAATTGCACTTAGCAATTTGCACTTCTCCGCTCATTCCAACTTTTACTCCTTTTGGAACTTCTTTAAATTTGATTCTTACATAAAATCTTTGAGCAAGTTTTGTAAATTCACCACTGCTAATATCTCTTGGAACTAGTGCAAAAGTAGCAACACTTACTGGAAGAATTTTATCAACCACCCCATCAAAATCTTTATCTAATGCATCTATATGAATTTTTACTTTGCAACCAAGCTTAATACCTTTCATTTTGGTCTCTTCAAGCAAGTTTAAAACATACAAATCTTTTAAATTTACAATACTCAAAATTTTCTGACCTGCATTTACAACCTCGTGCGTTTTTGCAAACTTTTTAGCAATACTTCCACTAAAAGGAGCATAAATATATGAATCTTTTAAATTCTCTTCAATTAAAGCTAATTTTTCTTTTAGAGATTTTTCCTGAGATTTCATTGAACTAATAAGGAATGAAAGTCTATTTATTTCTTTTTTAGAATTTTTCGCTAATTTAAGTTTAATAAATAAAGCATTTTTATCTTCTAACATACTCTCAAGCGTTTTTTCATCTGCTTTTATTTCATCGTTTAAGGCAAAAAAAGCTGTTTTAATTTTTTCATATTTTTCACGAGAAATTTTTTTCTCTTTGAATAATTTACTAAATCTTTTATAATCATTTTCTAATTTTTTAAGCTGATACTTTTTAGCATTAATTGCATATGATTTTGCCTCTATAAGTTTTTCACTTTTTTTAATTTGGGTTTTTATTAAATTTATATTTTCATTTATATCAAAAGTTAGCTTTTCTTTTTGCAAAATAGTAGCTTCAATTTTTTTGCTTAAAGCATTAATATTAGCTTTTAATTCATTTCTTTGAATTTCAAGACTTTTGGTATCAAGCTTAGCAAGAAGCTCTCCTTTTTTTACCTCATCACCCTCATTTACATAAACTTTCTCTATTTTACCTGGTAGTTTGAATGAAAGGAAAGTGAGTGAATCTGATTTTACAAATACGGCATTGCTTGAAACAAAGTTTTTATTAAACTCAATATATTTATAAAGACCAACTCCACTAACAACCAATAATACAATAAAAATAATTAAAGCAATCTTTTTCATAAATTCTCCTATTTTTTAAACTATTTTATCACAGGAGAATTGATATGTCAACCAGCACTAACTAAATAAGCTTTTAACCTTTATGATTAAATTCAACAACTATTTCTTTTAATTTTTTAACAATTTCTTTTTTGTCTGTTAATTTAACTAATTCTTCAATATCTTTATTTAATTCTTCAATATCAATAATAGTTGGTTTTGCTATAAAGATTGATTCATATTTAGTTTTCTTTTCTGCTTCATTAATTAATAATTCTTCATAAAGTTTCTCTCCAGGTCTAAGTCCGATAAACTCGATATTGTTTTCATCTCTTCCTGATAACTTTAACATTTTTTTAGCTAAATCAACAATTTTAACAGGCTCACCCATATCCAAAATAAAAATTTCACCATTCTCAGCCATACTTCCAGCCTGCAGCACCAACTGACACGCTTCAGGAATTAGCATAAAATATCTTGTAATTTCCAGATGAGTTACAGGCAGTGGCTTATTTTCTTTTATAAGTTTTTTGAATTTTGGTATAACACTTCCACTACTACCAAGCACATTTCCAAATCTAACAGCAGAAATTTTTGTATTCTCAGCATCAACATTTTTAGAAGAAATTACGTTTTGAGCATACAACTCACATACTCTTTTAGTAGCACCCATAATATTTGTAGGTCTAACTGCCTTATCGGTAGAAATTAGAATAAAATTTTTGACTTTACATTCAATTGCCAAGTCAATTACATTTTTTGTCCCAATTATATTATTTAAAACAGCACTTCTTGGATCTTCTTCACACAAAGGCACATGCTTATATGCTGCCGCATGAATTACAATATCAGGTAGTTCTTTTTCAAACACTCTCTTAATCTCTTCAAATTTACTTACATCAACTAAATAAGGGTTTCTTTTTATTTTTAACTCTTCATTTATTGCATAAAGATTATATTCACTGCTATCAACTAAAACAAGCTCTTTTGCTAAATATCTCTCGCAAAGTCTGCATATTTCACTTCCTATACTACCACCTGCTCCTGTTATTAAAATTTTTTTACTCTTAACAAAATTTCTAATAGCATTTTGGTCTAAATCTTTTGCTTTTCTTGCAAGCAAATCTTCAATTGAAATATCTTTTAACCTCTCTTCAAAAGGATTATAAATTTTAATATCTTCAATTCCTTTTTCCTGTAAAAACTCAACAAGTTTATCAAGGTCATTTTGAGATAAATCTTTTGTTATTATTGCCGTTTTTATTTTCCCATCAATACTTGAAATATCTTCAACCTTATACCCATATAAATAAGTTCCAACTAAGTTTTTTTCATTATCATATATTTCTAGTATAGAATAAGGAATATTTTGCTTAAGAAGCGAAATTGTTTTTTCATTAGCTCCAATAATTAAAGCTTCGGTTTTATCAGTTGAGAGTTTTTCATAAAGTAATCTTTTTGAGATTCTAAAAAATCCTATAAAAAGAAGTGAGAGAAAATAATCAATTATAATTACACTACGAGGGAAAGGAACAAAAAAATCTCTAAAAAGTAAAAGCACTCCCCCACCCAAAATATAAGCTAAACTGGTCGCAAAAATAAGTGATTTCAATTCTTTAAGAGAAAAAAACCTCCAACTGACAAAATATAATTTGAAAAAATAATAAAAAGAAACTTTTGATAGTATTAAAACTAATGCAACCTCAAAAAATTTTCCTAAATAGTCTGAAGGAATTGCAAAATTAAATCTAAGTAAATAAGCCAAAAATAAAGTTATTATTGAAATTAAAACATCTCCTACAATAAAAAACAAAGCTCTTTTTATATTAGTAGGTCTAAACAGATTTGATAATTTCACAAATCTCCTTTACTTGATTTTTGTTAAGAGTTGTGCCACTTGGAAGACAAAGTCCTTTTTTAAATAAATTTTCACTTCTTCCGTTTAGATATGCTTTTGCTCCATTAAATAAAGGTTGCAAGTGCATTGGATTCCAAAGAGGCCTACTTTCTATTCTTTTTTCTCTTAATCTCTTCATTACTTCAAAAGGATTTTTATTTTTAAAAACGACAGTTGTGAGCCACCTTGTACCTCTTGTGTGAGGGAGTTCAGGCATAAACTCTTCATCTAAAAATTCTTGATACCACTCAAAAATTTCTCTTTTTTTAGCAATTCTCTCTTCAATAACTTCCATCTGACCAACACCAATAGCAGCAAGGATATTGCTCATTCTATAATTAAATCCAACTTCTTTATGCACATATTCTATAAACTCACTCTCCTTTGCTTGAGTTGAGAGATGTTTTACTTTTTTTATATATTCTTCATTGTTACTAACTAAAACTCCTCCACTGCTTGTAGTTAAAAGCTTATTTCCGTTAAAACTATAAACTCCTATATCCCCTATTGTCCCAGAATACCTCACTCGGAACTTAGAACCTGGAACTTGGCTACTCTTTTCAATTTCAACATTTTCCACTTGAAACCTAGAACTTGGAATTTGGCTACTTATATAATACGCCCCAAGACTTTCCGCCGCATCTTCAATTAAATAAATCCCGTTTTTCTTACAAATTTCTAAAATAGGCTCAATATCAGCAACTTGCCCATATATATGAGGTAAAACTACAGCTTTTATATTATTTTCTTTTATTGCTTTTTCTAGTAATTCTACGTCCATATGCCAATACTCATCTACATCTATAAAAATAGGCTCGTTTCTTTCATACAAAATAGGATTAACCGAACCAATAAAAGTAAAAGTAGAAACAGCCACTTGTGAATCTTTTATTCCTAAAACCCTAAGAGCTAAATGAAGTCCACTTGTAGCATTACAAAGAGCCACTGCTGCTTTTGCTTTTGTATAATTCCTAACTACTTCTTCAAATATATCTATAAATTCTCCTACCGGTGCTATAAAATTAGATTCAAACGCTTTTTTTACATACTCAATTTCTTTTCCTCTCATATGAGGAGGTGAGAGATAAATCATTTTCTAAATCTTTTAAATACTTCGTTAAAATCTATTTTTGTAGGACATTTAATATCTTTAATTTCTAATATTTCATTAGTAAAATCTCCTATTTTTTGATATAGATTATCCTTTAATCTATAAACCTTAGCTTTTAAAAAATCTGGATAAACTAACATATAATACTTTACTCCTTCATTTTTGTAAATTTCAAATTTTATAGTTTCATCTCTTTTTGCAGTTGAAGAGCTTACAACCTCTACTATTACTTCTGGGGCTTTTGTTATGAATTTATTAGTTTCATTACAAATTAAAGAAACATCTGGTTTTAAAACAGTATCTTCACTTATAATATAATCTTCTTCTAAAACAACTAAACACTCTTCACATTCTAAATTTTTTTTAATTTCAAATGCTATATTAAAAGCAACAGCTTGATGGATAATGACTGGACTTGGTGCCATTGCAATAGGAAAACCTTCTATTAATTCCCATTTACCTTCCCAATTTTTATAATCTTTATAGGTATAATATTCTACATATGCAAGTGGCATTTTAACTCCTTATAGTCTTAATAATATACTCAATATCCTTTTTTAAAGACCAATTTTTAATATATTCTTTATTAATTCTTACTTTATCTGGCCAAATAACTTCATTATTATACTTAATTGGATCAGAAACACCTGCTAAAATCTCTTCTTCATTTTTGTATTTTAAACTAGCAGGTCCTGTAATTCCAGGCTTAACTGATAAAATTATTCTGTCTTCCCCTTGTAACTTATCTGCATATCCCGGTACATCAGGCCTAGGACCTACAAAAGACATATCACCTTTTAAGACATTTATAAACTGAGGTAACTCATCAATTTTATATTTTCTAAAAATTTTGCCGCTTTTTGTTATTCTATTATCATTAGCAGTTGTAACAGTACTGCCATTATTAGGATACATCGTTTTTATTTTTATAATGCTAAATTGTTTTCCATTTTCACCTACTCTTTTTTGTAAAAAAAATCCATTCGATTTCGTCTCAATACTTGCAATAAGCCAGGCAATCAAAATTATTGGCCAGGTAATTATAAGCCCTACTAATGCTAAAGTAAAATCAAAAAATCTTTTAATTAGTTTGTCTTTTTTAGTCATTTTAAATTTTTACTTTATCTTATATATTTTCATTATAGGATTTAAAATAACCGGTTCAAAAAGGTCTTTATTATAATTTTCAAACACAAACATTTGAACGAAACTTGAATTATAATAATAATCATCTAAAAGCAATGCTTCGCCGTAACTTTGAAGAATAATCAAATTAAGGCCTCTATTTCTTATTTTTTGCTTTCTAACAAGCAATTTTCCAGACTTATCATATCCTACTAAATCAATCTCTTTAATAGGAATTCTATTACTAAGAACCATCTCAGCACTTCTTAAGTCTATTGAAATATTTCCTATAAATAAATAGTTACCTTGCTTTTTTATTCTGTTTTTATAAAAGAAATGATCTACATATACTTCGCCAGTATTCAAGTTTCTATTACTAAACATAGCAACAGTTGGAAAAATATTAAACATTCTATATGGAAGCATTAAATAAATATTTCTATCAAGTTTTGGAGCTTTGTAATTTTCACTTCCAACTTTCATTAAAAATTCTTCTACATTAATAGGTTTATTATTTTTAACAAAAATTTGAGGTGCTACTGTTTTATTTGTATCTACATAAGTTTTGATTGAAAGTTTTGAAAGACTTGCTGCTAAATAAGGATTTGATGTAGTTAAAATTTTTGAGACCAAAAAGTTATCTTGATTATGTTTACCACCATCAATTAGAGTATTTACATTTGCATAATACCAAATAGGATATCCATAATCCCACCAAGTAATTACATAATCTTTTGGATTTGATTTTTTTCTTAGTTCATCCAACACCGCAACTTCTGATTTTTTAAATGTAGTAGGCACTAAATAAGGATAACTTCTTAATGGATATATCTTTTCAATAGAAGCTAAAAATTCATTTTTTTCACAACACCCTACGATATGTGTAATGTTTGGTGCAATTAAAAATAAACTTCCTCCAATAGGAATTAACATTTTCCATTTTCCATTTTCCATTTTCCATTTTTCTTTTACCCAAAAGAAAAAATACACTCCACTAATAGCAGCAATAGCTACAGCATATACAGTAAATCTAAGCCCACCAATAAATGCAAAAAAACCTATTCCCCAAAGAGGCAGAGCTATTATAAATTCTTTATATCTTTTGACAAGTAAAACATACCCTATTAGCGCAATTATAATTCCTAATGTACTTCCAATAATTCTATCAAATACAACAAACCAAGGAATTTGACCTGCTTCTCTTACAGTTTTGTTTACATTTAAAAACTGCAGGCCTTCTGCTTTTTGAGTAAAAGTAGAGTATGATAAAACCTTAGCCAAAATAATTCCAAAAACATTCCCTGTTATAAAAAATCCTAAAAATAAAATTCCACTTAATAATTGCAAATGTTTAGTTTCAAATTCTTTTTTTCTAAATAGATAATAAAGTCCAACAACTCCTATTACCCTAACCTCCCAATAAATATTCATAAGAGCAAGTGAAAAAATAGCAATAAATCTATAAGTAAATTCATCTTTATAATGAAAAACAATTAAATATAAAAATGACATTATTCCAATTGCGTAAACAATTGAGAGACCCTGATCATAAGCCCAAGGATATATAATTGCAGTAAATGAAGCTAAAAGCACATAAAATAACGATCTATTCTTTATAGAAGCTAAAATAAAATACAAAATAAACATAGGAAGACTTGCACTAAACATATCAGTATCATAATACCCTGCAAGTGTTCTATTATAGTAACTCCATCCAATACTTCCTATAAGTGCCGCTAAAAATCCCCAAGTTAAATTATTATAAAGTCTTCCTATAAGTATTATTGGGATAACAACAATCGAAGATATTATAGCTGGAAGATATAGCATCAATGTATCAATACTTATATGTAAAAACTTAGCTAAATATGCAGTAATTACAGCTGTCCCAAACCTAAAAACATCCACAAGTCTTGGATTATCTATATGAAGTCCATCAAGAATTTTCTGGGCTCCACTACCATAAAAATATCCATCAACATTGTTTATCATAAGTTGACCATGCCATAAAAACTCTGGATACTTACTTGCCCAACTTATCCAGTATAAATGCATTAAATAACTAAAAGCATATGCTAAAACTATTAAAAAAAATGTTAATTTATTTTCCTTTAACATACTTTTCCTTTATTACTTTTTCAGTTTTTTAAACACACTATTAAAATCAACCATAACTCCACACATTTCAAAATCAAATACTCCCCTGCTAAAATCTCCTATTTTTTTAAATTCACCATCAATATTTTTATAAATTTTTGCAAATAATCCATCAGGGTATACCAATATTAAAAATTTAACTCCTTCTTTTTCATAAATTTTAAATTTATATATTTCATTTCTTCTTGCAGTAGATGGTGAAATTACCTCAAAAACTATTTCAGGTGCTTTTATCAAATATTCAACCCCCTCATCATCACAAGTTAAAACTACATCCGGTCTTAAAACGGTATTTTCACTTACTTTATAATCAACTTCGACTAATACTTCACAATTCTCACAATTTAAAGTTTTTTTAAGTTCAAAAATAATATTACTTGCCAAATATTGATGTTTTTTTAACAGGTTCAGGGACCATGCATAAGGAATTCCTTCTATTAACTCCCAATCCCCTTCCCATTTTTTGTAATCTTCATATGTATAATACTATGTATAATGTTCAATATAAATAGCTGCCATACTCACTCCTCAATAAAGATTCCAAGCTTTTCAGCTTCTTTTTTAAATTTTTTAATATCTTTTACTATAATTTTATTATCTTCTGCAATTAAAAACAAATCTTTAATCTCTTTTAATGCTTTTAAACTTTCTTCATCTACCTCTAAAACCGTAAAATCTACTTTTTTAATTTCTTTAAATTTTTTTAAAAGACTATTTAAATGATTTTTAAAATTTTTAGGAAGTTTCAATTTTTCAATTTCTTTTATTTTTTCTTTAAGCTCTTTTTTAGAAATTATGTTTTTTAATATTTTTTCATCATCTAAAAAGTAAAAATTTCCTTTTTTAGTAAAATATTTTTCAATTTTTGTTTTTAATACTAAATCATTTGCATCAAACATAATAGCTAAAATTTTATTAAATGCTTTTATTGTGGATTTTTTAATTGATGGTAGTTTTAAATGATTTGTATATCCACTATACCACAAGCCAATATTAGAAAGTTTTACTGCATAAATATTATCATAAAAAATCTCTACAACTAAATTACTTTTTCTTTTTTCAATTTCTACAAATCCTAATATTGACAATAAATTCAAATATCCCTTTAAAAAACAATAATTAAATTCTTCATAAAAATCAAATCTTCTAATATGACGATATATTCCATTTATTTTTCTTACTTCAAACTCATCTACTTTTAAATAATAATCCTTAAATTCAAGCTTATCAAAATCTCTTTCATTAAAGTAAAATAAAAAATCTCTTCTATATGCAATTGCCTCTTTTAGATTATAAATAGTTACACACTTTTCTAATTGTTCTACTAATTCATACAACTCATTATGCAAACTATAAAAACTATAATTTACCCTTACATTTTTTATATAAGGCATAATTAATCTAAAAAGTTCAATTTGATAATCATCTAACATATTTTTAAAAAAGAATTTATAAAACTCTTTTATATTTACTTTTTTATTATCTTCAAAATACCTAAAAGCCACATATAAAAGCCATTCAATTTCAGTATCGCTATAATGAGTGTTTGTTATTTCTTTAAACTTTTTTATATAAGTTTTTTTTACTTTTGATTGTGAAGTAAGTTCTACATTTAAATTTTGAATAATTTCTAAATGCTCTTTAATTAAATAATTACACTCTAAATTACTACACTCTATAATTTTTTGGCAGCGGCAAAATATCTTCTAAAAAGTCTATAACATCAACATTAATAGCATAATTATCAAAATAACTATTCTCTATTAACAAACAACATTCATCATATTTATCAATAATTTCCTTATCCTCCTCTGTTATTTTTTCTTTTAAAATAGCATTTTGATAAACTCTTATAATATCTCCATTTTTAAATAAATTTTTCTCTAAAATATTTTTATCAATCTTTTTAAACTCCTCTTCTAACTCTTCTTTTTTCTTTCTATAAAGTGAATTTTTAAATTTAGAGCTAAAATTATTGTTATAAACCATCAAAATTTTTACTAAATCTTCTTTTCTCATCTTAATCCCCTAAAATAAATTCTAAATCTTTTTCATCAAGATTAATTTCGGCTTGTGAATCAATTATATTTGAGAGGTCTTTTTTTATTTTTTGAAGTTCAAGGATTTTTTCTTCAATAGTGCCTTTTGTAATGAGTTTATAACTAAAAACTTTATTTTTTTGTCCTATTCTATAAACCCTATCAATCGCTTGATTTTCAGCCGCTACATTCCACCAAGGCTCAAACACAAAAACATAATCGGCTTTTGTGAGATTTAGTCCCACTCCCCCGGTTTTTAGTGTCATTATAAATAGATCAATATCTTCATTTAAAAACTTATCAACTACTGCCTTTCTATTTTGAGTGCTTCCACTCATTGTTACATAACTAAAACCTCTTTTTTCAGCCTCTTTTGCAATTAAGTCAATTGAATATAAAAAGTTTGTAAAGATTAAGACTTTGTGTTTATTGCTTATTATATCTTCAAGTTGTTCAAACATTACATCAAGTTTTGATGATCGGATATTTTCTTCTTCAATTTCAGGGATTGATGCAATTTGACGAAGTTTTGTAAGAGCTTGGAAAATGACCATTTTGCTTTTATTAAAGCCTTTTAGTTTAATGTTTTCTAAAATCAAGTTTTTATAATACTCTTTTTTAGATTCATAAACTTTTTTATGCTTTTCATTCATTTCAACTAAAATAGTAGCTTCTTGTTTTGGTGGAAGTTCGTCTAATACCAATTCTTAATTAGTTAGTTACTTTATAAATGTTTAAAATTTTCTTAATTTCAATACTTTTCATCATTTTCCATTGTCCATTTTCCATTGTCAATTGGTATTACATGATAACTATTCCCACTCTCCCACCAATAATTATCAAATATTTTGCTATCAAACAGTCTTAATATGTCAAAAGGATTATATATTCTATCTTTCAAAAAATAATACCAATTCTAATATAGTCATAGTTTTTAAATAGAAGTATATGCTTTAATTGGTTGTATTTGATTAACTAAGTTTTATTATACTGAAGTGTCTAAACATCTTGGAATTTGTATAAACATTTTAGGGTATCTAAAGATAGACTCTTTCCAAATCTTCTTGGTCTGCTTAAAAAAATATATCTGTATGAATTGATTAAATTATATATTTCTTTTGTCTTGTCAATATAAATATAATTTTCTTTTCTTATATCTTCAAATGTCTGAATTCCTATTGGCAGTTTCATTTTTTGTCCTTGCTTATTTCATCTTAAAAACTTATAAGCTAATTTTTTTAAACTTGGAGGTAAAAGATTTATAAAAAGCATTCCAACAGCATAAAAATAAGCTTCAAATCCGTAATCTAATTCTCTATTCACTAATAACCTATTTTTAAAATCATACCAAACTTTTTTTAAACTTCTTCTTCTATTAAAAAAATCTCTGCCAACTCTAACCTTAACTCCTATATAATCGATATTTGCAAATTTACATCCGTTTTTAAATCCTTTAAGCCACATTAATGTATCTTCATTTGTAATATGTCCGCTTTCAGGATAAAGTCTTGCCTTTTCAAAAAAACTTCTTCTAAAACAAACGCTCACATGAGCTAAAGACACCCTTTTTTTGAAAAAATCAAACATTTTTTGATGAGTTAGAGGATATTTTACTATTTTTTTATATTCAATCCCTTCTCCAAATTCTTCTATAAAAGTCCCGCATATATCAATATCCCTATTTCTTTCCATAAATTCAATCTGTTTTTTAAATCTATCAACATTACTTATATCATCAGCATCCATCCTAAAAAAATATTCATACTCTTTTTCTAATCCTACTTTAATTAGTTCATTCAAAGAAACCGCTAATCCCTTATTTTCTTTTCTTTTATCAAGATATTTAATATTGCCTTTTTCTTTTTCAGAAAAAAGAAACTCTTGTAAGTTTTTATCTATTTCTCCATCAATTTTTATAAAAATATCTGCACTTAAAGTTTGATTATATAAACTATTTAATGCTTCTTTTACATATTCTAATTTATCATTTTTATAAACAGACATAATTACACATCTCATTTTATTACCTCAAACTTATCATAAATTAAATTTTTAGGAGGTTTTAAATGATGCCATACACTCCTTAAAACTTTAGCCCATTCTTTTAAAGTAAGTTTAGGAAAACTTATTTTTGAATGAGTATCTAAAGATGTTAAAAATTCTGAATATATAAAAGAAGGCTTAATATTTAAATATTCAACATTTTCTTTTCGTGAAAGTTTTTTTTCATCAAATTCATTAATATTTTTAAAATTAACTATTTGGTTATTCCACCATACATTGAGCCATTCAGGTCTTTTATAAGGAGTAAATAAAAAAACTTTTTTACCTATATTATACGCATCCCATACAGATGTACTCCAACTGCTTCCAATTATATCGCTTGCTATTATCCATTCTCTAACCGAAAAATCTTTGTTTATTAAAATTTCAGGAACAAACCCTACTGTTTGTATAAAAACTTTTTTATAATCATCTTCACTAATACTTGGATGAGGTCTTAAAATAATTTCATAATCAAATCTCTTTTTTAATCCATTTACAAAAGCAATAAATTCATTAAGACATTTTTTAGAGTATTCCCTATATTCCCAAGCTTCCTTCTCAGGATATCCGTCTGCTATTTTTCTTTTGATTAAAGAATCTGTACTAAAAGCCCATCCGTAATTCATTGGTAAAAAAAGCCATTTTTTATTTAAATCCAAATGATACTTTTTTGAAAAATTTTCCCTCAAATTTTCTCTTTTATGAAGCTTGCTATAAAGCAGTTCATTTGCAACATTTCCACCTACTATTATATTTTTTTCAACAACCCCATTTCTCACTAAAAAATCCTTAAAACTCTTATTCCAACAAAACTGATAAACTTTTTTTTTCGTAAAGTTGTCTTTTGGTTTTTTATACCTTAAATTCACAGGGGCTAAAAGCTGTTCCCAATTCATATTGACATATGCCACACTTTCTTTATACATTCCATAGACTAGACTTACAGGCCAATCACTTTGTGATAAAAGATAAGGGAAAACAAATATATTTGCCTTGTATTTAAAAAGATAATTTAAATGATAATAAATAGATAAAATTAAAACTTTTTTTCCTTTTTCTTTTAGATGTGAAGCTATTAACTTAATACTTTCAAGTTCTCTATCTTTATGTTCTACAAAAAAAATTACATCGACTTCTTTCACTCAATTCCTTCTAATTTTATTTTATTTTCATTTATCAGTGTTTTTAGAAACAGATAATCCCATTCACTATCAATATTAATTAAAGGCTGTGGCATTATTAAAGGCTTTGTATTTTCAGGGAAAAAAGTTTTTTCTTTTAACAAGACTTCAGTTTTTATAAAATATATCGCTCCATTTAGAGCATAAACTTTTGGTAACTGTTGTCTTGGTATTTCTGAAGTTGTATTTTTTATAAAAGGTTTGAGTTTACTATTTTCTATAACTTTTAATTTATAAGGATGAGGCTCGTCAAATTCTACTACACTTACGACACTATCTGCCGTTTGTAAAACATCAAATGCATTTTTTATATCTTGCGAAGTTCTAAGAGGAGAAGTGGGCTGCAACAGCATCAAATATTTAGGTTTATTTTCAAATTTATTTAAAAAATCAATGACTACATCGATACTTTTTGCATTATCAGTTGCCAATTTCTTATCTCTTAATCCAAAACTTTTTGCTCCTGCTTTCAATGCAATATCTTCATAATTTTTACAATCCGTTGAAATATAAACATCATCTACAATATTGCTATTTTTAGCTACACTAATAGCAAGTTCTATTAATGTTTTACCTTTTATTTTAGCTATATTTTTATCTTTAAAACCTTTACTTCCACATCTTGCTGGAATTAATGCTATTATACCCATTTTAGTCCTAATACATAATTTTTTTATGAAATCTAAGTTTTACTTTACTTAAAATATCAGCAATTCTCTCTCCTGCTCTTCCATCTCCATAAATATATTCTCTTTCATATTTTCCATGTACTAATTGTTTATTTATTGCTTCTTTAATTAATTCCTTATTATATTCTCTCACATCAATAACATTTTTTCCTCTAACTCTTCCATCTTGTCTACTTCCAATATTTACTACAGGAACACCTAAAAATGAACATTCTCTAATCCCTACACTCGAATTTCCAATTAAACATAAAGAGTTATATAATAACTTTAAAAAATCTTGTGGCTCCATATTTTTCATAAATCTAATATTTTTAGGATTATACTTTTCCCTAAACTGTCTAATTCCTCTGCTTGTTCCATCGCTTCCTGCATCTACATTTGGCCAAAACCAAAAAGTTGGGATGTCTAAATCATTTACTGCATGTAATGTCTCTAATACATGCTCTCTTGCTTTTTCGTATTCGGTTGTAACAGGATGCTGCATTACAACTAAATATCCATTTTTATAATCAATTTCCGCTCCAACTCCCCCATATTTTTCAATAGGATCAAAATCAAGTCTTGAATTGTCTAAAATTTCTCTTGCTAAATCAATGGAAGGACATCCTGTATTAAATACATATTCCAGATCTTCTCCCATTTTTATGACTCTATTTCTTGCATCCTCACTTGCAACTAAATGAATATCAGCAAGCTTTGTATTTGCATGACGCACTTTTTCATCAATATTTCCAGTTACTTCTCCTCCTTGAATATGCACAAGTGGGATATTTTGATAAGCCGCTGCAATTGAAGTAGCAATAGTTTCAAATCTATCAGCAATAGTAACAACCATATCTGGTTTTAAATTATAAAAAGTAGTAGCAAGTTCAGTAATAGCAATTCCTGTAGTTTTTGCCATAGCGGCAGGAAATTCTCCTTCAATTATATTATAAATCTTTTCATCCACATTAAACCCATCCTTTTCTATTATTTTACTTACATTTCCATATTTATCTAAAAGAGCACTTCCTGCTAATACAAGTTGAAGATGTAAATTAGGATGATTTTTAATAGCTTTAAGAGCTGTTTTTACTCTACTATAACTTGGTCTTGCTGTTATTACTACACAAACTTTTCTCATTCTATATCTTCCTTTCTTAAAAAGTCCCATTTTTTCTTATCAACTTTTAATTTTTTTCCAATTACTTCTTTATAATCTTGCGCTGGAATCCCATATCCAAAAGGTTTTTTAGATTCTAAATCATCAAAAGTAATTACATTCCCTTTTTTTAAATCTTTATTTACTGCTAAACTTTTGCCAAAAATTTTTTTAAGTTCCTTAAACTCTTTTGAGAATTCATTTTTATCAATAAGATTACTTAATGACTCTTCTATAAATCTAATACCCTCTACAGCTTCTTTTATCTCATCAATTTCTAATGAAGCTCTACTATCAGGACCAAACATTCTTCTATCAAATACTGCATGAAATTCTAAAATCTCAGCACCAAGCGCAACTGCCGCTATAAGAGGCCATATTTTACCGGAATGATCAGATAGTCCAACTTTTACATCATATCTTTTTTTAAGTTCACTCAAAACATTTAACCCTATATCTCTTGAAGGTGTCGGATATTTTGTAGTACATTGAAGAATTGACACTTCATTTTTAAAAGGCTTTAAAAACTCTATCGCTCTGTCAATTTCTTCAAATCCGCTCATACCGGTTGACAGAATTATATCTTTTCCTGTTTTTGCTATTTTTTCAAGCATTAAAAAGTTATTTATTTCACCTGAGGCTATTTTATATCTTTTAACTCCAATCTCTTCTAACCAATCCACCGCTAAATTAGAAAAAGGTGAACTTATAAACTCAACTCCTACATCATCACAGTGTTTTTTTATCTCTTTCCACTGTTCTAAACTAAATTCCATTCTTTTCCAATAATCAAACCTTGTTTTGTCTTCATAACTAAAATTAACTCTAAAAGGCTCATACTCACTACTCTCAGCTTCTGCAATATGAGTTTGAAATTTTATTGCATCTACTCCTGTATCAGCTAATGCATCTATATACGAATGTAAAATACCTAAACTTCCATCATGGGCTTGTGCTATTTCTACTATTATAAAAGCCATTGTTTTTCCTTTATTTTTTTAGCAATATATTCTCCTATAATTTGTGTCCCATTTACCCATGGATGACAATAATCTATAAAAATAGTCTCCTTTACTACTTTTACGCTCTCTCTTGCATCAATATATTTAATTTTTTCTTTTTCAAAAAAGTTAATTAACTCATGATAAACTATCTTAAAACTTTTTCTAAGATTAGGAACAGTCAAATCTTTATTTAAAATTAGTTTCCTTTCATATTCACTTAAGTTTTCTTTATCAAATAAAGATGGTTCAAGTATAAAAATAGTATCACTTAACGAATTTATTTCTCTAATAATATTTTTAATAAAACCTAAGTTTTTATTTAATAAATTTTTATCAATATCAATTGGTTTCACTTTTTTAGAAATTCTTTTTACAAAATCTTTTTTTATAGCGTGCTTAATATAAAGTATATTTAAAGCCACAGATTTTGCAAAAAGATAGCTAATAGTTTTTAAAGACAAAGGTAAATTTCTATAATATTTTTCAAATTCTAATATATTTTTTCTGATCCTTCTATCTCTATTTGAAAAAGCAATATCAATATTATTTGAAATATCATAGCTTTCGTTTATTCCGAAATAAAAAATATTTTTTTCATGAAGAGTATCTTTTAAAGAAAACTGTTTATATATATTAAATATTTTATATATATTAGAACCTACATTAGAAAAGTTAATTATATTTTTTTGTAAATTCTTACCTATAAAATAATCTATCATTAAAGATTTTTTATAAATTCCCCATCCCCAACCAGTTGAACCACTAAAAAAACCTATAGTTTCGTAATCTTTATCAAAAATATGATGTTGAAAATAATCTTCCTCTATTTTTCTATCAATATTGAATTTTTGATTTTTTTTATACACATATCCCATTGGAGTATGATATTCCATTTTTAACATATATTGTTCTAAAAAAAACTTTTCTATTTTTTTGTATTCTTCTTTATTTAAATTTATAAAAATATCACTCTCCATCTCTCCGACCCAAATTTTATTAGCTTTTAACTTAAGAGTAAAATTGGAAAACATAAAATCCCCCTATTAAAAAAATAAAAAATAATACCCAATAATATAATTTAATTTTTTTTAAAAATTCACTTTTTACAAAAAAAGTCAGCAATCCTACACTTAAAAAATAAGAAAGAGAATAAACATACGCAATATCGGTTAAAGTTTTTTTAATAAAAAACAGAAAACACAGAAAAATATTGTTATTAAGCAACATTATATTATAAATTATCCTTTTAGATTGTAAAAAAAGATAATTATAAAATATAAAATAAAAAAATTGTAAATTCATAAAACTTATCAATATAAAATATAACAAATAAAAATTACTCCCCAAATAATACACCCATTTATTATAAAAAAAGGCAATTAAAAATGCCAAAATATTTACCAATAAAATACTTAAAATAAGCTTATTTTCTTTTTTTTCAAATTCTGCCTCTGTTGTTTTATTTGATGAAATCTTACTTAGAATTACTGCTATTTCATTATTTAATGATTTTGTAAACATATATACAATAGAAGTTATTTTATATAAAATAGAATAAATTCCTAAAGCTGCATCCCCTAAAAAAAACTTCACAGCATATTTGTCAATGTTTTCACTGACAGTTTTTAACACTTTGTGAGGAAATAGTTTTAAAGAAAGTAAAACATTTTTCTTTATCAATTTTTTATTTATTTTTAATTTAAATCCAAGTTTGTACAAATAAAAATATAAAACAACAAAACTTAATATCTCCCACACAAATATAAGCAAGATCAGATTATAAACATCAAATTTATTTAACAAAAATAAAAAAGGCAATATCACACCCCATCCAACTCTGTAAAAAACAGAAAAAAACATATAACAAAAAGAAAGCTCTTTCAGTCTGAAAACAACAAACGGAGTAGAATTAAATGCTTTTAATATTGCAAAAAAAATTAAAGTATCCAATAAAACGGTATTTATATAATGATAAAAAACCAAAAAAACTGCAACACTTATAAATGAAAAAAACACCATAGTCACATTGACACTTGATATAATTTCTTTGAAATCTTCTATATAAAAATATTTCATTAAAAAACTGTTAGCTGCTCCTTGTGCAAAAGAAGAAAAAAGCCCCGCAAGTAAAAAATAAAAAACAAATTTTCCAAGGTCGACAGAACCTAGTTTTACAAGTATAAAGGTAGAAATTAAAAAAGAAATACCTATACTTAAGAAATCCCCTATAACATATCTGAATATATTACTTTTTATAAGTTTATTTGCTTTCGATAACATATTTTATATCTTCTAAAACTTTTTCTGTTTTTACAAAATATTCTATGTTTTTTGGAAGGTCCATTTTATCACTATTAGCAAGTAAATCACTTAATTCTTCAATATTTTTTGCTTCTTTAGCTAAATTATATTTTGCGTAATTGAATCCAATAATTTGATTTGAGTTATTATAAACTAAAAGTCTACTACCAGCTACTAATGCCTCTAACCCTACCGTAGACCTAATTACAATAGTCAAATATATGTCTTTTAACAAATCTTCCATTAGTTCATTCGTTTTAACTTCTATATTTTTAAATTTTTTACTCATATTTAAAATATCATTTGTATATTGATCTCTTGGATGTATTTTATGAATAAGCTTTCTATTAATATTGCTTTTTTCAAATGCTAAATATACTTCTTCAATGTCTTTTAAATGTTTTTCTTTATTATAACCATATAATAAAGAACCCGCCCCTGTTACAAAAAGAATATTTTTTTTTTCCAAAACTTTTCAAAGTAGTAAGTTTTAAGAACCTTGGATTACCTGTTGCTATAAATTTATATGGATAATTATGATATTTTAGAAATTGTTTAGTCCAAAATTCACCCATAGTTAATAAATAATCAGCATTCCCATCACCTAAATATTTCATTGTAGGATAATCTATCATCAAAAATTTCCTTATCACTTTTTTTATTACTTGTTTTATAAAAGTTATATTTTTATTTCTAAGTTTATCATAGTAAGATGGTTCCCATGTTATAGCCCATTGTAATACAATAGTTTTAATATTGTTTTCTTTTAAAACTCCTATAACTAACCAATCAATATATCCTCCCTCAATAAATTGAATAGAGGATATAATATTTTTTTCTTTTAGCCATTTGAGTAATATTTTTTTTATTTTTAAATAATTAGTAATATGCTTAGTAAAAAAATTATTATCTTTAATTAAAAATATTTCTTCAAATAAATTTTCATATTTTTCTAAATATTTTTCTAATCCTTTTGAGTATTTAGTATCAATAAAGTTGAATATACCTAAAAATTTATATTTATCCTTTAAAAAGTTCAAAATAGGCAATGCAGTCTCAAAATGAGTCTTATTAGAAAAAACAAATAGAATTTTTTGCATTAAAGCCTTCCATCCACTAAACTTTTATCAAAAAAACCTTTGATGTCGTAAACAACAGTACGTAGTTTGTAGTTTGTAGTGCGTAGCTGTTTTTCTATTTCTTTAAATTCCTTGTGAGCTACTGCTAAAACAATACAATCGTAATTGGTTATTGGTAATTGGCCATTGACTACTTGTAATAAATCAATATCATATTCTAATTTAACTTCTTTTGGATCAGCCCAAGGGTCATATACATCAACTTCTACTCCAAACTCTTGTAGCTCTCTTATTACATCTATAACCCTGCTGTTTCTAATATCAGGACAATTTTCTTTAAATGTTATTCCAAGTATTAATACCTTACTTCCTTTAATAGTGTGTCCTTTTTGTATCATTAGCTTAATCACTTTATTCGCTACAAATATTCCCATATTATCATTCATTCTTCTACCGGCAAGAATTATTTGAGGATGATAACCTATCTCTTTTGCTTTGTATGCTAAGTAATATGGATCAACTCCAATACAGTGTCCTCCTACTAATCCTGGTCTAAATGGTAAAAAGTTCCATTTTGTCCCTGCTGCTTCTAATACATCTAATGTATCAATATTTAATTTATCAAATATAAGTGCAAGTTCATTTACAAATGCTATATTTATATCTCTTTGTGCATTTTCTATTACTTTTGCTGCTTCTGCTACTTTTATTGATGGAGCAAGATGAGTACCTGCTTCTATAATGCTTTTGTAAAGTTCATCTATTTCTTTTGCTATTTCTGGAGTTGATCCGCTTGTTACTTTTTTTATTTTTGTTACGGTATGTTCTTTATCTCCCGGATTAATTCTCTCTGGACTATACCCTACAAAAAAGTCTTCATTAAACTTTAGTCCACTTTCTTTTTCAAGCTCTGGTACACAAACTTCTTCTGTACATCCTGGATATACTGTGCTTTCATATATTACAATATCACCTTTTTTTAATATCCCACCTATACTTCTACTTGCCATAATAAGTGGTCTTAAGTCAGGATTTTTATGTTTATCTATTGGAGTTGGAACTGTCACTATATGAATAGAAGCTTCTTTTAAATCCTCTAAAAAAGGTGTATATCTTACATTATTCTTTACTTCCTCTAATTTTTCCTTACTTACTTCAAAAGTTCTATCATAACTATTTTTTAACTCTTCAATTCTTGTATTATTTATATCAAATCCTATGACTTTATATTTCTTTGCAAATGCTACTGCCAATGGCAAGCCTACATAGCCTAGGCCTATTATACTTATTATTTTATTCATTTTTATCACCTTTTTCAATTTATCTTATAAAACTCCCTATACCACTCAATAAATTTTGAAACTCCTTCTTTTATTGGAGTATATGGCTTATATCCTAAGTCCTTTTCAAGGTCTGTTGTATCTGCATATGTACTTGGAACGTCACCTGGTTGCATTGGTAGAAGAGTCTTTTTAGCTTCTTTTCCAAGAATTTCTTCAATTGCACTTATAAAATCCATGAGATTAACTGGACTCCCATTTCCAATGTTATATATTTTATATGGCGCTATACTTTCACTTGGACGTCCGTCCCAGTTTGGATTTGCTTTTGGAGGATTGTCTATTACTCTCACTATTCCTTCAACTATATCATCAATATATGTAAAATCTCTTTGCATCTGGCCATAATTATACACATCAATCGGCTTATCTTCAATTATGTTTTTAACAAATTTAAAAAGTGCCATATCCGGTCTTCCCCAAGGACCATATACTGTAAAGAATCTAAGCCCTGTCGTTGGAATATTATAAAGGTATGAATATGTATGACTCATAAGCTCATTACTTTTTTTTGTAGCAGCGTATAGACTTATTGGATGGTCTACATTATCATTAGTTGAAAATGGTTGTTTTTTATTAAGTCCATAAACTGATGAACTACTTGCATAACTTAGAGCTTTTACATCATTATGTCTTACTGCTTCAAGGATATTCATATGACCTACAATATTGCTTTGAATATAAGCATCTGGATTTGTTAAAGAGTATCTAACACCTGCTTGTGCTGCAAGATGACACACTTTATCAAACTTTTCTTGCTTGAATAACTTATCTAGATTTTCTTTATCTTCTAAGTTTAATTTTATGAATTTGTAATTTGGATATTTGTTACTGATTATTAGTTTGTTGTATTCTATTTTTTCTCTATCTATTCCTGTCTCAGCTAGTCTTCCGTATTTTAAATTTACATCATAATAATCATTTATACTATCAAGCCCTACTACCTCATCACCTCGCTTAATTAGCTTATTTGCTAAATGATATCCTATAAATCCCGCACTACCTGTTATTAGTATTTTCATTTTCACCTTCTTTTGAATTTTTTATAAACTCAATAAAAAACACCAAAAATATAGCCAAAATAAATGAAGTAACAAATGCAACTATTACAATAAGACCTCTTTTTGGTTTTGCTTTGTCTTTTACATCAGGAATGTATGGGTCGGTTACTACTTTTACTTTGTAATATTTGCTTGAATTTATATATACTTTTTGTTTGATTAGTGAGCTTATAAGCTTTGCAAGCTCAGACTTTAACTCAATATTATTAGTGTTTTCAAGTTCTTTTTGATATTTTTTTATTTGTGCATTTATATCTTGAAGGTTTTTATTTACTAGAAATTTAGTCCCATCTTCTAAAAAAGCCACCAAAATATCATAAGCAAAATGCCTGCTTGGATGAATAAAGCTTATAGTAATAAGACCTGTTTTTTTATCAGTACTAATACTAAAAGAATTTTTGATCTGTTTATATATGTCAAAAAGTTCTTTGTCTTCTTTGTTTTCACTATCACCTTTTAAAAATTTGTATATTCCATTATAATTAAATGCAAATACATAATCTTTTTCAAGCTCATTGCTTTTTAATTTTTTATCCAATCCCCTTTTAATGATAAACTCTTTCATAAAAGCATAATCATTAAGTAACTCTTGAAAAGCAACTTCGGGAGTCAATCCACCACTACCTCCGCCAATATTTACCCCTGCCATACTTGCAAGTGCTCCAAGACCTCCAAGATTTATACTTTTTGATTGTTCTTGAGGTGATAATACTGTATATACTTTGTACTCATTTGGTTTGGAAAGTACATAAAAAATAGTCAAACTAGTTACAATAAACACAAAAACAGCTATAAAAACTTTATGCTTCCAAATAGTCGCAAACAGTTCTCTTAAGTCAATTTCATCTTCTTCATAACAAACAGGAGGTTGATAATAATTTTCCATTTTCAATTTTCCATTTTCCATTGTTAAAACGCTCCTACTGTTTTCAAACTAGCTGCTGTGATTGCAAGCTGATAAAGAATTGATGTTAAGTCTTTTGTAATACCATACCAAGTAGATGTTTTAATTTTAATAGGCACAGTAATAGCATCTCCTGGCTTAACTTTTATATTATCATAAAATAAAGTCCCAAACTCACCTTTATCAGTAAATCCATTTGCATGTACTACAAAATATATATCATCAGCTAAACTAGTCCTTCCTCCTGCTTTTTTGATATATTTAAGCGAACTATCAGTAGTATAAACAAATGCTGTTGGGGTTAATACTTCTCCCATTACAATAACACTATCTTTTTTGGACGGGATATATAAAGTATCATTATTTTCCAGTACTATATTATAAGGAGATTTTTCAAATTTTGTCAGATTTTTATCTAAAATAATTGCTATTCTTCCAATAGGTTTTAGTTGTTCAGCTTGAATAGCCACTGAATCAATAGCTTCTATTAAGTTTTTAGCATCTAAATTACCCTCACCAGCTCCCTTAGCACTTGCTGCTAAAATAGCCACTTTTTTCTTAAGTTTATAAATCATCTCTTTTAATCTTTTCTCTTGCATTTTACGAACACTCTCTCTTGTAAATACAGCCGCATAAAGATATGCATTTTTTGTAAATCCACCAGCTCTTTTGATTACATCAACTAATCTATCGCCTTTTTGAATCACATAAACACCTGGATATTTTACTTCACCTTTTATAGTTACTGTCTCTCTTTCATTCCAGTTTGGTATAGTTTTTACATCTATTTCATCGTAAGGTTTAAGTTCAAAGTTCAAATCTTTTATTGAGAGCTTTTTGATTTCTCTTATCCTTTGACCATTTATTACTTTGTATCGTATTAGCTCTATATAATTTTTATCAGCTTTATCCTCAAGCCATCCAGCCATTGTTAAAGCATCTTTTAGAGTCATACCTTTAGCATACACATAATTTCCTGCTTTATTCACAGCACCTAAAACATTAATATATTTTAATGGCTCAAAATTATAATAATCAAACAGAGTTATTTCATCAAAAGGCTTTAATTTATAATCAGGGTTTTTTGTAAAATCCACGTATTTTAAAACTGGCCTAAAGTTTTTGTCATAACTTATTACCTGTACTTTTTTAAGATTTGCATTTTCTAAAATTCCTGCATTATTTATAACATCTTTTAAAGTAGTGCCTTCAAACCATCTATATTTACCTGGTTCTTTAACACTTCCCTTTACTATTACATATTCTGCTGGTAATACCTCGTATTTGTTAAAAATAAATATCTCATCTTTTTTACTTAAAGTAATATCCCCTGGATTTTTGAGAGAAAAAGAAATTATTTTATTATCAAATTTTCTAATCACTCCATAATCATAATAAGTGTCTTTCAGATATGAAAGATGTTTTAAAAGAGTAGATAACTTTTTATCTTTTGGTATCTCATAAGTTCCTGGTTTTTCAATGTTTCCATACACTTTTACATAATCTTGATTTAGTTCACTTATCTTATAAACATAAACTTCATCTCCGTTTTTAAACACAAACTTATCATCTAAATTTCTAAAAAACACCTTTACATAAGCGTTATTTACATACCTAGTAATTTTTATGGATTTATCACTTGCTTCAGGCAAAAGCCCTCCGCTAATAGCTATCAAATCTTTTAAGCTTTCTTCTTTTTTCATCTCATAAATAGCTGGGGTAGAAACTGCTCCTCTTAGACTAACAAGAGTCTTTGCCCTTGGGACATATATAATATCTCCATTTCTAAGTAAAGTAGTATCTACTAATTTCCCATCTTTTATCAGTTTATAAAAATCTATTATTTTTAATACTTTTCCATTTCTTTTTAAGTATACTTCTCTCATACTGCCAAGCTCACCAAAACCATTCGCTACTATTAGCAAATCTTTTACAGTTGATAGAGAGTTTAGATTATAAACACCTGGTGCTTTTACATACCCGGTAAGAGCTACCTGAATAAAAGAGTTTACTTTTACATCTACTACTATCTTTGAATTTTGATATGTTGGTTTTAATTTTCTTTTGATGAGATCTTTAACTTCTGCTACGCTAAGCCCTGCGACATATACAGGACCAATAACTGGCAAATAAATATTTCCATTGTTATCTACTGTAAGATTTAAGGTTTTATCATTTCCTCCAAAAACCTGCACTACAATAATATCTCCAACATTTATTTGATAATACTCAGGCACTGCTAAAATCTGCTTGTTTAAGCTATTTCTATTATAAAAAAACTTTTCTCCAAATCTTTTTAAAGGAATATCTTCTATTTTTTGTTGTTTTGACTGGATAAGGTCTATAAGTTTTTTTTCTGGAATAAACGCAAGAGGTTTTCTCAAACTTATATTTGTCTCATTTGTTTCATTTACTTCCACAACTGTTTGATTGATATCATAAGAAGCATTAGTTTCATTAGTATCTAAATATATATCATTTTTTATTGACTGTAAAGAAAGTTTGACGTTTTTTTTATCATTATTTATTAAATTTAATATTTGCTCTTTATCTATACCCTTTTCTTTTAAAATTTGTTGGACCTGAGGAGTATCAAGAAGAGAAGGATTCTGTTTTACTGCTTCTAGAAGAGTATTTATGTCAACTTCTATTGCAAAGAGGATATTTATAAAAATAAATAAAAAAACTAATATCTTTTTCATTCATTCAGCCTTTTTTAGATAAAATTTTATCATAAAAACATAAATCGGGAGAATGGATGATAGTAATTGGAGAAAAATATAAATTTATTCCATTGGAAATCGAAAAAATAAAGGATAATATAATTTATATAAAAGAAAATGAAAAAAATCTAATCTCACAAATAGACAATCTAAAAAATAATTCTTTAGTCATACTAAATACAAAAAAATTTCCTCCAAAAGAATTGATAAATTATCTAAAGTCTAAAAACATAAAATATCTCACAATCGAAGAATATTTAGAAAAATATCTACAAAAACTTTATATCCCAAAAGATAACAGTAATCTTGACTTTTTAGATAAAATAAAACCTTTCTCAAAATGGCAATATTTTCAAAAAAGAACAATTGATTTTGCAATAGCTATTTCTCTTGGGATTCTGACACTCCCTGTCATGATTTATTCAGCCTATAGAATCAAAAAAGAATCTCCTGATGGACCTGTACTTTTCAAACAAACAAGAATAGGAAAAAACAAAAAACTTTTTACTTGCTATAAATTTCGCTCTATGAGGACTGATGTTGATTTTTTTGATCACTATACCCAAGAAAATGACCCTAGAATTTTTCCCTGGGGTGCCATTATGAGAAAAACAAGAATAGATGAATTGCCTCAGCTTTGGAATGTAATAAGAGGAGACTTACATATAATAGGTCCTAGGGCCGAATGGGATGAGCTTGTTAAAAAATACGAAAAAGAGTGGCCATTTTACCATATCCGCCACCTAAACGCTCCTGGAATTACAGGCTGGGCTCAAGTAAATTATCCTTACGGTAGAAATCTTGAAGATACATATCAAAAACTTATGTATGATTTATACTACATCAAAAACTGGTCAATTTGGCTTGAAATTAAGACTATATTTAAAACTATTTGGGTGATGGTGGGGAGAAAGGGGTTATAGATACTGAAACAATTTAAAAAAAGGCTTTTTAATTATAATAAATGGATTTATATTTAGATTATTTACTCTCCAAGCTTTATAACATTCAATATTTGCTTTTATAATATTTTTTATACTTCTATTGCTTTCACCACCTAATCTCATTTTAACTAAAACTTCAGAAATATAACTAGAAGTAATTTTATATTTTTCTAAAAATCTAAGCATTATTTCATAATCTGCTGCTATTTTAAAATCTAAATTAAAAAGTCCATATTGATCATAAATCTCTTTTTTTACAAAAAAAGTTGGATGGGCTGGATGCCATCCTTTTTTAAATAATCCTTCTTGGTATCCTCTTGATTTCCAATATCTTACAATTCTATTAGTATTATCTTTATCTACATACACTAAATCTCCATAAACACTATCTACATTTTTATTCTTAAAAACTTCAACAACTTTTTCAATAACTCTATTATCTACATAAAAATCATCACTATTTAAAATTCCTACTATATCACCACTTGCTAATTTTATACCTTTATTCATTGCATCATAAATACCGTTATCTTTTTCACTTATAAACTTGTCTATTTTATTTCCGTAACTTTTAATAATATCTATAGTTCCATCATTACTATTACCATCAATTATTATATATTCTATATTTTGATATGTTTGATTTAAGACGCTTTCTATTGCATCTTTTATTGTATCTTTGTTGTTATAAACTACTGTTATTATTGAAACTTTCACCTACCTCTCCGTAACTACAATATTCCCCATTACCAACATATCCATCTTAGTTCTGGCGAAACAAGCATAAGCTTCTTGAGGAGTATTTACAATTGGTTCATTTTCATTAAATGATGTATTTAGAATAATTGGTACTCCTGTTTTTTTATAAAAAGTTTCTATTAAAGCATAATATTTTGGCTCTACTTCTTTATCTACAGTTTGTAATCTTCCTGTTCCATCAATATGTACTACTGCTGGCACTAAATCTCTTTTTTCTTTTTTAAATTTAAAAACTTTTTCCATAAATGGAACATAATCTACTTTTTCAAACCAATCAGCAGTATGTTCTTTTAAAATTGATGGAGCAAATGGTCTAAAAGGTTCTCTTCTTTTTATTTTTAGATTTAAAATCTCTTTTGCATCTGCTCTTCTTGGATCTGCTATAATACTTCTATGCCCTAATGCTCTTGGTCCAAATTCCGCTCTTCCTTGAAACCAACCAACAACTCCACCATTTATTAAACAATCTGTAACTAAATCAAAAAGCTCTTCATCTCTATATTTTTTATAAGAAATATTATTATATTTGCAAAACTTTTCTATTTCTTCATCATTAAATTTACTTCCAAAATAACTATGCTTTTGTGGCTTAATTCTTGGATTATCTTTTATATGATTATAAAGCCATAATGCACTTCCTATTGCAGTACCCGCATCGTGTCCTGCTGGTGGTATATAAAGATTTTTAAATGGAGTGTTATCAGTTATTTTTCCATTAGCTACTGAATTTTGAGCAACTCCTCCTGCTATACATACATTTTCAAGATTTGTCTTTTTGTATAAATGATTTAGTATATGAAAAATAGTTTCTTCTGTTATTTTTTGAATTCCATAAGCTAAGTTTTTATGATATTGAGTTAATTCTTCTCCTTTTAGTCTTGGTTTTCCAAACATTTCAATTAAATATTCACTATAAAGAGGCTCAATATAAGGAACACCATTTTCCCAACTCATACTAACTCCCTCTTTTGGATGTCTAAAATATTTTTTATTTATTTCAAAAAGCCCATTATCTTTTAAAATGATTACATCTCTTAATTTTTTCATAATCTCTTTATCTTCTTTTCCATATGGTGAAAGTCCCATAACTTTATATTCATCACCATAATTCATAAATCCTAAAAACTGAGTGAATGTAGTATAAAAAACTCCTAAAGAATGGGGATAAATTACACTATCAAAAACCTCTATTTTATTCCCTTTTCCAACACCTATCATTGTAGAAGTAAAATCTCCAAAACCATCAATAGACAATATAGCACTCTCTTCATATGGGCTTGCAAAAAATGCACTTGCCATATGAGCTCTATGATGTTCAACATTTACAACTTTTGCTTTAATTTTTTCTTTATTGATTCCAAAAACCTTTGATAACTCTTCCTTAATAGAACCAACTTTTTTAGTATTTGCTAATCTATCTTTTATAGCTTTAAAACTCACAATATTTCTTACACTATGAGTTATTTTATTGTATAAATTTGCTGATGGATCTCTTGAAATTGTAATATAATCAACATCCTCTATACCAATACCTGCTTCATTTAAACAAAATTTAATAGATTCACTTGGAAATCCAGACCAATGCTTAATTCTTCTAATTCTTTCTTCTTCTATTGCAGCTATTAATTCACCATCTTTAAATATACAAGCACTACTATCACCATGATATGCATTTAATCCTAATATTATCATTGTTTAACTCCTTTTTGTTTTTAATTTAGAGAAAAGTTGTAAATATTTTTCTGCTCTACTTCTTGCTGTTTCAAAATTTTTTAATTTCTTAAGTCCTTTTTGAATCAACGTTTCTCTTAAAACTTTATTTTCTTTTAACTCTATTATTTTATTAACTATATCTTCTGGATTTAAAGGATCAAAATAAAAAGCTGCATCACCACATATATCCTTTGCAAAAGAGTAATTTGAAGTTAGTATTGGCTTTTTCATTTTCATTGCTTCTGGATAAATTGCACTAAAAGTTTCTAAAAGAGTTGGAGCAAATAATGCATCTACTTGCAAATATAAAGATGGACAAGAATATATAGGAACTTTACCAACATTTATGACATACCTATTATTTTTTCCAAAAAATTTTAAATTCTCATTTTTATCTAAGGTAAGAACAAATTTTATATTTAATTTTTTTTGTTCTATTAATGGTATTAAATCATTTATAATTTCTATATTTTTATTAGGATGAGGATGAGCAATATATAACAACCTAAATTCATTTTCCTCTTTTTCAGGTAACTTTATAAAATAACTATTTTCATCATTATAAAATGCCTTATTATCAAATATTTGATGATAAGTATTTCCTATTACAAATATAGGTTTTGTTATAAATTTAGACAACTTGCTTTTTGCATCATTTGTTTCTACTACCAACACATCTGCATCTCTTTTCAAATAATAAAGTTTATAATAATTAATCATTCTTCTTTTTATTCTATTAAAAAAATTTATCCTCTTATATACAATAGAATCAGGATTATATACCCAACCATCAGCAAATCCTACAACATGCAAAGATTTTGGTCTCCAATAGCTTGGACCAAATACAGTAAAAACAATATCAGGCATTACAAGGTTTTCTATTTCTCTAAGCTTTTTAACGATATCTGTTCTACTTATAATTTGTGCAGGAGAGTTTTTTATAACAAAAATTTTAAAATTAGAAGGAAATTTCTCTGCTTGTAAAAGTTTGTTTAATATAGGAGACAATATAAAAATATATTCATTTTCTCTATCTATTTCTTTAAAAGATTTAATTAAAGATAATGCAACTTGGACTCCCCCTCCAACATATAAATTAGATGTATTAATCAAAATTTTCATTATGCACCTTTATAACTTCTTTACATCTATCTATTACTTCATGACCATCTCTCATTAGTCTATTATATCCATTTTCTCCTATCTCTTTAATCTTATTCGGATTATTTAGATAATATTTTATTTTTCTTAACAATTCTTCTTTATTTCTAAAATATTCAGCTTCTTTTCCTTCTTTAAATAAATTATTAGCTAAATCATCCGTATATTCTGCCATCATCATAGTTTTAGTAGCCGGTATTTCAAAACACCTTCTTGTGTAAGTATCATTATTAAGTTTGGATAAAAAAACAAGAGCTATTTTTGCACTATTAATAGCCAAATTATAGTCTTTTGACAAATAAGTAATTTTATTCATTTTCATTTTTGATAAAAAATATTTATAATATTTTGAATTTTCCCATAAAGTACCATATATTTTTAAATCTATATCATTATCCATTAATAACTTCAAATATTCATCTCTTCCATCATTCTCCCAATGACCAACAAATATTACATCACATTTATATCTATCATTTTTTATATTTGGAATATAAAAATTTTTTTCTTTAATATAATAAGCTCTTAACAAACTTACATTTTTATATCCTAATTTTTTTACATCTATAATATTTTTTTGTCTATATACAAAAACATGATCATACAGATTTAAAGAATTAAAATAGTTTCTCCACTTATATTTTGGATATTTTAAAGAAAAAGGATCGTCATTATTATAATCAAATACCTTTACTCCTAATTTTTTTAATTTTTCAATCGTAACAGGCCAGATATGATAGTTTCTATAAATAAATACTAAATCTATTTTATATTTATTCACAAACTTTATAATATCTCTGTTTATTTTATATATAACTGGTCCTATACTGTATTTATTTTGAAATTTATAATAAACTTTTTTAATAAAATTGTTATCAACGTTTAACACTTTATCATATGGATAATTCTTAAAATAAGTATGCAAATACATTCCATATACTTCATATCCTAATTCTCTAAACCTTTTTTCAAAAATTTTTCCATAAATATCTTTATGTCCTTCTTCAACAATTAAAACTCTTACCACTTAAGATCCTTCTCATAACCTAGCTTTATCAACTCTTTTCCAGCATATTTTTTAAAAACTTTTTTTGATTCTTCGTTAAAATAATTTTTCCAATCTCCTACTATTCCTTTTCTTAAAAAACTATTTTTATTTTCTTCTCCCTCTTTTCTTCCAGATAACTTTTTAAAAGAATATCTATCTACAATTATTTCAGCCTCCTCCTTAGATAAATTCTGACCCAATAAACTACTAACTTTAATTAATTCATTAACAGGATTTGAACGAAACTTTTCATAACTTGTAAATATAATATTTTCTTTATTTATCCAACTATTAACAAATTCACTCCAAGTAAAATGGTGATATTTTGTATTATTCACATATTCTATAAATTTTGGAAGATTTTCTACAACATTCTCATAATCTTCTACTTTAAAATATTTTCTATGTTTATCAACAAGAGATTTATTTTTTTCATTATATATAAGGTAATGAAAATATTGAGAAACTACAATATCTCTACCATCTCTAAAAACAACAATTGGTTTTTTTATATTCCAAGTTAATTTATAATGCCCATGAAGTAACTGTTTTTTTCTAAATAAAGGCAATCTATTTCTAGGAAAAGGTATCTTTAAAGCATCAGAAACCATTTGTCCAATCCATGTACCTCCTGATTTAGGATATTCAGTTAAAACTATATTATCGTTTGGTAAAACCCTGTGAACTAAACACCATCTTAACAATCCATTTAATTTAAACCACCACCAACTTTCAATTTGAAATTTCATTATAATACCTTTCTTTATAAATTAAGCCTAATATAAAACCTATCAAGCCCCAATATATTAATATATTTGAATAATCTTGAGTAATACCAGAAAACACTAAATAGTCAAATAACAAGATAGTTTTTATTGTATTTTTATTTCTTGTAGTTACTAGGATAAAATTTACATAAAAAAGAAATAGAATAAAAAAAAGATAAAAAAACCAACCATATCTAACACTCCACAATATAACATCACTTTCAGCTATTGAATACCAACCATGGATATCAAGATTATTATCAAATGTAACAGCACTAATATCACTATAAATATTATATATATTTTTTAAGGCAGCTTCCACATAATTACCTGCCCCAATACCTAAAGGATTATACCAATAATTAGAATTAGTAAAAATAGGTCCAAAATATCTACCTTCATAAATTAATATTTCATTAATTATCTCTTTATAATTAAAGACAACACAAACTAAAAAAAATAAAATAATAACTAATAAAAACACTTTATATATACGAGTCTTTATTTTTGTAATTAGATACAAAATATAAATTCCAAACAAAGCTAATAAAACAGACTTGTTTCCAATTAATAAGTTATATGTAACAACATACAATGATAAATATATCTTTGTCTTATTTTTTTTAGAAATCATAATAACAAAAAATGGAAGCAAAAAACCTATTGTCATCTTGAATAAGCCTAAATCTTCATAAGAAGGTGTTAAAAAAACATATACCATTGGAGAAAACCAAACCCGATAATCAAATATACTAATATTAGTAACATAAAACCCATAGCATAACTGAATCAAAGTAACTATAACTAACAACCAAATTATATTCATTAATATTTTATCAAAGTTAATAAAATGAGTTTTGTAAAAATAAAAAAAAGTCATAATAATGAAACAATAGAATATTATCTGAAAAAACCATTTAATATTAAAACTTAAATCATATATATAATAGCCATTTATCATTGAATAAAAGTCTATAATAAAAAATATAGCTAAAATTATCAGCACATAAACATTAATTTTTTTAAAAAAAGAAAATCTAAAAAAAAAATAAAACAAACTCCATCCAAATAAAATATAATTACCTATAACTATGGTATACCTACTTAACATAGTAAGTACTGTAATATAAAATAAAAACTTATTTAAAACCATTTTTCCCTCCACATCTGAAACATCAAAATAAGCCATAGTTTATGAGGATTACCATATCCATTAAAATAACTTTTTTTCAGCATATCGATATATTTATAATTAAAAATTCCGCTTTCATGTATAGCTTTTTGACTTAAATACTCTTCAAAATAGATTTTTAATTCATCTCTAAACCACTCAAAAACAGGAATAGAAAATCCCTTTTTTGGTCGCTCCATTAGCTCTTTTGGTATATACTTATGCACTATCTCTTTTAAAATATATTTTGTTTGACTATCTTTTTGTTTGTATTCAACAGGTAATTGAGCGACAAACTCTATAAGATTAAAATCTAACATTGGTTCTCTTCCTTCTAAACTTACACTCATTGTGGCTCTATCAACCTTTGTTAAGATATCATCATTTAGATAAGTTTTAAAACTGTGTGACAACATATTATCAATACTATTTTCAAAAAAAGTTTCTTTTGAGCTTAATTTTAAATTCAACAGCTTTTCTATCTCTACATCATAAAAATATTTAGTGTTAGTTTCGTAAAATTTTGATGGAGAATTGCTATTTTTCAATAGTTCACAAAATTTGTAAAACTTTCCTTCTAAATTATAAATTTTTAAATATTTTGATATTTGAAATGGATTAATTATCTTGTTTAAAATACTTAATGAATGAAACATACAAAATTTATGAAATCTATTATATAAATCATAAGAATTTTTATATGAAGGATACCCGCTAAAAAGTTCATCTCCACCATCTGCACTTAGACTTACTGTAACATATTGTTTTGCAAACCGTGAGACCATAATAGTAGGAATACCACTACTGTCTCCAAAAGGTTCATCATATATTTCTGGCAGTCTTGGCAAAATTTTTAAAGCATCTTTTTGGCTAAGATAGTGTTCATAATGATCAGTACCAAGATATTTTGCTACTTGTTTAGCGTGTATTGCCTCATTATATTTTTCTTCTTTAAAACCAATAGTAAAAGTTTTGATTTTTTGAAAACTATGTTTTTGTAAGATTGCAGCTACTGCACTGCTATCATATCCACCACTTAAAAATACTCCAACTGGAACATCTGAAACCATTCTGTATTTAAAAGCTTTTATCAATAACTCCTCAGTTTCTTTTCTTGCTTCATCAAAAGAGATGTCTAATTTATCTTTTTGATAAAAATCATCAATATTCCAATATTTATGAATTTTGTATTTTAAATTTTTAATATCAAATATTAGATAATGTCCAGCTTCTAGTTTATAAACATTCTGAAATATGCTTAATGGTTGTGGTATATATCCAAATTGTAAATATTTCACAATAGCTTTTTTATTTAAATCTTTTTTAAAATAATGATTTTGATGAAATGATTTTAACTCACTTGCAAACATAAAAAGTCCATCTTTATAATAATAGTAAAGTGGTTTAACTCCTGCTCTATCTCTTATTAATATAAGCTCATCTTTCTTTTTATCATAAATTGATATTGCAAACATTCCATTAAATTTGTGAACTGCATCAATTCCCCATTTATGATAAGCTTTTAATATAACTTCTGTATCAGAATTGGATTCAAAACCATACCCGTATTTTTCAAGTTCATTTCTAATTTCTTTAAAATTATAGACTTCTCCATTATAAACTATTTCTAAATTGTCAAATTTCATAGGTTGATGCCCATGAGAACTTAAGTCTAATATAGAAAGCCTCCTATGACCAAGACCAATATTACATTTACTCAAACTATAAAAACTATATCCACTATCATCAGGACCACGATGATGTAAAACATCTGTCATATTTTTTAAAGTCTCGTAATCACTTTTTTTATTAAAATCCACAAATCCTGCTATTCCACACATTATATTTTAATCCATTCTCTACAAGCTAAATTTAAATCTTTCCATTCATCTTTAAAGAACCATTGTTTTGGAGCTATTACTATTTTATCTTCATTTTCATTCAGCCAAGCTCCCCACCAACTAAAAGTGCTATTTGCAATAATATTATGATCACAATTTTTCATAAGTTCTAAATCTTCAATAGCACTTTTTGTATTTTCTACAAACACTTTATTATCTAAAAAATCAAAATTTTCTTTACACCATTCAATATCATCTGAAAATATAAAAAATACAGGATGTTCCATTTTTTGTAACATATAAGAAATAGTTTTTTTATAATAATCTATTCCACATATTCCATGAACTTGATTAGTATGCTTATTTTGAACATAATCACCTCTTCTTATATGAAGAGATATGCTATTGGTATTTTTTATTTGATCTAAATATTCTTTTGCTTCTTTACTTATTTTTTGTTTTAAAGTGAAATCTTTTAATAATTCATCTCTTATGCCCTTAAAATATTTTTCGTTTTGCCAATATCCATCAAGATATATATTACCCTTTAGTTTAAATATATTTTCATCAAACTTTACTATTTCCTTCTCGTTATAGTAACTTTTCGGTCTATTTATTTTAATACCTAATTTATTTTTAATTTTAAATATTAAATCTTCTTTTCCTCTTAACCTATTACATTCCTCATAAGTTGCTATATTTTCTTCTATATTAAAATAATGCAATTCATATTTTCGTAAAGTCTGCTTTGGATAAAAAGATATGTCTAATTTAAAAGTATCATTATTTTTTATTGCCAAACTTTTTGCAATGGCATATTGAAACATTTGATTTCCAAGACCGCCTGTTATTCTAGTTATTATCATTAAGTAGTCCTTTTTTTAATTAACTTTGCAGGAACACCTGCATATATTCCATATTCTTTTGTAGATTTTACGACTACACTACCAGCAGCGATCACACATCCTTTGCTTACTTTTACACCATCTAAAATCACACTATTTGCCCCTATCCATACATCATCTTCTATTATTATAGGACCTTTTGTAGTACATTCTTGATCTATCATTGGAATTCCACTCATTTTAATACCATGATTTCCACTTGCAATCATACAATTAGGTGCTATCATTACATTATTACCGATAATCACTTTCCCATATATTACTGTATTAGGATTGATCTGGACATTATTCCCTATATCTAACTCACACCATAAAACACAATTTCTATGTATTAGAACATTATTTCCTATTACAATTTTTTTAGGATTTTTGATGCTTACTAATGGATGTATAAATACATTATGACCGTATTTTTTTAAAAATATTTTTTTAAAAAAAAATATATTATATAAATATCTGTATTTTAAAATTTGCCAATACTCACTAAAATGTAATAATACATTCAGTAATTTAATCATTATCATAACCTAAAATTTCAATAAATTCTCCAATTTCATCATATATTAACTTATAGATATCTTCATCAAGATAATTTTTCCAATCACCTATTTGACCTTTTCTAAAAGTAGATGATTTTTCAAAAAAAATACTATCCTTCCTATTAACTAAATAATTTTCATCTATTTCTAAAAATCTTTCTAATTTTTTCAAAGTATAAAGTTGTTTTTCTTTGTCACCACCTCCTTTTTCTCCAATAATATCTTCAAATTTTAAAGAGAAAACAAAAGGTGATTTAATAAAATACCATGGTATACTATTCTTTAATCTTTTTTTTAAAGGTGCAGTTTCAAATTGGGTTCCTTGATTAAATCCATGTAATGAAGCTATTATCCTATCTTTATCACTTTTTAACTTTTTCATTAAATAGTGGCCCTCATAACCTTTGTCTCTTAAATGATGATGAAAATGTGAAACCAATACATCTCTCGGATCTCTTATTATATAAATCATTTTTATATTATACTTTTCTAAATATTTAATAATTTTATCATCAAAAGGCATATGTGCCTGAGAGAAAGTGTTTTCTGGAAAATTTATCAATAATTTTTCAAAATATTTAGTTTTTATACAATGTTCTATATCTAAATCAATTTTAACACCTTGATTACAATTAATTACTTTTAAATATTTAATTAAATTTTTTAAAGGATTAGATGATGTCCTTCTGATTAAAGAACCAGAAAAATGTATCTTATTAGCTTTCAATCCAATTAATTCTAATATTCTAACTAAAACATGAGTTCCTGATTTAGGTAAAGAATTAGCAATAATTTTCATTCCATCCCCTTACTAATATATAGCATTACTTTTAAAAAATATATTCCCCATCCTGTAAACCATAAAATTGAAACAATTAAAATTATTGATACTATACTTATGTGTATTATTCCTCCAACAAATAAAGTTAAAATCATTAAAATAGATATAAATAAATTGAATATATTGATACTTTTCATGTTGTTTTCATGCATTGCTATCATTGTGGATACTCCTTTTATTATATCTCCAACTGCAAAAATCGCTAAAGGCTTTATAAATAATGATGCCTCTTGCCACTTATCTCCTAACCAAAACAAAATAATGTTATCTCCCCATAAAAACAATATTAAGGGAAATATAGACGAAATAACTAATATAATAAAATAATATTTAATATAATTCTGTTTTTTTTCTGGATTTTTTTCAAGATGACTAAATATCACACTACTAAGAGATGTCCTAATAACTGAATCTGATATAGATACTAAATTTTTTGCATTATTATAATTACCTAATATTGAAATACTATAAAATTTTGCTATTATTAACCTATCTAAAGAGTTGAAAAGACCATTCATAACTCTATTGATAAATATTTCAAAACCAAATCTAATTTCGTTCATATATCTTTTTATGATTTTCAATTTCACTAATGTAATTTTTAACTCTCTATTGTAAAAATACAATAACAATAAGTTAAAAAAATTAACACTTACTGCTTTTAAAATTAATGCTAAAACTCCATAACCATAATATGCTACTCCTATTGCAATAACTAAACTTAAAATATTTGAAATAACATTCACAAAAAAAATTTTATCAAAATTTTCTCCTCTAACTAAATGAAATTGATATATTAATCCTAATGATAAAAAAACAACCGAAAATGAAAATAAAATTATATACTTTGCAAAATTTATATTCTCATATAAATAGTCCAAAATAAAAATAGAACCTAATAGATAAATAACATTTAATAATCCTAAAATAACATTTATAGTAAAAAAAGAACTAACAAATGCAGTAGTAATAGTTCTACTCTTTACATAAACAGGTCCTAAACCCATATCTAAAACTGCTTGAAAAAGCATTTGCACACTTAAAATTATAGCAAATACACCAAACTCTTCAGGTGATATTAGCCTTGCCAATATTGCCATACCACCAAAATTTACTATCATATTGACAACTTTACCACCTAATGAGTAAATACTATTTTTAAATAACTTTCTATTATTTATCATTTCACCACTAACCAAGGATTTAGTAAGTTTTCTTTATTATAAAACAAATAGTCAATAGTCGATAGACTATAGTCACTAGTATTTATTTTATATACTTTTTTTCCGGCTTTTCTAACAACAGCATCAGCTGCTGCTGTATCCCATTCCATTGTTGGAGCAAGTCTTGGATAAATATCTGCTTTTCCTTCTGCTACTAAACAAAGCTTTAAGCTACTTCCTATTGAAATAAAATCATAGACGATAGACGATAGTTGATGGTCATAGGTAGTTAAGGATTTAATGAATTTTTTTGTCTCTTCGTTTAAATGGCTTCTGCTTGCTACTATAATAAACTTATCATCACTTCTTTTTATTGGAAGTTTTATTAGTTTATCTTTTTCAATTTTATATGCACTTTCATTATCATTAAAATAAATCCAATCTAAAACTGGTGCATAAACAACTCCAAAAATTGGTTCATTTTTATAAATCAAAGCAATATTTATTGTAAATTCGCCATTTTTTTTGACAAATTCTTTTGTCCCATCAAGCGGGTCTATCATCCAAAAATATTCCCAATTTTTTCGCTCTTCGTATGGAATATCGTTTCCTTCTTCAGATAAAATTGGAAAAATAGAATCAATGTTTTTAATAGATAAATTATTTAACCCATCAAGTATCATTAGATGAGATTTTTTATCCGCTTCTGTAAGCGGAGATTTATCATCTTTATATTCAACCTCAAAGTCTTTATTATATATTTTTAAAACTTCTTCTCCTGCTTTTCTTGCAATTTCTAAAACATCATCTATATTAAACTCAAACTTATCTGTTTTAAATTTTTTATTATACACTTAAAAACCTTTTGTATAGTTTTTAGACAATCGACAATAGTCGATAGTTTTTTAATATGCTATTTTTTTGCTGCGACTAAAGTCGCAGTTCCAGTTTGTAAATACGGCTTTAGCCATATCTTTTTTTGTAATTATGCAAAAATACAATATTGTATCTTATTAACTTTTTGCTATATTTTATCGAACAGACTTCACTACTATTGACTATAGTCTATTGTCTAATATCTAAATATTTTTTATCTTTTAAATAATTTATAATTAAATTTACTGATGAGATTATATCATATTCTGTAGTATCAACTATAATTTCTGGATTTAATGGTTTTTCATAAGGTGAATCAATTCCTGTAAAGTTTTTAATCTCTCCATTTAATGCTTTTTTATAAAGACCTTTTGGGTCTCTTTGTATACAAACTTCAAGTGGAGTATCTATAAAAACTTCTATAAAATTTTCATCTCCTATAATCTCTCTTGCTTTTTTTCTATCTTCAATAAAAGGAGAAATAAATGCTGTAATTGTAATAATCCCTGCATATACAAAAAGTTTTGCAACTTCGCTTATTCTTCTAATATTCTCTTTTCTATCTAAATCACTAAATCCAAGATCCTTATTTAATCTATGCCTTATATTATCTCCATCAAGTAAATATGTATGATATCTCATTTTATTCAGCTCATATTCTAATTCATTTGCAATAGTGCTCTTACCACTTCCACTTAGACCTGTAAACCAAATGACACATCCTTTTTGATTTTTAATTTTTTCCCTGTCATTTCTTGTAACTTTATTAGGATGCCATACAATGTTTTTCATAAAAATCCTTTCCAGTATCCAGACTATAGACTCCAGACAATAGTCAATAAAAGCAATGCTTTGCAGTGCTATTTTTAAATCTTTAACCTATTAAAAAGACTATCGTCTATTGACTATCGTCTATCGTCTTATTTAATATAATTCTTTTTAACATATTTTACTATCAAATCCGCTGCTTCTTCTGGACTCATTTTTTCCGTATCAATTACAATTTCAGCATGTTTTGGTTCTTCATATACATCACTAATTCCTGTGAAGTTTTTTATTTCACCTTTTAATGCTTTTTCATATACTCCTTTATAATCTCTTTTTTTACAAGTCTCAATACTTGCTTTTACATACACTACGATATTATTTTTTACCATTTCTCTTATCATTTTTCTACTTTCTCTATATGGAGATACAAAACTGCAAACAGTAGAAACTGAGTTTTTCTGAAGTGTTTGAATTAAATGGCCTATTCTTTTTATATGTCTATTTCTCTCTTCTCTTGAAAAACCGACATCCGGAAAAAGCTCTCGGACATCTTTAGAATCAATCCTTTCAATAGGAATATCAAGTTTTTGAAGCTTTTCATACACTTTATCAGCAATAGTTGTTTTGCCGGAAAGTGGAAGACCCGTAAACCAGAGATTAAAAGGTTCTATTCTTTTTCTTCCCCATCTAATTTTATGCCATACTTTTTCATGCCCCCAATAGAGCCCAACTTTAGCTACTGTTTCTAAAATACCAGTTGCAATAGCAAGCTCAACATTACCAAAAAAAGCATATACTATTCCCATAGTAGTACCAGTTGCAACAACTCTCCAACTAATCCCTTTTACAATCGACCTTAAATTAGTCTCTTTATACAAGGTTAGACTCCAGACGATAGACTATAGACAATAGACTACAGACGATAGTCATTTTAGTCCTTTTTTAAGTGAACTTATAAAAGAAGTTATCATTTTTGATATTTCTTCATATTCATCTATCCATTTAAGACCTATGTTATTTTCTATATACTCAATTTTTATTCCAATATAAATTTGTGTTTGAACTTCTGCAATAGAACCTCTTGCAATATCTAAGAATTTTATAGTGTCTTTATCAGATATTTTCTCGACTCCTTCAGCAATATTACTTGGAATCGACAATGCACTTCTTGTAATTTGGTCTTTAAATCCATAATCTTTACAATCTCTAAAATATAAATAAATTTCACTACAAATTTTACTAGACCTTTTCCAAATATCTAAACTCTTCGCCTTCATTACCATCCCTTCATCTATCATATATCGTCTATTGTCTCTTTACTATAGTCTATCGTCTATTGTCTATAGATTACTAATATCTTTACATCCCCACTCAGGAAAATGCTCTCTTATAAATTTATTAAGTGCAATTTCAGCTTCTGTATAAACTCTTTTTTTAGCTGTTTTTGTAGATTCTCCTACTATCATTCCAGCAGCTACAGTATTATTTGTGATTTTATCTATTAATATAAATGCTCCTGTCTCTTTATTTTCTTCATAAAAATCAAATGCTATTTTTTCATTCAAATCAATTTTTACTCTTGCAATGTCATTCAGTTCAAGTGTTTTTGCTTCAAGTTTCTCCCAAGTATTTACATCTTTTTTAAATAATATTTTAGAAACTAATGCATTTGTCTCTTTTGTGTAAATTTTTAGTATATATTCTCTATTTTTCAAAGGTTCTTCATCCATCCACACAATCATTGCTTCAAAAGAGTCATTAAATTTAGGTTCTATTTCTCCAACTTTAACTATCAAATCACCTCTACTTATATCTATTTCATCATTTAATGTTAATGTTATAGAGACTCCAGCCCCCAAACTATAGACTCCAGATTCTCCTTTTTGACTATTGTCTATCGTCTCTTGTCTATTGTCTATTGGATTTATTGGATAAATAATATTTTTAATAGTTGATACTTTTTTAGATGGATAAACTATTATTTTATCGCCTACTTTTATTTCACCACTGCTAATAGTACCTGCAAAGCCTCTAAAATCAAGATTTGGTCTATTTACATATTGGATTGGATATCTAAATGGAATAGACGATAGACTATAGTCGATAGACGATAGTTTAATAGTATCTAAATATTTAAGAAGAGTAAGACCTTGATACCAAGGAGTATTTTTTGAGTTTTCTACTACATTGTCCCCTTTTAATGCACTTATAGGAATAAAGTCTATTTTAAAGTCCATATTCTTATATGGAAGAGATAATCTTAATTTCTCAAACATTTTTTTATAATCATTAACTATTTCATTAAATCTTTCCTCACTATAATCAACCAAATCCATTTTATTTATCGCAACTACAATATTTCTAATCCCAAGCAATGTCACTAAAAACGAATGTCTTCTTGTCTGGGTAAGTACTCCTTTTCTAGCATCAATTAAAATAATAGCCAAATCAGCAGTGCTGGCACCTGTTACCATATTTCTTGTATATTGTTCATGCCCTGGTGTATCTGCTATTATATATTTTCTCTTATCAGTTGAGAAAAATCTATATGCTACATCAATGGTAATACCTTGTTCTCTTTCACTCTGAAGCCCATCAACTAAAAGTGCAAAATCAATTTCTCCATCTACTGTCCCGTATTTTTTTGTTTCGTTTTTAGCTTGTGCTATCTGATCTTCAAAAAGCATTTTGGAATCATACAAAAGTCTCCCTATAAGTGTTGATTTACCATCATCTACACTACCACAAGTTATAAATCTTAATAACTCTTTGTTTTCATGCTTTTTTAAATAATCTTTGATATCAACATACTTACTCATAAATCTCCCTTTCTCTTGTCTATCGTCTATTGTCTATTGTCTATCGTCTAAAAATACCCCTCAATCTTTTTCTTTTCCATACTACCTTCTTGGTCTTTATCTATAAGTCTCCCTTGTCTCTCACTTGTTTTGCTTAAAAGCATCTCTTCAATTATTTTTTCAAGAGTATCAGCATTTGAATTTATTGCTCCTGTTAGAGGATAACATCCAAGAGTCCTAAATCTTACCATCTCCATTTTTGCTTTACGTCTTAAATCTTCTGGCATTCTGTCATCATCCACCATAATTTTTGCGCCTTCATACTCAACTACTGGTCTTTCTTTTGCAAAATAAAGAGGTACTATTGGTATATTTTCAAGATATATATATTGCCAAATATCAAGTTCTGTCCAATTGCTAAGAGGAAATACTCTTACACTCTCTCCTTTATTTATATGAGTATTATATAAATTCCAAAGTTCTGGTCGTTGAGCTTTTGGATTCCATCTATGATTTTTATCACGAAAACTAAAAATTCTCTCTTTTGCACGAGATTTTTCCTCATCTCTTCTAGCACCACCAATTACTGCATCAAATCCATATTTATTAAGTGCTTGTTTTAGTGCCTGAGTTTTCATAATATCAGTATGGACTTTACTCCCATGAATAAAAGGATTGATATTCATTTCAATCCCTTCCGGATTAGTATATACTAAAAGTTCCATTCCAAGCTCTTTTGCTCTTTTATCTCTAAACTCTATCATTTCACGAAATTTCCATAATGTATCAACATGAAGAAGTGGAAAAGGCGGTTTTGCTGGATAGAAAGCCTTCATTGCAAGATGCAGCATTACACTACTATCTTTCCCTATACTATACATCATTACAGGATTAGAAAAATTTGCAGCTACTTCTCTTAAAATATATATACTCTCTGCTTCTAGTTGTTTTAAATGTGTTAATCTTTCATTATTTATCATAATAGATCCTTATACCATTTATAAATTCTTTGATTTTAACATATAACGAATAATCAGTAGTAATTTTATTGAATATACCATTTATAAATCTTTGCAATTCCATATTTTAACGGTGTTTTATACTGCCATCCTAAATTATGCAACTTACTAACATCTGTAACTTTTCTCATTGTTCCATCTGGTTTTGAGGTATTGAAATAAAATTCACCTTTAAATCCAACGATATCTTTTATTAAATATGCTAATTCTTTAATTGATATATCCTGACCTGTGCCTATATTTATATGTGTATTTCTAATTTCTTTAAATTCTTGTGAAATTATATCGCAACTCTTATTACTATCCTTTTTAATATTTACTAAATCTTTAAAATCAACTTTTTCCATCAAAAACACACACGCATCAGCCATATCATCACTCCATAGAAATTCGCGTCTCGGTTCTCCCGATCCCCAAATTTCTATGGAAATTTTGAATTTTGAATTTTGAGTTTTGAATAAAATACCATATTTCTTTAATATGTTTAAAATTTCTTCTTTACTTGCTCTTCCATCAATACCTTCAATAGGATTTTTGTTTAAATCTTTTCTAATTTCATCAAAGTTTTCTTCTTCTAAACATTTCCCAAGATGAATTTTTCTGATAAGTGCTGGTAAAACATGAGACTTTTCTAAATCAAAATTATCATTTTCTCCATATAGATTAGTAGGCATCACTGAAATAAAGTTTGTGCCATATTGCAAGTTATAACTTTCGCACATTTTTATACCTGCTATTTTTGCTATTGCATAAGGTTCATTTGTATATTCAAGCTCTCCTGTTAATAAATATTCTTCTTTTATAGGTTGAGGACAGTTTTTTGGATATATGCAAGTACTTCCTAAAAACATTAGTTTTTTTACACCATATTTATATGCATTATGAATTACATTGTTTTGTATTTGAAGGTTTTCATATATAAAATCTGCTCTATATGTATTGTTTGCAACTATTCCTCCGACTTTTGCAGCGGCAAGAAATACAAACTCAGGTTTATGTTGCTCAAAGAACTCTTGAACCGCTATGCTATCTAATAAATCTAACTTAATCCAAGTGATAGAGTTTGTTTTTAATGTTGAATGTTGAATGTTGAATGTTGAATTATTTGGTTTTCTGTTGTGATAATTTGCGATAATATTTGTATATCCTTTCTCAAGAAGTTTTCTGATAATTGCACTTCCTACAAGTCCAGTTCCACCAGCAACAAAAACACGAGAGTGTTTTTGTAATTTTGAATTTTTAATGTTGAATGTTGAATTTTTTTTCATTTTAAACCTTTCCCTTTATTAAACATTCATAATTAAACATTATTTTTCCCTTGGCTACTTTTTACTATACTGGTTAATAATTTTATAATTTCCTCTATATCATTCATTAAACTTTTTGTATGCTTATCATTTACATCTAAATATCCTGTTTTTATCAATAAATTTATCCAATATTTAGATTCTCTTGCTTCTTTACTAGCTATGCTCATTTTTGCTATAAAATCAGCCTTTGATTGTCCTGCCAGAGCTTCATTTACATTTGCACCTATTGAAGTTCCACATCTTAATAACTGTTTAGATAAAACATATTCATTTTTATTTTTACAAAGATATTGATACAATTTTACTATTCTAATTGCAAAATTAAATGTTTTATCCAAAATAATATTATTTGTCATTTCCTATCCTAATTAAATTAATCATTCAACATTTATAATTCAAAATTTTAAACTGTATTTTAGTCATTATCATCCTTTTGAATCTGTTTTTTTATTTGTTCTATGCTTGGAAGTGTGTCTTTTAATTTGTCAGGCAATTTTGTAGTTAATCTATATTCACTAACTCCTATTGGTTTATTTATATCTCTTAAAGCATATTCGACTATTAAATTATCTTTTGATTTGCATATCAAAATACCTATAGTTGAATTATCTATTTCTGATTTTAGAATATCATCTACAGCAGATACGTAAAAATTTAATTTTCCGGCATATTCAGGTTTAAATTCATCGTTTTTAAGTTCAATTACAATATATGAATGAAGTTTTAAATGATAAAATAATAAATCTATTCTAAATTCTTGATTTGCTATTTCTAATATATATTGCTTACCAACAAATGCAAACCCACTGCCAAGTTCAAGTAAAAAATCTTTTATATTTTCAATTAAAGCATCTTCTAATTCTTTTTCTTTATAATCCTCATTAATAGTCAAAAAATCAAATATATAAGGATCTTTTGTAATTTCTTTTGCTAAGTCTGAGTGAATAGGTGGTAAAGTTTTTTCAAAATTATTTACTGCTCTATTTTTTCTATAAAAAAGCCCGCTCTCTATTTGATGAACTAAAACATTTCTACTAATGCCATTCTTTAATGTATTTTCAACATAAAAAATTGCTTCATCTATATTTTTACATTTTTGAATAATTATAATATTATGTCCCCATGGGATTTGATAAATTTGCGAAACAACTTGTTTCGCAATTTCTTTTTTATCCCAAAAGTTTACCCATTTTCTAATAAGCTCTAAATTTCTTTTAGAAAATCCTTTAACATTAGGAAATGCTTTTGATAAATCAATGCTAAGATTTTCTAAAAATTTACTTCCCCATTTATAATTATCTTGAACTTCAATAATTTTTTTACCAAGATACCAATAAAACTGTAATAACTCGCTATTTACTTTTATAGATGCTTTTATTTGAGCAGATTTAAATTTTAATTTTAAATCTTTTAAAATATTTTTATATTCATCTATATGATCTAACATCTACACTCCACAACTCTTAGGCACCTCAAATCCACATCTCTTTAATACTAACTCTTGATAATTTTCTTTCAAATCACTCTCAACCATCTCTTGTGTCATTTCTTCAAGAGTAATTTGTGGTTCCCATCCAAGTTTTTCTTTGGCTTTTGTAGCATCTCCAAGTAACAAATCAACTTCTGTTGGTCTGAAATATTTAGGGTCAACTTCAATAATTGGCTTGCCAATTAAATTTTTAATGTTTAATGTTAAATGTTGAATTGTTTGTTCATCCGCTCCAATTTCTTTTAATTTATCATTCAAAATTGAAAATTCAACATTATTTAATATTCCTTTTTCATCTACTCCTTTACCTTCAAATACAATATTAAGTCCTAAATATTTTCCTGCAAGTCTTACAAATTCTCTAATCTCAGTTGTCCTACCTGTCGCTATTACCCAGTCTTCTGGTTTTTCATATTGAAGTATCATCCACATCATTCTCACATAATCTTTTGCATGTCCCCAATCTCTTTTTGCACTTAAATTTCCAAGATATAATTTTTTATCAAGTCCTAAAAGGATTCTTGCTATTCCTCTTGTTATTTTTCTTGTTACAAATGTCTCCCCTCTTCTTGATGATTCGTGATTAAAGAGTATTCCATTACAAGCAAACATGTTATAAGCTTCTCTATAATTTACCGTAATCCAATACGCATATAGTTTTGCTACTGCATAAGGACTTCTTGGATAAAAAGGTGTTTTTTCATTTTGTGGAACTTCCTGAACTAATCCGTAAAGCTCTGACGTTGAGGCTTGATAGATTTTTGTTTTATCTGTTAGTCCTAATAGTCTTACTGCTTCAAGAATTCTAAGTGTTCCTATACCATCTGCATTTGCTGTATATTCTGGTTCTTCAAAACTAACTGCTACGTGTGATTGTGCAGCAAGATTGTATATTTCATCTGGCTGAACCTCTTGAATAATACGAGTCAGATTCATACTATCTGTCATATCACCGTAATGTAAAAAGAAATTCACATCTTCTTCATGAGGGTCTTTATATAGGTGATCTATTCTATCGGTATTAAACAAACTGCTTCTTCTTTTTATACCATGTACTTCATAACCTTTTTCAAGTAAAAACTCGGCTAAATAACTTCCATCCTGACCTGTTATCCCTGTTATTAACGCTTTTTTCTTAGACATATTCACTTCCTTTAAAATAATCTTTAATATATTGATGAACATCATTTCTTAGCATAATTTCCTCTATACTTAACCAAATATATTCGTTGTGTTGCTCAAATGGTATATTATTAGGGTTAAGTGATAAGGGATAAGGGCTATTGTGTTTTTTAGAAATTATATCGAAATCCAATAAGTATGCTAAATTGATATAATGAGTAGATATATCATCTCCAAAAATACTATCTTCATAAAAATGTTCAAAAATACCAATGAATTTTAGGGGTAAGGGATAAGTGGTAAGGGATAAGTTTAGTTCTTCTTTTAGGATTCTTTTTTGGGCATCTTCAATAGTTTCGTTTTTAAATATTCTCCCACCTATCGTAAAATAATATCCTTTTGCTGGAGAATTAACTCTTTTTCCAAGTAAATATTTATTATTTTTCTTTATCAAAAAATCTATCGAAATTAGCGGTGTATTTTCTACTACACATTTAAATGTATCAAGAGGTAAGAAGAGATAAGGGGTATGGAATAAGGGATAAGAGCTATGTTCATTAGGCATTTCTTAATTTCCTTTTTAAAGAATTAATAAAAGCATTTAACATTTTGCTTATTTCCATACATTTATTTTCTATAATGATAAATTTTTATTCACTAATATACTCTAAATCTTTTGAAAGAATTAAAAAATATCTAACTTCTTCTAATGAAGCATTAGCAATATTCAAAAACTGAATAAATTCTTTTGTATTTTTCATCGCCTTTCCTTCTACTATATTAACAGGAACTGAATATGCCGTTCTTCTTATTTGAGAAATGATTCCATATATCTCTTCTTTTGGAAAAGATTTAGTAGTTTCATAAATATCTAATACTAAACTATGTGCTTTTTTCCAAACTTCTAAATTATTCCACACTACATACATCTTACACTTACCTCTTATTCCTCTTATCCCTTACTCCTCTTACCTATTATTCCTCTTAAAATCATCTTCAATTCTAATAATATCATCTTCACCAGTATATTCGCCAACCTGTGCTTCAATTAAAACTACTGGAATTTTTCCAGGATTAGAAAGTCTATGAATTTCTCCCATTTTGATGTATGTTGATTCGTTTGGTCTCACAAGATATGTTTTATCTCCTACTTGCACCTCTGCTGTACCACTTACTACTATCCAATGTTCGTTTCTATGAAAATGCTTTTGAAGTGATAGTCTTTTACCTGGTTTTACTACTATTCTTTTTATCTTATATCCATTTTCATCTATTAATGTTTCAAATGTTCCCCAGGGGCGATTTACTTTATAATGTTCAATTATTAATTTTGAATTTTGAATTTTAAGTTTTTCAACAATATTTTTAACTTTTTGTGTTTGGCCTTTTTTAGCAATTAATAGTGCATCTCTGGTATCAATTACTATAAAATCCTCTAATCCAATTGTTGCAATAACTTTTTTACCATTATCTGTATAATAAAAATTATTTTTTCCTTCTATCTCAATCCTACAACCTAAATCCTCATTGCTTAACTCTTCAATTAAACTATCAAAGCTTCCTACATCATTCCACCCAAAACTACTTGGTACTACTTTTATTTTATTACTTCTTTCCATTACTGCATAATCTATACTAATGTCTGGAATATCTTGCATATTGGTTATTCGTAATTGGTTATTGGTTATTTGTTTTATATATTTGCTATACACTTCCTTACATGCTTCATAAACTTCAGGAGAATATTTTTGAAGCTCTTCTAAATAAACTCCGGCTTTAAACATAAACATTCCGCTATTCCATAAATAACGAGTAGTTGGTAGCGAATAGCTAGTAGAATTTTGTTGTATATATTTTTTTGCTGTTTCTAAATCTGGCTTTTCATGAAAATTCTTTACATTCAAACCACTTTCTACTTTCTGCTTGCTACCAGCTACACACTCAATATACCCATATCCTGTGTGAGGTTCAGTTGGTTCAATACCAAACGTTACTAAATAACCATCCTCCGCTAATTTTTTTGCTTTTTCTATTGCCTCTTTGTATTTTTCTATATCTTTGATCAAATGATCACTCGGAGTTACAAAAAGTATCTCTTCCTCTTTACTATGTAATGCTGCAAATGCTATAGCAGGTGCCGTGTTTTTCCCTATTTCTTCTAATAAGAATTGAGATTTGAGGTTTGAGGTTTGAGGATATATTTCTTCAATTTGATCTAATGCTAAAAAATATTGATCTTCATTTGTTATTATCACAAACTCATCACAAACACTACTGTTTCTCTCTATTGTATTTTGAAAAAGAGACTTTGTTTGGTTATCAAATAGCTTTAAAAACTGCTTTGGCATTAATTTTCTGCTTAGTGGCCAAAGTCTAGTACCATTACCCCCACAAAGAATTATATTTTTCATCCATTATCCCTAAAAATATCCTTTATATAAGGATTGATAAATCTTTTTCTATTCTGCTAGGTAAAATTTTATCAAAATTTTTTCTGATTTGTATAGAGTTGGTGTATTGGTTATTGGTATATTGGTTATTGGTATATTGGTTATTGGTATATTGGTTATTGGTGTATTTATATTGGGAACTGAGTGCTAAGGGTTGAGTATTGAGTGCTGAGTTTTAAGATTTTGTGTTTTATTTACTCAACAGCTCAAAAAACTCTCTATTTATGTAATATTTACTCTTACTTATTTTCTTTTCTTCTAGCAAACCGACAGTCGATAACTGCTTTAAATATTTTGAAGCGGTCTGTCTTGATATATTTAAGTGCTTCCTTATGTTAAAAAACTTCAAAAATTTTAATATAAAAATCCAAACAGCCAAAGGGGTATCTCTTCAAAACCGACTTCTATATTATCTTTTACAACAAAAGCATTTTTTAAATTCTTAATCTGTTTTTTAGTCTTATTCTTACCTCCAATCTCGAAAACATATTTATCATCTACAATATAATCGCCTTGTTTGGAGTATTTTATATTATGCTTATAAAGTTGTGATACAAAAAAAGATTCTCTAATAGAACCGATGTTTTGATTTACACATAAAATATTAAATAAATTGGGATTATCTAAAAGAATTTTATCCGGTTTTTGAAATAAAGAGTTTCCTTTTTTATTATAATAAAGAAGATGTATCAATTTTCCTTTTAAAAGTGCTTCTATATAATTATAAAGGGTTTTTATGTTAATCCCGACTTCTCTTGATAAATTAGTTAAATTAAAATTACCCAGAGGGTTTTCGCAAAGCAATAAAAGCAGTTTTTTTAAAACAAATATATTTGATGAATCAATATTAAATAAATACAACAAATTGCTTTCGATTGTTTTATTTACAACTTCTAATAATTTCATATAATATGTGTCTTCATTGCTCTCAAGAAAAAACGGATAAGCTCCATATTTTAAATAATCATCAAAATATTTAAGCGGCTTGATTTTTTTAGATATTTCAAATGCAATATCATAATGATTATTAATAATATTTTCTAATGTTATACTTGAAAAAGAGATATTTAAACTTAACTCTAAAAACTCTCTAAATGAAAGTATCGGAACATCGTAAATGACGGCTCTTCTGCTTAAATCGGGAGTAGATAATACAATAGCACTTGAGCCGGAAAAAATAATTTGAATATCAAAAAAAATCATATATTGTTTTTAAATCATTTTCAAAATCTTTTTGATAATGAATTTCATCAAACGCTATTACCTTTACTCCTTTTTTATAAGCTTCTTCTGTGATATTTAATATTTTTTCAGTAACAATTGAGCTGTCAACAGAAACATATAAAATTTCTCTTTTTTGTAAAGAAAGAGTATTTAGATATTGTTTGATTAGAGTTGTTTTTCCAACTCCTTTTGCACCTCTTATGCCAATTAATTTTTCATTAAAGTTAATGGTGTTATAGATACTCCTTTTATATAGCGGGGGAGAAGATTTTAAAAATAAATTTGAATAAAAAAATAATTTTTCTAACATTCAAAACCTTTCAATGCAATGAAAAAAAATAAACACTTTTTTGTATTATACCAATTCTAATATAGTCATAGTTTTTAAATAGAAGTATATGCTTTAATTGTTTGTATTTGATTAACTAAATTTTATTATACTGAAGTGTCCAAATATCTTGGAATTGGTATAATAATAGATTTTTTATAGTTTTTTTAATCAACTTAGCATTTTAAGGATTTCATTGCACTAAAAGACTTCGTTTTATATATGTGAATTCTCACATTTCATAATACTTAACCCTCAATCCTCAATACTCAGCACTAAATACTAAACCTCATCAATAGAAAATATTTTATACTCTACTTCAAAATTTTTAAATTTTTCCACTAAATTTTTTGATTTTAAGATAAGCTCTTTCAGATTTGCCCTTTTTTTATTCATTTTGACTTCTGCTATTAAAAGTTTTTTATTTATTTCATCTACTGCGACTATATCTATTTCGTTTTTATTGCCTCTTTCCCAGTATCTTCCTATTTTTGTGTATTGTTTTGTGAGTTTTAATTTTTCTACAAAAAGTTTTTCTAAAAATTTGCCTTGGTATGTCGGAAAATCCCTAAAAATAATTTGCTTTAACGCTTCAAAGTTTTCAGCTTCTATAAATGAGAGGTATTTATAAATAAACCTAAACCAAAAATTTAGAAAATTATCCTCTATTTCATATTTTTGAAGTTTTGAGTTTATTTTTGCTGTAATTGGTTTTATGGGCTTAATAATATTATAATCCTTTTCAAGTCTTTCTAAATGACCTGAAATGTTTTTTTGCAATATACTCTCAATCTCACTTCTTGAAGTTTTAGATGAAGCAATCAAAGCAAGTATCGAAAAATATGTAGTATATTCTTTTCCAAACTCTTCAATAAGCCTATTTTTACCTTCGTCTAAAAAAATACTGTTTGGGGCAATTATTACATTGATTATATCTTTCAAGCTAAAAGCATTGAATAATAAAAGCAGTTCTATATATTTTGCAACACCACCGGTAATAGTATAAAAGTCAAGCAGATTTTTTTGAGAGTATGAATTATAATCTTTTAGTATCTCCTCTAGAGTATCTATCCTAAAAGGTTTTAGATTTATTTTAAAATCTGCTCTTGCAAAAAGAGGTTCTTTACTGTCTTCAAATATCTTTTTCATTAGAGAATATACCGACCCGCAAATTATCAAGTGCATATGAGAAGTGTTTTTGTTTAAATCCCATATCTTTTGTATCTGTGAAAAAACCGATGGATTAACTTTATAAAACTCTTGAAACTCATCAAGTATTAAGGTTATTTCATTTGTTTTTGAATACTCCATCAAAAATTCAAACAAATCCGCAAATTTTTCAAATTTTCCAAAAGTTTTTATTCCTTGATTGTTAAGTTCGTCTACAAATTCTTCACATAATAAGGCTTCATTTTTTCTAGAAATAAACAAATAAATAGCATTATTAACCTTCAAAGCCAAAGTAGTTTTGCCAACTCTTCTCCTTCCAACTATAATAGTCATAATAGAGCGATTCTGTTTTAAATTATCAGCTTTTTGAAGTAAATTTAATTCATCATTTCTGTCATAAAATTTCATTTTGTTCCTTATGATAACTTGTGTTATGATAATGTGTGTTATTATAACAAAATTTTTATTAGTGATGAGTGGGGAGTATTTATACCAATTCCAAGATGTTTAGACACTTTAGTATAATAAAATTTAGTTAATCAAATACAACCAATTAAAGCATATACTTCTATTTAAAAACTATGACTATATTAGAATTGGTATTATACCAATTGACAATGGAAAATGGATAATGGAAAATGATGAAAAGTATTGAAATTAAGGAAATTTTAAACATTTATAAAGTAACTAACTAATTAAGAATTGGTATTATTCGTAGCATCTATTGCCCCGAATAAATTCGAGGTTCCGTTAGAGTTATTTAGTCAGTGCCCATTAAATTTATCTGGAACCTCTCTACTTTCGAAGCTTTTTTAGCCGCGATTAAAATCACGGTTGTGAAAAAATGTAAGATTTTTTTAGAATTGGTATTAGTCTCTACTATAAATATCCCTTGTATATACTTTGTCTTTAAACCTTTCTAAATCATCTTCCATTCTGTTTGCAATTATTACATCACATTCATTAAGTGTATCTAAATTGTTTGTAATAGGAATACCGTCTATCTCTTTTTCTTTTGCAGCCGGTTCATAAATTATCATATCCACAAAAGGCTTTAGCATATTTATTACATCAAATATTGCACTGCTTCTGAAGTTATCACTTCCTGCTTTCATTATTAGTCTATAAATGCCCACTTTTTTAGGATTTTTATCAAGTATTCTTTTTGCAATATATTCTTTTCTTAATACATTTGAATCTACAATCGCTTCCATTAATTTTTGAGGTATGTTTTCTTTTGTATAGTTTGCTAAGAGTTGTTTTGTATCTTTTGGAAGGCAGTATCCTCCATATCCAAAGCTTGGATTGTTATAGTGCATTCCTATTCTTGGGTCAAGACATACCCCTTCTATGATATCTTTGCTATTTAAGCCTTTCATTTCGGCAAATGTATCAAGTTCGTTAAAAAACGAAACTCTCATTGCAAGATACGTATTTGCAAAAAGCTTAACCGCTTCTGCTTCTGTATTGTTAGTAAACAAAATAGGAATAGTCTCTTTAAAAGCCCCATCTCTTAGTAGATTTGCAAAAATTTCAGCTTTAGTACTTTTTTCTCCTACAATTATTCTGCTTGGATATAAACTATCATATAATGCTTTTCCTTCTCTTAAAAATTCTGGCACGAAAAATATATTTTTGTAGTTAAATTCTTTTTTGATTCTTTCAGTATATCCTATTGGAATGGTTGAGCGAATTACAATAGTAGCTTTTGGATTTATTTCAAGCACATCTTTTATTACACTCTCAATTGACTTTGTATTAAAGTAATTTGTAATTGGGTCATAATCAGTAGGTGTAGCTATTACTACATATTCAGCATATTCATAAGCCTCTTTTTTATCAAGTGTTGCTCTTAACTTTAAATCCTTCGTCTGGAAAAACTCTGTAATCTCTTTATCTTCTATTGGAGAGATTCTTTTATTTATAAGCTCAACTTTTTCTGGAATAATATCAAGTGCAACTACTTCGTTGTTTTGTGATAATAATACCGCATTACTTAAACCTACGTATCCTGTCCCAGCGATTGCTATTTTCATTTGAGTTCCTTTGATTTAGAAGTATTAGAGGTTTTAGGGGTTGTAGATGTTTTATAAGTTTTTGAAAGTGACTTTATAAGTCCATTTAGTAAATACCCTATTTTTAAAGATTTATCATACAAAAAGTTATAATCTTTATTATTTAAAAAACCTAAATCTTTTGATAATAAAAGCAAATATTTTACCTCCTCTAATGACCCTCTAGAAATATATAAAAATCTTATAAATTCCTTATTGAATTTTTTGAATGGCCTTCTACTATATTTGTTGGAATAGAAACTACTGCCCTTTTTATTTGAGAAATTATACCAAAGGTCTCTTCTTTTGGAAAAGTTTTTAAACAACTATAAATGTCTTTCACAAATTTATGACTTTCTTGCCAAACTATTAAGTCTTGCCAGTTACGCATGATTTTTCTTTGTTTTAGAGGTGTTAAAGGTTGTAGGGGTATTAGAGGTAATAGAAACACTAAAAGTACTAGAGGTACTAGAAGTATTAGGGGTATTAGAAGTTATATTACTCTTATACCCCCCTACAACCTTTACAACTTCTAATACCCATACTAACCCCCTATAACCTCTACTAACTTCATTTAACTTTAATATCATCTTTTATTTTTTCAAATATTTTTTTGCCTATACCTTTGACTTTCATAATATCTTCTTTTTGTTTAAATGGATGAGCTTTTCTATATTCCATAATTGCTACTGCTTTGGTATGGCCAATTCCCTCTAATGAATGTAACTCCTCCATTGTAGCTTTATTGATATCTATTTTTGCAAACAAACTAACTACAAATAAAAATAAAATTAATAATTTTTTCATCCCTTCTCCTTCATTTTTTTATTTTATCATAAAAGACTATACACAATAGACTTTTTAAAATTTTTGTTTAATTTTGTCTATAATTATTTTAAATTTTTCTCCCATTCATATGCAGTTTTACAAATAAAACTTAAATCATCATATTTTGGAGTCCAATCCATTTTATTTTTAATTTTATTATTATCTGCTATAAGCATTGCAGGATCTCCCGCACGTCTACCAGTAACCTCAACCTTAAAATCAACCCCGCTTACTTTTTTCATCGTATCAATTACCTCTTTTACACTAGCACCTCTTCCATATCCTATATTAAAAATATCGCTTCCATCTTTATCTAAATATTCAAGCCCTTTTATATGAGCATCGGCTAAATCCATTACATGGATATAATCCCTAATACCTGTGCCATCAGGTGTAGGATAATCATTTCCAAAAATATACATTTTATCTCTTTTGCCACAAGCACATTCACTTGCTACTTTTATAAGATGTGTTGCGTCTTTTGTTTTTTGTCCTATTGTAAGGTCTGGGCTTGCTCCGGCTACATTAAAATATCTAAAAATTACATATTTAAATTCAGGATTTGCCTTGGCTGCATCTTGAATTATCTTTTCACTAAAAAGTTTAGTTTGTCCATATGGATTAATTGGATTTGTCGGATAGTCCTCAGAAATTTTAAAATCACTTGGAACTTGGAACTTGGCTACTTGGCTACTTTTAACATCAGGTTCTCCATATACAGCAGCAGTTGAAGAAAATATAAACTTTTTAACTCCATATTCATTTGAGAGCTTTACTAAATTGGCAGTATTTGCAGTATTGTTTAAGTAATATTTCAGAGGTTTTTCAACGCTTTCCGGCACAATAAGACTCGCTGCAAAATGAATAATAGCATCAAAATTTTTAGCTTTAAAAACCCCTCTTATCTCATCCCAGTTACTAAGGTCTGCTTCAATAAAATCAAAATCTCTAATCTTTTTAAGCTCATCAATAGTTGATTTAAATCCTGTAATTAAATTATCTATAACTGTTACATCACTGTCACTATTTTCTAAAAGAAGTTTTACCACGTGTGAGCCTATATATCCAGCCCCACCAGTTACTAAAATGTTCATAAAAATCCTTTAATTTTTATTCTTATACCAATTCCAATATGTTTGTATATTTTTAAAAAATTCAAAATCCCTTAATTTTGCGATATTTATCCATTTTCCATTGTCCATTTTCCATTTTCAATTGGTATTATTAAGATTTCAAATTATAACATTTCATATATTAATTTAAAAACTATTTGAAAATAGGCCATTCTTTCAAACTAATAGAATATACCACAAATAAAATAAAGAAAGCCTATGACTTCACTTTAAGATCTAAAAATTCTTCATAATTCATAATTTTGATCCCACAGTTTACAAATTTTTTATCACTTGTAATAAAAATTTCACAATTATTATTTTTAGCACAAAAACATTGTAAAACATCTTCTAAATCTGCTTTATTTTCTTTACAATATTTTATACTTTCTTTTAAAGTTTTTTCACCAAAACCAACTATATTCCATTTATCAATAATATTCTCAAAAAAATCTAAAATCTTAAGATTTCCTTTTAAGATATAATAAACAGTCGTTATAATATCTTCACTAATGAACACTTCATAATCTTCCTCAATTAATTTTATTATAAGCTTCTTTGCCAAGAAATGATTTTTTCTACCGCCATCAATTATATCAATTACAATATTAGCATCCAAAAACACTCTATTCATAATATTTTTCTTTCTTTTTAGTTTTAATATCCTGCACTTTCATATCTTCAAATTCTCCATTAACCATACCAACAAACTGCATAAATTCATCTATTTCTTTTTGTTTTTTTTCTTTTAAAAACTTTTGAAATTCTTTAGCATATTTAGGAGATAAAAATATCCCTTTTATTTCGTTTTTTCTCTTATCCACAACCTCTACATAATCATAATTTTCTATAATCGAAGAATTTCTTACCAAATCTCTAATACTTACTGTTATTGACATAATAATCCTTTGTTGTATTTTGGTTTATTGTAACACTTAAATCCAATATTGTCAAATTTTAATTAAATTCAATTTTTCATCTCTTTTATTAAAATTAAAATACCTCTTTTTTTGTCTTTAAACAAAATTTTGTTTTTATCTTTTTTACAAAAATATCCCTTAATACACTCTTTATTTAATAATTTATCAAAAAAATCACTAGGATAATCTTTACTAATATATTCCCTAATAAACTTTTCTTTGTCAATACACTTTCCATTGTAACAAATATATGAATTTTTAACAGTAATTTTAAAAGGGATTGTGCCTGCTTTATAAATCTCTATCTCTTTAAATCCTAACCCTTCTTTCAAAAAACCCTGATCTGAAATTTTTATTTGAGGTGTTTTAATAACAGCATATATTGGCACTGTTTTTGTAGTACAACCAAGCATTAAAGTGAAAAGTGAAAAGTGAAAAGTGAAAAGCAATATTTTTTTTATCTTCTTAAGTTCCAATTCTACATTCTCCATTCTAACGAATTCTTTTTATTTTATTATTTGAAATTTTATAAATTTTTGAAGCTTCACCTTCAAAAAGGCCTCTTTTATCTTCCACAATAATATCAGCCATCTCTCTTGCCCATTTTTTATCAAACTTTTGTTTATGAGGGTTTGCGGACGTGGAGTACATCCATTTAAACTTTTTTAAAAACTTTAAATGACTCTCATCTTTTACAACTCTAAAACTCTCTTTATTTGGATATATAAAAGTAGTCTTACAAGAGCGTCTTACTAGATTTTTATACTTATTTGGCACTCTTACAAAGTTTTTTAGTGTAGAGAGACTATCTACTTCTCTTAAGATTTTTTGATTTAGGGGTCGCTTTTTTATTGCGTTTAGCTTAATTTTATCTTGAGATAAAAATCCCACAGTCGTATCTGTTTGGGTTAGGTATATTTTATTTGGGTTCATCATTTTTCCTTAGCAATATAGCAATCTCATCTAAATCTCTCATTTCTTTTAACCTTATTTCTTTAACTTTTTTCTTAATCTCCTCACCTTGAAGATATTTCATTTTTTCATATTCTATTTTTGCTTTTTTTAACTCCTCTAATAAATCCTTTTTTCGTGCATTTAACATATCAATTTGAGAATTAAGACTGTTTATTTCCTGTCTTACTAAGTCTTGATTTGCTTTAATATAAGTAAACTGAGAAAAAGTACCTGTTTTGGGGAAAGAAAAAGAAATTAAAGAAGAGTTTAGCTCATCTATTTTATTTTTAAGATCAAGTATTGCAATATTGATTTTTTTTATATCGTTTTCTATTTTTTCAACAGCCCTTTTTTTAAATTTTACAACACTGTCAAATTTTGTTTTCATAACAATCTGTTATTAGTGTATTTGTTATTGGTATATTTGAAATCCAATATACTAATACACCTCTATACCAATTAACGAATAATTGTTGCATTTCTGTCAGGTCCAGTCGATACATACTTAATATGACAATCTATTTTTTCTTCTAAAAATTCAATATATTTTTTTGCATTTTCAGGTAAATCTTCAAATTTTGTAATACCAGCACTTTTTTCCCATCCATCAAACTCTACATAAATTGGTTTAATACCTTCTAAATCACTTGGGAAATAATCCAGTCTCTCTCCATCTCTTTCATATGCCACACATACTTTTACCTTATCAAATCCATCAAGTACGTCAAGTTTCATAATAGCCACTTCATCACAACTATTAAGAGTTACAGCATATTTCGCAGCAACTACATCAAACCACCCACATCTTCTAGGTCTACCGGTAGTTGTTCCAAATTCAGCACCTTGTGCTCTTATTTTATCTCCAGCCTCACTCAAGTCTTCAGTAGGAAAAGGTCCATTACCAACTCTTGTAGTATATGCTTTTGCAATTCCTATTACTTTATTAAGTTTTTTTGGTGGAATGCCGCTACCTGTAAGTGCTCCGCTTGCAATAGTATTTGAGCTTGTAACATATGGATATGTTCCATGATCTACGTCAAGTAAAGTAGCTTGAGCTCCTTCAAGAAGCATATTTTTATCAAAATTATCCCAAAGGTATTTTGTAGTATCTATAATATTGCATCCAAGTTCATTTTGCCATTCTTGAAGTTCTTTTTTCAAATCATCCATATTTGGAATCTCTATATCAAGATATTCAAAGTATCCTTTGTTCATTTCATAATAGTGTTCTAATTTCTCAAGCAGTCTATCTATATTTTTAAGCTCACCCATTCTAACACCAACTCTTGCTATTTTATCAGCATATGCAGGGCCTATTCCTCTTCCAGTTGTACCAATTGCATTTTTACCTCTAAGTTTCTCTCTTGCTTTATCTATTGCTATGTGAGTATCAAGTATCATATGAGCTTTGTCTGAAATAAATAATTTATTTTTTATGTCTTTATCAAAATTTTTTATTTCTTTAATAAGTTGAGGCGGATATACTACAACTCCGTTTGCTATTACATTTATAGCATTTGGATTTAGTACACCACTTGGAAGCAAATGAAGAGCATATTTTTTACCGTCTACTACCACAGTATGTCCGGCATTATGTCCACCTTGACTTCTAATAACAATATCATAATTTTTTGCTACTAAATCAACTATTTTACCCTTACCTTCATCTCCCCACTGAAGTCCTACAATCAAATCAACCATCGAGATCCTTTAACAAGTTATCAGTATATATCGAAAATCCACTACTTCTTATGCCTTCTACTATATATTCTCCGCCTTTTGCTATTACATCATTTTTATTTATAAATCTATAAAAAAGTCCAGTATAGTATCTAAGATTTGCTACATAAAGCGGCGCTAAAATAATATCATAATTTATTTTTTTGCTAGTTTCAATTAGCTCTTTTAAATAATTACCTATTTCGTATGGATACACATTTAAGTCAATATCTTCTGGTTTATTAATTTTTAAAAGTTCTTTTAACCAAGGTTCTTTGAATTTATAAATTCTCATTTTTTTAATATCTTCAATATCAAGCCCCGTTAACTCGCATACTTTTTTTGGAATTTGAATATGAGATAAAACAAGAGGATAATTTTTATTTAGTCTTTTTAAAATATTTATGTTTGTATTAAGTATATCTTCTATATTCCCCTCAAGCCACTCAGCCCCAATTTGATTAATCTCAGTTGACGGTGCACGAAATACCGGCTGAATATAAAACCATTTTTTGGCTTCACTTTTTAGTCTTTTTAATACTATTCTTATAATATCAATTGAACTATCTCCTCTTAGAGCCAAATTTCTATTTTCTTTATCTGTAAATCTAATAAGTTCTTTCTCACTTAAAGCTTCAAGCTGGTGATAAGAAAAAAACGGGCTTACTATCTCTTCGTAATCTAACGATTCAAATACCTCACTAGCTAAACGCTCTACTTCTCTTTTTATTTTGGCTTTTTTGCCAAAATAAAGCTTTGCTCCATCTGGTATATCGTGTGCAAAAATCATTTTTCTTCTTTTATAGAAATATCAACTGATTGAAATAAAAACCACATTAAAATCAATAATAGCACTATTCCTATTAGATAATTCATTCCTTCAACCTTTCAAGAAGTTTCTTCATTTCAACATATTTGCTATTTTTTATATTTGTTAAAACATATAATACTGACAAAACCTAATAAAATTAATATAAAATCAGCATAATTAAAATTATTATGTAAGATTTTATAAATCAAACTTACTTCTCCACTCATTATAGCAAACATAACAACAAAAATATTTCTTAAAGAATCTCTTAATAAATCAATTTCTATTTTTATCTTTTCATTTTTCATTTTACACTTTTAATTTTTCACTTGAATAGACTTTAACTGCACTTCCATCATATGGTCTAATTCCAAGTTCATCAAGAGCTAGTTCTATACTATTTAAGATATATTCCATTTTATAATCTTCTATTAATCCCATATTATTAATTCTAAATAGCTTGCCTTTCATAAAATCCTGTCCACCTGCTACATTTACCTGATATTTTGTTTTTAAGATTTTTCTAATCTCTTCGGCTTTAGGAGTATATATAGCTGCCATTGATAGAGCCGGATTTTTAGGATAAATAGAAAGTCCTATTGCTTTTAGAGCCTCTAATATCGATTTATGTCTTTTTGCAGTATCTTGATAATGTTTAGTTAGACCGATACTTTCTAATTTTTTAAGTACTTCATTTAGTGCTATAATCAAACTTGTAGCTGGTGTAAATGCAGTAGTACCATCACGCTGTTTTTTAATCTCATTTGCTAAGTTAAAATAAAATCCTTTTCCTTTGCCAATTCTCTCAACTGCTGCAACACTTAAACCTAACATTGCAAGTCCTGGTGGAAGCATAAATGCTTTTTGGCTACCTCCTACTACTACATCAATATTACTTGTATCAATATCTTCAACTCCAAGAGCAGTAATACCATCTGCAACAATGATTATATCATCTCTTACTTGTTTTACTGCTTTTGCTACTCTTTCAACTGGATGTCTAAGCCCTCCTGCACTTTCACTTATCTGAATAAATAATGAGTCAATTTCAGTATCTTTAATAGCCTCAACTACTTCATCAACACTTGCTGGAGTATCCCAATCATATTTTAGTTCTTTATAATTAATTCCGTGAGCTTCACAGATTTTACCCCATCTCTCACCAAATTTTCCAGCATTGATAGTAAGAGCTTTTTTCTTTACTATATTTATAACACTTGCTTCCATTGCACCTGTACCTGAACTTGAAAGAAATACATTATTTGGTAATTTAGTAATTTTTGAAAATCTTTCAAGTGCTTCTAATAAAATAGATTTAAATTCAGGTGTTCTATGATGAATAGTCTCACTCAAAAATGTTTCTCTAACAAAATAAGGAATTTCAACCGGTCCTGGTGTTGCTAAAATCATTTTAAACCTTTAACTAAGGAATTTATTAAATACATAAATAAACCTAAAGAAACAATAATTGTTAAAATACTAACTATTTCCATCATTTTACTTCCTTTATCAATTCATCCATTTTATTAAATACAAAAATTGTAACTTTTATTAGTAAAAATTCTACCACAATTGCTACTAAATCAAAAATTACAAAATATATTGGTAATTTCTTAACTAACACATATAGATTAAGAGAAACAATCGCACTTATAAATGTTAAATTCGATAACAACAAAAACTTAAAAAGCTCTCTTAAATTCTCTACCTTTATTTTAACTATTTCTAAGTTTTTCAATTATTTTGTCCTTATCAAACCCAAAATATTTATAAACTTCTCCACCTTTTCCACTTGCACCAAATGTATCCATCCCTATAACCTCATCGGCATATTTATACCACTCAAATCCCCTTCCTGCTTCAATAGCTACTATTTTTCCTTTAAATAAGCTATTTTTAAATTCTTGCGTCTGTTCATCAAATAGATCAAAACAAGGCACACTTACAACTCTTGCATCAAGTTCCACAGCTACTTCCATCGCTAAACTAACTTCACTACCACTTGCTACAAGCGTTATATCAGCTTTTCCATCCCTAAGGATATAAGCACCTCTCTTTAAATCAACTTCTTTTGGTGTTATATTTTTTAACCCCTGTCTACTTAAAGCAAAAACAACTGGTGCATCAATATTTAATGCTGCCTTCCAAGCATTTACATTTTCATTTGCATCGGCAGGTCTAAATACGTAAAGGTTTGGAATAGCTCTAAGAGATGTTAAATGTTCAATTGGCTGATGAGTTGGTCCATCTTCTCCAACTACTATACTATCATGTGTAAAGATCCAATAGTTTTTGTGTGAACTTAAAGCTGCTATTCTTAATGCACCTCTTAGGTAATCACTAAATACTAAAAATGTAGCCACATACGGTAAAAAGCCATAAGCACTAAAAGCATTATTGATTGCCGCCATAGCGTGTTCTCTAATTCCGTAGTGTAAGTTTCTACCGTTTGGAAAATCGTCTTCACATTTGAGTAAAGTATTATTCGATGGTGCTAAATCAGCACTACCTCCTAAGAAACTTGGAATTGCAATAGCAATTGCATTTAAAATTTCACCATTACTTTTTCTAGTAGCAATATTTTCACCTTCTTTAAATTCAGGCCAATTAATTCTAGAAAAGTCTTTTTTGAAAAATTCTTCGATTTCTTTAACTCTTGCTTTTTTATTCCACTCAGCCTCTAATAATTCTCCTTTTTCTCTCACACATCTAAACCTAATCAGCACATCTTCTGGAACAATAAATTTCTCATCAGGATTAAAACCTGCTGCCTCTTTACTTTTTCTAATTACATCTTCTCCAAGTGGTGCCCCGTGAGTTTTTTCACTTCCTTCAACTCCTACAGCGCCTTTTGCAATTATAGTTTTCGCAATAATTAATGTTGGTTTATCACTATTTTTAGCAGTTTGCAAAGTCTTTTTAATTTCATCATAGTCATGCCCATTCATCTCAAGTACTCTAAAACCTTGAGATTCAAATCTTTTTTTCACATCTTCATTAAATGCAATACTCACATCACCTTCAATTGAAATATTATTGCTGTCATAAATTATGATTAAGTCTTTTAGATTATGTTTTCCTGCAATACTACAAGCTTCATAAGCAATTCCTTCTTCTAAATCCCCATCTCCACAAAAACACCAAACTTTATGGTCAATTTCACTAAAACGTCTAGATAAAAATTCTTTTGCCATAGCAAATCCAACAGCATTTGCCACACCTTGTCCAAGAGGACCAGTTGTTACTTCAATTCCCGGTGTATGTCCAATTTCTGGATGACCAGGAGTAATACTGCCAAGCTGTCTAAAATTTTTTAAATCTTCAAGAGTAATATCATAACCCCATAAATAAAGCATTGAGTAAATAAGAGGAGTCGCATGTCCTCCTGAAAACACAACTCTATCTCTATTAATAAAATTTGGATTATGTGGAGTAATATTCACAATCTCACTAAATACTGTCATTATATCAGCAAGTCCAAGAGCTGCACCTGGATGACCTGATTTTGCCTTCTCAACCATATCCGCTGCTAAAAATCTTATCGTATCTGCCATTTTTTTATACATCATAAACCTTTCTTTAGTTATTTGTGTACTATTAGTATATTTGTATATTTGTTATTGGTTTATTAGCCCAATTAATTAATATACAAATATACTAATTACCTTTTTATTATTTTTCATTTCCAATTTTACATTTTACACTTTTCACTTTTCACTTTACTGTGTCTATAAAGATATTTTTCAAGCAATTTATTTAACTCAACTTTTAAACTTTCATCAAATTCATTTAGTTCTTTTTCAATTTCCCCTGCTAATTTGTCTGCTTCTTTTTTAGCTTCATCAATTCCTAAAATAGTAACAAAAGTGTTTTTATTTTCATCAACTCCCGTCGTTTTCCCTGTCTCGCTTGAATCTAAAAGGTCTAATAAATCATCTTGAATTTGAAAAAGCAGTCCTAGCTTTAATCCAAAATCATATAGTTTATCAGCTAATTCTGTTTTATTTACAATAATAGTTCCCATTTTAAGACTTGCAGCAATAAGTTTGCCTGTTTTATTTAGATGTAAAAATTTAAGCTCATTAATATTCAATTTTTTATTTTCAAAATAACAATCTATCGCCTGACCTAAAACCATACCATTAGGTCCTGCATTTTCAGCTAAAATTTTTATAAGTTCTATTTTTATGTCATTATGCATAGGCGCTTTACTTAGCACCTCAAAAGCATAAGTGTTAAGTGCATCTCCAACAAGTGTTGCAGTAACTTCATCATAAGTCACATGTAGTGTAGGATGTCCTCGTCTTAAACTAGCATTATCCATCACCGGCAAATCATCATGAATTAAAGAATATGTGTGAATTAACTCAATTGCAAATGCAGCATATTTTGCACTATCTATTAGCATAGGTTCATATGCTCTTACGACTGATAGCAGTAGACTTGGTCTAAATCTTTTACCACCAGCTATTAGCATCTCATTAAGAGCTTTTTCAAAAAAAGGATGAAAACTTTTAACTTTAATTAAATTTTTTTTTATAAATTCTTCCATTTACTACCTTAGAGGAATATTTATTTTTATACCATCTTTTTCTAACGTAATTGTAACATTTTTGTCAAAAGATAATGCTTTTTTAAGTTCACTAAAAGAATGAATTTTTTTACCATTAACTGCTATTAATCTTGCAGGAGGAGTTAAGTATGTTTTATTATATATTTTTTTTGGTACTTTTGTTACTATTAAATTTTTATCTACTACTATATCAAAATGCATTAGTGGAGTAAAATTATAAATTTTCTTTCTTATTTTGACTAAAAAACTTCTATTATTAGCAGTTATTTTAACCTCATCTCCAATTTTCCCAAGCAATACATACTTACTAAAAGTTTTCACATTTGCATTTTTACCATTTATAAAAACTATTCTTTCTCCCGGTTTAATTCCTTGTACATAAAAAGGGTCTACATATTTTACCTTCATAAATCTATCTACTTCAATACCAATATCTCCCCAATACCCGAATTTCGCAAAATGTTTAACAAAACTTGATTTTATAAAACCAATTCCACTTCCTACACCATAAGCCCTACAGAAAAAATCTACTATTATTGTATTTTTAGGTGTATGTGTACTTAGTTTTGCAGGATTTAAAAAAAGCATATCTTTTGCAAATGTTCCACCATAAACACTATCAAAATTAATTGCTGCCATAAACCAACCAAGTTTTGGATTATCATAAAAATCAATAACTTTTTTATTTTTAGCAGATACTACATACATTTTTGTAAAAGGATCATAAAATATATATTTTGTAGGCTTTGAAAAAGTTATACTTTTTGAGTTTGTAATAGGAACTACCGAATATATATTTTTATATTTTTTAAAACATGGAGAAAAATCAAAATTCATTGCAAATAAAAAAATAGGGAATAATAAAAAAAATCTCATTGCCCCAAATTCATTCCACCAAACATATTAAGAGCTTGTGCTTTTTTATCTTCAACTGCCATTTTTATAGCATCATTAACTGCGCTCATAAGAAGAATTTGAAGTGCTTCTTTATCTTCAAGTAAACTATCATCAATTTTTATATCAATTACTTCAAACTTCCCATTCACAGTGGCTTCAACAAGTCCTCCGCCACTTTTTGCACTATACGTTTTATTATCAGCCGCCTGCATTTGTTCTTGAAGTTTTTGCATCATTTCATTCAAATCAAGATTACCAAACATTAATCCTCCTTTAATAAAGAAAAAACATATTAATCTGATAAATTATCAATATCACTTTTTGAATAAATCTTTAATATCCATACTTCTTTATTCTTATCAACTAAATAATAAATTACTCTATATCCTCCTCTTTTACCTTTTTTAATATCTGAATTTTTAACTCTTATTTTATAATAATTTTTACCTAAATGAATTCCTATTTTAGGATTAATTTCTAATAAATCAATTAATTTTAATAAATTCTCTTTTATAGATTTATATTTCTTAAAAAGCTTTTTAACATCCTTTTTAGCAATTTCTAAAATTTTAACTTTATAATTCATTTAAAAATGTTCTTGCATCTTGAGGAGATTTATTATTCTTTTTTAAATATTTAATCTCTTTTTTAATTTCTTGAAAATCTTTTTCTATCTCTTTTACTCTAAATTGATATATTATACCACCCTTTAAAGATTCTAAAATATTTACAATTTTTTCAAATTTATTATCATTTACCTTAATTTCAATTGTTTTCATTTATCATCCTGTAAGTAAGTTGTTTTTTCTATTACATTATTGTTATCATCTACAATTATGACAGCCGGTCTAAAACTTTTTGCTTCTTGGGGAGTCATATGAGCATAAGCAATAATAATAATTTTATCTCCAGGATGTGCTTTTCTAGCAGCTGCTCCATTCAGACAAATTTCTCTTTTACCACGTTCTCCTTTAATTACATAAGTAGAAAATCTCTCTCCATTATTAATATTTACAACATCTACTTTTTGACCTACTAGTAAATTCGCTTCTTCCATAAGCTCTTCATCAATAGTAATGGAGCCAACATAATTTAAGTTGGCATCCGTTACTGTGGCTCTGTGAATTTTACTATAAAGCATTTCAATTGTCATGCCCAAAATTCCTTCGGTATTAAATATTCTTCAACTGGATTTCCATTTTTGATATGTTCTTCTAAAATTCTATCAATTTTTTCTTTATCAAGATCAACATACATATAATTTCCAGGTTCTACAAGCATAACTGGTCCAAAGTTACATCTATTAAGACAACCAGTTGGTACAATCCAGTTTGTCATAGGATCAATTCCCATTTCCATCATTTTTTGCTGAGTATATGGAAATAAATCTTCTTTTCCTTCTCTTACACAGCTAGGTTTTGGAAATGTTGGTGGTCTTTTTACTTGACACATAAAAATTATATTTTTTGGTTTTGGCATTTGCATATCGCTCTCCTTTTTTTTATATTTTATGTTTAGATTTAACTTATATCATAATTTTACTTATTTTACAAATAAAAAGTTAAATAAACACAAAAAACAAAAAAAATTTATTAAAAAACACAAATGCAAATGTAACTATTTTATAATATCCTCTAAGCAAACTTTATGTTCTGTTAAATATAATTTTTTATAATATTCCTATCACTAAAAGGAATTTTTTCTTTACACTTTTCAATATATTTTTCATCACCTTTTCCTAAAACGAAAAGAATTAAATTTTCTTTTTTTGCAATTTCAATAGCTTTTTTTATAGCTTTTTTTCTATCGGTAATTATTTCATATTTTTTACTTTTTATTCCTTTTGCAATCTCCTCACAAATAACTACTCTATTCTCGCATCTTGGATTATCTTCTGTAAGTATTATATATTCTGCTTGCCTTTCTGCAACAGCACCCATTAGAGGACGTTTTGCTTTATCTCTATTTCCTCCGGCCCCAAACACTACAATTTTTCTGCCCTTGACTGAACTTAGGACTTTTTCCATTCCATCAGGGGTATGTGCAAAATCTATAATAATTAGAGGATTTTTACAAACTATTTCCATTCTACCAGGTACTTTAAAGTTCCAGGTTCCAAGTTTCAAGTTCCAAGTAATATTAAATTTTTTTGAGATTATTTCACTTAATTTAATTGCAAGAGAAAAATTCATTTTATTAAATTTCCCTGCCATTGGAATATCATCAATAATAGGCTTTTCTAATACATATAAATTTTTTGAATTTATTTCAAAATCATACCTTCCTACCTCCACAACTTGGAACTTAGAACTTGAAACTTGGCTACTTTTAATTTTTCCATTAACTACTTTTATCGTTTCATCTTGAAAAAAAGACTCTTTAACTTTTTTGTATTCATCCATAGTCTTGTGAAAATCAAGATGGTCTTGCGAAAAAGAGGTAAGAATCTTAGCAAAAAAATCTATTCCTTCAATTCTATTTTGAACAATTGCATGAGAACTAACTTCCATAATAAAAAAATCTGGTTTATATTTAAAAGCTCTTTTGATTGTAGTTAAAATAGGGGGAGTTGTAAGGGTTTTGTCTTCTACCAATTCTTCATTAAAATAAAATCCCTCAGTCCCCTGCACACCTACATTAAAACCTTGGCTTCGTAGTAAGTATCCTAAAACAAAAGCTGTGGTAGTTTTGCCATTAGTTCCGGTAATACCTATAAACTTTGTTTTAAGATTAAGTGAACTTAATAGATTTTTAGGAGTAATATAATGTTTAATATGAAAGCTATACTTTGAGTTTTGAGAAGTTTTTAGAAAAAGTTTTGAAGGAGTAAGCTCCTTCGTATTATCAGTTATTAAATCATTGTTTAAGTAGTGAATTAAATCCATCAATTATCTCTATATCATTTAAGTTATAAAGAAGCTCTTCAAAATAACTTATAGCATTTTCTTTGAACCCATACTTCAAAAGCATTTCAAAAAACTCAATTAATTCGTCTTTATCTTCAAAAATAACTTTGGTTGAGAGTAAAATATTTTCTAAATCTTGCTTGTCTTTTACAATTTGTTTTACATCTGTAAAGCTTATTCCATCTATCTCTTCGCTTTTTGGTAAAGAGGGAGAAAAAAGCTTATTTAAAATAGCCATCACCTTTTGATAATCCTTTTTGGCAATAGCTTCTTTAATAATATCTTTCAAATCAGAATGAATATTTCGCAAGCTCATCCAATTTATCCTCATATCCATGAGGTACATTTATTACTACTAAATCTGGGTGAATTTTTTCTTTTAATGCTTTTTCAATACCATATTTTAGCGTAGCTCCTGCACTAGCACACCCGACACAGCCACCTTGAAGCTGAACAAAAACTGTTGGCTTTCTAACATCAATTAAAGTAACATCACCGCCATCCATTTGAAGCATAGGACGAATTTCTTCAAGTACTCCTGCTACTGCTTCTTTTAAATCTTCATTAGAAAAAGGAATCTCCATATTATTCTCCTACAAATTCAATAATACACATCTCAGCAGCGTCACCTCTTCTAAATCTAGTTTTTATAATTCTTGTGTATCCACCATTTCTATTTGTAAATCTTGGTGCAATAATTTCAATTAGTTTTTTTGTAGCAGCTTTTGCTCTTTCGTTTGAACCTAGTTTGCTATATACATATCTGTGAGTGTTTAAATCTACTTCATCTTTTGCTCTTGTAATAAGTTTTTCAATATATCTTCTAAGTTCTTTTGCTTTTGGAACTGTTGTTTCGATTTTTTCATTTTCAATTAGATCACATGCTAAATTTTTTAGAAGTGCAAGTCTGTGTTCACTATCACGACCAAGCTTTCTATACCCATGTCTATGTCTCATTACTCTTCTCCTTTAAGTTTTGCTAACTTCTCTTCAATTGCTTTTTTAATATCAAGCGGTAATGTTTTATTAATAGAGAATCCAATCTCTTCAAGCTTTTCAAAAATTTCTTCAAGTGATTTAGTACCAAGGTTTTTGATATTTGCTATTTTTTCTTTACCCATAAGAACTAATTCACCCACAAATTTAATTCCAGCCCTATCAAGTGCATTAAAGCTTCTACTTCTAAGATTTAGAGTTTCAATTTGTTCAAATAAAATATTATACTCTTCTGGTAAACTGAAACTTTCAACTTTTTTAGTTTCAAGCTTAAATTCTTTTGAAAATACACTAAATTGATTTAGATAGTTATTTACAGCATCTTTAAAAGCATCAATTGGATCTATTTGTCCATCCGTTTCAACTTCAAAAATTACTTTTTCAAAGTTCGGGTCGTCTTCTACTAAAACATTTTCAATATTATAAACTACTTTTCTGATAGGACTGAAATATGCATCAAGCCCTATAAATCCATCTGGAAGAGTGTCTCTATAATTCTCTACAGCTACAAACCCCATACCTTTTTTGATGATTAAAGAGAGCTTTAGCTCGCCTTCTTCATTTAAAGTAGCTATATACTCTTCAGGTGTAACCACATCAACTTCATCAGTAATTAAATCTTCACCTTTTACCTCTTTTGGACCTACAAAGGTATAATCAACTACTACTTCATCTTTAGATGAATCTTTAATCTTAAATCTAATATTTTTAAGATTAATAATAAAGCTTGCTACATCCTCAAGCATACCTTTTAGAGAATCAAACTCGTGCTTAACTCCCTCAATTTTTAATCCAACTGGAGCATATCCAGTTGTAGCTGCTATAAGAGTTCTTCTAATTGGATGAGCTACGCTTACTCCAAAACCAGATTCAAAAGGGTAAACTTCGATTTGAGCGAAGTTTCCCTCTTTTTTATAAGAAAATTCAGTTGGAATCAAAACTTCTGTTTTTATTTTATTCATTTTTTAACCCCTATTATTTAGAGTATAGCTCAACTACTAATCTTTCATCTACTGGAATATTTACTTCACTTCTTTCTGGAATTCTTTGGAATACTCCTACTAGTTTTTCTTTATCTACATCTACCCATGGAGCTATACCAGTTTGTGCTGATAATTCTAATGATCTTTGAATTTGAGGATTGTTTTTAGATTTTTCTCTAATTTCTATTCTATCTCCCTCTTTTACAAGATATGAAGGAATATTTACTTTTCTTCCATTTACTAAAATATGTCCATGAGTTACAAGTTGTCTTGCAAATCTTCTAGTTGTTGCAAATCCCATTCGGAAAACAACATTATCAAGTCTTCTTTCAAGTAGTTTGATTAGGTTTTCCCCTGTACTTCCTTCTTGTCTGTTTGCTTCTTTAAAAAATCTTCTAAATTGTTTTTCTAAAACACCATAATAATATTTAATTTTTTGTTTTTCTCTAAGTTGTAATCCATATTCAGAAATTTTAGCTCTTCTTTGTCCATGTTGACCAGGTGCATAAGGTCTTCTATCAAGTGCGCTTTTTCCAGCAAGTCTTCTCTCACCCTTAAGTTCTAATGAAACTCCTAGTCTTCTTTCTATTCTCTCAACAGGTCCTGTATATCTAGCCATCGTTACACCCTTCTTCTTTTTCTTGGTCTACAACCATTGTGTGGCAGAGGAGTAATATCTTTCATCCAAAGTACTTTAATTCCATCAATCGCACCTACAGTTTTAACTGCTGTCTCTCTACCACCACCTGGTCCTTGTACTTTAATACCTACTTCTTTAATTCCATATTCTTTAGCTTTTGCCATTGCATCTTCTACTGCTTGTTGAGCAGCAAATGGAGTTGACTTTTTACTTCCTTTAAAACCAAGTGCTCCTGCACTACTCCAACATAAAGCATTTCCCATTTCATCAGTAACTGTAATCATTGTATTATTAAAAGTAGCAGAAATATATACTATCCCTCTTGCTATTTGTTTTTTAATTTTTTTCTTTTTAGTTAATTTTCTTTTTGCCATCATCTACCCCTTATTTTGCTTTTGCACCAACAGTTTTTCTTTTACCTTTTCTAGTTCTAGCATTAGTTTTAGTTCTTTGTCCTCTAACAGGCAGACCTTTTCTATGTCTAAGTCCTCTATAACAACCTAAATCCATAAGTTCTTTGATATTAAGCTGAACAATTTTTCTAAGCTCACCTTCTACAATATAATTATTTTGAATTTCTTTATTTAAAATTGAAACTTCTTCTTCTGTTAATTCATATACTCTTTTATTTGGATCAATTCCAGTATCTTTTAAAATTTTTCTACTAGTTGTAAGTCCGATTCCATAAATATATGGAAGTGCATACTCGATTTTTTTCTTTTTAGGTAAGTCAATACCAGCAATTCTAGCCATTTCCTATCCTTGTCTTTGTTTATGTCTTGGATTTTCACAAATTACCCTAACAATGCCTTTTCTTTTAACAATTTTACATTTAGGGCAAATTTTCTTAACTGATGCTCTAACTTTCATAATAACCCCTTCTTTTTTAGTTCCAAGTTCCAGGCTTCAAGTTCCATAGTTTTTATAAATTATTTGGAACTTGACAACTTGGTACTTGGCTACTTTTTTAAATTTTTTCCTTGTTTTCAATTGAAACTCGGAACTTGGCTACTTGGCCACTTATCAACCTCCCCGTAGGCACTACGGCCAGCCCTTGCAACTGCCCTTTTTGACAATTGCAAAGCCTCTTTGTAGTTTAGGGGGGATGGAATTATACCATATAAAATTAATGGAAAATGAAAAATGGAAAATGATAAATGATAAAAAAAGAGAAGAATTTTTTACATTATTTCCTTTTATAAAGGAAAACTAGTGAAAGAGAAAAGCCAAAAATCCAATAATAGCAAGAGTAATTGTACCAATATTTATTTTGTCAAATTCTTTTTTTAATAATGCTAAAACTACATATGTAACAAATCCTGCACTAAGTCCAATAGTAATAGAGTAAGTAAGAGGCATAAGAACTACTGTCACAAAAACACTAATAGCAATTGTTAAATCTTTAAAATTAATATTCTTAAGCTCACTAAACATTAAAACACCAACCATTACCAAAATAGGATAAATAGCATTACTAGGAATTGCCTTATAAAGCGGTAAGAAAAATAGAGTTGTTATAAAAAATAACCCTGTAAAAACCGCAGTAAGACCACTTCTTCCTCCCTCTTCAACCCCAACCGCACTTTCAATAAAAGAAGTAGTTGTAGAAGTACCAATTGAAGCACCAATTACAGTTGCAGCTGCATCAGCCTCAAGAGTCTTTTGAAGTTCTTTGCTTCCATCTTTAAAAAGCTCTGCTCTTGTGCCTATCCCTGCAAGCGTTCCTATAGTATCAAACATATCTGTAATCAAAAAAGTAACTATTACAGGTATAAGAGATAAACTAAACGCACTCGCTAAATCAAACTTAAAAGCAATTGGAGCAATGCTTGCAGGAGCTGAAATTATTCCATCAGGAAGTTTTGCAAGTCCAAATACCCAAGCTACAATAGTTGTCACTAAAATTGATAAAATAAAAGCACCTTTTACTCTATATGCATAAAGAAAAGCAGCTATAATAAATCCAAATAATCCTAATAAAACATTTGGGTCTTTAATATTTCCAAGGCCTACTAATACTGCTTCATTTTTCACAATAAATCCCATACCTTGAAGACCAATAAATGCTATAAACATACCAATACCCGCACTAATTGCTCTTCGTAAATCTAATGGAACTGATTCAAGCACCCATACTCTAAATTTTGTAAATGATAAAATTAAAAATATAATACCGCTTATCATAACAATACCAAGAGCTGTTTGCCATGGAATTCCCATACCTTTAACTAACCCAAAAGTAAAATAAGCATTAAGCCCCATCCCTACACTCATAGCTACAGGTGTATTTGACCAAAAGCCATTTAAAATAGTAGCTATTATTGTAACAACTGCAGTTGCAGTAATTAATGCATCATAAGGCATTCCAGTCAAACTCATAATAGAAGCATTGACAGGTACAATATACATCATTGCAAGAAACGTAGAAAATCCTGCTCTAAGCTCAGTAGATACAGTAGTATTCTTCTCTTTAAGTTTAAAAAATTTTTCTAACATTTTTCGTCCTTATGGGTTTTTTTTTAATATATCAAATAAAAGTGCCTTAAAAGTTCCAAACAGATGAAGTTCTAGGTTGCCGATCTGGGTTCCAAGCAAGTGAAGTAGCCAAATATCCAAGTAACCAAGTTCCAAGTAATAGATAATAATACCAATTCCAAAATGTTTAGACACTTCAATATAATAAAATTTAGTTAATCAAATACAACCAATTAAAGCATATACTTCTATTTAAAAACTATGACTATATTAGAATTGGTATAATATAGAACCTGAAACTTGGAACTTCATCCGCTTGGAACCTGGAACTTGGCTACTTATCTAGTTGCGAGTTGCAAGTAGTAAAAATTTTTTTTCTTAAGAAACTTTAGTACTTATATATAAAATTTCTTGACTTTTTATTTATAATTTATTATAATTCTGACAACTAAAAATCCTTTACAAAAAGGAGGGGGAAAATGTGGCCAATGGTATTTGATCCTTTTAGAGAGTTACAAGATATTGAAAGAAGAATTGGAGCAGTGCTTCAAGCAAACAGACCTGTTCAAAAAGTTGAAACATTTACACCAGCAATAAATGAAAGAGTTGATGAAAAAGGTTATTACTTAGAAATTGATTTGCCTGGAGTTAAAAAAGAAGATATTGAAATTTCTATAAATGACGGAGTATTGACAATCTCAGGAGAGAGAAAACTTGAAAAAAAAGAAGAAAAACCAAACTATACAAGGATTGAAAGTTTCTTTGGTAGATTTGAAAGAGCATTTAAATTACCAAATGATGCTGATTTAGATAATATTGAAGCAAAATATGAAGACGGAGTATTAAAAGTATTTATTCCTAAAAAACAAAAACCGGAAGGCAAAAAAATCGAAATCAAATAACTATTATCCCCTAGTTTACTTCTTTTTCTATTTTTCCTGACCATCAGACATCGATTGGTTTTGAGGTAATAGAGGTGTTGAAGTTATTACCTATACTAACCTATACAACCTTTACTAACCTCTTCAATTATAATTGGTGTTTCAAAATAAATAGAATTGCTAGGAAATGCAAAACTGCTACCATTTTTCTCTACAATTTCTTTGATTTTAAGATTTATATCTTCTCTAATTCTCAGATACTCTTTCCATTCGGCTGTATTTGTAAAAAAGTAGCAAAAAATACTAAGACTTGAATCACTAAACTCATCAAAATATATAAGCAAACTCTCATCTTTAGCTATTTCAGGATGAGATAGAAGCATTTCTCTTATATCATTTACTATTTTTTTAATTGTATCAATTGGAGTACCATATACAAGACCTACTCTCATCATAATTCTTCTTTTGTCCCGCCTACTAAAATTTTCAACACTCGTATTAGCAATAGTAGCATTTGGAACAATAATAAGCCTCTTATCAAATGCTCTTATTTTTGTAGTCCTAATGCCAATGTCTTCCACTATACCTTCAACATTTCCTATTTTTACCCATTCACCAAGTTTAAAAATATTGTCTGTAAGTATTGCTATGCCTCCAAAAATATTAGCTGCTGTGTCTTTTGCTGCAAGTGCAAATGCAAGGCCTCCAAGTCCTAAAGACGCAATAAATCCTGTCACATTAATACCCCAATCTTGAAGTAAAGCAATAACACCAATCGAAATAACTAATATTTTTGTAATCTTTACTGTGAAACTCGCTAACTCTTTTGAAGCCTTACCAAACTTTCCTAAAAGTTTATATACATTCTCTTCAAATTCATTAATAACATTATAAATAGCCCAAAAAACATCAAAAATTAAAAGGCCTTTTAAAATATGCTTAATAACAGCATTGTTTACCTCTAAAAAATAAAAAAAGAAATAAAGCCCTGCTATAACAAATAAAAACTTAATAGGCTCTTTTATAGCATGAAGAAGTTTATCATCAAACTCATTCTTTGTTTTTCTTACCAAAAATCTAAAAAAATTTAAAATAAAAACAGCAAAAACTTTTCTAATAATTAAGAAAAAAAATAAAAATAAAAGTGCCAAAATTATTTTGTAAAGAGGCAATTCTAAAAATTTGTAATCTAATATTTTTAATAATTCCATCATTTTTTCTCCTGTATAGGTTGATTGGTTAGTGGAGAGTATTAGAGGTTTTAGAGGTATTAAAATACAACCTATACAACCTCTACTAACTTTTAATACCTTTATTACCTCTAATACCTCTATTAACCTCTACTAACCTTTTTTCATTTTCCATTGTCCATTTTTAAAAGGTTTTCTTTTATCATTATATCAACAATTTTTTTAAACGTAGGTACAGCAGAATTTGAAGCAAAATAATTTGGCCATTTAGCTTTTATATCAAAAAAAGTAACTCCTATTGTATACTTATGATTGCCATCATTTACAAATCCAAAAAATGAAGAGTTATAAACTTGTTGGTAACCTTTTTTCCCCATTGAAACATGCGCAGTACCAGTTTTACCAGCAATAAAAAGCCCTTTAATATTAGCAGCTTTCCCGGTACCTTTTAATACTACTTTCCTTAAAATTCCAAGCATTATTTCAGCATTTTTTGGACTCATTACTCTTTTTTCTTCACTTTTAACATCTGCTATTTTTGGTGTTATCATAATACCTCTATTATTAAAAACGTTATAAGCTTTTAAAAGCTGAACGAAATTCACTAGTATTCCATATCCATAAGCAGTAGTTGATTTATATACTGGATAATGTAAAAGTCTAAGACTTCTAAGTTTACCTTTAAGCTCATAAGGCAGGTCAATACCAGACAGTTTTCCAAAACCAAATCTATAAAGCCAATTTAAAAACTCTTTATTAGTTAATCTTAATGCAAGCTGTGAGATTCCTATATTACTTGAATAAACAATAACATTTTCTGCACTAATCCAATCAAATGGATCATCATCTCTTATTGGTGTTTTTCTCCACTCAGGTTTCCATTTTCCATTATAACCTTTAATAATTTCATACGGATTTACTCTATTTAGTTCTAAAAGAATCGCAAAAGTAATAGGCTTCATAACAGACCCGGGTTCAAAAAGTTCTCTAATGGCACTAATTTTCATATTAGGAATATCCTGATGTCTTATAAAAGTTGGATTATATCTGTTTGAGGTAGCTATTGCTATAATTTTACCACTTCTACTATCCATTACAGCAGCAATTACTTCTTTTGCTTTAAATTTTTCTTTTTGAACATCTAAAAATTTTTCAATTTTTCTTTGAAGGACTAAGTTTATGTTAAGCTTTATATCATTTCCATTTATAGGTTGTTTAACAATTGCATTTTTATCATATATTATATTTCCAAATACATCTCTAAACCCTCTAATAATTCCATTTCGTCTTGCTCTTAAAATATCATCATAATACTCTTCTAATCCATTTTCACCTCTTTTTTCATCTTTTCTATATCTTCCTAGGACTGGTTCTAATACATCTTCATATGGATATACTCTTTTAAAATCAAAACTTACAATATCATACCCTATTCTGATACCACTTTTTGTAGCAAGAAAAACTCTTTTTTTATCAAGAACTTTTTTAAGATATAAAAGATTTTGTTTAGTTTTTAAATCAACTGTTGCAATACGTACTCTTCTTATACCTTTTTTTGTATAAAGGGCTATTTTTTTTTTAATTTCACTAACCGGTACACCTGAATATATAGAAAATAGATTAAAAAAAAGCTCTTTCTTTTGAGGATCTATAAACTCAGGATAGATATAAACTCCATAAAGTTTCTTACTTTTTGCAATAGTATATTCATCTGTGTATATAGAGCCTCTAACTGCTATTTCTTCTTTTTGAGTAATTGGTTTTTTATAATATCTAGGTTTTGCAATACTAAAATAAACAAAAAATGTATATACAAAAGCTATTGCTACAAAAAAAGAAAGAAAAATCCATATAAGCCTAGAATTATTCATTAAATTTGAGTTTTTAGTAGTTCTTTATATGCATTTATTGCTTTGTTTCTCACTTCTAACATCATTTTCATTTTCATTTCAGCTTTCTGAATAGTAATACTAGCTTTAGCTAAATCTTGAACCTCTCCACTGGCAATTTCTGCTTCTGCTACTTCTGCTTTTTGCATTAATTTATTTGTTTCTTCAACTTCTTGTTTTAAGACTTTTTCAAAGTCTAAATCACTAGAATTTTTTTGGCTCTTTACATTTAAAGGATTTAGACTTTGTGTATCTATTTTATTTATAAAAGCCATCTATTATCCTTCCAGTATATTTATTGCACTTTGTGCCATTGATTTTGCACTCTGGAATGCAGCAACATTTGCCTGGTATGCCCTAGTTGCTTCTATTAAATCGGCCATTTCTACAACTGGATTAATATTTGGATATGCTACATATCCATTTGCATCTGCATCTGGATTAGTAGGGTCATATTTTAAAATAGGTTTACTATCATCACGAACTATTTTATCAACTACAACAGTTTCAATAGGTGGTTTCGCTACTTTATAATCCTCACCATCTTCATCAAGAGGATTTTCATATTTATGAAATCTAAAACTTTCTATTTCATTATTTAACTCTTTTTCAAAAGGAATAGCTTTAAAAATAACCTCTTTTCTTCTATAAGGTCCTCCTTCAGGAGTTCTAGTAGTATTAGCATTTGCAATATTTTCTGAAATTATATTTATTCTAAATCTTTGAGCTGATAAACCATAACCAGAAATATCAAAACTATTTAAAAATGCCATCTTCTTCCTTTAAGAATAAATTAAAAGTTAAAAATTAAAAATGAAAAGTTTTGATTTATTTTATATTTTAATATCAACTTTTTACTTCTCACTTTTCACTTCTAAATGTTTTTACTTGAATCAATAACTGCTTTAAAAATTTCAATATCTTTTCTCAAAGCCCTAATGGCAGCATTATATGCCATATTATTTTTTGCCATTTCTGTTGTTTCTACATCTATATCTACACTATTCCCGTCATTCCTTGCTAAATGTCCATCTCTAAAAAAAACAATTGGTTTATATTCATTTTCTATATCTTTTGGCTCTAAGTGCATTGGATTTGTTTTTGCAAGCTCTAATTTTTTAGAAGGTTTACCAAATTTTTTGTCAATTTCAGCACTTAAAGCCTCTTCAAATCTTATATCTTTTGGTCTATAGTAAGGCGTATCAGCATTTGCAATGTTACTTGCTATCATATCTTGTCTTATTTTCCTATAATGCAAAGATTTCTCTAAGATATCAAAACTTTTAGATATTTCAAATGCCATTTTTCACCTTTTTTATTTTCAAGCAAAAATCATTCCCCAATTATTTAAAGAGTTTTTTAAATATGATAAAATTTTAAATATATTATACTTTATAAAGGAATTTATTGCAAAAAGTTGATACTTTAATTTTTATATTAGTAGCTATTTTAATGTTAATAGGAGCAGTTTTTTCTTACTCTCTACCAGTATTTTTAGAAAAAATAAAAAATTTAAGCGAATATCATTTTTTTGAGAGATATACTTTATTTGCTTTTGTAAGCTTTATATGGATGATTATTTTATCAAAATTAAATCCAGATAAATGGTTTAATGTTATAGGATTTAGTATTTTGATAGTTTCTGGAATTTTAGTAATAATTTTACCCTTTTTACCTGAAAGCATCGCTCCTATAATAAATGGTGCAAAAAGATGGATAAAAATAGGACCTTTTAAATTTTCCCCTGTAGAATTTTTTAAACTAGGTGTGGTATTTTTTTTATCTTGGTCATTTACACGAAGAGTTAAAAAGTCAAAAACACTAAAAGAAGAGATAAAAACATTAATACCTTATTTGATATTACTTGGTATATTTTGGGCTTTTATTTCATTTTTACTTTCAGACCTTGGACAAGTCATTGTTATGCTTTTAGTTTTTACTATTTTATTAATAGCAGCTGGCGGAAAATTAATGACTATGGGGCTTATGTTTTTGTTTGGAATAATAATAGGAGCAGTTGCAATTTTCTCAAAAGATTATAGACTCGCTCGTATAGAAAACTGGCTTTATACAATGAGCTCTAACTTTTTTTCAAAGCCAATTGTTGAAGGTTCTATCGCAAATTATGGCCAAGTAATTCAATCTACAAATGCAATTCATCATGGGGGACTGTTTGGAGTAGGTATTGGTAATGGAATATTTAAACTAGGATATTTAAGTGACATTCATACCGATTTTGTGCTTGCTGGAATTGCAGAAGAATCCGGACTTTTTGGAATAACTATTATATTTTTACTGTTTTCATTTCTATTACTTAGAATATTTAGAATTTCAAATAGAAGTGAAAAGAAAGAGTATCAACTATTTGCTCTTGGAATTGGAAGCTTGATTGGAATTCAACTTTTCCTAAATGGAAGTGGAATTACAACTGTTTTACCTTTAAAAGGACTTCCTGTGCCATTTTTAAGTTATGGTGGAAGCTCACTTTTAGCATTTTCTACTGCGATAGGAATGGTTTTGATGATTAGTAAAAAGGCAAGGATCTAATATAGTAGCCAAGTTCCAGGTTCCAAGTAATATTGATATAATTTTAAATATTATATAACCAATAACTAATACACCAATATACCAATATACCACACAAATATGAGGAATAAAAAATGGAAAATTATAAAACCAATACACCAATAACCAATAACCAATATACCAATACACTAAATACTACCCACTACAAACTACACACTACAAACTTTAATATTGCTATAACCGGTGGAGGAACCGGTGGACATTTAAAGATTGCAAAAGTTATCAAAGAAGAGTTAAACAATAGAGGAATAAAACCAATATATATTGGCTCAACGACTGGTCAGGATATAAACTGGTTTAAAGAAGACAATGGATTTAGTGAAAAATATTTTCTCTCTTCAAGCGGAGTAGTAAATAAAAAAGGCTTAAATAAAATAAAATCTTTATTAAATATTATCAAACTATCTTTCGAAGCAAAAAATATTTTAAAAAAACACAATATAAAAGCTGTATTCAGCGTAGGAGGCTTTAGTGCAGCCCCTGCAAGCTTTGCTTCTATTTTAAGTGGTATTCCCCTTTTTATACACGAACAAAATGCTCACATTGGTAGCTTAAATAAAATATTAAAACCATTTAGTAAAAAATTTTTTAATACTTTTATCTATAATGACCCATATCCAGTTGAAGATATATTTTTTGATACTGCACGAATTAGAAAAAAATTAAAAACTATCATATTTCTTGGAGGTAGCCAAGGTGCTAGAAGTATAAATAATCTTGCAATAAAACTTGCTCCTATTTTAAAAGAAAAAGGTATCAAAATAATTCATCAAACAGGAAAAAAAGATTACAAAAGAATAAAAGATTTCTATCAAAAAAAATCAATTGCAGCAGATGTTTTTGATTTTTATACTAAATTATATGAAAAAATAAGTCTTGCCGATTTTGCAATATCTCGTGCCGGGGCTTCTACCCTTTTTGAACTAGCAGCCAATCAAATTCCAACTCTTTTTATACCTTATCCATACGCTACAGGTGATCATCAATACTATAATGCTAAATATTTAGAAAATAAAAATGCAGGAATTGTAAAAAGAAAAATAGAAAAAGAAGAGTTTTTTAAATTATTAAACACTATTGACTTATCACAAATATCTAAAAATTTAGCTAAAATAAATAAAAAAAATGGAGCTAAATATATTGTAGATGAAATATTAAAGGAAATCTGATGGCAATTGTATATATAGAACACTATACATATGAAGATTATAAAAAATGGAAAGGTGATTGGGAACTTATCGGAGGGATGCCTTATGCTATGGCACCAGCACCTGCTAAAAGACACCAACTTTTAAGTAGTGCTATAGTAACACAATTTTACACTCAACTAGAAAATTGCATAAATTGCGAAGTTTTAATAGAAGAAGATTATAAAATCAGTGAAGACACAATCTTAAGACCTGATATTAGTGTTGTTTGTAACGATTTAAACCCAAATTTTATTTCAAAAGCACCGGAAATCATTGTTGAAATTATATCTCCATCAACGGCAAAAAGAGATGAAAAGCTGAAGTTTTCTATTTACGAATTTGAAAAAGTAAAATATTATATTTTAGTATATCCAGATGAACTGAAAGCCAAAATATTTAAACATAATGATGAAAAATATATAAAAGAAGGAGATTTTTTAACCCAAACATATGAATTTAATACAAGTTGTGGGAAAGTTAAGTTAGATTTTGAAAGAGCTTTTAGAAGATATAGAAATATAAAGTAGCCAAGTAACCAAGTTCCAGAGCCTACCCAGCATACACAAAGTGTGCAAGAGTTCCAAGTGGAAAATACCTAACGAGAGGGAAAAATATAATGTATTATTTATTTAGAGTTTTTTATTTTTTAGCAAGAATGAAAATACTTAGGAAGTTATGGTTTATAATTTATTACTTGGATTTTTTTAGAAAACCAATTGTATTCAAAAATCTTGATATTGCATTTCCAGAAAAATCTAATAAAGAAAAAATAAAAATAGCAAAAAATACATATAAAAATTTTTTACAGTTTTTTGAAGATACTGTTGATTATAATAAAAATCCTAAAAAATTTGACAAAATCGAACTCATAGGAGAAGAATATATTATTAACGCTATAAATTCACAAAAACCTATAATTATTATGGCAGCGCATTTTGGTAATTGGGAAATAATCCCAAAATTTATTTTAAAAAAATACAATAAATCTATGGCAGTTGTTATGAGAGAAATTGAACATCCAAAAATTAATAAATTTTTCAAAAAAATAAGGGGAAACGAAAATATTAAAATTATTAATAAAAAAAGAGGAGCTAGAGAAATTATAACAGCATTAAAAAAAGAAAAAAGAATTCTTGGAATTTTAATAGACCAATATACTAGAAACGAAAATGCTCCAAAAGTAATTTTTTTCAAAAAAACTGTATTTAACCATGCTATTTCAAAACTTGCAAAAAGTTTAGATGCAGTTGTTTTGCCTATCTTTATCTATAAAAAAAATAAAAAATATGTAGTTGAGTTTCAAAAACCAAACACTTTTAAAGATAGTATCGAAAATTTTACCCAGTGGCAAGCAAGTGTAATAGAAAAAATGATTAGAAAGTATCCTGACCAGTATTACTGGTTTCATAATAGGTGGAAGAATGAGTATTGATGTATTATTTTTTGCTCTTAACTCTCATCAAGAAAAGTATTTTAAATTTTTATCTAAAAATCTCCCACTTAAAACTTTTACAAAAAGAGTAACTTTTTCCTTTTGTAATACACCAAAAATAGATTTGAGTTATAAATTTAAAGAAATAGAGAATAAATACTTTGGAATAAAAAAGGCTCTCTACAAAAACTTTATAAAAATCCAAGCGCCTATGATATATTGTTTTTATAAAAAAGAGATAGAAAAACATAAACCAAATCTTATAGGAGTTTGGAACGGTATAAAATATCCTCAATTTATGCTAACAAATTTAGCAAAAGAGTTAAATATAAAAGTTATATTTTTTGAGAATGGGTTTTTACCTGATACAACCCAAGTTGATTGTAAAGGAATAAATTATTTAAATTCAGTACCAAGAGACAAAAAATTTTATGAAAATCTTGAATACTATAAAAAATCCCTTCCAGAAAAACTTATACCAAGAGTACCTATTAGAAAACTTGAGGGTGATGAGATTGATCTAAACAAAAAATATATTTTTATACCTCTTCAAGTAAATTATGATTCTCAGATTATCTATTTTTCACCTTGGATTAAATCAATGCAAGAATTTTTTGAAGTTATTAATGATATTGCAGATAAATTTAAAATTGATTTTATATTTAAAGTACATCCTAGTGATAGAGTTACTAAGTATTCAGATTTAATTAAAAAAGCAAAAAATAATGTTTATTTTGCTACAAATCCAACAAGCGAACTTATAAAAAACGCAGAAGCTATAATTACCATTAATTCAAGTGTCGGGATTGAAAGTTTATTATTCAATAAAAAAGTAATTACCTTAGGAGATGCTTTTTATAATATAGAAGGGATTGTAAAATACGCTAATAATAAAAATGAACTTATTAATATTTTAAAAAATCTTGTTTCATGGGAAGTTAATGAAAAACTTATAAAAAACTTTCTTGGATTTTTATATTATGAGTATCTGATCCCAAAATCTTGGAAAAATCCAAATCAAGAACATATCAAAAAAATAACTTATAGGATAAATCAATGCTTACAATGACAATTTTGGTAAAAAATGAAGAAGATATTATAGAAAAAAATATTCGTTTTCATGCTAGTATTGGTGTTGATAGCTTTGTAGTAATGGATAATGATTCTAGTGATGGTACAAGAGAAATTTTAGAAAATCTCAAAAAAGAATTTGAAATTACAATAATTGATGAAAAAGGTCTTTACAATCAGGCTAAATGGATGACAAAGTTAACTCATATAGCTAGAAAAAAATATAATCCAAAGTTTTTAATACCAAATGATGCAGATGAATTTTGGTGGTGTGACGGAAATCTAAAAGAAAAACTACCAAATAAAGCTGTAACTACAGTAGATAGATTTAACTTTTTGTTATATGAAGGACTTGATAGTTGGGAGAAAAGTGAATACAGAGTTGAAAACCCTATTTTTTATAGAAAAAATACTCAACTAAGTAATGAAAAAATCTCAATTGTTTTAACAAAAATTTCTCCAAAAGTAATTATAAAACCTTTGGGACTTTTATGGATTAGAGGTGGAAATCATAAGGCACTTCATTTATTTAATTTCAAAGACTACTTTAAACATTATGATAAAATAAAAAGATTTGAAAAAATAAAAGTTTTTCATTATCCAATAAGAAGTTTTGAGCAATTTAAAAAAAATATAGAAAATAGAAAAAAACTTCTAAAATATGGTGCTAAAATGGGACCACATTATAGAAGATGGGTAAAATTATTAAATGAAGGGAAACTTGAAGAAGAGTTTTATAATAATCTAATATTTAAAAGTGAAAATCTAAAAACTCTTCAAAAATATGGAATAATACTCAAAGACAAAAGGATGAAAAATTGTTTAAGCTTCTAAAAGAATATTTACCATATTATAAGTCATACAAAAAAGAATTTTTCTTAGCATTTATAGGAATGCTATTTGTTTCACTTGCAACAGCTGCTACTGCATATTTAGTAAAACCAGTACTTGATAAAATTTTTATAGAAAAAAACGAAAAAATGCTCTATATTTTACCACTTGCAATAATTTTAGCTTATTTTTTAAAAGGTGTAGGAGCAGTTTTACAACAATATTTCATTAGCTTCATAGGCGAAGATATTGTGAGGAAAATCAGAAATAAATTTTTAAGTCATATTATGGATTTTGACTTAGATTATTTCAAAAAAACCCACTCAGGCGAACTTGTAAGTAGAATTATAAATGATATCAATAGAATACAAAATGCAATATCAGCTTCTATTGCAAATATGCTAAGAGACATTTTAATGAGTATCTTTCTTTTAACAGTTGTTATTTATCAAAATCCTCGTCTTGCTTTTTTTGCTCTAATTATTTTGCCAATTCTTATATATCCAATAGGAAAAATTTCAAAAAAGCTCAAAGTTTTATCAAAAGAAGCTCAAAAAAAGACTGCTACCTTAAATGAACATTTAAGCGAAATATTTAAAAATATAGAAACCATTAAAGCTTATAATGCAAAAAAATATGAAATAGAAGAATTTGAAAAACATAATTTAACTTACTTAAAAATAAATTTAAATACTATTAAAACAAGGGCCTTTTTAATTCCTATTTTAGAACTTTTAAGTGCCGCGATCGCTGCAATTGTAATCATTGTAGGAGGAAAAGAAGTAATTGATGGCAAAATGAGTGTAGGTGCATTTTTCTCTTTTATGACAGCTCTTTTTATGTTAACTGATCCTATAAGAAGAATTTCCATGACTTACTCTCAAATGCAAGATGCAATTGCTGCAAATGAGAGATTAAAAGAGATATTTAACTTAAAACCAAAAATTATCAGTGGAAAAGAAAAAATAAAAGAAATTAAGACAATTGAATTTAAAAATGTAAATTTAAAATATGAAGATGTAGTCGCTTTAAAAAACATAAACTATAAAGCAGATAAACCAAAAAAAATAGGCCTTGTAGGTGATAGCGGAGGTGGTAAGAGTAGCTTTGTAAGTTTAATCCTTAGATATTATGATGTAAATAACGGAGAGATTTTAATCAATGGTAAAAACTTAAAAGAATATGACTTAACCTCTCTTAGAGAAAGAATAGCCTATATTCCTCAAACTATTCATATCTTTAACGATACAATTGCTGCAAATATAGCTTATGGTAAAGAAATCGATGAAAAAAGAATAAAAGAAGCTCTAAAAAAAGCTAATTTATTAGAATTTGTAGAAAATCTTGAAAATGGTATTTATACAATTTTACAAGAAAATGGTGCCAATTTAAGTGGTGGACAAAAGCAAAGAATAGCAATTGCTAGAGCACTTTACAAAAATCCTGACGTTTTGATTTTAGATGAAGCGACAAGTGCACTTGATAATAAAAGCGAAGCAATTATTATGGAATCTATTAATAATTTAAGGGACTTAATTGTATTTATTGTCGCTCATAGGTTAAACACTATCGAAAATACCGATGAGATATTAGTATTTAAAAATGGGCAAATTGTATGTAAGGGTAAAAAAGAAGAATTGCTAAATAATTGTGAAGAGTTTAAAAAACTTTATAAAAGAGGTTAAATGAATACTGTTATATACGGCTTTGATTTAACACCAAATGCAATAAATTCTTTAATAAATGAAAAAATTATAAAAAAACATCTTTGGATTGGAGGAAGAAAAAATAAATATGCAGATGTTAAAATAGTTGATATAGACAATATGAAGTTTAAAACATCTCCTCATACATATATTAAAGAATATGATAAATTTTTTGATAAAAACTTTATTCATTTTACAGAATATTTCTCAAGAAAGAATCCAGTTAATTTTACTCATTTTGAATTTATCAATGCTTTTAATACTTACTTTTATTATTTTTACAAATTATTAAAAAATGTTAAATTAATAATTTTTTCTACTATACCACATTACGGGTTTGATTTTTTAATGTATAAAATGGCAAAAGAAATTTTTAATATAAAAACCATTATATTTTATCAATCTCTTTTTCCAAACAGAATGTGGTATTTGGAAGAAATAGAAGATTATGGCAAATTTGAAAAAATGAAAAAACTTAATAATTACAATCCTCTAAACATTGAAATAAAAAAAGAATTCAAAAAAGACCTGTTCTATATGAAAAATGCCACAAAAAAAGAGTTTAAAAAAACCTGTTTTTATAAACATTTATTAAGAGAATTTGGAGATTCTTTAAATATTTTTGACAAAACTAAAAACCATAATCTTTTAATTCCAATAATAAAATATTTAAAATGTGCAGAATATAACAAGAATATAAAAGTTTTCTCTAAAAAAGAAATCAATTTTTCTGACAATTACGTTTATTTCCCATTACATATGCAACCAGAATTAACCTCCTCAATTTTAGCTGGAAAATATAGCGACCAACTTTTAGCAATAGAAAAATTATCAAAACTAATACCTGATGACTGGAAAATATATGTTAAAGAAAACCCAAAACAAACCTTTTATCAAAGAGATTTTTTATTTTTTAGACGATTAAATAATATAAAAAAAGTAACTTTAATTGATAAAACAGTAAATACTTATGACCTTCTAAAGCACTCTAAATTTGCTGCTACATTAACTGGGACTGTTGGATGGGAAGCTATTAGTGGAGGCAAACCTGTGTTAATTTTTGGAAAAGCATGGTATAAATCATTACCAGGAGTAATAGAATATAAGGATTGTTTAACAGTTAATAAAATATTAAATATTAATATCAATCATCCTGAATTAGAAAAAAAAGTAAACAGCTTGATATCTTATAGTTTCAAAGGTATTATTGACAGTAATTATATTCAAATATATCCGCAATACAATCAACAAGAAAATGAAAAACTAATCTATAATGCTTTACTAAAGGTTATAAATGGCAATTAACACTTTAATTTATGGATTTCATTGGAAAAGTCAAAATAAAGCTATTAAAAATCTTGAAAAAGAGGGCTTAATAAATGTCTCTTTTTGGATTGGTGCACATAAAGAAGCCGATATCCATATAGGAAAACTAAGAAGATTTCAATTCAAAAAAAATTCTTACACTGGCTTAAATAAAGAAATTTATCAAAAAGTATTTGATGAAGGTATTGAAACTTTTATGGATATGTTCTCAAGAGTACCCTCAGCTTATACATTAACACACCAAGAATACAAAAATATTTTTAATCTATATTATGATTATTTCTCAAAAATTTTAACTGAAAAAAAAATTAATTTAATGATATATTATATGCTCCCTCATTTTGGAAGTGATTATATTTTATATCTTTTAGCAAAACATTTAAACATAAAAATGATTTTAATTTATCAATCACTAGAACCAAATAGATTTTTTTATGTTCATAATTTAGATGACTTTGGAGAGTTTAAAGACATAAAAACAGAGTTTGATCATTCATTTATCAACGTTCCTCAAAAAGCTGAAAAGAAACTTTTTTATATGAAAAATATTAAATTAAAATATAGAAGCTGTATTGTTAATTATTTCAAAAATATAGGAAGATGGATATATAGAAAACATGGTTTTATGAGTTTTAGTAGTTTTAATAAACTTTTTTTAGATTGTATAAAATATAAAATCAACTATTCAAAATATGCATTAAATAAGGTAGATTTTAGTCAAAATTATGTGTATTTTCCTCTTCAAATGCAACCTGAACTAACCACTACTACTCTTGGAGGAATTTATAAAGACCAGCTTATTGCAATAGAACATTTAAGTACAATTTTACCAGATGACTGGTATATTTATGTGAAAGAAAATCCAAAACAACTAAATTTATACAGAGGAGAATATTTTTTTAAAAGATTAAATTCAATTAAAAATGTAAAACTTATCTCAAAAACTGTTAATACCTATGATTTATTAAAAAATTCAAAATTTGTAGCAACTATTACAGGTACTATTGGGTGGGAAGCTATAAGTATTGGGAAACCTGCTTTAATTTTTGGAAAAGCATGGTATAAAACCTTACCTGGAGTTATTGAATTTTCACAAGATTTAACACTTGAAAAAATTTTAAATATCAAAATTAATCACAACGAATTAGAAAAAAAATACAATGAGCTTATTAAAAAAACAGCAAATGGAATTATAGATAGAGGTTATATAGCAAATTATCCTAACTATTCAGATAAATCAAATGAAAAAACCGTTACCGATTCTTTAAGAAAAATAATAAAAAGTTTGTATAATAACAATTAAAAAGGCTATTAATGTTTAATGGTAAAAATATATTAATAACAGGTGGAACAGGTAGTTTTGGAAAAAAATACACAGAAATTTTGCTTCAAAATTATAAACCTAATAAAATTATTATATATAGTAGAGATGAGTTAAAACAGTTTGAAATGTCTCAAAAATTCAACGATCCATGCATGAGATATTTTATAGGTGATGTAAGAGATGGTAATAGATTAAAAAAAGCAATGGAAGATGTTGATATTGTAATTCATGCGGCTGCTTTGAAACAAGTACCAGCAGCAGAATATAATCCTATGGAGTGTATTAAAACTAATGTAATGGGTGCAGAAAATGTTATTAATGCTGCACTTGAGAATGAAGTAGAAAAAGTAATAGCCCTCTCAACTGATAAAGCAGCAGGTCCTGTAAACTTATACGGCGCAACAAAATTAGCAAGTGATAAACTTTTTGTAGCAGCGAATAATATGGTAGGAAAAAGAAAAACAAGATTTTCTGTTGTAAGATATGGAAATGTAATAGGTTCGCGTGGAAGCGTAGTTCCGTTTTTTGCAAAACTAATTCGTGAAGGTGCCAAATATCTTCCAATAACTCATCCAGATATGACAAGATTTTTAATTACACTTGAACAAGGCGTTAGATTTGTACTTAAAAATTTTGAGAGAATGCAGGGAGGAGAGATATTCATTCCGAAAATTCCTTCAATGAAAATAGTGGACGTAGCTAAAGCAATGGCACCTAATTTGCCACATAAAATTATAGGAATAAGACCTGGTGAAAAGCTACATGAGGTAATGATTACAAGAGATGATTCACACTTAACTCTTGAATTTGAAGATCATTACGTAATCACTCCTACTATACAATTTACCCACAAAACAGACTTTAGAGAAAATATGTTAGGTGAAAAAGGTAAACCGGTTGAATATGGATTTGAATATAATTCAGGTACAAATAATTGGTGGCTTACAAAAGAAGAATTTTTAAAACTTGCAAAAGAGTTCTTATGATTCCATATGGCAAACAGTACATTGACGAAACAGATAAAAAAGCTGTATTAGAAGTTCTTGAAAACGATTTTTTAACAACGGGACCAAATGTAAAGGAATTTGAAGAAGAACTATGCAAATATACAGGTGCAAAATATGCCGTAGCTGTAAGTAATGGCACTGCTGCATTACATATAGCAAGTCTTATTTTACTTGAAAAAGGTGATTTAGTCTTAACTACGCCGAATTCTTTTTTAGCTACTTCAAATTCAATTCTTTATGCAGGTGCAAAGCCTATTTTCGTAGATATAAAAAAGAACGGAAATATTGACCTTGACAAATGTATAGAAATACTTGAAAAATTTAGAGGAAAAATAAAAGCATTATATGTCGTACATTTTAGCGGAAATCCAGTTGATATGGAAAAATTAAAATACATAAAAGAAAATTTCAATATAAAAATATTAGAAGATGCAGCCCATGCTATTGGAGCAAAATATAGTAGCCAAGTTCCAAGTTCAAAGTTCCAAATAGGAAATTGTCAATATAGTGATATAACAACATTTTCTTTTCATCCGGTAAAAAACATAACTACAGGAGAAGGTGGAGCAATTTTAACTAATGATGAAGAAATTTATAAAAAAGCACTTATTATTAGAAACCATGGAATAGTAAGACCAAGTAACCATGAAAGTTCCAAGTTCCAAAATAAAGAATTAGCAATAGATGAAAAAGGAAATATTAATCCATGGTATTATGAAATGCAAGAGCTTGGGTTTAACTATAGAATTACAGATATTCAGTGTGCATTAGGATTATCTCAATTAAAAAAGCTTGATACTTTCATAAAAAAAAGACAAGCATTAGCAAAAAAATATGATAAAGCTTTTGAAAATACTTTAATTAAACCTCTTTATAAGTTCAATGAAAATAGTGCATATCATTTATATGTTGTAAGAGCTGATTTTAGTAAACTAAAGTTAACAAAAGCTGAACTTTTTTATAAAATGAGAAATTTAGGAATTGGGCTTCAATTACACTATATTCCAATAAATAAACAGCCATATTATCAAAAACTAGGATACGGAAGCGAACATTTGCCTGAAATGTATAAATATTATAAAGAAGCTTTTTCTATTCCTTTATATCCTGCTTTGAGTATTGACGAACAAAATTATGTAATTGAAAAACTCTTTGAGGTGTTAAAGTGAACCTATGTATAATACCGGCAAGAGGTGGAAGTAAAAGAATTCCCAAAAAAAATATAAAACTTTTTTGTGGAAAACCACTTATTTCATATTCTATTGAAACTGCAAAAAAAAGTGAGTTGTTTGAAAAAATAGTAATATCCACTGATAGCGAAGAAATAGCTGAAATTGGCAAAAAATATGGAGCTGAAATTCTTTGGCGTCCAAGAGAGTTAGCAGATGATTATACTGGAAGTATAGAAGTATTCGAGCATGCAATTGTTAAACTTAACAAAAATAAAAAATACCTATATGCTTGTATGATTTATCCAACAGCTCCTTTTTTGCAAATTGAATATCTAAAAAAAGGTTTAGAAGAGCTTAAAAAAAGCAATGCTTGCTATTCATTCGCAGCCACAACCTATGACTTTCCTATTTTCAGAGGTTTTGAAATAACTAATGGCAAAGCTAAGATGATTTTTCCTGAATTTATGAATAAAAGAAGTCAAGATTTAAAAGAAGCTTTTCATGATGCAGGACAGTTTTATTGGAAAAAGCTAAGTTGTAAAGAAAAATTTAAATTTGATGGTAATATACCTATCATTATTCCAAGATACCTCGTTCAAGATATCGATACAATGGAAGATTTTATAAGAGCTGAACTTATGCATAAGGCATTGAATGATTATTTTAAGAGTTGATTTTAGTAATCGTATAGGACTTGGTCATTTAAAAAGAGTAGAAGCATTTATAAGTTCCAAGTTTCAAGTTCCAAGTTCCAAGTTTATTATTTTATGTAAAGAATGTGATGAAAAGCTCACAAAATTACCAATAATAAAAATTAAAGATGAAAATGAGTTTTTTGAAAAAGTTAAAGAATTAAAACCTAACTCAGTAATTGTAGATAATTATAATTTTACTTTAGAAAATGAAAAAGAGTTTAAAAAACTTTTTCCGAGTATCAAACTTAGCATATTTGACGATCTATATTTTAATCACTTTTGTGATGAAGTAATTAATTCAAATTTATATGCTCAAAAATCAAAATACAAAGGGAAAATACCTAATTTTTGTAAAATAAAAATTATTAAACCTTTAATAAGACAAAACTTTATTAAAGCTAAAAGAAGAAAATTAAAAAAAGAAGGTATTTTTGTCTCTTTTGGTGGGACTGATGCAAAAGGTATAGGACTTAAAGTACTAAAAGAATTAAAAAAAATAAAACCAAAAGTAAATTTTTATACAACAAGTGCAAATAAAAATTTAGATAAATTAAAAATATTTTGCAGAGTTAATAAATGGTGTAAATTACATATTGATGAAGACGTAGCAATTGGAATGGCAAAAAGTAAATGGGCTATAATCACTCCAAGTACTATAACTTGGGAAGTTTTATATATGAACCTACCTTTTTTAGCTATACAAGTAGCTGATAATCAAAAATATGTTAAAGAGTATTTAAAAAGAAAAAATATCCCTGTTTTAAGCATAAATGAAATAAGGAAAATTAATGAAAAACTTCGTAAATTTAACATTAAATGAAAAAAAAGAAGTTTTAGAATGGAGAAATCATCCAGAAATTAGAAAATGGATGTACAATAAAGAAGAAATACCTCTAAAAAATCATCTTGAGTTTATTGAAAGTCTAAAAAAAGATAAATCTAAACTATACTTTAAAATGGATAATATAGGGGTTATAAATTATAAAATATCAAATAATACAGCTGAAATTGGTCTTCATAAAAACCCAGAAAAAAAAGGTGTTGGTAAAATATTAATGCAAAAACTAATTGATTATGGGTTTAATGAACTAAATTTAAAAACACTTACTTTAAATGTTTTTGAAGAAAATAAGATTGCTATTAATTTATATAAAAATTTTGGCTTTAGAGAAGTAGATAAAAAAGACAACTTAATAAAAATGGAGCTTAAAAATGAAAATTGGAAAAGTTAACACAGAAAAAAAAGTATTTATAATTGCTGAACTTAGTGCTAATCATAGTGGAAGCTTAAAACTAGCAAAAGACACAATTTATGCAGCAAAAGAGGCTGGAGCTGATGGAGTTAAACTACAAACTTATACACCTGATTGGATGACAATTGACTGCAAAAAAGATGATTTTTTAATAAAAAGCGGAACTTTATGGGATGGTAAAAACTTATATGAATTATATAAATGGGCAATGATGCCACTTGAGTGGCATGAAGAATTGTTTGATTATGCAAGAAGTCTTGATTTAGAAATTTTTAGTTCACCATTTAGTAAAGAAGCCGTTGATTTTTTAGAAAAATTTAATCCACCCGCATATAAAATAGCTTCATTTGAAATAACTGATTATGAGTTAATAGATTATGTAGCCAGCAAAGGAAAACCTATAATAGTCTCTACTGGAATAGCTGAATTTGAAGATATCCAAAACGCAGTTGATACTGCAAAAAAACACGATGTTGAAATAGCTTTACTTAAATGTACATCAGCCTATCCTGCTCCTAGAAGTGAAGTTAACCTTAAAACAATTCCAGCGCTTAAAGAAATTTTTAATGTGACTGTTGGGTTTTCTGACCATACTCTTGGAATTTCAGCCCCTGTTGCTGCGGTTACACTAGGTGCTAGGATAGTTGAAAAACATTTTATTTTAGATAAATCAATTGACTCTCCAGATAAAGCTTTTAGTTTAACTCCAAAAGAGTTCAGAGAAATGGTAAATGCTGTAAGAGTTACTGAAGAGATGATTGGATCTATTGACTTTAAACCTAAAAAAGGCAGAGAATTTGCTAGAAGTCTTTATGTTGTAAAAGATATAAAAAAAGGTGAAAAATTTACTCAAGAAAATGTTAAAGCCATTCGCCCAGGTTTTGGTCTTCATCCAAAGTTTTTGCCTCAAATTCTTGGAAAGAAAGCTTGTCGTGATTTAGAAAAAGGAGATAGATTAAGATGGGAGGATATTAATGATTGATTATTTCTTTCATAAAGTAAACCCTAAAAATGTAAAAATTTCTATGGTTATGATGGTAAAAAATGAAGAAGATATAATAGAAGAAAATATAAAATTTCATGCACAAATAGGAGTAGACAATTTTGTTATTTTAGATAACGGTTCAACTGATAATACAACTGATATTTTAAATGAATTAAAAAAAGAATTTGAAATTTCACTAGAATATAACCCATCTAAATCTTATAAACAAAAAAAGTGGATGACTATGCTTGCTAAAAAAGCAAAAAAGTTATATAACCCAGATTGGATAATTAATAATGATGCTGATGAGTTTTGGGCACCTCTTGAAGGAGAAAGCTTAAAAGATGTATTAAATTTTAAAGGAGGTGTTTTACAAGTAAAACGTTCTAATATGCTTTTATATGAAGGTTTGGATAATTGGAAAAATAGTGAATATAGGGTAGCTAATCAAATTTTAAGCAGAGAAGACTATGAAAATTTAAATATTATGCTTGGAAAAATTGGAAGAAAAACAATTGTCAATCCTCATGGTTATATAAAAACAAATGCCGGAAACCACAGTGCTGAGCACATCGCTTTTTGGAAAAAAAAAGAACCTCTAAATATCCATATTTATCACTATCCTTTTAGAAGTTATAAACAGTTTGAAAATAAAGCAAAAATTTATGTAGAAGTATTAAAAGCAAATCCAAATGCAAAAATAGGTCCGCATGTAAAAAAATGGGCAAGAATGTATTTAGAAGGCAGACTTGAAGAAGAATATAAAAAAATGGTCTTTTCAAAAGAAGATTTAGACTGCCTTCAAAGAATAAATATTGTAAAAAAAGATTTAACTCCTAAAAATTTATTTAAAAAATTTGAATTATTAAAATGAAAAAAAGTAACTTAATATTTGCTATTTTCTTTACTATATTTTTACTCTTACCAGATTTTATTGTTTCAATTTGGTGGGAAAATTATACCAATTCCAAGATGTTTAGACACTTCAGTATAATAAAATTTAGTTAATTAAATACAACCAATTAAAGCATATATTTCTATTTAAAAACTATGACTATATTAGAATTGGTATAACAAATGAATGGCACGAACTTGCCAAAAAAGCAAAAGATACAGCAAGCACTGGAGTATTTTTTAGTTTAATTCAAGCTATAATCATTTGGGGAATAAATTTATTCTCTTTTTAAAAGCTTATCATAAATAAAATCAGCTATTTTATTTGATTTATAACTGTTTTTTATTTTGTCTCTATTTTTTTCAAGCCATTCTACAAAATCACTACCATCATACATTTCAAACATTTTTTTAATTCTACCAGCTTTAGAAAAAGATAAATATCCATACTTTAATCTAAGCTCTTTTTTTATAGCTTTATTTTTATCTTTACCATTTATAATATGCCATAAGACTGCAACAAGTCCTGTTCTATCTGCTCCTGCTTTACAATGAAAAAGTATTGGTTTTTTAGCGTTTTTTAGCAAATATATAAGTTTTTCAATTTCTTCTTTTCTTATGTCTGAAGGGTTTCTTGATGAAATTGAAATAGTTTGATATTCAACCCCTAATTCTTCACAAATTTCTTTCTCTCTTTTATAAATATAATTTTTATTATTTCCTCTAAGATTTATTATTGTTTTAATATTATATTTTTTTATAATTTTTTTTAGTCGCCAAGGAGTAATTTGAGCGCTTCTATAAACACCATCATCTACTTTATGAAAATTAAACCAAAAAAGGTTTATAAAATTATGCTCTTCTGTAATTATCTTAAAAAATTCACGTAATATTTTCAAGCCTTTGAATTAATTTTATTGGTGTTAAAGCATAGTTTGGTTCGTAATTTCCAGCAAATGAATGAGCCAGACTAGCATGAATTGTAGATTTTAGTGGATGATACCCTTGGGCAAGAAGTGCCCCTATCATACCCGCTAACACATCGCCACTTCCACCTTTTGCTAAAGCTACGCTTCCATTTGGGTCTATATGGATTTTACCTTTAAAAGCTATAATCTTATTAGCCCCTTTAAGAAGTAAAACAACATTTTTGTATTTTTCACTAAATTTTTTAGCTAAATCAAACCTATTTTTTTGAATATCTTCTGTGCTGTACTCACCAAAACCTGTAATTTTAAGAAGACTCGCAAACTCTTTTGGGTGAGGAGTTAAAACTATGTTATCTTTTTTTAAAAATTCTTGAATTTCCTCTTTATAAAACATATCAGCATCTATAACCATAGGAATATCAAGCTTTAAAATATCTTCTAACTCATCGTCAAAATGATTTCCTATTCCCATTCCAAAAGACACAGCATTAAATCCCTCTATACGATGAGAATGCATAATTTCATATGGAATATTTATTTTATCATCATGACTTACTATACTTACAAGTCCAGCACCAAAGTTCATTGCTGCCATTGAAGCTAGTATTGCAGCCCCAGGTTTCTCCCCTGCTAATACTCCTAAATGTCCATAAGTTTTTTTATGTGCATTTTGCTTTTCTCTTATAGGAAGACCCAAATCATCTCTCTCCCATATATAATAGTCTGTATTAGCTTTATACTTATTAAAACTTACTCCCAAATCTGCTCTAACTATCTCTCCTACATAATCTTTAGCAAAATCGCTATAAAGAGCTAATTTTTCAGCTCCCATCGTAACTGTCAAATCAGCAATAAATGCCACAGGCCTTAAGTTACCGTTATCATCAATACCAGTTGGAATATCACAAGCTATTTTAAAAGCTTTTGCTTTGTTCATTTTATTAATAAACCCTATAATCTCACTACTTAAGTCTCTTTTTAACCCACTACCAAAAATAGCGTCTACTATTACATCAGCACTAACACATTTTTCTTGTACCTTACCACCAACTGCAAGAAATCTTTCAAGCTGGAGCTTACACATTTTAGATTTTGCTCCAAGTGGAAGGTATAAATTTACTATATAATCCCCTTGCAAAATTCTCGCAAGTGTTATTCCATCAGCCCCATTATTCCCAGGACCAGCTACTATATTAATAGTAGAAAATTTTGGAAATCTTTTATATATCTCAAGAGCCAAAGAGTTGGCTGCATGTTCCATTAAGATATCTTCAGTCAGTTTATACTTTTCATAACACTTTTTATCAAGTGAATAAACCTCTTTATATACCGGTTTCATTTCCTCCTCCTAAATTTCAAAGCCCGAATTATATCTTCTTTTTTTATTTTATCTCTTTTATTTACATTAGCAATAGTTTTTGATAGTTTAAGAACATTAAATTCACTTCTTTTACTAAGTCCAAAATTTTTAATAGCTTTTTGCAGTATTTCATAAGCCTCATTTTCCATATTAAATTTATAGTTTTCTGGCAAATGAGCATTAAACTTACCTTTTTGCATCTCAAAAGCTATCAGTACCTTCTCAAACATATCTTTACTAGAAATTATATCTTCTTCATCATCTTCTATCATTTGATGATATATCTCAATTCTATCATAAAGAGGCTCACTAATTCTATTTTTATATCTTTTTATTTCAAGGTCTGTACATCTGCATTCTTTGTTAATACTTAGAAGATTTCCACAAGGACAAGGATTCATTGCCGCTGCAAATAAAATATCCGTGTCATATTCTATTTTTGAATTTACCCTACTAATTAATATTTTCCTATCTTGAAGAGGTCCTCTTAAATTTTCAAGCACATCTTTTTGAAACTGAGGAAGTTCATCAAAAAATAGTATTCCTTTATTTGCAAAAGCAATTTCACCAATTTTTGCTACTTTACTTCCCCCTCCAAAAATTGCCGCCTTTGTAGCTGTAAAATGTGGTGCTCTATAGGGTCTAACTGGCTTAAAATTAACCTCTTTTCCTTCAAGAGAGTTCAATTTTTCAACTTCTAAAATTTCTTCAATACTCATAGGAGGCAAAATATACCTTAGTCTATTTATAATCATAGACTTTCCAACTCCTGGACTCCCCTCAAGTAAAATATTATGAAAACCAGCAGCACTATACAAAGCTGCAAGTTTTGCATCTCTTTGTCCTATCACATCTTTGAAATCAAGTTTAAAGTCTTCCTCATAATAATACTTTTTTCCTTCTATCTTTATAAAAGAATATTTAAATTCATTTTTTTCAATTTCTTGAGCTTCAAACTCTTCAAATTCACTTAAATGAGAAAAAGCATAAATCTGAATATTAGGAATTTTTGAAACTTTTTTAGCACTTTCAAGAGGAATAATTACTTTTTTTGGTTTAAGTGATAAAATAATAGGAAATATTGTATTTGTATCTTTCAAACTTCCATCAAGACCAAGTTCTCCTAATACTAAATACTCACTCAAATCAATATCTTTATTTTGATATAAAATAGACAAAGCAATAGGCAAATCAAAATGACTTCCAGATTTTGGAAGATCCGATGGAGATAAATTTATAGTAATTTTTAAAGGAGGAAACTCAAAATCGTTATTCAAAAGAGCTGACTTTACTCTCTCTTTACTCTCTTGGATAGATTGATTACCAAGACCTACTATCGAAAAACCAGGAAGTGCTTTTGTAAAACTACTTTCAACTTCTACTAACTTCGCATTAAAGCCATCAAGGGTAGCAGAGTTTATTTTTTTCGTTTTTGTTTTAATAGTTTTTTCCATTTTTTCTCAAACTTTTTACGCCTAATATAATCTAGTCTCTCTATAAATAAGTGACCATCAAGATGATCTGTTTCATGCTGAAAAGCTACACTTAAAAGTCCCTCAGCATCTATAATATGTTCTTTTCCAAACCTATCAAAAAACTTTACTTTAACTTTTTTATATCTTTCAACTTCATCAAAATATTCAGGCACACTAAGACACCCTTCTGTATCTTTTATTGTACCTTCCCATTCTAAAAACTCAGGATTTATTACTTCTATCAATGTATCAGGACTTTGTTTTCCTTCTTCATTTCCAATATCAATTATTAAAGCACGAATAGGAACAGCTACTTGAATAGCAGCAAGCCCTACACCATTTTTTGCAAGCATAGTTTCATACATATCATCAAGAAGTTTATGAAGATCACTATCAAATCTCTCAACTGGTTTTGAAATCTGTTTTAAAATTTTATTAGGATACGTTACAACTTCAAGAACTGCCATATATTATTCTCCTTCATATACCAAATATAAACTATCTTCTCTCTCAGCCCTTTTCATAGCATTTAATGATTCATTTAAATATTCTTCTGCTGGTTTTATTTCTTTAATTTCAGCTATTCCCCCTATAATTGAAAGATCAAGTTCCTCACCTTCTAGAAAAATTGCTGTGTTTCCTATCATCTCAGCAATTCTTTCAATGGTTCTTCCAGCTCCAATTCTATCAGTATGCTTTAAAAGCATCACAAAAACACCATCTCCAAGATGTGCTATTTCATCAGTCCTTCTTGAAGTTTTAAGAAGTATTTTTGCAAAACTTCTATTTGCTAAGATTTTGCCTTTTTCACTTAAAGAACTTAAAATATTATCTTTTAATTTTAAAGCAACAATCGAACTAATATGAGAAAATTTATCTATAAGTTTTATCTCTTTTTCAACAAGTTTTAAAAAATAACCTTTGTTATAAACACCATACTTTGGATCAAATAATGAATTACTTTCAATTTCTTTGATGATTTCTACATTTTTTGCATAAAGATTTTTTATAGCTTTGTTTTCTTTATCAAATTTTTTATACATTAACTCAATCTTATTCTCAAGCTGACTCATTAGCTTTTCCATAGCTTTTGGAGAAGTTATATGATACATTTGCTTTATCTGATTTTCTATTGCTTCTCTAAGTTGAGCTGTGCTTTTATAAATTATAGCAGTATGTTGAAGCAATTCTTTTGTATATTTAAAAGAAAGTTTCATTTTCTTTTCAAGCTCAAAATCTTTATCAACTTCATGAGAATCTTCAATTGAGATTATCTCATAAATCTGTTTTTTAAACTCAACTGGTTCTTCTTCTAAAAGATTAAAAAAATAGACTTTATAATAAGATGGAAGAGGTGGCACCCCATCTTCAATAAGCTTATCAAAAACTTTCCTAGCAAACTTCTCAAGAGGTGAAGTTGGCTGATTTAAGTCCTTTACTTTCACAGATGAATATTTTTCTTCCATTAGCTTTCTCTTTTTTTAAGAACCTTATCAATAAGTCCATATTTCATAGCTTCTTCAGCACTCATAAAAAAGTCTCTCTCAGTATCTTTTTCAATTTTTCTTAAACTTTGACCTGTGTTTTCAGCTAAAATCTTATTTAATTCTTTTTTCATTCTAAGAATTTCTTTTGCATGAATTTCAATATCAGTTGCCTGTCCTTGAGCTCCACCTAACGGCTGATGAATCATAATTCTAGAATGTGGAAGTGCAAATCTCTTTCCTTTTGCACCACTACTCAAAAGAAAAGCTCCCATACTAGCAGCTTGTCCCATACAAATAGTTACTACATCAGGCTTGATATAGTTCATTGTATCATAAATTGCAAATCCACTAGTTACTACTCCACCTGGTGAATTAATATATAAGTAAATATCTTTTTCGGGATTCTCAGCTTCAAGAAATAAAAGTTGAGCCACTATCAAATTTGCTGTATAGTCGTTTATTTCACCTTGAAGCATTATTATTCTATCTTTAAGAAGGCGAGAGTATATATCATATGCCCTCTCACCTCTTCCTGCTTTTTCTATAACGGTTGGAATTAATACACTCATTATTCGCCTTTAATTTTTCCCTCTAACAATTTATTTAGAAGCTTTTCTTGTGTTAAATTCATTTTAAGAACTGGTAATAAACCTTGTTCTTGATAAGATTTAATAATCTCTTGTGGATTTTGTCCTTGCATTAATGCTTCATAATAAAGAATTTGAGTAAGTTCTTGATCACTAACTTCCACTTCCTCTTTTTTAGCAATAGCATCAATAATAAATGTAAGTTTTACTCTTGTCTTTGCTTCATCTTTAAATTTATTTCTGAACTCTTCAAGTTTTTCAGGGTTTTCTTGAAGTTCTTTAACCTCAGCCGGAGATAGTTTTGCCGCTTCATTTCCTACAATTACATCAACTTCTTGGTCTACTATGTTTTCAGGTAAATCAATATCATATTTTTCTACTAAACACTCAAGAATTTTATCTTTTAATGGTGCAAAAGTTTCAGCTTTTTTTCTTTGTAAGATTGAATCTTTTATATAGTTTTTAAGAGTTTCAAGTGTTGCATTCTCATCATTTAAGTATTTTTTAGCTAATTCATCATTAATTTCAGCTGGGATCTTTTCTTGGATTTCTTGAAGCGTTACTTCAAATTCAGCCTCTTTACCTGCAATCTCTTTTGCTCCATAATTTTCAGGAAAAGTTACTTTAATTTTTCTATTCTCTCCTACTTTCATTCCCTCTAATTGTTCTTCAAATCCAGGGATAAATTGTCCACTTCCAATTTCAAGAGGATAACCTTCAGCACTTCCATTTTCCATAGGTTTTCCGTCTATATAACCTTTAAAATCAATTACTGCTATATCACCTTTTTCAAGAGTTTCTTTATTACTAACTTTACCTTCAGCTAAAGATTCAGAGATTTTTTTAAGTTCTGCTTCAATTTCCTCTTCACTAACTTCTGGAAGTTTTGCTTCTGGTACACATTCTTTATATTCGTCATTTACATTAATTTCAGGTTTTGTAAATACTTTAATTTCAACATCAATTTGCTCTTCTTTTTCATCAAATTTAGTAACCTGAGGCTCACCTATTACTTCAACTTCACCTAATTGTTTAATTCCTTCATTTAATACTTCTCTAACTGCTTCACTAATAGCATCTCTTTTAATATCTTCTCCATACATTCTTTCAACAACTTTTACAGGAACTTTTCCTGGTCTAAATCCCTGGATTTTTGCTTTTTTTGCAATTTCTTTTGCTATTTTTTTCTTTTTTTCTTCTAAAGTCTTGTTTTGTATCTCAGCTTTAATTATACTATTAGCAGAATCAATTTTTTGTACTTCAACCATTAATATTCCTTTTTTAAAAGGTATAATACCAAAAAAGTTTATAAAACTCAAAAGGATTAAAATGAGTGTAAATTTAGAAAAAATCGAACTTGCTACAAAATTTATACTTGAAGCAATAGGAGAGGATATAGATAGAGAAGGACTTATTAAAACACCAAAAAGAGTAGCTAAAGCATTTGAAGAAATTTGTAGTGGTTATTTTAAAGATCCAAAAGAAGTATTAAATGATGCTTTGTTTGAGAGTACCAATAACGAAATGGTAGTTGTTAGAAATATTGAATTTTACTCATTATGTGAACATCATATGTTGCCTTTCTTTGGAAGAGTTCATGTAGCTTATATTCCAGATAAAAAAGTAGTAGGACTATCTAAAATCCCAAGAATGGTAGAAGTATTTGCAAGAAGACTTCAAATCCAAGAACAATTAACAGAACAAATTGCAGATGCAATTATGGATGTAGTTAAACCAAAAGGTGTGGGTGTTGTTATACATGCAAGACATATGTGTATGGAAATGAGAGGTGTTAAGTCAAAATACTCTTATACTTCTAGTAGTGCATTAAGAGGTATTTTTTTAGAAGAAAAAACAAGAGATGAATTCTTTAGTATCATAAATGCTCCAGTAGATAACCACTTTTAACAATGGAAAATTATACAATGGATAGTGAAAAATTAAAAATAAACATAATTTTTAATTAAGGCTATTTCATTTTAAAAAACAAAAAAACGAAAAAGTAAAAAATGATAGAGTAGCTAATTTTAACGAAAATTTTGCGTTTAAAAAATTGCTCTTAACCAGTAGGGCAGCGAAGCTGTTAGCAACTTTTAGCAAAATTTGAGAGGTATGTTAAAAAATTAGCTCGAAGCTGTCATTTTTTACTTTTAAGTTTTAGCATGAAACAACCATGAATTTTTAATTGTCTATTTTTAAAGGAGTTAAATTTACAATGCATCTTAAAAGTATCAAAGATAAAATAAAACAAAAGCCTCTCTCAAAACCATATGGTTTTGTTAAAAAAATCAACCCTACAAACTTAGTTGCAACTGGGCTTAATCCAAGCGTAGGAGATATCGTTCGAATAAAATCTTTTGATAACGAAACTCTTGGTATGGTTACAAGCATTATGGAAAACGAATTTATAGTAACTCCTTTTGATTTTTTAGAAGGTATGAAGGTTGGAGATAAAGTATATCTTGACGAAGAAGGAATGAAAGTCCCAGTTGGAGAAAATTTATTAGGAAGAATTGTAGATGCGTTTTTAAGACCAATTGATGACAAGGGAAAAATTGAATATGAAACAAAATATCCTATTATAAAAAAATCTATATCCCCTTTAAATAGAGGAGTGATAAAAGAAGTGTTCCCAACGGGAGTAAAAGCAATTGACGGACTTTTAACTTGCGGAAAAGGACAAAAACTCGGAATCTTTGCAGGTAGTGGAGTTGGTAAAAGCACCCTTATGAGTATGATAGTAAAAGGAAGCAAAGCCGATATAAAAGTAATTGCATTAATTGGTGAAAGAGGTAGAGAAATCCCTGAATTTATCGAACATAATCTAAAAGGTGATTTGACAAATACTGTTATAATAGTGGCTACTTCTGATGATTCGGCTCTTATGAGAAAATACGGAGCATTTTCTGCTATGGCAGTAGCTGAGTATTTTAAAGATAAAGGAAAAGATGTTTTATTTTTAATGGATAGCGTAACTCGTTTTGCAATGGCTCAAAGAGAAATAGGCCTTGCTATGGGAGAACCGCCTACAAGTAAAGGATACCCACCAAGTGCTATTATGCTTTTACCTCAACTAATGGAGAGAGCCGGAAAAGAAAAAAACAAAGGAGCAATAACTGCATTTTTTACAGTACTTGTGGAAGGAGATGATACATCAGCCGATCCTATTGCAGACCAGGCACGCTCAATTTTAGATGGCCATATTCTACTTGATAGAGAACTTACTGATTATGGAATTTATCCGCCAATAAACATACTAAAATCAGCCAGCAGGGTTATGAATAATATCGTAACACCAGAACATCTACAAAAAGCTCAAAAATTTAAGCGCCTTTATGCCCTACTTAAAGAAAATGAAGTATTAATTAGAATTGGTGCATACCAAAAAGGAACTGATCCAGAACTAGATGAAGCTATAACTAAAAAAAATGCAATGGAAAGTTTCCTAAAACAATCTCCAAATGAACTCTATCAATTTTCAGAAATAATTTCTATGTTAAAAAGTATTATTTAATATCACTTAACAAATAAATTTTTTTCTTGTCTCAATTTTAATTTAATCATATCTTTTTTAAATTTAAAAACTTTATTAATTTAATACCAATTCCAAGATGTTTAGACACTTCAGTATAATAAAATTTAGTTAATCAAATACAACCAATTAAAGCATATACTTCTATTTAAAAACTATGACTATATTAGAATTGGTATTAGCATGGTTATTAGTTGTTTTTTTATTCTTAATTTATGTATTTTGTACAACTTGTTTTCTTTTCAAAAAAAGCTTTTTTCTCTTTTTTTTGACTTTTTTTCTCGAACAGGCTTATAAAATCTTGACAAAAAAATTTTTTTTACTTATAATTTCAATCCACAAAGACAGCGGAGTGTAGCGCAGTTTGGTTAGCGCACCTGGTTTGGGACCAGGGGGTCGGGGGTTCGAGTCCCTCCACTCCGACCATTGACCCACTATAAGTGAGTAGCCGAGAAGCTGCCCACTTGTGGTGGGCGTAGCTCAGTTGGTTAGAGCACCAGGTTGTGGCCCTGGGGGTCGCCGGTTCAAGTCCGGTCGTCCACCCCATTGCTCTATCTAGTTAAGCGTCCGTAGCTCAACTGGATAGAGCAACGGACTTCGGATCCGTAGGTTGTAGGTTCGAGTCCTACCGGACGCACCAACAACTGCTCTTAATAAGCGCCCTTAGCTCAGCTGGATAGAGCAACGGCCTTCTAAGCCGTAGGTCGCAGGTTCGAGTCCTGCAGGGCGTACCACTTTTATCATAATTTTCTCCTAAATGCGGGAGTGGCGGAACTGGCAGACGCGCCAGACTTAGGATCTGGTGCCGCAAGGCGTGGAGGTTCGAGTCCTCTCTCCCGCACCACTTATTCAGCTAAAATATTTATAAATTTGGTGATTTTGAAAAATCTATTATCTTCGATAGTCCGTCTAATAAATTAAAATTTGTTTTTGATCAATCACTTTTCTTAATACTGCTTATGTTTTTTTATTTTTTTTACTGTTTTATTCTTAACTTCTCCTTGGTATGTTATAAATCCAAAAAATAAAATTTTTATATTCTATTATTTAACCATCTAACAATTGAAAAAATAATAATTGATATAACTATCATAACAGCTGCTACAGGGGCCGAATAATTTAGACCAAAATTTATAAATCTTTCATAGATTAAAACAGGCGCAATCATTGGATGATATGCAATAATTACTACTGCTCCAAACTCTCCAAGTCCTCTTGCCCACATCATAAGCATACCATTTATAATATCCTTTTTTGCATTTGGAATTACAATCTTTAAAAATGTTTCAAAATTTCCAGCACCTAATGATTTTGAAACATTTTCAAGTTTCACATCAACTTTTCTAAATCCTTCTTTTGCAGAGTTTATCAGATAAGGAGCTGATAAAAACATCATCGCTGCCATAATTCCTGTAGTAGAATCTACAAAACCAAGACCAATTTTACTTAGAAAATTTTCTATTTTTTCATTACCAAAAGTCATAAGTAATGCAATACCTGCTGCTGTATGAGGTACCATTGTTGGAATATCTATAACACTTTCAAGCAAACTTTTTCCAAAAAAATCGTATCTTGCTATAATATAAGCAAGAGGTAACCCTGTCAAAAGCACAAATAGAGTCGCATAAAAAGACACTTTCATAGTTAAAAAAACTGACCTTATTACTTGTGAATCATTCAGAGTTTCAATATAAGTCTCAATTCCAACACCTAAAATTAATTTTAAAAGAGGAATAGATAAAAACAAAATCAATATTCCACCTAAACATACAAAAACTCTTTTCATATTAAAACCTTAAATAAAAATAATTTCTTTTTTATTAAAACAAATATAAATTTTTTCATTTTTATTAATGTTCAATTTTTCTAATTCTGCTTTTGGCTTTTTTATAAAAAATTGTTTATCATTTACTTTTACAAAAATTTTATAGTGGTCTGTTATGCCCATAATCTCTTCTATTATTCCTTCAAAACAGTAATCATATTTTTGAGATCTTTCTTTTGAAAGAATAATTTGATTCGGGTCTATTGAAAAATATTTGTTTGGATTTTCAAATCCCAAAAGTGTAATATTAAATAAATTTTTAAATCCTAAAAATTGAGCTACTTCAATAGAATTTGGATTTTTAAGAACATCTTTTGCATCTCCAACTTGTAAAAGAGTACCTTTTAAGATAATTCCCAATCTATCTGCTAAATACGAAGCTTCTCTAAAATTATGTGTAACATGAATCACTGATAGGTCGTATCTTTTTGGCAATTCTTTTAAATTTTTCATAATTTCATTTCTCATAGTTGGGTCTATTGCACTTAGGGGCTCATCCAAAAGTAAAAGTTTTGGTTTTGAATAAATAGCTCTTGCAAGGGCAACTCTTTGAGCTTCTCCTCCACTAAGATACTTAATTTCTCTTTTGAGAAGGTGCTTTATTTGTAAGAAGTTAATTAAATCTTCAAATAATTTTTCATCTTTTTGGTGATATTTTTCTGAAAAACGAATATTTTTTTCTACATTTAAATGTGGAAATAGAGCAAAATTTTGATATAAAAAACCAAAGTTTCGTTTATTTGGAGGTAATTTGCTGATTTGCTTTACTTCGAAATAAATTTCACCTTCTATTTCTTGAAAACCAGCAATACTTTCAAGTAAAAGAGTTTTACCACTTCCTGTCCTACCTAATAACACAAAATATTCGTTTTTCTCAATATCCAAAGATAGGATATTGAGCTTAAATTTACCTTTTTTTAAGAATAAATCTCTTATTTTAAGCATAATTAATCTTTCAAAATCGATTTATCACCTGTAATTATAGGAGGGTTAATAACACCTTGTCCATTCTTTTTCATAATCTGTTGTCCTATAGGAGATAAAACAAACTTAAAGAATAATACTGCACCTTTTTTATTAAGAGGTAAATTTTCATTTTGCACGATAGTAATTCCATAAACCATTGGAGCTCCTCTTTTTACAATAAATGTACCAGGTTTTTTACCAGTTACTTTAAATGTAGCTTGTTTATAAAACGAAGCATATTTTTTACTTTTTAAACTTATTTGAGGTGGAAGAGTAATGAATTTTAAGTTATGTTGTATTGCAACTGATTTGTAAATAAATAAATAATCAAATGCTCCAACTTCTAATAATCCTAAAAGGTCTGTTTCTTTTGGTCTCACTACTACTTTATTAGTATTTTCTTCTCCTGGAGTATAATAATCCCCATATCCAAAAAGTTCATTAAAAAAAGGCTTGTTATAATAAATTCCAGCAAGTTTTGCTACAAGCATAGTTCTATATCCACATGGATCGAGATTAGGATTTGAATGCCCTACTTTTACTCCTGGTTTTAATAATATATCAGTCCAGTTGTTTGAATTTATTTCGTTTGCATATTTAGATTTTGGAGTATAAGCTATAACCATTTCGTTTGTTGCAAAAAGAGCATTGAATTTAGCATAGTTTGGTTTTAAAAGATTATCTATTACCTTATAATCAGCGCTAGCCATAATATCTGCTTTTTTATGTAAATCAGTAATTTTTCTAGCACATGCTCTACTTCCTGCTGCTTCTCTTACAACATCATACTCTGGATATTTTGCCTCAAACTTTTTTTCTATCTCTGAAAAAGGAACACTTAAACTACCTGCATGAAAGATAACAACTTGCTCTTTTGCAAAAGCAAATAAAGCAGTAATACTAAAAGCTAGGATGATTTTTTTCATTTTTTCTCCTTTATTCTTTATTATGCTAATAGTATTTAAATTTATTTATATAAAGTGTCAAAAATATGATATATTGACATATTTTTTTTATGCATTTTTTGCATATTTTTAATTCTAAAAAATAAAAAGAGTAAAAGAGATAAATCTTTTACTCTTTCGGACATTTTTTAGTAAGTTCTTCGTCTTTTTTTTCTTTAATAATTTTTTTGTAAAAAATAGAGTGAAGATATTTTAATTCTTCTTCGCCTTTACAACCTGTAATCATACTTTCAATAGCACCTTTAATGGTAAAAATACTCATATATAGATGAGTAAAGAAAAAGGCCACAATTAATAACGCCAATAATAAGTGAACAATTACAGCAATTCTTAATAAATCAATGTGAGAAATATCTATTTTTTCAAGGAGGGCTATGTCAAAATCTTGAAAATAAATCATTGCACCAGTAATTATCATTACTATTCCACCAATTGTAGCTAACCAATACCACATTTTTTGACCGGCATTAAATTTGGAGGCAGGAATTTCTTTTTTTTCTTTGCTTAAATATCCACCTAATATTAACATCCATTTAATATCCCAAATTCTTGGTAACATATCTTTTAACCACATTAAAAACATAGGTATTACTGCTACTGCAAAAAGTACGGCTCCTATATCATGCAAATATCTTGCAAATCTTATAGGAGTACCTCCACCGAAGAATTTTGCATAAATAATTAAAAAACCGGTTGGAACAAGCAAAATAAATCCTGCTGCAACTATCCAGTGAACTATTCTTTGCCAGCTAGGAAAAACTAAGAATTTTCTCCCTTCATGAGAAAATTTTTTTGGTCCTATGATAAAATAATGAAGAAAAAAGACAGCCGGGACTCCAATTAAAACTACTAAAAACAATAAATTAATCCAATTAGTTTGTAAATATACAAAAAGCTCTCCATACTTATGCCAAGAAGGAATAGCTTCTATTAATTGAGGTGATATTAATTTGCTGCCGTCATGTAAAGGTGCTTTATTAGGTTCTACTAAAGGCACAGTCCCGGCAAATAATAAACTGCCTATAAGCAAAATTATTTTTTTCATGAATTTTACCTTTTATTTATAAGCTTGGTCCCAACCATATGGTGTCATAGGTCCTTTTCCTTTTGCTGAGTCTCTTGCTCTTTTAATAGCTGCTATACTCTCAGCATCTCCAACTAATAGTGCGTTAGTAGCACAAGTTGCTGCACACATAGGTACTTTTCCTTCTGCAATTCTATTTTGTCCATAAAGTTCAAACTCTTGAATTGAAAAAGTTGGTTCAGGTCCACCAGCACACATAGTACATTTATCCATAACTCCTCTTACTCCAAAAGCACCATCCCTTGGAAATTGAGGTGCTCCAAAAGGACATGCGTATAAACAATATCCGCAACCTATACATTTGTTTTTATCATGAAGCACAATACCATCCTCTCTAATATAAAAACAATCTACTGGACATACTTGTGCACAAGGAGCATCAGTACAATGCATACAAGCAATAGATACAGAAAACTCTTTTCCTTCTATTCCTTCATTAAGTGTTATCACTTTTCTTCTGTGAAGCCCCACAGGAAGTTCGTGGGCTTCAGCACATGCAATAGTACAGCCATTACATTCAATACATCTGTCTTCATCACAGTAAAATTTCATTCGTGCATATTCATACATTTTTTACTCCTTACGCTTTCTCAATACGAACAAGCCCAACTTTAGTTTCAGGAATTTGAGTTACGATATCATATCCATAGTTGGTTACTGTGTTTGCTGATTCACCTATTGCATATGGTTTTGTATTTTCTGGATAATTTTCACTCATATCAACACCTTGCATAATTCCAGCAAAATGGTATGGTAAGAATATTCTATCTGGTGCTACAGAGTATGTAAATCTTGCTTTTACTTTTATTTTAGTTCCCTCAGGTGAGTGAATCCAAATCATATCACCATCTTTAATACCATGTTTATAAGCAAGTTCTGGGTTAATATCAGCAAACATTTCAGGCTGTAGTTCTACTAAATACTTACTGCTTCTTTCTATAATTCCAGCACCACTATACATAACAAGTCTTCCGGTTGTAAGAATTACAGGATATTCTTTTGACCAATCTTTTCTTTGGATTGAGCTATATTTTGTATCTACTCTATAATGATTTTTTTTGTCTGGATATGTTGGATAAATCTTAACTAAATCAGGTCTTGGTGTATGAAGTGGCTCTCTATGTAGTGGAATTTTATCAGGGAATGTCCATACATATGCTCTAGCTTTTGCATTACCATAAGGGGCTACGCCAGCTTTTAGAGCATATTTAGCTATAAGTCCACTTAAATCCACTTTCCAGTTTTTACCCATAATTGCTTTTTCATGAGGTGTAAGTTTGATACCAAGAACTTTTTCAATATTATCTTTAGTAAGTTCTGGATATCCACCTTTTACTTTTGCGCCTTTAACAGTTGCGAAAGGTCCTGCTAAAAGATTTTCTCCTTTGTATTCTGCACCAAATCTTGCTCTAAATCCCATACCACCTTCGCTAACAGGAATATCTACATTGTATAAAACAGGGCTACCTGGATGTGCTTCAGTCCAACATGGCCAAGGTAATCCATAATATTCACCTTTCATAGGTCCTATACCTTTTAAGGTCACTTCATCAAACATATGCCAATTTTCTTGATGTTTTTTAAGTCTCTCTGGTGTCCAACCTGTAAGTCCAATAGTTTTGATTATTCTTGCTATTTCTCTTGTGGCATCTTCTGGCCATTTGTAACTATTTTTTATTTTTATCGGTTTTCCATCTTTTACACCCATCATCATACCACGTACTAATTCATCGTAAAATCCGAATTTTTTTGCAAAAGCAAACATAATCTCTTCATCTGTTTTACTTTCATATAGAGGATTTACTACTTTACTTCTCCATTGGGCTGTTCTGTTTGTAGCTGTTACGCTTCCTTCACATTCAAATTGACTTGCTGTTGGTAAAATATAAACATTATCTTTTTTATTTGTAATAACTGCTGCTTCATTTGCAAACGGTTCCGCAATTACTAATAAATCAAGTTTATCGAGTGCTTGTTGAACTTTTGCAGTTTGAGCAATAGATGTAATACCATTACCTTGAACCCAAAGTACTTTAATAGGACTAGATGAATGAATTTTTTCTTCTTGTAATACACCTTGCCACCATTTTGCAAGTGTAAATCCTTTTGTATGCATCCATTTTTTAGAAGCAAATCTATTTTGAAGCCATTTAAAATCAACTCCCCAGTTTTTAGCAAAATATTTCCAACTTCCTTCACTTAATCCATAATATCCTGGAAGAGAGTGTGATAAACAGCACATATCAGTCGCACCTTGGACATTGTCATGCCCTCTTAAAATATTACATCCTCCACCAAATTTACCCATATTACCAAGAGCTAATTGTAAAATAGGAGCCATTCTTGTATTAGATGAACCAATTGTATGTTGTGTTAGACCCATTGCCCATAGCAAAGTTCCAGGTTTTGTTGTTGCATAAGCTCTTGTAATTTTATATAGAGTTTCTGCTGGTACACCTGTAACATCTTCCACTTTTTCAGGAGTCCATTTTTCTGCTTCTTTCATAACATGTTCCATTCCAAAAACTCTATTTTCAATAAATTTAGGATCATGCCATCCATATTTGAATATTAAATGAAGCATACCATACATAAATGGAATATCTGTCCCTGGTCTTATTCTTGCATACATATCAGCTTTTGCTGCTGTTTTTGTATATCTTGGATCAATAACAATTAAAACAGCATTATTTCTCTCTTTTGCTTTTAAAATATGTTTAAATCCTACAGGATGATTTACCGCTGGATTTGCTCCGAAAATTATTATTGCTTTAGAGTTTTGAATATCTCCTAAATGATTTGTCATAGCGCCATATCCCCATGTGTTCGCGACCCCCGCGACTGTTGCACTATGTCAAATACGTGCTTGATGATCTATATTATTTGTTCCCCAAAAAGCTGCAAATTTTCTAAAATAATAAGCCTGTTCAGTACTCATTTTTGCACTTCCTAAAAACATTACTGAATCAGGCCCATCTTTTTTTCTTATTTCTAACATTTTTTCACTAATTTCGTTTATTGCTTCATCCCAACTAATTCTTTTCCATTTTCCATTTACTTTTTTAAGAGGATGTTTTACTCTCTTTTCGGTTCTAATATAATCAATTGAATCAATTCCTTTAGAACAATGACTTCCATGACTAATAGGATGATCTTGGGCAACTTCTTGTCTTACCCATACTCCATTATGAACTTCTGCTATAATTCCACATCCAACAGAACAAGTAGTACAAACCGTTTTTACTTTTTTACTTCCCGGATAAGGACTTTTTAACTCTTCTTCATTAGCCTCTCTAATTGCATAAGAAGCATTTAACATGCTAGCCCCTGCAACACCTGATAGAGCCGCTAATTTTAAAAAGGACCTTCTCCCAATTTTTGTTTCTAATTTTTCAGAAACCATTGTTTACTCCTTATATAGCGTTTTTGTAATAAATTTCCCAAAATTTAGTTTTTTTGTATAGAATTTCTTTTTTTGGAGAATGACCTCTTACTACTCCATTGTCATATGCAGGCTGACTAGGAGGATTTGCAAATACAAGTTTAGAAGAAGCCACACTCAATGCACCAAGGCTTAGTGCGCCCTTTAAGAAACTTCTTCTTTCCATTTTTTCTCCTTTTTTCAATTTTATCTCTTTAAGAGATAATGGCAAGGCTTTTTAAGCCCTGCCATTATCTCTAAACATTATCTTCAACATCCCCTCCCTCTTCCAAATTACAACTTATAATCACTTCTTCTGTTTTTTTCTGTTTATTTAGTTTTCTTCTTAAGGCTTCTTCATCTGCTATTGTTTTTTGAGGGAGTTTTGTTATTTTTTCTTTTTTAGGTTTAGATTTTTCAAAGTAAATTCTCTCTGTTTCTATAAAAGACTTTAGAACTATTGCTATATCTTTATAAAGGTCTGCTGCAGAATGCATATACACATTTTCAATAAAATCATCTACAAATTCATTTAAAATTTCAAATGTTTTTTCTTCAAGCCACTCAGACTTTTCATCATCTCTTAATTTTTCTAAGATTAAGTGTTGCATAAAAGGCAAAATAAATCCTATGTCATCTTCAGTATCTGTAAATTTCTCATTTTTTCTAAATTTTGAAGCTAGAACTAAATCTATCATTTTTAATCTCATTTTCCCATTTTCTATCTCTTCATCATAAAATGAAGCTGTTGTAGGTACAGGGTCATTTGCAAGATCATAAAAAATATAATCGAATTCATCACTTACTTTTTGTTCATCAAAATTATTAATAAAGTGATTTAATGCTTCTTTTGAGTTCGGGTCTAATGCATTTTCATATAAAATTTCTGCTGCTTCTTTTACACCATTAAATCTATTCTTATCATCAGTAAAGGTAAAAAGCTTTGAAAAAAAACCATAATAAAAAGCTCTTGCATAATCAATTTTATTTTTCATTTATTTTCCTTTCTAAATAATCATTAAATATTAATTTTGATTTACACTCTTCACAGCAGTAAATAGATTTTCTTTTAATTTCATTTGTAAAAAATGGCAATAACATAGAAGCTATTCTTTCTATTGATTTTTTTGGAGCAAAAGGTTTATTACACATAATGCAATAAAAAGGTTCATCTTTTGCCATTGTTTTTTGTTTAAAATTATCAGGATTTAATTCAAGTTTATCATAAATTACATGAATACATTTTTCTGGACATGCAACATCACAATAGCCACAATCTGTACATAAAGAAACATCAAATTTAAGTGAATTATCCTCAGAATGAGCAGTAAGAGCTCCTGCATTACAAACACTTACGCAAGCCATACATAAAGTACATTTATTCTCATCTATTTCTATTTTCCCATAATGAATATATTTATGACCTGTTAAATCAATAACTCCATAATCTTTATCTAAAATATGTGCAAGTCTAATAGAAAAAATACCACTTTTAGTAAGACTTTTTTCATTGATTGTATTTAAAAATTCAGGAGCTAATTTAACATCTAAAAGAGCTTCTTCTAATTCTTTTTCATTTTGTACGAGAAAAATTGCTTCTTTATTATAAATTCTTTTATAAATTTTATTTATTAACTCTATTGCTTCTTTTTCACCTTTAGATAATCTATTTGTATAAAAAACAATTTGGGAACCTACTTCTTGTAACATAGTAATAAAATGAGCTTCATCAAAAAATTTAGCTCCTTCTACTGCAAAAGGTAAAATATTTTTAGGAAGTTCTACATTTAAATTTTCTATCAAATCTTCGGGAATTATAAGTGGAATACGATTTTTAAACTGTTTAGAAATATCTATAAAAATTTCTCTTGGAATTGCAGAAAAATCAAGAGCACCACTTGGACAAACACTTACACATCCTCCACATCCATCACAATCTATATGAGAAAAAACAAGCTTTCTTTCTTCATCTATTTTTAAAATAGCATTTGTAGGACATACATTAACACAATTTCCGCAAGTTTCATTCAGAACTCTATTGTTGTATTGGCAAATATTTATATCGTAATTTATAAAATTTCTATATTCATAAATTCCCTCTCTTTTGTTTATTATTTCTAAAGCTTTTTCTATGCCTATATCTTCTGGGTCTACTATACCTCTTTGTTTATAAGCGATTTCAGGAGCTCCAAACCATATAGCCTGTCCTACTTCCAAGGTTATTTCATTATCTTTTTTTATGTTAAATTGTAAATTTCCTATAGTTCCGCTTATATTTTTTATCCATTCTGGAAGTGCATAATAAACTTCAAAAATTTCCAGTTTGTCGGCTATTTTTTCAGCTTGTTCTTTATTTCCTATAATTAATAATGTATTAGGTATTTCTTTTTGATATTCATTATATTTTGCATAGTCTAATTTTATTCCTCTTATTTCATAAAGCTTCTCCAAATTAGTAATTTTATCAAGAATACTATCTTCTGAATTTTTTAAATAGAAATTTATTTCAGGAGCATAAATTTCACAATTTATTTCTTTTGAATTAGATATAATCGCTTTATTATCGGTTGAAGTTACATAGGTAATTTTCTCAGGTAAAGGAAATTGAAGTTCTTTTGAATAAAAAGCATATTCAATCATTTTTAAACCTTTTTTAACTTTATAAAAAAGTATAGCACTTTAAAACTTAAAAATTCCTTAAACAGTAAATTATTATAATACAAAAAGCACTTTTTTGGCACTTTATATAACTAATATAATAAAAAAGGAACATTATGAAAAAAATATTTTTTTCAACAATTATATTAACTATATTTATAACTGTTTACTATTATAAATCTGCTAAAAAAGAGTATTTAATTGTAAGTTCCTTACCCTTAAGTGGTATTATGAAAAATACGGGAAATAGCGTAAAATTAGGCACTTTAAGCGCAAAGTTTCAAATGGATGTTGAAAATGTGCATTATATTTTTAAAGACGACAAATATGAACCTAAACTTACTGTAGAAAATATAAAAAAGATTTATAATAAAGCCCCCTTTTTGCTTTATGGAATTGTAGGAACACCAACGGTAAAAGAAATTTTACCTTTTCTGAATAGCTATTCACTTTATTTATATGCTCCTTTTACTGGAGCAGAGTTTTTAAGAAAAAATAAGTATATTTTAAACTTCAGAGCATCTTATAAAGATGAAATTAAACATATTATAGATTATTTAATAAAACATAAAATAACGAAAATAGCAGTTTTTTATCAAGATGATGCTTATGGAAATGAAATATATTTTTATACTTACAAAATATTAAAACAAAAAAATATTAATCTTTTAGCAATAGGAACATATAAAAGAAATACTTTTTTTATAGATTCAGCTTTAAGTGAAATATATAATGCCAAACCACAAGCAATTATTATGGGAAGTACATCAAAAGTTAGTGCAATGTTTATAAAAAAATATAGAAAATTAGATAAAAATGTTAAATTTTGCACTATATCATTTGTTAATCCGGATGCTTTAATAAAATTATTAAAAAATAAAGATAATATTATTTTTTCAGAAGTAGTCCCTTATTATGACTCTGATATAAAAGAAGCAAAAGAATTTAAAAAAGCTTTTTCAAAATATTTTCCTAATAAAAAACCATCTTTTTTTGCTTTTGAAGCATATCTTGCAAACAAAGTATTATTAAGAGCATTACTTAAACTTGATTTTCCTTATACACCTTCTCATTTGATAGATATAATAAAAAAGACTCCTAAAAATTTTCTCGATGGAATTACAATAGAATATAAAAACAATCAACTTTTAAATAAAACTTATTTATTTATATATAAAAATAATAAATTTAAAGAGATAAAATGAAAATAATTAATTCTTTTGAAAAATTAAATTTTGTTACAAAATCAAAAATTTTGATTGCTGTTATTACTATTTCTATGCTTACAATAATTATAATGTCTCAATATTCTATTTTTACTTTTAAAAATGACATTGATACTCTATTTGAAAAAAGAACATTGCCTACAGTAAAACTTGAAAATCTAAAAGATTTTTACAAGATAAACTTATTAGAAACAATGATTCAATATAAATCAAAAGAAATAACTTTTAATCAAGCTAAAGAAGTAGTAAAATTGGCATATGAAGTAATCGATAAAGAATTAAACTCTATAAATAATTTTAATGAAAAAGATGAATTCGAACATCTTCTATTTACGAATATTTTAAAACTAAATGAAAAAATCAGAAATCAAATTATAAAGTTTCTACAAACTCGAAAAATAAATATTGAAAAATTAAGAAACAACGTAAATACTATAAATATATATTTGTCAGATATAATTAATTCAAATATAAAAAAAGCAATTGAACAAAAAAGAGAAACAGATAAAAGATTTTCTTTTATAATAAAAGCTTCGATTGCAAGTATAATTATTGTATTCGTATTTAGTATAACTTTAATGATTTTGATTGTAGAAAATTTTAAAGAAATTAACTTGCAATTAGAAAAACAAGTAAAAGAAAAAACAAAAGAACTTGAAATAATTAATAAAAATCTTGAAAAAAGAATACAAAAAACAATTGAAGAAATGAGAAAAAAAAATAAAATTATGTTTCAACAAAGCAAGCTTGCTGCAATGGGAGAAATGCTTCAAAATATTGCTCATCAATGGAGACAACCTCTTGGAAGTTTATCACTGATTTTACAATCAATCCAAATTAAAAATGAAATGGGAAAATTAACTTCAGAATACATAAACAAAAAAACTAAAGAAGGCCTAGAAATTGCTGAAAATATGTCGAAAACAATTGATGATTTCAAAAACTTTTTTAGACCTGATAAAGTCAAAAAAGATTTTCATATTAAAAATTGTATTAAAAAATCTATATCTCTCCTTTCTCATTTATTTGAAAAATACAATATCCATATAGAAGTAAAAATAAAAGAGGATTTGGTAATAAATGGTTATCCAAATGAATTAATGCATGTTTGTTTAAACATTCTAAATAATTCTATAGATGCATTCAAAGAATCAAATATAAATCCTAAAAAAATTTTAATAATGGTAAAAAAAGAAAAACATAATGCAATTATTAGTGTAATTGACAATGCAGGAGGAATAAAAGAAGAATATTTAGATAAAATATTCGAACCATATTTCACTACTAAGTTAAAAGATAAAGGCAGTGGTATAGGACTTTATATGGCAAAACAAATAATAGAAAAGCATATGAATGGTAAAATAAGAGCCCTTAATATAAAACATAAAATGGGTGAAGATAAATTTTTCAAATGCGCTATGTTTGAAATAATTTTGCTTTTGAAGGAAAAAAATGAAAAACTATGACATTTTAAAAGAATTTAATGTATTGTACATAGAAGATGATGTAAATTTACTTAAAAATATGGGAGAAATTTTAGAAGATTTCGTAAAAAAAATTTTTCTAGCAGAGAATACATCAGATGCATATAAAATACTTAAAGAAAACCATATAGATGTAATTATAAGTGATATATTAATAGGTGATAAAAATGGACTTGAATTTATAGAATTTATCAAAAAAAATGGAATAGATATACCTTTTATTTTAACTACTGCTTATACAGAAACAGAATATCTTTTAGAAGCAATAAAATTAAAAACTGTAAACTATTTAGTAAAACCTATTAAAATAAAAGAACTTCTGGATTCACTGTATGACACTGTTTTACCTATCTATCAGCAAAAGCAAATTCAAAAAAATAGTGTTTTATTCAAAATTGTTTCAATTATATGTGAAGGTAAACAGCTTGAAGTTTTGAAATTAATCATAAATGAAATGGATGATGAATATATTTTTTCTTTATCATATTCGGATATAATGCAAAAAATCGAAATAAGCAAACCTACTCTTGTAAAATTATTTAAAGATTTAACTGAAAAAGATATATTACAAAAACTTCCAAAAAGGAAGTATAAAATTAATATTAAAAAAATTGATGAACTGTTTTTACAAATTAATTAAAAATATCTTCATTTTTGGAAAAATCAGTGTTAAATGGAATTATTTTTAGTATTTCTCCTTTCTTAACTATTTCTTTTCCTTTATCTAAAAGCACTAAAGAATTAGAATTAATAAGAGGAGTAAGCATCCCAGAACCATATTTATAAGAATCATAAACTTCCCATTCTCCTTTTTGAAGTTTCCCTAAAATCGTATGGTCTTTTTTAGAATTTACCTTAAAATCACTTCTGTTTTTAGCATAAACAAAATTTGGATAATAATTTATTGCTCCACTCATTTTTCTAAGAGTAGGAATTACAAGAGTAAAGGCATTTATATAAGAACTTAAAGGATTTCCAGGAAGTGCAAAAACAAATACATTATCCATAATTCCTGCCATAGTAGGACGCCCAGGTTTTACCATTATTCCATGAAAAAAAGGTTTTAATCCATTTTTAAGATATGCATCATATAAAAAATCAGCATCACCAAAGCTTATACCACCACTTGTAATAATTACATCATATTTTGTTTTAAGATTAGATATAAATTCTATTGTTTTTTCAAGAGAATCAGGAATTATTCCTATAATATCAGCTTCAAAGTTATGCTTTTTTAAAAGCATTTTGATAGAGTGTGAATTAATATTATACACCTCATCTTCATCAGCTTCTTCCCATGGTTCTTTTAACTCGTTACCTGTTGAGAGAATAGCAATTTTTGGTTTTGTAAAAATTTCAACATTTACTATTCCTTGGCTAACAAGCATAGCAATTGTTTCAGGAGTTAAATGTTTTCCTTTTTGAATCAATACTTCTTCTTTTTTAAATTCTTCCCCTTTTATTCTAACATTTGCTCCTTTTTTTATTTCAGGAATTTCTATATATTCATCAGTAACTTTTATGCATTTTTCAATAGGGATAACAGTATCAAGGCCTTTTGGAACTCTAGCACCAGTCATTATTCTTACACATTCATCGTCTTTTATTTCAAAATCATCATATTTATCTCCGGCATAAATAGTTTTTACTATTTTTAGCTTTTTATTATTTGAATATTTAAAAGCAAATCCATCCATTGCGGAATTTGTAAATGTTGGAGAATTTCTTGTAGCTTTTATATCACTTGCTAAAAACTCATTCAACGCATCATAAACGAAAACTCTTTTTTTTATATTAATTCTTGATGCACTTTGTATACATAATTTTAGAGCCTTTGAAAAAGAGATATTATCAAGTATCATTTCTTTTCCCTTTCAATTTTTTGAGATACAAATCTTTAAATCTTTTATTTGCAAAATCTTGAATTTCTTTTTCTAATTGTCTATATACATCTATATATTCTTTTGCTTTTGGAGTTAAGTAAGTTCCTCCTTTTACACCTTTTTCTACGATAACAAGTTCACCATCAAGATTTTGCTGAAGAATTTTAATATGATTCCAAGCTTTTTTGTAATTCAAACCCATTTTTTCAGCTGCTTTTGCTATTGAGCCTTCTTTTTCTATCAATTCTAGTATTTCCGTTTTTCCTTTACCAAATAATAAATTTCCTTTATTATCTTCTATCCAGATTTTTGTTTTAATATATGCTCTTGGTCTTTTTTTCTCTCTAAATACACCAAGTTCACAATATATTACATCAAATCCGTTATCTTTAATAGCACTTCTTACTTTTTTGAGATTATATTTCTCAGCAAGTTTTCTTGCATCTTTGCAATAAACTCTGTTTTGTTCATCAGCAAGTTTTTGAAGTTCATCTATTATTTCTTTTTCATAATTGTCCGTAAAATCAAGTTTTCCAAACTGTCCAAGACCGCAATCTGTAATTCTAACTCCCATTTCATCAGCTGTTTTTCCAACTATTATCGGTTCTACTTCTGCTTTTTTCGCTACTACATACGCTTTAGCACAGGAAAGTTTGTTGTCTTCATTTTTGTATTTTTCTATTAACTCACTTACTTTTTTCATTTTATATCCCTTTCACAATTTTTCTTTGTCTCTTCATCTTTAATTTTTTCTATTGTCAATTTTGTATAACTACTCTCCAATCATTTGTATAAATATTCATTTTATCCCCTCTTACAAATCCTATTAAAGTAAGATTAAAAGTATCAGCAATTTTAGCTCCAAGACATGTAGTAGCTGTACGTGAAATTAAAATAGGGATTTTGTGCATAATTGCTTTTACAATCATCTCACTACTAAGCCTTCCACTTACCATCATAATCCCATTTTTTGGGTCAAGTCCTGCCAATATAGCTTTGCCAGCTGCTTTATCTACCGTGGAATGTTGTGCTATGTCTTCTGCATCAAAATATGTGTCTTCATCAAAATATAATCTTGCTGTATGAACACATCCTGTTTTTTCATAAAGAGGACAAGATTGATAAAATTTTTCCATTTGTTTGAATATTTCTTTTGTTGTAATAGTTTTGTTTGAGTCAATCTTAGCAGCTTCTATTTTTGAAGGGTCAATATCTACATTTGCAGTTATACTTTTGCCACATCCACTAATAATTATTGCTTCTTCATTTAATTTTTCTATTTTCTCTTGGTTTACATTTGCAGCTATATCAACTATAAGTCCATCATTTTTTATTTCTATCTTTTTAATATCTTTGGGATTATTTATTATTCCTTCGCTTATGAGATATCCTACAGCAAGTGCTTTTTGATCTATTGGAGTTGCCATCATAGAAACTACTCTTTTTCCATTAAGATAAATATCTATTTTTATTTCTCTAATCAAAGTATCTTCAAATTCGAACTTTTTATCTCCTTTTACCTTAATAACCTTAAAAAAAGAAGTAGGCTGCATTTTTAACCTTTCAATTTTTTTTATTATAACAAAAAGTAAACTTTTATATAAAATTTAAGCTTTTCTTAAGATTTATTTGTATATAATTTTTTAAAGGCTGTGAGGTCTGAGGTTCAGACATACACATGAAGCAGCAAACTCCAAACAGCTTCATGATGTACTCCAAAGCATCGTTAAATTACAAAAAACTTGTTGTTAAAAACATAAAACAAATAGTATGTAGTTAGTAGTGTGTATTGATAAATGCAGAATGGTTAAAAATGTAAAAGTCTACAATAATAAAAAACTACTACATACTATAAAACTCATTTATCAAAATAAAAAGGAGACAACATGTCTAAAGATTATACTAAAATGTATGAAAGTTTAAACATGGATATTGAAAAACACAATGAACTAATGTCCACACTTAATACTATTTATCCTGAATTTTTCCTAAAACAAAACAACAGACCCAAAAAAATGGTATATTTTGATTATGTAATGAGTGAAATTCACGGTAAAAGAATTGAAGAAATTTTAGAAAAGAAAAAAAAAGGAAAACCTTTAGTTGGAACATTTTGTATATTTGTACCAGAAGAAATTGTAGTTGGGGCTGATGGTGTTTGTTATGGATTATGCGGTGGGGCAGAGTTTTCTATTGCAGATGCCGAAAAAGACTTGCCAAGAAATATATGTTCTTTAATTAAATCAGCTTATGGATTTAAGGTCCAAAAAACATGTCCTTACACTCAGGCTTCAAATTTTATTTACGGAGAAACCACATGTGAGGCTAAAAAGAAAACATGGGAAATATTAAACGAACTTCATCCTACACACGTTATGCATATTCCTCAAATGAAAAGAAAAAAAGAACAAGAACTTTGGAAAAGTGAAATTTATGAGTTTAAAAAAAATATTGAAGAAATTATAAATAAAGAAATTACTTTTGAAGAACTAAAAAAAGGTATAGAAATTATCAACAATAAAAGAAAAGCTATGCAAAGACTTGATAGATTAAGAGGCATGTATCCTGATGTTGTGCCTATTAGTGGAAAAGATGGACTTTTAATCAATCAGATATCGTTTTATGACGACCCTGAAAGATTTACACAAAAAGTAAATGAGTTATGTGACGAACTTGAAGAAAGAATTAAAAACAAAAACTCAGTTGTACCAAAAGACACTCCTAGAATTATGGTAATCGGTACCCCTATGGCACCCCCAAACTGGAAACTCCACCATATCGTAGAAACAACAGGAGGAGTTATTATAAATGAAGAAGCGTGTATAGGACACAGATATTATAAAGATAATATTAATATTGAAAACGCTCAAAATATTGATGAACTTATAGATAATATGCTTGAGAGATATATGAAAATTGACTGTGCCTGTTTTACTCCAAATGATGAGAGAATAGAAAAAATTATTAAAATGTATAAAGAAAGAAAAGCCGATGGAATTATTTATTATTCACTATCTTTTTGTCATACATACAATGTAGAATCAAAAAAAGTAATAGACAGACTTCAAGAAGAAAATATTCCTGTGTTAAAAATTGAATCTGATTATTCAATGGAAGATATGGGACAAATTAAAACAAGGGTTGAAGCGTTTATTGAGAGTATGTCTTTTAAAAAAAATGTACAGTTTAAAGGTTTTTAATGTATTATGGAGTTGATATAGGCTCTACTTATATCAAAATAGTAGGACTTGATAAAAATAATAATATTATTGATTTAAAAGTATTAAACACATCTATTAATCCAGATGAAATGGTTAAAGATTATTTAAAAAATAAGGTAATAAAAACATTAGTGGCAACGGGCTATGGTAGATATATGATGCAAGAAGCGTTTAAAGTGCCGATAATCAGTGAAATTAAAGCCCATACGAAGGGGGCTTATTATTTTTTTAACGATGTAAGAACGATTATAGATTTAGGCGGACAGGACAGCAAGATTATTAAAGTGGTTGAAGGCGGTAATTTTGATAATTTCAAAATGAATGATAAATGTGCAGCAGGTACTGGAAAGTTTATAGAAATAGCAGCATCAAGACTTCAAATTCCTTTAGAGAAATTTGGAGAAATTGCAAAAAAATCGGATAAAAAGGTACAGATTTCATCTATGTGCGCCGTATTTGCGGAATCAGAAGTTATTTCGCTTATTGCAAGTAAAGAAAAACCTGAAAATATTGCCCATGGAATTATAGAATCAATTGCAGGAAGGCTTGCAGGTATGGCAAAAAGTATGAGACCAGAAGATAAAGTGGTATTTACAGGAGGGGGAGCTAAAAATATTTTACTTAAAGAACTTCTAAGCAAAAAACTAAATAAAAACATATATGTACCTAAACATCCTCAAATGATAGGAGCATTTGGAGCAGCCCTTGCTGGTAAAGAAATGGAAATGAAATAAAAATATAAAAAAATAAAAGAGATTAATAACAATAAAAGGAGTGAAGATGAATAAAAAAATAGACTGCAGAGATATGGCGTGCCCTCAGCCAGTACTTGAGACAAAAAAAGCACTGGAAGAAATGAACGAAGGAATTTTAGAGGTTTTAGTTAATTCTGTGTCATCTGTTCAAAACATTAAAAGATATGCAATTAATAACGGATTTGAACCTAAAGTTGATGATTTAGGAAACGGTGAAACACTAATTACTATTATTAAAGGCTATGAGTGTACAATAATCGCAGATGAAAAAGATGAAGAGAAATTTTTAAATAAAACTATATTTGTAAAAGATGATAAAATTGGTGAAGGAGAGCTTGGAGGTATATTAATAAAAAGATTTTTGAAAACTATTCTTGAATTTAAAAAACTTCCTAAAAATATCATATTTGTAAACAGAGGTGTATTTTTAACTACTAAAGAAGAAAATAAAGAAATTATTGAAATACTTAAAGAATTAGAAAAAAGAGGTGTTAAAATTTATTCATGTGGACTATGTATGAATCACTACAATATCCCAGCAGAAGAACTAAAAGTGGGAGAAATTGGAAACGCATACGATACAATGGATATGCTGTTAAACACAGAAATCGTTAGTTTGTAAATATATGAGAAGAAGTTATCGAGTTCCAAATCCCAAGTCCCAGGTAAATTTGTATGATTGGGTGAGAAAAGTAAGAGTTGGAATAAAAATAAATAAAACTGGAAATAAGATAACAATTAAAAAAAGGAGCTAAAATGAAAATACTTTTTATATTTAATCACGAACCATATGATGGAAGTGATTTAACTTGGAATGGTCTTAGACTTGCTAAAAAACTTTATGAAAGAGGAAATGAAGTAAGACTTTTTCTTATGAACGATTCAGTAGATTTAGCAAGAGAGTGCAATAAAAAACCTGAACATTATGATCATGATTTAGTAGCTATGTTAAAAGATATTTATAATAATGGCATTGAGCTTAAAGTTTGTGGAACATGTCAAGCAAGATGTGGTCTTTTTAAAAATGAGCCTTATTTTACACCTGAGATCAAAGCTACAATGAACGATTTGGCTGAATGGGTGGAAGAGAGTGATAAAATTTTAACTTTTTAAAGGGAATAAATGTTAAAACTAAACAATGAAGCAAAACTTACAAAATATGTAAAAGCGGCGGGCTGAGCAGGTAAATTGGCTCCGGAGGAGCTAAACAGTACTACTTGCGTTTTATGTGGAAAAGATAAAAATTTAATAGTAGGTTTCGAAGGAAATGAAGACGCAAGTATTTATAAAATAAATGAGAAAATAGCACTTGTTCAGACGGTGGATTTTATAACCCCTGTAGTAGATGATCCATTTGTTTACGGACAAATTGCTGCAGCCAATTCTTTAAGCGATGTTTTTGCTATGGGAGGAGATGTAAAGACGGCTCTTAATATTGTGGGATTTGATTCTTGTCATCACAACAAAGAAGTTTTAAAAGAAATTTTAAAAGGTGGAGAAGATAAAATAAATGAATGTGGAGGAGTACTAGTAGGCGGACATACAATAGAAACACCTGAAATGCTTTATGGGTTAAGTGTTACTGGAGTTATACATCCAGATAAAATTATAAGAAATAACACACTCAAAAAAAATGATGTAATAATTATTACAAAACCTCTTGGTATGGGAATTTTAACGACATCTATAAAAGCTGATTTGCTTGATGAAAAGATAACTGCAGAAGTTGCCGAAATATTAAGGACGCTTAACTATAAAGCAAGCCTAATTGCAAGAGAAATAGGCGTAAATGCTATGACTGATGTTACCGGGTTTGGCCTTCTTGGACATTTGTATGAAATGAGTAAAGGAAAATTTACAATAGAAATAGAGTTTGATAAAGTTCCATTTATTAAAGAAGCAATAAATCAAGCATCTATGGGAATTATTCCAGCTGGAAGTTATAATAATCAATCTTTTGTAGAAAAATATGTAAAATTCAAAAAGAATTTGAGCTTTGAAGAAAAAATGATACTTTTCGATGCGCAAACAAGCGGTGGTCTCTTGATAAGCTTACCTCAAGAAAAAGCAAAAGAATACTTAAAAAGAGCTGAGAATGAAGGTGTTTTTGCAAAAGATATAGCAACTGTAAAAGAAATCGAAGAAAAATCTATTGTTATCATTTAGATTTTAGAAACTCTTCAATTGCTTCTTCCACTGTTTTTGCATTTTTTGGTATAAAAACTTTAAAAAATTTATCATTTACATTTTTCCCTGTTATTATATATTTCATATGTATTGCCTTTAGGAAATTTATTAAATCTTGAGGGTTTTTTGTATAAAAACTTGGCGATTTTCTAGAACCATAAGTCTTCGTTTCAGTATCGAATATAATAATATATTCGCATTCTTCAAAACTTTTACAAAATTCACTTCCTACATATTCACCTTTAGCAGTAATTACAAGTTTCATAAAATACCTTTTTTGTTATAATATTATCAAAAGTGCTGGAAGCATTACACAAGGAAAAAAATGAACTTATTAAGACAAATACCAAAAGTAGATAAACTTCAAAAAAAACTCTCAAACATACCTAAAAAAATATCCAGTTTTGTAATAAATGAAGTTTTAAATGAAATAAGAAAAGGTATAAAAAAAGGTGAAATTACAGAAATTAATGAAGATAAAATAGTTGAAACAATCAAAAAAAGAAGTGAAGAAATTCTCTCTCCTTCAATTGTAAATGTAATAAATGCTACAGGAATTATAGTACATACGAATCTTGGAAGAAGTCTTATAGACCCTGCAATTTTTGATTATGGTAAACAAATTTCAACGCATTATTGCAATTTGGAATATGATTTAAAAAAAGGGAAAAGAGGCGACAGATATCATCATAGCGCTAAGCATTTAAGCTTTTTATTCAGATGTGAAGATGCATTGGTAGTTAATAACAATGCCGCAGCCGTTTTTTTGGTACTTAATACTTTTGCAAAAGACAAAGAAGTTATCGTCTCAAGAGGAGAATTAGTCGAAATAGGTGGCAGTTTTAGAGTCCCAGAAGTTATGAAAGCAAGCGGTGCTAAACTTGTAGAAGTTGGTACTACAAATAAAACTCATAAAAAAGACTATCTAAATGCAATTAATGAAAATACAGCAATACTTATGAAAGTTCATAAATCAAATTATTCAATTGAAGGATTTACAGAAGAAGTAGAAATCGAAGATATTATAAAAATGGCAAGAAAAAACAACTTGCTTGATTATTATGATTTAGGTAGCGCTTATATACCAGAACTTCCTCACAGACTAAGCTTATATGAGCCCCCAATTACTGAAATTATGAAACTTTCTCCTTCTCTTGTAAGTTTTAGTGGAGATAAGCTTTTTGGAGGAGTTCAAGCAGGAATTATTTTAGGAAAGAAAAAATATATAGAAAAACTCAAAAAAAATCAAATTTTAAGAATGTTTAGAGTTGATAAAATCACACTTTCTATGATAGAAGCTACTGCACTTGCATATATAAAAGAAGAATATGACAAAATACCTACTTTAAAATTTATTTTTCAATCTCTCGATGAATTAAGACAAAAAGCCAAAAAACTTTTATCCCTAACGCCTAAACTTAAATCGAAAATCAGGGAATCTGAAACATACGTAGGAGGAGGCACTATGCCAAACCGTTCTATTCCTACGATTGTTGTGGAGATTGAAGGAAATGCTGTGAAGTGGGAGAGAGATATGAGAAAAAGAAAGGTTATAGGAAGAATTGAAAAAGATAAATTTATTTTAGATATGAGAAGTATTCAAAATGATGAAATTGAAAAACTTGCAGAAATTATAAACTCAATAATTACATGTGAGATTTAAAATGAAAAACATAATTATTGGTACAGCAGGCCATATAGACCACGGAAAAACTTCTTTAATCGAGGCAATGACAGGATATAACGGAGATGAACTAAAAGAAGAAAAAGAAAGAGGAATTACAATTGATTTAAGTTTTACAAATATGAAAAGAGACGATGTTAACGTTGCTTTTATTGATGTTCCAGGACATGAAAAACTTGTGAAAAATATGATTAGCGGAGCATTTGGATTTGATGCTACACTTTTTGCTATTGATGTAAATGAAGGTATTATGCCTCAAACGATAGAGCATTTGGAAGTCTTGAATATACTAAATGTTCAAAACGTTATAGTTGCTTTGACAAAAGCAGATTTAGCTATACCTGAGCTAATCGAACAGAGAAAAAAAGAAATTGCAGAATTTATCAAAAAATATAAAAATCTAAAATTATTAAAAATACTTCCTACATCTATTAAAGACAAAAAAAGCATTGAAAAACTAAAAGATTATCTATTTTCACTGCCGCCAAGAAAAATTACTCATTCTAAATTTTTCAGATATTATATCGATAGAGTTTTTTCTCTAAAAGGTATAGGGACTGTAGTAACAGGAACAGTACTAAGTGGAAAAGTTAAGCTAAAAGATAAAATTTATATAAACGAAACGAAAACCTTAACAAATGTCAAAAATCTTCAAGTCCACGGTGAAAACGTAGAAGAAGCTTATACTCATCAAAGAGTTGCAATAAATCTTGGTATATCTCATAAAGAATTAAAAAAAGGATATCTTCTTTCAACAAAAGGATATTTAAGAGGATTTAAGCTTATAGATGTATATGTAGAACCAGTTAAAGATAAAGAGATATTTCATAATATGAATGTTTTATTTATTAGTGGATCTAAAAAAATACCAGCAAAACTTTTACTGTTTGATGAAAAAGCAAAAAAAGGCTACGCAACTATCAAACTTGAAGAAAAAGCGTTTTTAGTTTATAACGATCCTTTTGTTTTGCTATATAACGGACGTGTGACAGCAGGTGGAAAAGTCCTAAATCCTGTAAGCGACCCTATCAAAAAAAGAAAAAAACTAACCCTTCTAAAAGCAATAGATGAGAAAAACTTTGAAAAAGCATTTGATATTTTAGTTAAAAACCACAAAAAAGGATTTGGATTACTTCAAAGCTATCAAAGATTTAATATTACACCTCAAGAAGCACTTGAAATCGCAAAAAAACTTAAAGGTGTATTTATAGATAAAGAAAATTACAATATATTTTCATTAGAAGTAAAAAAAGAAATTGAGAATATAACAAAAGCTATTTATGAAAAAAATAGACTTGCTCTCATATCTCCAGCATCTTTAAGATTAAGGTTAAAATGGGCAAGTGAAGGAATAATAAAAAGTGTACTTGACAATTTTGTAAAACAAGGATATTTGAAAAAAGAAGGAAATATTTATAAAAGAAAAGATTTAGGTAATATCGACATAGAAAAATCAGTAGAACATAGACTTTATATACTTTTAGATAATTCAGGACTTACTCCTGAAGCACCATATAATATTTATGAAAAACTTAATATCGATAGAAAAGTGGGAGATGCTGCTATGAAAAAACTCACTTCCGCAAAAAAAGTTATAAGACTTGCTCATAATATTTTTATAACTGATAAGAACATAAATATTGCTGTAAAAAAAATGAAAGATATTATAAAAAAACATGGATTTATCGATATAAAAAAATTCAAAGAAGAAATGCCTATGTCAAGAAAATATATCATTGCATATCTTGATTATTTAGATAATCTTGGAGATATAGTGAAAATAGATAATAAAAGATATCTTAAATATCAATAATGGCGGAAGGGGGAAGGAATCGAACCTTCCAGACGACAGTCACCTGTCGTCTCACCGGGTTTGAAGCCCGGGGTGTCCACCAGGATCACATCCCCTCCAATTTTTTAATATATAATATAATAATTACAAATTTAATTTCTAAAGTCAAGATTACTAAAAACTTAAACAAACAATCTTACAATACTCATAAAAAAAATAAATATTTATTTTTATACTACATTAATTTTAAATCTCATCCATTCAATATAATAACCTCAAACTCCAGATAATTAAAAGGAAATTCTTTTAAAAATCTTCTAATTTTACTAGCTGGGGCTTTAACATCTCCTTTTACACCTGAAAATTTTATATATTCAAGCATCTCTTTAGCAGAATTAAATTCCATTTTGTATTTAAGAATATTAGTTTCCGGATTTAAAATCCTAGCACTTTTTAATATTTTTTCTTTTGAAAAAATTGGAGAATCAATTTCTAAATAATTATGAAGAGTTTTAAAAGTATTTGAAGTAAAAATTGCTAGTATATACTCTTTATTTAAATTTTTTATTTCTCTAAATACAAAATCCAAATTTTTAGCCCATTGAAGAGCAGAAAAAGAAACAATCTGATCAAACTCAAACTGTTTTATAACTTCAAAACATCTTTTTTCATTAAAATCAAGCTGCATTGTATTGCAAGGATTTCTTTTTAACATCTCATAACTCTTATCAATTCCTAAATAAAATTCAAAATCTTTATATTTACATAGCCCTTCACTTCCACAACCTAAGTCAATAACTCTTTTTTTTACTAAATGCAGGTATTTTTTAATAATTTTTTTTTGGATTACATTATACTTGCCATAAGTATGTGCAAACTTCTCAAAACTCTCCATATATTGCCTTATTAAATAAGCAAATTTTATAGGCACTGACCAAATAAAGTGAAATAATTGCAAATTTTAGCAAAATAAAGGCGTTAAAAAAAACATTTTGTTTGAGCAAAGCGAGTTAATGCTTTTTAGCCTTTATGTAGCGTTAAAAAATTTGCTCTTTTGTTGAACTTATTTGGTCAGTGCCATTTTATATTTGTGTTATAATTCTACCTAAAAAAGGTATAAAATGACTGGTGTTTTAATGATTATACAAATTGTTTTAGTTATTGCAATTACAATTTTAGTACTGCTTCAACGTTCTGAATCAATGGGTCTTGGTGCATACAGCAGCTCAAATAACTCTGTATTTGGTGCAGGCGGTCCTATGAATTTTCTTACAAAAACTACAATGTTTTTAGGACTTTTATTTGTATTAAACACTTTAACTCTTGTATATCTATATAATAAACAAGCAAATACTTCTGCTCTTGATGAAGTAAAAATAGAAAAAAAATTACCAGTACCAAGCGTCCCTCAAGTACCTACTAAATGAAAAAATTAATTTTTTTTCTCTTCCCGATTTTATTATTAGCTGAAGCTCATATTTTTGTACTTCATAGAATTGATGATTTTAGATATCCTTATACAAATACATCAAGCAAAGAGTTAAAAAAATATTTTGACTACTTAAAAAGAAACAATTACCAAGTGGTAACACTATCAACTCTTATTGAAATGATAAAAAACAAAAAGCCTCTTAATAAAATCGTAGTATTTACTGTTGATGATAGTTATAAAAGTTTTTATAAAAATGGATTGCCACTATTTAAAAAATATAACTATCCTTTTACCCTTTTTGTATATGGTAAAGCAACTACTGAAAATTGGGGCGATTTTATGAGTTGGGATGAAGTTAGAGAAACTTTAAAATATGGAGAGTTAGGTGTTCATAGCTGGGCTCATCCACATTTAGGTAAACTAAGTAATAAAAAAATAGAAGAAGATACAAAAAAAGCGATTAATGCTTTTAAAAAATATATAGGTTTTGTACCAAAAATTTATAGTTACCCTTATGGTGAATATGATAGTAAAGTCAAAAAAATAATAAAAAAATATTTCGAATATATTGTAAATCAAGACACTGGTGCAATTGACTTAAGCACTCCACTTGATAATATTGACAGAATTGCCCTTACTGGGACAGTAAATATAGCTGAGAAACTAAAACTAAAAAGACTTCACTTAAACACATTAAGCATTAAAAGAGATAAAAATACTATTAATGAAATTTCAGGAATATTAAAAGATAAAGTCCCTTATGTAAATATTTATATTACAAAACTTGGATGGAAAAAAGTTAAAGTTAGAGACTCTAAGTTTGTTTATCACCCTAATTTCACCCTAAAAAGATATAGAAACAGAGTAATCATAAGATATAATTATAAAATAATTTCAAAAGTTTTATTAAAGGAGGAATAAATGGAAGAAGTATTTGAGTTTGCAAAAGAACATATGCAAAAAAGTATCGAGGTATTAAAAAAAGATTTAAACACACTAAGAACTGGTAGAGTATCAATTCATGTACTTGATGGAGTAAAAGTAGAATATTACGGTGCTCCAACACCATTAAATCAGGTAGCAAATATAAATGCTATTGATGCAACTACAATTGTTGTAAGTCCATGGGATAAATCAATTATAAATGATATTGAAAGAGCTATTCAAGAAGCAAATGTTGGTGCAAATCCAAACAACGATGGTGACACAATTAAATTATATTTCCCACCAATGACAGAAGAAGAAAGAAAAAAACAAGCTAAAAAAGCAAAAGAGTTTGGTGAAAAAGCAAAAATTGCAATAAGAAACATTAGACGTGAAGCAAATGATGAGATTAAAAAAATGTTTAAAAATAAAGAAATAACAGAAGATGATCAAAAAAGAGGTCTTGATAAAGTCCAAGAAATTACAGACGAGTTTGTAGCTAAAGTTGATGAGATTGTAAACAAAAAAATCGATGATGTTATGAAAGTATAATTTAATATGGAGAATTTAAAATGGAGAATGGAGAATTGAATATAAAAGAGATATATGAAAAACATGGTGCTCTTTTAAAAGGACATTTTTTACTTAGTAGTGGCAAACATAGTGAATATTACCTTCAAAGCGCAAGAGTACTTGAATACCCAGAAGTTGCAGAAGTTTTAGCAAAAGAACTTGCTAAGCAAATTATTGAATCTGGAATTAAAGTAGATACCGTATGTTCTCCTGCAATTGGTGGATTACTTGCAGGATATGAACTTGCAAGAGCTCTTGGAGTTAGATTCATTTTTACTGAAAGAGTAAAAGGGTTAATGAGCTTAAGAAGAGGCTTTGAAGTAAAATCTAGAGAAAAAGTACTTATCTGTGAAGATATAATTACCACTGGCGGAAGTGCAATGGAGGCTGCACGTGAAGTTGAAAAACAAGGCGGTGAAATTATAGGATTTGCAGCAATAGCAAACAGAGGAGTATGCAAAAGAGTAAATGGTAAGAGTGAAAGAAAAACTGAATGCAAACTACCTGAAGACAAGCCATTTTTTGCTTTGGCAGATTTTGATTTTGAAGTTTATGAGCCTGAAAATTGTCCAATGTGTAAATCTGGTAGCACCCCAATAAAACCTGGAAGTAGAGGGAATTAATGGCTTGCCCTCTTTGTAATCCCAAAAATGAAGATATTATCTTTGAAAATGAACTTTTAAGAGTTATATTAGTTGATGAAATTCCAGGATATGTAAGGGTTATAACTCAAAAACATATTAAAGAACTCAGTGAACTAAGTGACAATGAAGCTATTAGACTTACTTTAGTCATAAAAAAAATAGAAAATGCTATAATAAAAATTTTAAGACCAGATAAAGTAAATATAGTAAGTCTTGGAAATATGGTACCTCATCTTCATATTCATATTATTCCAAGATTCATTAACGACCCTTGGTGGCCAGGGGCTACTTTTTGTAAAAAAAATAGAGAGTTTAATTATCCAATAACTCAAAAAGATATTGAAAAATTAAAAAAAGAGATCAAAAATACTATTAATGAATAGGTTCTTTTTTATTTTAAGTTTATATTATTTTCTTTTTTTTACTCTTATAGGTGATTATGTGATTTTTTTACCAAAATACTTTAAAGAAATCGGATTTTCTGCTTCTCAAATTGGATTTATTTTTGCAATGATGCCAATAGCAAGATTTCTAACACCTTTTCTTTACTTAAAAAAAGCATTAACTAAAAGAGACTACATTTTAGCCCTTATTTGTTCAACAATTGTCTCTTTTCTATTACTTAGTAAAAACTTTTATCTTATTTTAGTTGCATTTTTTATAATCGGTGCTTCTTTTGCAGTTGTTTTCCCATATATTGAAGCAATTGCTATTGAAAAATTAAAAGAAAAGTATGGAAAATCAAGAGTTTTTGGAAGTATAGGATTTATGTTATTTGGAATAATACTTTCATACATTAGTGGAAACTTAATTTATTTTTTTATTATTTTAATGATTTTAACAAACTTGGTAGCTTTTTATTTTCTTGAAGACAAAACCATAAAAAAAAGCTTTGCACCAATTAATTTAACAAAAGAATGGAAATTTTGGGCAGGAGTTATACTACTTCAAATAAGTTTTGGAGGATTTTATAACTTTTTTACAATCTATAACCTACAACACGGTATCTCACAAGAATATATAGGTTGGCTATGGGCTATAGGAGTAACAGCAGAGATTGGAGTTTTTATAATAGGACATAAGTTTTTAAATAAACTTACAGTCTTAAAATGGATAAAAATTTCAATACTCCTTACATCAATAAGATGGCTTATGGTATATCTATTTGCTGGAAATTTAGTTTTAATTGCATTATCTCAGGTTATTCACGCCTTTTCATTTGCTATTTTTCACACCTCAGCACTTTTATATTTATCTAAAAAATATGAAAATAAAACTTTAGCACAACAGTTTTATGCAGGAATCGGATATGGGCTTGCAGCATTTCTTGGAAGTATCATCTCAGGTATTCTTTATGGAGAGAACTTATTTTTATATGAAAGTATAATAGCGCTTTTAGGATTTTTGATTATGCTATAATACATTAAAGTAAAATTAAAAAGGATATAGTTGCATATTCCAAAAAAAATATTTGATAGAAAAATAAAGCTAGAGTTTCAAAATACAATCATTACAGGTCCTAAGAGAGTTGGAAAAACTTTTTTAGTTTTCAATTTTTTAAAAGATTTTAAAGGAAAATATAAATATATTAACTTTGAAGATTATCGTGAAAAAAACTTTGATTTTAGCGAAGTTGATTTAGTAATTTTTGACAATTTCAACTTTTCTATTCCTATTCCTGATATTACTACTTTTATAATTTCTCAAAAAAACATAAGTATTGAAGGTTTTAAAAAGATTGAATTAAAAGGACTTGATTTTGAAGAATTTTTTGCATTTGAAAATACCACAAATATAAATCAATGCTTTGATAAGTTCTTAAGACTTGGAAACTTTCCAAGAATTTTCAGTGAAGAATATTATAGAGACGAATATCTAAAAGAAACATTTGAGCTCTTGCCCTATAATAAAAAAATTTTAGCATTTTTCTTTTCACATATAGGAGAAAAGTTTACACTTTATCAAATTTATCAAATATTAAAAAAAGAGATGAAACTAAGCAAAGACAGCTTTTATAAAATTACAAATGAATTACTAGAAAATCGAATTATATACGAAGTCAATAAATTTAACTCTCCTAAATCCCCTAAAAAATTTTATTCTTATAACTTTGCTTTTAAAAACATTTTAACAAACAAAAAAAATATTCAATACACATTTGAAAATATTATCTTTTTAGAACTAAACAAAGATGAAATATATTATAAAGATACCCTAACTTTTTTCTTACCAACAGAAGAGAGAGGTATTTTAGTTTTACCATTTGCAGATGAAGAAATAGCAAAAGAAAAACTAAAAAAAGTAAATGGAGTTAAAAAAGTCGATATTATTACGATATCTAATGAGTTTGATATAAAAAATAAAAATTTTGAAGTGGAGGTGATACCATTTTGGAGATGGAGATTTGCGGAATAGATGAAGCAGGAAGAGGTCCAATTGCAGGCCCTTTAGTAATAGCTGGATGTATATTTAAGTTCCGAGTTCCGAGTTCCAAGTTCCAAGAATGGTTTGATATATTGACTGATTCAAAGAAGTTAAGTTCTAAAAAAAGAGAGGAGCTGTTTGAAATAATAAAAGAAAATTCAATCTATCATATTGTTTTTAAATCAAATAAAGAAATAGATAAAAAAGGGTTGTCAACTTGCATTAAGGAAGCATTGATTGAAATCAAAGAAAACTTAAAAGCAAAAAAATATCTTTTTGATGGTAATTCAAATTTTGGAGTAAGTGGAATTGAGACAATAATTAAAGGAGATAGTAAAATTAAAGAGATTAGTGCTGCAAGTATATTAGCAAAAGTAAGTCGTGATAGATTTATGATACAAATGGATGAGCTTTTCCCTGAGTATAACTTCAAAAAGCACAAAGGATATATAACAAAAGAACATATTGAAAAAATAAAACAATTTGGATTTTGTAAAATACATAGAAAAAGCTATAAATTAAAAGCTTTAACACCTTCTTTTTAGGGAGATAGATGAAAAAGATAATAGGATTTTTGCTTGCTGTAAATCTTTACTCAGCTTTTCCCTCGTGGTATTACAACATAAAAGATACTAAAAACCAAAAAAAAGCATTTGTAGAAATTTTGCTTCCTTTAATAAAGGAAGAAAATAGAAAAATACAAAATTTAAGAAAAAAAATTATAAAAATCTTTAGTAATCCTTATTTCATTTTAAATCCAAAAGATGTAGAATTTCTTGCAAAAGTTGCTAAAACATACAAAATAAAAAATATCGCTAAAAAAAAAGAATTTTTAAAAAAAATTGACACTATCCCACCTTCACTTGCCCTAGCACAGGCTGCAATTGAAAGCGGCTGGGGGAAAAGTAGATTTGTAAAAGAGGCAAATAATATTTTTGGACATTGGGAATATTCAAATAATGGAATAAAGCCTAAAAGTAAATACGAACATATTAAAATAAATTACTCTATAAAAGTTTTTCCTAGCCTTGAAGACTCAATAGCAACTTATATGAGAAACCTAAATAGAAATCCTGCATATAAAGAATTTAGAGAAAAAAGATGGAAATATAAAAAAGAAAATAAAAAATTTAACGGAGTTGAAGCTGCCGATACACTTATTAGATATTCACAAAAAAAAGAAGAATATGTAAATCTAATAAAAAAAATCATAAAAACTAATAACTGGACTAAATATGATTACGAATAAACTCTTCTATATTTTTATAAATTCCATCCATTAATTTTTGTCTAGCTTCTATACTCGTCCAAGCTATATGAGGACTAAGAAGGGTTTTTTCATTATATTTAAGTAATGGATTATCAGGATCAATTGGCTCTTTTTCAAAAACATCAAAACCTACTAAAATATTTTTAATATCCATTGCTTTTGCCAAATCTTTTTCATTAACTATTCCACCTCTTCCTACATTTATTAAAACTACTCCATTTTTCATTTTCATAAGTTCATCAAACTTTATTAAATCTTTTGTATTTTCATTAAGAGGAGCGTGAATTGTAATAATATCACTTGTAGATAATAACTCATCTAAATCAACTCTTTTGTAATTAGAACTCTTGTTTTTTCCACTTGTAGAATAATAAACCACCTCAGCTCCAAAAGCAGTTGCAACTTTTGCAACCTCTTTTCCAATTGTACCAAGTCCAATTATACCCCACCTTTTTCCTGCAATCTCAAACCAATTTTGAATATGAGTAAATATTTTTGAGTTTGGATACTCTTTTTTTGTATATTTATCAAAATAACACACTTTATTAATAAGTCCTAAAACAAGGACAAATGTTTGTTGGACTACAGATTTGGTAGAATAGCCAGCAACATTTTTTACAATTATCCCTTTAGTCTTAGCATACTCTAAATCTACATTATTCATACCAGTAGCAGCAATTTGAATAAATTTAATTTTAGATTTATCCATTATTTCTTTATCAATTACAACTTTATTAGTAACAACTATATCAGCATCTTTTACTCTCTTTAGAGTTTCTTGTTTTGAAGTAGTCTGATAAATTTCTAATTCCCCAAACTTTTTAAACCTTTCAAAATCAACTTCCCCTAAAGTCAAAGCATCTAAAAAAACTATTTTCATATTTTTCCTTTGGTATAATTATTAAAAAAGGAATTTTATGAAAATAATTTTACTATTATTTTTAGTTGTTTTCTCATATTCTTTTAAAATAGAAGCTGAATATGTAGCAAAATATGGCTGGTTTGGGACTATTGCTAAAGCAAAAGGAGTATATGAAAAAAATAAAACCAATTATCAAATTAAAACTTTTACCAAGTCTACTGGATTTGCTAAAACAATTGCAAATATAAAACAATACTATATTTCTAAAGGTGTTATCAAAAACAATATTTTAATCCCTAAAATTTACAAAAACATAATTATAAGAAATGGAAAAAAGTATGAATTAGTTTACTCATTCGATTATAACAATTCAAAAATATATAAAACTAAATATAAAGAGGGAAAATTTATTTATAAAAAAACTCTCCCTTTCTTCGCAAAAAATGATATTTTAACACTTTATTGGAACCTTCCTAAAATTATGAAAACAAAAAAAAAGACATTCACAGCACTAGGGGGAGATAAACTTACTGGTAGAGTAGATGTTGAAATTATAAAACAAACCACCTCACAAACATATTTAAGATTAAATCTATACAATAAAGTTTTTGCAGGAGATAAAGGAATCTTATATTTATATATAAATAACTCAAACTGGGTAACTACTAAGGGAATGGTAAAAAATGTTTTAAAAATAGGAAATCTTAAAGGGAAAATCACTTCTTTGAAAGTCTCTCACTGAGTTGTATAACTTCACCTTATCAAAAAACTATTTTTAATTAATTAAAACTTATTCTTTAAAAAAAAATTTTTTCTTTTAATAAAAATAAGCTATGATATTAATACAATATAAGAAAAGGAGAAAAAAATGAAATGTCCATTTACAAATAAAACACTTTCCCATACTACAGTCGGGGGAGATATGATTTCAAAATGGTGGCCTGAACAATTGAATTTAAGAATTTTATATCAAAATCCAACTGAACTTAGACCAACAGATGATAATTATACCTATAAAGATGAATTTGAAAAACTTAATTTAGATGAGTTAAAAAAAGATTTAAAAACACTAATGAAAACATCTCAAGATTGGTGGCCTGCTGATTATGGTCATTATGGACCTTTATTTATAAGACTTGCATGGCATAGTGCAGGAACATATAGAGTATTTGACGGAAGAGGCGGAGGAAGCAATGGAAATCAAAGATTTGCACCACTTAACAGCTGGCCTGATAATGTAAACTTAGATAAAGCAAGAAGACTTTTATGGCCAATAAAAGAAAAATATGGCAATAAAATATCATGGGCTGATTTACTTATTTTAGCAGGAACAGTTGCTTTAGAAGATATGGGCTTTAAACCTTACGGTTTCGCTGGTGGTAGGGTTGATATTTGGGAGAGTGAAATAGATACTTATTGGGGCGAAGAAATGGAATGGCTTGCAAATGATAAAAGAGTTCAAGACGGTAAACTTGAAAAACCTCTTGCTGCAGATCATATGGGGCTAATTTATGTTAATCCTGAAGGTCCAAATGGAGAACCAAATATTTTAGAAGCTGCAAAACAAATAAGAGAAAGCTTTAAAAGAATGGCTATGAATGATGAAGAAACAGTAGCTCTTATTGCAGGAGGTCATACTTTTGGTAAAAATCACGGAGCTGCATCAACCGATCACTTAGGACCTGATGTAGAAGCAGCTACAATTGAAGAGCAGAACCTTGGATGGAAAAATAGTTATAAAAGCGGAAAAGGTGCTGACACTATTACAAGTGGAATTGAAGGAGCATGGACACCAACACCAACTAAATGGGATAACTCATTTTTAACTATAATGTTCAAATATGACTGGAATCTTGTAAAAAGTCCTGCAGGTGCATGGCAGTGGGAAGCTGTCAATGTTGAAGAAGAAGATATGGTTCCCGATGCACATATTCCAGGTAAAAAACATAAGCCTATTATGCTAACAACTGATTTAGCATTAAGAATGGATCCTGAATATCAAAAAATTGCAAAAAAATTTTTAGAAAATCCAAAACTTTTAGAAGAAGCATTTGCAAAAGCCTGGTTTAAACTTACACACAGAGACCTTGGACCAAAATCCAGATATTTAGGAAATGATGTGCCTGATGAAGAATTCATATGGCAAGACCCAATTCCGACAGGGAAAAAAGATTTTACAAATGAGGAAATCGAGTCAATAAAAAAAGATTTATTAGAAAACTTATCAATTGATGAAATTGTATATACTGCTTTTTCAGCGGCATCAACATACAGAAATACCGATAAAAGAGGAGGCATAAACGGAGCAAGAATTACATTAAAACCACAGATTGACTGGGAAATAAATCAAGACCTAAGAGTAAATAAAACAATAAATACCTTAAAAAAAATAAAAGAAAAAACCGGCATGTCACTTGCAGACTTACTTGTTTTAGGTGCCATAGGAGCAGTAGAAAAAGCTGCTAAAAACGGAGGAGTTGATATTAAACTGCCTTTTTATCCAGGTAGAGGAGATGCAACTCAAGAGATGACAGATATAGAATCATTTGAATATTTAAGACCGGTTGCAAATGGCTTTTTAAATTATCTACAACAAGGATGTAAAGAGTTAATAAGTGAAAGAGCATTAATTGATAAAGCAAATCAATTGACATTGACAGTGCCAGAACTAACTGTATTAATATCAGGTCTTAGAATGCTTGGTGCAAATTACAATAACACAGATTATGGAAGATTTGTGCAAACAAAAGATAAATTAAGTAATGAAAACCTAAAAAAACTGCTTGATATGAATATTGAATGGAAACCAACAGAAAACCCTCAAATTTTTGATGGATTTGACAGAAAAAATGGTGAAAAAAAATATGAAGCAACAAGAGTTGATCTGATTTTTGGTTCTAATTCAATTCTCAGAGCACAAGCAGAGTTTTATGCACAAGATGATAATAATGAAAAATTTGTAAAAGATTTTGCAAAAGCATTTAATAAGGTAATGAATTTAGACAGATTTGATATTTTCTGGCATTAAAGGGCTATACTACTAGCCCTTTAGTTTCTAAATATTTTGTATCATAATTATTGTTAATAAAATCTTCATTCTCAAGCATTTTTAAATGAAATGGAATTGAAGTTTTAATACCACTTACTTTAAATTCTCTTAATGCTTCTTTCATAACTTCAATAGCTTCATTTCTATCCTTGCCCCAAGTAATTACTTTTGCTATTAAACTATCATAATATGGAGGCACTATATATCCAGAATAAATATGAGTATCTACTCTTACATCTTTCCCACCTGGAATATAAAGTTTTTGAATTTTTCCTGGATTTGGGATAAATTTTTCAGGGTCTTCCGCTAATATCCTACACTCAATTGCATGACCTTTAATTTTGATTGCCTCTTGACTTGGAATTTTTTCACCCTCTTCTATTTTTATCATCCACTCAACTAAATCAAGACCTGTTACCATTTCACTTACTGGATGTTCTACTTGAAGTCTAGTATTCATTTCCATAAAATAAAAGTTAAGATCCTTATCAACCAAAAATTCAATAGTTCCTGCACTATAGTATCCAATGGCTTTTGCAGCTTTTACTGCTGTTTCGTGGAGTCTTTTGCGAGTTTCTTCATCTAAGATAGTAGCAGGTGATTCTTCTATTAATTTTTGATGTCTTCTTTGAAGCGAACAATCTCTCTCCCCTAAATGTATAACATTTCCATGTTTATCACCTAAAATTTGGACCTCAACATGGCGCGGTTTTTCAATATATTTTTCCATATAAATTGTTGGGTCTCCAAATGCACTTTCAGCTTCACTTGAAGCTGCTAAAAATGCATTTTCAAGATAGTTTTCTCTCTCAACAACTCTCATACCTCTACCACCACCACCACTTGCAGCTTTAAGAATTACTGGATATCCAATCTCACGTGCTACTTTTTTTGCTTCTTCTACTGTCTTTATAGCTCCATTACTTCCTGGAATTACAGGTACTCCAGCTCTTTTCATTACTTCTTTGGCTTTAGATTTATCAGCCATAAGCTCCATTACTTCAAGACTTGGTCCAATAAATGCAATATTATGAGCTTTACAAATTTCTACAAATGTTTGATTTTCACTTAAAAATCCATATCCAGGAAAAATTGCATCACACTCTGTCATTTCAGCAGCAGTTATAATAGCAGGAATGTTTAAATAACTTTCATGACTTTGACTAGGTCCAACACATACAGCCCCATCAGCAAATTCTAAATAAACTGCCTCTTTATCTGCTTTTGAGTATATACATACTGCTTCTTTACCCAATTTATGAATAGCTCTAATTGCCCTAAGAGCAATTTCACCACGATTTGCAATAAGAATTCTATTTAGCTTTTTCATGAGCTTAGCCTCTTTACTCTAAATAGTGGTGTATCAAATTCAACTGGTTGTCCATCTTCTACTAAAACTTCTAAAATTTCTAAATCAAATTCAGCTTCAAGTTCATTCATAATTTTCATAGCTTCTATTATACATAAAGTTTGTCCTTTTTTAACTTTATCTCCTACTTTTACGTACGGAGGAGAGTCTGGACTTGGTGCTTGGTAAAAAGTACCTACCATTGGAGATGTTATTAAATCTCCTTCAACTTCACATTCAGGTTTTGCTTCAACCTTTTGTGTAACTTCTTGTATTGTTTGAGAAGTTTGAGATACCGCTTGTTGTGGTTGCGAAGCAACTGAAACACTTTTATCTAAATAAATTCTAAACTTTTCAGTTTCAAGTTCAAGTATATTAGTTTTAGATTTATCAAAAGCTTCAAGTAATTTTTTAATATCTTTTAAATCCATTATAAGTCCCCTTTACTAGAGTTTAATAAAATAATAACATATTTTTGTTACAATTTTAAAAAGTTTCAAGGAAAACTAATGGGTGTTAAGTCGGATAAATGGATTAGATGTATGGCAAAAGAATTTAAAATGATAGAACCTTTTGAAGAAAAACAAGTTAGAAGTGGAATTATAAGTTATGGCGTTAGTAGTTATGGATATGATATAAGAGTAAGCGATGAGTTTATGGTTTTTACAAATATCAATTCTACTATAGTAGACCCAAAACATTTTGATGAAAGAAATGTTGTAAAAATTAAAGGTGACTGCATAATCCCTCCAAATTCATTTGCACTATGTAGAAGCGTTGAGTACTTTAGAATGCCAAGAGATGTACTAGCTATATGTGTAGGAAAAAGCACATATGCAAGATGTGGAATTATTGTAAATGTAACTCCAATAGAACCTGAGTGGGAAGGACATATCACAATTGAAATTAGCAATACTACTCCACTTCCTGCCAAAATATATGCAAACGAGGGAATTGCTCAGCTTATATTCCTTGGGGCTGATGATAACATTTGTGAAACAAGTTATGCTGATAAAAAAGGAAAATATCACGGGCAAAGAGGAATAACACTGCCGAAGGTGGATAAATAATGGAAAATGGAAAATGGAAAATGGAAAATGATATTAAATTATGTATTGCACTTGATAATCCAAGCAGAGATGAAAATCTAAAACTAGCTATTAGTTTAAAAGAATATGCAAATGACTTATGGTTAAAAGTTGGATTTAGAAGTTTCATAAGAGATGGTAATGAGTTTATAAAAGAACTTAAGAATTTAGGTTATAATATATTTCTGGATTTAAAGCTATATGATATTCCAAATACAATGGCTGATGCAGCTGAAGAGATTGCAAAACTAAATATTGATATGTTTAATGTTCACGCAAGTGCAGGAAGCAAGGCTTTAAAAGAGGTAATGGATAGACTTAGTAAATTTAAAAAAAGACCACTTGTTTTAGCAGTAACGGCACTTACAAGTTTTAGTAATGAAGAGTTTGAAAAAATTTATGGAAGCGACATTAAAACAAAAGCAAAAGAGTTTGCAAAAGAAGCTTTCACTGCCGGACTTGATGGGGTAGTATGTAGTGTATGGGAGAGTATTGATATAAAAAATGCAACCTCTCAAGAATTTTTGACCCTCACTCCTGGAATTAGACCGTTTGGAGAAGATGCGGGAGATCAGAAAAGAGTAGCTGATATCAAAGCAGCAAAAGAAAATAAAGCTAATTTTATAGTAGTTGGAAGACCAATATATAAAGCTTCAAATCCAATAAAAGTAGTGGAGAAAATATTAAAGGAGATTAAATGAAAAAAATAATTTTAAGTTTAAGTGTAGCGGCTAGTTTATTTGCATTTGATAAAATCTTATCCAACCAAGAATTACAAAACATAATCAAATCAACTCCTATTTATCCTCAGCTTGAAGAAGCAATGAAACAAGAAAATGTCAAATTAAAAGGCACTAAAAAAGATAATTTTTATATTATAGAAGTAGATACTCCAAGAGGAAAAGGTCTAATTTACGTAACAGTAGATAAAAAATATACAATACTTGGAAGAGTTATTGATAATAAAACAAAAAAACCACTAATTCCAAACTTTCCTAAAAATGCTAATATTATTAAAAAAGGAATAATGTTTACATTTGGAAAAGGAAATAAAGAAATCTATCTTGTAACTGACCCAGAGTGCCCATTTTGTAGAATGTTAGAAAAACAAAAAAAAGAAATTTTAGAAAAAGATTATAAAGTACATGTAATACTATTACCTCTTTCTTTTCACAAAAATGCTAAAGCTATGAGTTATTATGTATTAGCTGGTAAAACTGATAAAGAAAGGGCAAAAAGACTAAGCGAAGTATTATCAGGAAGCGTTAAATGGAAAAAATATAAACCTACACCTGAAGAAAAAGCAAAGTTTGATAAAGAACTAGCCGCTTCTAAAAAAGCTGCTGCAGAACTTGGAGCAAGAGGAACACCAACAATATTTGACAGCAATTTTAATCAAATTGAATGGCCTACATTAGGAGAAGAAAAATGATTGCTTCTAACTTTATAGATGCTGCACTTTGTTGTAGCTTAAAAATAATAAGAAGCTTACATGAAGAATTAAATCTTTTTGAAGAAAAAGGTATAGGGTTTGGAGGAGATAGAAGTTTAAATATAGATTTGATAGCTGAAAAAATTTTAATTGAAAAATTAAGCGAATTTGGCAATATTCTAAGCGAAGAAGCCGGTTTTATAGATAATGGAAAAGATAAAACAATTGTAATTGACCCAATTGATGGAAGCTATAACGTTTCTAACAACATCCCATATTTTGGGACAAGTATTTACTTTGAAGATACTGCAAGTGTTATTGTAAATTTAAGCAATGGAGATTACTTCATAAGAGATGAAAAAGGGAAAAGATTTGATAATTTATTTAGAAAACCTTTTCATGCAAATTTTAGATTAGATGTTGTAATTTTTGAAAAAGCTTATAAAAATCCTGATATTGTCGCAAAACTAGCAAAACATAATTTAAAATTCAGAGCCCCAGGTGCACTAAGTCTCTCTCTTGCATATGGAGAAGCAAGTAAAGCAGTAATTTATAAAGGTGAGATTAGAGAATTCGATATTGCTGCTGCAAAATTTTACAATAGTGATTGTTTCTGGCATTTTGAAGATGATTTAATTGTAATGAGCCCTAAATATGAATATTTAGAAGAAATTCTAAACATAATCAAGGAATAAAAATGGGACTTAGCGATTTTTTAAAAAAATTTAAACGCCCTCAACCATCCAAAGAAGAAAAGCCCACTACTTGGATAAAATGTCCGGCATGTGGTGCTATTAGTTTTTACAAAGAAGTCCAAAAAGAACATAATACATGCCCTAAATGTAGTTATCATTTTAGAATGAGCGCAAACGATAGAATAGCTCTTCTTGCAGATGAAGGAACATTTATAGAATATGATAAAAATCTTGAACCAACTGACCCATTAAACTTCGTAGATAAAAAAAGCTATAAAAAAAGAATAGAAGAAGGTTATAAAAAGACTGGAAGAAAAAGCTCAGTGATAAGTGGAGAGTGTACAATAAATGAAATCCCCACTCAACTTGTAGTATTTGATTTTACTTTTATGGGTGGAAGTCTTGGAAGTGTTGAAGGTGAAAAAATAACTCGTGCTGTAATGAGAGCTACTCAAAAAAAACAAGGCCTTGTAATAGTATCAACCAGTGGTGGGGCAAGAATGCAAGAAAGTACTTTTTCTCTTATGCAAATGGCAAAAACAAGTGCCGCTCTTGCTAGTCTGGCCGAACATAAATTACCTTATATTTCAGTTTTGACTGATCCGACTTTTGGAGGAGTTAGTGCAAGTTTTGCATTTTTAGGTGACTTTATAATAGCTGAACCTGGTGCAATGATTGGATTTGCAGGTCCTAGAGTAATTAAACAGACAATTGGTGAAGACTTGCCTGAAGGTTTTCAAAGAGCTGAGTTTTTACTTGAACACGGCCTTATCGATATGGTAGTAAATAGAGATGAACTTAAACAAACAATAAGTGACTTATTAAAATATTCATTAAAGAGTACGTAATGGCAATTTATGCTCTTTTGGATTTTGATATTTTAAAAAAGTATAATATTTCTATAAAAGATTTTTGTCTCACGGCAAAAGGATTAAAAGCTAAAATATTGCAGTATAGAGACAAAAACTCCTCTCTAGAAGAAAAACTAAATAGACTTAAAGAAATTAGAAAATATTGGAAAAAACCTCTTATTATTAATGATTCAATCGAACTTCTACCTTTAGCCGATGGAATCCATATTGGACAGGAAGACTTACAAAATTTATGTGAAAAGTTTAATGTAAACAAATATGAAATGATAGAAATATTAAAAGACAGTGAAAAGTTAAAAATGAAAAGTGAAAAATTAAATATAAAACTTTACACTTTTCACTTTACACTTTTCACTTCTAAAAAAATAGTAGGACTTTCCACTCATAACAAAGAAGAAATTCTTGAAGCTAACAAACTTCCTTTAAGTTATATAGGTTTAGGAGCATACCGTCCAACTACTACAAAAGACACCTCAAATATATTAGGAGAAAAAATTATTGATCTTATAAAATATTCTTATCATCCTGTTGCTGTAATAGGAGGTGTGAAAATTTATGATAAAATTCCAGCAAACTTTAAAGTAGTAGGAAGTGATATATGCAAATTAATGTCTACTCAATTGAAAAAAAAGAAGATTTTCAAAAGGAAATAAACGAATTTATAAAAAAATCGCGTCAGTTTGCAAATGTAAAAAATATTACTCTCTACTCCAAAAGCCTATCAAAAACAGATAACCCTCAAAAAGAATATTCAAAAATTTTCGAAAAATATACATCTAATGGATTTAATATTATTCTAACACCTGAAGGTAGATTAGTTGATAGTTTTGAATTTTCGAAATTTTTTGAGTATTCTTGTGTAAATTTTTTTATTGCAGGAGCATATGGTTTTGATGAAGAATTTAAAAAAAAGGGGCTTAATATTTCACTAAGTCCTCTTACAATGAGTCATAAGCTAGCTAAACTTGTACTCTTTGAACAAATTTATAGAGGACTTAGTATAAAGCATAATCATCCATACCACAAATAAAAAATAAAAAGGAGAGGAGATGAGTATGAATGTGAATCATTACAAAGAAATTTTACTTATGAGAAAAGCAGAACTTGAAAAAATTTTATTTAATATTTCAAGTGAAATAAATGATATTAGTAAGTGTGAAATTAATGATGATGGGGATTTTGCAGCAGCTAGTATGGATAGTGGTAGAGATTATCAAATCTATTTAAATCAAAAAAAAGAACTAGCTGAAATTGAAGAAGCTTTAAAAAGAATAGAAGAAGGAAATTATGGAATTTGTAAAATGTGTGATGAACCAATTCAAGAAGAAAGACTTAAAATAAAACCTTACGCAAAATACTGTATAATATGTAGAGAAATTATTGAGAAAGAAGGCAAATGAAAAGATTTTTTATATTTGGATTAATATTTATTACAATTGTTACGTTATTTGTGTATATTCAAGATAACAGTTTTACTAATTTTAACATTTTTGGAGTTAATATATCCCTGCCAAATGCCATATGGACAGCTCTATTTTTAGGGCTCTTTTTTATTTTTACTTTAATTTATATATTATATTTGAATTTGAAAAATTCTATCTCTCAAAAAAATATAAAAAAAGATATAGAAATAATTATTAATAATATAAAAAATAAAATACTTTATAAAAATGAAATTAAAGAAACAAAAGTTTTAAAAAATATAAATGAATTTATAAAAAATATCGAAGGTTTAAATATTATTCCTAAAAAAATAGAACGATTTGAATTTTTAGAAGATATCGAAAAATTAAAAAATGGTGAAGTAATAGAAACTAATAAATATAAACTAAAAGTTAATAATCCTTGGTTTATATTAAATGTAAAAAACAAATTGAAAAAAGAACCTGAGTTTGCAAAAGAAGTATTAAAAAAATTTAAAAATGAAGAATTAAAAAAAGAAGCATTTGAAATTTATGCTAAAAAAGCTTCAATAAAAGATATTTTAAAATATGATTATCCAATAACTCTAAATATTTTACTCTCTCACATAAAAGATAATGATCTAGGACTTCTAATACAAAAAGCAACCTTAACTCCAAAAGAACAAATAGAATTTGCAAAAAATATATATCAAACTCGTTCACCTGATATTGAACTTGAATTAGCAAGTTCACTTCCTTTTGCAAAAGCATACTTAGCCTTAAAATATGAACATTTAGATTTAGCAAGAGAAGTTATAGAAAAACATAATATAAAATATTTTGAATTTTTTCTAAACTTAAGAAATAACGGTATTAAGGCTGATATTGATGAATATATCAATGCTAAAATCTAACTCTCCTTATTTTTTTCTAGCTCCTCTTGCAGGATATACAGATTTGCCATTTCGTACAGTTGTTAAAAAATTTGGATGCGATATGACTTTTAGCGAAATGACTAATGTAAATGCTATTAGCTATAATAATGAAAAAACTCAAAAAATGATGCAAAAATCCCCTGAGGAGAGCCCATATTTTGTCCAAATTGCTGCAAACAATATAGAAAATGCCATAAAAGCCGCTCATATTATAAATGAAATAGACTGGATTGATGGAATTGATATTAATCTTGGCTGTCCTGTAAATAAAGCTAGAAGAAGCGGATTTGGTGGGGTACTACTTAAAGATGAAAATAAAGAAAAATTAAAAGAGATAGTAAACGCTATAATAAAAACTTCAAAAAAACCTGTAAGCGCTAAAATGAGACTTGGTTTTGATGAAATAGTAGCGTGTGAAAGAGCAAAACTCCTAGAAGATTTAGGTATTAAATTTTTAACAGTTCATGGCAGAACAGTAAAACAGATGTATAAAGGCAATGCAAATTACGAAGAGATTAAAAAAGTAGTAGAAAATGTAAATATTCCAGTAATTGCAAATGGAGACATAACTGATTTCAAAAAAGCAAAATATGTTTTAGAATATACCGGTGCCAGCGGAGTAGCAATTGGTAGAGGTGCTGTTGGAAAACCTTGGATTTTTCTTGAAATGAAACAAAGCGGAAATATTACGCTAAAGCAAAAAAAAGAAGTAATACTTGAACATTTCAATCAAATGATAAATTTTTATGGAGAATATGGAGTAATTTTATTTAGAAAACACGCTCATGCATACTCAAAAGGAATTGCTAAAGCTAGCGAATTTAGAAGTAAAATAAATGAAGCAAAAGAGGTTGAAGTTGTGAAAGAACTTATTGAGGAGTATTTTTAGTGTTTAACGGCCTTATTAGAGAACTAGGAAAAATTAAAAGTTTCAGCAATAATAAACTAAGAATTCTTTCAAAATATAAGCCTGAAATTGGAGATTCTATTGCAATAAACGGAGTTTGTTTAACTGCTACAAAAATTTTTCCAGATGGATTTGAAGTTGAACTATCTCCTGAAACACAAAAAATAGTGCCTCTTGAAAATTATAAAGAAGGAAAATTAGTACATATAGAGCCAGCTTTGCGTTTTGGTGACAGGATTGATGGACATTTGATTCAAGGACATGTAGATGCTATCGGTGAAGTACTTGAAATTAAAAAAAACCAAAATTCATATGATGTAATTATTAAAACCGATCCAAAAATTATGAAATATATTGCCCCTAAAGGCAGTATTGCAATAGATGGGGTTAGTCTCACAATAAATGAAGTATTCTCTGATAGGTTTAGGTTAACTATTATTCCTCATACTTTTGAAAACACTCTTTTTAAATACTACAAAATCCACCAAAAAGTAAATATTGAAACCGATATGTTTGCAAGATATATTTATCATATGTTTAAAAACAAAACAGATTGTATAAATGAAAAAATTCTTGCTTGGTGGTAGGTTAAATGTAAAGATTTGGTCTAATTATTTTAAGTTTTTTAAAAACTGCTTAGCGTCATCCAAATCCATAAGAGGTACAAGTTCTCCGTTTCTTACATACCACCACTCTCTTTTATCAACTTTTTTTTCCCGTTATAATACCAATTGACAATGGAAAATGGACAATGGAAAATGGACAATGGAAAATGATGAAAAGTATTGAAATTAAGGAAATTTTAAACATTTATAAAGTAACTAACTAATTAAGAATTGGTATAAGTCTTGCTTCAATTACATCATTTTCAAAAATTTCTATATCCCAATCCTCTTTATAAGACTTTTGCTTTTTACACCACTCTTTTCCATTTGATATAAAAAATTCTCTTTCAATATCATCACCATTTAAATAAAGTTTTGCTACATATGCAGGTCCAAATTTTGGTATAAAACACTCATTTGTCTTTAAATGAACCCATTTAACTTTACGTCTTTTAATTAACTCAACCTTAGCTTTTTCTATAAAATCAATTAATTCTTCATCATTAAACTTCGAAAAATCCATTACCCCTCTTTTTATTGATATTTTATCATATATCAATTAAGCAAACTTTAAGATTTTTAATATTTTTTTAATTACCAAGATGTATACTTCATAAAATACTTTTAAGGAGAGGAAATGAAGAAAATTGTTTTATCAGGACTTTTAGCAGCTGCTTTGATGGCTGCAAATATTAACTTAAATGTTGATAATTCTAAACTAAAAAGGATAGCACCAAACCAAAATGGTTTAGCAATATCTTACGCACCAATTGTGCAAAAAGTTATTCCAAGTGTTGTAAATATATCTACTGAAAAAATAGTAGAAACAAGAATACCTGAAAGTTTCAAAAGATTTTTTGAAGACCCATTTTTTAAAAGATTTTTTGGACCATTTGGAAATATTCCAAACAAACCTCAAAAAAGAAAAGAATTTGCTCTTGGAAGTGGTGTAATTCTAAGCAAAGATGGATATATAGTAACAAATTATCATGTAGTAAGTGGTGCAACAAAAATTATTGTAAAAACTCATGATAATAAAAAATATACTGCAAAGCTTATTGGAAGTGACCCTAAAACTGATTTAGCAGTAATAAAAATTGATGCTAAAAACTTACAGCCTATAACAATAGCAGACTCTAGTAAAGTAAAAGTAGGAGATATAGTTTTAGCAATTGGTAATCCTTTTGGACTAGGTGAGACTGTAACTCAAGGTATAGTTAGTGCTAAAAATAGAACTTCTATAGGACTTAATGCATATGAAAACTTTATTCAAACAGATGCAGCAATAAATCCTGGAAATAGCGGTGGAGCTTTAGTAGATATGAAAGGAAGACTGATTGGTATAAATTCAGCTATTATTTCTAGAAGTGGCGGAAATAATGGTATCGGATTTGCAATCCCTAGTAATATGATGAAGTTTGTAGTAACTTCACTTGTAGAAAAAGGAAAAGTTGTTAGAGGTTATCTTGGTGTAATGATTAGCAATATTGACCCAAGCAAAGCAAAACTTTATGGAATTGATAAAGGGGTTCTTATTAACAAAGTAGAACCAAATTCTGCAGCAAGCATTGCCGGACTAAAGCCTGGAGATATTATTGTGGCAGTAGATGGAGAAGAAGTAAAAAATGCAGGTGAGCTTAGAAATAAAATTGCCTTTAAAGGAGCTGATGCTAAGGTTACACTTAAAATTTATAGAAATGGAAGCTTCCAAACAATTGTAGCAAAATTAAAAGCACTAAAAACTAAAAAAGAAAAAATAGAAAATATTGAGTTATTAAAAGGTGTAGAGTTATCTCAAGAAAAAAATTCTGTTATAATTTCAAATATTGACCCTAACTCATATGCTAGTATAGTAGGACTTGCTAAAGGTGATAAAATCTTAAGAGTTAAAACAATAAAAACTGGTAAGTGGGAAAAAGTTACATCAATAGATAAACTAAAAAAACTATTAAAAGGCCTACATAAAGGAGATGTATTAATTGAAGTAGAAAGAGAAGGGGAAGTAAGTATTATTCCTTTTTAATTTTCCCCCTACACCTATACTTCATCAAATCCATTTAAATCATCAAACCCCCCACCAAATATATCATCATTTGTATCATCTTCTTCATAACTTTCAAAATAATCTGTATTCATAACATCTTCATCAGTTAATTTACTATCAAGTTCTTCAAGTTTTGAATCAAGTTCTTCAAGCTTACTATCTATTTCATTAAAATTGTCTTCTAATTTTGAAATTTCATCTTCACTCATTCCTATATCTTTTCCAAACTCATTTGGAGTTACTGAGTTATTAAATAGCAAATTAAAAAGCCCCATCCCCGCAAAAGCTCCAGCTAAAGAACCTAAAAAACTACTTCCAAAGCCACCTGAACTTTGTGAAGTTGATTGCTTAGGCTCTGGTTGTGGTTGTGCTTTTAGGTCTTGGCTTGAGAATTTTTTTTCTTTCGCTTCTTCTAACTTAGCAACTCTTTTATCAATTTCATCAACTTTTTGAACCAGTTTTTCTAAAACCATTCCCATTTTTTTTAGGGTATTTTCTATTTTGTTTACATCCATTTCTCACTCCTTAAAAGTTTTTTTTATTGTAACGTTTTTTTCAACTACATAAAAGAAATCTGGTGTTAACTTATTATAGAAAAGTTTTACTTTTGCTTCTTGATAAAGTTTTTTCTGCTCTACTTTTATAACTTTACCAACTATCGCACCTTTATAAAAAATCCCGTCAAGTCCACTTGTCTTTACGATATCCCCTACTTTAATTGGTGCAAATTTTTGAATATACTTTATAGTATTTATACCTCCTTTAAAAATCCCTGGTACTTCTTTATCTCCAATAATAACTGTATAAGAAGTATTTTTATTGGTATTTAAAAGACCTAAAGAATAATTTCCTACATTTTTAACTAAAATTCCAGCAGCAAAATTATTATAAACAAGACCTCTTGGAGTAGAAATTATCTTATTATAATCTACATAAATTTTAGTAAAATCAGGTAATGCAGCATAAGAGATAGTTTGAGTAAACACTAAATTCGGTTTATCTATTTTTTTAAAAACCTTTAAATCTTTACATATTTGATTAACATACTCATATGTAGCTAGTTTGTTTTGCAAAAGTCTATTTTCAGTTTTAAGAGCCTTTATTTCTTCATCTTTTGTTTTAAAATATTTAATTTTTGCATAAATAGTATCTAAACTTAAAAAAAACTCTTTTTTTACTGTATTTGCAAAAGATATGATATTATCTTTAACAAAAGGAATTTGAAAAATAATAAAAACAAAAAAAGAAAAAACTAAAAGATATATTCTATTCATTAACACTTGCTAAAAGATCAATTTGCTCTAATGCTTTGCCTGTTCCTTTAGCTACTGCTAAAAGAGGATCTTCTGCTATATATACAGGAAGTGAAACTAAATCACTTAAATATTTATCAAGACCTCTTAGAAGTGCTCCTCCTCCTGTTAAAACTATCCCATTTTCTACAATATCTCCAGCCAAATCAGCTGGCGTTTCTTCTAAAACTATTTTTAAAGCCTCGCCTATCTCTTTTACAGGTTCTCTCAAAGCTTCTCTTACATCTTCACTAGTAACTGTAATAGTTTCAAGCAGACCTGAGATTCTATTTTTACCTTTTACAAGCATTTTAAGTTCTTTATCAAGTTTAATAGCGCTCCCTATTTCTATTTTTATCTCTTCAGCAGTTCTTTCACCAATTATAAGATTATATTTTTTATTTACATAATCAACTATTGCTTTATCAAATTTATCTCCTGCAACTCTTATAGATTTACTAACAACAAGTCCTCCAAGAGAAATTACACCAATTTCAGTAGTTCCCCCACCTATATCAATTACCATACTTCCTTGAGGATCTCTAACAGGAAGTCCCGCACCAATTGCCGCTGCCATTGGTTCTTCTATCAGATATACTTCTCTAGCTCCAGCACTCATAGCTGATTCTTTTACAGCTTTTCTTTCAACTTGAGTTAAACCATATGGTACACATATTACAATTCTTGGGCGAATTAAAGTTTTCCTATTATGAACTTTTCTTATAAAATATCTAATCATCTCTTCTGTTACACTAAAATCTGCAATAACGCCATTTTTCATAGGACGAATAGCAATAATATCTTTTGGAGTTTTTCCAATCATATCTTTTGCTTCTTTTCCTACTGCTAAGACCTTTTTTTTGTGCTTGCCTTCTCTTATAGCTACAACGCTTGGTTCGTTTATTACAATTCCTTTTCCTTTAACACTTACAAGTGTATTGGCAGTACCAAGGTCAATTGCCAAATCACTACTAAAAACTCCAAGAAGTTTACTTAGCATTTCCTTCCTTTTTAATCAAAATAGGCTTTTGTCTATTCTTTATAACATCTTTTGTAATAACTACCTTATATCCCTTGAATTCAGGCAAATCAAACATAATATCAACCATTGATTCTTCAAGTATTGCTCTAAGCCCTCTAGCCCCAGTTCCTCTTTTTATAGCCATCTCTGCAATTGCTTCAAGCGCTTCTTTTTCAAATTCAAGCTCTACATCATCAAGAGCAAAAAGTGCTTGATATTGCTTTATAATAGCATCTTTTGGCTCAGTTAATACTCTTATTAAATCATCTTTATCAAGTTCTCTTAAAGTAGCAATAACAGGAAGTCTTCCAATAAGTTCAGGAATTAATCCATATTTAACTAAATCCTCTGGTTCTACTAGAGAAAAAATATCATCTTTAGATAATTTTTCCTTTGCTTTTCCTAAAAATCCAACGGTACCTCCCTCAAGCCTTCTTTCTATAATCTCTTCAAGACCCTCAAAAGCTCCTCCACATATAAACAAAATATTTGTTGTATCAATTTGTATAAATTCTTGATGAGGATGTTTTCTACCTCCTCCAGGTGGTACATTTACAATTGAACCTTCAATAATTTTAAGAAGTGCTTGCTGAACTCCTTCACCTGAAACATCTCTTGTAATTGATGGATTTTCACTTTTTCTACTAATTTTATCAATCTCATCTATAAATATTATTCCTCTCTGGGCTCTTTTAATATCTCCATCCGCTGCTTGAATTAACTTAAGCAGTACATTTTCAACATCTTCCCCAACATATCCAGCTTCGGTTAGAGATGTCGCATCTGCAATAGCAAGTGGTACATCAAGAAGTTTTGCTAAAGTTCTTGCTATTAGTGTTTTACCACTACCAGTCGGCCCTATTATCAGTATATTTGATTTTTGGATTTCAACATCTAGACTTTCACCATAAAGAATTCTTTTATAATGATTATAAACAGCAACTGAAATAATTTTCTTAGCTTTTTCTTGTCCTATTACATATTCATCAAGATGAGCTTTAATCTCTTTTGGAGTTAAAAGCTTTATTTCACCTTTTACCTCTTTTTGTTGTTTAACAGCTCCCATAATAATATCAAACGCTTGAATCACACAATTTTTACAAATAAATGATTTATTATCTGGTGCTGCTAAAAGCGGATTGTCTTCTGTTTCTACACTTCCACAAAAACTACATTTTTCTATCATAAGGTATTCCCCTTTTCGAATTTAATATAAACTCTGCTAAATGTTTTACATATTGATTTTCACTATTTAAAAGTAAAGTTGCTACTTCTTTTATAGGTTTACCTCTTTCAAATAACTCTTTATAAGCGACTTTCAATTCATCTATAATTTTTCTATCATCAAGTCTTCTTCTAAGACCCGTTAGATTAAGTCCTCTAATTTTTGCTCTATTACCTTCAGCTAAACAGAAAGGCGGTATATCTTGAGCAACAGCACTTGCTCCCGCTATCATTGCATGAGCACCTATTTTTACAAATTGATGAATAGGAGTCATTCCACCAATTACCACATAGTCTTCAAGTACTACATGACCTGCTAGTGTTGCTGCATTTGCTAAAATACAATTATTCCCTATAATAACATCATGAGCAATATGTACATAACCCATTAGAAGATTATTATCTCCTATTTTTGTAACTCCACCACCACCTTCAGTTCCTGGATTGATTAATGAAAATTCACGAATCTTATTATTATTACCTATAATAAGCTGAGTTTTTTCGCCTTTATATTTTAAATCTTGAGGTTCACTACCTATAACAGCATGAGAGTAGATATGATTATTATCTCCTATTGTAGTATATCCAATAATAACTGCATAAGGCTCTATAATACAATTATCGCCAATTACTACATTTTCATCAATTATTACACCTTCACCAATTTTACAATTTTTTCCAATTTTACCTTTAATTATCGCTTTCATATTCTCTCTTTCTCGGAACTTGACTACTTGGAACTTGTAGCTTATTTATCCATTATCATAGCTTTAAGTTCAGCTTCTGCAACTAGCTCTCCATCTACATAAGCTTCACCTTTTAAATGCCAAATTTTTCCTCTATGTTTTATTGTTGATACTCTATATTCAAGTCTATCACCAGGAAGAACAGGCTTTCTAAATTTAGCTTTATCTATACTCATAAAATATACAACTTTTTCTTTAAGCTCTTCTTTATCCATTATAGTAAATGGTAAAATAGCTCCAGTCTGAGCCATACCTTCAATAATTAAAACTCCTGGATAAATAGGGTGTCCTGGAAAGTGGCCTTGAAATACACTATTTGTAATAGAAACATTCAAATATCCCTCAACATACTCCCCATCTCTAACGTCAGTAATTCTATCTACTAATAAAAATGGATACCTATGTGGCAACATTTCTTGGATTTGATTTATATCAAAAACCATTTTATCCCTTTTTTATTAAAATTTTATCAAAATTTCTCTGTTATCAGGATAAATCTTAGAATTTATAAAAATATCATAACTTGCATTTTCAAAATCATCTAAAACAATAATAGGGGAGAGTGAATATGGAGTATTTGTAATAAAATTTCTTAATTTTAATTCTTCTTCAATTGTTAGTGGATTTTTATAAAGCTCTATTACACTCTTATAAACTTTATTTAGAATTTCGTTAATTTTATTAATTTTTACAAAAATTATTTGACTTCTGTTTGCATATCCAATATCATCTTTTATAAATTCAATTTTAACTCTTTGCTTCCTATCAAGATAGGAATAAAACAGTACATAATTATTAATCACTTTCCACTTTTTTTCAACTTTACACTTTATAATTAAATTAAGTAGTCTATAATTTAAAAAATTCTCTTTTACAATTTTATATTTTATTCCTTTTTCTTCAAGTTTTATCCTGTTTTCATAAAAATTTAGCTTTTCTTCTATACTTGAAGGAAGAATTTGAAAAGGATATGGCGAAATTAGCTCATCAATAACTTCTTGGTGTCCTTTTTGTTGCCAAATACCATACAAACATCCACAGTAATCTTGTCTATACATTTGATTTTCTTTTGCATAAAGTTGTTGAGCTTGAGTCCCACCTTTTTTACGATAATCAACATTTATAAACTCAATTCCATATTTTTTTTTTAATGTTTTGCCAACTGCATTTAACTGTTCGTGGGATTTCATAGGAGACATAAGTAAGCTAGTAGTAATCTTTTTATCTCCTATTTTTTTAGCAAATTTTGCTGTCTCTTCTAATGAAAAATCAAAACAAATACTACATCTAACGCCTTTTTCTGGTTCATTTTCTTTCCCTCTAACAGCCTCAAGCCATCCTTCATAATTATAATCCCCCTCAATATACTCAACTCCTAATTTTTTACAAATTCTTTTAGTATCAAGGCTTCTTAGTTTAAATTCTGAATAAGGGTGAATATTAGGATCATAAAAATAGCCTATAATTTTTTCATCTGGAAAATCTTCCTTCAAACGTTTAAAAAAATACCCTGCATCAACACTACAGCATAAATGAACAACCATAAAATACCTTTTTTTGAAATTATAAATAAAAAAGAAGAAAAAGAGTCTAACTTTGAGGACAAGAAAGTTCTAAGTAAATTTTAAATGTATCACCCTCTTCATTTACAAAAAATCTGTGTTTTTTACAAAATTTTGTATTCATATAATTTACAAGCTTTAACGCCTCAAATTCAGCTTCTTCTTTATTTTCAAATGTTTTTGGAAATTCTAGATTACTTTTTTTTAAACAACCACATTGTTTTTCAACATCTACTTTATACATTTTTACTCCTTTAAGACTAATTTTATCCTAAATATATCAAAATTTTTTGAAAAATCAAATTTTTTTGATATATTAAACCAAAAAAGGATTATTATGAGTATTAAAAACGAAATGATGGCACTTGTAGGAGGATGTGTGAGTGAAGGAACTAAAATACTTGTTCCAGAAAACATAAAAAATGAATTCAAAAAAATCACTATTACAACATTTAATATCCATACAAATGATAATAGTGATAATTACGATTTAATAATAGAAGAAAAACCTAGCGATTTAATAAAAACATATGAAAAACTAAATGAAAATGGTATTTACATAACAACTCCAAATAGTTTAACTGACAAAGAACTCTTTAAAAATTTAAGCAAACTTTATTGGATTGTTATGCCTTTTTATTACATAGATGAAAACTTAAAAGCAAACCCACTAATTTTCGCTAGCAAAAAATTTCACCCAACAGCTGATATTATTAGACACAGAAGTGACTTTACGCAAAACACTAAATACTATACAACCGATGTACATATTGCAAGTTTTACTCTTCCAAAATATATTTTTGAAGAAATTAAAGATGTCATCAAACTTTAAAAACGCAATAGTACTAACAGGAGGAATAGGTACAGGTAAAAGTACCGTATCCTCTTTTTTGAAAATGTATGGATACAAAATAATTGATGCAGATAAAATAAGTAAAGAAGTTTACGAAGAGAAAAAAGACTTAATAAAAAAAAATTTTGGTACAACTGATAGAAAAGCTATCAGAAAAATAGTCTTTAAAGATAAAGAAAAACTAAAAATCTTAGAAGATTTAATTTTGCCAGAAGTTAGAAAAAGAATACTAAACCTCGCTGAAAAATATGAAAAAGATAACGTACCTTATTTTGTTGATTTACCTTTATACTTCGAAAAACAAAACTATCCTGAATTTCAAAAAGTTTTAGTAGTGTATGCTCCTAAAAATTTACAAATAAAAAGAGTGATGGATAGAGACAAATCAAGTGAAGATGAAGTAATAGCAATTTTAAACAATCAAATAGATATTGAAGAAAAGAAAAAAAGAGCCGATTTTATTATAGATAATTCAAAAGATTTAAAATATCTTCAAAAAGAAATTGAAAAGTTTATAAAAATGATATAATAAGAAAAAAGGAGGGGAAAATGAAAAAAACAAAACTACTAAAAACAATACCACTTGCAAATACAAAAGAAGGTGTTATTACAATTTCACATATTGATGAACCATATGGAGAAAATTCAAAACCTGTTGTTAGTATTGGAATTTCACTTGATGGAGAAAATACACCTGATTGGAAAGCACATATTCCTTATGAAAATATTGATGATGTAATTGAAGCACTAAAAGAAGCAAAAGAAAAGTTTTCTAAATAACCCTTATGGGTTTTTTTTAATTTTTGCAAAGAAAAAACCGCTATAAGCACTCTCAGGCAAAATTCTTATACATTTTTTAACTTCATCGCTATACTTTTTATCTTCCCATTTTGTAATTCCACTTTGAATATTATCTATCGGTAAGTCAACTTCAATTACTTTAGCTTCATCATATTTATTTAGCAATAAGTCTATTACCTCTTCATTCTCTTCAGGTGAAAAGGTACAAGTTGCATATATCATCTCACCACCTGGCTTTAAGCATTCAAAAGCCGAAATAATCAGCTCTTTTTGAAGTTTTGAAAATCTTTTAACTCTTTTTAAATTCCACCAAGTAATCTCACCATCAATATGAGCTTCACTACTACAAGGTGCATCTAAAAAAACTTTATCAAATATAGGACCAGTTGCTTTATAAACAAAACGTCCATCTTTATTATATGTTTGAATATTTTTTGCACCATGTTCTTTAAAGTTTCTTTTCATTCTAAAAAATCTTTTTTTATCAGGTTCAACTGCACTAACAATTCTTGCTTTTTCACTAAAAATTAAACTCTTCCCTCCAGGTGCTGCTGCAAGATCTAAAACCCAGTCATTTTCATTCACATCCAACATATTTGCAGCTATTATTGATGAAAGATTTTGGATATAAATTTTATTCTGGGTATAAGTAGAAGACTTAGTTATTTTTTTTCTATCTTCAATTGGTAATGTATATGCATACTTATTCCAATCAACTGATTTTGGAGAAAAACCTTCTTCTCTTAATGCTTCAACTGCCTCTAAATCGGCTTTATGCTTATTTATACGAAAAGAAAACTCTTTTTTTTCTTTCAACCCATCAAGGATTTTAGGATTTATTTTTTTAATTCTTTCAAAAAAAACATCTTGCATTAAATAACCCTTTCATACTCACTAAAATCAAGCTTCCAAACTTTAATACCACAAAATCTCTCTCCCTCAGGACAAATAGGTCTAATACCCTCTTCATACCTTATAGTACAAGGAGGTAAAAATTTATCTGCAACACTAACTTTAGCTTCTTTTAATTGTTTAACCTGTTCATAAACAATATCAAAAATTTCTTCTTGAGCATTGAAACATAGTCTCATTTGAGCTTTATGAGCAAATTCCTGAAAATCATTATGCTCTATAATTTCAATATTATGAGCGTTTAAAAGTGCATAAGCAGCTTCACTAAATCCTAAAATCTCTTTTTCTTTTTCAAAAAAATCATACGAATATTCAACCGCTTCTTTATATAAACTCAATAATTTTCCATTTTCCATTTTCCATTTTCCATTTATAACAGGTGGAATATAATAATCTCTTTTGTAAATATCTTCTAATCTAGCTCTAATAGCGGGTGAGCGGCGATGGCGTTGATTTTGAGCATCTGCTGAGAGGGATAATTTAATATAAGAATTAAAACTACCTAAAATACTTGTATCTAGATAAATATTAGAAGCTCTCAAAACTCCCGCATAATTTTCACTCATTTCAAAACCATAATCTACAATATCAAAAACCTTAACTTTTTCATTAGTGACATTATGTTTTTGTTTAATTTTTTCAATATCAATATTTGGAAATACTACATCTTCATTTTCTGCAAACTCAATTAACGGTGCCAAATCTTTATCTATTTTTAGCATTTCTCTTTTTAACTGAGTTACAAATTCACTCGCTTCATATTTAGCTTCTGGAATAACTTTTACAGCATTTATATATCTAAGAGCTGTAATTACATTGATAGTATGATAAAGATGAGCATTCATACCCATAGGAAGCAGATATCTTGCAAACTCCTGTGCTCTTTTTTTAGCTTCTTTTTTTTTGAATTTAGGCAAAATTTCTTGAGTTATAGGAGTAAGTTTTTCGATCAAATCTTCATAAAATTCAAACATTTTTTCATAATATTTTTGCCATTTTTTTTTGTCCGCTTCCTTTGGATAAGTAAAGTTATCTATTTTCATTTTTGCATATCTTTGAGAGACTTGTTCTGAATTATAAAAAGGATGAGAATGTAAAAGTCTCCAAATAAGAAGTCTACTAATACCCTCAATCAAAAAAGTAAAATGATAATGCATAAGAGTCGTATGATGCCCTGCTTTGAAAATAGAATTTAAAAGTTCGTTTTTTTTATCCCACTTACTTGCATCTTCAGGGGTTATTATATGTTTTCCAAAATAACAACTCCTAGCACTTCCTACTGCAATATCTGTTGGTTTATAATTAGTTTTTAATATTTCAACTTTCATTATTTCCCTTCAAATTCAAAATAAGTGTCTTTTTTAATAATTCATTTTTCTAAATTTTAACATTTTTATCAAATCCATCCAAGTATTTAAAGTATCATATAAAATTTATCATTATAGTGCTTTACATTAAATATGGCAACATTAGAAAATAATTATTGCAGCTATAGTTGGGTTTAGTAGAAAAAAACAAAAAAGATAAATTAAAATAAAAAATTAAGAATATTTTTGAATTTTTTCACTATCTATCTCAATAACAGTATGTACATTTCCTCTTGGATTAAAGTCCATTACAATTTTCATATATTTTGGCTTAAGTTTATTATACAATGTATCAAAAATTTCATTTGCACTATCTTCATGAGATATATAGCGATTCATAAATGAATTAATATAAATTTTTAAAGCTTTTAGTTCAACTACCCACTCATCTGGTATATATTCAAGATATACAGTAGCAAAATCAGGGTATCCAGAACGAGGACACTTACACATAAATTCAGGTAAAGTAATTTTAATTAAATAATTTTTTTTATTTTTATTAGGCCAAATTTCAAGTTTTTGAACATCAAACTCTACTATTTCTTTTTCGCCATATTTTAATTTTACACTTTCCATTTTTTCATTCTCCATTATATATCAATATTTTCAACTTCTTTCGCATTTGCTTGAATGTATTCACGTCTTGGACCCACTTCACTTCCCATAAATAACTCAAATTTTTCAGCAGCCCTCTTAGCATCTTCAAGGGTAACTTGTACAAGTACCCTATTTTCTGGGTCCATTGTTGTATCCCATAACTGTTCTGGGTTCATTTCACCTAGACCTTTGTACCTTTGAATATGAGCACCTTGTCTAGCTTTTCTAATAACCTCATCCAAGAGCTCTAAATAATCACCTTTTACTAAATCTTTGTATTCTTTTAATTTTTCATATACTTTTTTTGCTTCAACAAATAAAGGATGATTTAAAAGTTTATCATCAATAGTAATTTCCTCAAGTCCTCTATTTGTTTGAATATAGTAGTGATTATCATGTTTTGAAATAATGCTAAATCCAAATTTACTTAAATATTCTTCAAGCCCGTCCAAATTCCCATTTTCAATCATATATCTTATAACCTCTGGAATATTAAACCTTTTTGTAAGTCTTTCTAGTAATAATTTATAAAGTGCAGCATTTTTAAGAAGTTCTTTAAGTTCAGGCTTTGGAACTTCAATCTCTATAAAATTAATACCTTGTTCTATTAAAAATTCATTTAACTCTTTATCATCTTTTAAATATTTTTCTACTTTTCCTTTTTTGTATCTATATAACGGTGGTTGGGCAATATATAAATAACCTCTCTCAATTAGTTCTCTTAAATGATTAAAGAAAAATGTCATAATAAGAGTTTGAATATGACTTCCATCCACATCTGCATCAGTCATAATTATAATTTTTTTGTATCTTGTTTTTTCTATATCAAAATCTTTACCAATTCCGGTACCAATAGCAGTAATTATATTTTTAATTTCTTCTGAGCTGAGAGCCTTAGCATCTGTAGATTTTTGAGTATTTAGTATTTTTCCTCTAAGAGGCAAAATTGCTTGAAAATATCTATCTCTACCTTGTTTTGCACTACCACCTGCACTATCACCCTCTACTAAATAAAGTTCTGCTTCATCAGGATTTTTTGTTTGACAATCAGCAAGTTTTCCTGGTAGTGTACCTACTCCGACCTTACTTTGTTTTCTTGTTAAGTCTCTAGCTTTTTTTGCTGCAATCCTACTTCTAGCAGCAGCAATTGCTTTTTCAGCTATTAATTTCGCAGTATTTGGATTTTCTTCAAAAAATCTTGTTAAAAATTCGTAAGTAACTTTTTGAGTAATAGGTTTTACATAACTACTACCAAGTTTACCTTTAGTTTGTCCCTCAAATTGAGGTTCACTCATTTTAATACTTACAATTGCATTAAGGCCTTCTTTTACATCATCTCCGGTTACTTTAATATTTTCTTTTAGCTTCATGTTTTTATTAATATAATTAATGATAGCTTTAGATAGTCCTGCTTTGAATCCACTTTCATGTGTTCCACCATCAGGAGTTCTAATGTTATTAACAAAACTTAATGTTTTTTCATCATACCCGCTATCGTAACATAAAGCCACTTCAACATCCAATGCTTTTTCTTCATCTGAAAAATGTTCGTTGTAATAAATTACATCAGTTATATGTTCTTTATTTGTTAAAGTTTTGACAAAATCTTTAATTCCACCTTCAAAATGATAAGTTTCTTTAATATTATCGATTTCATTTTCAAAGTGAATTGTAATGTTTGGATTTAGGTATGCTAATTCTTTTAATCTTTTTCTTAAGATATCGCTTTTAAATTCTGTAGTTTCAAAAATTTCTTCATCTGGAACAAATTCAATAGTAGTCCCGGTTTTATTTGTATTTCCTATTACTTCTAAATCATTTATAGGTTTACCTCTTGTAAATTCCTGTTGCCAAATTTTTCCGTCTCTTTTGATAGTCATAGTAAGTTTTTTAGATAAAGCATTTACAACTGATACACCAACTCCGTGTAGTCCTCCTGAAACTTTGTAAGTTTTATTGTCAAATTTTCCACCTGCATGTAAAACTGTTAAAACTACAGTAGCTGCTGGTATTTTTTCTTCTGGATGTATATCTACTGGTATTCCTCTTCCGTTGTCTGAAATAGTAACACTTCCGTCTTTATTTACTTTTACTTTTATAACGTTTGCATACCCAGCCATTGCTTCATCAATTGAATTGTCTACTACTTCATAAATTAGATGATGAAGACCTTTTACACCGGTATCTCCGATGTACATTCCAGGTCTTTTTCTAACAGCTTCAAGTCCTTTTAAAACTTTAATATTTTCTGCACCATATTTTGTCATTAAGTTCCTTTAAAGCTACTTTTTACTAATTATATCAAATATTAAGAGGCATTACTATTGTGATAAATTCTTTATCTTTTAGCATAAAAGGAATATTAGGCTCATTTAAGCATAAATCGAATTCATCTGAATTTATTATGTTTAGAAAATCCATAATATATTTGCTATTTACTGCAAATTTAAATTCTTCGATTTCATTTTTATATTCAAAACTAGTTTTTGCTTGCATTGTTTCATCACTTATGCTTTCAAATTCTATTTTTTCACTTGTAATAGTTATTTTTACTTCATTTGATATAATACTTACTTGTCTCAAATGTGATAGAAATTCATTTTTAGGAATTTTTAGTTCATATTTAAAACTTTGAGGTATAATTTTTTGATAAGCTGGGAATTTACCGTTTATTAGTTTTGTAAAAAATAGGGTATTTTCATCTTTAAGTATTAAATATACTTCGTCGTAGAAAATTTGCATATCATCTTTGAAAATTCTTTTTATTTCACTTATTGCTCTTTTTGGAACAATTATTTGGATTTCTTTTCCTTTAGCATTGCTTTTATAAACAGCTAGTCTTCTTGTATCAGTGGATACAAAATTTGTTTTTTCATTTATATCAAATAAAGCTCCATTTAGTTCATATTTTGGATTGTTTGTATCAATTACTGGGAAAACTTTTTTTATTGCATCAAAGAATTCTTCATTTTTTATTTCTAATTTTTCTAAGTCATTTGGATTTGGAAATTCTGGAAATTCACTTGCATTAAAACTTGTGAGTTTGTAGATTGAAGTTTCTTGAGTTATGATAATGGTGTCATTTTCATTTTTTATTTCTAATTCTTTATTTTGTAATGCTTTTATAATATCAAAAAGTCTTTTTCCATTAATTGTTATTTTTCCTTTCTCTATTATGTTTGCATCTACTACTATTTTTATACCTATTTCTTTATCTGTAGCTTTTATTGTTAGTTTTTCGTCAGCATCTATTAATATATGAGATGTGATTTGAGTATTGTCTTTTTTTTCTGTAAAAGGCAAAGCTTGGTTTATAATACTTTCAAGTACTGGTTTTTGAATTTTGATATACATTTTATTCTCCTTTATTTAAATTCTTATAGTGGTAGTAGTAGATTGGTGTGAATAGTTGAATTTTATTTAAAAGTCCCGAAAAGTTCACATATTTTATGTGAATGTGAATAACTTTTTTATTCACACTATTCACCTTTTCTTAGTTGAATTTTACTTTTTAGTTCTTCAATTTTTATTCTAAAATCATTATCTTCTTTTAATTTTTTATTAAAACTTTTTATAGCATGACTTACTGCGCTATGATCTTTTAAACCGAAATATTTTGCAATTGCTGGAGTAGATTCTTTAGTGAATTCTCTAGCAAGAAAAATAGCTGTTCTTCTGGCTGCAACAATATTTTGATTTCTGCTTTTTGAAGTTATTTCGCTTGGTTTTATATTAAATTCTTTTGCAATTAATTCAATAATATTTTCTAAAGTAATGTTTTCTTTTTTATCTTTTATATGTTCTTTTAATGCTTGTTTTGCAAAATCAAGTGTTATATCGGTTATTCCTAGAAGTTTTGCCATAGCATTTAATTTAACTATCATACCTTCAATTTCTCTTATATTGTCATCGAGCTTAGTTGCAATAAACTCAATTACATCATCAGGCAAATAAATTCCGTTTAATTCGCACTTTTTTTTGATAATTTCTATTTTTGTTTCAAGTTCTGGTGGTTGAATATCAGCAATTAATCCTGCTTCAAAACGACTTCTTAGTCTGTCCACTAAGTCTTGTAATTTTTTAGGGGGTCTATCAGCTGTTAGGCATATCTGTTTTTTTTGATTATAAAGTTCATTAAATGTATGAAAGAATTCTTCTTGCGTTTGTTCTTTTCCTGAGAAAAACTGTACATCATCTATTAATAAACAGTCACAATTTCGGTATTTTTCGTGAAACCTATCCATTGTTTGATTTCTAACATTTTCTCTAAATTCATTCATAAATTGTTCACTAGTTACATAAATTACTTTTAGTTTATTTTTTAAATAGTTTCCTATCGCTTGAATTAAATGTGTTTTTCCAAGTCCAACACCTCCATAAATAAATAAAGGGTTGTAACTTTTTCCAGGGTTTTCAGCAACACTTTTTGCAGCGCTATAGGCAAATTGGTTTGATGGTCCTACAATAAAACTCTCAAAAGTGTATTCTGGAATAAGGACTGATGGAGAGGAAGTTAAAATTTCTTCTGTAGTGTATTTTTTAGGTTTTATATCTTTTGTAGTGATTTCAATAACAGCTTCAATTCCAGTTTCATTTTTATAAAGTTCTATAATTTTTTTAGCATATTTTCTTTTTACATAATTTGCAATAAATATATTTGGAGCTTTTATAACAAGACGTGCACTATCACTATTTTCTTCATCGAATTCCAAATTTTTTATAAATTTATTATAATTCACTTGATTTTCACGTTTCAATTCTTGTTTAATTTTATCAAATAGCAAAAATTAGCTCCTTTGCGAATAAAATTTTTTTCACATAGTGAAGTATTTGTGAAAAATAATGTGAATTATATTTTAACATATTGAAAATTAAATGTCTATTTTAGTTATTCACATTGTGAATAATATGTGAATAAATCTTGAAAGAAGTGTGAATGAGAATACTTGGAATTGACCCAGGAACTATTAGATGTGGATATGCAATTATTGAGACTAAACCAAAACTTCATTTAATAGATGCCGGATTTATAAAAATTAAAGAAAAAGATCTTCAATATCAATTAACTGAACTTATTGAAGGATTTGATATTATTTTAGAGCAAAAAATAGATGATGTTGCAATTGAGGATATTTTTTATGCATATAATCCAAAAACAGTTTTAAAACTTGCTCAATTTCGTGGAGCTTTAACTCTTAGAATTTTACAAGTTCATGGTAATTTTTCAGAGTATACACCTCTTCAAGTAAAAAGAGCAGTTACGGGAAATGGAAAAGCGAGTAAAGATCAAGTTGCATTTATGGTAAAAAGAATACTGGGAATAAAAGGGGAAATAAAACCTCTTGATATTACTGATGCAATTGCAGTTGCCTTAACTCATGCACAGAGGGTAAAATGTTAGAAATAACAGATATTATCGGAATAATTGCTTTTGCAATAAGTGGATTTATTGTAGGTGTTAGGAGTAATCTAGATTTATTAGGGATTACTATTAGTGCATTTTTAACAGCTCTTGGAGGAGGAATAATAAGAGATATTATTGCGAATAAAGAAATTTTTGCATTTACAAATGCTTTACCTGGTATTATAGTTTTATGTGTTATAGTTATAGGTATTTGGTTCAAAATTCACAAATATGATTTTGAGAAAAATAATATTTTTATACTAAGTGATTCAGTAGGGCTTGCTTCTTTTTCAATTTCCGGGGCAATTGTAGGAATCGAATCTGAATTTAACATATTTGGAGTTATATTTACTTCAGTTATAACTGCAGTTGGTGGAGGAATGCTTAGAGATATTTTAATTAATAGGGTTCCTTTTGTATTAAAAGAAGATTTTTATGGAAGTATTTCCATATTAGTTGGTATATTTCTTTTTGTTTTTGGAGTTAGTTTTTTAAATATTACTTTTATATTGTTATTTTCAACTATAATTAGAATAATTGCATATAAAAAGGGTTGGAGATTACCAAAAATTTAATATAATGTTATTGTAATAATAAAAAAGGATTGAAAATGAGAGTAGGTGATTTAGTAATAGTAGCTTCTTTTGGAGAAATTAAAGCATACAAAGCAGCTCCAAGAACATTAGAAGCTGAAGCAGGTCTTAAGCCAAATGAAGTTAAATTAGACTTTTTAACAGCAATTGATATTATTGAAGCTCATCAAAAAGTTAATGAACTTGTAAGTGATAATGCTGGACAATTTAAAGGTGGTAGTATTTTTAGAGGAGATTTTACAAGAGGAAGTATTGGTGAGAGGTATAATCTTGAAAATGAGATAATAAAAGAGGTTATTAAAGCTGTTGCAGAAGATATTGATATGTTAATTGAACAAAATCCTTCTTCAAGAGTGTTTTTATCACTTCCAAAACCTATTTCAAATGAGGTATTAGAGAAAATAAAAAATAAAGATAAAATTTTTAGATTAGTAGAAAAAGACTTAGTAAAAACTGATAAAAATAAACTTATTGAAGAGTTTAAAGCAGAATTACTAAAATAGGGAAGGGTTACTTTTTTGCATCTTCCCTAATTTCTTTTGCAATTCTATCAAGAATTCCATTAATAAAGCTTTTTGCTTTATCTTCTGAGAAGTTTTTGGCAATCTTTACTGCTTCATCTATTACTATTTGAAAAGGAGTATCTGTATATTTAAGTTCATATACTCCAAGTCTAAGTATTTGTTTGTCAACTTTGTCAAGTCTATCAAAGCTCCAATCTATTAAATGGTCTTTTATCATTTCATCAATTTCATTTAAATTTTCTAATACTCCATTTAGTAACTTTTTTGCAAACTCAGCTTTACTTCCTTTTATCTTTTTTTCTTTTAAAAGTTCGTCAAATTGGCTTGTTGCATCATTATTTCCTTGATCTATTGCATAAAGTGTTTGTATTACTGATTCTCTAGCATGTGTTATGGTTGCCATTACTTCCTCCAAATTTTTATTACAAATATATTTAAAAAATTAAGTTTATTTATCAATTTGTTACTATAGATTATCCCATATTTTTCTCTTTACTTCCCAAAATAACAATATGGGATAAGGAATATAGGGATAAGTTTAAGTTTATTTACTAAATTAGTATTATATCTTAATTATTTTATTAAAGTTCTTTATAAAGATTTATCATTTCAATAAGTCCTATCATTGCTTCAAAACCTTTATTTCCAGCTTTAGTTCCTGCTCTTTCAATTGCTTGTTCGATTGTGTCTGTTGTAAGTAATCCAAAAGTAACAGGTGTATCAAAATTTAATGTTGTATTTGCTATTCCTTTTGTAGCTTCAGCTGCTACATAATCAAAATGCGGAGTTGCACCTCTAATTACTGCACCAAGACATACAATACCATCGTAAAAGTCTTTTTTTAATGCTCTTTTTAGAGCAAATGGAATTTCAAATGCACCTGGGACTAATATTAATTCAAGATTTTCTTCTTTTCCACCATTTCTTAAAAAAGCATCTTTTGCACCTTCTATTAATCTATCTGTTATTAAATGATTAAATCTACTAGCAATTATTGCTACTTTTTCACTTCCATTAAGTTGTAGTTTACCTTCAATTACTCTCATTTATTCTCCTTTACACAACTATTTATACAATCTATATCTTTTAAAACATTTTCTAATGTTTTTGGTGTTATCATATTTGGTCCATCACTTAAAGCCTCATCTGGATTATAGTGTGTTTCAAAGAAAAATCCATCAATTCCAACAGCTGCTGCTGCACGGCTTAGAATTGGTACATATTCTCTTTTCCCACTACTTTTTCCACCTGCTCCTCCTGGCATTTGTACAGCATGAGTTGCATCAAAAACAACAGGTGCATATTCTCTCATAATATATAAACTTCTCATATCAACTACTAAGTTTCCATATCCAAAAGTAGTACCTCTTTCAGTAAGCCATACTTTATATTTTTTTGAATTTTTGTATGTTGCTTCTTTGCAGCCCCTAGTTTCTAGTACTTTTAATACAGAGTATTTCATATCAGCTGGGTTCATAAACTGACCTTTTTTAATATTTACTATTTTATCGGTTTTGGCTGCTTCTACCAATAAATCTGTTTGGCGACAAAGAAAAGCTGGAATTTGTAATACGTCCACTACTTCTGCTACTTTTTCTACTTGCCAAGTTTCATGTACGTCTGTTAAAATCTTATATCCAAATTTTTCTTTAATTTTAGCTAAAATTTCAAGTCCTTTATCAATTCCAGGACCTCTGAATGAATTAAGTGAAGTTCTATTTGCTTTGTCGAAACTAGCTTTAAAGTAGAACTCATACTTTTCAGAATATGGTTTTAGATATTCAGCAATTTTTAATATTTGTTCATAGCTTTCAATTACGCAAGGACCAGCTATTAAAATCATATTTTTTACCTTTTTTATGTGATTATATCATATTAAGAAGATTAAAGAAATTCCGATACTTTAACACCTAAAATAAGGAGAAGGATTGAGTATTAAAGATATATATAAAAACTTTTCTCAAGTTGTTTATGATAAATTTTCTAAGCGTTTACCAATTTTAATATTTCTTACACCAATTATCGGAATTATTTTGACTATTTTTATAATAATAGCTGTAACTTATATAACTTTTCAAGAAAACTATAAAAATAAAAAAGATGTAATTACCCAAGAATTTATGAAGAATTTAAAAAAAACAACAAAACAAAGAGTAGAACTGGCTTACAATATTATTGATGCTATTTATAAGAGTAATTCAGGAAAACCCAATCAAAAAGAGCTTACTATAAAACTTATGCAACAAATTTTAGATAAAATGAGATGGGGGAAGAAAGGGTATATATTTGTTCTTGATTTTCATGGAAATACTCTTTATCATCCAGATAAAAAACTTATGAGAATTAATAGATGGAATCTTGAAAGAAATGGGGTAAAAATTGTACAACTTTTAACTAAAGAAGCTCTATTACACCCTGAGGGTACATATGTAAAATACTTAGCTTATAATCCATTAGGGAAAAAACCTATTAATAAGATTTCTTATGTAAAAGTCTTTAAGCCTCTTAATATTTTTATAGGTAATGGAGTCTATTTAGATACTCTTGATGAAAGACTTATTAAGAAGCAAAAGGAACATAAAAGGTTATTTAAAGAATTGTCTAATAAGTTATTAGATAGTGCTTTTTTAGTTATGGTTTTAATGTTGGCAGTTATGGCTTTAATAGCTTATTTGGTTAAAAAAATTTTTGAACAGTATGAAAAAGAACTTAAAAAGGAAAAAGAAAGGTTGTATTTTAAAGCAACACGAGATAGTTTAACAGATCTTTATAATAAAGAAGCTTTTATAAATGGTTTGGAGTATTTTATAGATTTAGCAAAAAGAAATAATAAAAGTGTGGCACTTATGTTTATAGACTTAGATAGATTTAAGGAAATAAATGATACATTAGGACATGATCATGGTGACAAAATTTTAAAGGAAGTTGCAAATAGACTTAAAAATTGTGTAAGACAATCTGATATAGTTGCAAGGTTTGGTGGAGATGAGTTTGTTATTCAATTAAATGATGTAAAAAATAAAAATTATGTGATTACTATTGCTCAAAGAGTCTTAAACTCTATAAAAAAACCTATACAAATAGGTAATCATATTCATCATCTAACTACAAGTATAGGAATAAGTATAGCACCAACTGATACTTCTAATGTAGAAGAATTATTAAAAAATGCAGATACTGCAATGTATAGAGCTAAGCAAAATGGAAAAGATAGGTTTGAATTTTTTACAAAAGAGATGAGTGAAATTGCTGAGGAGAGAATGTATTTAAGAAATGTATTGCATAAACTTATAGAAAATAATGAGTTTTTAGTTTATTTTCAACCTCAAATTGATAAGAATGAAAAACTTTATGGAAGTGAAGTGTTAGTTAGAGGTAAAGAACCATATACTGGAGAAATTATTCTTCCTGGAAAGTTTATTTCAATAGCAATAGAAACTGGAATTATTGATAAAATAGATTTACAAGTGATAGAAAAAGCAATTATTCAATACAAAAATTGGGAAGAAAGAGGTTATAATCCGGGAGTTATTTCTTGTAATGTTACTATGTTTCAAATTGAAAAAACTGATTTTGCAACTCATTTGAAAAGACTTTTGGAAAAATATAATTTTAACCCTGACAATTTAAATATAGAAATAACTGAAGAGAGTATTATGAAAGATCCAGAAGTTTCTATAAATATGTTAAAACAAATTCGTCAAATTGGTATAAATATAAATATTGATGATTTTGGGACTGGTTATTCATCTTTAAGCTACTTAAAAAAACTGCCAGTTTCAAAACTTAAAATTGATAGAAGCTTTATTAAAGATATACCAAATAACAAAGATGATGAAGTTATTACTAAAATTATTATAAATTTGGCAAAAAGTTTGAATCTAAAAGTAGTTGCTGAAGGAGTTGAGACAAAAATTCAAAAAGATTTTGTGTTTGAAAATGGTTGTGATTATATTCAAGGTTATTACTATTCACCTCCTCTTCCAGCAGATGAATTTGAAAAAAAATTTTTAAAGGATAAAAATGACAGTTAGTAAATATTCTGCAAGTGGAAATGATTTTGTAATTTTTCACGCATTTTTAAAAAAAGATAGAAGTGAGTTAGCTAGAAACCTTTGTGATAGACAAAATGGAGTAGGGGCAGATGGACTTATAGTGATTTTACCTCATAGTGAATATGATTTTGAATGGCAATTTTATAATTCTGATGGAAGTATTGCTGAGATGTGTGGAAATGGTAGTAGGGCAGCAGCGCATTATGCTTTTGTCAATGAATTAGCTCCTAAAAAAATGAAATTTTTAACACTTGCTGGTGTTATTAATGCAGAAGTTAATGGAGATTTAGTTGAATCAGAACTAACTCCTTATAAATTTTTAGGAGAATATAAAGATCTTGGTAAGAATTTTAAAATATATGATACAGGTGTACCTCATATTGTAATTTTAGAGGATATTAGTAAATTTGATAAAAATTTGGCAAGAGAATTAAGGCTAAAATATAACGCCAATGTAAATTGGGCTGAGGTAAGGGATAATAAGCTTTATGTTAGAACATATGAAAGAGGTGTTGAAGATGAGACTTTGGCTTGTGGGACTGGAATGTGCGCAAGTTTTTTAGTTGCTCGTGACAATAATCTGATTGAAGATAATGTAAAAGTTTATCCAAAGAGCAAAGAAGAGCTAGAAATTACATTAAAAGATAATAGACTTTATTTTAAAGGAAAGGTAAAAGAAGTTTTTAAAGCTTATGTAAAAGTATGTAACAATTTGTAACAAAATAAAAAAAAAGATAAAAAAGCTCTTTTTTGGTTTGTTAATTTTTGATACACTGTAATAAAAAAAGGAGGCAATATGCCAGTAACAACTAAATTAAAAGGTAACGATGTAGCACTTTATGGAAATCAAGTGAATGTAGGTGATAATGCTCCAGTTGTAACTTTACCAAATAGTGGACTTGAAGAAGTAACTATTGGTGGAGCTCAAGGTGTAGCACAACTTATTATAGCAGTACCTAGTCTTGACACACCAGTATGTGCGACTGAGACTAGAAAATTTAATGAAGAAGCAGCAAAAGTTGAAAATGCAGTAGTATGTGTTGTATCAATGGATTTACCATTTGCATCAAAAAGATTTTGTTCAACTGAAGGTGTAGAAAATCTACAAGTTTTAAGTGATTATAGAGAAAAATGTTTTTCAACTCAATATGGAACTTTAATTGCAGAGGGACCACTTAGAGGTCTTAGTGCAAGAGCAGTTTTTGTAGTAGGGAAAGATGGAAAAGTTACTTATAAAGAACTTGTTCCTGAAATTACAGAAGAGCCAAATTACGAAGCAGCACTTGCAGCACTAAAAGAAGCTGCAGCTAACTAATTCTTCTTTTTCTCTTCTTTTTAGTATAATTCTTTTAAAATACGTTGTTAAGGATTTAAATGCAAATAAGTATTGATAACTCTTTAGGTTTTGCACTTACTACTACTTTAAATACATTGAGAAAAGAGTTCAATAATAGAATAAAAAAATATGACTTAAGCTCAGAACAATTTGCTGTTTTAAAACTCATTGATGAACTTGGTGAAATAATGCCAAGTAAAATCGCTGAAGTTTTAGGTAGAGATAGAGCTAATATTACAAGAATTATAAATTCTCTTGAAAAAAAAGAGTTTATTTTAAAGAATAAAATAAATGCTAAATCTTATAATATTTCTTTAACATCAAAAGGGTATGAAAATTTAAAAAAAGCTGAAAAAGTTGCAATAGAATTTAATAATAAAATAAGAAGTTTAATATCTGATGAGGATTTTGAATGTATAATTGAAAAACTATCAATCATTAGAGATAATTTTTAAAGGATTTTAATGAAAAAATTAATAAAAGCAATAATCATAACTTTTTCTTTTTTAAATGCAAAAATTATTGATAAAGTTGTAGCAAGTGTAAATGGAGAACCAATTACATCATATGAAGTTAATCAAACTTATAATCAATTAAAAATAGATAAGATCCAAGCTTTAAACTATTTAATAGATAAAAAAATCTTAGAAGAAGAAATAAAAAAAAGAGGAATAAGTGTAGACGAATTTGATGTGGAAAATACTCTTGAAAAAATTGCTCAAAAAAATGGAATGAGTTTGTTTGAATTTAAAAGTATTTTAAAAGAAAGAGGAGAATTAGAAAAACTAACACTTCAAATTAAAGATAATCTTTTAAAAGAAAAACTATTTTCTCAAATTGTAAATTCAAAGTTAAGAGTTAGTGATAAAGAAATAAAAAATTATTATCAAAATCATAAAAATGAATTTACTACTTTTAAAAATATTCAGGTTGTAGCATATTATTCTAAAATTCCTCAAAAACTTGAAGAAATTAAAAAATCACCATTAATTAGTGATAAAAATATTATTACTGAAACTAAAGTATTTGAGTATAACGAAGTTCCTTTAAATTTAATGTATTTATTTAAAAATACTAAGCAAGGGGAATTTACACCTATTATAAACAATGGCGCAAATTATGTTACTTTTTATATTGTAAGAAAAGATGGAAAAGTTGAATTGTCTCTAAAAGATGTTAAAAATTTAGTGGCAAATAAAATAATCAAAGAAAAAAGAGATAGGATTTTAAAAGAATATTTTTCTAAACTAAAAAACCAAGCAGATATAAAAATTTATAATTGACAGCTTTTAGCTTTAATTTTTCCTTCTATTTTCTTAAATCCATTTTTATAAACCCAAATTTCAAAGTCAATATTTTCTTTAACAAGAATTTCTTTTATTTGATCTTTTTCTTTTGTTAATATTGCAACTCCACATTCTTGAAAAATCTCATTTGGAACTGGTATGGATTTTATGTTTTTATTTCTTAGTATTTTTTCAGCTTTAAGACCAGTTGGGATATCTTTAAAATGAAAATAGTAATATTTTGTTAAATCATCTGTAAGTTTATAAAAAATTTCTTTAATATGTAGTCTAATACCTGCTGGTAGATATTTAATACTTGCCATTTTAAATCCTTAATTTTTCATTTTTTATTTTCCATTGACTTAATTTCTTTTTCTCTAAGTTGGCCGCATGCAGCTGAGATATCAATTCCTTTACTTTCTCTAATTGTACATGTTATTCCTTTATCAAGCAAGAAACGCTGAAATTTTTTCATAGTTTCTTCATCTGGTCTTTTATATGGGCTTCCTGGATATGGATTAAAGTAGATTAAATTAACTTTACTTGGAATACCGTTTAGTAATTTTATAAGTTTTTTTGCAGAAGATAAATCATCATTTACATCTTTTATAACTAAATATTCAAACATTACTTTTTTTCTTTTATCTATAGGAAACTCTCTTACAGCATCAATTACACTTTGAATATTATATGCTTTATTTAATGGTATTAATTCTTCTCTTAAATTATCATCAACAGCATGGAGTGAAATAGCTAAATTAACACCAAGTTTTTCTTCACCCAATTTTCTAATTTTTGGAGCAATACCAGAAGTTGAGATAGTTTGTCTTCTTGGTGCGATATTCATTCCTTCAGGATGAGCTATTATTTTTATAGCCTTAACTAAATTGTCATAATTATCAAGAGGTTCACCCATTCCCATATAAACTATATTCAATGCCTTATTCTCATCAAAATTTTTAAACTTTTTCATAAACCAAACTTGTGCTACAATTTCGCCAGCGCTTAAATTTCTAACAAATCCTCCTTTTGCAGTTAAACAAAATGCACATCCAACTTTACATCCAACTTGAGTTGAAACACAAACAGTATATTTTGCTTCTTTTTTTTTGCCATTTTCTATTCTTTCATCTTTCATTTTAATAAGAACTGTTTCAACAGTATGATTATCTTTTAGTTTAAATAAAAATTTTTCAGTTCCATCACTAGCTATTTCGTGATTGACAAGTTCAAGTGGGTTTATATAAAATTCTTTTTTTAATGTTTCTCTTAGATTTTTTGGAAGATTAGTCATTTTATCAAAATCATCTACATATTTTCTATATACCCAGTTATATAATTGTTTTATTCTGAATTTTGGCTCAATTCCCATTTCAAGGAGTTCTTCTGGTAAATAGTTTATAAAGCATTTCATTTTATTTCCTTTATATATTTTTTATCTATTAAATATTCAATTAATTTTTCTTTTGCTTTTTTTATATTTGATATATATTCTTTATGTGCATTTTGATAGCAATAATTTGTAATGACAAAAATTCCTTTAACTGGAATATTGAATTCTTTTGCAACTTTTAAAACAGAATAAAATTCCATATTTTCTGCTTGTATATTTAATTTTAAATATGCTTTTGAAATAATTTCATTTGTAGTTATATAGTTTGATGAGTTTACTATTGTTTCACGTGAAACTCCTAGAGTTATAATATTATCTATTGGAGTGTAACATTCTTTTTTTAAGAAACAATGTTCTATATTGCTAGCTGTACTAGTTTCAATAATATCAAAAATTTTTAAATTCCCATAACTACCTGCACTTCCAATAAAAATTAAAAATTCAGGTTTATCAAAAAGACAAAGTCTTGTAAGATTTATTGCACTATCTATAAGTCCTATGCCAATCGGAGTAGTGAAATTAAAAATTTCTTCATTTCCAGCGCTAATAATCATCTTTCTATCTTTCAATATTTTTTGTTTGTTATTTTATCATTTTTATGTTCTTATAACTATTCATAGGTTGACATTAATTTATATCAATTTCAAGTTTATTAAACCTTTTATTTTCTGTAGAAATGCTTATTTTTAGGAATTTTTTAATTGGTGTTAATTATATTTGTGTATTTGTAACTGGTATATTTGACAAATTTTACTAATATACTAATCAACCAATACACTAATCAACAAATTTTTCATTTTCTGTTTTTCATTCTCAAATGGTATTTCATCAAGGTTGTTTCACGTGAAACATTACTTACAATCTAAAAGTACTTTATATTTTATTTTTATTAATGTGGGTTTTGTAATAATTCTTTCTTCATTTGTTGTTAAAAATATTAATTTTTTAATATTGCATTTTTTAAAATCAAGCTTTACTTTTTGAATTACTTTATATTGTATTTTATCCATATCTATAAAAGCAATTTTGATAGTTTTAAACTTAGCATCATCAGGAGCATAGAACTCATTATCAAGCCAATTATCAATTTTAGTATAGTCTCCTAGTAATATAAAACCATTTTTTGTTTTTATGTATTTAAAAGGAAAAGTTAAGTTTGATTTTGTTTCAATAAAATGAACTTCTTTATTAGGAATAATATATTCTTTATAAATTTTAGTAAACTCAACATCAAAACCAAAAAGTAAAATTGGAAAAAATAACAAAACTTTAAATTTATTATTCATCATCAATTAATTCTAACGCTTATATTATTTTTATTTAAATAATGTTTTAAGTCCATTATATCAATTTCACGAAAGTGAAAAATACTTGCTGCAAGTGCTGCATCGGCAGAGTGTTCAAAAACTTCTTTGAAATGTTCCATTTTGCCAGCACCACCACTTGCAATTACTGGGACAGAAATAAGCTTTGAAATTTTTTCAGTTATTTCAATGTCAAAACCAGCTTTAGTTCCATCTGCATCCATAGAAGTTAAAAGAATTTCACCTGCACCCCTATCAACAACTTCTTTTGCCCATTCTATTGCATCAAGTCCAGTATCTTCACGACCACCTTTTATAAATACATTCCATTTATTATTAGATACTTTTTTTACATCAATTGCAACTACGATACATTGACTTCCAAATCTTTTAGCTGATTCATTAATAAAATCTGGTCTTTTAACAGCGGCAGAATTGATTGATACTTTATCACATCCAACATTTAATAAATCATAAATATCATTAAGCTCACTTATGCCTCCACCTACTGTTAAAGGTATAAAAACTTCTTTTGCGACTTCTTTTACTATATCAACAATTGGTTTTCTACCTTCAAAACTAGCTGTAATATCAAGAAAAGTTAGTTCATCTGCTCCTTCTTCATTGTATCTTATAGCAGCTTCTACAGGATCTCCAGCATCTTTTAGTCCTACAAAATTTACACCTTTTACAACTCTTCCATCTTTAACATCAAGACAAGGTATTATTCTTTTTGCAAAATAATCCATTAAAGGCCTTTTTTGTTATAATTTTATCAAAATTAATTTACATTTATAAAAAGGATATGCTATAATCAAGGCAAAGAAAAAATTTGGTCAAAATTTTTTAAAGGATAAACATTATTTAGAAAAGATCGCCCAAGCGATGCCCAATACCAAAAATTTGGTGGTAGAAATTGGGCCTGGCTTAGGCGATTTAACAGAAAAGTTGCTGGAAAAAAGGCAAGTTTTAGCATATGAAATAGATAAAGAGCTTTGTGAAATTTTAAAAGAAAAATTTCCAAATCTAATATTAAAATGTGGTGATGTTTTAGAATATTGGCAAGAAAGTTTGGCAGATGAAGATTATGATTTAATAGCCAATTTGCCATATTATATAGCAACAAATATAATTTTAAGAGCATTAAAAGACAAAAATGCAAAAAATATAGTTGTTTTAATTCAAAAAGAGGTAGCAGATAAATTTGCTGCAAAGCCGGGTGATAAAAATTATGGGTCTTTAAGTATTTTGGCAAGCCAAGTGGCTGATGTTAAAAAACTTTTTGATATTCCACCAGGTGCATTTATACCTGCACCAAAAGTTATAAGTACGGTTGTTGAATTTAGGAAATTTAAAGACTCATATAATGAGGATTTTGCTAAGTTTTTAAAAATTGCATTTAGCAATCCTCGAAAAACGCTCAAAAAAAATTTATCTGCTAAATATGATTTTGATCCTCAAAAATTTGGGCTTGCCGATACAATAAGACCTCACCAAGTAGATGCTGAAACTTTTTTCCGGCTCTTTTCTGCGCTAAAAGAAAGGAGTAAGAATGGAAAAAGAAATAACTCTTCAAGAAGCGATTAAGAATACAGTAGAAGAAAACTTAAAAAAAGAAAACTCTCAAAGAAAAGAAAATAATAATTTAAACAATGACAATAAAAAAATAGAAAAACAATCTAAAAAACCATTAACTCAGCTTCAAAAAAAAGTTGACCCTAAAAATTTTGTTTGGTTTAAAGATTTAAATAAAGCTTTCAATGAAAATGAAAAAATACATAAAGCCAGACTTAATTGTTACACTAAAATCGATACTAATTCAAAAGGTTGGGTAAGATTTACTCCATTAGGAGGACTTGACGAAATAGGTGGAAATTGTGCTGTACTTGAAACTGAAAATAGTGCTATAATAATTGATTGTGGAATGAGCTTTCCAAATGAAGATATGCATGGAGTCGATATTTTAATTCCAGACTTTAGTTATATAAGAGAAATTCGTCATAAAATTAAGGGACTTATTATAACTCATGGACATGAAGATCATATAGGAGCAGTTCCTTATTTGTTTAAAGAAATGCAGTTTCCAATTTATGGGACAAGTCTGCCTCTTGCAATGATAGAAAATAAATTTAAAGAACATAAAATTCATCAATATAAAAGTTATTTTAGAAGCGTAAAAAAACGTCATCCAATTCAAATAGGTGATTTTAAGATAGAGTGGATTCATATGACGCATTCAATTGTAGATAGTTCTAGCTTAGCAATCCAAACTCCAATTGGTACTATTATTCATACGGGAGATTTTAAAATAGATAATACGCCAATTGATGGGTATCCACCTGATTTACATCGTTTAGCTTATTATGGAGAAAAAGGTGTTTTAGCTTTATTTAGTGATTCTACAAATTCATATAAACCTGGAGTTACTCCTAGTGAAAGTGTAGTTGGAAAAACATTTGATGATTTGTTTATGAAAACAGAAGGTAGAGTTATTATGTCTACCTTCTCATCAAATATTCATAGAGTATATCAAGCAATTGAGCGTGGTATAAAATATGGAAGAAAAGTATGTATTATTGGTAGAAGTATGGAACAAAATTTAAATGTTGCTATGGATTTAGGTTATATAAAACTTCCAAGAGATATTTTTATTGATCCATATGAGATTGGTAAATATCAAGATAAAGAAATACTAATTATTACAACAGGCTCTCAGGGTGAGAGTATGAGTGCTCTTTATAGAATGGCAATTGACGAACATCGTCATGTAAAGATTAAAGAAGGTGATCAAATAATTATTTCAGCAAAAGCAATTCCTGGAAATGAACCAACTGTATCTCAGCTTATTAACTTTTTGATGAAAAAAGGTGCAAATGTAGCATATCATGAATTTAGTGAGATTCATGTTTCAGGGCATGCGAGTCAAGAAGAACAAAAACTAATGCTAAGACTTGTAAAACCAAAATATTTTTTCCCAGTTCATGGAGAATATAATCACTTAATGAAGCATAAAGAAACATCTCTCCAAGCTGGAATGAAAGAAGAAAATGTATTTATTATGGAAGATGGAGAGCAATGGGAAATTACTCCAAAAAGAGTTAGGAAGATTAAGAATGTAAAAGTTGGAAAAATTTATATTGATAATCAAATAAATGAACAAATCGAAAATGATGTTGTAATTGATAGACAAAAGCTAGCAAATGAAGGTATTATAATGGTTGTAGCTCAAATTGATAAACAAAATAAAAAACTAATAGGTCGTCCTAGAGTTTCGTCTTATGGAATTATAGCTGACAAAGATGATAAAGCTTTTGCAAAAGAGATGGAAGAGCTTTTAGTGAACTATATTGATCATGCAAAAGATTATGTATATGAAAAAAATAGAATCTTTGAAAACGAGCTTAGAAATGTTATAAGAAAACATGTATTTAGAAAGACAAAAAAATATCCTACAATCGTACCTATGGTTTATTTTATGTAATTGAAAATAAACTAAAAAAAATTTTATAGTAATAGTTAAAATTTTCCTTTTTGTATTTTTAGTTTTTTTAACAAGGAGGGGATAATGAAAGAAAAAAAAATTGAATATCCTAGAATGTGGGGCTTTAGAATTATAGGAGAAGACAAGGAAAAAATGAGAGAAGCTGTAAGGGAGTGTATAAACAACCAAGAAGTAAATGTAGAAGACAATAACCAAAAAGGAAAATATTACTCTCAAAAATTTGAAGCTTATGTTACTAGTGAAGAAGAAAGAAATGAATTTTTTAGAAGACTTCAGAATCATAAGGATATTAAATTTGTACTTTAATTAAATGAAAAGGAAAAAAATGATACTCAACACGCCAATTGATATGCATTTACACCTAAGAGAAGGGAAAATTTTAAAAGACGTTTTGCCATATACTACAAATCAATTTGCAGCAGCTGTTGTTATGCCAAATCTAGTTCCACCTGTTGATAATAGAGAAAGACTTGAAAGTTATAAATCTGAAATACTTGAAAACAGTGAAAACTTTACTCCACTAATGAATATTTTTATGAGAGAATATAGTGAAGATGAACTTTTAGATTTAGTAGATGATATTTTTGCAATAAAATTATACCCAGCAGGTATTACAACCAATAGTGAGGGTGGAGTTAAGTCAATAGAAAATATATATCCTGTCCTTGAAATAATGCAAGAGCTTAATATTCCTTTATCAGTTCATGGTGAAACAGATGGATTTGTTCTTGATAGAGAAAGAGAATTTGCTGTAGTTTATGAAAAACTTGCTCGTGATTTTCCAAAACTAAAAATCATAATGGAACATATTTCTACTTTTAATTTAGTAGAACTTTTAGATAAATATGATAATTTATATGCGACTGTTACACTTCATCACTTACTTTTAACTCTTGATGAAGTAGTAGGAGGAATGCTAAATCCTCACTATTTTTGTAAACCTATAATTAAGACTCCAAAAGATAGAGAAGCACTTCAAAAAGTGGTTCGCTCAGGTCATAAAAAAGTAATGTTTGGTAGTGATTCGGCACCTCATCCTATAAGAAATAAATTAAAAGGTGCTGCTGGAATTTTTAGTGCTCCTGTAATACTTCCAGCACTTGCAGAGTTTTTTGATGGAGATGTTGAAACTTTACAAAAATTTATAAGTGATAATGCAAGAGAAAATTTTAATATCAATGTAAGTGAGAGAAAAATAGAACTTATTGAAGAAGAGTGGAGTGTTCCTTATATTGTAGGTGAAGTAAAACCTTTATTTGCTGGAAAGAAATTTAGATATAGAGTTGTGTAAAATTTTTATAAAATTTTTCTTTTGCTTTCTCCCCAAATTTAGCCTTTTTTGGCTTCTTTAAGATAAAAAGAGTCCCAAAATCTCGGTATTTTTATAAGTTTTTTATAAGAAAAAAGATGTATAATCCCTTTCAGTGAATAATATTTCAGGAGAAAAAATGAAACGAGTCATAAAAAGAGATGGAAGTTATCAGAATTATTATCCTTATAAAATAGAAGATGCTATAAAAAAAGCTTTTGATGCAACAAGTGTAGAGTATGATCCTCAAGTTTTTGAAGAAGTTATAAATTGTCTTAAAAAAATAGAAACTCCTGAGGTTGAATATATTCAAGATTTAATTGAAAAGTCACTGTATAAGCATGGATATTTTGATGTAATGAAAAATTTTATGCTTTATAGACATTTGCATAAGCTTCAACGTGAAAATATTCTTGATAGAGAAGCTACATATATAAATTGTAATACTACTATCGAAGAGTATATTAATAAAGTAGATTGGAGAATTAATGCAAACTCAAATACTGGTTATTCTCATGCAGGACTTGTAAATAATACTGCAGGTAAAGTTATAGCAAACTATTGGCTTGATAAAGTTTATTCTTCAGAAGAAGGAAGAGCTCATAGAGAAGGTGATTTTCATATTCATGATCTTGATTGTTTAGCTCCGTATTGTGCTGGATGGAGTTTAAGGAATTTACTTAATGAAGGATTTAATGGAGTAAGAGGTAGAGTTGAGAGTAAAGCACCAAATCATTTTAGAAGTGCTTTAGGACAAATGGCAAATTTCCTTGGAATTCTTCAAAGTGAATGGGCAGGAGCTCAAGCTTTTAGTAGTTTTGATACATATTTAGCTCCTTATGTATTCAAAGATAAACTGAGTTACAAAGAAATAAAAGAGGCAATTGAAAGTTTTGTATATAATCTAAATGTACCAGCTCGTTGGGGACAAAGTCCTTTTACAAATATTACACTTGATTTTAAAGTGCCAAATGATCTTAAAGATCAAATTCCTACAAGGAATAATAGACATCTTTTTGATGGAATAGAAGATAAAGAGTTATTAGAAAAACTAAAAAAGAGAAATCCAAAAATAACTAAACTTACTGATGCAACTTATAAAGATTTTGAACCAGAAATGCAGGAAATTATAAAAGCTTATTATGAAGTTATGACAAAAGGTGATTCAATAGGTCAGCCTTTTACATTTCCAATTCCAACTGTTAATATAACAGAAGATTTTGATTGGGATAGTGAAGCAGCTAAAGCTCTTTGGGAAAATACAGCTAAAATTGGAAGTAGTTATTTTCAAAACTTTATAGGAAGTCAATATATTATTGATGAAAACGGAAATAAAGTAAAAAATCCAAATGCATACGAACCAGGTGCAGTTAGAAGTATGTGTTGTAGATTACAGCTTGATCTTAGAGAACTTCTAAAAAGAGGAGGGGGGCTTTTTGGTAGTGCTGAAATGACTGGGAGTATTGGTGTTGTAACTATTAATATGGCAAGACTAGGGTATTTATATAAAGGTGATAAAGAAGCACTGCTTGAGAGGCTTTCATATTTAATGGATTTAGCTAAATCTACGCTTGAGAAAAAGCGTAAATTTATACAAGAGATGTATGATAGAGGATTATACCCTTATACTAAAAGGTATTTGCCTGGATTTAATAATCATTTTTCAACCATTGGTGTAAATGGTATGAATGAAATGATTAGAAATTTTACAAATGACAAAGAAAATATTGCAACATCTTGGGGAATAGAGTTTGCAAAAGAGATACTTGAGTTTATGAGAGAAAGACTAAAAAAATATCAAGAAGAGACAGGAAATTTATATAATCTTGAAGCAACGCCAGCGGAAGGGACAACTTATCGTTTTGCAAAAGAAGATAAAAAAAGATTCCCTGATATTATTCAAGCAGGTTTTGACTCTGCACCATATTATACAAATTCATCTCAACTACCTGTAGATTTTACAGATGATCCATTTGAGGCTTTGAGCTTGCAAGATGAACTACAAACAATGTATACAGGAGGTACGGTACTTCATCTTTATATGAGTGAGAAACTTTCTTCGCCAGAATCTGCTAAAAATTTAGTAAAAAAAGCAATTACTAATTTTAGATTACCTTATATTTCAATAACTCCAGTATTTTCAGTATGTCCAAAGCATGGGTATATTAATGGTGAGTATGAATATTGTCCTTATTGTGATGAAGAACTACTTGAAGAAATTGAAAATGGAAAATTAAAAATTGAAAGTTAGTAGTATCCAGAAAATCTTAATATTGTTTGGATAAAACATTAAAGGAGAGAAAATGGAAATAAAAGAATTATCAAAAAAAGAAATTTTAGAAAAATTAAAAGAAAAACGCCAAAAATGTATGGTTTATACAAGAGTTATGGGTTACCATAGACCTGTTGAGAGTTTTAATATTGGTAAAAAATCAGAACATAAAGAGAGGAAATATTTCAAAGAATGCTAGGAATATATTCTATTCAGAAGTTTTCTACTTTGGATTTTCCTGGAAGGCTCTCATCTATTTTATGGTTTAGTGGATGTAATATGAGATGTCCTTATTGTTACAATAAAGATGTAGTTTTTGGTAAGAAACAAATAGAAGAAGACGAGATAATAGAGTTTTTAAAAACAAGAATTGGGCTTCTTGATGGAGTTAGTTTCACCGGAGGTGAGGCTACTTTATATCCTAATTTAATTACTTTTTCACAAAAAATAAAAGATTTAGGGTTTGAAATCAAACTTGATACAAATGGGATTAACTTTAAAGTAATAAAAGAAATGGTAGAAAAAAAGTTAGTAGATTATATTGCACTTGATTTTAAAGCACCTCCAAATAAATTTGAAGAAGTAACTAAAAACAAATATTACAGTAAATTTGAAAAGACGCTTGATTTTTTAATTGATAGTGATATTGAATTTGAAATTCGTACAACTGTTCATACTGACTTACTTGATGAAAATGATATAAATGAGATTATAAAAATACTTCATAATAAAGGCTACAAAAATACATACTATCTCCAAAACTTCTTTGAAACCGATAAAGAAACACTTGGAAATATAGGACCTCAAAAAAGAAAACTTGATATATCAAAAATCATTGATTTAATACCGATTGAATTTAGGAATTTTTGAAAGTTCTTTGATATAATTAATAAAAAAAGTTTTTAAATGATTGTTTTATACCAATTCTAATATAGTCATAGTTTTTAAATAGAAGTATATGCTTTAATTGGTTGTATTTGATTAACTAAATTTTATTACACTGAAGTGTCTAAACATCTTGGAGTTGGTATAACTACCATCTGTTTTGTAAAAGAACCACTAAAAACTATTCAAAATTGCTACAGAGCTTTAAAAAAAGAGGGATTCTTGCTTGTAGCTTTTGTAGATAAAGATTCACAACTTGGAAAAAAGTATGAACAAAATAAGCATTATTCAAAATTCTATGCACATGCAACATTTTTTAGCAAAAACGATATAATTGAATTAATGAAAAAAGCTGGATTTAATGAATTTGAATGCAGGGAAAACTTATATGGTGATAATCTTGATAATTTAAAATTTGAAATTAATGAATGTAATGGCGGAGCTTTTAAGGTTATAAGGGGAATTAAAAGTTAAGAAGTTTTAAGCTCCGAGTAAAGAAGGAAAGCATATGAAATTTTCAATAATATTTGACAACTATAAAGCAAATGAAAAGTTAGAGAGCTTTTGGGGGTTTAGTTGTGTGATAAATGATAATTTTTTATTTGATACAGGAAGTAATGGCAGGGTACTTCTTAGAAATATGACAAAAATGGGTTTTGATATTGAAAAGCTTGAATATCTTTTTATTTCTCATCCTCATTGGGACCATATTGGCGGTATTGATTCAATTGTAGATATAAATAAAAGTTTGACTCTTTTTTTGCCAAATTCTCTTTCAAAACTTTATATTAGAGATTTAAAAATACTCTCACGCGAAGTAAAAATAATTAATGAATATCCTACAAAATTATTTGGGAATTTCTATTCGACTGGTGTAATGGAAAGTATTGAAGAAAGTCTTATAATAGATGAAGATGAGTTTAGTATTGTAATAACAGGTTGTGCTCATCCAGGAATTGAAAACATAGTTAAGAGGGCAATTGATATGTTAGGTAAGAGAGTTTTATATGTAATTGGTGGATTTCATTTAATGAGAAGTGATGAAGAAGAGATTATTGAAGTTGTAAAAGCATTAAAAAATTTAGGAGTTGAGTATGTAACACCAACTCACTGCAGTGGAGATTTAGCAATAGAGATATTTAAAGCTGAATATGGTGAAAACTATATTCCTGGCGGTGTTGGAAGAATAATTGAATTTTGAAAGGTATAAAATGAAAAAATTAATATTTTTGATAGTTTCAGTAGTTTTTATTATTGGATGCACTAAAACTATAATAAAAACACCAAATTCTAGTATTGAAATACAAAAACAAGATGCAAATAAAGCATGGAGAGAATTAGATAAAGAGTAGTTAACTTTTTACTTTTTTCTGACGCGACGAAGTTCTTTTTCTATAATATCATCATAAGCCCATTTTTTAAGGGTTTTTTCAATTACTTCTTGGTTTAGCTGAGATTTATTATACATACCTTTTAAACTTCTTTGTCTCTGGGCTTCATACAAAATTACAGCATTAGCTACTGAAACGTTTAGGCTTTGGCTCATTCCATACATTGGAACTATTACTTTTTTATCAGCATATTTTATACTTGTTTCACTTGCACCGTCCACTTCATTTCCAAGGACGATAAGTGTTGGTTTTGTATAATCAACTTTTCTAAAATCCACGGTGTCTTCATCAAGCAAAGTAACTACCACCTGATAACCCTGAGATTTAATATCCTGATAGAATTTTTCTATATCATCTATATATTCAGAGAAAATCCACTTATGAGCACCCATTGTAATTTCATTATTTAATTTAACTTTTTTTTGATGGCGATAATATAATTTACCAACATTAACCGCATCACAAGTCCTGACTATTGCTGATAGATTATGAGGTGAATAGACATAGTCCATAAAAACTCTTAACGTATCTTGGCGAGTTTCAAGGACTTTTTTCATTTTATTGAGTCTTTCTTCACTTACTAAATACATTTAGCTCCTTTTAAATAGACTAAGAAACAACCCAAGAGATGCAATTATAACAATTACGGGAGTTGGTGATAAATCATAAAAACAGCTGATAACTATCCCACTAATTACAAAAATAGCAGATAAAATACCACTTAGAATTATCATCTGATAAAATTTTTTGGTAAATTTTTCAGCAATTAGTGGAGGAATAGTAAAAAGAGCTAAAATCAAAATAATACCAATAGCCCTTACATTCATTACAATTGTAAGAGCTGTTATAGCAAAAAAATAAGTGTAAAGAAGATTAGAGTTAATAGTTCTTACTTTTAAAAACTCCATATCATAACTCATAGCAAGGAATCTATTATAAAGAAATACTATAGAAATTAAAAGAATAATATCTATGATCCCCATTACAAGCAAATCATTTTTCTCTATAAGCAAAATATTTCCAAATAGAAAACTCATTGCATCAGCATTGTAACCAGGTGTTAGACTTAAAAAAATAATACCCATACTCATGCCAAGAGCCCAAATTACACCAATTAGGCTATCAAGCCTTTGTTTATAATAAGCTATAACTATTGCTAAAATTAAAGCTAAAAAAAGAGAAAAAATCATAGTAGTAAGTAAAATATTTGTTCCTAAGAATATTCCGAGTCCAATACCACCAAAACTTCCATGAGCTATACTTCCAGTAATTGCTGTAGATTTATTTATTACAATAAGAGAACCTATTATTCCTATAGCAATACTTAATAAAATTCCTGCATATACTGAAGTACTTACCAAATCCCACATGCAGTATCCTTTAAAAACTCAATTAATTCTACTTCGCAAAAGTGCTTATCTTTTGGGATATTTAGTTTTGGCCCTTCGTGAATTATAGCTTTTTTATGAATATAAGCTATCTTATCAACATTTCTTAGTAAGATTTTAATATCGTGACTTACTACAACTCTTGTAATTTTAAGTGATTCAATTAAGTCTAAAATCTCTTTTTGACCATTTGGGTCAATTGCACTTGTGGGTTCATCCATAATAATAATTTTTGGTTCACTAACAAGAGCTCTTGCAATTAATACTTTTTGCCTTTGTCCTCCTGAAAGTTCTTTAATTTTTCTATCTTTAAATTCAGTTATTTTTAGTTTCTCTAGAACTTCAAAAGCTTTTTGTTTATCTTCTTTGCTATAAAAAAACTTGCCTTTTTTAAGTCTACCTTGCAGTACTATGTCAAAAACTGTAATAGGAATATCAAGCGAAAAATTAGTATGCTGAGGTACATATCCAATAATTTGACTGTTTTCTTTTGGAGGTTTGTTATAAACTTTTACTTCACCATTTGATGGTTTAAGAAATCCTAGCATTAATTTTAAAAGTGTAGTTTTACCACCTCCATTTGGTCCTATTATTGCCATAAATTTTTTGTCTTTCAAGGTAAAATTAATATTTTCTAAAACCAATTCTTTCTCATACTTAAAAAATAAATTTTTAACTTCTATAGCATTCATCTAAGAGCTCCAATAAGTTTTTGGATGGTATATATTGGGTTTTCATTTAAAGGAGAAATTACAACTACTTTTGCATTAATTTTATTAGCTACGATTTTTGCGTATTTTGTAGGAAATTCAGGTGAAATTATTATAGTTTTAACATTTTTCTCTTTTGCTAATTTAATAATTTTTGCAAGATATGAAAAACTTGGTGTTTTACCTTGTTTTTGCAGGGCAATTTCTTTTAAGTGAAAATCTTTTGCAAAGTAGTAGAATGATGGATGAAAAGTAATAAAAGTTTTTTGTTTAATTTCTTTAAAACCTTTAACTGTAAGTTTAGAAAGTTTATTAATATAATTTTCATAATTTTTTAAATAAAATTCTCTATTTTCTGGATCAAGCTTAATTAGTGTATCTAAAATTACTTTTGATTCTAACATTAAAAAAGTAGGACTTAACCATATATGAGGGTTCTTTTCTACATTAAGATATTTTCCAAAATATACTATTTTGATATTTGGATTAATTTCTTTTATTTTTTCTAAATACTTTTTATCAAATGGTACACCTATTGTAAAATAAATATCTGAATTTTTTAGAGATTTAAGCTTTGCAAAATTTGGTGAATAAGTTGCAGGCGAGTTTCCTGGTGGAACCATTACGTTAACATTTGCTTTATTTTTTGCAATTGCCTTAACTATCCCTTTTTGAGGCAAAATAGTAACACTTATGTTTAATGCGAAACTTATAATTGGTAACAATAAAAACACTATAAACTTGTAACTTGTAACTTGGCTACTTATTTTTACATTCATTACATATTCCTTTAAATTTTATGTCAATTTTTTCAATTTCAAAATTCGTATAATTTGATAAACTTATTACATCTTCAGCTTTCAAAGGTTTTAGACAATATATTTTTTTGCAGATTTTACACTCAAAATGTGGATGAATAGGATTATGGATTTTACAATTTAGTTCGTAATAGCCAATCCCTTCACTATTTTTAATCTCACGAATTGTTTCTTTTTTGAGTAAATTTTTTAGATTTCTATAAATAGTGGCTTTATCTATATTAAGCGTGCTTTGCAACTCTTTTGCACTCATTATTCCATTTTGACTGAGCAGTAATGCTATGCTAAATTCCGTTTTTCTTAATGGTTCTATTTTTCCACACATAGTGAAATTATATCAAAATGCAACTAAGTTGCAAAAACAGCTTAATTAAAATTATTGTACAATTCTATTTAAGGAGTCTTTATGAAAAAAGCTTTTAAATTGTGGTTTCATATTGCAGGAGTGATGTTTTTAGTTGTTTTTGTAGATTTTTTATTATTTAATGACTTTTTGATGAGTGGTTATTATTTTTATATGAAAGAGATTTTTATTGCGATTTTTGTTGTTACAATAATAATTAGTGTGTTTGTAATAGGTGCGTACTTTGAAAGTTTTGGTATTGTAAAATTTAAGAATAGATTTTTTGGATATTTAAAACTCTATTGGAGTATATTATAGAGGGCTTTGATAATTGTAATGCGCAATAATTGCGCTTATTGCAGTTGTTTTTAAAGGTTCTATTGGAAGTAGAATTTTTACAATTTTTGTAGAGTTTTTAGCAGGATTACCGGCAATTTATTGGTATTTGAAAAAAGTAGTTAAAAATTATTGATTTTTTTAATAATTTTGATTATAATTTCAATCCACATTCCGGCGTAGCTCAGTCGGTAGAGCAGACGGCTGTTAACCGTCGGGTCGTAGGTTCGAGTCCTACCGCCGGAGCCATTTAATTAATCATATTAAACTTAGTTACTGACACTTTTTTACAAGAATTATCCTTAATTGTTAAATTTGCAATCATTTAAGCAATTATTGTATATAAAATATTGTTAAATTTCTTTACAGCTCACATGTTTCTTATATAATAAGATATTTTTATATTGAATGTAATATATTTAAAGCCCAAAAGGGCTTCTAAGGAGGTAAAAACTTTTAAGGAGGGGAAATTGAGTTAGAATTATAATGAACTATTCTTAAATTTTGCTTAAGAAATTACACTTTTTTTAATTCATTGTTTAAGTTTTTTTCAAAATTATCGCTTATTATTATATATTTATTATTCATAAACTCAAATTCTAATCTATATGAATGAAGCATAAGTCTACTTGCGCCTGTTTTTTCAATTCTCTCTTTTTCACTTACTTGTTTATTAAGATATCTATCTGCAAAATCGTTATCTACTCCGTATAATGGATCGCCTATAATAGGATGTCCTATACTAAAAAGGTGTACTCTTATTTGATGTTGTCTTCCAGTTAAAGGAATACATTCAACTAAAGTGTTTTCTCCTATTATTTTTATAGGCTTTACAATTGTTATTGATTCTTTTCCATCACTATGAATTAAGACTTTTACTTTTATATTTTCATCTTTGTTTACGGCAATTGGCTTTTTTATGGTCATTTCTTTATTTAAGTGTCCCTTAATAAGTGCTAAATATTTTTTTTGAATTTCTTTATCTTGAAAAGCTTTTTTTAAAATACTCTCACTAAATTTATTTTTGCTAGCGATTACAAGACCGCTTGTTTCTTTATCTAAGCGGTGAACTAAATTAGCGTCATTTCCCCATAGACTTCTTACATCATCAAGCAAGCTTTTTGTGTTAGCAAGTTTTTTTGGATGAATTGCAACACCACTTGGCTTATCAAAAATAGCAAAATGAGTAGTTTCAAAAATAGGTTTAAGGCCATAACCATTTGGTTCAAATATTATACATTTTAGTATACCACTACCTTTAAAAGATTTTTCATTTATTCTTTTTCCATTAATACTTACTCTTCCTCTATCTATGGCTCTTTTTGCTTCTCTTATATTAAATCCAAGCTTTTTGACTAAAAAATCTAGTACTTTTTCATTTTTTATTTCAAACTCTTTAACTACAAAACCCATTTATATCCTTATTTGGTAAAAATGATGAAATTGTGAAAATAACACAATTGTAATTCTCTAATCAATATCACAAAAAATTTTGATATTTTTTGAAAACTTTATAATTTTCTATTCTCAATTATTTAATCATATCCTTAAAACTTCTACTATTACCCATAGCTGTTAGGTCATTTAAGCTTGTTAAACTTTTATTTACTTCTCCTATATCACTATTAACTTTTCTTTGAAGTTTTTCAAGTTCTTCTTTATATTTTTTCATCTCTTCTTTCATTTCTTCAAGCTCAAGTTCACGTCTAATATCAGCTGTAGCATCTTTCCACATTCTTTTTATTTTTCCAATAAACTTACCAGTAGTTTTAAGCGCTTCTGGTAATTTATCAGGACCTAATACAATAATAGCCATAACTATAATAAATAAAAATTCAGGAAACCCTATATCGAGCATAATAAGCCTTTTTTATAACAATTATAACACAAAACTCATTTTTGATACAATTTCAATAAAAAAGGCAAGCAATGGTTGAAAGATATGCTAGGAAAGAAATGAAAAATTTATGGACACAAGAAGCGAAGTTTAATGCTTGGCTTGAAGTTGAAAAAGCAGCAGTTAAAGCTTGGAATAAATTAGGACTTATTCCAGATGAAGATGCTAAAAAAATTATAGAAAATGCAAAATTTGATATTAAAAGAATTGACGAAATAGAAAAAGAGACAAAACACGATGTAATTGCATTTTTAACAAGTGTGGCTGAGAGTCTAGGAGAAGAGTCTCGCTGGGTTCATTATGGTATGACAAGTAGTGATACAATTGATACGGCTGTTGCTCTTCAAATGAGAGATAGTTTAAAAATAATAATTGATGATGTTAAAATGGTTATGGAAGCAATTAAAAAAAGAGCTTACGAGCATAAATACACGTTAATGGTTGGAAGAAGTCATGGAATTCATGGAGAACCAATTACTTTTGGACTTGTACTTTCTATTTGGTATGATGAAATGAAAAGACATCTTAAAAATCTTGAAGAAACACTTGAAGTGATAAGTGTTGGAAAAGTTAGTGGTGCAATGGGTAATTTTGCTCACGCTCCAATAGAACTTGAAGAACTAACTTGTGAATATTTAGGACTTAAACCAGCTCCAATTTCAAATCAAGTAATTCAAAGAGATAGATATGCAAGACTTGCTGCGGCTCTTGGATTACTTGCTTCAACAGTTGAAAAGATAGCAGTAAATATTAGACATTTCCAAAGAACAGAAGTTTATGAGGCAGAGGAATACTTTTCAAAAGGTCAAAAAGGTTCATCAGCAATGCCTCATAAAAGAAATCCAGTGTTAAGTGAAAATATTACAGGACTTGCAAGAATAATTAGAGCATATGTAACTCCTGCTATGGAGAATGTTGCTCTTTGGCATGAAAGAGATATAAGCCATAGCTCAGTTGAAAGATTTTGGCTTCCAGATGCGTTTATTACAACTGATTTTATGCTTCATAGACTAAATAACATTATTTCAAATCTTGTTGTATATCCGGAAAATATGATGAAAAACCTAAATCTAACAGGGGGACTTGTATTTTCTCAAAGGGTACTGCTTGAGCTTCCAAAAAGAGGAATAAGTAGAGAAGATGCATATAAAATTGTCCAAAGAAATGCTATGAAAGTTTGGGAAGAACTTCAAAAAGGTAAAGCTCCTATTAATGAAAAAGGTGAGAGTTTATTTTTAGAAAACTTATTAAAAGATGAAGATTTAAATAAGGTAATGAAAGAAGAAGAGATTAGAGAGCTTTTTGACTATGATTACTATACAAGAAATGTAGATAAAATTTATAAAAGAGTTTATGGAGAATGAGTTTAAGTAATCAAGTAGCCAAGTTCCAAGTTGAGGTTATAAATTTTAGAACAAGTAAAGATTATCAATACAATTTAGAGAGAATAAAAAAGATTATTCAAAACTCTCCTGCTGACTTTCTTCTTTTTCCTGAAGTGTGTTTAACGGGATTTGATTATGAAAATTGGAATGAGGTTAATGAATTTGGAAAAGTTGCAATTGATGAGTTATCTAAATTAAAAAAATCTTTTGCTATGACCATTATCCATGAAGAAAAAAATTATTTTGTTTTATTTGATAACGGGCTTATTTATAAAAGGGCTAAATATAATCTTTTTGGAGATGAAAAAAAGCATTTCAAAGTAGGAAAAGAGCCTGAAGTTTTTGAGTGGAGAGAGGTTAAGATAGCAAGTTTAATTTGTTTTGAGTTAAGATTTATTGAGTATTGGATTAAGCTTAGAGGAGTTGATTTAATAATAGTCCCGGCAAGATGGGGAAAAGAGAGAATTGAGCATTTTAAAACTTTAAATAAAGCTCTTGCGCTTTCAAATCAGTGTTTTGTGGTTTCTTCAAATAGTGCAAATGAAGAATCTTTTGGGTGTGTTTTTGGAGCTTGGGGAGAAGGGGTCGAAATAAGTGACGAATTTGGAATAAGTGGTATAGATTTTGCTAAGAGTAAAAAAGTTAGGAAAAAATTATATATAGGAATAGAATGAATAAGATTTTGGCTGAAAAATTAGCTGATTTAATAACTTTAGGACCAAAAGAGTATAATGCTTTTTTAGAAATAGATAGAAAATATTTTGTTCCAGTTGGATTTGAAAAAAAAGCTTATGAAATAACCCCACTTCCACTTGCAGATGATTCTACAATAAGTTCCCCTCTTACAATTGCAAAAATGACACACTATCTTGAATTAGAAGGAGTTGATAGTGTGCTTGAAATAGGGTGTGGAAGTGGTTATCAAGCAGCAATTCTTAGTAAAATAGTAAGAAGGGTATTTACTATTGATAGAATTTGTACATTAGTTGAGATAGCAAAAGAAAGGTTTAAAAAATTAGATCTTTATAATATTAATGTAAAGTGTGATGATGGAATAAAGGGATGGAAAGAATTTGCACCATATGATAGGATTTTGCTTTCAGCATATATAGAAAATATGGAAATAGAGTTATTAAATCAAGTAAAAGATGATGGTTTTATTTTAGCACCTATAAAGGTGAGAGATGAACAAATAATTACTAAATTTTATAAAAATGGAAAAGTTGAACGTTTAGAAGCTTGCGAATTTGTTCCTATTAAGAAGGGAATAGAAAAGTTTTAATAAACTAAAATTCTCCATAAAACTGAATATTTGATAAAATTCACAAAAAACCACAATATTTCCTAAGCCTGTTCGAGAAAAAACAGGAGAAACTGGGAAAAAAAGGGGGGATTTAGGAACAGAAATTGTTTGTGATTTAAAAAAGGTTTAGAATGAGAAAAGACAAATATCATATAAACTTTTACCATACAAAGAAGTATTGAAATTATGCAAGAAATATTTTAAAAATAAAGAAAAGCCTAAAAGAGGAAAACCAAAAATATACGATGATTATTTTATAATATTTATAGCAATAATCATGCAAATGCATAAGTATTCTTTTAGAGAAGTAATAGTAATACTTGAAAGAGAGTTAAAAATAAAACTACCAGCCTTATCAACACTTCATTACAGACTATCTAAACTCGATGATAAACTATTAGAAGAAGCGATATTAAAAATAAGCCAAGAAATAATAAAAAAAATTAAACAATAAAAAACTTTCCAAAATAACAGTTCTACTTTTAATAGATGCGACAGGATTTTCATATTCAAATAAATTTTATGCAAAATTTAAAAGAGGACTAGAGATAAGGAAAATAAAATCTCACATTAAGACAGAAGCAATAATTCTTTATATACCAGAGTTTAATTTTAGAATACCTTTGATAATAAGAAATTTTGAAGCTTATTATGATGAAAGAAAAGCATTAAAAGGAATACTTACAGACAATATTTTTAATAAAGCAAAAACATTTTTAATAAGAAATTTTTCTTTTGGAGAATATGAAAACAAAATACCTATAATAGGTGATGGTATTTATTCAAATTCCAATGAGTTGATTGATTTAACAATAGAAAAAGATTTACTTCCAATATTCAGAATAAAAAAGCCTTTACACAATGAAATAAAATCAACACAAAGACAATTGGTTAAATAAATTTATGAAAAATATAAACATTCATTATTTAAACAAAGATTCAATATAGAAGGATTTTTTGGAAATGTAAAAAACAAATTTAATTGTTTCGTTAATGCTGTAACTTATGAAGTTGCTAAAACACTTGTTTATGCAAAATTTTTAGCATGGTTATTAG
>NZ_BAAHXC010000001.1:1315000-1437500 GCF_054657155.1 Caminibacter profundus
ACCTGGAAAGGTAAGCCAAAGAGGGTGAAAGCCCCGTACCCGAAAGTTTGTTGGTGGGACTAAGCAGAGGCCTTGCGAGTAGCTCGGGACACGTGAAATCCTGAGTGAATATGGGAGGACCACCTTCCAAGGCTAAATACTCCTGCCAGACCGATAGTGCACAAGTACCGTGAGGGAAAGGTGAAAAGAACCCCAGTGAGGGGAGTGAAATAGAACCTGAAACCGCTTGCCTACAATCATTCGGAGCCCTATGTCCTTTGGACAGGGTGACGGACTGCCTTTTGCATAATGAGCCTGCGAGTTGTGGTCACTGGCGAGGTTAAGGGGAGACCCGGAGCCGAAGCGAAAGCGAGTCTGAACAGGGCGTTAAGTCAGTGGCTGCAGACCCGAAGCTGAGTGATCTATCCATGGGCAGGTTGAAGGCGGGGTAAAACCCGCTGGAGGACCGAACCGGTAGGCGTTGAAAAGCCTTCGGATGACCTGTGGATAGGGGTGAAAGGCCAATCAAACTCAGTGATAGCTGGTTCTCTCCGAAATGCATTTAGGTGCAGCCTCAGGAGGTAGCCATAGGGGGTAGAGCACTGATAGGGCTAGGGCGGCCCACAGCTGTACCAAACCCTGTCAAACTCCGAATACCTATGGTGGAATCCTGGGAGTGAGGCGTAGGGTGATAAAATCCTATGTCGAGAGGGGAACAACCCAGACTACCGGCTAAGGTCCCAAAGTTAAGCCTAAGTGGAAAAGGAGGTCAACCTGCTTAGACAACCAGGAGGTTGGCTTAGAAGCAGCCATCCTTTAAAGAAAGCGTAACAGCTCACTGGTCGAGCGGGTTGGCGCCGAAAATATAACGGGGCTAAAGGCTTACACCGAAGCCGTAGACTCCCTGTGGAGGGGGAGTGGTAGGAGAGCGTTCCTGTCAGCGCTGAAGGTGTACCGGTGAGGAGCACTGGAGCGGCAGGAAGTGAGCATGCAGGCATGAGTAGCGATAAAGTGGGTGAGAATCCCACTCGCCGAAAGCCTAAGGTTTCCTACACGATGCTCGTCAGTGTAGGGTTAGTCGGGACCTAAGACGAGGCCGAAAGGCGTAGTCGATGGGAAAACGGTTAATATTCCGTTACCTACTAACAGCGAGGCGAAGGGGGGACGCCTAGGGTTAGCCGAGGTCACTGATGGAATAGTGGCTCGAAGGGTGTAGGAGGCTAGGTAGGCAAATCCGCCTAGCAAAACTCCGAGACCTGACAGGCTCTCAAACTCCTTCGGGAGGGAGAGAGAATCGGTGATACCGTCGGGCCGAGAAAAGCCTCTAAGCCGTTTGAGCTGTTAGTAGCCCGTACCGTAAACCGACACAGGTAGGCGGGATGAGTATTCTAAGGCGCGTGGAAGAACCCTCCCTAAGGAACTCGGCAAACTGGCACCGTAACTTCGGGATAAGGTGTGCTCCGAGTAGGTGAAGGGACTTAGCTCCTGGAGCCGAAAGGAGTCGCAGCGCAGCGCTCTTGCCGACTGTTTACCAAAAACACAGCACTCTGCTAACTCGTAAGAGGAAGTATAGGGTGTGACGCCTGCCCGGTGCCGGAAGGTTAAGGGGATCCGTTAGCCGAAAGGCGAAGCGGTGAACCGAAGCCCCGGTAAACGGCGGCCGTAACTATAACGGTCCTAAGGTAGCGAAATTCCTTGTCGGTTAAATACCGACCTGCATGAATGGCGTAACGAGTGAGGGGCTGTCTCAGGGAGGGATCCAGTGAAATTGTAGTGGAGGTGAAAATTCCTCCTACCCGCGGCAAGACGGAAAGACCCCGTGGACCTTTACTACAGCTTGGCATTGTAGGTGGGATATCCATGTGCAGGATAGGTGGGAGGCTTAGAAGCCTGAGCGCCAGCTCAGGTGGAGCCGCCCTTGAGATACCACCCTTGGATATCCTGCCTACTAACCCGCATGAGTAATCCTCATGGGGGACAGTGCCTGGTGGGTAGTTTGACTGGGGCGGTCGCCTCCTAAAGAGTAACGGAGGCTCACAAAGGTTGGCTCATGGCGGTTGGAAATCGCCAGAAGAGTGTAAAGGCATAAGCCAGCCTGACTGCGAGAGAGACACCTCGAGCAGAGACGAAAGTCGGTCTTAGTGATCCGGTGGTTCTGAGTGGAAGGGCCATCGCTCAAAGGATAAAAGGTACCCCGGGGATAACAGGCTGATCTCCCCCGAGAGCTCACATCGACGGGGAGGTTTGGCACCTCGATGTCGGCTCATCGCATCCTGGGGCTGGAGCAGGTCCCAAGGGTATGGCTGTTCGCCATTTAAAGCGGTACGCGAGCTGGGTTCAGAACGTCGTGAGACAGTTCGGTCCCTATCTGCCGTGGGCGTAGGAAGGCTGAGGAGAGCTGACCCTAGTACGAGAGGACCGGGTTGGACGTGCCACTGGTGTACCAGTTGTCCTGCCAAGGGCAGTGCTGGGTAGCCAAGCACGGAAGGGATAACCGCTGAAAGCATCTAAGCGGGAAGCCCACTCCAAGATGAGCCTTCCCTGAAGGGTGCAGGAAGACTACCTGCTTGATAGGCTGGGGGTGTAAGCCCTGCGAGGGGTTGAGCTGACCAGTACTAATAACCCGATTGGCTTCTGTAAGTGCGTGGGCAAGGCTTTTAACAGCTAACTTTAGTTATATAGTGACAAGCGTAGTGGGAAAAGCGTAGGGGAAACACCCTGAACCATTTCGAACCAGGAAGTTAAGCCCTACAGCGCTGATGATACTGCATCCTTACGGATGTGGGAAAGTAGGTCCCTGCTACGCTTTTCAGTGTATAACTTTTATAACATAACAAAGAGTCTGGCACTATATATATCGGCTCTATCTTTTACTTCTCTTGGATATTTGTTTTATTTCTCTCATATTAATGTCTATTTTAATTATTATTTTAATTATAAAATTAATTTTATTATATTACCTGTCCTAATCTATTATATATCTCTCTTTTTCTAATTGTTAATTCTACATATTTTACTAATATACCTATCTCCCAATACTCTAATACCAATCCCAAGATGTTTAGACACTTCAGTATAATAAAATTTAGTTAATCAAATACAACCAATTAAAGCATATACTTCTATTTAAAAACTATGACTATATTAGAATTGGTATAATTTTTATATTCTATGAAAGATATTATTTTTAATAATAAAAAGTGATATGTCTGTATTAAAGGAAGAGGGGTATTTTTCTAAAAAAATTTAGAAGCTATGAAGTTTTGTAGATAATCTTTTAATTAATAAATTTAAAAAAATCACAAATATCTTTTGTCTTTTTTTTATTAAAAATTGTTTTTATATTTTTATATTCCTCTATATTTTGAATAATTTCTTTATCATCTTCAGCTGATACAATAATAGTAGGTGTAAAAATATTTTCTTTTTCCATGTATTTTAAAATTTCTGTTCCAATACCATCAGTTAAAAAGAAATCAATAATAATATAATAATATTTATTATTTTTTAATGTTTTTTTTGCTAAATTTATAGAATTTGTTAAAGTTATATTATAGTCTTTTAAACAATCTAGTAATATTTTTTGATAATTTTTATTATCTTCAACTATTAATATATTTTGGGCATTTTTATTACTTGACGGATGTTGTTCTATATAATTTTGTGTTTCAATAACAGGAATTGTAAAATAAAAGCATGTTTTTTTTTCTTTTTCACTTTCTACCCAAATTTTTCCTTTGTGTAGTTCAATAATTTTTTTTGTTATAGTTAATCCAAGACCTGTTCCTTTAGTACTTTTTTGAAAAGGGTTTTCTACTTGTACAAAAGGATCAAAAATTTTTGCTTGATCTTCCTTTGACATACCTATTCCTGTATCACAAACACTAAAAAGATACTCTTTTTTTTCTTTAATATATTTGATGTTTAATCTGACTTCACCATTTTCAGGAGTAAATTTTATTGCATTTGATAATAAGTTATTTAGTGCTTGAATTATTAATTGGCGATCAATGTATAAAGCTAAAGATATATTTTTAGGATAAATAAATTTAATAGATTTTTTATTTGCTAATGGTTCAATTATTGTAACAACTTCATTAATTATATCTGATATATTTGTAGTTTCAGGATTGAATTTAAATTTACCTGCTTCAAGTTTTGCAAAATCTAAAATAGTATTAACTAATTGTAATAAATTTTTACCTGCAATAAAAATTTTTTCAATATATGGTTTTATATGTTCTGGGGTATCAGATTTAGTAGAAAGTATTTGAGAAAAACCGATAATAGCATTTAACGGTGTTCTGAGTTCATGAGACATGTTTGCTAAGAAAATATCTTTTGCTCTATTTGCTCTTTCTGCTTTTTCTGCTAATTCTATTATTTCCTGTTGATTATCAATCATTCTATATTGAGTAATAGACGTATCTAGTATTAATTTTATAATTTCTTTTAAGAAAATTTTATTTGGTATATTTTTTAATTTTATTCCTAAATATTTTTTATTTTTTCCAAATAAAATAGGAAAAGTTATATCATAAAGTGATAAGTTTATATTGTTTTTAGAAATTTTTATGTCTTCAATAGCCCAATTAACTGTTTTAAATAAAGTTTCTTTTAAGTTTTTTATTACAAAATCTATAGTTATTTTTTTATTAGTTTGTCTTATTTTATTAATTATTTCAATATTTTCTTGTAAAAATTTAATGGCTGAATTTATAGCTAAAAAAGATGTTGTTGAAACTTGTTCTAAAGGTTTATTTAATATGTTATAAATTTTTTTTGAAACACTATTAATTTTTCTATAAATCTCGGTAATTTTTTCTTTATCATTTTTTTCTGTTTGGATTAATTTTTTTACTAGTTTTATAAATTCATTATAATATTCAATAGCTTTTTGTGTGTTAATTCCGTAATCTTCAATATTTAGTTTTTTTAATTCTTCTAATATTAAAGGAATCTTATAGTTTTTTATTAAACTTTCTATTTCTTTTTTATTTGAAAAATTGCTTTTTATAAAATTTTCTAATTTAAGTTGAAAATTTTTTTGAATAATAGTAACTTCATAAAGTTTATTTAGTAATTCAAAGCTTTCATTGTTTTGCGAATTGTTTTTGATTTGTTGAAAATAATTTTCATAATGATGTTGTATTATATATATACATATCCTTATAGTTTTAAATATTATGTGAATATGATTTCTAATATGTTCATTTACTAAAGAATATTTTGCAATTATTTCCATAATTATGTTAAAGCCATAATTTAAATATTTAAAATCTAAATTTATATCTATATGAGATTGAGCTATATGTTCATTTAATGTAATAAAAGATTCATCAAGAGGCATAGAAAATATTTTATTAAAATACACTGTGAACTGATGGACGAACCTGTCAATATCTCTGTTTTCAAAAAAACCAGAGAATAAAGGATTTATAATAATGTATTCTTTATAGAAATCTTCAGCAATGGAAGTACTTAATGATTGGATATATGAAGAAACCTCTTTTCTTTCTTTTAAATCTTTTTCTGTAAATAAAAAAATTTTTTTTATTTCTTTAATTGTTAATTTATTCATTGAAGTTTCCTAAAAGAGTTGTTTTATTAAAGATTGTAATTTTATCTTGACCATAATTTGTAATTTCTCCGATTGATGTAAATCCAAATAATTTTAAATTGTTATTTTCAGAACAATTATAAACTGCTTCTATTTCTTTTTCAAAAGCATCTTGTAAAAACAAAACTCTTGATATACAGTCTATTATAAGAGATTCATTAGTAGGGAATGTTGTAAAAAGTTTTTTTGACATATCACAGGTAGAATTTATTAAATTTTCTTTTTCACCTTTCATAATATAAAGAGTATCCATTTCTTTTACAGAACTTACAATTTGTAAGGATTTATCAGATTTTACTTGAATGGGGTCTCTAATAATATATTCTTCATTAAAAAAATTAGAAATTCCAAAAGGATATTTCATAGCAATAGAATAAAAATCATCTGGTTTGATTTCAACATTTTCAATGTCATATATTATTTTTTGATATACGTCAAATGCTTTTTCATTGTTTAATTCATAAATAATATTATTTTTTGCTTTTGTAACTACTAATGGTCCATAAATTGGTTTCCATCCATGAGAAATACCAATAGAAATTTTAAAATTTGTTCCTATAATTAATGCGTGGTCTTTGTATATTCCATTTTTATCAAAAATTGTTGGTTTTGATAAAAGATTTTTATATCCAACTCCTCCTCCAAGTATATATGTGTTTTCATCAATAAATTCATTTAAACTATCTATAAAATGTTCAAAATATTCTGATAATCCATCAACAAAAATAAAAAAACTTTTTCTTTTATTTTTTAATAAGTACTCTTTTTCTTTAAATTCTTTCATTGAAACTATTAAAGAATAGCTTTCTTTTTTATTAAATTTTAAGACAGCAATTCCTTTATTTATTAATTTGTTATTTAAAATAAAGTATGGAATTATTGCTCCTTTAAAATCAGTATTTATAAATTTTTCTTGTATTTTAGGTAAGTCATTTAAAAATTCTTCTGTTAAAAATAATATATATTTTTCTCCTTTTTTAACTTTAATTTTAGATAATGTTTTATATACATTTAAAGAAATCATTGTTCTTCCTTAATATATTTTTCTAGTATTTTTGATAATTGATTCATATCTACAGGTTTAGAAATATAATCATCAAAACCTTGCATTAATAACTTTTCTTTATCTCCCACAATAGCATAAGCAGTTATTGCTATGACAGGAATGTTTATTTTTTGTTTCAGTTTTTTTAATAATTCAATACCATTTATTATAGGCATATTTATATCAGAAATAATTAAATTATATGAGTTTTTTTCTAACTGTTCTAATGCTTCTTTTCCATTTGAAGCGATGTCTATTTTAATTTTTGGAAAAAGAATATTTATCATTTCTTTAATTACTATTCGATTTAGTTCGTCATCTTCTACAATTAAAATTTTTTTCATATTTTGCCTTCTTTTGAAAATTTTATTATTTGAGGCATATCATCAGTATCAGGAAATTTTTCTTTTATTTTTATAAATTCATTAATATTATTTATAAAAGTATTTAATAAATCACTATCAAATTGTGTTCCTTTACCTTCTTCCATAATTGATAATGCTTTATCTAAACTAAATGCAGGTTTATAAATTCTTTTTGAGGTTAATGCATCAAAAACATCTGCAATTGAGACAATTCTTGCATATAAATGAATTTCATTACCTTTTAGCCCATATGGGTAACCTTTGCCATCTATTCTTTCATGATGTTGTAAAGCAATAATTTTTCCAGCATTTAGTGTAGGGTATTTTTCTGTACCTTCTAAAATTTTTCCTCCAATAATTGTGTGTTGTTTCATTATTTCAAATTCTTCTTTTGTAAGTTTTCCAGGTTTTAATAAAATATTATCAGGTATACCTACTTTTCCTATATCATGCAAAGGTGATGCATAAAGAATTAATTCTACTTCTTTTTTATCTAATTCATATAGTTCAGCTAATTTTGCAGAATAATGACTCATTCTTTTAATATGCATACCTGTTTCTATGTCTCTAAATTCAGATGCTCTACCAAGCCTTAAAGTTATTTCGTATTCAGTTTTTTTTGCAAATTTATATGCTTTTTCAAGCTCTTTTGTTCTTTCTTTTACTTTTTCTTCTAATATCTCATTTATTCTTTTTTGATATTGTTGGTATTTTGAAATCTGAGTATAGTTTATTGTTCTTACTTTTAGCTCTTCAATGTCTACAGGCTTTTCTAAAAAATCGGTAGCACCGAGTTTTAAAGCTCTATATTTTTCTTCTTTGTTTGCTGTTACTACAATTATTGGTAGATATTTATATTTTTCATTATTTCTTAATTTTTCTAAAATATCAAATCCATTTATTTCAGGCATTGCTAAATCTAATAATATAATATCAATTTCTTTTTTGTTTAATTGTTCTATTGCTTCTTTTCCATTAGTTGCTTTTATTATTTCAATATTTTCCATTTCGGAAAAAGCAAATTCTATTAAATCTAAATTAAATTGATCGTCGTCTACTGCTAAAATGTATATTTTTTCGTTTTTCATTTTTACTCTTTTACAAATAAAATTTTTAAATAATTATAATAGAATTATATAATTTGGCAAATAATTTCTTTAATATCTTTTTTTTCAATTATCTCTTTAATTTCAATTCCAGGGAATTCTATTTTTAAAACTTCGTCAACAGATTTTGGCATATTTAAAGCAATATAACGGGCTAAAGTCCCACGATAAGCTTTTGCGAAGTGGCTTACAACTTTATTATTTTTTATAAATTTAAATGTAATTGCATTTTTAGGTTTATATATTTTTTCATAAAATTTTGCTCTTAAATCTATAAATTCTTCATCTAAACTATCTAAAATCTCAGTAATGTGAGGTTTATAAAATTTATAAATATCAAACCCAGGTTTACTTCCTTGTTTTAGTGTGTAGTGTGGGATTAGGTCTAGTGGTTTTAAAATTCCAAAAAGGTTAGAAAAGATTATTAAATTTTCATTTAGAAACTCTTTTGCCGCTTCTGGTAAACTTTCATAATCTAAATATTCAAAAGCAACTCCTGTATATCTAAAAATAACTTCTTTTGCAGGTCGCTTAATTATTTTTGTTTTGACGTCTCCAAAGTTTTTAATATCGTTTGTAGTTTGTAAAAAGTTATCATATCTTTTAATAGCTTCTTCTCTGATAGGTTCTAGCTCAGGAAAAGATTTTATTTCAAATTCTTTATTTCCGCTAAGAGTTTTCCTCTCACTCGGCGCTAATAAAATTTTCATCAAAATACTCCTTTGTTATACAGTGAATGCTTCCGTGTTGTTTTATTAAAGTGTTTGCATTTATTGGTATGATTTCGCGGTCTTTAAAAATTTCAGTAAATAAATCATAAACATATTTGTCTTTTTCATCTTCATAAATTGGAAGTAATACAGCATTATTTATAATTAAAAAGTTTGCATAAGTCGCTGGTAAACGATGATTGTCCCAATATTTTGGACTTGGGAGAGGAATTGGAACTAGATTAAAAGATGTTTTTTTTAGTTCTTCTTCCATTTTTTTAAGTTCAGTGTAATGTATATCATTTTTATCTTCGCATTTACAATATACAATCGTATCTTTATTTATAAACCTTGCAAGTGTATCGATATGAGAGTCTGTATCATCACCCTCTAAAAAACCATGGTTTAGCCAAATTACTTTCTTTATAAATAATTCTTTTTTTAAAAACTCTTCTATTTCTTCTTTTGTCATTGGGTAGTTTCGGTTTTCTTCAAGAAGACACTTTGAAGTTGTAAGTAAAACTTCTCCATTAGTATCTATGCTTCCACCCTCAAGCACAAAATTGTAACTTTTATGGATATTAAAAAGTTTTCTTGAAATGGTATTATCGTAGTTGCTTGGAAATTTTAGTCCCCATCCGTTAAATTTAAAATCAAGTAGTTTTACATCGTTATTAATTTTTACGCTTATTGCGCCAAAATCTCTTGCCCAAGTGTCATTATTTTTAACTTTTCTAAAAATAAAATTTTTGTGTTTTAGGTGAGTGATTGTATTTTTATCTTCATAGCCAATAAGCACTTTTTGATGTTGAGCTATTGCATAAGCAATTTCTGTAAATGTATTAATAGCTTCATTCAAACAGCAAGCCCAATCGGTATTTTTATGAGGAAAAATAAGTTGAACGAAGCTTTGCTTTTCCCATTCAGGTATTAAATAATTCATTAATTTCCTTTAAAATTAATTTATATTTATTATAACATATAAGCTTTTATTGCTTTTTATATAAAATTTGCGGTTATTTTCAGAGCATTAGTTTCAATATCAATTTTTTAAATTATTTAATATAAAGCTTGTAAAATCTTCAAAAAGTTCAGTTTTTATTTTATTTTTGTGATAAATTAAATACATATTTCTTTTAAAAGTCAAATTTTTTATTTTAATTTCAAAAAGTTTTTTTTCACTTAATTCTTTTTTTACTACTTCTTTGGATACACAGGTTATGGCATCTGGGTTATTTATAAGAATTGTTTTAGCTTCTTCAAATTCATTATATTCCATAAAGATTTCAAGATCAAAAATTCCTCTTATATGACTTAGAAATATTTCTCTAGTACCTGAACCTTCTTCTCTTAAAATCCATCTTTTGTTTTTTAATTCATCTATAAAAACATCTTTGTGTTTTTGTGATGATACTACAATGAGTTCGTCTTCTTTTATTTTTATTTTTATAATATCTTTATCATCAATTTCATTTTCAATAAAACCTAAGTCTATTTTTCCATTTTTGATATTTTCAATAATTTTTTTTGAATTTTGAATCTCTTTTTTTATGGAAACATTTTTGTTTTTTGATAAATAATCAAAAATAATCTGTGGCAAAATATATGTCCCAAGTGTTTTGCTTGTAGAAATGTTAATAGTTCCTGAAACTTTTTCTTTTAAGAATTGATATTTTGCATTTATAAGTTGATTAAAAGGCATTACTGTCATTTCTTTAAATTTTCTACCTCTTTCATTTAAAATAAGTTTTTTGCCAATTCTATCAAATAAGGGCTCTCCTAGTTTGTTTTCCAAAGATTTTATAGCTTGTGATACGGCTGATTGAGTAATTGATAGTTTTTTTGCAGTTTGTAAAACATTTTGAGTAGTGGATAGTTCTAAAAATATTTCAAGCTCTTTTAGAGTCATTATATTGCCTTTTAAGTTTTACTTAATATTTTATCAAAAAAAGTTAATTTTTTTAATCAATTATTTAAGTGTTATAATAAACATAAATTATAGTTGGAGTGAAATATGAGTTTTAAGCTTTTAAGAGCTAAAAGTTTTTCTGAAGTAATCCGAAATTTTACACCAAACTGGTTTACTCTTAATATGGGTACTGGTATTGCTTTCTTAACTCTACATAATATTAATGCAAATATATTTTATGGTCAAATGCAGTTTGGTATGATATTTTGGATTATTGATATATTTTTCTTTTTATTATTTTCTTTACTTTTTATAGCCAGAGCGATTTTTTATCCAGAAACAATTAAGCTTTTATTAGTACACCCTGTTCAATCTATGTTTTTAGGGGCTATTCCTATGGCATTAGTCCCTATATTAGAAGGGTTTGCTATTTTTGGCCCATCAATAATAGGTGATAAAGCTTTGGATATAGCATTATATTTATGGTGGATTGATGTTATTTTAGCAGTGAGTGTAGGGTGGTTGCTTCCTTATTTGATGTTTACTGTTCAAAAAGGACATATATTAGAAAATATGACAGCTGTATGGCTTTTGCCAATTGTGGCTTCTGAAGTTACAGCATCTGCAGGTGGCATGTTAGCTCCATATTTTCCAAACTCTATTGGTGAGACTATGCTTATATTAAGTTATATTTTATGGACGTTTTCTGTTCCATTAGCGTTTTCAATATTAGTAATTTTATTTTTAAGGCTTGCAACTCATAAACTTCCTGATAAAGCAATGGCTGTTACTAGTTGGCTGACGTTAGGACCACTAGGAACAGGTGCACTTGGATTGCTTTTGCTTGGAAGTAGCGCTAAGAGTATATTAGCTGGTACAGGATTAGAAGGAGTATCTTCATTTTTATATGATTTTGGATTAACTATGGGGTTGTTAATTTGGGGGTATGGATTATGGTGGTATTTTATGGCTTGGTTTATAACATTAAAGTTTTTCAAAGAAGGACTGCCTTTTAATATGGGATGGTGGGGATTCACTTTCCCGGTAGGAGTTTTTACAGCGGCAACTTTTCAACTTTGGAAAGAAACAGGAATAACCATATTTGAATATTTTGGGATACTATTAAGCATACAATTAATTGTATTTTGGATAATAGTATTTATAAAAACTTTAAAAGGGATGTGGAGTGGATATTTATTCCATGCTCCTTGTTTATCTCCTGAAACTGGATTGCCAAAAGAAGAAGAGGAGTGTAAAAAGTTTAAACAAAAATAAATGATATGCATAAAAAAGGATAATATTATGAAACAAGAAAAATGGGTAATGCAATTATTAGAACCAAGTCATTATACGCATTTATTCAATATGTTACATGCAAATATAGAAGATGTTGATATTAAAGTTGTAGTTGTTGGTGGAGCATTGTTACCTGCATTTGCACCCGGACATTTAAAAGAAAAAATTGAAGAATTTGCGGCTAAGGGAGTAAATTTTAATTTTTGTATAAACAGTATGCATTTACTTGGATTAGATAGTAAAGACTTACCAAAAGGGACATCAATTGCAAATGAAGGTGGACTACAAGCTATTAATGCTTATAGAAAAGCTGGTTATACTTATTTTGTGGTGGCATAAAATCAGGGAATTTTTATGTCCGAGATTATTTTAGCATTAATAGGTGGTTTACTTTCAGGAGTTGCTTTAGGCTTGACGGGTGGAGGAGGGTCTATAATTGCTGTTCCTTTACTTGTATATTTAGTAGGGGAAGATATTCATTTAGCTATTATTACTTCGCTTATAGCTGTAGGTGTAATTTCTCTTATTGCTTCTTTTTCTTATATTAAAGAGTCTCTTGTAAAGTTTAAAATAGCATTTTTAATGGCAACACCAGGAATTATTAGTATATATCTTGGTTCATTAGCAAATAAAGTTCTAAAAGGACCTGAGCTTTTAATTAGTTTTGCGATATTAATGATTTTTATAGGTTTTAAAATGACCAAACCAAAAAATCAAAAGATAAATAAAAAAACAACAGGAATTGATTATAAAAAGATATTAATTCTTGGTTTTGTAACTGGTTTTGCCAGTGGTTTTTTTGGTGTGGGAGGGGGATTTTTACTTGTACCAGCATTATATATGGGAGCTAATTTAAAAATAAAAGAAGCTATTGCAACTTCATTGTTTATTATATTTTTGTTTGGAGTTTTTGGATTATTAAGTTATGTAATTCAAGGCAGAGAAATTGATTATAGTATAAGTGCAATTTTTGCAGTAGGAGGTGCTTTAGGGGGATTTATTGGTGCATATTTTGCTAAAAAAATCAATCAAGATAGATTGCGTTTTATTTTTGCTATTTTTACTATTATTATGGGTATAGGGATTTTTATTGAAAATATTATCAAGCTAATAAACTTATAAGTTTTATTTAATATTTTGTGAAAAAAAATTAATTTTGCTTAATTTATTTAAATCACTATAATTCCACCAAAAAAAGGAGAGACAATGTTCTCAAAGGAAAATAGGGTAAATACCTTAAATGGTATTTTGTTTGTTGCATTGTTTGCACTTGCGGCAATGCAGATTGCAAGTTTGCCAGGGATTAAACATTTAGGACTTAGTCCATTAATTATTGGTATTGTAATAGGTGTTTTTTATGCAAATACATTAAGACATAAGCTCCCAAAAGAGTGGGTACCTGGTATTATATTTTCTACAAAAAATATTTTAAGGTTTGCGATTGTTCTTTATGGATTTAGGATTACTTTTCAAAATATTTTTGCAGTAGGTATTTCAGGACTTATTGTATCAATTGCTATTGTTTTTGGGACATTTATTATAGGATATTTAATAGGTACTAAAGTTTTAAAACTTGATAGAGACACAACAATCTTAACAAGTGCAGGAAGTTCAATCTGTGGTGCGGCAGCAGTTTTAGCAACAGAACCTGTAATAAATGCAAAACCATATAAAAGTGCGGTGGCAGTTGCAACGGTTGTAATTTTTGGAACAATTGCAATGTTTTTGTATCCGTTAGCTTATAAAGCAGGATTAATACCTCTTTCACCAGAAGCTATGGGAATTTATATTGGTGGTACTGTTCACGAAGTGGCTCATGTTGTAGGTGCTGGAAGTGCTATAAGCCCTGAAGTTGCACAAACTGCTGTTATTGTAAAAATGATAAGAGTTATGATGATTGCACCGTTTTTGATTATACTTGGTATTTGGTTATCAAGCAAAGGGACTAGTGCTAAAAAAACTGTTACAATACCTTGGTTTGCAGTATTTTTCATATTAGTAGCAGGATTTAACTCTTTAAATTTATTGCCAGCAAATGTAGTAGGTATGATAAATTCTTTTGATACATTTTTACTTACAATGGCAATGACAGCTCTTGGTATGGAGACAACTCTTGAGAAATTTAAAAATGTTGGAATGAAACCGGTTTATCTAGCGTTTATTTTATTCATTTGGTTAATATTTGGAGGATACTTTATAGTAAAATTAGCCCTAAATTTTTAGGGCTTTATATTATTTTTATTAATTTCTATTTTGTATATTAATTATTCTTTATATTTTAACACTTTGTATTACTATCACAATTAAATAATACCAATTCTTAATTAGTTACTTTAAAAATATTTAAAATCCCCACTGTTTCAATACTTTTCATCATTTTCCATTGTCCATTGTCAATTGGTATAATCTTACAAAAGGTAAATATCATACCAATTCCAAGATATTTAGACACTTCAGTATAATAAAATTTAGTTAATCAAATACAACCAATTAAAGCATATACTTCTATTTAAAAACTATGACTATATTAGAATTGGTATAACAAAATGATAACAAAATGTTAAAAGAATTCATAATATCAATTTAGAGTAGGTATAAAGAGTTAAAAAAGCTTTTTATTTCTTTGACAGTGAAATATATATCCCTGCACCAATTAGAAAAATTCCAATAAAATGGTAAATTTTTAAATGTTCTTTTAAAAAAATAACAGCCAGCAAAATACCAAATACAGGCATTAGATGAATAAACTGTCCGGTTTTTGTAGCACCAATTTCTGCGATACCTCTATTCCAAAAGAGATATGATAAAATTGAAGGGAAAAATATTACATAAAGTATTGCTAAAAAATTGTTTTTAATAACTGTAATTTCGTGATTTAGATCAAATGTATATGCATAAAAAGGAAGTAAAACTAAAACACCTATAAATACTGTTATTATAAAAAAATCATTGGGATTTACCTCTTTTGGCTTAAACTTTAATAAAACTGAGTAAAGTGCCCAGTCCAGAGCTGCTAATAAGACGAATAGATCTCCTTTATTAAAATTTAAATAAAAAATATTTTGAATTTTTCCTTTTAGTACTAAATATAAAACACCAAATGTTGAGAGTATAATTCCAAAAAACTGTTTTTTATGAATTTTTTGTTTTAATATTAGAAATGATAAAATCAAAATTAATATAGGTATAAAAGAATTTATAATTAAAGCATTTGTAGCTGTAGTATATTGGAGTCCAATGTATAAAAAAGTATTAAATCCTGCTATGCCTAACGCTCCTAATACAAACATTATAGAAAAGTGGTTTTTTAATGTATTAAAAATATTTTTTAGATGCAATAAAAAAAGTGGGATTAAGACAAAAAATACTCCTCCCCATCTATAAAACGCCAGTTCGATTGGAGATATGTCATTATGAATATACCGAGCCACTATAAAATTACCAGACCAAAATAATACGCATAAGATTAGTAAAATATATATTTTCATTATTTTCCTTTTTAATTAAAAAAAGCAGAAAAATAATTTTTGTGGAATTATATCAACCTTTTGTTATTTAATTATTGCACATTTTCCATCTGTGAAAAAGTCATCTCCAAATAAGTCTTTTCCAATAAAAGGTTTGGTTAGGTTAATCTCTTTAGCTTTAAATTCTTTTTCTAAAAACTTTCTTGAGTTGTCAATATCAGGTGCAAATTTTGGGATAAAGTGGGAGCTTTTTAGATTTACGATTAGACCAACTATGATACGGTTTGAAATTATATAGTTAGTTTTCCATATTTTAAGAATATAATTTACTTTTTTTAGAGTTAAATCGACGTTTTTGTAATTCCAAAAAACAGCAAGAGGGATTTTAGCCTCTTTCCAGCCTTTTTGTAATAGAGTGTTTTTGATTTTTTCAAAATCACCTATAAAAATAACATTTATTGGCCATGTGTTTACTCCAATGATACTTTGAGTGAATTTATTTATTTGTTGCAAATTAGATATTTTGATAATGGTTTGAGTTTTTGGATGTAGTTGTTTATAATGAAAAGTCTGTGAAAAATAAACAAAAAAGCTTAAAAAGCTAAAAACTGCTAAATAAGTTAAGATTTTTTTGTGTTTTATTGGTTTAATATTAATATCAATATTTTTTTCTTCTAAAACTTTTGTAATGGTAATAGCAATTATAAGCCAAAGAGTTCCTAAAAGATATCCACTATAAACATCGCTTAAGTAGTGTTCTTCTAAATAAATTCTACTTATTCCAATCAGTAAAATGAAAATTAGTGCAAAAAATAGAGTGTTTAGTTTTTGCTTTGTGCTTTTTAGAAAATGAATAATTAAATAAGCTACAAAACCATAAAGGGCAATAGTAATAGTAGCGTGTCCGCTTGGAAATGAATAGCTTGGTTCGTAATATATTGCTATATCAGGTCTTGGTCTATGAAAGGCAATTTTGCTAATATATACTGAAATAGAAGCACCAATAGTCGATATTAGCAGAGGGATAATATATCTTGCTTTTTGATTTATTATTAAAATAAAAGTTACAGCAACTAAAAAAGCAATAACTACTTGTGATGTTCCAAAATAAGTAATATAAGTAAAAAATTTTGTTAAAAACTCTGTCCTTATTGTTGGAATAAAGCTTGCAATAATTTTATCAATATTTACAATAGGATCTTTTGTGAGAAAATCTTCTATACTTCCTGCAAAAAGTCCAAAAATATATAAAAATACTAAAATAAGAAGTGTAAGGGGTAAACCAAAAAAGGTTGAGGTATTTAGTCTGTTTTTGATAAATGTTATTAGTTTTGGATGGTTATTTATAAAATTTCTGATATGAGGGTTTTGTAATATAGCTTTTAGAATTGATTCAAGAATTGATATCACAATAGGGATATTTTTCTTTATTAGGATAAGAGAGATGTATAAAAATGCAAATACGAAAGAAATTATTAAAAGAACATATAAGCTTTTTTCTAACCAAAGTTGAGCTATTTGCAAAGAAGAAGAAAATATATAACCAATTCCTACATATTGTAAACTCCAAGTAAATGCTCCTAAAGTGTCCCAAAAAATAAATTTTGAATATTTTATATTTACTAAACCTGATACAAAAGCAATATTTTCTTTAATTACGGGAAGCAGTCTTCCAAAAAAAATAGAAAAACTTCCGTGTTTATTTATAAAAACTTCTACTTTTTTTATGTGATTTTCTGATATATGAAGTTTTGATAGAATTTTCATTTTATATTTTTTACCAAGATAAAAACTTATCTGATCTCCCAAAAGTGCACCTAAAAATGAAAACAGTAATACTTCCACAATTGATACATAACCTTGGCCTGCCATTATTCCCATTAAAAATACAATAGTAGTAGCAGGGAAAAAGTATCCTAGTCCTACAATGCTTTCAATTAAAGCGGCAAAAAAAGCTATAATTCCTGCATATCCACTAAATTGGTGCAAAAAAGAAAAAACTTCATTTATCATTTTTTACCTTTAATAAAAATAATATAAACATAATAAAAAGTCCTGTAATTGAAAAAAGGATAGCATTTTTTTCATCATAATTTTTCCAAATAAGACCTATAACAATTGCTCCAAGTGATGAAAATAGAGCAACTCCACCATATAAAATTCCATAAACCGTTGCTTTGTTTATTGCATTATCTGAAATAAAACTTCTAATAGAATTTAAACTGCCTACTATAAATACTCCAAGAAAAATAAATGCGATAATTACTGCATTAAAATATAGACAAATCATTGAAAATATCCCAAAAATAAGTGAAATGAAAAATATTTTATCATATCCAAATTTATCAATTTTTAAACCTAAATAATAGCTAAGAAGAGTTTGTGTAAGATAAAGCAAAATTGATAATAGCGGAATATATTCTATACTTAGTGAATTTTTAGCCTCTACTATAAAAAATGAATCACTAAACATAAAAAATATTACACCAAAATATATAAATAAAATATGAAGATGTTTATAATCATCTTTTAGGTTAAATTCTTTTGTTTTCTTTTTATAAGGGGCATCTTTTACAAAAAAGATTACTATAATTACTGCGAGTATTCCTGGTATTAAACTAAAAGCAAAAATTTCTCTAAAGACTTGTTCGTTTTTTCCTAAATAATAAAGAGCTAAAAATGCAAGTATTGCCCCAAGCATTTCACCAGCAACATCCATCATTTTATGAAAACCAAAACTTTTACCACTTTTGTTTTGGCTATAAACAGAGATTAGAGAGTCTTTTGTTGCACTTCTAATGGCTTTACTCATTCGCTCAAGCCCTCTTAAAAATGCAATTTCTTGCCAATTGTGTGCAAAATAAAGCATAGGTTTTGTAATAGCAGACAAAGCATATCCTATAACTACAAATGGCTTAACTACTTGATATTTATCACTCAAGTAACCAAATAAGACTCTAAAAGCATAAGATACAAAAGTAGCAATAGCAATTATAAATCCAAGTGTATCTATACCTTCATTTAATACATAAACAATAAAAAGAGGCAGAATTGTAGTTATCATACTGCTTGCCATATCTGTAAAAAAACTAACAAAGCCTAAAGCTATGATGTTTTTATTCACCTCTTAATTCCTTTAATCTTTTTAAATTATAATGAGTAAAAAGAAGTAACTGGGCGATATATACGAAAACTCCTAAAATAGGAACTAAAAACAGTAATGCACTTAAAAAGGCAATTATAAATGTAGTTGTTTTTTTGTCATTTTTTAGTATTTGATATTCTTCTTTTGAAGCATACATAGCAATTGAATCATAAAAAATAGGGTTTTTTATTAAGATCGCCCATAGCATAATATTAACAATGATATTAACTCCCGGTATAAACATTGTAGGTAAAAGAATTATAAAAAGAATTATAAAAATTAAGTTATATTTTAAAGTAATACCAATTGAACCAATAAAGCTTCCAAAGCCTTGTTTTTTTAAATGATAGTATTTTTCATTTATTCTATCTACTATTTTATCTGCAATAACTCCTACAATTAGTGTTGATGTAATAATTAAAAGCTGATAATATATAAAAATACCGCCTATGACTTCTATAATATTCTTTATCCAGTTAGAGTCTGAAATAAATGGAATGTGACTTATTAAGTAAACAAAAAAATCATTAATTTGAGAATGAAACACAAAAAAAACAATACCCCAAAAAATTGCAGCTACGATTATAGGCACTAAAGATGTAAACAAAATTTTCTTATCAAATATGTCTTTAATTGATTTAATTAGTATTTCTAGCATGGTTTTTCCTTATATAAATTAAGATAATTATTGCTAAGAGAATAATTATTAAAACAGTGATTTCTTTTAGATATTTATGAATTAATTCTTGATTTTCTCCTATAAAGTATCCAAGCATTGCTAATATACTAACCCAAATTAGAGCACCTAAAGTGGTATATACACTAAATTTTAATTTATCCATTCTTGCAAGTCCTGCTGGAAAAGAGATATATTGCCTGATTCCTGGAAGAAGTCTTCCTGTAAATGTTGAGATATGCCCGTGATTTTCAAAAAAACTATCTAGTTTTTTTATTTTTTCTTCACTCATTATTTTTAGGAGAAATTTTCTACCAAATTTATGAGCAAGTAAATAATTAAACCAAGCACCTGCTAAACTTCCAATAACACCAGATAAGATAACTAAAGATAAGTCCATATCTCCTTTATAAGCCAAATATCCAGCCGGTATCATTACTACTTCACTTGGAAAAGGGAAAAAACTGCTCTCAAGAAACATTAATAAAAATATTCCTATATAACCTAAACTTCCAACTGTTTCAACTAAAAAATTAACTATTTCTTGCAAATTTGCTCCTTAAAGTGTTTTCTGTTTCTAAAATAATATCATTTAATATGAATAATTTATCTCTAAAAATATAAGTAATTAGTGCTCCTAAAAATCCTGTAATAATTCCTCCTAGAATATCAAAAGGATAATGAACTCCTGTATAAACTCTTGCTACTCCTCCAAGCAGTGCTAAAACAAATAAAATATAAGAAAATTTAATTTTTGAAAAAAACAGGCTAAATGCAATTGCAAATAAAAAAGTAGTATGGTCTGATGGAAAAGAGTTTTCTGGTGCATGATTAATTAACAAAGTCCCAATACCATCCATAAAAGGGCGATTATGAAAATATACAAGAGATATTATTTGATTGATTAAAAGACCAAAAACTGCACTATAAAAAGCAAAAATAGCTTCATTTTTCTTCTTTGCAAAAAAATAAAAATATACTTCTACTAAAATAAACAAATATGGCAAAAACTCTGCTGCCGATATAAAAAACAGATCCACTAAATGATTTTTACCCGCAAATGAGTTTATAAGCAAAAATAGTTTTTCATTCATTACTTTCCTTTTTTTATGGGATAATAAAAATTATAAATGAAAAATAAATGAAAATTATTTATTTGTGTCGTTTATTCTCTAAATAGATATTAACTTATTTTTTGTTTATATTACATTCTAAAATTTTTCCATCTGTATAATATTTTTGTTCTTCACTTGCTTCATTATTTTCTGTTATTTTTTGTATTTTACATTTAGTTTGAATATATTTATACCAATTCTCATATATTCATAGCCTTTACAATATATTTATAAGAAACCAAAGATTTAATTTGCTCACTTGTATATGAAAGTAAAATTTCTTCAACTTTTTTTCTAATTCTTCTATTGTTTTAAATATTATATTTTTTAAAAATTTCTTTATATCTTCAAATCTTCTCTCTTGTGGATTTAACTCTGGCGAATATGGAGGAAGATATTCAATTTTTATATTTTTTGGAATATCAAGTTTTTTAGATTTATGAAAACTCGCATTATCCATTATTAAAACTATATTATCATTTCTAAATTTTTCACTTAAGTTTTTTAAATATTCATTAAAACAAATACTATCTAAATGTAACATATACATTGAAAAATCTTCTCCACTTTTTATATCTGTTGCTTGATATAAATAAAAATATTCATATTTCTGTTGATATGATATTATTGGCTTTATTCCTTTTGCTGTCCATTTCCTTCCTACTTCTTTACTGATTGTATGCTTATATCCAACTTCTCACTTACATCTTTTAATTGAATATTTGGGGTTTTCTTTAATAGATAAATAACTTTTATTCTTTTGTAAATTCTCTCATCTTTCTCTTTTCTTAACAACTCCTCCAACTCTTCTACACTCTCTTTTATTAATTCTTTATATTTTACTACTCTCATAAAGTTATTATATATAAGTTCTTAGGTATTTTGGAATTGGTATTACTGCAAACAAAGCTTTCATTTGAATCCTTCTATAAGTTTTGAAGGATTATGATATTGTTAAATGAAAAAAAAATGAAAATTAAAGAATTACTAAAACTTTTGTACCTTTATTTGGAGTAGAAGATATTAGAAGGTTTCCATTATGAAGCAAAACTGCATTTTCTACAATACTAAGCCCAAGACCGAAACCTTTTATGGATTTGTTTCTTGATTCCTCAACTCTAAAGAATTGTTTTGTAATATATTTTATTTTATCTTTTGGAATACCTATTCCTTCATCTTTTATATAAAAATAAACCTTATTTTTTTTATAAAGTTTTATTGCAATTGTAGAGTTTTGATTTGAATATTTTATAGCATTGTCTATCAGATTTGAAAATAAGTGAGAAAGTAAGTTCTGATTTCCAAAATATTCAATATTTTCAAGCCTTTTTATATTGATTTTGATGTTTTTTTCTTTAAGGTATAGTGTAAACTTCTCAATACTACTAAGTAAAATTTCGTCCAAATCACACTTTGTAAAAGTTTTTGAGATGTTTTCTTTTGAGTATTTTGTTAGCAGTAGTAAATTTTTAATAATTTCTTGCATTTCATTTGTTTCTTCATTTATTGATTTTAGAGTTTTTATATATTCATTAATATCTCTTTGTTGTTTTAAAGTAGTCTCAATTTCTCCTTTTATTCTTGTTAGAGGAGTTTTTAGTTCGTGCGAAACATCTTTATTAAATCTTTCAAGATTTTTAAACTCTTCTTGAAGTCTTTTTATCATTTTATTGTAGGAGTTGATTAGAGCTTTTAATTCATTTTCTTTATAAATGTTTGGAATCATTTCGTTAAAGTTATTCATTGAAATATTATTTGATATTGCTGTTATTTTTTTAATTGGATCTATTATTTTGTCGATTAGTTTAGAACTTGCAAAAATTAAAAGTATCAAAAGAATAGGTTCAAGAACTAGCATTGAATCAACTACATTTTCGCTTTTATCATCAAAAAGTTTTGAAATGATGATTTTTGTATTATCAAAATTTAGAATAAAAGTAGCTTGTAAGTTTTCTCCTAGGTCATTAATAGAGAAGTTTTGATTTGAATTTAATATTTTATAATCAATTAAAAAGTTTTTGCCCTTGTATATTACTTGGTTATTTTTAAGTATTAAGACGTTTTGATTTGTAACTGGTATATTGTTTTGAAGTTTTTCTTTAATTTGAATAGCAGTTTTATATAATTTATTCTGAATTTTATTTTCTATGTCTTTATTAAAGTAATAATAAAAAGCAAATGAAAAAATTAATAAAAAGAATGTAAATATTGATATAAACCAAAAAAGTATTTTTGTTTTTAAGGAATTAAATCTCAATTTTATATCCAAGGCCTCTATAGCTTTTTATTATGTCTTTTCCAATTTTTTTTCGTAGGTGATATATCGTTACAGCAATAACATTACTATTCATATATGGTACATCTGCCCATAGCTGATTTTCTATCATTTCATTTGAGATAATTGAATTTTTGTTTTTAATTAAAAAAAGAAGTAGTTCCCACTCTTTTGCACTTAAACTTATTGATTTTTCATTTTTTAGTAGTATCTTATTATTAATATCAATTTTTATATCTTTTATTTCTATAAAGTTGCTGCCTTTTGTAATACTTCTTCTATAAAGTGCTAGGATTCGTGCTTCTAACTCTTCATATGCAAAAGGTTTAGTTAGATAATCATCTGCTCCAAGTTTTAAGCATGTAACTTTATCTTCAACTTCATCTATTGCTGTGAGCATTAAAATAGGAGTATTAATTTCTTCTCTAATGGAGTTTAAAACTTCAATACCGCTTTTTTTAGGTAACATCCAGTCTAGTATTATTACGTCATAATTATTTGTTTTAGCTAAATATTCTCCATCTTCACCATTTTTTGCAATTTCAACTGAGTGTCCGTCTTCTTTTAATCCTTTTTGCAAAAATGATAGGATTTTTTCGTCATCTTCTATTAAAAGAATTTTCATTTTTTTGACCTCATAAAGAGGGAAAATTTAAATTTCCCTTGGGTCTGCAATTTTTCCTGCAATAGCACTAGCAGCAGCTACTGCTGCATTTGATAGGTAAATTTCAGAGCTTCTGCTTCCCATTCTACCACGGAAGTTTCTATTTGTAGTAGCTACACATCTTTCACCATCACCAAGTATTCCCATATATCCACCAAGGCATGCACCACAAGTTGGGTTTGCTACAACTGCACCTGCATCAATTAACGTATCAATAATTCCTTCATGTTCTGCTTGTTTATAGATTCTTTGAGTTGCAGGAGTTACTATTAATCTTACTCTTTTGTGAACTTTTTTACCTTTTAGTATGTTTGCTGCAGTTCTAAGGTCACTCAAAGTTCCATTTGTACAACTTCCGATATAGACTTGGTGAATTTCTATATCATCTTTTACAGCTTGAGAAATTGGTTTTCCATTGCTTGGCAGATATGGGTATGCTACCATTGGTTCAAGCTTGCTTACATCAATTTCAATAATTTGTGAATATTTTGCATCTGGGTCTGAATAGTGAATTTTTGGCTCAGAGCGTAAAGGATTATATTTTTTAACTTCTTCAAGGAAACTTTCTGTAATTTTATCATATGCGATAATTCCGTTTTTTGCTCCAGCTTCAATAGCCATATTACATAAACTCATTCTATCATCCATTGGAAGATTTTCTATTGTATCTCCTGTAAATTCAAGAGCTTTGTAAAGCGCTCCATCAACGCCAATTCTACGAATTAGTTCTAAAATTAAGTCTTTTCCATAAACGTGTTCGCCTCTATCTCCTGTGAATACTACTTTGATACTTTCAGGCACTTTAAACCAGCTTTTTCCTGTAATCATACAAAAGGCAATATCTGTACTACCCATTCCAGTAGAGAATGCTCCAAGTGCACCGTGTGTACAAGTATGAGAATCAGCCCCAATAATCACATCACCAGGGATAACAAGACCTTTTTCTGGAAGAAGTCTATGTTCAATTCCCATATCTTTTTCATCGAAGAAGTTTTTTAAATTATGTTTATAAGCAAATTCTCTATTAATTTTAGCTTGATTTGCACTTGCTATATCTTTTGGTGGAATAAAGTGGTCTAATACTATTGCAAAGTTATCAGGTTTTGCTAATCTCTTAGCACCACTTTCTTCAAATGCTCTAATTGAAATAGGTGTTGTAATATCATTACCAATAGTCATATCAACATCACACATAATAATTTCACCAGGTTTAACTTCTCTTCCAATATGCTCTGCAAAAATCTTTTCGGTAATAGTCATAGGCATTTTAGTCCTTTTTTATTGAAATTATAACTAATTTGATATAATAATTTAAAAAGGTTTTTTATGGCTACTCTTTATATAGAACATTATACTTATGAAGATTATAAACATTGGAAAGGTGATTGGGAATTAATAAATGGAGTGCCAATTGCTATGGCACCAAGCCCTCTTAGTATTCATCAGTTTTTAAGTGGAAGAATTAATGCAATTTTGGATAAAGAACTTGAAGAGTGTGAAAATTGTATAGCTTTAATAGAAGAAGATTGGATTATTGACGATGAAAATGTGATTAGGCCGGATTGTATGGTAGTTTGTAATGAAAATTTGTTTTCACATGTGAAAAAAACTCCTGAATTAGTTGTTGAGGTTGTCAGCAAATCAACAAAATTAAAAGATGAAACTATAAAAAAAGAAATTTATGAAAAAGAGGGAGTTAAAACTTATATTTTAATTTATCCAGAAATTTTAAAAGCGAGAGTTTATATATTAAAAAACGGAAAATATGAAGATCAAGGGATGTTTGTAGATGAGGCTTTTAAGATAAAAATAGATGAGTGTGAAGTAAATATAGATTTTGAAAAAGTATTTAGTAAAGCAAAGAGGTTAATTAATGGCTAAATTTTTTATATTTATTGGTATTGCTTTTGTAATTATAGGATTACTTTTATATATTTTTAAAGATTTTTCACTATTTAATTTACCAGGTGATATTGTTATTAAAAAAGAAAATTTCTCTTTTTACTTTCCAATTACTTCTTCAATAATACTTAGTATAATCTTAAGTGCTATTTTTTATCTTATTTCAAGGTTTATGCAATGAGACTTTTTATAGCAACTCCGGTTACTTTTCCTATATATGAAAGAGTTAAGCGAGATTTAAGTAGATTTATTGATGGTAAATGGGTAGAGGGGTGGAATTTACATTTAACCCATAAATTTATAGGAGAAGATGAGCCGGATAAATACAAAATTAAATTGAAAATTGAAAATGGAAAATTGAAAATTAATGGAATAGGAATGTTTGGAGATAAAATTTTGTATTTAAAAGCAGATATTGATGATAGCATAAATAGGCAAATTAATGAAAAATTTGGATTTAAAAATGAAAAACCGTTTATTCCTCACATAACGCTTTGCAGGATAAAAAAACTTAAAAATGGATATAAAGAAGCTCTTAAAAAATGGGAGAATATCAATTTTGAATTGCCATTTGATGTTTATCTTTATAAGTCTACTTTAACTAAAAAAGGTCCGATTTATGAAAAAATCCATAAATTCTAAAGCAGTTGCTCTTAAATATAAAGCTTATGAAGATTTAGCACCAAAAGTTATTGCAAAAGGACAAGGTGAAATAGCCAGGAAGATTATAAAAAAAGCACAAGAATTTGACGTACCAATTTTTCAAAATGAAACCTTAGTTAATATGCTTTTAAGTGTTGAAGTTGATGAAAGTATTCCCCCTCAAATGTATAACGCAGTAGTTGAAGTTTTTGTATGGCTTTATAAATTGGAAGAGAAAGCACAAGTGAGCAGATAGAAAGGAGTTGCCAAGTTCATGTTAATGGAAAATGGACAATGGAAAATGGGAAAAAAAGTTAGTAGAGGTTAGTAGGGGTATTAAAGGTTAGTAGAGTTGTATAGGTTGTAGAGGTTAGTATATCGTAAAACCTTTATTACCCCTAATACCTCTACAACCCCTATTACCTCTAAAACTATTCGATGTATGATGGTCGGGTGGAAAATTAAAAAATATTGAGTTTTTGGTTTAATAAATTAAAGGAGTAAAAATGCAGGATTTAAAAATTTTACCAAAACTTGCAAGACTTTCAATTTTAGAAAAGTTTGAAAATAAAAAGCTAATTGATAGAGATGAATGGATAAGAGAATATCCATATCTAAAAGAAAAAAGAGCCGCTTTTGTAACCTTAAAAATAGATGGAAAATTAAGAGGATGTATAGGTTCAATACTCCCAAATAGAGCTTTAATAGATGATGTTGTTTTGAATGCTAAGCTAGCAGCTTTTGAAGATCCAAGATTCCCTGAGTTAACTCCAGAGGAGTTTGATAGAGTAAAGGTTGAAGTTAGTGTATTAACTATACCAGAGAAGGTTGAATATGAAGATGTTAATGAATTGAGAAGTAAAATTAGACCTAAAGTTGATGGAGTGATACTAAGCCTTGGTAATCATCAAGCCACATTTTTACCGTCAGTATGGGAAGAATTGCCAGTATTTGATCTATTTTTTGCTCATTTGTGTATGAAATCAGGACTTAGCGGGGATTGTTTGAGGTTTCATCCTACCATTTATAGATATCAAGCAATTGAGGTTGAAGAGTAAAAATTTTTGCCGATATAAAATAAAAAGGCCAAAGGATGCTTTTAGTTGTTAGATATGGACTAAATAGTACCAGTTTTGAATTTAAATTTACTACAAGTGATGGTGATAAAATTGATTTAAAAATGCAAGATTTAATAGAAGCTAATAGTAGTTTTAAAGAAGGAAATAATGGTGTTTCTCAGGAATTTACTTTAAGACATCAGTTTGAATATGAGTTTCATTATGAAGGAAATGGATTAAGCAAAAAGGATATAGAAGAAATAAAGAAAACTTTCAAAAAAGTAAAACCTCTTTTAGAGAAATTTTTAAAAGAAAAAGAAGAAAATGAAAAAGTAATGAAAAATGTAGCACATCATATAAAATCTTTTCTACCAACACCAAAAAATGAAAATCATTTAAATGCTATAAAAGATGCGGGAGTAAATACTTTTGATGATATTTTAAAAAATATAAAGGCAGGCATTGAAGAGTTGAATAAAGCAAAAGAGTTGTTTGACAGACTGTTTGATAATTCTAAAAAACTAGAAATTTTTGCTTAAGCTTAATATACAATTTCTTCGCATTTACTTTGGTTATAATTACTGCTTCCATCTTTGCATTCAAGTGTACCATTTGTAGAATTGTATTCTATTTCAAGATAAGATGATGGTGTGAAATAATATCTGTAAATATTATTACTAGGTTCTTCCCAGCACCCATTTTTACTGCTTCCACAAGATACAATAGGGATTTTTAGAACATATTTAAAAAGTTTGCTTTCTCCTGTTCCGTTATCAAGCTGTTTTGGATATCCATTTTCATTTAAATCATCAACTCCATCTCCATTAGGGTCCCATTTGAAGTTATCATTAATTATCCATTCTCCATGAATATTGTCAATTGCAGTTTGAACGGAGCTTACAACTGACTTTAGGGCAGATTCTTTGGAGTGGGTAGTTAAATTTTTAAATTTGGGGATGGCAAAAGATGCCAAAACCCCAATTATTACTATTACAAATAATAGTTCTATTAATGTAAAAGATTTTTTCATTAGTATGATAAATTCACGTCAGTAACATTTCCATCTTTTGAATTATTTAATAGATCTATACATTTTTGTTTAGTAGCAGTATCTGTAAATTGATTACAATCAATTTTGTAATTAATTACATTGTCGCTTCTATATAAAGTAATTGATGCAACTTCGTTTCCGTTGATATTGTCATAATGGAATTTTCCATCATTATTAGTAGTAGGATTATCGTACGACCAGTTTTTTCCTTGTAGTTTAATTAAATCTGATAAATTAAAATCATTTTTATTTTCTAAATCTCTTAAGTTAATTGCAGTTTCAACTGCTTGTTGTGCACCATCGATTGTTGTTTTAACAACACTATTTGCTTCTGCATTTTGTTTTAGATTTAAAAATTTAGGTACTGCAACAGCTGCTAATAATCCGATAATTACAATTACAAAAATCAATTCTACAAGTGTAAAACCTTTTTTCATTTTTTCCCCTTTTAAAAATATTATATGCTATTATAACAAAAACAAAAAAATAATTTAAACATTTGATATTTTATGTATAATCCACAAAGCAAATGCTAAAATTATTGTACTAATAATTGCAGTTACTATACTTCCAGTTTCTATATTCATATAGACTCCTATTGAATAGATTCTGTAAGATTCCACATAGGAAGAAATATTCCAAGGGCTAAAGTCATTACAAATCCAGCAATTGCTGCAATAAGTATTGGTTCGATAAGTATAGCTATATTATCTACAATATATCTATATTTATCAAGGTAATATTTACTTACTTTTTGTAACATTAAAACTAGAGCACCAGATTCTTCACCAGCACTTACCATTTGAATAATCATATTTTCAAAAAGCTTACTGTCTTTAAAGCCTTGAGTTATGCTTCCACCAGTTTGAATAGAATTTTTAATTAATAAGAGACGTTTTTTTATATATTCATTATCTACAATATTCAAGGCCATATCAACAGCATCCAAGATAGGAATTCCAGAGCTCAAAAGTCTTTCAAACACATATATAAACCTTCCTATCATTGCAAGTTTGATTACTTGTCCTACAATATATACTTTTAATATTAATTTATCAAGTTTAAGCCTTATATTTTCACTTTTATTATATAGATATAAAATAATTCCAAAAATAATAAAAGCAAATGTTAAAATATATATACCATAATTTTGAATAGCCGCTTCTATCCATAATAAAAATCTTGTCGGAAGAGGTAATTCTGTATTTAATTGAACAAATATTGTTTTAAAAGGAGGTATTACAAATAAAATAACTATAATAAATGCTATAGACATTGCAAATATAATAAAAAGGGGATATCTTGTTGCTTTTTTAAGTCTTTTTCTATTATCCAGAATTTCTTGAAGGATTGTTGAAAGGTCTTTAATTGCATTTGCTAAATCACCTGTTTCTTCTCCAAGCTTTATCATAGACAGTGTTAGTTTTCCTAAGTCTTTTTCATATTTTTTAAATGCTTCATAAAGGCTAAGACCAGCTTTAACATCATTAAATACACTTTTAAAAATCTCTTTTAGTTTTTTGTTTTTTATATTTTCGCCTATATTGTTTAAAACTAAATCAATACTTATTCCTGCATCAAGCATTACATATATTTGTTCAAGTACAGATACAAATTCTTGTAAATCAATTTTATAAATAGAAAAACGTTTATCTAATTCCTCTAAAAAAGAAGTTTTTTTAACTTCTTCTATATTTTTTAATATGCCTATTCTTTTGTTTCTAAAAATTGAAATAGCCTCAACAATACTTGATGCTTTTATTATTGTTGTTTTTAATTTTCCTTCTTGGATATATTCAATTTTAAAGTACATCAATTTTTATTACCCTTAAAATTTCTTCAAGTGTTGTGATACCTTCTTTGATTTTATTTATTCCATCCTCTATCATTGTAACAAAACCATATTCTTTTGCTGCATTTACAATTGCAAGTTTGTCTTTTTCAGTAGCAATCAAATGTGAAATTTTATCATTTGTTACTAAAACTTCACTAACCATTTCTCTCCCAATATATCCTGTAAAATCACACTCTTTACAACCTTTGCCTTTATAAAATTTAATTTCATCTTTTAAAAATGGTTTTATTAATTCAAATTCTTCTTTAAGCGGATGATATTCTATTTTGCAATATGGACAAATTTTTCTGACAAGTCTTTGTGCTACTACACCAATTAATGTATCAGCTATCATATAATGTTCGGCTCCCATTTGTATCATTCTAGTAATTACACTTGGGGCATCGTTTGTATGGAGTGTTGCTAATACCAAATGTCCTGTAAGGGCTGCTTGAATTGAAGCAGAGAGAGTTTCAGAGTCTCTAACTTCTCCTATCATTATAATATCAGGGTCTTGTCTTAGAATACTTCTAAGTGATACTGCAAAAGTAACACCTATTTTGTAATTTACTGGAATTTGTTGAATTAAGGGAATTTCATATTCTACCGGATCTTCAACCGTTATAATTTTTCTATCTACGCTTTTGATTTCGTTAAGTGCGGCATATAAAGTTGTTGTTTTACCACTTCCTGTAGGTCCTGTTACAAAAACTATTCCATAAGGAGAGTGAATTAGTTTTTCAAATCTTTTTAGATTATATTCACTCATTCCAAGTTCTGTAAGTCTTAATAGGATTTTTTGTTGATCAAGAATTCTTAAGACTACACTTTCACCATGAAGAGTTGGTGTTGTAGAAACCCTAAAATCATATATATAATTATTGTAGTTTTTTGTAAATCTTCCATCTTGTGGTTTTCTTTTTTCAGAAATATCCATATTAGCTAGTAATTTTATTTTTGAAACAAGTGGAAAATAAATGTCTTTTTCAAAAGAAAAAATTTCTCTTAAAACTCCATCAACCCTTGATCTTACTGAGAAATTGTATCTGAGTGGTTCAATATGTACATCTGTTGCTCTTTGGTTAATTGATGTTTGAAGAATAAGATCTAAAAGCTCGTCAATTGCACTTATATTTTCACTTCCCCCTTCTTTTAATTCTTTTTTGACTTTTTGAATAAGTTCTGAAGTTGATATAATAATTTTAAGTCTTTCAATAATATTTTTTATATCTTTACTTAATGCAATATAAACTTTTATTGGTTTTGGAGAAAATCTTTCTATCAAGTCAAGAGAATCATAATCAAGTGGGTCTGCAGTTGCAACGTGTACAAATTCGTTATCTTTTTTAAAAGGTAAAACTTTGTGTTTTTCTATTAGATTTAAAGGAAAAGAAGACATTAAATCATAATCTATATTTTCTCCATATAAATCCACAAAAGGAAATCCAAGCTGTTTTGAGAGAGCTTCAAGAATTTGTTTTTCTGTTGCAAAGCCAAGCTCAATCAATATTTCACCAAGTTTTTTATATTCTGATTTTTCTTTATACTCTTTTTGAACTTCTAAGGATTTTTGAAGCTCTTCTTGAGTAATAATTCCTTCTTCTATTAATAAGTCCCCGAGTCTAACTTTTTGTCTAATCATCGAAACCAGTGCCTTTTTATTAATTTTTCATCTTTATATTCATCAATATACATCCTATCACCCTGCTTATAAAAATAAATAGTTTTATTTTTTAAATTTATAATGTATATATCTCCTTTTAAAATAAATTTTTTATTTTTTATAGATTCAAATACGTCTGATAAAATATAATCTGTTTTTGGGAAATTAAAGTTTTTCAATGAATAATTATCAAATAAAAATGCGTAAAGTAATTTTTTTTGTGTAAAAATTATAGAAAAATATATAGAGTTTTTTCTACCTATAGGAGTGTCTTTTAATTTATTAATAATCAGTGATAAAAGATATAATTTATCACTTTTAACACAAGATGTGCCTATAATACTTAAAATTTTTTCATTTTTATTGGAGATTACATTATTTATGTTACATATTTGTGAATAGTTTCCTTTTAAATAATCATCAATAATTGAAGCTTTTAATAACAAAGGAAATAATAAAAGAAATATTTTATTTTTCATTTTTGTATTTCCTTAGTAATTCTTCAATATCTTTTGAAGAATTATAAGTATTATATATTTTTAATATCTTTATTGCTTCTTCTTTTTTGCCAAGTTTATATAAAGCTTTTGCAGTTATTATCCAAGAAAGAGGGTTTTTTTTATTTTGTATATTTGCATTTTTTGCCCATTTTATAGCTTCTTTGTATTCTCCTTTTTGGTAGTATTTTTCAGCCATTTTTATACATGTTTCAAAAGAAGGTAAAATTTCTGTTTTTAGCAAAACTTTTTGAGACTTGTTTTCTTCTTTTGTTTTTTTAACTGTTTTTTTGATTTCTTTTGGCTTCTCTTTTTTTATTATATCCGTCTGAATTATATTTAAATCAATCAAAGGAGTTAATATATTTTCATTTTCTTTAACCGGTTCTTTTTTTTCAACCTTTGGTTTTAACTTTGTCTCTTCAGGTTTAAGTTCAGGTTTTAATTTTTTAATTATTGGTTTAGTTTGTTTTGATTGGTTGTTTAGAATAAAAAATAAACTTCCTCCACTTATTACTAATAATAAAATAAATACAATAACCTTTTTTAATCTTCGTTTTTTACATTTTTTTTCAAGTTCTAAAAATGTCATTTTATCAGTCCTAATTCTATTGCAGTCATTTCAATAATACAATTATCAATTCTATTATATTTAAGAGAATTTTTTAGTGAATAGTTAAGCAAAATCAGAGCAGTAAATATAAATTTTTTAGAAAGTCTAAAATTCCCTTTTGTATATCTATAAATTTTTTTTAATATTTTTTTATTTATTAAATCATATCTATTATGTTTAATAAACTTGGTAGAAACAAATTTTTCAAAATCTTCAAAACTTAAATTTTTCATAAAAATTTTTTCCGTGTATCTTGAAGAAAATTGAGGTAAATTAACTATTTTTTCTCCTTCTTTTTTATGCATACTAAGTATTATTTGATTTCCTTTGTCACTAAGAATCCTTAAAAATTCAATCATTTCTTGGCTTAAAAGTTGAGCTTCGTCTATTAATATTTTTTTTGAGATAATTTCATTTTCTTGCAACTTAGCTTTTTGTAAGAACTCTTCTTTACTAAAAAAAGGTTCCTTTATTAAAATATATTTTTCTGGAAATTTTTCTTTTAGGAAATGAAGCATAAAACTTTTTCCGCTTCCAGGTTCTCCTAATATAAAAATAATATTTGATTTGGAAGATAAAATATGCTCTTTAATAATTTCAAAGTTTAGATATACAAAAAAATCATTTATATCAATTTTATCTCTAAATTCATTTATTAAACTACTTAACATTTATTTCCTCTAAACTAGGGAGTTTTTTAAATCCATAATCTTTTAAAGTTGCATTTTTATTTAAATCTATTATTCTTGGGGTAATTACAAATACAAGTTCTTTTTTAGTACTGACTTTTTCTTTTGAAGAAAAAAGATATTTTATTAAAGGAATTTCTTTTAAAATAGGAACTCCGTTTACCTGAAGCATTTTATCATCTGTAATAAGCCCTCCAAGTACTAGTGTTTCGTTATTTTTTAATTTAACAACACTTATCATAGTATTGTCTTTTGTATCAGGTGGCATGTCTCTATTAGGATTACTAAGCTGTGTTGGGTCTTTAAAAGCGCTGATTCTAGGATTTATACTTAAAATAATTTCTCCATTATCGCTTATCTGAGGAGTAATATCCAAAAGTACTCCAACAAATTTTGAATCAATAGTATATTCTGTTGTAGGATTTCCATTTTGATCAGTAGTTACATTTGATGCATATTTATAATAAATTGTATCTCCTACACTAATAATTGCTTTTTGATTGTTAAGTGTCACAATTTTAGGATTTGAAATTGAATTTACATTGCCGTTTTGTGCCAAAAAATTAAGCAAACCTGCAACGTTAAAAGTTGATGAGCTAAAAATAGAATTGGAGCCTATAATGTTTTTAGCTCTTAGTGGAGTGCTTGAATCATTAAGACTGATTGAAAGTTTTGACCAGTTTATTCCTGTTTGATGAGATTTACTAAGTTCTACACTGTAAATTTTTACATCAATTAGTACTTCTTTGTGAAGCCTATTTTTTAAGTCATTAATGTATTTTGAAATTTCTTCAAGCTGAGGTTTATTTCCAGTGACTGTAATTAATCCTGAATTTTTATCAATTACTGGTTCTTTATAATCGTTATCAATATTTTTTAAAATTTGAACAAGGTTACTTTTTAAATTGTCCCAAAAATCAAACTTGTAATTTGTTTGAACTGTATTATCGGTGGATTCAATATTTGATATTCCAGAAATTGTATTAGGAATAAAGTCTATTTGGAAAGTTTTTGTTTTATAATAAGAAATTATTATTCTCTTGTTTTCAAGAGAATAAAAAAGATTTTTATTTGCAAAAATTGTATTTAACAATTCTGACAATGTTCCATTAGTAATGTTTATAAATTCAATATTGCTATTTAAAATATCTCTTGCTTTTTTATCTTTAATAATTAAATTTAATTTACACTCACTTATTAAATCAGCAATTATATTTTTTAAGGGTATTGCTTGATTGATTGTTAATGTAAATAGTTTCTTATCACACACATTTGCAAATAATGTAATTCCAAAAAATAATATTAAAAATATTTTTTTCATTTTGTAACCTTTATGAGTTGTGATTTAGGCGATAAAATTAAAAGTTTATTATTTTTTTTCAATACTATTTTGTTGTCAATAATTTTAATGATTTTATATCCGTTTACGGTATCGCCTATTTTATACCAACTATTATTTATGTAAACTTTTTTGTTAAAAATTGCTTTTATCTTTATAATTTGAGATGTTTTGTTATTTATAATAATTGATTCTAAAAAATTAGTGTTTGGTTCAAAAGCATTGTATTTTTCTATTTTTTTAAAATCATACTGATACTTTTCAATTTTTTTTAGTATTTCTATTGTTTTAATAATATCTGAATGTCCATATATAAAAAAAAGTAGTATTAAAATTATTTTTTTCATTTAATACTCCAAAATTCACAAATCATATCAAACTTTATTTCTTGGTCTTTATATTCTAATTTTAAGTTTGAGATTTTTTTAATAGCTTTTATTTTTTCAATTGTTTTTACAAATTCTAAAAAATTTAAAAAATTATTCACAGCAAAATTTCCATATATTTTTACTTTATATATGAGTAAGTCTTTTTTGTTTTGTTCTATTTCATAAGAGCTATTTATTCCTTTTTGTGATGACATCTTTAATATTGTCTCTAAAATAGAAAAAAACTTCTTTTCATTTAATGTTAAGACTTCAGAAGTATTAATCAAAACCTTTAAATATCTGTAATCTTCTTGTAAGGAGCTGTTTTTTTGATATTGTAATTTATATGTTTGTTTTAAATTTTTCAATTTATTTTGTAAATCATAAAAAGAAATATTTACTTTTTTATATAATGCATTAACTTGGGAATGTAATTTTTCATATTTTTCATTTAAATATGAATAATTGAAATTATAATAGATAATAAAACCTAAAATAATTATTGAAATATATAATAAGATTTTATTTTTTTTATTTAATTCTTGTAAATATTTTTCTACTCTATTCATCTTTAAATTCCACTTTTGATATATATTTATTTTCTTTGCTTAAAATTTGTTTTGAGTATACGTTTTTAAATCCAAATTTTAATAAATCTTGCATAAATTTTGCTATTTCACTAGAATTATCGTATTCACTAACAATCGTAACTGTTAACATATTTTTATTTTTGGAAAATTCGGTAATTTTTAAAAAGTGTTTTTTAAGCAGAACAATAATATCAGCAAACTCATTAGTTATAGGAGGAGTTTGAACTATTTTGTATAATGTAACTAGTTTTGTATTTATTAAATCAATTTTGGATTGAATTTTGAGATTTTCTTCTTTAATATTTTTTATTAGTTTTTGATATTTTTTAATACCTATTTTTACAGATTCTAATTCTTTTTGTTTTCTTTTATATTCTATTTCAAGTTTTTTTAATTTAACTTCTTCTTGATTTATTTTTTTATACCTATAAAAAGTATCTGCACCAATGATTGAAAACAATACCAAAATTAAAATTATGATTTTACCAGTTTCTTGTTTATAAAAAGGTAAAGGTCTGTTAAATATAGAAAAGTTAATCTTTTCATCTTGGTAGTGTTTAGCATTAAAAAATGCTGCAGTTATATCAAAACTATCATATTCACTTTCTATTTCATATTTTTTAAACTCAATCCCGCTTAAGTTCCAAAAATCTCTATATGATTCAAAAAGATTTTTAATTTCAAAAGGAGAATAAAAATATATTTTGTTTATCTTGTCTAGATGATAAAAATTAATTGAATAATTTAAGATATTATTTACTTTCATAAAAAACTGACTAAAAAACGAATAAATTTTATTATAAACATCTTCATCTTCATATAACTCTTTATTTAAGCCTTTTTGTTTTAATAGTTCAATACACTCTTCAACAGAAATATTTAAATTTGCACTCAAAACATTTAGTTTATTAATAGACTTGGTAAATACAAATTCCCCATTTTTAAAACAGCTTAAAAATGCATCTTCTTGATTGAAATAGATAAAAACATCAACTTGTGGTTTAATATTTGTAATATTATAATACTCTTTAAAAACTAAAGGAGCAGGAGATATAAAATCAATATATTTATATAATTTGAGATGTGAAGCAAAAATTTCTTTTAGTGTTTCTAATTCTACAACAAAAGCGTCAACAAAATAAAAATCACCCAAATCTTGAAAAATATAATTAATTTTGTATTGTTTTGTATAATCAAGAGCACCTTCAGTGAATACATATTTTTCAGCTTCTATAATTAACTCTTCTTCTTTAAGATCTTTTGGCAGTTTAAAATTAATATTGTAAATATCTTTTAGTAGAATAGTTGAGGTAACTATACCTTTGTCTTTAGAAAACTCTTTTCTAACAACTCTATCATTTTCGTAAATATATAAATAGTTTTTTGTTAAATATAAAACCTTCTCCACTATTTCACCTTACATAACCACTTATAGGAAATATAGTTATATTTTGCTCTTTGTTTTTATATTGTATTGTAATTATAACAGCTTCATGTAACAAATTATTGAGAGTGTTATCAACTTCTTTTTTATATGCTCTGCCAAATTCATCAAAACAAATAGTATTATTTGCTTCATATGGTAGATTGTTAGAAATATTATCTATTTTTGAAAAGTCAAACTTAATTTTTTCATTTTTTTCTTCTTGATTTAGTGCTTCTTTAGTTAATGTAATACATACTTTAGTTTTTTCTTCATTATTATTCATATCGGCTTTAAACCCTAAAGCATTAGAGCGTTTTTGGAGAATTTTTTGTTTAAGTGTCTGAGTTGCAACATTTAAAGTATTATCTGGAATATACTGCATTCCTATATATGACAAAACACCAATAATTACCACTACAAATATTAGCTCAATTAATGTAAAAGATTTTTTCACTTATGGCCTTTGCAAGGTAATTTTTTCAATTCTAATTTTTTTATTGTTATTTTTAGGGCTTGAAATACTATTAACTATAACTTTTAAAAGTACATTACCATGTGATTTATCAGTTTCTATTTTTACTGCATTGTCACAAGGACAATCATCTAAATTATAACAATAATATTTGAGGACAGTTACATTTGCTTCAAATCTACCATCTTCATCTACAAAATGCATATTTTCTAAGCACTTATTCGTTGTATTTCTTTTGTACCCTTCAATTGCTAGTAATGCATTTTCTATTGCACTTTGCATAAAAAGCTCTGCTCTTTCTCTCATATATGTATCACTTACATGGCTAATACTAATAAAAGAAATTTTTAAGACCATTACCGTAAGAGTTGCTACTAATAATAATATTATAAGCGTTGAAATTAGACCAATTCCTTTTCTCAAAATGCAACCTTTTGTTTGGATACACTTATAGTTATGTCACCTTTTTTTTGTTTCATTTCAAGTTTTAGTTCTAAATGGGAGTTAACTTCTTTGACTCTAAAAGCATCTATATGTTTTGCTAAGATTGTAACATTTCCTTCTCTATTTCCATTTTTATCTGCACAAAAAGTTTCTCCTCTCCATGGTCTATAATTATAAAAAAGCAAAAGAGTACTATTTACATCTGTCAAATCAAGTTTTTGGATACATTCTGCACTTATATTTATATCTTTTGCTAAAGAAATTGCATATGCACTGTCAGCTAAATAAAATTTCTCATAAATTCTTTTTCCATCTGCATTGCTGATATTAATATCACAGTCATTTCCATCTTGAGAATAAGAAGAAATAGGAAAAACATATTTAGCATTATTTCCATGCCATCCAAAAGAATTATTGTAATCTATAAGCACACTTTCTTCTCCTCTATCAAAACTTCCAGCAAAAATTATTGCACTTAAGTTTTGTAAATCACCTTTGCTTTTAAATTTATTTTGCAAAATTGTCTTAATAAACGCAGAGTTAAAATCTTTAGCTTTAATGGTAGGTTTAATACTTGCATATAAATCCACAAAACCGCTTAAATTGGCTTCTTGTTTTGCTTCATATGCTTCTCCTATCCATTCTAAAATAGGATAATCTTCACTCTCTACGATATTTCCTATATATTTAAAATCTTTTTTATCTGGATTATATCCTATTACACTCAGTGGTATTCTGTAATAAAGAAGTCCTGATAAGATATCTAGTGTTTGCTGAGTAATAAGTTCGAATTCACTTGTTTTTTTAGCTATAAAATTTCTCTCATAAATTTTTCCTATAATCTGAAAACCACCAATTAATAAAAAAGATAGTATTACTAAAACTAAAATAACTTCCATTAATGTAAAAGATTTTCTTACCATTGTACACTTTCTATTTTACTATGACCTATATTTGTTGAATAATATACAATACTTGAAATATTTTTCTCATTATTACTAACAGTAACTGCAATTCTTTTAATGTTTGTTTTTGTGTTGTTACTTTTATTTGTAAACTGAAAATTTAAGGTTTTACTAGAGTAATTTGATGAATTCCATTCGTCTGTATAACCGGCAGTAATTTTTAATGTATATGTCTTTTTTCCATTTGAAGTTGTGTTTTCTTCTTTGCCATTATAGTCATCTATATCATCGTAAGGAGGCTCACCTGAATCCTTACCTATTGAGCTTTCAAAAATTTTGTTTAAACAGTTTCTGCTCCCTTCAAAACCTCCTATTCTATATCCGCTTGATGCATTACAATCAAGCACATTTTTTGGTGGATCATTTACAAGTAAAATATCATCATATTTTGTATTTTCTTCATCATACTCTTTTAAAACTATATCCATCATTTTTGACATCATATTAAAAAGAGCATCTTCTTTACTTGAAAATTCAAGTGTCTTGTTTGAAACATATATAATTTTAGGAATAACAGTAAAAACTAGCGCTATTATCACAATAGTAAAAATAAGTTCTATTAATGTTAATCCCTTTTTCAATGTTTTCCTTTTATCTATATATTTTTATTCCTGTTTTTGTTGTGTTTGAGTCTGTAATATTGGATTCTGTTCCATTGAAATCTCCACTTCCAACTTCACCTTTTTTATTTGTATTTTCCCAAGTTATAGTAATACAATAATGATTTTTACAAGTGCTATTTAATGAGTCATTATATTCATCTCCATATTTTGAATACCAAAGATATGAAGTTTTATTATTACTGCTTAAATGAATAACTAAAAATTTAGTATTATCAGTCCTATTAATATCTAAAATTAGTTTACCATTATTAAATCCTTTTATGTTTACTGAAACTATACTGTCATTTTTAGCTTTATAATCGCTGCTTTTATAAACTTTTGTAATATTTCCTTCATTTGTATTATGCCATTTGTTTAAATACCAATTATATTCTATAGCAAGATTTGAAGGTTTATAGTTAGTATTGTTTGAATCATATATAACAAAAGGCACTGATATATTAAAGTCATTTTTTGAAACAATATAATCATTTGTAACTATTTTCCCATAAAGAAATGTAGCATTTGATTCAAGTGATAAGTTGTTTTCATACTTTGAAACATTTGAAGTGGAAACATTAATATCAGTGAGTTTTATAAAAACAGGGCTTAGAGGAATTGAAATATTTCTATCAATATTAAAATAATAACTCTTACTTGCTACTCCTTCATTAAAATTATTTGCAAAAAATACAAGTGTTTTATTGATATTATTTATGGATTTTATATTATCTGTTATATTTCCTTCATATGTTAAATTTATATCACCATTTTTATTATCTACAAAATAATAAAAACTTATATTTATGTCTTTGGCATAACAAGAAGGATTAAAGTTTTTAAGAGCTTGATGGCTTTTGTTATTAACACTTATTTTTGCATTTGCACTAATATTAAACTCACTTAAATTACTATCAATATAAATCCAGCGATTAGTATTATTACTACTAACACTCAAATTTCCATCTGTTATATTTATTTCATATGGATATGAATGAATAATTAAATTTGTTGGCTGTATTAGTCTATCGATATCTTTTGTATCATCTTTATCGACACTGGCAAATTCACTACCATTTATTTCTTTTATAGTAATATTTACATCACCAATTTCACTATAATTTGTAGTTATTGTTTTATTACCATCACTAAAGCTCCAACTGCTAGTAATGTCCGGGGTAAATGTACCCGTAATACAGCCGTTTTTAATTTCACTTGCATTTACTTCAAAACTAGTGCTTACACTTTCGTTATAATCTTTTGCAATATTATTATTGTTGTCAAGTGTATTAAATGTAATATTAAAATCTTCTCCTGCATAAATATTTTGAGGACTTTTAATTACAAATTTTAAAGGTCTTATTGCAAAGCTGTCAGTCGAGTTTGTTTCATTATATTCACTAAGAGGACAGTTTGTATTTGAGTTTGCAATCCATCTGATATTAATTTTTGCATTTTTAACTGCTTGTGGAACTGTAAAGGTTACATTTTTTTCGTTTTCTCCACTCCAAAGAGTTTTTATCCATTCTCCTGTATAAGTGTTGCTTAAAATTCTGCTACAAACCGTACCGTTGAATTCTTGAAGATTTGTTCCACTTTCATCGAAAGAAGCAAGAGTAATTAAAAACTTTTTATTAACAATCTTTGTAGAAATATGTCTATCATTAATACCTCTGCTTGAATTATAATCATCCCATGCATCAAATTTATATAATTTATTTGTTGTATTACAGATTGGACAAGTTCTAATACTGCCATCGTAGTTTTTACCAACTTTTTCATTATTATAAATGTTGCTAATTTCGAAATCATTTAATTTATAATTAAAAATTTTAAATTCATCTACATCACTTCCAATAGATTGTCCATTTGGCTCATTATCATTATTACTGTAATAATCGCTATTAAAAAGCAATCCTAGTTTCCCTGTATTTGGATGCGTTGAAAAACTGTTTGTAAAATTTCCATCTAAATAAAAATCTGTTCCATTATCTGTTACAATAAATGTTAACATATGCCATCCGCTTAAGTTTTGAGGGTTAAAACTTATCGAATCTCCTCCATTATCATCACTAACATTCAAATTCCAAGTGTTATTTGTTTTATTATATGAAAAATATATATAATCATAATTACTACCAATTCTGTCTGCTATATTAAAATAATTGAAAATGTTATAGTTCAAACAAAAGATAAAAAAGCGATTTGTACAAACTTTAAAATCTTTATGTCCATCAGTATTTAAAGGAAATTTGATCCATACATTCAATGCGTATGTACTTGGCAAGTCATAGCTTGATTTTAATAATATTGCTTTATCCTGTGTTGATGTTGAGTTTATATCTCCTCCGTTGCATATTTTGCCATTTGTTACATTTGCAGAATTTAGAGATGTTGCATTATAATTACTACCTAAGCTTCCATAATTTTTTATTTCATAAGTATTAGGGTCATTATCCCAACTACATTCATCCATTTTATATTCTATAATTGCTTTTCCAGTCAATGGACAAGAGCTTAAAGGATGGTTATCATACAAAGGAATTGGAGGGACTACGTATGCTACGTTTCCACTCCAATCACTCCAATAATTACCACTTACTCCGTTATCAAGAATTGCATTTTTATCATAAATATAAGCATTTGAATTATTATTTAAAAAGCAATTGTTTATTATATTGATACCATTACTATATGTTAAATTATCAAATAGATTAAGAGCTAATGTATAATTTTGAAAAATATTATTTTGAATATTACCACTTACTCCTCCTCCATTAATTATATAAATAGCTTTATCGTAATTGGAAGTATCATCTGATAAGAAGTAGTTATTGTTTATTTCAAGTTTATCATAAACAGTATTAGCATAAATAGCTTCATATTTTGTATTATTAAATTTGTTGTTTTCAATATAAATTTTGTTTAAACTATTAACCTTAATAGCTTTTGCTAAAGAATTCAGATTAAATACTGAGTTTCTTACTGACAAATCACCGCTTGTAGTATCTTTTTCAATAGCTATTACATTATCTGTGTGTATATCAAAATAAGTGTTATTTACATCAAGATTTGAAGAACCTGAATTTAATAAAATACCTTCATCTTTACAGTTCAATATATTATAGCTAAAGTTTTTCACTCCTAAAATTATATTACCATTTGAATTATAAATATTGATACAAGCCTCATTTGAAGTTGTAATATTCATATCATATAAATTAACTTCATTATTAGCTGTATTAATATAAATTCCCTCATATCCAGAATTTATTGTTATATTTTCAAAGTAGTTTCCGGCATTATTAGTGTTTATCCTAATACCCTTATCATCAGATTCAATAACTAAATTTTTAAATAATGAATTTTGAATAGTGCTATCGACCCAAATTCCAACATTATTAGAAGTAATATCAATATTACTGAAAGAATAATTTTCTCCTTTTTCTATATCTATAGCAGGTGAATTAAATTTATTATCAATTGTTATATCTTTTAAAGTTAAGCCTTCAAGCCAATTTCTTATAACGAATCTCCCTTTAATTATTACATCATTTTTATTATTTGTTGAAGATTCAATAATAGCATTGTTCAATGCAGTTGTATCTAACCAAATTTCTCCTTCATTATATTTTCCAGGACATATTTTTATTGTGTGAGGAGTCCCATTCCAATTATTTTTTGCGGCATCAATTGCATCTTTTATTTTTTTATAATAATAGTCACCACTTATACAAGGAGACCGATTTTTATAAACCACATATGTATCAGCTTTTAAAAATAACAAACTCAAAATTAAAACAACTATCTTTTTCATTCTGTTTATCCTGTAGAGCAAAAAATAAAATTTAAAAAGGTTAATTTATTTAAAGTTTAATTTAAATTTTCTATATTTTTATTATATCACTTTTAGCAAAAATAAAAAAATAAATTTTCAGACTTCAACTCTATTTTTACCAGCTTTTTTTGCTTTGTATAGATTAATATCTGCTCTTTTTATAGCATCATTAAGTGTTTCATCATTTTCTTGGATTTTACTTATACCAAGACTAATAGTGAATTTTATATGTTTATCTCCTATATTTATAGTAATTTTTTCAATATTTTTACGAATTTTTTCAGCTATTTTGTAAATATTGTCTATATTTGAGTCCTGTAAAATAATTAAAAACTCTTCGCCACCATATCTTATTAAGATATCATTTTTTCTTATTGTGTTGTTTATTGTTTTTGCTAAGTTTATTAATACTAAGTCTCCTATATCATGTCCATAAGTATCATTTATTTGTTTAAAATTATCAATATCAAGCATTATTACGCCAATATAAGTGTTTGAGAGTTTAGATTTTAAAAAAATTTCATTTGCTTTGTCTTTTAAAAAGTTTCTGTTAAATGCTTCAGTTAATCCATCTTTATATATTTTTGTAGCGTATTTTTCAACTTTTTGGGTTAATATATTGATATAAGTTTTTATATCGTTAGCTACATCTAGTAAGTTGTTTTTAAATTCATCTAATTCGTCTTTTGGTTTGACTTTGTTTGGAATTTTGTCAAATTGATAAGACTTTATATATTTTAAAATTGAGTTCATTTCATTTAGCTTATCAAATATCCATTTAAATAAGAAAATTGTAATTGCAAAAATGAATAAATAACTTAAAAGTTCAATAATTACTTTATTTCTTGCATGTTGTTTTATTATTGATATAGCTTTAAAAGCATCATCTTCAATTATAATATAGCCAATTGGTTTTTTGAAAAAGTCAATAATTTTAATTTTAGTATATACAAAATGGTCTTTTACTTCATAACCTTCATTAAGTGAAACATTAAAAGGCTCTCCTATAACTCTATATCCATTAATAATAGGTAGATTAACAAAAGATTTATATTTAGTAGGTAGTAAAAACTCTTTTAATTTTTTATCTTTTATATAAATGCTGACATTTTTAGCATTCATATTTTCAAAAATTTTCTTAAATACTTTTATGTTTAATCCAAAAGAAATACTTCCTAGGAGTTTATCTTTATAAATAATTGTATAAGTTGCTCTAAGCCCAGGATAAAACTTACAAATATAAAAATGAGTTGAAGGTGAAAAAGATGTTGATACCCATAGAATATCTGCTCTTGCTTTACTTACATCAAAGTTATAAATTTTTAGATTTGCAAAATTTACAAAGCTAATAGCAGGACGTTTAAAAAAATGAATTTCTTCAATTAAGTTAGGGTACAAACTTTTATATAAAGGCATTACAAAGTTAATGATTTTCGAGCGATTATTTTCTAAATAAGCTTCAATTACAGGTTGAGAAGTACTTAAAAACTTAGCAAAAGAATTCAAAAAGTTTTTTTTATTTTTAAGAATTATTTCATACTCTTTTTTTCTTGTTTGATATATTTCTTTTGCTTTTTCATCTATTATTGTTTTTAGAGTATCTCTAATATAGTAAATAGAAATACTTACAGTGGAGATTGCTAGTAATAAAATTAATAAATATATTTTTTTTTTCAACTTTTTCTCTTTAAAGAGGAGCAGAAATTATTCTGCTCTTAAAATAGCTCCATTGCTTGCATTTGTTACAAGTGCGCGATACTGTTTTAGCCATTTACCAGGTACTTCTTTTACTTTTGGTTTAAACTCTTTTTTTCTTTTTTCAATCTCTTCTTCATCTAGAAGTACATTAATTGAAAAATTATCAACATCAATTTCGATAATGTCTCCATCTTTAAGTAGTCCGATCATTCCGCCCTCAGCCGCTTCAGGACTCACATGTCCAATGCTAAGACCTCTAGTTGCTCCACTAAATCTTCCATCAGTAACAAGTGCTACTTTATCACCAAGTCCCATTCCCATAATTAAGCTTGTTGGAGCTAACATCTCTTGCATTCCTGGCCCTCCCTTAGGACCTTCATATCTAATAATTACTACATCACCTTCTTTTACTTTTCCACTTGTAATTCCTTCAATTGCATCTTGTTGTGAATCAAAACAAACTGCTTTACCTCTAAATTTTCTACTTCCAGTAATTCCAGCAGTTTTAATTACACATCCTTCTTCTGCCAAGTTACCGAAAAGTATGGCAAGTCCCCCAACTTTGCTATAAGGGTTATCTACTGAGTGGATTACTGAATAATCTTTAACCTCAGCATCTTTTATTCTATCTGCTATCACACCACCTTCAATTACTGGATTATCAAGGTAAAGAATAGTATCACTTCTTTTACTTATTTCTTTCATAACTGCACTCATACCACCAGCTCTATTTATATCTTCCATATGAATAGTTTGAAGTGAAGGAGAAATTTTTGCAATATGAGAAGTATGGCGAGCAATTTCGTTAATTTTTCCTAAATCAAAATCAACCTCAGCTTCTTTTGCAATTGCCATCATATGAAGTACAGTATTGCTGCTTCCTCCCATTGCCATATCAACTACAAATGCATTATGGATTGCTTTTTCATTGATTATATTTCTTATTTTGTACTCTTGGCTTAATTTTTCATCTTTTGCAATTTCACAAATTCTTCTAGCAGCTTTTCTTAATAATTCTTCTCTCTCAGGAGTAAGTGCTAAGATTGTTCCATTTCCTTTAAGCGCTATACCCATAGCTTCAATTAATGTATTCATAGAGTTTGCTGTAAACATACCACTACAGCTACCACCACCAGGACACGCTAAACATTCTAATTGATAAAGCTTATCTTCGTCAATTTCACCTTTTTCAAACTTTCCAACTCCTTCAAATACTGTAGCAAGGTCAACTGGAGTTCCATCAGGTAAATGTCCAGCTTTCATTGGACCACCAGTTACAAAAATAGTAGGTACATTTACTCTCAGTGCTCCCATAACCATTCCAGGAGTGATTTTGTCACAATTTGGAATACAAATAAGTGCATCAAGTTTATGAGCATTCATAACAGTTTCAATAGAGTTTGCAATTATTTCACGACTAGGTAAGCTATAAAGCATTCCATTATGTCCCATTGCAATACCATCATCCACACCAATTGTATTAAATTCAAAAGGTATACATCCTTGTTTTCTAATTTCATCTTTTATAATTTCAGAATATTTATTTAAAAAAAAGTGTCCCGGAATTATTTCAATAAAGCTATTTGCTACTCCAATAAATGGTTTGTCAAAATCTTCATCTTTTAGTCCGCAAGCTCTAAGTAAACTTCTATGTGGAGCTCTATGCCATCCTTTTTTTATTTCGTCACTTCTCATTTACTTCCTTTTTTAATGCTATTTTATCACATTTATAGAAAAATATATTAAAATTATGGGAGGATGAAAAAGGGTACAATATGGAATTAGAGAATTTTTTAGATAATTACTTTGAATTAATACATAGAGTTAATAATTTTCATTTTAATTATTTAATTTCTAATAAGTTCAGATTTCCTAAGACCAATTATATAGAACTAAAGCGTTTTATTGATACGGCTACAAATTTCTTAAGTGATATAGATGAAAAAATATTAGAGGGTATTGTAGGTAAACTATATCAAGATGTAAACTCTCTTTATGTTTTTTATAAAGATTTTTCGAAAAAATCTCAATATATTCAAATTATTTTTTATCAAGCGTATTTAGAAAATATTGAAAAATATAAAAAACTTAAAAATGAAGTAGAAAAATTAAAAACAAGTATTGAAGAATATACTTGTGTTATTACAACTAGTGAAGAAAAGTTAAAAACTATATCTCAAAAAGACCCAAACTATAAAAAAATCAATATATGAGTTATCTAAAAAAAGAGATAGGTTTTATGAGGCAAAAAAACTTATGGAGGAAATAGAAAGGAAAGAAGAGTTATAGTTTTTTCCAAGATTTAATAAATTAAGAGAAATGCACCTAAAAAAACTTGAAAAGATCATAAATGTTAAGCTTTATTATTTTGACAAACTGCTTTGGTATAATGCTTCAAAGTCTAACTTAATTGTCGAGTTTTTTAATAAATCCAATATAAATGGAGATTTTTCTACAAAAACTTTTATTAAATATTTTCTTAAAAATATAGACATGTCCAAATCTCATAATAGTGACTGGTTAATTTATTTACAAAAAATATTAAAGGTAGTAGAGTGAATTTATTTACCACTTATACTAATGAAGAAACTAAGTTTTTATTAGAAATTGGGGATAGAAGTTTTCCAAGAAAAATAAATTCTCTTTTTAATGGAGTGAATATAAATGAATTGGATCATTTTTACAGAAAGAAAATTATAAAAAAAGAGGTTATTACAAATTTTGAGTTTGTATTTGTGGAAAGTGGTAAAGTTGGGGTTGTGAAAGATGGAAAAATCATAAAAATTCTAAATGAAAATGATTGTTTTGGTTTGTTAAATGTTTTTTTAAAAGAAGATTATGTTCTTTTAGTTCTTGAAGATAGTGAAATTACTTTTTTTGGTATTGGTAAAAATATAGCTATGTATAAAAATATAATGGAGTATTTTGTTAAAAAGATAAAAGATACAATTGTAATACCAATTGACAATGGAAAATGGACAATGGAAAATGATGAAAAATATTGAAATTAAGGAAATTTTAAACATTTATAAAGTAACTAACTAATTAAGAATTGGTATAATTTGATACATCTACATTAAAAAACAAAGGTGTTTTTTTATGTTTTATTTACCAAGCAAAGATGAATGTGATTATATTGTGGAAAATTCAAAACAGTTTTTTTTGAAGAAATTTAAATTCCAAGGAAAAGAGGTAGTTATTTATCACTATAAGCAGGGAAATTTTGAAGAGTTTGAAAGATTTAATGCATATGAAATGAGGGCTCTTACTTTTGTGAAAGATGGTAAGTGGAAAAGATTTTTAGGAATTCATAAGTTTTTTGAGTTAAATCAAGCACCTGGATGGATGAAAGATGAATTAAAAAATAAAAATATTATAAAAGTCCAGGAAAAAATTGATGGTACATTTGTTCATCCTATTTTAGTTGAAGGAAAAGTTTATTTTAAAAGTAAACTTAGATTTGATTCTTATCAAGCTAAAAGAGCACAGGAAATTTTTGAAAATAATGAAAATCTAAAACAGTATGTAATAAAAAAGTTTAATGAAGGAAAAATTCCACTTTTTGAATATTTTTCGCCAAAAACTCAGGTTGTAATGGATTATAAAGAAGAGAGGCTAGTTTTAATTCAAGTAAGAGACCTTGAAACAGGAAAGTATGATTTAGATTTTGAAAATGAAGCTAAGGATTATGGCATAGATACAGCAAAAACTTATAAAGTTAGATCTTTAGATGAGTTTATAGATTTATCAAAAACCCAAAAAGATATTGAAGGTTGGGTTTTAATATTTGAGGATATGCAATTTGTAAAAATAAAAACAGATGAATATTTAAGACGCCATAAACTTCTTGGAAAAATTCAGCCTCATGAAGTTATAAAAGCGATTTTAGAAAAAAGAGAAAATGAATATAAAGAAATTCTAAACAAAAAAAGTGAAAAATATGAATATTTTGCTGAAATTGAAAATAAGTTTTTAAAAAAATATGAATCTTTAAAAACAGAAGCAAAAAAAGCTGCGAAACTTACAAAAAAAGAGTTTAAAAAAAGATATTCTTCTCATCCATACTATGAATTATTAGCACTTTGTAAAAATAAAGGAATAGAGGAGTTTGATGGATGGGTTAAAAAACATACGAGTAGGTTAAAAGGTGCAAATAGGTTTTTAGAAATTTAAGATAATTGTATTAAAGATTTATTTTTAATCATATAAATACTATCTGCTTTTGCAATAGTCTCAGCTCTGTGAGCTATTATGATTGAAGTTCGACTTTTAAGGAACTTTTCAATATTTTTAAAAACCTTCTTTTCTGTATCGATATCAAGTGCTGAAGTTGATTCATCAAGTATTACAATTTTTGGTTTATGTAGAAGCGCTCTTGCAATTGCTACTCTTTGTTTTTGACCACCACTTAATTTTACTCCGTTTTTCCCAACATATGTATCAAGACCTTTGTCCCAGTTTTTCACAACTTCTGAAAGTTCAGCTAATTTTAGAGCTTCCCAGATTTCATCTTCACTAAACTCTTTTCCAAGAGTTAAATTAAATCGAATTGTATCATTAAAAAGACGTGTTTCTTGCAAAATAAGACTTACGTTTTTTCGAATTTCATTTAATCCTATTTCTTTGAAACTAATCCCGTTATATAACACATCACCTTCATCTGGGGTAAAAAATCCTGAAATTATTTTTGCAAGCGTTGTCTTACCGCCTCCACTAGCACCAATAAGGGCTGTTATTTGATTAGGATGAAAGCTAGCATTTGCGTTTTTTAGTATCCAGTCACTTTCTTTATATTTGAATGATAGGTTTTTAATATCTATTTTAACTAATGTATTAAATGGGTCTTTTTTATGAGGAAAATTTGGTTCTTTTTGTAAAGATAAAGTTTCATTAATTCTCTCAAGCGCTGCTTTTGCTCCAAAATACGCGTATTGAATTGAGATAATTTCCTGAATAGGTGTCATCATAAACCACAAATATCCAAATACTGCAAGCATTAGTCCAATTGAAAGGTCATCATACATTACCGCTAAAATTCCGGCAGCTCTAAATATTTCAAATCCAATTAAAAATATTAAAAAACTTAATCTACTAAAAGCTTCAGATTTATAACTAAAATTAAATGATTTTTCTTTTAACTCTTTTGCTAATTCAAACAGTTTTTTGAAAAAGAAGTTTTCTTTATTATAAGCTTTAATTTGTTCGAATAATTCTAATGTTTCAATTAATGCTTCTTGAAAAATAGAAATAGTTTTGTTTTCTTCTTTTTTGTATTTTTTGACTTTTCTTGCTATTTTTCCTGATAATACTACTACAAATGGATTAAGAATTAAAATAAAAAGCCCAAGTTTGAAGTTTATTAATAATAATACAATAGCAACTCCAATTAAAGTTAAAAACGATATTACAAATTTTGAAACCGATTTTATTAAAAATTCTTCAATTGTATTTACATCGCTAATTAATTTACTTGCAATTTCTCCTGTTTTTAGATTTTCATATTCATTAATTGAGAGATGTTTTAGATGGTTTAATACTTTTAGTCTGATTTTATAGGTTATATCTTTTGTTATTTTTTCAAAAAAGAAAGTCTGAAGAATATTTAAAAAGACAAAAGCACTTCTTAAAAATACTACTACTATTAATGTTATTATGACATAACAAAAAGCACTGCACTCTCCAAAAATTTGATTAATACTATTAACCCAAAATCCAGGTTTTTTTAATAAAACTTCATCTATCAAAAGAGGCATAAGCAAAGGAATAGGAATTGAAATAACTGTAGCTATAAGGGCTATAATTTGAGCTAAGATGAATTCTTTTTTATATTTTTTTATTTCTTTTAGAAGATTTTTAAATGTATACAATATTGACCTTTAGGAGTTTTTAAAAAAAATTATACTATATCTAAATTTTTTAGGCCCTGTGACTTACTGTTATTAATTTTTTTAATTTATTTAACTTATTGTTATAAAAATAAAGGAAGTTAAACTCATAATACCTATTTTGCTAGTATGATAACTTTATCAAGTTAGACAAGTTCTTTTATATTTAATAAAAAAATTATATAATAACTTAGATAAATTTAAAAGGTAAAGGATGTATAAGGGGTTATTACAAGTTTAGTTTCAATTTTTAATAAAAATGCAAAACCGAAACTTATAAAACAGCTTGAAAAAGAACATAAAATACTTTTTAAACTGTATAATGAAATAGAGTCAAAGATTGCAAATAAAGAGTATGACAAAGCGTTGAAGTTATTAAATGAGCTTTACTACACATACAAAAAACATATTATTTTTGAAAATAATTATCTGTATACAAAACTTATAAAAAAATATAAAGATTATGATGTTGTGGTTAATTTTATAGAAGAGACAAAAGATGAAATAAATATTATTACAAAGATGTTTGAGAGATTTTTTTTAAAATATAATACCAATTCTCAATTAGTTAGTTACTTTAAAAATGTTTAAAACTGCCATTATTTCAATACTTTTCATCATTTTTCATTGTCCATTTTCCATTGTCAATTGGTATAACAATAAGTTTGTATTAGAAAGTAAAATAAATGAATTTACACATGACTTTATAAAACTTGGTAATGCTTTAAAAGAAAGAATTGAATTTGAAGAAGAGAGATTATATATTTTGTATTAATTCTAAGATTTGTTTTTCTATGTTATAAAGCTTATATCTAGCGTTTTTAAATTTTTCTGAGGTATTGATATCTATTAGTTTATAAGCCTCTTCTAAAACTCTAGCACTCTCCTGGGCTCTTTTGAGATTTGAGATTATTAAATCTTTTATAGAATTTCTTTTTTGTTCGCTTTTTGTGGAAGGTTTTAGGATATCATTTAGGGAATCTCTTTTGCTTATGATTTCTTCATAGTCAGGTAATTTAATATGTCTTAAGTTTTTTAATTCTTTTGCAAGGGTTGAATTAAATTCATATCTTAAAATATCCTCTACTACTCTTATACCTTCTTTAAATCTATTGATATTTGCATCAATAGTGCGAAGAGGAAGATTACTCTTCACTATTTAAAAATCCTAAAATTTGAAGTAAAGAGATAAATAGGTTTAGAAAGTCAAGATATAATGAAACTGCAGCTTCAATTTCATTTGATACATTTCCTCTTATAATATTTTGAGTATCGTATAAAATAAACATACTAAATAAAACTGCACCAACTGAAGCTATTATTAGTTGCAATGTTGGTAAATGTAAGAAAATATTTGCTAAACTTGCTACTACTAATACAATTAATGCAATAAATAACATTTTACCCATTGTAGTAAAGTCTCTTTTGGTATTCATAGCAAAAATTGTAAGACCTCCAAAAGCTATGGCTGTAAGTCCAAATGCTTCACCAATTACATAACCCATGTTTTTAGCAATAAAAAAAGCAAGAGTTGGGGCTAAAGTAAATCCTGTCATAAATGTAAAAGCAAAAAGTAATACTAAATTAAGAGGAGTTTTGTTTTTTGCTGCAAACAGTCCAAAAAGTAAGATAAATTCAAGTATTATCGCACCAAAGTATGTAAAAGTAAGACCACCACTTACAGGGTTTATCATATTCCCTACAAAGCCCATTCCAACATATGCACCAACTGCACCTGCAATCAAACTTCCTGCAAATAATTGATAAGTACGTTTTACAAAAGCGTTAATATCAGTAATAGCATAGTCTGTAGTTTGATTTATATACTCCCCTTGAGTGGTAGTTTTGAAATCATTTGATGAAAATTTCATGTAGCCCCTTTTTTTATTTTTATTATCTTTAAATAAGATTAATTTTGGATTAATTTATAGGTTTTATATTAAAATCAAAAAATTTGCTTACAAATTCATTATCAATTTTTGAATATTGAATAGAAGCTGCATTTAAATTTCCTGCCTCTTGCCATAAAAGACCAAGACCATATCTTGCTTCTAAGTAATTTGGATTTTTGAGTTTTGCAAGTTCCATTAATACTACAGCATTTGCGTGATGTCCTGCTGCAATTGCTGAAATGGCTGCGTGGTAAAGTGTATGAGGGTCATTTATATTTTTATTATTTATAAGGTCATTATAAATAGTATAAGACTCTTCAAAATGTTTAGTATAAAAGTTAGCATAAGCTAATCTCTTGAGTACTGGAATAATATCATAATTTTCTGTTTTTGCTTTTTTAAGCAAATCAAGTCTCACTCTATACATAAGACCGGAAATTTTAGCAAACTCAAAATACCAATCTTTTGCAATTTTTGCACCATAATAAAAATCATATAAATTTACATTTGTTTTGATTTGTAAAAAGAAACTTTGATAATTTTGTGCTAGTTTATTAATTTTTAAGTTTTTGTTATTTGCATAAAAATATAAAAGATTTGCTATTAAATCTTTTTCAAAAACACTTTTTAATTGTAGTGCTTCATAAGAGAAATCTTTATTATAAAGAGCTTTTATTGTAAGTCTTGTTAAAATCCAAAAAGGAGTATTTTTTTGTTCTTTTTGTAAAAATGCTGCCATTTTGATTCTATCGTTTAAGAAAATACTTAGCATTGCATCTTCTAAAATAGTATTATCATTAAAATCTTCTTTTATTAAAGCTACTAGATGTTTATTTTTAATATTTGCTTTTGATGCTGAGAAAAGCGCTAAAATACCGCTTTTTAAATCGTAAGGATTTAAATGATATGCTTTTAGAAAGTGTATATATGCATTATAATAATCTCCAAGTTGGGCATAGGTTAGAGCAGTATTATAGTGTAAAATATAAGAATTATTATTTTTTAAAAGTTTTTTAAATTCTTTATTTGCTAGATAAATATGGCCATTTAGAGCTAGTTTTATGGCTTTTGAGATTTTAAGGTTCATTGAAGAGTAATTTGCACTTTTTTCAAGATAGTTTTTTGCTTCTTCTACTGCTCCAATAGGAATACCTGCTATTCCTTTTTTTAGATAATTTATAGTTTGATTTAGATTATATACTTTATAAGGAGCAAAATAAAAAAACAGATCATAAAAATCACTTCTTTTTTTAAGAAATGAAGTTTTAAACTCTTTTTGAGCTTGTTTAATATCAAAAAGAGACTTTTTTAAAAAAACAATTATTGGAAACATATTTTTGTCTTTATATTCTTTAAAAATTTTTGCAGCTTCTTTAAACGCTGAAATTTTTAAATTAACAAGACCCAGAGCAAATTTTGCCAAATCCTGGTTACTTCGTGAGAGGTACTCTTTTGCTAAATAATACTCACCTGCTTTTGCATAGTTTAAACCTTTGTAAAGAGGGTCCTTTATATATTCTTTAGCAGTTTGGTCATTATAATAATCATATATTACACCTAAAAGTTTTTTTGAATCTTCTTCAAAAGCGGTTTTTTTATGAAGTGCAGGTATGCTTTCATACTCATAACCCAAATAATACATTACAACTCCATAATAATATGGGTAATTTTTATTTTTTGAAATTTCAGGTAAAAATGTATAAGCCAGATTTCTATAATAGTCAAAAAGTTTATAGTTTTTTAACTTTAATGCACAAAAGCTAGCGTTTATTGCACTTACTACTCTATTTTGTCTATTTTGAATAGCTTTTTTAAAATATTCAAGTGCCATTTTATAGTCTTTTTCTTTTAGTTTAATAACGCCAAGATTATAATATGAAAGTGATTTTGAAAACTGAGCTATTTTTTCCAGAATCTCAAGTGCTTTTTCTTTTTGACCACTTTTATATAAAATGGTCGCTTTTTTTACTAAAATATTTAGTTCATCTTTTGGAATATTTTTCTTTTGTAATTTTTTTACAATTTTTTCTATATTGATGTCTTTACTCTTATTTTCTTTTTTCTTTTTTATAACTACTATTGCTAAGAGAACTAACAAGAGTATAATAACTAGTAGTAGCAAAATGATTATAAGAAGAGGGAGTTTGTTTTTTTTCTCTTCTTTATCTGGTTCTATAACTACGACGTTTTCTTCAGCCACTTAAAACCTTTAGTTTTGTAATTAGTGTGTTGGTTGTTAGAGGTAGTAGGGAGGTAATAAAGGTATTAGAGGTTGTAGAAGTATTAGAGGTATTATGAAAACTTTTAGCAACCCCTATAACCTCTACAACCTCTACAACCCCTATTAACCCCTACAACCTCTACAACTTCATTTATTATAAGTATTTTTCTAATACTTTTGGGATTTCTATTTTTCCATCTTTTGTTTGATAATTTTCCATAATTGCAACTAGCGTTCTTCCAACTGCTAGGCTACTTCCATTTAGAGTATGAACAAGTCTATTTTTTTTGCCATCTTTATATCTAATTTTTGCACGTCTTGCTTGAAAATCACGGGTATTACTAACTGAACTAATTTCTCTATATTTATTTTGGCTAGGTATCCAAACTTCTAAATCTATTGTTTTGGCTGCACTAAACCCAAGATCTCCAGTGCATAGCATTACTTGTCTATACGGTAAGCCTAACTTTTCAAGAGCCTTGCTTGCGCATTCTACCATCTCTTCAAATACCTTATCACTGTCCTCTGGTTTTGTTATTGCTACAAGTTCTACTTTATCAAATTGATGTTGGCGAATTATACCCTTTGTGTCTTTTCCATAACTTCCAGCCTCTTTTCTAAAACAAGGTGTATAAGAAGTAAGTTTAATAGGGTTACTCAAATCAGTTATAATTTCATCTCTAAAAAGATTTGTAAGAGGCACTTCTGCAGTTGGGATTAAGTATAGATTTTCATTTTCAATTTTGAATAAATCGTCTTCAAATTTTGGAAGTTGACCAGTTCCTGTCATTGTTTCTTTATTTACAATAAATGGTACATAAACTTCTTCAAAACCATAACTTCTATTGTGCTCTAAAAAGAAATTAATTAAGGCTCTCTCAAGTCTTGCAGCATCTTTTTTCATTACTGTAAATCTACTTTTTGCAAGTTTTACTCCTCTTACAAAGTCTAACCAACCAAGAGACTCTCCAAGTTCATCGTGAGATTTTGGTTCAAAGTCAAATTTAGGAATTTCTCCTACTTTTTTTATTTCTATATTTTCATTTTCATCTGCTCCCACTGGTACGTCATCATCTGGAATGTTTGGGATTAGAAAAGCTTTTTTATTTAACTCTTCATCAATTTTCTTGAGTTCTTCTTCAAGTTCAGAAATTTGTGTTTTTAATAAAGAGACTTCTTGTTTTAGATTTTCAGCTTCATCTAATTTAGCATCTTTCATCAAAAGACCAATATTTTTAGATAAAGTATTTCTTTTTGCTTGAAGGTCTTCTAATAGTTTTTTTGTCTCTTTTTTCTTTTCAAAAAGATTTTTAATCTCTTTTAAAATATTTTCATCTGTACCTTTTGTAGTTAATTTTTTGAGAGTATTCTCGAAATCTTTTTCAAGTAGCTTTAAATCTATCATTTAATCCCTTTAAAGTTAATTTGTTATTAATTTGTTATTATTTGTTATAATATGAATTGGGTAATTTTAACATAAAAGGAGAGTTAATGAAAAAGAAATTTTTAGCAATTGGTTTGAGCGCTCTTTTGGCATCAAGTCTTTTAGCAAAAGAAATAAAAGTTGGTATTTTACAACCATTAACTGGTCCTATTGCAGCATTTGGTCAAAAAACACTTGATGGAATTAAGTTAGCTCATGAGAAATATAATAAATTACCAAATGGAGATACTATTAAGCTTGTAATTGTAGATAATCAATTTGATAAAATTCAAACAGTTAATGGGTATAAAAGATTAGTAAGTGGTGAAAATGTAGTAGCAATTGAAGGGCCTTTGGCTAGTTCAATGAGTCTTGCTATTAAAAGATTTGCAGATGATACGAAAACTCCAACAGTAACTCAAATTGCGACAAATCCAAGAGTTACAAAAAATTCAAACTATATAACTCGTGCTTGTTTTACAGATGATTTTCAAGGTACTGTAGCTGCAAAATATGCTCTAAAACATGGGCTTAATAATGCAATTGTTGTATTTGATATGAAACAGGATTATTCAGTGGGTCTAGCAAAAGCATTTATGAAAGCTTATAAAAAAGGTGGAGGTAAAATATTAAAGACTCTTTATATAAATACTGGTGATAAAGATTTTAATGCTCAAGTAGCTCAAATTAAAAGATTAAATCCTAAATTTATTTATACACCAATTTATGCTCCAGAAGAGGGTCTATTTTTAAGACAACTTAGAGCTGCTGGTGTGAAAGCACCTGTAATGGGTGGAGATGGTATTGCAGACCCAGGACTTCTTAAAAAACTAGCAGGAAATGCAGCAAATGGTGTAATGTATACTGATCATTTTGATGCAGCAAAAGCTCCAACTTCACTTTCAGCTGAGTTTATTAAAGACTTTAAAGCAAAATATGGAAGACTTCCAAGTGCATTTGCAGCAACAGGTGCTGATGGATATTTATTAATTTATAATGCAGTAAAACAATGTAATACAAAAGCTAATTCAAATAACTTAGATCAGTTTAAAAAATGTGTAAATAATGCACTAAGACATACTAAAAATCTTGAAGCAGTTACAGGATATTTAACAATTGATCCAAATACAGGAAATCCAATCAATAAACCTGCAGTTATTGAAAAAATTGTTGATGGAAAAACAGAGTTTGTTGAACTTGTTAAGCCATAATTTCCCTCTTTTTGAGGGTTTTTACCTATAAATTTTTTGAGTTTATAGGTAAAAATATAGAAGGGATAAAATGGATTATTCGAGGCCAATAGAAATAGTGCATAATGTTTTTTGGGTAGGATATGTAATTCCTAATGACCCATTTCAATGTCATGTATATTTGATAAAAAATGGTAAAGAGAGTATTTTAATTGATCCTGGCAGTATGATAACTTTTCCAATAGTACTTGAAAAAATAACATCAGTTATGCCGCTTAAAGATATAAAATATATTATTATGCATCATCAAGACCCAGATATTGTTGGTTGCTACTCAACTCTTGAAACTCTTTTTCCAAAGGGTGAAAGATATATAGTTACTCATTGGCGTACTGAAATGCTTCTTAAGCATTATCAATGGAAAACGCCTTTTTATTTAGTAGATTCAAATGATTGGAAATTGAAAGCTGGAGATAGAGAACTTGAATTTGTTTTTACTCCATATGCTCATTTTGCAGGAGCCTTTTGTACATATGATAAAAAAAGTAAAATTTTATTTTCTAGTGATTTATTTGGAGGTTTAACACCTGAGTTTGAACTTTTTGCAAAAGATGCCAATGAATATTTTGAATATGCAAAAACTTTTCATAAACATTATATACCAAGTAAAGAAGTTTTAAATTATTCTATTAATAAAATAGAAAAAAAAGATATTTCAATGATAGCTCCACAACATGGAAGTATTATAAAAAGAGAACTTATTAAACCTTTAATTGAAAAGTTAAAAAGTTTAGATTGTGGTCTTTACTTAATGGATGATTATATTAGCGATTTAGATATCTTGTCTAAAACTGATGAAGTTTTTAAAAAATTTTTAAAAGACTCAGTTTCTCTTTCCTCTTTTGAGCTTATATTGAAAAATTTATTTTCGAATTTAAAGGAAATACTGCCTTTAATAGAAAAAATAAAAGTATGTGGGAAATCTTTCTATTCTGATAAAGAGTACTGTTTTGAATATAAAAACTTTAAATTAAAAGAGACTAAATATAAAAAGGAAACTTTTTCATTTAAAAAAGAACTTTTTGATGAAAAACATAAAATAATTGGAAATATGTATATTTTTATTGCAAAAGATATAGATGAAAAAGATAGAAAATTTTTAGATTTATTATTAAAACAGATATCAACACCTCTAGCAATTTCACTTGAAAAAGAGATGATTTTAAGAGATTTAGAAAAGAATAATCAACTTTTATATGAAAAGTCATTAAGAGATCCATTAACAGGACTCTATAATAGAGGATTTATGAAAAGTTATTTAAATAAAATATGTGAAGCAAAAAGATATAATATTCCTTTAAGTATTGCAATTATTGATATAGATTTTTTTAAAAAAATAAATGATAATTATGGTCATTTAATAGGAGATTGTGTATTAAAAGAACTTTCAAATCTTTTAATAAAAAATTTCAGAAATTCTGATATAGTTATAAGATATGGAGGAGAAGAAATATTAGTTGTTATGCCTTTTACAACATTAGACAGAGCCTGCAAAAAAATAGATAAAGTTAGAAAAAAGATAGAGACTTATGATTTTTGTGGGAAAAATTGTTTAAAAGTTACAATCAGTGCTGGAGTAAGCGAATTTGAGGGAGAAGATTTGGGAGATCTTATTCAAAAAGCAGATAAGAATTTATATGAGGCAAAAAAATCTGGCAGAAACAGAGTTGTATGTAAGGAGAAGTGATGGATTTTGTATTACAACAGATTATTAATGGGTTTTCACTTGGGAGTATGTATGCATTAATTGCAATTGGGTATACTTTAGTTTATGGTGTGCTTAGACTCATAAATTTTGCCCATGGTGATATTATGATGGTAGGGGCATTTTTAGCTTTTATTTTTGTAGGAATATTTACAGGTTGGAAGTTTAATCCAGTAACTTTACCTGTATTTATTGCAAGTGTAGGTCTTTCAATTTTATTTACCTCAATTATAGGAGTAATGACTTATATAACAGCTTATAAACCTCTTCTTGATAAAAATGCTCCTAAAATTTCACTTTTAATTACTGCTATTGGTATTTCATTTTTTTTAGAGTCTCTATTTAATGTTATAGCAAATCAATATTTTGGAGGTAATTATCAAAGTTTTTATTTTCCTAAATGGTTTTCTCAAGTTTTTGAGTTTGGTAGGATTACCGTGCCTATTCTTACAATTTTAGTTCCTATTATGACAGTTTTATTATTAGGAGTAGTATTATATATTCTTTATAAAACTAAAATAGGAATTGCTATTAGAGCTCTTGCTTTTGATATACAAACGGTTAAATTAATGGGAGCTGATTCTAATAAAATTATTGCTTTTGTTTTTATTCTTGGTTCTAGTTTAGCGGCTCTTGGGGGAATATCTTATGCAATGGCTTATCCAAGTATTGATCCTTATATGGGGGTATTAGTAGGCCTTAAAGCATTTGCTGCTGCAGTAGTTGGAGGTATAGGTAGTGTAACAGGAGCTGTTATTGGTGGATTTATTCTAGGATTCGTTGAAGTTGCAATTCCTGGATTTTTTCCAGAACTCGGTGGATGGAAAGATGCTTTTGCCTTTATTTTACTTATTTTTGTGTTATTATTTAAGCCAACTGGAATTATGGGAATCGATTTTGAAAGACAAAGGTTTTAAAAATGCAAAATGGAGAATGGAAAATGGAATATAAACTTAGTTTATCTTCTACTAATTATTTTACTTTAGTTGTGATTGTTACAGCTATTTTTGTAGGATTTTTATATGTTTCACCAACACTTTTAAATGACTATACTATTACTGTGCTTGGAAATATTTATATTTTTATTATCTTAGCAGTTAGTTATAACCTTATTAATGGAGTTACAGGGCAATTTTCATTAGAACCAAACGGGTTTGTAGCAATAGGTGCATACGTCACAGCAATTTTAATGTTATCCCCTGAAATGAAAGAAGAGATGTATATGTTAACAGAGCCTTTGCCTCTTATTAGAGAACTTTTCTTGCCAAATCCATTTTTTGTTTTAATAATAAGCGGTATAGTATCAGCATTAGTTGCACTAACTCTTGCTTTTCCTGTTTTTAGAGTAAGAGGTGATTATTTAGCAATTGTAACACTTGGATTTGGTTTTATTATTAGAATTTTTCTTATTAATAATCCAGAAATATCTAATGGTTCTATGGGGCTTGATTCAATTCCACCATTTGCAAGTTATTTTTGGATAGGAGTAGCTGCACTTATTACTGTTATTTTAGTTTATAATATAGTATATTCTCGTTTTGGTAGAGCGATGAAGGCTGTTAGAGATGATGAAGATGCGGCTCTTGCTATGGGAGTTAATACTTTTAATGCAAAAACACTAGCTTTTATGACTAGTGCATTTTTTGAAGGAATGGGTGGAGGTTTGATGGCTAGTAGTATTGGTTCAATTTCACCAGATCAGTTTACATTTATGTTGACATTTCAGTTATTAATTATTATAGTATTAGGCGGTCTTGGAAGTATGAGTGGTGCAATTATTGGTACGTTTTTATTTATTGGAGGTATGGAAATGTTAAGGCCTCTAGATGAAACAGCTTGGAGTATTGGGCCAATTCATGGTATTCCAGGTCTTAGAATGGTTGTATTTAGTTTAATTCTTTTATTAATTATGCTCTTTGCAAGAAGAGGCTTGCTTGGAGATAAAGAAATATGGGATTATATAAAATTTAAAAGGAGAGATAATGACTGATATTTTAAAAATTGGAAAATATGAATTTACAAGTAGATTAATTGTAGGAAGTGGAAAATACCCTGACTTTCAAACTACTCGTGACGCAACTCTTGCAAGTGGTGCTGAAATGATTACAGTTGCAGTTAGAAGGGTTAATATACTTGACCCAAATGAAGAAAATTTAATGGACTATTTTAAAGATACTGATGTTAAAATCTTACCAAACTCTGCTGGATGTACTACGGCAGAAGAAGCAATTACACTTTTTAGATTAGTTAGAGAAGCTACTGGTATTGACATTATAAAACTTGAAGTTATTGGGGATACTGCAAAAACTTTATATCCAGATGTAATAGAAACTTTAAAAGCATGTGAAGTTTTAGCAAAAGAAGACTTTACTATAATGGCTTATACTAATGATGATCCTATTATGGCAAAAAGACTAGAAAACGCAGGTGCTGCGGCAGTAATGCCTTTAGCTGCTCCTATTGGAAGTGGGCTTGGAGTTCAAAATAGATACAATGTAGTATTTATAAAGGATGCAGTAAATGTACCAGTAATTGTAGATGCTGGAATTGGAACAGCAAGTGATGCAGCAGTTGCTATGGAACTTGGTGCTGATGGAGTACTCACAAATACTGCTATTGCTAAGGCTCAGGATCCTATTGCAATGGCTGAAGCTATGAAACATGCTGTAATTGCTGGAAGACTTGCTTTCAAAGCTGGTAGAATTCCTAAAAAACCTTATGCTACTGCTTCTTCACCACTTGAGGGGCTAATAGAGTTTTAGCCTATTTTCTCTTTGGAGGTTTAGTTGAATATATTTTTATATTTTTTGTTATTTTTAGTTTTTATTTATATTTTTGCGGCTTTATATTTATATCTTACTCAAGATAAAAAAGTTTTTAATGGAAAATGGGCTAAAGAATACTCACCAAAACTTATAAAGAAAATCTATTTTAAAACAAAAGATGGAACAATTCTTGAGGGTGGATTTACTAAAAATGGTGAAAACTTACCACTAGTGTTATATTTTAGTGGAAATGCAAATAATGTTTTAGAATTTTTAGACAAAATTGCCACAAATCTTAAAGATTATAATTTTATTGGATTTAATTATCCTGGATTTGCTAAAAGTGAAGGTAAAGCAAGCGAGGAGTGTGTATTACAATATGCTACTGAGATTTATGATAAATATCACCCTGATATTGTTATGGGAAGGAGTCTTGGTAGTGCAGTAGCAAGTTTTGTTGCAAGTAAAAGGGATGTAAAAGGAGTGGTGCTTATTACTCCTTTTGATAGTATTGAAAATATAGCAAAAAAGAAATATCCAATTTTTCCGATTTCCTTACTTCTAAAACATAAATTTAAAGAAGCTGATTTTATTTCTAAAACAAAAGCACCTGTTGTAGTAGTAGCATTAAAAGATGATGATTTAATTCCGAGTAGTTCTTTAGAGAATTTATTATCACATATTAAAAATTTAAAAGATGTAATTTATTTTGATGAAATCCCTCATGGATTTATTTTTGACCATCCAGATATTATAAAAATTTTACATAAAGCATTAAAGGAAGTAAGTGAAAGCAGTGTTTTTTGATTTAGATGGTACTTTAATTGATAGTGCAGAAGATTTAGCAAATTCTATAAATTTTATGTTAAAAAGTATAGGAAAAAATCCATATGATATAGAACTTATTAAAACTTGGGTAGGAAATGGGGCTACAATGCTTGTAAAAAGAGCTCTTAGTGGTAGTTTTGAGATAGGTTATATTGATGAAAATGAATTTAAAAAAGCTCTTAATATTTTTATGGAGCATTACAAAAATAATTTATGCATAAAAACACAAATGTATCCTGGTGTAAAAGAGACTTTAGATAAGCTTAAAGCTAAAAAATTGGCAATTATTACTAATAAGCCTTTTAAATTTGTGACTCCAATTTTAAAAGAATTTAAAATAGATGGATATTTTGATTTAATCTTAGGAGGTGATAGCCTAGATGAGAAAAAGCCATCTAAAAAACCTCTTTTATTTGCATGTGAAAAGTTAAATGTAAGTCCAAGTGATACCATTATGGTTGGAGATAGTAAGAATGATATTTTTGCGGCTAAAAGGGCAGGAATAAAGTCAATTGCCATTACTCATGGATATTCTCAAGGTGAAGATATAAAAGGACTTGATGCTGACTTTGTTGTAGATGATATTAGAGAAATCTTAAAGGTAATATATGGGTAAAGTAGCAATAATTGGCGGAGGAGTTGCTGGGTGTGGAGCAGGTATTTATTTAAAACAAAGAGATGTTGATGTAATGATTTTTGAAAAGAAAAGTTCACTTGTATCAGGTCCTCCTATGTGTCATTTGCATGCAGGAGGAAATTTATATCCTGAAATATCTCTAAACCAAAGACTTCAGCTTCTAAAAGAATCAATTGATTTTTTGAAGTTCTTTCCTTTTGCAATTGATTATAGACCTACAATAGTAGCAGTTCCAAAAGATGTCAATATTTCTATGAAAGAAATTTTAAATGCCCTTGAAAAGATAAAGGATTATTATAAAGAGTTAGTGAAAAAAGATAAAAGTAATAAAGTTTTAGGTGATCCAGATGAGTATTATAAAATATATTCAAAAGAAGAAATTGAAAAATTAAAGTCAAAAGTAAATGTTCCAAAATCAAATGAAGATTGGATGGCAGTATTTGCTAGAAATATTGATTTAGATACCATTAAGTATCCAGTGATTTTAGTAAAAGAGTTTGGACTTAATGTTTTTAGAATAGCAGCAAGCGCTGAGATTTTACTGAAGGATAACTTTTTGTTAAACACTGAAGTAGTTGATGTAAAAAGAGTAGGGGATAAGTGGGAAATTATTTATAAAAAAGAAGGTAAGGTTTTTAAAGATGTATTTGACTATTTAATCAATGCAGCTGGGTTTGAAAGTGGAGTGATTGATGATTTTGTTGGATTTAAAGAAGAAAGATTTGTAGAGTTCAAAGCAGCTTATGTTACAAAATGGGAAAATGATGAAAAATATTGGCCAGAAATTATTTTTCTTGGAATTAGAGGTACTGATAAGGGGCTTGGACAATTTACTCCATATCCAGGGAGTCATTTTCAGTTACATTATATGAGTAAAAAATCAACACTTTTTGAAGATGGATTAGTAAAAACTAAGGATTCCTCTCAACCAGAGTTACCTAAGAGACATATAGAAAAAATAGAAAAAGGTTGGAATTTTGAAGAGGTAGAAAAAAGAACTAAAAAAGCAATTGAATATATCTCAAAATTTATTCCATAATTTAAAACGGCAAAAGTAACAAAAGTGCCTCTCTTTGGTGCTCAACAGATTCCAGGCAATGATCCAGAACTTCGTGCAGCTGAGGTTTTTATAGGAGATAGATATGCAAGATGTGAAATTGTAAAGGCTTCTTCTATTATAGAAATGTCAAAAGTAATTGAAAAAGAACTTAAAAATTTAGGGTTTAAAATAAATAACAAAAAAGATTTAGAAATTAATGAAAAAGAGATAGAAAATTTAGCTAAAAACTTGGCAAAAAAAAGAGGATATCCTGAGGATTTAGGACAAATTAATTTTAAAAGATATTAATGAAATAAAGAAAAGCAAATTTTTTAACGATATGCAAAAGCTAAAAAGTAGAGACATACGCTGCCCTAACAGGTTAAGTGCACTTTTTTTAACGCTTTTGCGTCGCTAAAATTTGCAATTGTTTCGCTCTTTTAGTTAGTGCTTAAAGATGTTGGATATTTAATGGGTTTTAGTATAAAAATCACAAACGCTAAAGTGCCCTTACGGTTTGGTGTGATTAATTTAGCAAAAATTTTTATTAAAAAAAGTTACGTTTTTATTTTGTAAGATATTATTTTAGGTTTAGTATATAAAATTAGATATTAAGTTGTAAACACATTTTTGAAGATGCTTTAATGAAGTTTAAGTGGCGGAGAGGGTGGGATTCGAACCCACGGTACGGTTGCCCGTACAACGGCTTTCAAGGCCGCCGCCTTCAACCACTCGGCCACCTCTCCAACATTAATTAAGAGCTTAGATATAAGTAGTGGTGCCCGGGGCCGGACTCGAACCGGCACGGGCAAAATGCCCGAGGGATTTTAAGTCCCTTGCGTCTACCAAGTTCCGCCACCCGGGCTTGGAGTGAAATTATAGCAAGTTTTTCTTAAATTTTGCTTAACTGGAGGCGCCACCCGGATTCGAACCGGGGATCAGGGCTTTGCAGGCCCCTGCCTTAGCCACTTGGCTATGGCGCCAAAAAATTTTTAATGGAGCGGGCTACGGGGCTCGAACCCGCGACCTCCACCTTGGCAAGGTGGCGCTCTAGCCAACTGAGCTAAGCCCGCTTGGAGTGAAATTATATTAAAAAAAAGAAAAAAAAGCAATAGAATTTTTTACTGTTGTAATACCAATTCAAATAAATTAAGACATCTAAAGTTTTGGAAAAGAAGATGAAGATATAATACCAATTCTCAATTAGTTAGTTACTTTAAAAATGTTTAAAACTGCCATTATTTCAATACTTTTCATCATTTTCCATTGTCCATTTTCCATTGTCAATTGGTATAATACCAATTCCAAGATATTTAGACACTTCAGTATAATAAAATTTAGTTAATCAAATACAACCAATTAAAGCATATACTTCTATTTAAAAACTATGACTATATTAGAATTGGTATAAGGAAAAGAAAGAAAAGATAAAGAGTAAATGTAAGATTTTAAATAAGGTGTGGTATTAGTATGTTTTAAATAAATTAGACTAATTTAGTAAGTTTATTGAGTGTTTTTTTAAAGCATAAGAAGTATTTAAAAAAAGAGGAAAGAAGAAGTTAAAGTTTTGGACCAGCTTTTTCGTATTCTCTCCCCTCACTAACGTCTTCATATCTTTTGAAGTTTTCAATAAACATAGAAGCTAGTTTTTTAAGTTGAGCATCATATTCTTCTTTATTTTCCCATGTATTTCTTGGATTTAGCACTTTTGTATTTACTCCTGGCAATTCTTTTGGAATTGCAAGATTAAACACAGGTAAAGTTTCAAATTCAGCCTTCTCAATACTTCCATCAAGGATTGCATTAATACATGCTCTTGTATCTTTAATACTCATTCTTTTACCTATTCCATAAGGACCACCAGTCCATCCTGTGTTTACTAAATATACATTTACATTGTGTTTATCAATCTTTTCTCCAAGAAGTTTTGCATAAACTGTAGGATGAAGAGGTAAGAAAGGTTCTCCAAAACAAGCACTAAATGTTGCAACAGGCTCAGTAATTCCTCTTTCAGTTCCAGCTACTTTTGCAGTATATCCGCTTAAGAAATAATACATTGCTTGTTCTTTTGTAAGTTTAGATACAGGTGGTAATACTCCAAATGCATCTGCTGTTAAGAAAATAATATTTTTAGGATGTCCACCTTGGAGTGTGCATTCGTAATTTTCTATATGTTCTATAGGATATGAAACTCTTGTGTTTTCAGTTTTGCTTGAATCAGTATAGTCTACTTCTCCGTTATCTTTTATTACTACATTTTCAAGTAGTGCACCTCTTTTTATTGCTGAGTATATTTCAGGTTCGCTTTCTTTATCAAGGTTGATGACTTTTGCGTAGCATCCACCTTCAAAGTTAAATACTCCATTATCATCCCAACCGTGTTCATCATCACCTATAAGTTTTCTTTTTGGATCTGTTGATAAAGTAGTTTTTCCAGTACCAGATAATCCAAAAAATAAAGCTACATCACCTTTTTCTCCGATATTAGCAGAACAATGCATAGAAAGTTTGCCTTCGAGTGGTAACCAGTAGTTCATCATAGTAAATATACCTTTTTTCATTTCACCACCATACATTGTACCACTCATAACTGCTAAATTTTCTTCTATATTAAATGCTACAAAAATATCACTATTTAGATTTTCTTCTTTATAATTTGGATATTTTGCAGGTCCTGCTACTAAAAATGTAAAATCTGGTTTGAAGTTTTCAAGCTCCTCTGTGTTTGGCAATATAAACATATTCATTACAAAATGTGCTTGCCAAGCAATTGGAGTTATAAATCTTATTGCACGTCTAGAGTCAATACTAGCACCTACAAAAACATCGATAACATATAATTCATCATATTTTGATAGTTCTTCTTTTGTGAATTTTTCGAGTTTTTTGAAAGTTTTAGGAGTAATTGGTTGGTTTATATTTCCCCATGCTATAAATTTATCGCTTGGAGGTTGTTTTACAAAGTATTTATCTTTTGGGCTTCTTCCTGTGAACTCTCCAGTATCTACAGCTGTAGCACCACTTAAAGTCTCTTTAACTTCACCTCTTTTTAATGTGTCTTCAATTATTTTATCATAACTTGGGTTTTGAATAATATTTTTGGCCTTTATACCAATCTTTTCAAGTTCTTTTATCATAATTTTCTCCTAAATAAATGTGGTAATTGGAGCATAATTATAACAAATTTTTGAGTGTATATATAAAGATAAGGAAAATTTTTATTAAAAGATAATTATTAAAGAAAAGAAGAGAGGGAGATTATAGGTCTTTTTCAAGACCAGATTTTTTTAGAGTATATTCAATAAATTTGTAACTAATAATAATTAAAATTGGCCACATAAAAAATATAATAATACCCCATGTTGAGTCTATTTTATGAACTTCTGGGTTAATTCCATTTGGCATTAATTTTTCAGTAGCCATAAGGAAACTGCCAAAAAACATCATTAATAAGAAAATTATTTTTTTCATTCTCACTCCTTAATATGCATGAGATTCTGGATCTGCAATTTCTTCTCTTGTAATAGGACCTTCTTTTTTCATTTGATACCATACCCAAATGATGTATCCTAAAACAAATGGTACAGCAACACTAACCCATGCCATAACCATAAGAGTATATTTGCTACCAGAAGCATTTTGGATTGTTAAACTACTTTGTAAATCAGCATAGCTTGGATAAAACGGTGTACCATTTAGACCAGCTAGTGTAAATACAATAATACCAATTAATACAGTACCAAGTCCACTAAACCAAATACCTTTATTTGATTCTTTAAATGCTGTAATAAATACTCCATATACAAATAATACAAGACCAATTAATAAAACAATTAATTGAATTGCACCAAATGCTAGTAAGTTTTGTAGATATTTTCCATCTACTAAAGTTACAGTACCTTTAGGGTCATGTATATCATATGAATACCCTTTCATTGTTAAAAGACCATAAAGTACTACAAGTAAAGCAACTAATAATATTGCAAAACATCTTTTTACTGTAGCTCTAAGTCTTGCTATTAAATCAGGAAACTGCCTGTTGTCAATATCATTAATTAACCAAAGAGCGCCTAAAATTCTAGCTACTGCAAATACTAAAATACCCATAGCAAGGTTAAACCATGCACCATGTTTAAAGTCAATTGCTGCTTCTAAACCTCTTAAATTGATTCCATCAGGAGCAGTTCCCCACTCAAGAATTCTTGTAGCATAATCAAATCTAAAGTTACTTCCTGTAAAAAATGTACCAACTGCTGCACCAATTAATATTATACCTACAACACCGTTGAAGTAAAGGAAAAATTTATAAGCACCTTTACCAATTAAATTGTTTGGCTTATTCATATATTCATAAGATACTGCTTGAAGTACGAATGCGAATAGAATTAGCATCCATACCCAATAAGCCCCACCAAACGAAACTGAATAAAATAGTGGAAACGCTGCATAGAGTGCCCCACCAAAAAGAACTAAAGTTGTAAAAGTTAGCTCCCATTTTCTACCAAGAGAGTTAAGAATAGCTCTCTCTTCTGTTTCATCATTTGTTAAATGAAATAGAGTTTGTCCACCTTGAACAAATGTCATAAGTAAGAATAGTCCTCCAAGAACCGCAACAATTATCCACCAATAAAATTGGAGATAAAAGTGTGTTGCGTCTACTGTAATTGGTGCCCAATTCATTAGTGCGCTCCTTTTGGTCCAGATTTAACGACCGTAAATAGGATTTTTAGTTCTGCAATACCAAGAATTACAAATGCTGTTAAGAACATAAAGAATGTAGCTTGAACATTTTGTAGTGCAATTGGTGTTACAGATTCTGCTGTTGGAAGTACTCCAAATACTGTCCATGGTTGTCTTCCAATTTCTGCTGTCATCCATCCAAAGCTTGTTGCAATCCAAGGTAGTGGAACTGAAATAACAGCTAGTTTTTGAAGTAGTGTACTGTTTTCAAATGTTCCTTTCATAATTGCTACATAAGCTAAAATGAATAGAATAATAAACCAGAAACCTAAAGCAACCATAATATGGAATGCATAGAATACAGGTGGTACTGGTGGATAGATTAGGTTAGGATCTTTATTTGCAAAATATCCATATCCAATTAAGTCAGCTTTTGTCAGTTTAGTTCCAGTTTCAGGATCTTGCCAAATAACTTTATAAAAATCAGCTTTTGCTGCTTCCATAGCTTGTGTATCACCAGCTTTTTTAGCTTCATGATATTTGAATAGATCTTCTCTTGCTTCTTTACCAATTTGAGCTAATTTACTTAAAGGCCAAATGCCATATTCTTCATTTCCTTGTACTAAGTCTTTAAGTCCAGGTACGAATGCATTTAGGTCTCTTTTTCCAAGAAGTGATAACATTTTTGGAAGTTCAATTTTAAATACAAAAGCTTCATCATTACTTTGAACTGTTCTAGCATCTAATGCTTTAGGAATACCAATTGCTACAATTGGTGCTCCTCTTTCACCAACGTAAAGTCCTTCAGCTGAAGCAATTTTTGTTGGTTGAGTATTTGCAACTTCATATGCATGTTCATCTCCAATTACTGCAAGGAAAATTGATGAAATCAAACCAAAAGCTGCTGCAACTGCTGCTGATTTTTTAGCAAAGTCAACATGTTTTTTTCTTAGTAAATATAATGCAGATATACCAAGAACGAAAATACTTGCCATTGTATAACCAGAACTAACCACGTGTAAGAATTTAACTTGAGCAACTGGTTGAGTGATCATTGCCCAGAAATTTGTCATTTCCATTCTTGAAGTGTCAATATTGAAGAAACCAAATTCATTACTTGGATGTTGCATAAATCCGTTTGCAATTAAAATCCAAAGTGCTGAAAGGTTTGAACCAATCGCAAGTAGCCACGTAGAAGCTAAGTGCACACCTTTAGATACTCTTTTCCATCCAAAGAAAGAAATTGCTGCAAATGTTGCTTCCATAAAAAATGCAACTATACCTTCAACTGCAAGAGGTGCTCCAAATAAGTCACCAACCACCCATGAGTATGTAGACCAGTTTGTCCCAAACTCAAATTCGTGAATAATACCAGTAGATAGACCAAGTGCAAAGTTAATTCCAAAAATTAATTGCCAAAACTGAGTAATTTCTTTCCACTCTTTTTTACCAGTTTTTACGTAAATTGTCTCAAAAAATGCTACCATAAAAGACATACCTAACGTAAACGGTACAAAAAAGAAGTGGAATAGTGCAGTCATTGCAAATTGGGCTCTTGCCCATTCAAGCATGCTGTAATCTATCATGCTATTCCTCCTTTGTTTGTTTGGTGGTTGTAATTCCTGTAAGTTGCTTAATATATAATTCTTTTAAGTTTTCTTCTCCCTTTACTTTTGTATGAATATTAGGGAAAAAGAAAACTTTAAGCACTACAAAAATTACAACCAATTTGATAATAATAATAACCCACAGCTTACGCCCAAGGTCTGATAGGTTTTTAAACCCATCAATGTAAAAGAACAAGATTCGTTTAAACATAAAGCCCTCCTTCGAGGCTATTGAAAATTATATATCAATTTAGTTTATCAGTCAATAAAATTTAACAAATAATTAATAAAAATATTGAGAAATTATCTCAATGATTTTATTTTAACTTTAAAAATTGTTAATGGTAAAATTAGAGTAAAATAGAGGAAAAAGGAGAGTTTATTCAGTAACTGTAACTTCTTTTACTTCACTCTCCCAAAGACCATGTTTAGTACAATAACTCATTGCAGTTAGTTTAAGTTTATTTTTAGTAGGGATGATATGAAAATCAACTTCTACATGGTCTTTTTGATTTCCAAGAGTACCTGGAGCAAATGTAGCTTGTCCTAGTAATGTTTCTCCATCCCAAAGTTGAACATATGCAATGTAATGATCAAAATCATCAGGATGAGAGTATTCATTTCCAACTTTAACTTTAACTTTAAATTTTTCACCTTTTTTTGCATTGTCTTCACAAATTACAAATGGTGAATGTCTGTCGATATAGTCTTTTTTTGCTTCTCTATCTATTTGAGAAATGTCTTGGTATCTGTTTACTTTTGGCATTTTTGCCTCCTTTTGATAAAATTTGTGGATATATTATAACACAAAAAATAAAAAAGACAATAGGACTCTGAATTAATTAATAAAAAATTATAAAAATTTAGAAAGGAAAAATTTGAAAAAAGTTGAAGTTTTTACTGATGGAAGTTCGCTCGGAAATCCAGGTCCTGGGGGATGGTGTGCAATATTAAGATATAAAAATTATGAAAAGATCCTAAAAGGAGGTGAAAAATATACAACTAACAATAAAATGGAACTAATTGCAGTTATTGAAGCTTTAAACCAACTTAAAGAGCCTTGTGAGGTAGATTTATATAGTGATTCTACTTATGTATTAAAAGGAATAAAAGAATGGTTAAATAATTGGATAAAAAAAGACTTTAAAAACGTAAAAAATCCTGAGCTATGGAAAAAGTATATTGAAGTAAGCAAGCCACATAAAATTAATACGATTTGGGTCAAAGGACACTCTGGATTTAGAGAGAATGAAATTTGTGATAAAATTGCAAAAGAGGAAGCTTTAAAAATGAAAAGTGAAAAATGAAAAATTTTGGAGTAAAAAATGCTTATTACAAAAGAAGAAATATCTAAATATTTAAAAGAAGTGCCTCCTGTTCCTGAGAGTGTACAAAAATGTTTAAAGTATTTAAAAGAAGGTGAACTTAAAAAGGCAGCTCTTGAAGCTGATAAAGATTTTGTTTTAAAAAAACAAATTGAAAATATTGTAAATTCTGCCTATTTTTCTCTTCCAAATAAGGTTGAAGATACTATACAGCTTTTTAGTATGATTGGTCTTGAGATGGCAAAAAGTATAGTGTATTCTTATCTTGTAAGTTTACTTCAACCAAAGACATGGAAAATATTTAATATTCCTTTTGCTGATTTTCAAGCAAGTTTTATGAATGAGTTTGAAAAGTATATGATATTAGAATTTGGTGAAGAAACTTTTAAAAACTATGCAGAAATAGGGGCAATAGTTCCTGCGAGTGTATGTGTTTGTGATAAACTTTTAGGGAGTAAAAAAGAAGAACTTGATATAATAATGAGTTCTACTCCAATAGAATATGGCACTCTTATAAAAAGAATGACAGGAATAACTCTGTTTGGTATTGCAGCAACAATTACTAAAATTTGGGGACTTGAAGAAGAAAAAGTATCTGTATTAGCTCAAGCTGATTGTGATAGTTGTAAAAATAAAATTGCAGCTTTAACTCATTTTTTGTTTTTTTATTTAAGTAGTAAACCGCAGTTTTATGATATTAATTCTTTAATAGAATTTAAATTAGAATGTATATCATTAATACCAAAAACATATGAAAGGATTACAAATGATAGCTGAAGAATTACAAAAGAGCTTGGGATATCAGTTTAAAAATGAAAAATTGATAACCGAGGCTCTAACACATAGAAGTTATACAAAAGATTTTAATAATGAAAGATTAGAATATTTAGGAGATGCAGTACTTGATTTAATTATTGGAGAATACCTCTATCATCTTTTTCCAGATGCAGAAGAAGGTATTTTATCAAAGCTTAGAGCAGCTCTTGTAAATGAAGACTCTTTTGATAAACTTGCTAGAAGGCTTGATCTTGGGAAATATTTGTTTCTTTCACCTGCAGAAGAAAACAATAGAGGTAGAGAAAAGCCATCAATTCTCTCCAGTGCATTTGAAGCATTGATTGGTGCACTCTATTTAGAGGCTGGTTTTGATATGGCAAAAGAAGTTACTTTAAAGCTTTTAAAAGAAGAATACCCAATAATTACGCCAGAGAAGTTGCTTAAAGACTATAAAACAACTCTTCAAGAAATAACTCAGGCTCATTTTGGAGTAGTACCTGAGTATAAACTTATTAGTGCTACTGGACCAGACCATAAAAAAGAGTTTGAAATAGGTGTATATATTAATGATAAAGAGTATGCAAGAGCAAAAGGAAAAAGTAAAAAAGCAGCTCAGCAAGAAGGGGCTAGACTTACTATTGAAAAACTAAAAAAAGAATTAAATTTGTAATTTGTGTATTGGTTAATTGGTTGATTAGGCTTTAAAACAACGAATTGGAGGTTTAGAGTGTTTAATAGTTTTGGTGAAATTTTTAGGTTTACTACATTTGGTGAATCACATGGAGTAGCTTTGGGTGTGGTGATTGACGGAGTACCAGCTGGAGTTGATTTTGATGAAGAGTTTTTAATTAGTGAGCTTGATAGAAGAAGACCTGGTAAAAATAGATTTGCTACAGGAAGAAAAGAAAGTGATACACCTGAGGTTTTAAGCGGGATATTTGAAGGAAAAACAACTGGTACTCCTATTGCTATGGTAATTTTTAATAAAGACCAAAAAAGTAAAGATTATTCAAATATAAAAGATATCTTTAGACCTGGTCATGCTGACTTTACTTATTATCATAAATACGGAATAAGAGATTATAGAGGTGGTGGAAGAAGTAGTGCAAGAGAAACTGCTGCACGTGTAGCAGCAGGTGCGGTTGCTAAGATGATTTTAAGAGAATTTAATATTGAAATTCAAGCAGGGGTTATTGAAATAGGTGGAATTAGGGCTAAAGAAGAAAATTTTGAATATGCAAAAAATTCTCCTGTTTTTGCGTTAGATGAAAATGTAGAAAAAAAATGGATGGAAATTATTGATAAAGCAAGAAATGAACATAATTCATTAGGAGGAGTTGTAAAACTTAAAATAAGAAATCTTCCAATAGGATTAGGTGACCCTATTTATTATAAGCTTGATAATATTTTAGCTAGTGCAATGGTTAGTATCAATGCCGTAAAAGGTATATATATTGGAAATACAAAAGCTCATAAGCTTACAGGACTTGAAAATAATGATGAAATAAGTAAGAATGGATTTTTAAGCAATAATTCAGGAGGGGTTCTTGGAGGTATAAGTAATGGTGAAGATGTTGAAATTGAAATATATTTTAAGCCAACTCCATCAATCTTTAAACCCCAAAAATCAATTGATATAGCAGGAAGAGAAGTAGAAGTAAACTTAAAAGGAAGGCACGACCCAATTGTAGCCGTTAGAGGCTCTGTTGTAACAGAAGCAATGGCGGCGTGCGTGGTTGTGGATATGATGCTACTTAATATGACAAGAAAAATGGAGTATTTAAAGAGAATTTATCAATAAATGTGAATAGCAAGCCAAATTGCTATTTTTTTTGTTTTTAAGAGAGTGTGAGGAGTTTTTGCTGGAATAAACAGAAAATCTCCTGCTTTTAGTTTTTTAACTTCTCCATTTATCTCAATTTTTGCACAGCCTTTGAGTAAAACTACCCATTCATCTTCTTTTTGACAAAAAGTTTGAGGAGTTTTTAGGCTGTTTGAGATAATTTTTTTGATTTTAATATTTTTATGTTTTAGTAGAGTTTTAAATATTTCATTATCAATTTCAGGTAATGTTTCAATTTCAAATAAATTTTCCATTTTTCTCCATTTGTTTTGCTTTTTTCCAAAAAATTTTCAAAGCTTTTTTTTCTCTCCAGCCAATTTTATAATAAATAATTTTGTCTAAGTATTCCTTAGCTTCTTTGTAGCTAATTTCAATATTTTCAGCATATTTCGTTAAAGTTGTGTAAGGGATTTTTTGTTTTTGTCTTAGGAAGTTTTTTATTAATTTTTTATATTTTTTATTGTTTTTATTTGCACAAAATACAGCAAATACAAATGGAAGTTTATATTTTTTATACCAAACTTCTGCTAAATCAATACAATTTTTCTCTTTAAAAGCTTTATCTCCTATTACAACTTTTCCGTTTTGTTTTAGAATTTTTGCAAGGACGTTTGATGTAGCAGATTCAGTATCTTCTCCCTTTCCTTTACATACAATTACTGTTTTTACTTTTTTTTGGGCAATAATACCCGCATTGAAGCATTTTTTATTTTTTGTTTTTATTGAAGAGATAAATGCAGCTTCAATTTGTCCTTTTTCAAACCATTCATTGATTTTTGCAGGGTAAGACTTACTAACTTTTATCCCTTTTTTTTTCAAAAATTGATAAAATGGCAAGAGGTTTAGATAATTAATATGACCGATCTTCATAAGAACCTTTTTAATGAAATTTTATCATAAAGAGAAAAAATGAAATTACTTTTAAAAAAATCAATACATTCGGCTTTTATAATATTAAAATATGTAATTCCAATATATATTTTGGCAGATATTTTATATTATTATAATGTTTTGTCTTATGTAAGTTTTATATTTGAACCTATAACTAAATTGCTTAATTTGCCAAAAGAAACAGCTCTTTCTATAATAAGTGGAGTTTTTTTAAATCTTTATGCAGCAATTGCTTTTGCAGCACCTCTTGATTTAGATGCAAAACAGTGGAGCATACTTGCTATTTTTCTTGGAGTTTGTCATTCTTTATTGGTTGAGAGTGCAATTTTAAGAAAACTTGGCGTTTCAATAAAATATTCTTTTATATTGAGGATTTTAGGTGGTTTTATAATTGCTTATAGTGCTACTTTTATTCCTAATAATTATTTTGGAAACATTACTTTAAATAATGCTTCTTTTGTTAGACCTCATTATGAAAGTTTTATCAGTATGTTATTAAACTCTTTTTATAATTCTTTAATTTTGTCTTTAAAGATTATAATTTTGATAGTTTTTTTGATTTTTATAATGGAAGGAACAAAAAGAATTTTTAAAAATTTTAATATAAGCAAAAGTTTTTCTATTTTAATAGGATTATTTTTAGGGATTACTTATGGTGCAGCTATTTTAATTGAAGAATCAAAAAAAATGAAAAAAAGTGATATTTTTTTTATTGCGACTTTTTTAAGCATTTGTCATTCTGTAATTGAAGATACATTGTTATTTGTTATATTTGGGGCAAATTTTATTATTGTAGTTTTAGTAAGACTAATTTGGGCTATAATAATAGCTTATATGATAACTTATTTATACAATAAGAAATTCTTAAAGATATAAATTTTTTCAAAAATTGATAAAATGGCAAAATATTTAAATAATAAAAAGGATAGAAATGGTAACGGTAGAGTTTTTAGGACCTATTGGAAAAGAACCAATTAAAGTTAATGTTAAGAGTTTAAAAGAACTTCGTGAGATTTTAAATAGAGATGAAAATTTAAAAAAATGGCTTGAAAATTCAGCTGTTGCAGTTAATGATAAGATTGTAAGTAGTTTAGATGTTAGTTTGAAAGATGGAGACAAGGTAGTTATACTGCCTCCAGTTTGTGGAGGATAATGAAGTAGCCAAGTTCCAAGGTTATAAGAAATATTGTAAGGAGATGTCATGGTTGAGATTTTTAAAGGTGGAATACCAGTAGTTGATACATTAAACAGATGGTATGAAGAGTTTAAATTAGATGGTTTTGGGGCTATGATTCCTTTTATTGGGATTGTCAGACCTGATAATGGGGTTGAGGGGCTTAGTTTTGATTTATATCTTCCTATGCTAAATGAATGGTTTAAAAAATGGACTAATTTAAAAGATGTAAAAATAATAATGGCTCATAGTTTTGGTGATGTAATGGTAGGAGAGTCAAGCTTTTTGTGTGTAGTTTTTACAAGACATAGACGAGAAGGGTTCAAGTATTTAGAAGAATTTGTAGAAGATTTTAAAGCAAATGCACCTATTTGGAAATATGACTTAATTAATGGTAAAAGAGTTTTTGCAAGCGATAGAGCAAAACCATTGCCTCAGGCTGGAATACTTAAATAAATGGAGAATAGGGAATGATTAATGAAGGAGCCAAGTTCCAAGTTTTGAGTTTAATAAATAATCAATATACCAATACCAAATATACAAATACACGAAAGGTCTAAAATGGCTCACATTAGTTTTGAAAAATCAATAAAAATTTTAAATGAAAATTTGCCTAGGTGTAAAGGAAGTGAAAAAGTATTTTTAAGTGATTCTCTAAATAGAGTTTTAGCAAAAGACATAATAGCAAAATATGATAATCCTTATATGCCAACTGCATCAATGGATGGATATGCAATAAAATATGAAGATTTAAATAAAGAGATAAAAATAATAGGAGCTAACCCTGCTGGAAGTTTTGAATATGATGAAATAAATGAAGGTGAGGCAGTTAAAACCTATACTGGGTCGTTTATGCCAAAAGGTGCTGATACTCTTGTGCCAATTGAAAATGTTGAGGTTAAGGGAGATAAATTAATAGTTAAAGAAAAAGTTGAAAAAGGTTATGCAGTTAGACCTGTGGGAGAGGATTTTAAAAAGGGTGAAGTTTTAATAGAAGAAGGAAGTTTACTTAAAGCAGGCGAAATTGGAGTTTTGGCATCTTTAGGGATTCCTGTGGTAGATGTGGTTAAAAAGCCGACTGTCAGTATCCTTGCTACAGGTGAAGAGATTGTGGACTTGGATGAAGAGTATAATTTAGGACAAATTAGAAGCTCAAATAACTATACTCTAACTGCTCTTGCAAAAAGTCTTGGATTTAATGCAATTAATCTTGGAATTGCTGGTGATAAAAAAGATGAAATTAAATCAAAAATCCTTGATGCTCTTAAAAATAGTGATATTGTAGTAACTACTGGTGGAGTTAGTGTTGGAGATTTTGATTTTGTAAAAGAGATTACAGGTGAATTTGAAGTACTGTTTCACGGAGTAAATATAAAACCAGGTCAATGGATAATGATAGCAAAAGCAGGAGAAAAATATGTAGTTTCACTTCCAGGATTTCCATATAGTAGTTTTGTGACATTTTTAGTTTATGTAGCGCCAATTTTAGAGAGTTTAGAAAATAGAAAGGTGCTTAAAAAAATAAAAGCAAAGCTTAAGCATAAGTTTATTAAAAAATTTAAAAAATATCAGTTTGTTGCAGTAAATATTGAATATGAAAACGGTTTTTTTGTAGATACTTTTGATAAAAAGCAAGGAAGTAGTGGAATTCTTACAAATTTAATTAATAATAAAGCCTTAATGTGTTTGAGTGAGGGGTTATATGAGCTAGAAGAGGGAAGCGAGGTTGATGTTTTGGTGTATGAAAGAGTCATATAAATGGAAAATGTAAAATTGAAAATGCAAACGAAGTGAGTAGATGTTGTAGAGGTTAGTAATGGTTGTAGAGGTTGTTCTAAAATTCTAATACTTCTATAACCTATAATACCTCTATTACTTCTAAAACCTTTAATACTTTTGATAAAAAATTACCAATATACAAATATACCAAATAAAAATTGATAAAAAAAATAAAAACAGAAAGGAAAAAAATGAAACTAAAAACTCCAATGTATGTGATTGAAGAAGAAAAGCTTGAAAAAAATTTAAAAGTCCTTGATAAAGTTCAAAAAGAAGGAAACTCAAAAATTCTTGTAGCTCTAAAAGGATATGCGGCTTGGTCTACTTTTGACTTATTAGAAAAATACTTATCAGGCGCTACTGCTAGTGGGCTTTGGGAGGCGAAACTCGCTAATGTGAAACCTTGGGAAGTACATACATATTGTCCTGCATTTAAAGATGATGAAATAGATGAGGTAGCGGATATCTCTCATACAGTTGTATTTAATTCATTTAATCAATTAGAGAGATTTGAAGATCGTGTAAAAGATAAATCTTTAATAGGTCTTAGGGTAAACCCTGGAGTTTCAAGTTCTCCTGTACCACTTTATGATCCATGTGCTCCATATAGCCGTCTTGGAATTACAAAAGAAAATTTTAGAGCTGATAAATTAAAAAATGTAAGTGGACTTCATTTTCATGCCCTTTGCGAACAGCTAGATACTGCACTTGAGAGAACACTTGAAGGATTTGAAAAAAATTTTGGTGAGTATATAAAAGATATGGAGTGGGTAAATTTTGGTGGAGGTCATCATATTACAAGAGAGGGTTACAATGTAGATAATTTAATTAGACTAATCCGTGAGTTTAGAAATAGATATCCAAATATAAAAGATGTATATCTCGAACCTGGTGAAGCAGTAGGGTTAAATGCTGGATATTTAGAGGCAGAAGTGCTAGATATTATTGATAATGGTATGAAAATAGCAATACTTGATACAAGTGCTGAAGCTCATATGCCAGATGTATTAGCAATGCCATATCGTCCAAATGTTAGAGGTGCTGGAAAACCAGGGGAGAAAAAATATACTTATAGATTTGGTGGAGTTACTTGTCTAGCTGGGGATGTAATAGGAGATTATAGTTTTGATGAACCTCTAAAGGTTGGTGATAGAGTAATATTTGAAGATATGGCGATTTATACATATGTTAAAAATACTGCATTTAATGGGGTGAGACTGCCAAGTATAGTTATAAAAAGAAAAGATGGAACATTTAATATAGCAAGAGAATTTCATTATGAAGATTTTAGAGATAGACTAAGCTAATTCACATTACATTTTTCATTCTCTACTTTTCGCTTTTCATTTTTATTTTTCTTGGTATAATACCGCAAAAAAAGGGTTTTATTTTGGCTAAAAATTTGATAATAGTAGAATCTCCTGCAAAAGCAAGAACAATTAAAAACTTTTTAGGTAAAGATTATGAAGTAATAGCTAGTAAAGGACATATTAGAGATTTGCCAAAAACTTCTTTTGGTATAAAAATAGAAGATGATAAATTTATTCCTCAATATCGCGTTACAAAAGATCATCAACAAATAGCAAAAGAGTTAAAAGAAAAAGCTAAAAAAGCAGACACTATATATATAGCGACAGATGAGGATAGAGAAGGTGAAGCTATAGGATTTCATATAGCGCATGTTATTGGTAAAAACCCAGATGAGCTACCAAGAATAGTATTTCACGAAATTACAAAATCAGCTATAAAAAAAGCTCTTGAAAATCCAAGACAACTTGATATAAACCGTGTAAACGCACAGCAGGCAAGAAGGCTTTTAGATAGAATTGTTGGGTATAAATTATCACCTCTACTTAATAAAAAAATACAAAAAGGTCTTAGTGCAGGAAGAGTTCAAAGTGCAGCTCTTAAACTAGTAGTTGATAGAGAAAGAGAAATAAAAGAATTTAAGCCAAAAGAATATTGGACGATTGAAGGGATTTTTAAAAATAAAGAAGGTAATTTAATAAAATATAACGGTAAAAAGATAGAAAAATTTGATATAAAAACAAAAGAAGAAGCAGAGAAAATTGTAGATGAATTAAAACCTCTTGAATATGTAGTAAGTAAAATTGAGAAAAAAATTACAACGTCAAAATCTCCTGCTCCTTTTATGACTTCAACTCTTCAGCAAGTTGCAAGTAGTGAACTTGGCTTTAGCCCAAGAAAAACTATGCAAATAGCACAAAAATTGTATGAAGGTGTGAAAACTCCAGTAGGAGAGACGGGGATAATTACATATATGAGAACAGATAGCTTAAATATAGCAAAAGAAGCGCAAGATGCGGCAATTAAATTTATCAAAGAAAATATAGGTGAAGAATATGCCGAGCCTAAAACTTACACTACAAAAAATCAAACAGCCCAAGAAGCGCATGAGGCGATTAGACCAGTTGATGTGAGATTAACTCCAGAAGATTTAAAAAATTACTTAACAAAAGATGAATTGAAACTTTATAGACTAATTTATAATAGATTTCTTGCAAGCCAAATGAAAGATGCTAAGTTTGAAACTCAAAATATTTATATTTCAAATGAAAAAGGTGAATTTAAAATAAGTGGCAAAAGACTTATATTTGATGGCTATTATAAAGTTTATGGTAAGCCAAGTGCTGATACTTTACTTCCTGAATTTAAAGAAAATGAAAAGCTAAAACTAGATAATATCAAAGCGACTCAGCACTTTACAAAACCGCCTGAAAGATTTACTGAAGCTAGTCTTATTAAAAAGCTTGAATCACTTGGAATTGGTAGGCCTTCAACATATGCGCCGACAATTACACTTCTTCAAAATAGAAATTATGTTGAGGTAAAAGAAAAAAAACTACATCCAACAGAAATCGCATTTACTGTAATAGAAATACTTGAAAAACATTTTCCAAATATTGTAGATGCTAATTTTACAGCAAATATGGAAGAAATGCTTGATAATATAGCTAGTGGCTCTAAAAACTGGCAAGAGATGTTAAAAGAATTTTATTATCCATTTATGGAACTCATACAAAAGGGTGAAAAAGAAATTCCATCTCAAAAAATCTCAAAACCAATAGGTGAGCTTTGTTCTGAGTGTGGGGCACCTTTAGTTATTAGAAAAGGGAGATTTGGAGAGTTTATTGCGTGTAGTAGTTATCCAAAATGTAAATATACCCGTGCTATTGAAGAAAAAGAACAAAAAGTTGATGTAAAATGTGATAAGTGCGGTGCTGATATGGTTATAAAAAGAGGAAAAAGAGGGGAGTTTTTAGCGTGCAGTAATTATCCTGAATGTAAAAATACAAAACCTTTAAATCCCCCAGAAGTACTTGAAGATGTAAAATGTATTGAGTGTGGTGGAGATATTATAAAAAGAAAAGGTCCAAGAGGTGAATTTTTTGGGTGTAGTAACTATCCAGAGTGTAAATTTATTTCAAAATATCGACCTGTGAATAAAAAGTGTAGTGAGTGTGGGTATTTGATGGCAAAAAGAACCTATAGAGGTAAGGAAGTTTATGAGTGCATTAAGTGCAAACATAGAGAAACAATCGAGAATTAAATTTTGATTTTGGATTAAAGTTTAAAATTTAACAAAAAGGAAATTATTTGAGAGTTGGGATAATTTCAGATACACATAAAAAGTTAGGGCGTGCTAAAAAGGCAGTTGATTTTTTACTTGAGAAAAAAATTGAATTTTTAATTCATGCAGGGGATATTGTCCGAGAAGAATTACTTGAGTATATTCAAGATAAGCTAAGATATGTAGCAGTGCTAGGAAATAATGATTTTCATTTGTATGATGTTACAGATAGATATAATCTTGTAACAGAACCATATTATTTTAAGCTAGCAAATAAAACATTCAAACTTATGCACTATCCAAGATATATGTTTCCTCTTGATACTGATATAATTGTTTATGGACATACTCATGATGTAGATATTACATTTAATGGTAAGAATTTAATTTTAAATGCTGGAGAAGTTTGTGCAAGAGAGCACAATTTTTCTACATGTATGACACTTGATATTGAAAAAAGTAAATATATAGTTACACTTTATTATAGAAAAATTGGTGAAAAGATATGGAAAAGTAAAGTTAAAGAGTTTTTATTAATGGAGAATGGAAAATGATATATTTATGTGCTATTTCAAATATCCGCTCAGGGGCTTGCAATGAAGATTGTAAGTTTTGTACTCAAAGTGTAAAATGGGGTGCTGATATTAATAGATATAAAGAAAAAAGTATTGAAGAAATAGTAAATGAAGCAAAGTTAGCAAAAAAAAATAAAGCAGTAGGCTTTTGTCTTGTTACTAGTGGGAAAAGTCTTGATAACAAAACAGTTGAATATGTTTCTCGCGCTACAAAAGCTATTTTAAAAGAAGTTGATATAAATATTATAGCTTGTAATGGTGTAGCAAGTAGAGAATCTTTGAAAGAACTAAAAAAAGCAGGTGTAAAAATTTATAACCACAATCTTGAAACAAGTCGTGAATATTATACTAAAATTTGCACTACTCACTCTTGGGAAGAAAGATTTATTACATGTGAGAATGTAAAAAGTGTAGGTCTTAGGCTTTGTAGTGGAGGGATATTTGGAATGGGAGAGAGTAAAGAAGATATAAATTCATTAATTGAAAGTTTAAAAAAATTAGACCCTAATGGAATACCTATTAATTTTTTTATAGAAAATGAAAAACTTCCATTAAAAGCTACTCATAATAAAAAAGTAGCTATTGATATTATTAGAAATTTTAGAAAAAATTTTCCAAATAGTATAATAATGCTAGCAGGTGGAAGAGAAGTAGTCTTTGGTAAAGAGTGGTTAGATGGAGTTAAAGCCGGAGCAAATTCTATAATTATTGGAGACTATCTTACTACAAAAGGTGAAAAACCTGATAAAGATTTAGATATACTTATAAAAAAAGGAATAGAAATAGCAAATGAATGCTGATATTATTTTAATCATTACTTTATCTATAATTTTACTAATTTCTCCATTTATTAGTAACTTACTAAAACTTCCTATTTCTATGGTAGAAATTACTTTAGGAAGTGTTGCAGCAGCTTCTGGACTTTTGCATGAAAATGAAAGTTTTAAACTTTTAGCAGAAGTTGGATTTTTATATTTAATGCTTTTAGCTGGAATGGAAGTAAATCTTAAAGAATTATTAAAACTTGATAAAAATATAATAAAAAAAGGACTGTTGTTTTTAGCTGTGCTTTATATTTTATCAATAATAAGTGTTGGGATTTTTGGTTTTTCAAAGATATTTATAGCTATTTTACCTCTTATTTCAATTGGACTAATTCTTTCAATTCAACAAGAAATTGGAAAATTTCCTTTTCTTGATTTAGCTCTTAAAATAGGAGTAATAGGAGAACTTATTTCAATTTTAGTACTAACTATTATTAGTGGGTATTTTGAATTTGGGCTGAGTACTGATTTACTTTTTAATATTGGGATGCTTTTTGGATTTTTAGTTATTCTTGGAATTGTGTTTGTTTTATTTAGAGCAATTCTTTGGTGGTTTCCTCATTTAAAACACTATTTAATGCCAGGAGTCGATAAGTATCATCAAGATGTGAGAATTGCAATAAGTTTATTTTTTATTATGATTGCTGTTATGCTTGTTTTACATCTTGATGTGGTTCTTGGAGCTTTTGTTGTGGGAGTGTTTTTGACAACCTTTTTTGATCATAATCATAATTTAGAACATAAACTATCTCCTTTTGGGTTTGGATTTTTGATTACTATCTTTTTCGTGCATGTTGGAAGTAGTATAAATATAAAAGCAATAAATTTATCAATGATAAGCGATGCTTTATTTGTTACGTTTTTAATGTTGCTTTTAAGGATCTTAAGCGCATTTATTTTTATTAAAGAACTGGGATTTAAAAATGCTAGTTTATTTGGGATGAGTCTTTCTATGCCTTTAACTCTTTTAATAGCAACGGCAACTTTAGCTTATCATAATCATACGATTAGTAGTTATTGGTATACAGTGTTAGTTTTTACAGCAGTTTTAGAAGTTATTATTGTAATGCTTGGAGTTAAATTTATAAATAAGTTAAAATTTCAAAAAAAAGGATAATTAATGGTAGTTACTCGTTTTGCACCAAGTCCTACTGGATATTTGCATATAGGGGGATTAAGAACTGCTCTATTTAACTGGCTTTGGGCAAAAAAAAACAGTGGAAAGTTTAGACTTAGAATTGAAGATACAGATTTAAGTAGAAATAAACAAGAAGCAGTTGAAGCAATAATTAAAGCTTTTAACTGGACAGGATTAAATTATGATGATGAAGTAGTATTTCAAAGTGAAAGATTTGATATTTATAAAAAGTATATAAATGAGCTCCTAGAAAAAGGGCTTGCTTATAAGTGTTATTTGACAAAAGAGGAGCTTGATAAGATTCGTGAGGCTAAAATGAAAGGCGAGGAGCCTCCTATTGATATTAGAAAATATAGAGATTTTAAAGGAGAGCTTGATAAGCCATATGTAATTAGATTTAAAACACCACTTGAAGGTAAAATTTGTTTTGAAGATGGAGTTAAAGGGCTACAGTCAGTAGATGCAAAAGAGATAGAAGATTTTGTAATAGCAAGAAGTGATGGAACTCCTACTTATAATTTTGTAGTGGTAATTGATGATTATGAAATGGGCATGACTGATATAATTAGAGGTGATGACCATTTAAGAAATACATTTAAACAGATTTTGGTATATAAAGCATTTGGCTGGGATGTGCCAAAATTCTATCATGTGCCAATGATTCATAATGAAAAAGGCGCTAAAATGTCTAAGCGCGATGGTGCAGTTGATGTTATGGAATATAAAAGAGAAGGCTATCTTCCTGAAGCACTTCTTAACTTTTTAGTTAGACTTGGCTGGTCGTATGGAGATCAAGAAATTTTTAGCATTGATGAGATGATTAATTTATTTGACCCAAAAGATATCAATAAAGCTCCAAGCAGATTTAATAAAGAAAAACTTGATTGGCTAAATAGCCACTACATCAAAAACTCACCAAATAGTAGACTTGAAAAACTTCTTAGGGACTACGGAGTAGATATAATAAATCATGATAAAAAAGAAATTTTAATAGATGAACTTAAAGAGAGGGTAAAAACTATCAAAGAAATGGCAGAGGAAATAGAAAAAATACTAAACACTCCAAGTGAGTATAATGAAAAAGCAGTTAAAAAGTTTATAAAAGATGAGGTAATTGAAAATCTTAAAGAGTTTACTATATTTATAAAGGATAAAGACCCAAAACTTCCACCTGAATGGCACGATATAATGAATGAATTTTTAGAAATTAAAGGACTTAAACCAAAAATGCTTATGCCGCCATTACGCATTGCAATGGTAGGAGATACGAAAGGAATTGATTTATCAGCACTTTTAAGTGTACTAGGAAAAGAAGAAGTTATTAAAAGAATAAATAAACTTATTGCAATGAATGAAATTTTTTAATACTTAAAAGCAGAGTAAAAATAATTATGGCATAAATCATCTCCCCTCCAATTGTAGCAATTATAAATCCTATACTCAAAACGGCCAAGATTGCCGTTTTTTTGTTACTCATTCTAATTTTATTGATACTAATACCAATTCCAAAATACCTAAGAACTTATGATATAATAACTTTATGAGAGTAGTAAAATATAAAGAATTAATAAAAGAGAGTGTAGAAGAGTTAGAGGAGTTGTTAAGAAAAGAGAAAGATGAGAGAATTTACAAAAGAATAAAAGTTATTTATCTATTAAAGAAAACCCCAAATATTCAATTAAAAGATGTAAGTGAGAAGTTGGATATAAGCATACAATCAGTAAAGAAATATTGGGGATTATACAGAAGAGGAGGAATAGAGAATTTAAAACTTAATTATAAAGGGAGAATACCAATATTAAATAAAGAAGAGTTTGAGAAATTCAAAGAAAAAGCAAAAGAAGGGGTTGATAGTCTAAAATCAATGCAAGAATGGATAAAGAAGGAATATAACAAAGAATTATCAATAAAAACAATAAGTTATTGGTGCAAGAAATTAGGTATTAAAAAAAAAGGGCAGACCTTCAAATATTAATAAAGATGAGAATAAAGTAAAAGAGTTTAAAGAGAGAAGAATTAAAGAAATAGTAGAGAATAATCCAAATGCAAGAATAAAGTTTTATGATGAGAGTAGATTTGGGTTGATAACAGATGTAGGAAGGAAATGGACAGCAAAAGGAATAAAGCCAATAATATCATATCAACAGAAATATGAATATTTTTATTTATATCAAGCAACAGATATAAAAAGTGGAGAAGATTTTTCAATGTATATGTCACATTTAGATAGTATTTGTTTTAATGAATATTTAAAAAACTTAAGTGAAAAATTTAGAAATGATAATATAGTTTTAATAATGGATAATGCGAGTTTTCATAAATCTAAAAAACTTGATATTCCAAAAAATATAAAAATTGAATATCTTCCTCCATATTCGCCAGAGTTAAATCCACAAGAGAGAAGATTTGAAGATATAAAGAAATTTTTAAAAAATATAATATTTAAAACAATAGAAGAATTAGAAAAAAAGTTGAAGAAATTTTACTTTCATATACAAGTGAGCAAATCAAATCTTTGGTTTCTTATAAATATATTATAAAGGTTATGAATATATGAGAATTGGTATTACATAATAAATTCAATATAAAGCAGTTTATTAAGCTCATTCAATAATACCAATTCTTAATTAGTTAGTTACTTTATAAATGTTTAAAATTTCCTTAATTTCAATACTTTTCATCATTTTCCATTGTCAATTGGTATAAGAGGGATAAACTTTAACTACTTCAAGCTAAAAAGCTCGAATTGTTTACATTTTAAGAGTACGTTTTTTAATGCTAGTTTTGAGGTAAAACTTGATAGTTTTCACTTATGAATATGGTTGTAAATTAAAAATCTTTTTAATTTGATAAAATTAGTATCTGGTGAAAGATTAAAAAGGTTGGAAGTGAATAAGAAAACAAAAGGCTTACTGGAAATGCTTGGAGCTACCTTTATTTGGGGTAGCGTACCACTTATGGGGATATGGTCTAATTTTCCATCTCCTGTATTTATATTTTTTAGGGTTTTGTTTGCTTTTCCTTTTATTTTTTATTTTGTTGTTAAAAGAGTATCTATTAAAGAATTTTTAAAATTAAAACCGTTTTGGCCTCTTTTAATTAGTGGCATTATGCTTGGGAGTAATTGGATATTTTTCTTTTGGGCATTAAACTTAACTGATGTGTCAACTGTGGTTGTAATATATTACGCAGGACCTATTATTTCGCTTCTTTTAGCATCAATTTTTTTAAAAGAAAAGTTAAATATCTATATCATAACTTCAGTTATCTTGGCTGTTTTAGGAGTTGTTATAAGTATTAAAGGTGAAATAAAAGCTAATTTAGGGGCTGTTATCGCAATATTAGCTGCAATAAGTTATGGACTTTTGGGGTTCTTTTCAAAAATAGCAACCCTTTATCATAAAGCCTCTATAGTAACTGCTTGGCAGATTTTGATTTCTATTTTTTTAACAATGCCATTTTTATTTTTAAATGAATGGGAATTAACAATGCAAGGTTTAATAGTTTCTATTATAGCAGGAATTGTTCACACAAGCTTAGCACTTTTTCTTTGGTATGATTCTTTAAATTATATAAAACTAACTCTTGCAAGTATACTTCAATATCTTGATATAATTTTTGCATTTGTTTTAGCATTTTTGTTTTTAGGGCAAGTGCCAAGTTTTTATCAAATATTAGGAGCTGTTTTAATAATTTTAGCTGGAATTATAAGCACTTTTAAGGAGATGAAGTGAAATTAAATGCAGATGTGGGTGAGAGTTTTGGAAGTTGGAAGATGGGAATGGATGAAGAAGTAATTCCTCTTATTGATATGGCAAATGTAGCTTGTGGATTTCATGCATCTGACCCAATGACAATTGATAAAGCAGTTTTGCTTGTAAAGAATAATAGTATTATTCTTGGAGCACATCCAGGATACCCAGATTTATTGGGATTTGGGAGGAGATCGATTAAGTGTTCGTCAGTTGAGATAGAAAATTATATAATATATCAAGTAGGGGCGCTTAGGGCATTTGCTAGAAAATATGGAATTGATGTAGAGTATATAAAGCCACATGGAGCTTTGTATAATGATATGATGAGAGAAAAAGAAGTTTTTAGAGGAATTTTAAAGGCTGCTAATATTTTAAATTTGCCTGTTATGGTTTTAAGCTCGCTTAAAAATGAAGAGTATTTAAAAGAGGCAAAAGAGTTTGGAGTTGATTTGATTTTTGAAGCATTTATTGATAGAAATTATGATGATTTTGGTTTTTTAGTGCCAAGAAGTCAAAAAAATGCAGTTATTGAAGACATAGATGAGATGGTTAAAAGATATTTAGATTTAAAAAATGGTAAAATCTATTCAATTAATGGCAAGGAGTTATTTATAAAAGCTGATACAATTTGTGTTCATGGGGATAATGAAAAAGCACTTGAAGTAATTAAGAGAATAAGATGTATAAAATAAAGCTAGCAAGCTTTGATAGTTTGATTATTGAATTTGGTGAGGTTAGCAGAGATACTCTTTTGATTGTAAGGCAAAATTATGAAACTTTAAAGAAGTTTTATGAAGTAGTCCCGTCATATAATTCAATTTTAGTTAGATTTGGGTATAAAAACTATAATGAAGCAAGAAAAGAAATAGATAGTTTACTTACATCTGAAATTAAAGAGATAGATAGTGAAATTAAAATAATTCCTGCTTTTTATTCACTTGAGGTTGGGCCCGATTTAAAAAGAATAGCTGAGATTAATAAAATTAGCATAAAAGAGGTAATAAAAAAGCACTCATCGAAAATTTATGATGTATATGCAATAGGATTTTTGCCTGGATTTGCTTATATGGGAGTAGTTGATATCCTTGCTCCAAGGCTTGAATCTCCAAGAAAACTGGTAAAAAAAGGTAGTATTGGAATAGCTGGCATTCAAACGGGGGTTTATCCAAAAGATTCTCCTGGTGGGTGGAATATAGTTGCAAAAACTTATATTGAAATGTTTAATAATGGTAGTTTTTTAAAAGTAGGAGATAGAGTGAAGTTTGAACCAATTACTCGTGAAGAATTTATAAAATGTGGAGGAGTGATTGAAAGCTTTTGAAGTAATTAATAGTGGTTTTTTAACTACTTTTCAAGATCTTGGAAGAATAGGATATCTTGATATCGGAGTTGGACCATCAGGTGCAATAGATGAGTATTCTTATAAGATAGCTAATATTTTACTTGAAGATAAAAACAAGTGTTGCTTAGAAATTGCTTTTGGGGGAGTTAGACTCAGAAGCTTTATAGATACTTCAATTTCTATTTTTGGCGCAATTTGTGATGTTGTAATAAATGGAAAAAAATTTTTTTCAAATAGAACTTTTAAGATAAAAAAAGGAGATTTAATTGAAGTAAAACCTTTTAAAGAGGGAAATTTTTTATATTTTTGTATAAAAGGTGGATTTAAAGTAGAAAAATTTTTAGATAGTTGTAGTGTAAATCTAAGAGAAGAGATAGGAAAAAAGTTAGAAAATAAAGATATACTGTTTGCAAATGAGAAAGGATATGTAATAAATAAGGATGCAAGAAATCTATATATTCCTTCTCAAAAAGAGATAATTTTAAGAATAGTTTTTGGATATGAAGATGAATTGTTTGATAAAAGTAAATTTTTGAATACTACTTTTAAATTAAAAACTCTAAATCGTCAAGCTGCAGTTCTTAGTGGAAGGGTTGTTCCAAAAAAAGGAGATATTATTTCAAATGGAATTGCCTTTGGAGCTGTGCAGGTCCCAAAAAGTGGTGAGCCTATAATTTTATTAAAAGAGAGACAAAGTATAGGTGGATATCCAAAAATAGGAAGTGTATTACCTCTTGATTTATTTAAACTATCTCAATTAAGAAGCGGAAGTACTATTATGTTTAAAGAAATTTCACCTGAAGTTGCATTAAAAGAGATGATAGAATATGAAGAGTTTGTTAAAAGACTGGAACTTCTCCCACTTCACTTCTTGAAGGAGGAAGAGAAATTTTTGTAAATAGCTCTTTTTCCCCATTTATAGTGAATGTATGAACACCTTTTGGGATTTTAAATTTTCTTGCAAGTTCTGGGTGAATTTCTAAAAGTCTTTTATAAAAATATCTAAATACAGGAGCGCTAACTCTTCCTCCACTCATTGATTTTCCAAGGCTTGTTGAATCATCATTTCCAAACCAGATAATTGTTTGAGTATCAGGAGTAAACCCAACAAACCAAGCATCTTTGTATTTATTTGTAGTACCAGTTTTTCCTGCTATTTCAATTCCTTTAACTCTTGCATTTCTACCAGTGCCTTTTTTTACTACATCCTTTAAAATATCTATTATTAAATATGCTTGATAGTCTGGTTCTACTTCATCGTGTTTTTCTTCAAATTTTATTGAGATATTTTCTTTTGGAATGGTAAGTTTTTTTACTATTCTTAATTTTGTTTTTATTCCATAATTACTAAATATAGTATATTTTTCGCTTAAACTCCAAATACTCTCTCCAATACTTCCAAGGACAATTGAGAGATTTTTAGGAATGTTTTTGAAACCAAAATCATAAAGGGAGTCTATTATTTTATTTAAACCAATAGCAAGTGCCAGATTTATAGTTGCAAGATTTCTTGAATGAACAAGAGCCTCTCTTAGAGTAATAAGTCCTAAAGTGTTTTTTTCATAGTTTTTTGGTTTCCAAACTTCATCTTCTTCTAGAGTTTTCCCTTTTATTTTAAAAGTTCTACTAATATCAGGGATAAGACTTGCAGGGTTGTATCCAAGATTTAGTGCAATTTGGTAAACAAAAGGCTTCATTGCACTTCCAATGCTTCTAATAGCTTGAGTAGCACGGTTAAATTTACTTTTTTTGTAATCTACTCCTCCAACAATTGCTAAAACATCTCCTGTTTGTTGATTTATTATTATCATTGCGCCGTTTAGTTTTGAAGCATTTAATTCTTTATTCATTTTGAGTAGTCTATTATAGTTCCATTTTATAGCTTCAAGTGCGAGTTTTTGGGTAGGAAGGTCTATAGTTGTGTAAATATTGTATCCTTTTGTGAGTAAGTTTGGATACTCTTTTTTTAGTTCTTTTATAGTGGCATCAACTGCCCAACTTGCTTTTGATTTTATCATTTTTTTATAAACTTTTGGAGTTTCAATTAAAGCTTTTTTATACTCTTCTTCATTAATCCATCCAAGAGAGTACATTCTCTTAAGAATAGAATTTGCTCTTTTTATATTAAGGTTATAATTTTTTGTAGGGTCATAAAGGCTTGGACCTTTAGGAAGAGCTATAAGCATTGCAATTTCTTTAAGTGTTAAATCTTTTAAGTTTTTATGAAAATATCCAAGTGCTGCCGTTTTTATTCCGTAATATCCATGACCTAAATAGATTTGATTTAAGTATCTTTCAAGAATTTCTTCTTTTGTGAGAAAACTTTCTACTTTTATAGAGATAATTATCTCTTTTAGTTTTCTTTCAATTGTTTTTTTTCTATTTAAATAGATATTTCTGACAAGTTGTTGAGTAATAGTTGATGCACCTTCTACTTTTTTACCAGCTTTTATATCTTTAATAATTGCCCTAATAATTGCATTATAATTAATTCCTGAATGTTCAAAAAAAGAAGTGTCTTCTGTTGCAAGAAGAGTTTCTATTATTCTTGCTGGAATTTCATCATATTTTGCGTAAATTCTATTTTCTTTTCCATATCTTATATCTATTAATTCTCCATTTCTGTCAAAAAATAGAGCTGATTGAGGAAGATTATAATAAATTATTTTCTCAGCAGTAAATTTTGTAGCATTATATAGATATGCAAGGTAAAGTAATGCTGCAATTATGGCAATAAATATCAAACTCAAAAAAAATGCAAATATTTTTTTAATCATTTTTGCCCTAAAAATTTTATTGTATTGGAAATTATATCAATATTAATATTTGTTCTCATAATTATTCTAAAAATAGGGGTTTTAACAGTCGGAGGACGAATAGCTCCGACTAAAACCTGAGCGTTTTGTAAAAGTGCTTTTTGTTTGCGAAGGAGGACTTTATTTGATATTGCAGGTATTATTTTAATTAAAGAGTCTGAATTAAATGTTAATTTTCTGTTTTTTATTTCAATTTTATACTTATCTAAGTTATTTTGTATTTTTTCAATCGCATAAAGGCCAAGAAGTGTATCAATAGGACTTAGGGCAGTTGTATAAATAATGCTTTTAGCTCTATTTATTAAAAAATCAATTATCTCTTTTTTTGCTAAAATGTATGCTCCATAACTTCCTAATGCTTTTCCTAAAGTTCCCATTTTTATAGTTTTGTTTGGATTTAGATTATATTCATCAGTAATTCCCATTAATTTATTACCTGCAACTCCTACGCTATGAGCTTCATCAATTATTAAGTACCCAATCTCCTGAGCAAAGCTTGTTATTTCTTTTTTTACTTTATCACCCATCATAGAATAAATTCCCTCAACTACAATAAAAACTCTTTTAAATTTTTTGTAGTCTTTACTTTTTTGTAATAAATCATCAAATGAATTATGCTCAAAAAATCTAACTTGTGCCCCAGTTAAACTACTTCCTACTATTCCACTTGCATGATATTCGCTATCTACTAAAAATAAGTCCCCTTTTCTACCAAGTGTAAAAAGTGCCATATTAGCTAAAAAACCACTTCCAACTATTACTGCTTCTTCGAAGTTATTTAGTTTTTTTAGAGTTTCTTCTAAAAGTTTGTGAACTGGATGGTATCCATTTACAAGCATTGAAGCTTTTGCACCGTGGGATAGAAACTTTTTTGCATGAAAATAGGCTTTATCTAAAATTTCTTCATCTTCTGCTAGACCTAAATAGTCATTACTTGCTAAATCTATTATATTTTCATCATATATTTTCCTCTCACGTAAACGATTTTTTATTTTTAATATATTTAATTCTTTTTGATACATTTGTCAACTTTCTATTTTCCTTTATAAATTCTCAATTAATGCTTAATTATGTTAAAATTTTATCAAAAAAGGCCTTTAATGGATATTAGGAAAAAGTTTTTAGAATTTTTTGAAAGTAAAGGACATAAAGTATACTCGTCAGCCCCTTTAGTTCCAGATGACCCTAGCTTATTATTTACAAATGCTGGAATGGTTCCGTTTAAGCCGATTTTTACTGGCGAAAAACCATCTCCTACACCTCCAAGGGCTACTTCAAGTCAGCTTTGTATGAGAGCAGGAGGAAAACATAATGACCTTGAAAATGTAGGATATACAAATCGTCATCATACTTTGTTTGAGATGCTAGGAAACTTTTCTTTTGGAGACTATTTTAAAGAGGAAGCTATTGCTTATGCATGGGAATTTGTAACTGAGGTACTTAAACTTCCAAAAGAGAGACTTTGGATTACAATTCATGAAAGTGATGATGAAGCTGGTAAAATTTGGGAAAAATATGTTGATAAAAACAGAATAGTAAAAATGGGTGATAAAGATAACTTTTGGCAAATGGGAGATACTGGACCATGTGGTCCTTGTAGTGAAATTCACTATGACCAAGGTGAAGAGTTTAACTCTCCTGAGGATTACTTAGGAGGAGATGGAGATAGGTTTCTTGAGATTTGGAACCTTGTATTTATGCAATATAACCGTGATGAGAAAGGAAACTTAACTCCGCTTCCAAAGCCAAGTATTGATACTGGAATGGGGCTTGAGAGAATTACAGCAATTGTTGAAGGAGCTACTAGTAATTATGATACTTCTATATTTAAGCCTTTAATTGAAAAGGTTGTAGAAATTACTTCAAAAGAATATTTTAAAGATAAAAGAGGGGCAAGTCATAGAGTAATAGCTGATCATATTAGAGCTGTGAGTTTTCTTGTAGCCCAAGGTGTTAGGTTCGATAGAGAAGGTAGAGGATATGTGCTAAGAAGAATACTTAGACGTGGTGTAAGACATGGGTATATGCTAGGACAAAGAAGTCCATTTATGTATAAAATTGTAGATACGTTAGTTCAAGAGATGGGAAGTCAATACCCTTATTTACTTGAGAAAAAAGAGTCAATTAAAGATGCGGTAAAACTTGAAGAAGAGAGATTTTTTGAAACAATTGATAAAGGTATGGCGTTATTTAAAGAAGAGCTTGCTAAAACTACAGGAGATACATTTAGTGGAGAAGTAGCATTTAAACTTTATGATACTTATGGTTTTCCACTAGACCTTACTGCTGATATGCTAAGAGAAGTTGGTAAGAGAGTTGATATAAAAGCATTTGAAGACCTTATGAAAGAGCAAAAGGAGCGTGCTAGAGCAAATTGGAAGGGAAGTGGGGATGTAAAAATTAATTTAAAAGACCTTGAAAAGTACCCTCCAAATAAATTTGTTGGATATGAATATTTGAACTTAACAACAAAAGTAAAAGCACTTTTTGATGAAAATATGAATGAAGTAAAAGAGCTCAAAAGCAGTGGTTGGGTAATGCTTGAAGAGACTCCTTTTTATGCTGAAAGCGGAGGGCAGGTAGGAGACAAAGGGATTTTGCAATGGAAAATGGAAAATGGAAAATGGAAAATTTTAGCAAAAGTTGTTGATACTAAGAAATTTGATGAGAGAAATTTATCTAAAGTAATAGAAGCTAATTTAAAAGTTGGAGATGAGGTTAAAGCAGTTGTAGATGAGAGCAGAAGAGAAATTGCAAAACATCACTCAGCTACCCACCTTTTACATTCAGCTCTAAGAAAAGTACTAGGAGAACATGTGACACAGGCTGGGTCACTTGTTGAAGAAAATAGGCTTAGATTTGACTTTACTCATCCAAAAGCTTTAACAAAAGAAGAATTAGACAAAATTGAAGAAATGGTAAATAATGTAATTGCAAGAGGAATTGAAGGTAAAGTGAGTGAAATGTCAATAGATGAAGCAAAAAAAGCAGGGGCTATGGCTCTATTTGGTGAAAAGTATGGTGATATTGTAAGAGTAGTAAAATTTAGTGATTTTAGTATTGAATTGTGTGGTGGGACCCATGTCAAAAATACAGCTGAGATTGGGAGTTTTTATATAGTTAAAGAATCAGGAGTTAGTGCTGGTGTTAGAAGAATTGAAGCGGTGGTTGGACTTAGTGCTTATAAACATGCTAAATTCTACATTGACTTAGTTGAAGATATTAAACAAGAGAATAAAGCAAAAGATTTAAAAACATTTATAGAAAAACAAAAAGAGGAAATTAAAAAATTGAAAGAAGAGATTAAGAATCTGCAAATCGCAGCTGTAAAGGAAATTAAACCTATTCATAAAGATGGAATTAATTTTGTAGTTGAGAGAATTGATAATGCTAATTTGCGTGAAATAGCAACTGATTTAAAAGGCAGAGTAGATAATCTGGTTGCATTTTTAGCGGGAGTTAATAAAGGAAAAGTTACGCTTGTAGCAGTTAGTAAAGTACCTAATGTAAAAGCTGGAGAACTTATTAAAGAGTTTGCTCCAATAGTTGGTGGAAAAGGAGGTGGAAAACCTGATTTTGCCCAAGGTGGTGGGAAAGATGCAAGTAAAATTGATGACTTAATTAAAAGTGTAAAAGAAAAATTTTTAATTTAACACTTCTTTTTCTTTTTTCTTACATCTATTTTACATTCTTTTATTATAATTACTTTCAAAAAGGCTTTTGATGTATAGTGTTTTGCTTGTAGAAGATGATTTACAACTTGCTAAAATTGTCAAAAGAATTTTAGCAAGTAAAGAATTTATAGTAACTCTTGTAAAAGATGGTAGTGAAGCTTTAGATTTTATAAAGAATAAGGATTATAATTTTTATCTTATTGATATAAATATTCCAGGTGTTAATGGTCTTGAGCTTGTAAAGTATATAAGGGAACTTAAAAAAGATGGTTATATTTTAATGTTAACAGCTTCAGTTGAAGAGTATAACTTCAAGAAAGCATATGAATATGGTTGTGATGATTATATAAAAAAACCTTTTCATGCAACTGAACTTGAAGTTAGAATAAAACATCTTTTAGAGCAAGAAGAAAAAAGTATTAGTTTTGATGATTATGAGTTTGTATTTGAATCAAACGATTTATTTAAAGATGGAGAACTTGTAAATCTTAGAAAAAAAGAAAAAAAACTTCTTTATATTTTATTAAAAAACATAAACTATACTGTAAATAATCAAAAAATTATTGATTTTGTTTGGGGTAGTGATAATAAAACTAACCCTTCTGTAAGACAACTAGTAAATGAACTTAGAAAAAAATTTGATAAAGACTATATAAAAACTGTAGTCGGAGTAGGTTATAGATTTGAAGTTTAGTATTAACTTAAATCGGATTTTTTTTATTATTTTTACTTTGATATCAGTGTTTATTTTTTTTGCTCTTTATAATCAGTATACTTACTCTAAAGAAGTTATGATTCAAAATTTTATTAATAAGCATTATGTTTATACTTTAAAAATTCAAGAAAAATTTAAATCAATTTTAGATAAAGTTCAATATTATTTTAAAGTAATGGAAAATGAAAATTTAAAAAAACTTGATACTTTAAAGATTTTATATGAAAATGGAAATCTTGATCCGGTAAAAATAGCAAATATTTTAAATAAAGATGTGCAATTTGGTCATTATGAAGTATTTGTTATAGATAAAAACTATAAAATAATAGATGCTAGTTATAAACCTGAAATTGGTTTTAATTTAGGCCAGTTTAAAATATATAGGAAAATACTACAATCTGTATTTGATGAAAAAATTCAAATTCATATTTCACCTCCTCATATTGATACTTCTTCTATGAATGTAAAAAAATATTTTCTAGTACGTTCACCTAATGGTAAATATCTTTTACAGCTAGCGTATGTAGTAGATATGTATTCTTTAATGAAAAAAATATATCAAGATGTTTTAAAAGATGTACCAGATTTAAAAAAACTTGATGTATTTTTTGTAGAAAAATATTTAATGTATAGGATTAACTTTGAAAAAAGATTTTCAAAAAAACTATCATTAGACACGGTACTGTCTAATACTTATAAATTATTAAAAAATATTTTAAAAGAAATGGGGTTTAATAAAAATGATATTAAGAAAATATTAGATAATATTAGCAAGAATTATTTCATTTCTAAAGTTATTACTGAAATTTTTAATGAAAGAAAAGATAAATTAATTATATTTAATGAAGACACCAATAGTTTAATAATTTATTCTATGATAGAAAGTGTTTTTGATAATCAAATAGATAGACTTTTACTAAGGAGTGAGTTTTCTACTAAAGAACTTATGCAAAATATTAATACTTTAAAAAGTAGATTTTATATAAATTTCTTTATAGTAGCGATAGCAATTTTTATAGTATATAAATTTATAATATTTAGAATTTCCTATGATATATCAAAAATTATTGATCATATGAAAAAAAATAAACGGCTAAATATTAAAACTTATATACAAGAAGTCAATGTTCTTAAAGAAATTTATAATGAATTTAGAGATAAATTAAATAGTGAGATTGAAAAAAATAAAAATTTATTAAAAGAAAATAAACGATTTATTGTAGATACCATTCATCAGATAAAAACACCTCTTAGTGTTATTACTCTTAATCTTGATTATATTACAAGTAAAACTACTAATGAAGAGATGTTAGAAATTTTAGAAGAGATTGAAGCAGCTGTTACAATGCTTACTAATTCTTATGAAGATTTATCATATCTTTCAGGAAATGGTATTTTAAAATATGAAGCAAATGGAGATCTTGATTTAAGTAAAGTAACTAAAGAACGTATTCACTTTTTTAATGCAGTATCAAAGGCAAATAATAAAACTCTTCATTATGATATAGAAAAAGAAGTTAAATTTAAGATTAATAAAATTGAGTTTGAAAGAATTGTAGATAATAATATTTCAAATGCTATTAAATATTCAACTAAAAATGATATTTTTGTATCTTTAAAAAAAGTAAATAATAAAATAATATTAAGATTTGAATCATATGGAGAAAAAATAAAAAATTCATCAGCAGTGTTTGATAAAAATTATAGAGAACATTCTCATAAAAGAGGTCTTGGTATAGGATTAAATATTGTAAAAGGAATATGTGAAAAATATAATATTGAATATACAGTTTATTATAAAGATGGTAAAAATATTTTTGAATATGTGTTTACATTAATGGACAATTAAAAATAGCTAAAAAATTTTTGGCTTATAGAAAAAAATTAATATTAATTATTGTTTAAGTTAATATTTTTTAAATAATTTGATTTTAAATTTTACATTCTTTATTCTCCAATGATATAATATGATACAATTTCATTAAAACCAAAGGGTAAAATTGTTAATTTTATGTAGTTCTTCAAAAACTCGTGCAAAGCTTCTAAAATCTTTTAATATTAATTTTATTCAAAAAAGTTGTGGTTTTGATGAAGATTTAGTTTCTACAAAAGATCCTTATGAGTTTGTTACAATAGCTAGTTTAGGAAAGTTTAAAGAATGCATAAAGTGTTTTGAAACGCAAGATATTGTGACTGCTGATACAGTTTTAACTGATGGAAAATTAATTTTAAGAAAAGCAAAAAACAAAGAAGATGCTAGGCGCATTCTTTTAGCTCAAAGTGGAAGAGAAATAAAAATCATAACTTCTATGTGGGTTAAATTTAATGGTAAAATATATTCAAGATTGGATGAAACAATTTATAAATTTAAAGAATTTGATAAAAATGATTTAGAAGAGTACTTAAATTCAAATGAATGGCAAGGCAAGGCAGGGGCTTGTATGGTTGAAGGTTTTTGTAAAAAATATATAAAAGAGGTAAAAGGATTTGAATCAACTGCTATGGGGTTATGTGTAGAAGAATTATTAAAAATAATAGGAGGTAATTATGTTAATAAGTGAAATTAAAGATTTTCAGAAAATTAGAAGAGAGGCAAGAGCGTATTTGTGTTTTTTACTTCAAAGAAATTTACCAAATAGATTGCCAAATATAGGAGTTGATGTAATATATGAAGGGCTTGAGAGAATAATTCATGAAATTCCTTTTGCAAATGCTGCTTATGTTTTGGATGCTGGAGGAAAACAAATAAGTAAACTTGTGACGTTAAAAGAAGAGTATAAAGAGTACTACATAGAACTTAATCAATCCAATAGAACCTATTTTTATAAAGCAGTTAAAGAAAAGAAGTGTATATTAACTGATCCGTATCCTACTTTAATTGGTGGGGATATGGTAGTTAGTGCAGCTATGCCTGTTTTTAATGACAAAGGACAGCTTTTATATGTAGCTGTAATAGATATTCCTTTAAAAGAACTTTTGAAACTTATTCATAAAGAAAGAGGGGATACATGGGTTCATAATTTCAATAGAATAGTTTATGGATTTTTTGCAATAGCACTTTTTGCTATCTGTGTACTATTATTTGTAGATGGAATGAAAATGTTTTTTACTTACTCTTTAGATAAAATAGATATTAAGAGAATGTTTGAATCTACTATTTTAATTACCCTGTCTTTAGCTCTTTTTGACCTGGTGAAAACTCTTTTATTTGAAGAAGTAATTGGAGAGAAAGACGAACATCCTTTAGCAATACATAAAACTATGATTAAGTTTTTAGGAAGTATTGTAATTGCTCTTGCAATTGAAGGGCTTATGCTAGTATTTAAATTTGCTATGATTGCACCTCAAAAACTAATGTATGCAGCTATGCTTTTAGCAGCTGTTACATTTTTACTTATAGGGCTTGCGTATTATATGAAAAGTGTTAGTAAAGATATGAAATGAGTTAAACTAAAAATGGAGAATCGATAATGAAAATAGGGATTGTTGATTATAATATGGGAAATCTTGCTAGCGTAAAAAATGCTTTTGAAAAAATTAATGCAAGAGCTGAAATTGTAAAAGATGCTGATAGACTAAAAGATTATGATAAACTTATTTTTCCAGGAGTTGGAGCATTTGGTGATGCTATGGAACATTTAAGAGAAACAAATCTTGATGTTGCGATGAAAGAATTTGTAAAAAGTGGAAAATATGTTTTGGGAGTTTGTCTTGGAATGCAGCTTTTGTTTGAAAAGTCTTATGAATTTGGAGAGCATAAAGGACTAGGTCTCATAAAGGGGGAAGTAGTAAAGTTTAATAAAAAATCACACACACATAAAATTCCTCATATGGGATGGAATAAAATGTTTTTTACTAAAAAATCACATCTTTTTGAGGGACTTGATGAGCCATATTTATATTTTGTTCATTCATATCATGTTGTATGTGATGAAGAATATATTATAGGAAAAACAATTTATGGATATGAGTTTGTAAGTGCAGTAAATGTTGATAATATATTTGGATTTCAGCCACATCCCGAAAAAAGTCATAATGCAGGGTTAAAAGTACTTGAAAATTTTGTAAAAATATAAGGAGTATTAATGGAAATTTTTCCGGCAATTGATCTAAAAGATGGAAAAGCTGTAAGACTTACAAAAGGACTAATGGATAGTGCTAAAATATATAGTAATGAGCCTTGGGAGCTTGCTAAAAAGTTTGAAGAAATGGGAGCTAAATGGCTTCATATAGTTGATTTAAACGGAGCATTTGCAGGAGAACCTAAAAATATAGACCAAATTGAAAAAATTAGAAAAAATACTAAATTAAAAATTCAGCTTGGAGGTGGAATTAGAGATGAAGATACTATAAAAAAATATCTTGATTTAGGAATAAATAGACTAATATTAGGAAGTATTGCTGCAAGAGAACCTGAAAGAGTAAAAGAACTTGCTTCAAAATATCCAGTTGCTGTTGGAATTGATGCTAAGGATGGAGTTGTAGCAGTTGATGGATGGGGTGGAAGCGCAGGAATTAAAGCAGTTAAACTAGCTGAAATTTATAAAGATAGTGATATTGAGTGTATAATTGCAACGGATATTAGTAAGGATGGGACTCTTCAAGGTTTGAATATTGAATTTATTCTTGATATAATGAGAGTATCTAAAAAAAATGTTATTGCAAGTGGTGGTGTTGCAAGTATTGAGGATATTAGAAAAGTAAAAGAAAATAATATCTACGGAGTAATTATAGGAAAAGCTTTTTATGAAGGAAAAATTGACTTAGAAGAAGTCTTAAAAATGTAATTTTTAAACTTTTTTTCAAAATGTCGATATGCATTCAATATAACGTATTTAAGGAGTTGATATGAAAATTTTGATAGTAGATGATGCTAAAACTATGAGGAAAATAATTTCAAATGTATTAAAACAGCTTGGATTTTCTCCTGAAGATCTGATTGAAGCTGAAAATGGAGAAGAAGCACTAAAAAAGTTAGAAGAGCATGAAAATGATATTGGTGTTATATTTCTTGATTGGAATATGCCAAAAATGAATGGATTTGAGTTTTTACAAAAAGTAAGAAGTCAAGAAAAATATAATCATATTAAAATTGTAATGGTAACAACAGAAACTGCTAAGAAAAATGTTATTGCAGCACTTAAAGCTGGAGCAAATAACTATATTGCAAAACCATTTAGTCCTCAGGTTTTAAAACAAAAACTAGAACAAATGAATATTAAAGTTTAAAAACTTTTTCTCTTTTTTCTATTGTATAATTGAGTCTTCAAAGTATTAAAGGAGATATCTTGAGTAATAGGCTGGCATATGAATAATATTTATTATGAACTTCAAATTACTACCTCTAGTTTTAAAGATGAAATTGAAAACTTTTTGATGGAGAGATTTTTTAATGGAATAGAAGAGAGAGGGAGTACTTTAATTTTAAGAAGTGAAGAAAAGCTTGATGAACTAATTGAAGAACTCAAAAATTATGTAAAAGCTTTAGAAGAGATTTTTTCTCAAAAAATAGATTTAGATATAAAAATAGAAGAAAAATCAAATAAAGATTGGATTAAAACTTATCAGGAGTCAATTAAACCTGTTGAGATTGAAGAATTTTATATTCATCCAAGTTGGTATGAAGAAGTTGAAGGAAAAGTTAATATTTTAATAGACCCTGCTCTTGCTTTTGGAAGTGGACATCATGAAACTACAAGAAGCTCAATAAAAGCTCTTAAAAAGTATGTAAAAAAGGGTGATACTTTACTTGATGTAGGATGTGGCAGTGGAATTTTAGGAATTATAGCAAGTAAATTAGGTGCAATTGTAGATGCATGTGATACTGATCCATTAGCAGTTAAGAGCACTAAAGATAACTTTGAGTTAAATAGAACAAAATATAATGAGATTTGGGAAGGTAGTGCTGGCAATACAGATAGAATATATGATGTAGTAGTAGCGAATATAATAGCTGATGTATTAGTTTTTATAGCCCCAGAGCTTAAAAAAAGAGTTAATAATATTTTAATTTTATCAGGTATAATTGACAAATATAAAGATAAGGTATTGAAAAAATATTCAGACTTTGATTTAATTGAAGAGATAAAAGATAATGAGTGGGTGACACTTATATTTAAGAAAGGAAGTTAATGGATAAGAAACAAAATGACAATAATAATTTTTTTAATAAAAATCCTTTATTACTGTTTATAGTTTTTGCAATATTAATAGTCGTAGTTTTTAGAAGTATTGCTCCAAATGCAGTTAGTGAAGTAAATAATTTCTCAAATGCTGGTACCAAGCAGGTAATGGCATATACTTACTCTGATATAAAAAAATTAGCAAAAGAGGGAAAGTTATTATATGTTGCTATTGGTAAGAGTTTTGTTAGGGCAAAACTTAAAGATGGAGAGATTATAACAGTTCAAAAGGTTCCAGGAGATAACACTTTAGTCCAGGTTCTTGATGAATATAAAGTTCCATATGGTGCAATGAATGATAACAATTGGTTAAGTGAACTTATTTTTGGATGGATTATTCCTATATTTATCTTTTTTGCAATTTGGATGTTTTTGGCAAGTCGTATGCAAAAAGGTATGGGAGGAGTTTTAGGAATAGGAAGTGCAAAAGGACTTATAAAATCTGAAAAGCCGAATGTAAAATTTGATGATGTTGCTGGAAATGAAGAGGCAAAAGAGGAAGTTAAAGAGATAGTAGATTTTCTAAAAAATCCAGATAGATATATAGACCTTGGTGCAAAAATACCAAAAGGTGTTTTGCTTGTAGGACCTCCTGGAACTGGTAAGACGCTTCTTGCAAAAGCAGTAGCAGGGGAAGCTAATGTACCATTTTTTGCTGTAAGTGGAAGTAGTTTTATTGAGATGTTTGTAGGTGTTGGGGCTGCAAGGGTAAGAGATCTTTTCAATCAAGCTAAAAAAGAAGCACCAAGTATTATATTTATTGATGAGATTGATGCTATTGGTAAGAGTAGAGCAGCAGGTGGTCCAATGGGTGGGAATGATGAAAGAGAACAGACTTTAAATCAACTATTAGCAGAAATGGACGGGTTTGATTCAAATGAACCTGTGATAGTTCTTGCAGCTACAAACAGACCAGAAATACTTGACCCAGCTTTACTTAGACCAGGAAGATTTGATAGACAAGTTTTAGTTGACAAACCTGATTTTAAAGGAAGAGTAGAAATTCTTAAAGTGCATATTAAAAAAGTTAAATCAGGAAGTGATGTAGATTTAGAAGAGATTGCAAGAATGACAGCTGGGCTTGCAGGAGCAGACTTAGCAAATATTGTAAACGAAGCAGCACTTCTTGCAGGTAGAAAAGGTAAAAAAGAAGTAAATCAAGAAGAATTTGTAGAAGCAGTTGAGAGACAGATAGCTGGACTTGAGAAAAGAAGTAGACGTTTAAATGATAAAGACAAGAAAATTGTTGCTTTCCATGAAAGTGGCCATGCTGTAATTGCTGAAGTTACACCTGAGGCTAGGAAAGTTAAAAAAGTTTCAATTGTTCCAAGAGGACTTGCAGCACTTGGTTATACACTTAATATGCCAGAAGAAGATAAATATTTAATGCAAAGAAAAGAATTAGTTGCTGAAGTTGATACCTTACTTGGAGGGCGTGCAGCTGAGGAAGTTTTTATAGGTGAAATTTCGACTGGTGCTGGAAATGATTTAGAAAGAGCTACTGATATTGTAAGAGCAATGGTTAGTGTTTATGGAATGACAGATGTTGCAGGATTAATGGTTCTTGAAAAACAGACAAATAGGTTTCTTGGAGGATTTTCTCAAGCAAGAGAGTATTCAGAAAAAACTCAAGAAGAAGTAGATAAATTTATTAAAGAATTTTTATCACAAAGATATGAGGCTGTAAAAGAAACACTTAAAAAATATTCACCTGTAATTGAAGCAATGGTAAAAGAATTGTATGAAAAAGAGGTTATTGATGGAAGTAGAGTAAGAGAACTTATTAAAGCTTACGAAAAAGAAAGACTTAAAGAAGAAGTAAATACCTCAAATGAAACAGATAATAAAGAAAAGTCTATAGAGTTTGAAAGTAAAGAAAAAGAGGATAAAAATGAAAACGGAAATAATTCTTAAAGAAGGCTATCCATATATAGGGGTTAGTGGAGGTCTTTTTTTAGTATCTTGGATTTTTGATTTTCCTTTTTTAGTTCAATTTATACTTTTTTTTATTTTTTTATTTATGATTTATTTTTTTAGAAATCCGGCTAGAATCCCAGAGGATGAAAGTGAAGGAGCTATAATTTCGCCAAGTGATGGAGTAGTTTTAGAGATTTCAAATGATATATCACCAATTACTAAAGAAAAAGCTATTAAAATTTCTATAAGATTATCATTATTTGATGTTCATATTCAACGCTCTCCAATTAAAGGTAAAATGATTGCAAAAGAGTATATTCATGGGACATTTCTTTCACTAAATTCTAATAAAGCAAGTGAATTGAATGAACAAAATAGAGTTTTATTTGAAAATAATAAGGCTAAAGTAGTAGTAAATCAAATAGCAGGATTTATTACAAGAAGAATTGTTAGTTTTAGAAATTTAGGAGACATTAAACTTGCTGAGCGTTATGGAATGATTATGTTTGGTTCTCAGGTTGATGTATATTTACCTCTGAATACTAGTGTAAAAGTTACTGAGTTTCAGAGAGTGAAAGCAGGGGAAACACTTATAGGATATTTGAATGAAAATTAATTTAGCATATCTTTTACCAAACTTTTTTACGGCCTTAAGCGCTTTTTTTGGAGTTATGGCAATTATTGCTGCATCGCAAGGAAGGTATGAAAAAGCATTTGTATATATTGTACTAAGTCTATTTGCAGATGGACTTGATGGAAGGGTGGCAAGACTTACAAATACTACTTCTAAATTTGGAGTTGAGTTTGATAGTTTAGCAGATTTAGTTGCATTTGGAGTAGCGCCGGGAATGTTACTTTTTTTTTCAATTGGTGAAAATTATGGAAGACTTGGTGCACTTATTAGTGGACTTTTTGTAGTATTTGGAGCTATTAGACTTGCTAGATTTAATGTAACTACTGGTGAACTTGATCCAAGATACTTTATAGGATTGCCCATTCCAACAGCAGCAGTTGTACTTAGTAGCTGGATAATGCTTGATGTGAAATATAATGGAAACTTTGATTTTATTATTTTGCTTGGAGCTTTGTTTATAGCTTTTTTAATGGTGAGTAATTTTAGATATCCAAGTTTTAAGAAGATTAATCTTGATAAAAAGGTAGCGTTAAAAGTATTAGTACTAATAATTTTGGTCTCATCATTCATATATTTGTATCCAATTGAAGCAATTGCTATAATTTTAAGTATTTATGTTTTTTATGGATTTACAAGAGGCATTATAAACTATTTAAAAATAATAAAAAAAGTTAATGGATAATTTTTTTCCATTGACAAAAATTAGAATATAAAGTATAATTATAAAAAACCATAAAGGATATTTAATGGAAATGGTTAAAATATTTGATACAACTTTGCGTGATGGAGAACAGAGTCCTGGTGCTAGTATGACTATTGAAGAGAAAATAAAAGTAGCACGTCAACTTGAAAAATTAAGAGTTGATGTTATTGAAGCTGGTTTTGCTGCTGCAAGTCCTGGAGATTTTGAAGCTATAAATATGATTGCAAAGGAAATTACTAATAGTGCAATTTGTTCGCTTGCAAGAGCAGTTGAAGGAGATATAAAAAAAGCAGCAGAAGCTATTGCGCCAGCACCTCTAAAAAGAATTCATACATTTATTGCAACAAGTCCAATTCATATGGAATACAAACTTAAAATGACTCCAGATGAAGTAATTAAAAGAGCCGTAGATGCAGTAAAGTTAGCTTGTACTTTTGTAGATGATGTTGAGTTTTCTTGTGAGGATGCTGGAAGAAGTGAAATGAGTTTTTTAAAAGAAATAATAGCAGCTGTAATTGAAGCAGGAGCAAAAACCATAAATATTCCAGATACTGTTGGATATAGATTTCCTAATGAGTTTGGAAATATGATAAAAGAGTTAGTTGATACTTTTAAAGAAAAGCAAGTTATTTTTTCAGTACATTGTCATAATGATTTAGGACTTGCAACTGCTAATTCTTTATATGCAGTTTTAAATGGTGCAAGACAAGTTGAATGTACTATTAATGGACTAGGAGAGAGAGCAGGAAATGCAGCTTTAGAAGAAATAGTAATGGCTATTAAAGTAAGACGTGATTTATTTGATGGAATTGATACGAGAATTGATACAAAAGAGATATATCCTACAAGTAGACTTATTGCAAGCGTAACAGGAATTGAACCACAACCAAACAAAGCAATTGTAGGTAGAAATGCTTTTGCTCATGAAAGTGGAATTCATCAAGATGGAGTGTTAAAACATAAAGAGACTTATGAAATTATGAGAGCTGAGGATATCGGTCTTGATGTAAAAGATACAATAGTGCTTGGAAAACATAGTGGTCGTCATGCTCTTAAGAAAAAACTTGAGTCTCTTGGATTTAATGATTTAAGTGAAGAAGAATTAAATGAAGTATTTATGAAATTTAAAAAATTAGCTGATAAGAAAAAAGAGATTTATGATGAAGATATTTTAGCAATAATGAATGAAGCAAGTGATAAAACACCAAAAGTTTATGAATTAATTTCTCTTCAACTTAGCGATTGCAGTGAGGGTATGCCAAGTGCTGCTGCTAAAATAAAATTTGAAGATAAGGTATTTAGTGATGCTGCAATTGGAGAGGGAACAATTGATGCAGTATTTAAAGTAATAGACAGAATAAGTGGGATTAATGGAAGACTTATGGATTATAAAGTAGAAGCGGTTAGTGAAGGGAAAGATGCTTTAGCTAAAGTTATGGTAAAAGTGATTTTTGATGAAAATAAGCCAGCAGTAATGGGACATGGACTAAGCATTGATACAATGCTTGCAAGTGCAAAAGCATATATTAATGCACTTAATAATTATTTACATATGAAAGATTTGTTAAGTAAAAAAATAAGCTATAAGGATAGTATTTAATGTTAAAAGTGGCAATACTTGGTAAGCCAAATGTAGGGAAAAGTAGTTTTTTTAATAGGATTTTAAGAGAAAGAGATGCAATAGTTAGTGATAAAGCAGGGACTACCCGTGATATTAAAAAAAGAATAGTAACTTTAGATGATGAACTTGAAGATATTATGATTTTAGATACTGGAGGACTTGAAGATAAAGATGAATTGTTTGAAAAAGTAAAACAAAAAGCATTAGATGAAGCAAAAAAAGCTGATTTAATTCTTTATATGGTAGATGCTAAAACTATTCCAGATGAAGAAGAAATAAAATATGTAAGAAGTTTACAAAAGTTTAACAAGCATATGATTTTAGTTGTTAATAAAGTTGATAATGATAAATTAATGCAAAATGTTTATGATTTTTATTCTCTAGGTATTGAAGAAGTATATCCTATATCTGTTGCCCACAATAGAGGTGTTGGTAAACTGATTGAAAGAATTAAAGAATTCGTTCCTAAAAAACTACAAATAAAGCAAGCTCTTTCAATTGAAGAGGATATTCCTCTTGAAGAGCTTTTGTCTGAAGAGTCGCAAGATTTAGAGTTTCGTGAGATAAAAGTAGCAATTGTTGGAAGAGTAAATGTTGGTAAAAGTTCTCTTCTTAATGCTTTAGTGGGTACTGAGAGAAGTATTGTGAGTGATGTGGATGGAACTACAATTGATCCAATAGACGAGACTATTTATTTTGAAGGGATTAATATAACGTTTGTAGATACCGCAGGGATTAGAAGAAGAAGCAAAATAAAAGATATAGAAAAATATGCACTTATGAGAACTGAGAAAGTATTAAAAGAAGCTGATATTGCAATTTTGGTACTTGATGCTAAAGAGGGAATAGTTGAACTTGATGAAAAGATTGGAGGTATTATTCAAAAACATAAAGTTGGCGCTATAATTGTTGCAAATAAATGGGATGAAAAAAAACAAGATTATAAAAAATTTGAAGAAGAGGTTAAGTATAGATTTGACTTTTTGAGTTTTGCTCCATTTATGGTTGTAAGTGCAAAAACAAAAAGAAATATTGAAAAATTAAAAGAAAAAATTATTTATGTATATGGAAATTATGCGAAAAGAGTTCCAACTTCAAAACTTAATGAATGGATAAAAGAAGCTAGCTTACGCCATCACTTACCAACTGATATTAGAGGAAGGGAGACGAAAATTTATTATGCTACTCAATTTGGCATAAAACCACCAACTATTGCTCTTGTTATGAATAGACCTAAACTTCATTTTTCATATGAGAGATATTTAATTAACTTTTTAAGAAAAAAAGAGGATTTTACAGGTACACCAATTGTACTTATACCAAGAGAAAAAGGAAAGAAAAATGAAAAAAATTAGTTTAGCTTTAGCTTTGGCTTTTAGTTTTGCAAGTGCTGATATTTTAAGTGTTAGTGCAGGTGTTGGTTATGAGCAGCAAAATATTGATGGTTATGTAAAAAGTGGTAGTACAATAAACTATTTTGGAAAACATTCTCCATATGGAGGTAATGTAGGTTATTTAGGTCTTAAATATGAAAATAATCCTTATGTATGGATTAAATTAATTCATCCAATTCCTATATTGCCAAATATTAAAGTTCAGTATACAAGATATGATTCTACTGGTCATAGTAATTATATTGCTGCAAATTTTGAAATATTTGGAGATGCTAAAATTAAGGGTGCTCTAACTAATGCTGATACGACTCAAACAATTAATTCATATGATATAACTCTTTTTTATGAATTTAAACCAGTAGTAGCTGATATTGAGCTTGGTCTTGGGACAGATTATTGGGATGGACATACTAAGATATATGGTACAGAACAAAATACAGGAACTACTAAAACATGGGTAGATAATGATTGGAGTGTAATTTTACCTTATGTTTATGCAAATGTTGAAACAATGCAAATTTTTGGATTTTCAGCACTAGGATATGTAAAATGGGCAAAAGCTGGAGATAATCACCATTATGAATATCTTGGAGCATTAAAATATACAATTGATATTCCAGGTCCTGTTAATCCATTTGTAAAAGTAGGATATAAATACAAAGAAGCATATGGAGTAGATGGTGACAATGAAACTAAGTTACAATACAAAGGAGCATTTTTGGAAATAGGAGCTAAGTTTTGAGAGTAGTTAGTGGAATGAGACCAACGGGTAAACTTCATTTAGGTCATTATATAGGAGTTCTTAAAAATTGGAAAAATTTACAAGAAAGTTATGATAGTTTCTTTTTTGTAGCTGATTGGCATGCGCTATCTACAAAATATGATGAAGGACTTGATTTAAAAGAGTTAAGTGTTGAGCTTGTTAAAGAGTGGATAGCATGTGGTGTTGATCCAAATAAAGCTACTCTTTTTATTCAAAGTGCAGTTAAAGAACATGCTGAGCTTTATTTGGTATTTAATATGATTACACCTGTTAGTTGGCTTGAGAGAAATCCAACTTATAAAGATGCAATGACTCAACCAGAATATAAGAAAAAAAATAATGCTGGATTTTTGACATATCCTGTTTTGCAAACGGCTGATATTGTTATTTATGATGCAGATTTAGTTCCAATTGGTGAAGACCAAAAGCCTCACCTTGAAATAGCAAGAGAGATTGTAAGACATTTTCACTATATTTATAAGACTGAAATTTTTAAAGAACCACAAGAGCTTTTAACTGAAGTTGCTAGACTTCCAGGACTTGATGGCAGAAAAATGTCTAAAAGTTACAATAATGCAATATATCTTGATGAAACGAGTGATGAGATTTGGAGTAAAGTTAGAAAGGCAAAAACAGACCCAGCAAGGATAAAAAAAACAGACCCAGGTCATCCTGAAGTGTGCACGGTATTTGATTATCATAAAGCTTTTTCAAATAAAGAGGAAGTAAAAGAAATAGAGAGTGCTTGTAAGGCAGGAAGTATTGGTTGTGTAGAATGTAAAAAAAGATGTGCTGCAAATATTGAAAATATTGTAGCACCAATTAGAGAAAGAAAAGCTAAGTTAAAAAATGATGAGATTTTAGATATAATTAAAGAAGGAAATAAAAGAGCCAAAAGTATTGCTAGTAAAAAAATGGAAGAAGTTAATAGAGTAATATTCTAAAGGAGTAAAATGAAAACAAAAAAGTTTTGGTGTGCTGAAAGGGTCCAAAGGCTTGTAATGAGTATGTTTTTATTACTTATTTTAGCATTACTTGCAAAAGGTTATACTGTAGTTGGACTTGGGCTTCTTGCATTTATGGCTATTATGCTTTTTATACATTTTGTTTTTGATTTTTGTCCATCAACAGTAGTATTACAAAAACTTTTTGGAAGTTGTTATTGTGAATGTAAGGAAGTAGAAAATGAAAATTAGTTATAAAGACGCAGGCGTAGATATTGATGCTGGTAATTCTTTAGTTGATAAAATTAAACCAGTAGTAAAAGAGACATTTAATGAAAATGTAGTTGGAGGAATTGGAAGTTTTGCTGGTGCTTTTAGACTTCCTGCAAGTTATAAAAAACCAGTGCTTCTTAGTGCAACCGATGGAGTTGGGACAAAACTAAAGCTTGCAATTGATGCTAAAAAATTTGATACAGTAGGTATTGACTTAGTAGCTATGTGTGTAAATGATTTGATTTGTAATTTTGGTGAGCCACTCTTTTTTCTTGATTATTATGCAATAGGTAAGCTTGATGTAGAAGCAGCTGCTGAGGTTATTAAAGGAATTGCAAAAGGATGCATTGAGGCTGAGTGTGCTTTAATTGGAGGTGAAACAGCTGAAATGCCAGGAATGTATAGTGAAGGAGACTTTGATTTAGCTGGGTTTGCTGTTGGAATTGCAGAAGAAGACGAGCTAAATCCAAAAGTAACAGAAGGAGATATTTTAATAGCTCTTCCAAGTAGTGGGATTCATTCAAATGGATATTCTCTTGTTAGAAAATTATTTTTTGAAAAGCTTGGAATGAAATTTGATGATGAAATTGATGGTCAGAAATTAATAGATATTTTGTTAACACCTACAAGAATTTATGTAAAAGAGTTTAAAAAACTAAAGCCTTTTATAAATGCATTAGCTCATATTACAGGTGGAGGAATTGTAGAAAACCTTCCAAGAGTATTACCTGAAGGTTTAGAAGCTATTGTTTATAAGGATAAAATAAAAGTACTTCCTATTTTTGAATTTATGAAAAAATATGTAGATGAGACAGAAATGTTTAGGACATTTAATATGGGTGTAGGTATGATTTTAGCGGTTGAAGAAAAAAATGTTGATAAAGTTCTAAATGAAACTGATGGATATATTATTGGTGAAATAAAAAAAGGACAAAAAGGAGTAAAACTAATATGAACCCCTCCCGTTTGCTCTCTTTAATAGTTGTAAAATTAGCAAAAACACCTTTTCCAAAGCCTATTCAATGTTTTATAAATAAAATGTATATAAGAGTTTTTAATATTGATATGAGTGAATTTATACCAGAGGATCCATGTGAATATAAAACTCTAAATGATCTTTTTATTAGACATAAAAAATATATAGAATTTTATGAAGATGATGATATTGTAGTAAGTCCTAGTGATTCAATGATTATTGCTGATGGAGAGATTGAAGATAATTATGTTTATCAAATAAAAGGCAAAAAATATAAATTAAATGACCTTATTCCATATGAAACAAAATTGAATAGAGGATATTTTATAAATCTTTATTTGTCTCCTAGAGATTATCATCGATTTCATGCTCCAATTGATATGGAAATTGTAAAAGTTACATATATTCCTGGTGTTTTAAAACCTGTAAAACCAACTCAGCTTGAAAAAGAGTTAGTTTTTACAAAAAATAAGAGAATAGTTTTAAAATGTAGAGATAAAAAAGACAGATATTTTTATTTTGTGGCTGTAGGCGCAATGATAGTTGGCAAAATTCATATGAACTTTGATAAAAGACTTCAAAAAGATTACAGTGAGATAGTTACATTTGAGTATAATGAACCAATAAAACTTAAAAAAGGTGATGAGTTAGGTCGTTTTGAATTTGGAAGCAGTATTTTGCTTTTCTTTGGAAGCGAGCATTTTAAATATTTAAATCAAAAAGATTTTGTGGAAGTTGGAGATATACTTGGGGAGATATATTAATAATGGAAAATGTAAAATGAGAAATGAAAAATTAAGTAACCAAGTTCCAAGTTCCAAGTTCCAAGTAGTGTTAATGTTATTACTTTTTTTCTCTCCTCTTTTAGGAGTTGATAAGCAAAAATTACTTGACTGTTATGAGATATTTGATCAAAAAAAAGCAGAACTTGAAGCTGAAGCTGAAAAAATTCTTGAACAAAAAGAAGCACTTGAAGCACTTAAAAATACTTATATGGCTTTAATCAAAAAAAAAGAACAAAAACTAAAATTGAAAGAACAAGAAATTAATGCTAGCTTAAAAAAAATAGAAAATGAAAAGAAAAGAATTGAGGAGTTATTAAAAGAAAATAAAAAAATTCTTGAAGATATAAAAAATGCAAAATTGGATAAAATTACTCAAAGTTATGCAAAAATGAGAGCTAAAAATGCTGCTGAAATTCTTTCAAAAATGCCAGAAAAAAAAGCACTCTTAATATTACAAAAACTCCAGCCAAAAGTACTTGCTAAAATCTTTTCAAAAATGGACCCTACTATTGCTGCAAAACTAAGTGATTCTTTATTAAAAATAAAGGAAAATAATGAAAGCACAACTAATCCTTAATGTAAGTACTCAAAAACATTTAATATCAAAAGCATTAACAGAGTATATTGATTTTTCAAAAAGAGTTTATATTGCATACGGAAGTACTAATCAATATCTTTTGTATCACTTAGGAATAGAAGTTGATAGTTTGTATATAGCAGGATGTTTTACTAATAATGCTTTAAATGTTACAAAAAATAGACCCTCACCAATTATGCTTGATAATGGAAAACTTCTTGATATAAAAGATTTTGAAATAACAAAAGAAGATTATTTTATAAAAGGGGCAAATGCTCTTTGGTATGAGAATAATAAAAAATATGCCGCAGTAGCTGCAGCAGATGAAAAGGGTGGCACTTATGGAAATTTTTATATAAAAGCAGCGTGTAAAGGAAGTAAAGTTATAATTCCTGTAACTCATGAGAAATTAATTCCTTTTTATAATCCATCTACTCAAAATGTAGAAATTGCAATGGGGTCTAAAATAGCAATGCTTAAATTTTTTTATGGAGAAATTTTTACGGAGATTGAGGCATTTAGAACTCTTTTTAGTTTAGAAGCAAAAATAATTGCAGCTGGAGGAATTTTAGGGAATGAAGGTAGTATAGTGGTTGAGGTGCAAGGTTTAGAAAAAAATATAAATCAAGCAGTTGATTTTATAAAAAAATATAGCTTTGCAATAGAGGAGAAGGGAGAGTTTTTCTTTTAATTTGATATAATTTTGAAAAAAGGCTAAATATGCTTATTAAAGAAGCTCAAGTCCCTTTCATTGCAAGAAAAATAGCTACAGATTTATTAAATAGTGAATATGTTACTTTTCCAAAAGGTATGGATTTAGCAATTAAAGAAATAGAAGATATTTTAATGGATGATGTTTTATGGGAGAGAGAAATAGAAGATAAAGCAAGGGAAATTTTAATAAATCAAGAAGAGGAAAATGAGTTTTTATTTTATGATGTAGATAGAAGAGAACTTTTTAAATTAATAAAAAAAGAGATATCAAAAAAAGAGGGGTTTCATATTAGAAGAGAGGATAGATTTGATGATTTAGCTCATTTTATGGTAAAAGAGCTTTGGGATAATGAAATTATTGATTATGATGTAAGAGATGGAAAAATAAAAAATATTATCTTTAACTCAATTATGGAGTTTTTAAATAGAGAACTTGAAGCGAGAGATGTTGTTTATAAAAAAATAGAAAATTATAAAAGACCATTAGTTCCTGGTAGTGATGAGTGGGAACTTGTATTTCAGAGGCTTTATGAACAAGAACTTAGAAAAAGAGGACTTATTTAAAGGGAAGCAATGAAAGTTAGTATTTTACTTGAAAATGGAATGTTTTTTGAAGCAAAAGGTTTTGGAGCAGAGGGTACAAAAGTAGGTGAGATTGTATTTAATACTTCAATGACAGGTTATCAGGAAATTATTACAGACCCTAGTTATGCAGGACAATTTGTAGTATTTACAATGCCAGAGATTGGAAATGTTGGAGTGAATAAAGATGATATGGAAAGCAAAAGAGCATGGCTTAAAGGAGTAATAGTTAGAGAGTATATCGAAGAGTATTCTAATTTTAGAGGTGAAAAATCTTTAGGGGAATTCTTAAAAGAGGAAGGGATATTAGGAATTTGTGAAATTGATACAAGATTTCTTACAAAGACTATAAGGTCTCAGGGTGCTATGATGATGATAGCATCTACTGAAATTCATGAAAAACAAGAACTTGAAAAAATATTAAAATCATCTCCTAGAATTGAAGAAGTTGATTATATAAAAGAGGTAACTACAAAAGAAAGTTACATTCATCCACATGGAGCTTGGGATAGTAAAGAGTTTAAATATAGAGAAAAAAATACGGACAAAAAAATAGCAGTCCTTGATTTTGGTGTAAAAAGGAATATTTTAAACGAATTAACAGAAGCTGGGATGGAATGTTTGGTACTTCCTGCAAATACTCCAGCAGAGGAAATTATTAGTATGTATGAAAATGGAGAAATTGGAGGAGTGTTTTTAAGTAATGGACCAGGTGATCCTTTAATACTTAAAGATATCCATGAGAAAATCAAAAAGCTATTAGATGCTAAAATTCCAATGTTTGGAATATGTTTAGGTCATCAATTATTAAGTATTTCTCACGGGTATCCAACATTTAAGCTTAAATTTGGGCATCACGGAGGAAACCATCCAGTTAAAAATCTTTTGAACAAAAAACCAGCAGTTGAGATTACAGCTCAAAATCATAACTATAATGTACCAGAAGAGCTTAAAGGAGTAGCAGAAGTTACTCATATAAATCTTTTTGATGGAACAATTGAGGGAGTTAAGTATAAAAATGAACCAGTTTTTTCAGTTCAGCATCATCCAGAAGCAAGTCCTGGACCGCATGATAGCAAATATATTTTTAAAGAGTTTTATAAAATAGTAAAATCATGAATTTAAATTTAATCCACAAACTTATGTTTGTGGTTTTTGAACTGTTTATACTTTTTGTTTCTATCTTTGTTCTTGTAACTACCTTTATTTCATATCCTCTTACTTCTTTTATTATTTTTATTTTTTTAATATACTTTGTCTATTATTTAGCTTTAAAGTATTTTTTTAATGATTAAAGAATGCCTTTATTAATTAAAATTAAAAGTAATATTCCCACAATTATTCTATAAATGCCAAAAGGGATTAATGTATATTTTTTAACAAACTTTAGAAACCATTTAACAGCAATATAACAACTAATAAAACTTATAATAAATCCAACTGATAAAACTAGCATATTTTGGTCTTTAAATGAAGAGATGTTTGTTATAAACTCATAACCACTTGCAGCAAACATTGTAGGGATTGCAAGTAAAAAGCTAAAATCAGCAGCAGTTTTTCTTGAGAGATTTGTTAGCATTCCACCTATAATTGTAGCACCACTTCTACTAGTTCCTGGAATTAATGCAAATACTTGAAAAAAACCAATAATTAGAGCCTCTTTGAAACTAACTTTTTCAACTTCATTAACTTTTTTTTCTTTATCTTTATCATATAATTTCTCAACTATGAAGAATATAATACCACCAATAATAAACATCCAAGCTACTGTTGTTAGAGTGAAAAGTTCTTTTATTTGATGTCTTAATAAAAATCCTATGATTACTAAAGGTAAAAATGCTAAAATGACCTTTTTCCAAAGGGTTATTCTTTTTAAATTAATTTTGTCAAGATATATCATAACTATGGCAAGAGTGGCACCAAGTTGGATTATTATCTCAAAAGCAACGTTTTGCATTGTTTGTTTAAGTCCAAGTAAAGTTGATACCAAAATCATATGAGCAGTTGAAGAAATTGGTAAAAACTCTGTAATTCCTTCTACAATACCTAAAATAATACTATCAATTATAGTCATTTGACCCCTTTACTATTTCTTAAAAAGAAATTATAATAAAAATAAAAATGTTTGAGTGTTTTAAAAAAAGAAATATTTTAATAGCCCATAGAGGGTACAGAGCTTATTATCCTGAAAATACGATTTTTGCATTTGAAGCGGCTCAAAAAAAGTTTGATATGTTTGAATTTGATGTACAGTATACTAAAGACAAAGTTCCTGTAGTGTTTCATGATAATGATTTGCTCAAATGTACAAATGTAAAAGATATTTACAAAGATAGAATTTATTTAAAAGATTTTACTTATGAAGAAATAAAAAAACTTGATAATGTTTCTTGGTTTATAAACTCTAATCCTTTTAATGTTTCACTAGATTATAAAAAATTAAAAAAACTCCCCAAAAATTCTATTCCTCATTTGGATGAAGTGTTAGAATTTATAAAAAGCAGTAATTTTCCTGCAAATCTTGAAATTAAGCCTTCTTTTTTGGAGTCAAAATTTATTGTGGATGATATTTTAACTCGAATAGAAAAGTTTGGAGTAAAAGACTTAATTTTAATATCATCATTTAATCACGAATATATAAAAGAAATATATGGTTTTTATAAAGCTGCTTTGTTTGATTATAAGAAAGAAAATCTAGTTAAATATTTAAAAGATTTAAAGGTTAACGCTTATCATATAAGCTTTGAATATATTAATGAACATTATGTAAAAACATTACAAGAAGCTGGAATGTTTACTAATGTATATACAGTAAATGATAAAAAGCTTCAAAAAGAACTTTTTAAAAAAGGTGTAAAAGGAGTTTTTTGTGATTTATAAATTTACTATTTGATAAAATTTTACAAAAAAGGAGAAAGAATGAAAAAGTATGGATTACTTTTAATAGGAGTATTATTTTTTGTTGGATGTTCTAATAAAATAATTGATCCTTGTGTTGCTAAAGAAAAAATTTGCTTAACTAAATGTAAGGTTGAGTATCCTGATGAAGGGATTAAGTATAAAGCTTGCACAGCTAAATGTTATACAATTTATGCTGGATGTAAAGCAAAAGAAAAAGTATCTGAGGGTTATGAAAAAACAAAAGAGTTTATTAAAGAAAAGACAAAATAATTATAATTTTTCTCCCTCTTCTAGAATTTTATTAAATACTTTCAAAGTCATCTTAACGTCTTCAAGAGCATCATGGTATTTAGCGCTTTGAGGTCCTAAGAAAAATGCTACAGCTTCTTCGAGTTTTGGCTGCTTTTTCTTATCTAAAACTACTATATCCCAACTATAAAACATTGTATCAAATATTGGAATATTAATAATATTTGGAAAATGCTTAGCACGCTCAAGTTCTCTTTTTAAAACACCAAAATCATAAAAAACGTTATGTCCTACTACCATATCTAAAGAGTTAAAAGTTTCTAAAATTTCTTCTTTTTTCTCTTCAAAAGTTGACTTATTTTGTAAATCTTCTTGTTTTATTTTGTGAACTTCATATGCTTCTTCGCTGATTTTTGCTTTTGGATTTAAGAACTCATAAATTTCTTTTGTCTCTTTAGTTTGCATATCTTGAATCACAATTGCATAAGAAATTATATATCCATAAATGTCGGTAGTTTCTGTATCAAAAACTCCTATTTTTTTAACTTTTGCTTCTTCTGGAGTGTGTTTTAGATCATTTATATAAAATTTTAGAAATTCTTTTGAACTAAATACTTTTTGTATAGGAATTGGTTTTAGTCTTTTCATAAGTCCATCTCTTTCTAGTATAGTTGATACTAGATAATCTTGGTAGTTTCTAAAAATAATATTATCGTGTATATCTTCTTTTAAACATTTAATTAAATAGTTTTTATCTTTTTTTAATTCATTTAGAGCATATTCTCTTGTAGTTTTGTTAAAAATTGTAGCACGTCTTAGGGCTTCTATCTTTTGAGGTAATCTCAAATTTTTCCTTTTTGGTGAAATTATAACAATTTAAGGTATAATTACATATAAAAAAGGTATCTTATGCCAAAAAGAGAAGATATAAAAACTATACTGCTAATAGGCTCAGGACCAATTGTAATAGGTCAAGCATGTGAATTTGATTATTCAGGTGTTCAAGCTGCTAAAACTTTAAAGTCTCTTGGGTATAGAGTTGTACTTATAAACTCAAATCCTGCTACTATTATGACTGACCCAGAGTTTGCTGATGCTACTTATATCGAACCTATTACTCCAGAGGTTGTAGCAAAAATTATAAAAAAAGAAAATGTTGATGCAATTTTGCCTACGATGGGAGGACAAACTGCGTTAAATGTTGCAATGGAGATGTATGAGAAAGGAATGCTAAAAGGAGTTGAGTTTCTTGGGGCAAATCCAGAAGCTATAAAAAAGGGAGAGGACAGAGAAGCATTTAAAGAAGCAATGGAAAAAATTGGTATGGATTTACCAAAAAGTGCGACTGTAACTACTCTTGATGAAGCAATTGAGGCTGTAAAAGAGATAGGCTTTCCAGTAATTGTAAGAGCTGCATATACTTTAGGAGGTTTAGGAAGTGGGGTTGCTTATAATATGGATGAGTTTAAGGAGTTAGCTAAAATTGGAATTGAAGCTAGTCCTATTAACGAAATTGAGATTATAGAGAGTGCTCTTGGTTGGAAAGAATATGAAATGGAAGTTATCCGTGATAAAGAGGATAACTGCATTATAGTTTGTTCTATTGAAAATTTTGACCCAATGGGTGTGCATACAGGAGATAGTATTACAGTGGCTCCAGCTCTTACCCTTACAGATAAAGAATATCAAAGAATGAGAGATGCTTCTTTTGCAATACTACGTGAAATTGGTGTTGATACAGGTGGAAGTAACGTTCAATTTGCTATTAATCCTAAAAATGGTAGAATGATTGTAATTGAAATGAACCCAAGAGTTTCTCGTAGTTCTGCACTTGCTAGTAAAGCGACAGGTTATCCTATCGCAAAAGTTGCTACACTTCTTGCTGTTGGATTTACTCTTGACGAAATCAAAAACGATATTACAGGCACTGCTGCTAGCTTTGAGCCAGTAATTGATTATATTGTTACAAAAATTCCTCGCTTTACGTTTGAAAAATTTCCACAAGCTGATTCAACTCTTACAACTTCAATGAAGAGTGTTGGTGAAGTTATGGCCATAGGAAGGACATTCAAAGAGTCAATTCAAAAAGCGCTTTGTAGCTTAGAGACTGGTCTTGATGGATTTGAAAAAAGAGAATGTGATGAAGAAACTCTTAAAAAGAAACTTAGAATACCAAATGATGAAAGAATATTATATATTGCACAAGCTTTCAGAATGGGTAAAAATGTTGATGAGGTTTATGAACTGACTAAAATTGATAAATGGTTTTTAAATCAAATAAAAGAGCTAATAGATTTTGAAAAAACAATTGATATTGAAATCTTGAATGATGAAGAAAAACTTAGACGTGCTAAAACTTACGGATTTAGTGATAAAATGATAGCAAAGCTTATTGGAGCACATGAAAATGATGTTTATAATGCAAGAAAAAGACTAAATATTGAGATTGATTATAATGAAGTTGATACTTGTGCGGCTGAATTTGATACTACTACAAGTTATCTTTATTCTAGTGTAAATGTAACTAAAAATGTCCCTATTAGAGAGAGCGACTTAAAGTATAATAAAAAAGTACTTATATTAGGTGGTGGACCAAATAGAATTGGACAAGGTATTGAGTTTGATTATTGCTGTGTGCATGCTGCATTTGCTCTTGAAGATTTAGGAGTTAAAACTATAATGTATAACTGTAATCCTGAGACAGTTTCAACGGACTATGATACAAGTGATGTATTATATTTTGAACCAATTGATTTTGAAAGAGTAAGAAATGTAGTAGAGAGAGAAAATCCGGATGGAGTTATTGTACATTTTGGTGGACAAACACCTTTAAAACTTGCTAAACCTCTAACTAGCATTGGAGCAAAAATAATAGGAACTAGTGCGAAAGTAATTGATACAGCAGAAGATAGAGAGAAGTTTGCTGAATTTATTAAAGATCTTGGACTTAATCAACCAGCAAATGGAACAGCATTTACTAAAGAGGAAGCTTTTAAAATAGCTGAAACCATTGGATACCCTGTACTTGTTAGGCCAAGTTATGTACTTGGTGGTAGAGCTATGAGAATTGTTTATAATGAAAATGAACTAAAAGAATATATGGATGAGGCTGTAAGTGTAAGTAATGAAAGTCCTGTACTAATAGATAAATTTTTAGATAGGGCAATTGAAGTTGATGTTGATGCAATAAGCGATACAAAAGATGTATATATTGGTGGAATTATGCAACATATTGAAGAGGCAGGAATTCATAGTGGAGATAGTGCATGTAGCCTGCCGGCAGCAACAATAAGCGAAGAAAAACTAAAAGAAATTGAGGAAACAACTAAAAAAATTGCACTAAAACTTGGTGTAAAAGGGCTATTAAACATTCAATATGCTCTTCATAAAGACAAACTTTATTTAATTGAAGTAAACCCAAGAGCTAGTAGAACTGTACCATTTGTGTCTAAAGCTACAGGACTTCCTATGGCAAAAGTTGCTACAAGAGTTATGTGGAATTTAGCTTATAATCCTGAAATAAATAATGGAAAAGTTTTAGAAGAAGCACTTAAATTTTATGATAAGTATAATATAGTTGAATTTGATGGAAATGTTTATAAACCAAAACAAAAAGGACATATTGCAGTCAAAGAAGCAGTATTTCCATTTAATAAATTACCAGGAGCTGATTTAATACTAGGACCTGAAATGAAATCAACGGGTGAAGTTATGGGAATTAGTGAAAGTTTTGGTGAAAGCTTTGCAAAAGCGCAAGCAGCAGCTAAAAATATTTTACCTACAAGCGGAAAAGTATTTATTTCTCTAACAGACCTTGATAAAGAGTTTGCTCCATCTCTTGCAAAAGCATTAAAAGATATTGGATTTGATCTTGTAGCTACAAGTGGAACTTATAAAGTAATAATTGAAGCCGGAATTGAGTGTGAGAGAGTTCTTAAAGTTAGCGAGGGAAGACCAAACATTGTGGATATGATTAAAAATGAAGAAATTGCACTTGTGATTAATACAAGTGATAACAAAGCAAGTAAAGATGATGCAAAAATTATAAGAAGAGAAGTGTTAAATCAAGG
>NZ_BAAHXC010000001.1:1442500-1445150 GCF_054657155.1 Caminibacter profundus
ACTCCTTCGGGAGGGAGAGAGAATCGGTGATACCGTCGGGCCGAGAAAAGCCTCTAAGCCGTTTGAGCTGTTAGTAGCCCGTACCGTAAACCGACACAGGTAGGCGGGATGAGTATTCTAAGGCGCGTGGAAGAACCCTCCCTAAGGAACTCGGCAAACTGGCACCGTAACTTCGGGATAAGGTGTGCTCCGAGTAGGTGAAGGGACTTAGCTCCTGGAGCCGAAAGGAGTCGCAGCGCAGCGCTCTTGCCGACTGTTTACCAAAAACACAGCACTCTGCTAACTCGTAAGAGGAAGTATAGGGTGTGACGCCTGCCCGGTGCCGGAAGGTTAAGGGGATCCGTTAGCCGAAAGGCGAAGCGGTGAACCGAAGCCCCGGTAAACGGCGGCCGTAACTATAACGGTCCTAAGGTAGCGAAATTCCTTGTCGGTTAAATACCGACCTGCATGAATGGCGTAACGAGTGAGGGGCTGTCTCAGGGAGGGATCCAGTGAAATTGTAGTGGAGGTGAAAATTCCTCCTACCCGCGGCAAGACGGAAAGACCCCGTGGACCTTTACTACAGCTTGGCATTGTAGGTGGGATATCCATGTGCAGGATAGGTGGGAGGCTTAGAAGCCTGAGCGCCAGCTCAGGTGGAGCCGCCCTTGAGATACCACCCTTGGATATCCTGCCTACTAACCCGCATGAGTAATCCTCATGGGGGACAGTGCCTGGTGGGTAGTTTGACTGGGGCGGTCGCCTCCTAAAGAGTAACGGAGGCTCACAAAGGTTGGCTCATGGCGGTTGGAAATCGCCAGAAGAGTGTAAAGGCATAAGCCAGCCTGACTGCGAGAGAGACACCTCGAGCAGAGACGAAAGTCGGTCTTAGTGATCCGGTGGTTCTGAGTGGAAGGGCCATCGCTCAAAGGATAAAAGGTACCCCGGGGATAACAGGCTGATCTCCCCCGAGAGCTCACATCGACGGGGAGGTTTGGCACCTCGATGTCGGCTCATCGCATCCTGGGGCTGGAGCAGGTCCCAAGGGTATGGCTGTTCGCCATTTAAAGCGGTACGCGAGCTGGGTTCAGAACGTCGTGAGACAGTTCGGTCCCTATCTGCCGTGGGCGTAGGAAGGCTGAGGAGAGCTGACCCTAGTACGAGAGGACCGGGTTGGACGTGCCACTGGTGTACCAGTTGTCCTGCCAAGGGCAGTGCTGGGTAGCCAAGCACGGAAGGGATAACCGCTGAAAGCATCTAAGCGGGAAGCCCACTCCAAGATGAGCCTTCCCTGAAGGGTGCAGGAAGACTACCTGCTTGATAGGCTGGGGGTGTAAGCCCTGCGAGGGGTTGAGCTGACCAGTACTAATAACCCGATTGGCTTCTGTAAGTGCGTGGGCAAGGCTTTTAACAGCTAACTTTAGTTATATAGTGACAAGCGTAGTGGGAAAAGCGTAGGGGAAACACCCTGAACCATTTCGAACCAGGAAGTTAAGCCCTACAGCGCTGATGATACTGCATCCTTACGGATGTGGGAAAGTAGGTCCCTGCTACGCTTTTCAGTGTATAACTTTTATAACATAACAAAGAGTCTGGCACTATATATATCGGCTCTATCTTTTACTTCTCTTGGATATTTGTTTTATTTCTCTCATATTAATGTCTATTTTAATTATAAAATTAATTTTATTATATTATACCAATTCTCATATATTCATAACCTTTATAATATATTTATAAGAAACCAAAGATTTGATTTGCTCACTTGTATATGAAAGTAAAATTTCTTCAACTTTTTTTCTAATTCTTCTATTGTTTTAAATATTATATTTTTTAAAAATTTCTTTATATCTTCAAATCTTCTCTCTTGTGGATTTAACTCTGGCGAATATGGAGGAAGATATTCAATTTTTATATTTTTTGGAATATCAAGTTTTTTAGATTTATGAAAACTCGCATTATCCATTATTAAAACTATATTATCATTTCTAAATTTTTCACTTAAGTTTTTTAAATATTCATTAAAACAAATACTATCTAAATGTAACATATACATTGAAAAATCTTCTCCACTTTTTATATCTGTTGCTTGATATAAATAAAAATATTCATATTTCTGTTGATATGATATTATTGGCTTTATTCCTTTTGCTGTCCATTTCCTTCCTACATCTGTTATCAACCCAAATCTACTCTCATCATAAAACTTTATTCTTGCATTTGGATTATTCTCTACTATTTCTTTAATTCTTCTCTCTTTAAACTCTTTTACTTTATTCTCATCTTTATTAATATTTGAAGGTCTGCCCTTTTTTTTAATACCTAATTTCTTGCACCAATAACTTATTGTTTTTATTGATAATTCTTTGTTATATTCCTTCTTTATCCATTCTTGCATTGATTTTAGACTATCAAACCCTTCTTTTGCTTTTTCTTTGAATTTCTCAAACTCTTCTTTATTTAATATTGGTATTCTCCCTTTATAATTAAGTTTTAAATTCTCTATTCCTCCTCTTCTGTATAATCCCCAATATTTCTTTACTGATTGTATGCTTATATCCAACTTCTCACTTACATCTTTTAATTGAATATTTGGGGTTTTCTTTAATAGATAAATAACTTTTATTCTTTTGTAAATTCTCTCATCTTTCTCTTTTCTTAACAACTCCTC
>NZ_BAAHXC010000002.1:0-7037 GCF_054657155.1 Caminibacter profundus
GTTCTCTTTGCACTTCTGCAATTACTCCACTTTCAAATCGTGTGTTGTATAGTTCTTGGAGTTTCAAATCTACATTTTCGATTGCTCTATTAGTTACTATATCTTGCATATGGATTTGCTCTCTAAATACCTCTCTAAAATCTTTTAAGAAGTCATTTTGGAGATTTGCAGGGATAGTTATTCTAACTTCTTCAAGTCCTTTTAGCATTGAGTTAAATCCGCTTGTGTAATCAAGTGCAGTTTTTGGAGATACATCAGCAAGTCGTTCGTCTAAAAAAGCTCTTATATTTTCTTCTGTCATTAGTGTGTTTAATTTTCCGCTTAATTCATTCTCTTTTACCCAATTAGCAAAATCCCTTAAATACATCTCTCTTTTATCCCATAAAGCACTTGAATGAGTTAAATGGTCTTCTTTTAAGTATCTACTCTCTCCTTGTGCGTCAAGTCTGTATAAAGCGTCTTTTATTTGCTTATCAAGTGTCCCACCTCTTAAATTAGCCATTCTTTTCCAATAGGTGCTTATTTTGTTTTAGAAAATTGTAAATTGTTGCATATCCAACTTTTATTTTGTGTTTTGTAGCAATATAGTTTGCTATTTTTCTACTTCCAAGACCACTATTTGCAAGGTCGATTATTTCTTTTGCATAGGTTATTATTGCTTTGTGTTTTATGCCATTTAGGTTTATTTTTTTCTCTTGTTCCTCTTTTATTTTTATGTCTTGGAGAATTACATTTATTCCCTTAATTAGACTTGGTAATTCATCTCCATTTGTTCGTATCCAATTTTGTAAGCGTTTAGCAAATAATATTGCGTATTTTTTATCAATGCTTAAAAGTTTGCTTAATTTTTCAAGGTGTTTTTCGTTAAACATAATTCTCCTTTTTTTGTTTTTAGTGGTGCAGGGCTTGGATTAAGTTACTTTACTCGATAATGTTGCGTGGCGACCCTGCACCACCCACGACGCCTTGTGCGTCGTGTCATCAGGGCGATTGACTTACTTATTTTCTTGTTTAAGAAAATAGATAAATCAATTGCTCCCGCCCAAGGCTGGGAGTTCCCCCTCTTTACTTTCTCTTTTTTCTTACACCACCTTTTTATTACGCTTTTTTATACTTTTTCTTTTGGAGAGACACAGGCATAGTTTAGACCTGCGTTTTTTATAGAGGACGCTACCTCTTAATGCAACTTTGCTTAATTACTTTTGCTCCACCTACCCGTTATTTAAAATTGCCGTCGCGGGTTACGACGCACTGGCTTTTTTCTGGCTCTCTCCTTTACACCTCCTTTCTTTGATTTTGTTTATTTATAAACTTTTTAAACGCTTGTTTTAAACACAAAATAAACGCATTTTAAACGGATTAAACATCTTAAAGCCTCGCAACTATGGGGATTTTTAAATCCCCGATTGCTCGGCTTGGCGTTTCGCCGTCTCTTTACATTCTCGCTAACGCTCGAATGCCGTCCAGCACCACTTGGTGCTGGACTTAAAGAGACGGCTCCACGCCAGCCGACACTGGCTTGCGAGGTATCACCTCCTACTTGTTACTCAATCATACAGCACCCGCTCGTGCGACTTAAAAGTCGCCTCGCTTGGTACTGGCAAGCTAACGCTTGCATTACGCACTCGCAAGCTCGTGCGTTGCTACGCAAATAGCATATATACTTCTCTTATGTGTGCGTAGCAAACGCCTTGCTTACGATACGCAAATGTGCGTTAGCTTACTAACTTAACAACGATTTATTTCTGGATTTATAGACACCTCCTACTAATGCAGACACACCCAAGCCGTAAGATTTAGGGCATACTTCTCCTATGCCCTCTTTTTGAGGGGATTTTTCTTACGGCTCTTTTGAAGACACCTCCTACTAAACCTGTCACTCTTTGTGCGGTCTTTCCGCACAGGTGGAGGGGGGCGTGACAGGTCGCCCTTGTTCCCTCGACCTCTTACACCTTTCGGTGCATTACTCCATAATGGAGAAAATGTAATTTTATTATAGCAAATTAGTTATTAGCCACGCAAGTTTTTGGAGTAGCGACAGCACGCACAAGGCGTGCTGGGTGCGTGCGGGAAGTTAAGTAACTCTATCGCCCTGTTGGGACTTCCTGCAAGCCCGCACGCACTCTATTTTTCGTGTTTTGGTTTGTGATGTGTTTTAGTAGTTAGCAGTAAATAAAGAGTTATTACTCCTGCAATTATTCCTATGCCGATTATGATTAATTGTCCTGTATTCATTTGGCTCTCCTTTCGGCTATTATACCAAGTATCATTAACGCAATTCCCAAACTTATGTCAATGAGTTCGTATGTTTGGATATTTCCATCACTAACTCCATACACTCCATTAACGAATATACCAAGTCCTATGTTTTTAGTCAGCTCTCCTGCTATTTGGAGAAGCTCTTGTTTTGTCATATTAGTCCCTCTTCTCTTGCTTGGCGGAGGTATTTTTGAGCGGAGTTATAACCTACATCTGATATTTTTATAATATTTTTTATACTAATTGTTTCTCCTTTTGCTTTAAGTTCTTGGATTGCTTTATATACTTTATTTTTAGTCTTTTCAGCTCTCATTTTTGAGTTTCTTAACGCTATTTCTTTTCTCGTCATTTCATACTCCTCATCGGATAGTTTTCTTTTGTAATTCCAATTATTTATCCCACTTCCTATGTTGTATTTTTCCTGTATCCAATTGTAAATACTTTTAGCTTTTGCCCTTACAGTGCTTGGTTCTTTTGTTTTGCCTAATATTTCATTTCCCAGATGTCCTATTTCTTCTAAATATTCTCTTGTTAAAGCTTCTTTACCATTCGTTTTTACAAAATCATAGGCAATAAAACGCATATAGTCAAATAACGCATCGTCGGTTACTTTTTTTTCTCCAAGAGCTTTTGCAATTTTTAAATTTTCAATTTGTTCTTGTTTTTTAGATATATAATTATCCATATTCTCTAAAACTTTACTAAAATCTTTTAGAGAGTATATTTTGTCCATTTGTAATTTAAAATCTACTTTATTGTCTAAAATGGGAGGATGTTTAATTCTTTCTACATAGCCTATATTAGAGAGTTTTAGGAATGTTTTTTCAAAGCGTTTAATAATGTCTTGTAGGAATTTTTTATTATTTGGAGTAACAAAAAATCCCTCTACAAAGTAGCCAATAAAAACGCCATTTTTACCTTTTGGGTAAATAATAACATTTGGGATAGGTAAGTATAATTCCATCCATTCGTCACCTTTTGCACCACCAAGAAAGAAAAAAATAAAATAGAATTCTTTTTTTTTTAGTGCATTATGGTATAATTTTAACACAGGTTAAGCCTTCTATGGACGCTTAGTTTATCTGTTAAACACATTTTAATCCCTTAGTTAGATGTTGTTAGGTTACCGAGTGCCAGTCGGTAACCTTTTTGTTATTCTACTGAAATAAATTTATTTCTGTCAAGGGTATTTACTTCGAATTACTATAAGGGGTATATACTGTTTGGTGATGTTAAAGCGCCCGAAGGGCGCATTCCGATAGTGCTTTTAAAAACTTTTTTAAAAGTTAAAAGTTTGTTTGTATAAAAAATACCTTTATTTGCTTTTACTAATTGGACCTAATGAACGAGATAAAATTTATAGAAAGTTTTTAAAATAATAGACTTTGGTAAGTAAGAGAACTTACTTTTTTTAGTCAATAAGGGATAGTCTAAGTAGCCTAAGGATACCATTCGATTAAAGATAGATTTTGTTAGTTAGTAGAGTTGCGTTAATCTTTCATTTTTAATGGCGCGCGCGATTTGAAAATTTTTTATGCCAAAATTAGCCTCTAATAAGCCCTACAATGCACGAAAATAATTTTTTAATACTTACATAGCCGAGAAGGTAAAAAATGCAATAGAGAGGCTGTTAGAGGCTAATTTTTAAATATTGCTGTTTTTTAAGTATTTTCTTGCTGTGTTATAGCTTACTTTTGCAAGTTTGCTAACTTTGTAAGGTGTTATCTCTTCTCCTTCTAAGCGTAATAGATTTATTGCATTTTGGATTTTCTCTTTTGTCTTTTGAGCTTTTATTTTAGAAGCTCTTTTTGCACTCTCTTGCTTTTTCTTACTTGGAGGTATCTTTGCTCCATACTTTTCAATTATCTCCAATGCCCACTTTAAATCATTTGGCATTTCCTCTTTTTCTTTTAGTGCTTTTTTCTCAATATCAATCACATATCCAAATACTTCAAATCTCATTTTTATCCTTTGGGAATAATTTCTCAAAAATAATGTTTCAAATTGTTTTGTCATTTTATAATATTTCAAAATGACTTGTCAATATGAAATAAACTATTTCAAACTGAAACGATTTGAAATATCAAACTGAAACATTTTGAAATAATTTGGATTTTGTAGAGTGTTGGTATTTAAGAGAAGGTTTATTATGTTAAGTGATTTCAATATCTTCATAGAGAAAAGATAATTCATTACTTTAATATTAAATATGAAAAAGACTTATAAAAAATATAAAAATCTCCTTTTTTTAACCTTTAAAGAAGAATCAATTAGTTTTATTAAAGAAAATTTTAATATTGACGATGTTTTTGAAACTTTAAGAGATAGAATTAGTTGATATATTTATATTGTTTGTTTGTAATTTTTATAAAAAAAAGGGGGGGTATTTTGTTAAATATTAAGAAAATTAACATAAAAACTTTATTATTTGTTATGCCAATTATTGTAATAGCTTCATTTATTATTATTTATGTATTAGTTATGAATAATTTAAATCATTTAAGTGATAAGTTAGAAAAAGTGGGAATATCAAATAATATTTTAGAAGAAATATTGCAAGCAAAAGATTATATAGATAAGTTTATTGCAACAAAAAATGATGAACTAGAAAAGCTTATTTTTAAACATATTGATTATGGTATAAGTGAAGCAAATATTTTATATAATAAATTTAACGATATAAATAATAAAAAACTTGCTAAATCAATTATTGATACATTTAAACAACTTAAAAATAATTTTAACAAATATCAATCTAATATAGATTCAATGGAACAATTACAAAAAAGATTACTTATTTTAAGTAAATCTTCATTTCAAAAAGCATATTATTTAAGAAAATATTTAAAAACTCAACGAGACAATGTTATAAAAAATACCAATAAAACATTAGAAATAATAGATGAGATAGAAAATGCTTCATTAGCTAATAAGGTTATAAAAATATTATATGAAATAAAAATTGCTCAAAAAGATTATCTACTAACTGGCAATGACAAATATATGTTAAAAATTAAAGAATTAATTCAAGAAATAAAAAACGTATTGGGTAATATATTAAATTATCTAAATGATGCTAATAGCAAAGATGTTGTTAATAAATTGATAAAGGAATTAAAGTTATATTATAAAACTTTAATTGAATATAATCTTATTGAAAACAAAACGTCAAAAATATTGAATAATATGGATTTATTAACTTTAAAAGCTGTGAAAATTGCTAGGTCATTAAAAGAAGATCAAAATAAAGAAATAGAAACAATCAAGCATAATATTCACTATATATTAATTGCTAGCTTTGTAATAGTTGGTTTAATTTTATTAATAATTTCTGTATCTATTGGTAGAATAATATTAAATAATTTAAATATCTTGATTAAAGAGTCAAAAAAATTATCTAGTGGAGATGCTGATTTAAGTAAAAGAATATTGTTAAATACAGAAAATGAGTTATCAATTGTTGCAAAAAATATTAATAAATTTATAGAAATAGTCCAAAATATAATTAAAGAAACAAAAAACACTGGAAACAAAGTAATGATAATATCTACTGATGTATTTAATAAATCTAAAATAGTTGCTTCAAGAGCGGAAGAAGAAATAAATATAATAAAAAATACTGATAAATTATTTAACTCAGTTTCAGAAAATTCTGATATTGTTGAAAATGCAATACAAGAGTTTAATCAAGTTTTTAAAGAATCTTTAAAGCATCTTAATAATTCTGTTGAAGAACTTAAACACTTTATTTCAAAGGTAATAAATGTCAATGAGAATGAAAAAGAGATTTTAGATAATGTTCAGTCTTTAAAAACTAAAACAAATGATGTTAAAAATATAATTCAATTTATTTCAGAAATCGCAGAACAAACCAACTTGTTAGCTTTAAATGCAGCAATAGAAGCAGCAAGAGCAGGAGAGCATGGAAAAGGTTTTGCTGTTGTAGCTGATGAAGTAAGAAAACTTGCTGAAAAAACACACGAAAATTTAAACGAAATTGATGCCACGATCAATTTACTAATATCATCCATTGAGGAGATAGGAAATAAAATAGATAGTAATGCTAATGAGATTATTACAATTTCATCTAATGCAAAAAATGTCGAAAATAATATTGAAAATGTGTCACATTCTATTCAACAAACTGATGAACTATTAAATAGGACTATAAAATCATTTGATGAACTAAATAGTAGTATTACTAATATATCAACTACTTTGCAACAATTGGGAGATTTTTCTAATAAAAATAAATCAAATATTAGTGAAGTTCTAAAATTAATGAATAATCTAAATTCAAATATTAAGTCATTAATAAAAGAATTGGAGGTATTTAAAGTATAATATTTATTGATTATTATCACTCACTTTTATATTTTTCTATAAAAGAAATTATCTTATGTTAAGTAATAATCGGGATTAATCCCGTATTTTACCTTATGCCCTTGCCAAATAGTATTGCGTCATACTTTCCCGATGATGATTTATCTCTTCTGATACTTCTCTTAATGCTTGTTTATAATCCATTCCGCTACTTATTTTTTCCATAAAGCTCTCTTTTGCATATTTGTATCTCAAATCGTGTGTATGCTCTATTCCTACGCTTTTTAAGTCGTTTAGATAGGTGTTATAGTGTGGAATGTGTTCTACTTGTTGGATTTTATTTATTAGCTCTTCTCCAATAGCTTTTGGCATATACTCTTGACCGCCTTTTCCAACTACTCCCTCTATTGTTTGAGTTTGCGGATTGTAGTATTTATCAAAATTTTTTACCACCT
>NZ_BAAHXC010000003.1:0-237500 GCF_054657155.1 Caminibacter profundus
AATCCCTTATCTAATTTTCTTCCCATATTGAATATTATACACTATCTATTTGAGATTTGGTATTATCCAAAAAATCATTTTTCAGTAATATCAATAATTTTAGCTTGTATTTTGCTAAGGTATGGCTCAATGTAGTAAATTTTTTCTATTTCAACTTAAATTCTTTAAATTTTAAGAAAGTTTACATAAGAAAAAATAAAAAATATAGTAAAAAATTGATAAATTTTTTAATTTTTAACCTAGCTCTACTCCTGCAGGCAGATAGGCTCCAGACTATCTAGACCACCATAAAAATGCTGGTAGACATGTTTTTCGATGGTCTGATAAGTTCTTAAATTTTAAATTTAGATTATATTCTTTTTTATTTTTAAAAAAATTGAATTTTTTTTCAAATTTTTTTCGAATTAGCTTGAAAACTCTTGACTTTAAAAATTTTTTTTCTTATAATTTCAATCCACAACGACAGGTTGTGCCGGCGTAGCTCAGCTGGCTAGAGCAGCTGATTTGTAATCAGCAGGTCGGGGGTTCGAGTCCCTTCGCCGGCTCCAGTCGTATTCAGCGTTTGACCAGTTAAATGGTGGGGTTCCCGAGTGGCCAAAGGGGACGGGCTGTAAACCCGTTGGCGTTCGCCTTCGCAGGTTCGAATCCTGCCCCCACCACCATGAGCGGGCGTAGCTCAGTTGGCTAGAGCGTCAGCCTTCCAAGCTGAGGGTCGCGGGTTCGAGTCCCGTCGCCCGCTCCAGTCATGACAAACTGGGAGCTGAGCAACTTCGATAATGCAATGTTGTCTGCTCATAAACTCCCAAAAGTAATTTATTGTTTTAATTTATTTTAAAACATTGCTAGCAGTGTTTTTGCCCATATAGCTCAGTGGCAGAGCACTTCCTTGGTAAGGAAGAGGTCGCCGGTTCAATCCCGGCTATGGGCTCCAGCAAGGCCTTGTTGGAGTTCATAAAAGAGCTTATTTTAAAAATTTTAAATGGAGGAATAAAATGGCAAAAGAAAAATTCCAAAGAACTAAACCACACGTTAATATTGGTACTATTGGACACGTTGACCATGGTAAAACTACTTTAACAGCAGCTATTTCTGGTGTTTTAGCAATGAAAGGTTTTGCTGAAATGAAAGACTATGACCAAATCGATAACGCACCAGAAGAAAGACAAAGAGGTATTACTATTAATACATCTCACGTAGAATATGAAACTGAAAATAGACACTATGCACACGTTGACTGTCCAGGACACGCAGACTATGTTAAAAACATGATTACTGGTGCTGCTCAAATGGACGGAGCTATTCTAGTTGTTGCAGCAACTGATGGTCCTATGCCACAAACAAGAGAGCACATTCTTCTTTCAAGACAAGTTGGTGTACCAGCTATTGTTGTGTTCTTAAATAAAATGGATATGGTAGATGATGAAGAGCTTCTAGAACTTGTTGAAATGGAAGTTAGAGAACTTTTAAGTGAATATGATTTTGATGGTGATAATGCACCTGTAATTGCAGGTTCAGCTCTTAAAGCTCTTGAAGAAGTAAAAGCTGGTAAACTAGGTGAGTGGTCAGAAAAAATTATGGAACTAATGAATGCAGTTGACGAGTATATTCCAACTCCAGAGAGAGACACTGAAAAAGATTTCTTAATGCCAATTGAAGACGTATTCTCAATTTCAGGAAGAGGTACAGTTGTAACTGGTAGAATTGAAAGAGGTATCTTAAAACTTGGTGACGATGTTGATATCGTTGGTTTCAAAGAAACAAGAACTACAAAAGTAACTGGTATTGAGATGTTTAGAAAAGAAATGGATGAAGCTCAAGCTGGTGATAACGTAGGGGTACTTCTAAGAGGTATTGGAAAAGATGAAGTAGAAAGAGGTATGGTTCTTGCAAAACCTGGAAGTATTACACCTCATACAAAATTTGAAGCAGAAGTTTACGCATTAACTAAAGAAGAAGGTGGTAGACATAAACCATTCTTTAATGGATATAGACCACAATTCTACATCAGAACAACTGACGTAACTGGTACTATTCAACTACCAGAGGGTGTAGAAATGGTTATGCCTGGTGATAACGTAAAATTAACTGTAGAACTAATTGCTCCAATTGCACTAGAAGAAGGTACAAGATTTGCTATCAGAGAAGGTGGTAGAACTGTTGGTGCTGGAGTTGTTACAAAAATTATTGAATAAGGTTTTGCCTTATTTTAAAGGATAGTGATGAGAGAAATTATTCATCTAAAATGTACTGAGTGTGGTAGATTTAATTATCATACAACAAAAGAAAAAAGAAAACATCCTGAAAAGTTTGAAATTAGAAAATATTGCAAGTGGTGTAATAAACACACTACTCATAAAGAATCTAAACTTTAATTTGGGCTTTTGCCCTTTCATTCAAGCCTATTAAAACTAGGTTTGAATGAGCGGGCGTAGCTCAGTTGGCTAGAGCGTCAGCCTTCCAAGCTGAGGGTCGCGGGTTCGAGTCCCGTCGCCCGCTCCATATAGGGCAGTAGCTCCAATGGTAGAGCGGCGGTCTCCAAAACCGCTTGTTGGGGGTTCGAGTCCCTCCTGCCCTGCCATTAAATGCCAATTTTTGGAAGAGGTTAAAATGGGAAGATTTAAATCTTTTATTAGTTATATAAAACTAGCAAAAACTGAACTAGATAAAGTAATATTTCCAACATCTAATGAAGTAAAACAAGCTTTTATTTCTGTAATAGCAATAGTAACTATTGTAACATTGTTTTTAAGTTTTATTGATTTAATAATGAGAGGAATACTTAAAGTAGTATTATAAGGATAAATATGGCTGAAAAAAATAAAGAGTGGTATGCACTTCAAGTATATTCAGGTAGTGAACTTGCTGTAAAAAAAGCTGTTGAAAATTTAAAAAAAGAAATGCGCTTAGAAGATAGAATTGGTCAAATAATAGTACCTACAGAAGAGGTTATAGAAGTAAAAAATGGTAGGAAAAAAATATATGAGAGAAGTATATATCCTGGATATGTGTTTTTAGAAGCTGATTTGGATACTGCATTATGGCATAAAATACAATCTCTTCCAAAAGTTGGTAGATTCATTGGTGAATCTAAAAAGCCAACTCCTCTGAAAAAAGAAGATATTGACTTAATTTTACAAAAAGCAAAACAAAAATCGGCACCTAAGCCTAAGGTTAGCTTTGAAGAAAATGAAATTGTAAGGATCATTGAAGGTCCTTTTGCTAACTTTACGGGTGAAGTTGAAGATTTTGACTATGAAAAAGGTATGCTAAAACTAAACGTGACTATTTTTGGTAGAAGCACACCAGTCGAAATACATTACACAAAAGTAGAAAAAATCGTATAAAGGATAAGGGATGGCAAAAAAAGTAGTAGAAGTATTAAAACTTCAAATCCCAGCAGGTAAAGCGAATCCATCACCTCCTGTAGGTCCAGCTTTAGGACAAAGAGGTATTAACATTATGGAATTTTGTAAAGCTTTCAATGAAAAAACTAAAGATATGATGGGCTTTACAGTTCCTGTTGAGATTACTGTATATAGTGACAGAAGTTTCACGTTTATTACAAAACAACCACCAGCAACAGATTTACTAAAAAAAGCAGCTGGAATAACTAAAGGAAGTAGTAATCCTTTAAAAGAAAAAGTTGGAAAAATTACAAAAGCTCAGCTTAGAGAAATAGCTGAAAAAAAATTACCAGACTTAAATACGGATGATATTGAAGTAGCAATGAAAACTCTTGCAGGAAGTGCAAGAAGTATGGGAATAGAAATAGTAGACTAATACCACTTGTGTGGAAGTAGAAAAACTACGTAGGAGTGAAAATGGCAAAAAAACATGGTAAAAGATATCAAGAGCTTTTAAAAAAGATAGATAAAGATGTTTATTCATTAAAAGAAGCTGTTGAAAAAATAAAAGAATTAAAGTCAGCAAAGTTTGATGAAACAGTAGAGCTAGCACTTAGACTTGGTGTTGACCCAAGACATGCAGATCAAATGATTAGAGGAAGCGTAGTACTTCCTCATGGAACAGGAAAAGAAGTAAAAGTAGCAGTATTAGCTAAAGATGATAAAGCAGAAGAAGCTAAAGCAGCTGGGGCTGATATAGCTGGAGAAGAAGAAGTTCTTGAAATGATTCAAAATGGAAACTTAGATTTTGATATCTTAATAGCAACTCCAGATATGATGGGTAAACTTGGAAGATTCGGTAAAGTATTAGGGCCAAAAGGTCTTATGCCAAATCCAAAAACAGGAACTGTTACAGTTAATGTTGCTCAGGCTGTAAAAAATGCAAAAGCAGGTCAAGTTAACTTTAGAGTAGATAAAAAAGGAAATATGCACGTAGGTATTGGAAAAGTAAGTTTTACACCTGAACAATTATTTGAAAACGCAAAAGCTTTTGTTGAAAAAATTAATAAAATGAAACCGGCAAGTGCTAAAGGTAGATATATTCAAAATGCAGCACTAAGTCTTACAATGAGTCCAAGTTTAAAATTAGATGTAAATGAATTAGCTGAATATAAATAGGCTTTTTGCCTAAGTCCAAGTGACTTAGAAAGCAGGTGGGATATTCCCTTAATACCCTGCCGAGTCTAAGAGAAAGGAGCTTTATGAAAAAAAAGTTAAAAAAGCAAATAGTTGAAGAACTTTCAAAAGAATTTACAAATGAAGCTAGTGTATTCTACGCTGACTTTAAAGGTCAAACAGTAAAAGAATTAGAATCTTTAAGAAAAGCTGTTAGAGAAGCAGGTGGAAAAACAAGAGTTATTAAAAATACTCTTGCAAGAATTGCTTTTAAAAACAATGGCATTGATGTTGACTTTGAAGAAAACAACATTTTTGTATGGGGTGAAGATCAAATCACTTTAGCAAAAATTATTACAAAACATGCTGCGGCACATAAAGAAACATTTAAAATTAAAGGTGCAGTAGTAGAAGGTGAATTAAAAGACGCAGCTTATGTAGATGAAATAAGCAAACTTCCAACTAAAGATGAATTACTTGGAATGGTTGCATTTATGATGAAATCTCCAATTGCAAAATTTGCATGGGGACTACAAAAATTAATTGAAAAAAAAGAACAAGAACAAGAATAATTAAATAAAAAATAGGAGGAGTAGTTATGGCATGTACATTTGAACAAATTTTAGAAACAATTGAAAACTTAACAGTTAAAGAACTAAACGAATTAGTTAAACTTTTTGAAGAAAAATTTGAAGTTAGTGCACAACCAACTGTTGTAGCAGGAGCAGCAGGTGGAGCAGCAGGTGGAGCAGCTGAAGAAAAAAGTGAATTTGATGTAATTCTTAAAGATGCAGGTGCTAAAAAAATTAATGTAATTAAAGTTGTAAGACAAATTACTGGTGCAGGACTTAAAGAAGCAAAAGAAATGGTAGATGGTGCACCAACTACACTTAAAGAAGCAGTGAGCAAAGAAGAAGCTGAAGAAATCAAAAAACAACTTGAAGAAGCAGGAGCTACTGTAGAACTTAAATAATTTCTTTCTTGCTTTTTTTTTATTTTTTTGATATAAATACCATTTCGAACAAAATCTACAAATTCTCACCCAGGAGAGCCTATGCTAAACCAATTAAAATCAGCTAATAGATTAAGACTTGACTTTTCAAAAGTCCCTCAAATATTGGATATCCCGAATTTACTACATTTACAACAAAACTCTTTTCAAGATTTTATAAATTTAAAAGAACCTGAAAAAAGTGGTATCCATAAAGTGTTTAAGTCAATGTTTCCAATTACAGATGCACAAAATAGAATAACTTTAGAATATGCTGGAATCGAGTTTAAAAAACCAAAATATACAGTTAGAGAGTGTATGGAAAAAGGTCTTACATATTCTATTCCAATTAAAATAAAAGTAAGATTAATAGTTCATGAAAGAGATGAGAAAACTGGTGAAAAAATTGGTATAAAAGATATAAAAGAACAAACACTTTTTATTAGAGATATACCTTTAATGACTGAAAGAACTAGTTTTATTATAAATGGAGTTGAAAGAGTAATTGTTAATCAATTACACAGAAGTCCTGGAGTTATTTTTAAACAAGAAGAAGCTCAAAATTCAAATAAGTTATTATACTCTGCACAGATTATTCCAGATAGAGGAAGTTGGGTATATTTTGAATATGATGTAAAAGATGTATTGTATGTAAGAGTAAATAAAAGAAGAAAAGTTCCTGTAACAATACTTCTTCGTGCAATGGATTATAGCAAAGAAGACATTTTAAAAATGTTTTATCCTATAATTGATATTTATATAAAAAATAATAAATTTTTAATGCCTTCAAGTCAACTTGAAGTAGGAAAACTTGATTATGATATAAAAGATGAAGATGGAAATGTAATACTTGCTGCTGGTAAGAGACTTACAAGAAGAAAACTTAAAGAAATTCAAGAAAAATATGATTTAGTTGAATATCCTATTGAAATTCTTTTAGATAGACATTTAGCAGAACCAATTTATGATCCATTAACTGGTGAAGTGTTATTTGATACTTTAACAATTTTGAATGAAGTTAAACTTAAAAAGATTGCAGAATCACAAATTGATTCATTTAAAATAGTAAATGATTTAGCTGACGGTGTTGATGATGGAATTTTGAAAGCATTTCATCAAGATATAGAAACACTTAAAATTCTAAAACAGACTGAAGGAATTGAAAACGAAAATGATTTAGCTAGAATTAGAATATATAAAGTTATGAGACCTGGGGAACCTGCAAACCCACAAACTGCAAAAGAATTATTTGAAAAACTATTTTTTGATCCGGAAAGATACGACTTAACAAAAGTTGGTCGTATGAAAATGAATCATAAACTAGGACTTAACGTTCCTGATGAAGTAACTGTTTTAACATATCAAGATATTATTAAAACTATTCAATATTTAATTGGTGTAAAAAATGGTATAGGTCAGATAGATGATAGAGATCATTTAGGAAATAGAAGAATTAGAAGTATCGGAGAGTTACTTGCAAATAAACTTCAAGATGGTCTTGCTAAAATGCAAAAAACTATTAAAGATAAAATGACTACTATTACAAATGTAAATGATCTACTTCCAATGGATTTAGTAAATACTAAACTTGTAACAACAACTATATTAGACTTTTTTGCTACGGGTCAATTATCACAGTTTATGGACCAAACTAACCCGCTTAGTGAAGTTGCACATAAAAGAAGACTCAGTGCTCTTGGTGAAGGTGGTGTAACTCGTGAGAGAGCAGGATTTGAAATCCGTGACGTACATCCTAGTCATTATGGAAGAATTTGTCCTATTGAAACACCTGAGGGACAAAATATTGGTCTTGTAAACACACTTTCAACTTATGCAAAAGTTAATGAGTTTGGGTTTATTGAAGCTCCTTATAGGGTTGTAAAAGATGGCCGTGTAACAGATGAAATAGTTTATTTAACTGCTACACAAGAAGAAGAAAAAGTAATAGCACCTGCAAGTGTGAAAATTGATGAGGAAACAGGTGAGATATTAGAGGACTTAATCGAAGCAAGAAAAGATGGTGAAATTATTTTAGTTGATAAAAAAGAAGTTGATTTGTATGATTTGAACCCTAAAATGATTGTAGGGGTTGGAGCATCGCTTATTCCATTCTTAGAGCATGATGACGCAAACAGGGCATTAATGGGTTCTAACATGCAGCGTCAAGGTGTGCCACTTTTAAGAAGTGAGGCGCCACTTGTTGGTACTGGAATGGAAAAATATGTAGCACGTGATGCGTGGCAAATTGTAAAAGCAAAACGTGGTGGAAAAGTTATTAAAGTTGACTCTAAAAATATTTATATTCTTGGCGAAGATGAAAACGGAGCATATATTGACCATTATGGACTTGAAAAATATCTCAGAACAAATCAAAATACATCTTTTGATCAAAGACCTATTGTAAAAGAAGGAGATATTGTAAAAGCTGGAGATGTAATTGCAGATGGTCCGAATATGGATAATGGTGAAATTGCTCTTGGTAAAAACGTTCTTGTAGCATTTATGCCATGGAATGGATATAACTTTGAGGATGCTATTGTACTTAGTGAAAGAATTATTAAAGATGACGTTTATACATCAGTACATATTTATGAAGAAGTTTGTGAAGTTAGAGAATTAAAACACGGTTTAGAAGAGCTAACAAATGATATTCCGGGAGTTAAATCTGAACATTTACAACATCTTGATGAAAGTGGAATTATAAAAGTTGGAACATATGTAAAACCTGGTATGATTCTTGTAGGTAAAATCTCACCAAAAGGTGATGTAAAACCAACACCTGAAGAGAGACTACTTAAATCAATTTTTGGAGATAAATCAGGTCATGTAGTAAATAGCTCACTATATGCACCGGCAAGTATGGAAGGTGTTGTAATTGATGTTAAAGTTTATACGAAAAAAGGTTATGAGCTTGATGAAAGAGCAAGACGTGCTTATGAGGAAGAAAAGCAAAAAATTGAAGATGTATATAAAAATAAATTAAGTATTATTGATAAAGAAGAAATTTTAGCTCTTGCAACTCTTTTATCAAGTAAACCACTTGCAAAAGACTTAAAATTAAACGAAAGAGCTTATAAAGCTGGAGAAAAAGTTTCAAGAGATGAGTTAGAAAACATTAATAAATTTTTACTTTTAAGTTTAATTGAATATTATGATGAGGAGACAAAACAAGAATTTGAGAATATTAAAGTTAAATATCAAGCAGAAAAAGAAAATATTAGACGTGAATATGATGAAAAAATTGAAGTATTAGAAAGAGATGATATCCTGCCAAACGGTGTTGCTAAAATGGTAAAAGTATATATTGCTAATAAAAGAAAAATTAAAGTTGGTGATAAAATGGCAGGTCGTCACGGTAACAAAGGTATTGTAAGTGTTATAGTTCCAGAAGAAGATATGCCTTATATGGAAGATGGAAGAACTGTAGATATTGTTTTAAATCCACTTGGGGTTCCATCAAGGATGAACATTGGGCAGATTCTTGAAGTTCACTTAGGTCTTGTTGGTAAAAAACTAGGAGAACAACTTGAAAAAATTTTAAAAGAAAAACAAGAAGATTATATAAATAAACTTCGTGAGAAAATGAAAGAAATTGTAAGAGTGGCTCATTTTGGTGAACATTATGAAAAATTCCTTGATAGCTTAACTAACGAAGAGTTATTAAAATATGCAAGAGACTGGGCAAAAGGTGTTAAATTTTCAACTCCTGTTTTTGAAGGTGTGACAGAAGAAGAGTTTAAAAAATTATTTGAGATGGCAGGAATTCCAGAAGATGGCAAAACTCAGCTGTATGATGGTAGAACTGGTGAGCCTATCAAAGAGAGAGTAAATGTAGGTTATATGTACATGATGAAACTACATCATCTTGTTGATGATAAAGTTCACGCAAGAAGTATCGGTCCTTATTCACTTATTACTCAACAGCCAGTTGGTGGTAAGGCGCTATTTGGTGGACAAAGATTTGGGGAAATGGAAGTATGGGCACTTGAAGCATATGGTGCTGCATATAACTTAAAAGAAATGTTAACAACTAAATCAGATGATGTTGAGGGTAGAAATAAAGCATATAGAGCTCTAACTCGTGGTGAAAATGTTCCTATTGAAGGTCTTAGTGAAACTTTTTTTGTTTTAAGTAAAGAATTAAGAGCACTCGGACTAGATTTAGAGTTTTATAAAAAGGAAGAGGACAATGAAGAAATTTAAATATATTAAACTTGACTGGGACGAAGAGAATAGACCGCAAGATATAGATGCGGTTCAAGTTAAGATTGCAAGCCCGGAAGAGATTCTTTCTTGGTCTCACGGGGAAGTTAAAAAACCTGAAACTATTAATTACAGAACTCTTAAACCAGAAAGAGATGGGCTTTTTTGTGCAAAAATATTTGGTCCTATTAATGATTATGAGTGTCTTTGCGGTAAATATAAAAAAATGCGCTACAAAGGAATTGTTTGTGAAAAGTGTGGTGTAAAAGTTACTACTTCTAAAGTAAGAAGGGAGAGATTTGGACATATTGAACTTGTAACACCTGTAGCGCATATTTGGTATGTATCTAACCTTCCAAGTAGAATTGGTACTCTTCTTGATATTAAAATGAAAGATTTAGAGAGAGTACTTTATTATGAAGCATATGTAGTATATGAACCAGGCGACGCTCCTGTAAAAAGAGGAGATGTATTAGTAGAAGAAGAGTATAGAAAACTTGTAGACCTTTATGGAGATAGTGGTTTTCATGCAGAAATGGGTGCTGAAGTTATTAGAAAAATGCTTGAAGAGCTTGATTTACCAGAAATGTACTATACATTAAAAGAAGAACTAAAAAATACAAAAAGCGAAGCTAGAAAAAAAGATATTGTTAAAAAACTTAAAATTGTGGAAGGTTTCTTAAATAGTGATAATAGACCTGAGTGGATGGTTATGTCTGTAATTCCAGTACTTCCACCTGATCTTAGACCTCTTGTAGCACTTGATGGAGGAAAATTTGCAGTAGCAGATGTAAATGACTTATATAGAAGAGTGATTCATAGAAATCAAAGATTAAAAAGACTTATAGAACTTGATGCACCTGAAATTATTATTAGAAATGAAAAGAGAATGCTTCAAGAAGCTGTTGATGCATTATTTGATAATGGAAGACGTGGTAATACAATTAAAGGTGCTAATAAAAGACCACTTAAATCTCTAAGTGATATTATTAAAGGTAAAACTGGTAGATTTAGACAAAACCTTCTTGGTAAAAGGGTTGACTATTCAGGAAGAAGTGTTATTGTAGTAGGACCAAATCTTAGAATGGATCAATGTGGGCTTCCTAAAAAAATGGCGTTAGAGCTATTTAAGCCACATTTAATTGGAAAACTTCAAGAAAAAGGATATGCAACTACAATTAAGCAAGCAAAAAGACATATTGAAGAAAAAACACCAGAAGTTTGGGAGTGTTTACAAGAGATTGTTGATCAGTATCCAGTATTATTAAACAGGGCACCAACTTTACATAAATTATCAATTCAAGCATTTCATCCAGTTTTAATTGATGGGAATGCAATTCAATTACACCCTCTTGTTTGTGCTGCATTTAACGCAGACTTTGACGGTGACCAAATGGCAGTTCACGTACCATTAAGTCAAGAAGCAATTGCTGAGGCTAAAATTTTAATGTTAAGTAGTATGAATATCTTGCTGCCAGCTTCAGGTAAGGCTATTGCAGTACCATCTCAAGATATGGTTCTTGGAATTTATTATATTTCTCTAATTAAAGATGGAGTTAAAGGTGAGCATAAGCTTTTTGCTAACCCAGAAGAAGTTTTAATTGCATTTGATGAGGGTGCAGTTGATCTGCATGCAAGAATTAAAGTGAAAGTAAAAAGTGAAATTGTTGAAACTACTCCTGGTAGAATGATTTTATACTCTATTACACCTGATTTTGTTCCAGTTGAGATGTATAATAAAATAATGAAGAAAAAAGATATAGCAAATCTTGTAGATTATGTATATAAAGTAGGTGGATTAAAAGTTACAGCTGAGTTTTTAGATAAACTTAAAGATCTTGGATTTAGTTATGCAGCAAAAGTTGGGGTTTCTATTTCTATGGCTGATATTCTTGTTCCGGAAGAGAAACCACAAATTATTAAAGAAGCTCTTGAAAAAGTTAAAGAAGTTCAAGAACAATATAAAAAAGGTCTACTTACAGAGCAAGAAAGATATAACAAAATTATTGATATATGGACAAAAGTGGATAATGATATTAAAGAGAAACTTCTTGATCTTATGAAAAAAGATAAAGAAGGATTTAACTCAATTTATATGATGGCGGATTCAGGTGCTAGAGGTAGTGCAAGCCAGATTAAACAGTTAGCAGGTATGAGAGGTCTTATGGCTAAACCAAATGGTGAAATTATTGAAACACCTATTATCTCAAACTTTAAAGAGGGATTAAATGTTCTTGAGTTTTTCATTTCAACTCACGGTGCTAGAAAAGGTTTAGCAGATACTGCTCTAAAAACAGCAAGTGCTGGGTATCTAACAAGAAAACTTGTTGATGTTTCACAAAACTTTAGAGTTATTATGGAAGATTGTGGAACACATGAAGGAATTGAAGTTACTGATATTACTGATGGGTCAACTTTAGTTGAATCTCTTGAAGAGAGAATTTATGGAAGAGTATTAGCAGATGATGTTTATGACCCAATTACAAATGAAGTTCTTTTTACAGAAGGTACGCTAATTACTGAAGAAGAAGCTAAAGAAATAGTTAGAAAAGGTGTAAAATCTGTAAAAGTAAGAAGTGCACTTACTTGTAAATCACCAAAAGGTATATGTGCTAAGTGTTATGGAATGAACCTGGCTGAGAGACGTCTTGTAAAAGTAGGAGAGGCTGTTGGTATTATTGCGGCTCAAAGTATTGGTGAACCTGGTACTCAGTTGACTCTTAGAACATTCCATACAGGTGGTATTGCTGGTTCAACTCAAGAAGAAAGACAAATTGTAGCAAGTAAATATGGATATATTAGATACTATAATATTGAAACATATGACAGAGATGGTAAAAAAATTGTTGCTAATAGAAGAAATGCAGCAGTTTTATTAGTTGAGCCAAAACTTAAAGCACCTTGTGATGGTGTTGTAAAAGTAGAAACTCAACACGAAGAAGTTATCGTTGAAATTCATTGTAATGATGGAGCAGTTAAGAGATATTCTCTTAGAAAAAATGATATTGTAAAAGGTACTGAGCTTGCAGGTATTGCTGGGAAAACTGAAGGAAAACTTTATATTCCTTATAAAGATGCACCAGTTAAAAAAGATGATGCCATTGTAGAAGTAATTAAAGAAGCATGGTATGTACCTCAAAGAATTCCTTATGGGGCTGAACTTAAAGTTGATGACAATGAACCAGTTCCTATGAAGGTTGAAAGCAAGGCAAGTGGTATTGTTAAATATTATAAATTGATTGGTGATCATCTTGAGAGAGTTTATGATCTTAAAGCTGGAACTGAAATTGGTAAAACAAATGAGTTTAAAGGTCTATTTGCAGTAATTGTTGATGAAAATGATAGAGAAGCAGATAGATATTATATTGTAAGAGGAAGTAGGATATTAAAAGATGATAATGCTAAGATAAAAGCAGGGGATACTATCGCTGAACCAATTAATGGAGAGAGTAAAATAATTGCTGAATGGGATCCATTTGCTAATCCAATCTTAGCAGAAGCAAATGGTGTGGTTAAATTTGAAGATGTAATCGATGGATTTACTGTAACAACTCAAATAGATGAGCTTACAGGTGAATCAAGAATTATTGTAAAAGAGTATTTACCAAAAGGATATCATCCAAGAATTTTGTTAGCTAGTGAATCAAAAGTTTATGAATATGTACTTGAACCTAAAACAGTTATTCATGTTCAAGAAGGTACGGAAGTTAAACAAGGTGATGTTTTAGCTAAAACGCCTAAAGCTGTTGCTAAATCAACGGACATTACCGGAGGTCTTCCAAGAGTTAATGAACTATTTGAAGCAAGACGTCCTAAATCTCCAGCGATTATTAGTGAAATTGATGGAATTGTAAAATTTGGTAAATCAATTAGAGGAAAACAAAGACTTATAGTTGAGGGTGAGAGTGCAGTAAAAGAATACTTGGTTCCAGCAGATAGACAAATTTTAGTGCATGATGGTGATTTTGTTCATGCTGGGGAGAGACTAACAGATGGGCAAATTTCTAGTTATGATATTTTAAATATTTTAGGAGAAAAAGCACTTCAACAATATATTGTAAGTGAAGTTCAAAAAGTTTATAGATTGCAAGGTGTTAATATTAATGATAAACATATTGAACTTATTATCAATCAGATGTTAAGACAAGTAAGAATTGTTGATAGTGGTGATACTAAATTTATTGAAGGAGATTTAGTAAGTAGAAAAATGTTTAATGAAGAGAATGAAAGAATTAAGAAATTTGGAGGTGAACCTGCTATTGCAGAACCAGTGTTAGTAGGTATTACAAGAGCTGCAATTCAATCTGATAGTTTCATTAGTGCAGCTTCTTTCCAAGAAACAACAAGAGTACTTACAGAAGCTAGTATTCAAGGAAAATTTGATTATTTAGAAGACTTTAAAGAAAATATTGTTTTAGGAAGAGTTGTACCAGTTGGTACAGGAATGTTTTATCACAAAGATAGAGATCTTAAACTAGACCACGGAGAGGATGAATAATCCTTTTCCTTTTTATAAGGAAAAAATAGTTTGTAAAAAACACTAAATCTTGATATAATTCCGCACTAAAAACTATTCAAATTTCACGAAAAAGGAAGCAAATGCCTACTATAAACCAATTAGTTAGAAAAGGTAGAAAAAAAGTAATTAAAAAATCTAAATCACCGGCACTTGTAAGCTGTCCTCAAAGAAGAGGGGTTTGTACAAGAGTTTATACAACAACTCCTAAAAAACCAAACTCAGCTTTAAGAAAAGTTGCAAAAGTTAGACTAACTTCAGGATATGAAGTAATTAGTTACATTCCTGGTGAAGGTCATAATCTACAAGAACACAGTATTGTACTTGTTAGAGGTGGTAGGGTAAAAGACTTACCAGGGGTTAAATATCATATCGTGAGAGGTGCTCTAGATACTGCTGGAGTTAAAGGTAGAGTACACTCAAGAAGTAAATACGGTACTAAAAAAGCAGACGCAGGTAAAAAGTAATTAAGTAGATAAGTGGTTAAGCAGGTGAGTAGATAAGTTGTAATATATTTATAGTTGGTTTTGGTTATAGTAGGAGCGATATTAAATGGACAATGTAAAATGCAAAATGGAAAATGATTTTTATCAATTTTCCATTTTAAATTGTTTAATTTTCCATTGAATGAGCTCCTCACTGCCAAAAAAGGTAGAGTAAGTCCTGTAGTTGCAGGAAAAAAACTGAAGAGAAGGAGATTTTAATGAGAAGAAGAAGAGCGCCAAAAAGACCGGTAATGCCAGATCCGGTATATAATAGTGAAGTAGTTACAAAATTTATTAATAAAGTTATGTGGGATGGTAAAAAGACTTTAGCTGAAAGAATTGTATATGGTGCAATTGAAAGATTAGATGGTAAAGAAGAAGGAACAAAAGGTATCGATATATTCTTCAAAGCTATTGAGAATGTAAAACCACTTCTTGAAGTTAGAAGTAGAAGAGTTGGTGGGGCTACTTATCAAGTACCTATGGAAGTTAGACCTGAAAGACAACAAACTCTTGCAATTAGATGGATAGTTGACGCGGCAAGAAATAGAAATGAAAGAACAATGATAGAAAGACTTGCAAATGAATTATGGGATGCTGCAAATGAAAGAGGAGCAGCATTTAAGAAAAGAGAAGACACTCATAGAATGGCAGAAGCTAATAAAGCATTTGCTCATTATAGATGGTAATAATCAATTGAAAATTGAAAATGGAAAATGGAAAATGATTAAACTTTTCCTTTTCTTTTTTCTTCATAGCCTACAACCACAAAATCAAACAAGGAGAATATAATGCCAAGGAAAACACCTATTGAGAAGGTTAGAAATATAGGTATTGCAGCACATATCGATGCTGGTAAAACTACTACGACTGAGAGAATTTTATACTATACAGGGGTTAGTCATAAAATTGGTGAGGTGCACGAGGGTGCAGCTACAATGGACTGGATGGAACAAGAAAAAGAAAGAGGTATTACAATTACTTCAGCTGCTACTACATGTTTCTGGAAAGAGCATCAAATTAATATCATCGATACTCCAGGGCACGTTGACTTTACAATTGAAGTTGAAAGAAGTATGAGGGTTCTAGATGGTGCTATTGCAGTATTTTGTGCTGTTGGTGGTGTTCAACCTCAAAGTGAAACTGTTTGGAGACAAGCAAATAAATATCATGTACCAAGAATTGCATTTGTAAATAAAATGGACAGAATCGGTGCAAACTTTTATGAAGTTGAAAAACAAATAAGAGAAAGACTAAAAGCAAACCCAGTTCCAATTCAAATTCCAATTGGTGCAGAAGATAACTTTAAAGGTGTTATTGATTTAGTTCAAATGAAAGCACTTGTATGGGAAGATGAAGCAGCACTTGGAAGTAAATATGAAGTTGTTGATATTCCAGCAGAACTTATGGAGAAAGCCGAAGAGTACAGAGAAAAATTAATTGAAGCTGTTGCTGAAACTGATGAAGAGTTAATGGAAAAATATTTTGCAGGTGAAGAACTTACAATTGATGAAATTAAAGCAGCTATTAAAAAAGCTACACTAAATCTTGAAATAGTTCCAATGCTTTGTGGTACAGCATTTAAAAACAAAGGTGTTCAACCACTACTTGACGCAGTAATTGATTATTTACCTGCTCCAACAGAAGTTACATGGATTAAAGGTATTGATCCTAAAACTGGTGAAGAAATTAGCGTAAACCCTGGTGATGACGAGCCTTTCAGTGGACTTGCATTTAAGATTATGACTGACCCATTTGTTGGTAAACTTACATTTACAAGATTTTATTCAGGAATTATTAAAGCTGGAAGTTATGTACTAAACTCTACTAAAAATAAAAAAGAGAGAGTTGGTAGACTTCTTAGAATGCATGCTAACAAAAGAGAAGAGGTTAGCGAGTTTTATAGCGGTGAAATTGGAGCGATTGTTGGTCTTAAATACACTTTAACAGGTGATACTTTATGTGATGAAAGCAGACCTATTATCTTAGAGAGAATGGAGTTCCCAGATCCAGTTATTAGTGTGGCAGTTGAACCTAAAACAAAAGCTGACCAAGAAAAAATGGCACTTGCTCTTCAAAAGTTAGCTGAAGAAGACCCAAGCTTTAGAGTTACTACTGATGAAGAGAGTGGACAAACTATTATTTCTGGTATGGGTGAGCTACATTTAGAAATTATTGTAGACAGACTTAAAAGAGAATTTAAAGTTGAATGTAACACTGGTAAACCACAAGTTGCATACAGAGAAACATTTAAAAATACAGTAGAACAAGAATATAAATATGCAAAACAATCAGGTGGTAGAGGTCAATACGGACATGTATTTATTAGAATGATTCCTCAAGAGCCTGGAAAAGGTTATGAGTTTGTTGATTTAATTAAAGGTGGTGTGATTCCTAGAGAATATATTCCAGCAGTTGATAAAGGTATCCAAGAAGCAGCTCAAGGTGGGGTACTTGCAGGATTTCCTGTTGTTGATTTTAAAGTAGAACTTTATGATGGTAGTTATCATGAAGTTGACTCAAGTGAAATGGCATTTAAATTAGCTGGAAGTATGGCGTTTAAAGAAGGTATGAAAAAAGCAAATCCAGTTATACTTGAACCAATTATGAAAGTTGAAATTGAAGTACCAGAAGAATATATGGGTGATGTGATTGGTGATATCAATAGAAGAAGAGGTCAAGTTAACTCAATGGAAGATCAACATGGAATTAAAAAAGTAACAGCTTTTGTTCCACTTGCAGAAATGTTTGGATACTCAACAGATCTTAGAAGTATGACTCAAGGTAGAGGTACATACTCAATGGTATTTGATCATTATGAGGAAGTACCAGGAAATATAGCTGATGAAATTATTAAAGAAAGACAAGGGTAATTCCCTTGTTTATTTCTTATTAGTGTATTGATATATTAGTATTAATACAAATAACTAATATATCAATACACTAATATATTGCTCTCTAAAGGTTTCTTATGTATTATACTCACGATGAAATCGATAAACTTATAAATGAAGATATGCCTTTATTTGATTTAACAAAAGAGCTGTTAGAAATATCTACACCCGGTAAAATTTCTTTTATTGCAAGAAAAAAAATAGTTGTAACTGCAAATGATCTAATTGAAAAACTGGCTATGAGACTTGATTTAAAAGTGATTTTTAAAGAAAACAATAAAAAGTTTGTAGATGAAAATTCGAAACTTTTTGAGGCTGAGGGAGAAAATGTTTTGATTTTGTGGAAGGTGGCTCAGAATATTTATGAGTATGCACTTAGTGTAGCTACTTATACTAAAGAATTAGTAACTAAAGCGAAAAGATTTAATCCAAAAATAGAAATACTGACTACAAGAAAAGTTATACCTTTTACTAAAAAAATAGCTTTGAATGCCGTAATGGATGGAGGAGGATATCCACACAGGGTAACTACTACTGAAACAATTTTGGTTTTTGAGAATTATATTAATTTATACGGAGGATGGGAAAAGTTTTATAAAGATTTTGAGAAATTAAAACACAAAGCAATTGAAAAAAAATGGATTGTTGAAGCTAAAGATTTTGAGCATGCTAAAAAATTAATAGAGATTGGTGTGGATGTTTTACAACTTGATAAGGTAGATATTGAAACAACTAAAAAGATAGTAGATTTGGCTCATAAAAACAATATAAAAGTAATAAGTGCAGGCGGTATTAATATTGAAAATATTGAAGAGTATGCAAAAACAGGGGTGGACAGTATAGTAACGACTGCTCCTTATTTTGCTAAAGGAGCAGATGTGAAGGTTGTTATTGAGCCTTTTTAAGTTCTTTTATCCAAGATTGCATTACTTCATTTGCCATTATTGCTGGAGCTTCAAGGAAAGATATTTCAAATTTATTTTCATATTCTGTAACACTTATGCTTCTAGGTCTTGCGGCAGTGATTTTACCATTTAAAAGTTTGTTACCAAAGCAAAAAATAATTAATTTACAATCTTTAATTTCAGGGGCTATTTCTCCATTTTCTAAATTTTTTGTGTGTGTAAAGTGGTCAAACTCTCCTATATAAGTACATACAGGATGAGAGTCTATTTTTTCTTTTAAAAAGTTTATAATTTCTTGAGTATTTTTATAATTAGTTTCATATTTTTCTATATCTATTGTAAATATTGGATATTTTTCTTGTAAAGTTATATGTTTCATAAACTCTCCTTTTTTGAAGAGAAGTTTAGCACAAATAAATTTGTATTATAATATTTATAAGTAAAATTTATTATTGGTTATACTAATTCTAATATAGTCATAGTTTTTAAATAGAAGTATATGCTTTAATTGGTTGTATTTGATTAACTAAATTTTATTATACTGAAGTGTCTAAACATCTTGGAATTGGTATTATATTAGATAATTACATAGGTTAGTATTTTAAATATAGGTTGGTATAATTATAAACAAAATAAAAAAAGGAATATAATGGCATATGAGTTAATGATTTTTCCTAAAGAGAGTAAAATTGAAGTCCACTCAGATTTATGTGATAAATTGATTGAAAGTAAAGATAATTATTTGTTAATTAATGAGATAGAGTATATTAATTTAATTGATTTTGAGGAAGTGGAAGAGTTTTTAAATAAAGATGAGTATAAAGATGAGTATAAAGGTTATGAGATAATTTTTTGTGAGGTTTGTAAGCCTAAGGAAAATAAGGAAAAATATGATGAAGAGTATGATGATTTTTATGAAGAATTTGCAGAAGATGATGAAATAGATAACAGCCGCTGTGATATATTTTGATATAATTATATAAAAAAGGAGAAAATATGTTTAAAGAATGTTGTCCAGAACTAATTCCACTAATGGAAGAACTTGCTTCACAAAATCCTCATATAGATAAACTTATTCAAAGACATGCTGAGCTTAATAAAATAATTGATGAGGTTGAAGCTGGAAGAGAACATATGGAAGATTTAGAACTTGAAAAGTTAAAAAAAGAAAAACTACATATTAAAGATGAAGTTTATCAAGCAGTTTTAAATTATAAAAAAGAAAAAAATCTTTAATCTATATAAATATTTCTTCAAATAAATACTTACAATAATATCCCCTTATTTGATAGGGGATAAATAACTTAATACTTAATATAATCTAAAAAAAAGGGTTGTTATGTTTTGTAAAGATAAAAAGATAAAGATTAAAGAGCTTCAAGAAGAAAATTATTCTTTAAAAATTAAAATAGAAGAACTAGAAAGAGAAGTTGAGTCTCTTCAAAATGAAATTAAAATGTTAAAGTCTCAAGATAAGACTAATCAATATGAAGACAAAATAAATCTAGTGAAAGAAATGATTAAAGGCAATGTATCAAATATTGGAGAAATTGCTGAAGATTCTAGTGTTATAATTTCGGATCTAGTTTCTTTGGTAGAAGTAAATAGAGGAGTAAAAGGAGAAATTAAAGTCCTTAGAGAAACTTTTGACAATTTTTTACAAGAGATTGAATATTTATTAAACTTTGCTTCAACAAGTAAAGAAAATATCAAAGAATTAAATGATAGTGTAGATAACATAGGAAGTGTAATTCAGTTAATTAAAGATATAGCAGACCAAACAAATTTATTAGCACTTAACGCAGCAATTGAAGCTGCACGTGCAGGTGAACATGGTAGAGGTTTTGCAGTTGTTGCAGACGAAGTAAGAAAATTAGCAGAACGTACCCAAAAAGCAACTCAAGAAGTTGAAGTAACAATTAATGTTTTAAAGCAAAGCAGCTCAAATATGACAGATGAAGGAAATAGATTAGACCATATAATTGAAGAGATGCAAAAATATATGGATTCTTTTAAACAAGGATTTGATGAATTATATGAAATTGATATACAAACATTTGATAAAATGCAAAATTTAGCGAATGACCTAATAGCTATTGAGCAAAAAATAAATAATTTATTGTTTAAAGCAAGAAGTTATGAAGAAAAAATTGTTGGTAAATCTCAAGAAATAAATGATGATGGGAAACATAGTTTTGATGAATGGTATCAAGGAAGAGGAAAAACTGCTTTTGAAAATACAAACTCTTATAAAAAAATAAACTTATCTCAAGATAGATTTGAAGGAAATGTAAATAATGCTATGAATGCAACTATGAAGCAGTCTTTAAATGATTTTAAACAAATGGAAGAAGAGACTAATAAAATGTATGATCTGTTAGATGATATGGTAAAAGAAACTAAAAGATAATTACTCAATTAACTTAATAGCAAGCTCTGTGAGCTTGTTTCTATAAATTTTTTTTAGATCTACCCACGCAAGCGCTTCATGAGGTAAGACTTGCTGAAGTCTAAAAAGTCCACTGTCTTGTTTTTGTATAGTTGAATATGTTTGATGAATGTCTCCAAGCAAAAATAGTTTAGAACCTTCGCTCATTCTACTTAATATCATACTCATATATTCTCTTGTGACAAGTTGGACTTCATCAACTATTAAAATTTCATCTTCAAGTATTGAAACTCCTTGAATCATATTAAGTGGAATTATTTCAAATTTTTCAAAAAACAATTTGCTTTTAATTGAATCGTAATTTTCGCCTTTAACGCCTCTATATAGATAGTTAAGTGCACTTAAAAAGCCACCAGCCCACTCAAGCATTTTTTCATCTTTACTTCCAGGTAAAAATCCTATATCATAATCACTACTTATTCCAATTGGAGGACGAGTTATAAAAATTTTTTTGTTTGTAAGAGAGAGGGCAGTTGCAGTAGCAAGAAGAGTTTTTCCACTACCAAATCGACCAGTAAGTAAAGTTGCAGGAGCTTGTGTTAGAGCATAGATAGCGCATTTTTGGTAAATATCAAGAGGTTCAAAAATTTTAGCATTTTTAATTCTTAGTTTACTAGTTTCAGGAATATTATCAATTCTCTCAATTCCTTTATCAGGGTGATAGCAGTAAGCAAGGTCTCTATATTCATCATTGGTTACAACAAAATCCCAAGGCTCTAGTATATAATTAAACTTTTCTTTTATATATTTTTTAAAGTCTTCAATAGATTTTATTCCTATAAAATGACCAAATTCAAAGTTTTTATCTTCTATTATTATGACTCACTCCTTTATTTTCATTGAAAAATCTTTAAATGTAGCTTGATGAATTATAGCACCACTACTTACTGCATCAATTCCACTTTCGATGTATTTATCAATATTTTCAAGTGTTACATTGCCGCTAGCTTCTAAAAATACATGAGGGTAACTTGTATTTCTTATATTTACTACTTTTTTTATGCTTTCAAAATCCATATTATCACACATTACAATATCTGCTCCTGCTTCCATGGCTTCTATCGCCATTTCAACATTTTCACACTCTACTTCTATTTTTGTGGTAAAAGGGATATTAGCTCTTGCTTTATTTATAGCTTCTGTAATTGAGTTAAAAGTTGCAAGGTGGGTATCTTTTAGCATTAAACAATCATCTAGTCCTAATCTGTGGTTAGTAACACCCCCACAATTGCTAGCATATTTTTCAAATATTCTAAGTCCAGGTCTTGTTTTTCTTGTATCTAGTATTTTTATTTTGCCTTTTGCTTTTTTAATAAACTCATATGCATTTGTTGCTATACCACTTGCATGCTGCAGTATATTTAGCATTGTTCTTTCTATGGATAGAATGTCTTTTGCACTTCCATATACTTCAAAAATTATATCACCCTTTTTATATTCACTACCATCTTCAAAATGAAAATCAAACTTAACATCGGCTATTTCAGAAAAATGCTTTATATATTCTAATCCGGATAGTATTCCTTCGCTTTTAGAAATGACTTTTGCTGTTTTTTGTCCTTTAATAAGGGTTCTTGATAAGTCTCCTCTACCAATATCTTCATTTAGTACATTTATTAAAAATTCAACTATTTGATGTTTCATCAAATTCATGACAACTCCATCATTCTTTGCAATGCTTTTAGTGCATTTTCTTGTACACTTTTATCTACTTCTATTTCGTTATAAGGATTTCCCTCATCAATAGCTTTTAGTAAGTTATAAAGTTCTTCTAAGCTAGTTTCATTCATACTAGGACATTCTGGTTTAGTAGATGAAAGGACATAAATATTTGGGTTAATATCTCTTTTCATTCTTTGAACTAAATTATATTCCGTTCCTATTGCCATACGTTTATTAGGATTTTCTTTTACATAGTTTATAATTTGAGATGTGCTTCCTACAAAGTCTGCCATTTCACAAACTTCTGGGCTACATTCAGGATGAACTACTATTTTTATATCAGGAAACTTTTCTTTATAAAATTCTATATGTTCTGGCATAAATACTTGGTGAACAGAACAATGACCATCATAACATATAATATCAGCTTCTTGAAAGTTTATATCTCCTATTACACTACTACTTACTCCCATCATTCTTGCTATATTTTGTCCAAGATTTTTATCAGGCAAGAAAAAGATCTTTTTACCTTGATTTAATATATGTGAAACTATTTTTTTTGCATTTGAGCTTGTACAAGTTAGTCCACCAAGTTCTCCTACTATTGCTTTTACTTTTGCACTTGAATTTATATAAGTTATAGGAATAAAATCAATATTGTTTTCTTTTAGAGTTTTAATATTTTCTTCTACTTTTCCTTCTTCTGCCATTCTTGCCATAGAACAACACGCAAGTTTCGGCATATATACAGGAATATTTGGGTTTAAAATTTTTGCACTCTGTCCCATAAAACTTACACCGCAAAAAATAAGAGGGTTTTTTAATGCAGCTGTTTTTTTAGCAAGTTCAAGACTATCACCTGATAAATCTGCTATATCAAAGATTTCATCTTTTTGATAATAGTGTGCTGCTAATGTAATATTATGTTTTTTTAGTAATGCTTTTACTTTTTCTTGCATTGCCGTCCTTTTTGTAAATTATATCATTTTTATTATTAATTTAAAAAAAAAATTTAGCTAATAAAAATGAAATAATTATTAACTTCGATAATTAAATGAATATAATAAAAATGTTTTTTTGGGTTTTAAATAAAGTATATTATAATTTCACAAAAAAGGGAATTAATGAATAGTGTAATTTGGTACCTAATAGCGTATTTTGTAGGTGGTATTCCTTTTGGGTATTTGATAGCTAAATATTTTGCAGGAATAAATATAAAAGAACACGGTAGTGGAAATATAGGTGCAACTAATGTTTTAAGAGTATTAAAAGAAAAAGATCCCAAAAGAGCTAAAACTTTAGCAGCAGTTACACTTTTTTTAGATGCTTTTAAAGGAGCAGCTGTAATAATATTAGCGAAGATATTAGGAGTTTGTGATGCTACTTTATGGACAATAGCAGTTTTAGCAGTAATTGGGCATTGTTTTTCTCCATTTTTAAAATTTGAAGGTGGAAAAGGAGTTGCTACAACTGCAGGTGTTATGCTTGTTTTAATTCCAAAAGCTGCAATAGTAGGGCTTATTGTATGGTTTATAATGGCAAAAACTGTTAGAATTTCCTCTCTTAGTTCACTTGTTGGAATTTTAATAGGAATTGCAAGTGCATATATTTTATATCCAAATATTTCTATTGAATCATATTCGCCTTTATGGATTATAGCATTTATTGTTATTTATAAACACAAAGAAAATATTTATAGATTAATAACAGGTCAAGAAAAAAGAGTAGTTTAATAAGTTAAAAGTAAAAAATGAAAAGAAAAGGTTAAAGGCTAATAAGATGTATAAGATTTTAATAGAAGAGATAACTTTTAAAGCAATAATAGGAATTTTAGAAAAAGAGCGAAAAAATGAACAATTAGTGGTTGTGAATGCAGAAATTGAATATATTGATAAAAAAAATTATATTGATTATGCAAAAGTATGTGATTTGATTGTAAAGGTTATTCAAAATGGTAAATTTATGTTAATTGAAGATGCAGTAGATGAGGTTGAGAAAGTTTTATTTGAAAACTTTCCTCAAATAAAAAGTTTAAAACTTAGTATTAAAAAACCAGAAATTTTAAAGAATGCTTTAGTCGGAGTTGAAATTTTAAGAAAATATTAATTTTTGTTATAATAAGTTAAATTTTTGTGGCTTTGCCAAAAGGAGAGATATGCGTCTTTTAGTTGTAGAAAAAGATGAAACACTAAATGATTTAATTACAAAGTCTTTATTAGAAGTAGGATATAAAACTGATGAGGCTTTTACTATAAAAGATGCCAAATATTTTCTTGATATTAGACATTATAATTTAATTATTGTGGATGCAAATTTTGGTGCAAGTGAAGTTTTTAAATTTATTGATTATGCAAAGGATATATATCCGTTAATAAAAATAATAGTAATTTCAGATGATCCATCAGTTGAGAGTGAAATAAAAACTCTCAAAATGGGTGCTGATGATTATATAAAAAAACCTCTTCATTTTGATTTGTTAATAACTCGTGTAAATGTTGCTTTAAGAGGAGGGAAAGAGACACAAATAAAAATAAAAGATTTAATAATTATAAAAGATGAAGAAAAAATTATTTATAAGGATAAAGAATCTTATCTTAAGGGTAAGGCTTTTGAAGTTTTTATGCATTTAGCCAGATATCCAAATCAGGTTATTTCAAAAGAACAACTGTTAGATGCTATTTGGGAAGAGCCAGAACTTGTTACACCAAATGTTATAGAAGTTGCTATAAATCAAATCCGTCAAAAGGTTGACAAAGTTTTTAAAATTGATACAATAAAGACTATTCGCCGTAGAGGCTATAAATTTTCATATCCAAAGGAGTAGCATGTCACTAAAAATTACTGAAGAATGCATAGCTTGTGATGCTTGTGTGGATGAGTGTCCAAACTCAGCTATTGAAGCTGGTGATCCAATTTACGAAATAGATCCTGACCTTTGTACTGAATGTATTGAATATGGTGGAGAACCACAATGTGTTCAGGTGTGTCCAGTTGATGCGATTGTTCCAGATCCAGACAATGTTGAAACAGCAAAAGAATTAAAATTAAAAGCAGAACTTATTCATAAAGACGAAGAATAATGGCAAAAGTAACGGCTGTAATTGATATAGGTTCTAACTCTGCCAGAATGGCAGTATTTAAAAAAACCAGCCGTTTTGGTTTTTACCTTCTTCGTGAAGAAAAAAGTAAAGTTAGAATTAGTGAAGGTGCATATGAAAATGGAGGTAATCTTCAAGATTTTGCAATTAAGAGAGCTTTAAATGCTTTAAGAGAATTTCTTTTAATTGCAAAATCTTTGAAAGCTAGAAAAATTTTGTGTGTTGCTACATCTGCTGTAAGAGATGCTCCAAATAAGGCTCAGTTTATAAAGCGTGTTAGAGATGAACTTGGACTGAAAATTAAAGTTGTTGATGGTGATAAAGAAGCATTTTTTGGTGGAGTTGCAGCTGCAAATTTATTATATGAAAAAAATGGCGTTACTATTGATATTGGAGGTGGTTCAACTGAACTTGCTTTAATTAAAAATAAAAAAATTGAAGCTACAATCTCGCTTAAACTAGGTACTGTAAGACTTAAAGAACTTTTTTTTGATAAGGGTGACATTAAAGGTGCAAAAGAATATATAAAAAAAGAGATTGAGAAGTTACAAGATATCAAAACTGCAAAAAAAGTATTTGGAATTGGTGGAACTGTTAGAGCATTATCTCAGGCAATTATGAAAAGAGAAGAATATCCTCTTGATATTTTACACGGATTTACTTATGAAGTAGAAGATCAAAAAGAATTTTTAGAAAAAATTATAAAAATGAGTGACGATGAATTACTAAAGGCTGGTATAAAGCCAGAAAGACTTGATGTAATAAGACCTGGTACTTTAATATTTTTAGAGTTACTTGAATATTTAAACGCAAAAGAAGTAATTACTAGCGGGGTTGGTGTTAGAGAAGGTGTGTTTTTAACAGATTTACTTAGGAACGATAATTATAGATTTCCTGATAATTTTAATCCCTCGGTTAGGACTATAATAGATGTATATCAAATAGATAGAAAAATAGCTTCTTATGAGACAAAAATTGCTCTAGAAGTATTTGACTTACTTAAAGATGATTTTAAACTTGATGAAAAATATAAAATGCATTTAACTTATGCGATAAAACTTTCACGTGCGGGAGAACTTGTAGATTTTTATGAAGCTCATAAGCATACAGATTATATCTTACTTAATTCACTTCATTATGGATTTAGACATTATGACAGGCTTTTGATTTCAAAAATTATAAGATATCACAAACGTAAAAAAATAAAGAAAAAAGAGATAGAAAAATTTAAATGCCTTCTCCCAAAAAAAGATATTGTAGAAAAACTTTGTAATATATTTTGGGTTGCGAAACTTATAAATCTTAATCTTTCAATGCCAAAAGTTGAAATAAGTAAAATTGATAAAAAGATAGTAATAAAAGGTGAAAATCTTTATCTTTCAAAAGAACGCTCAAAGACAAGAGAACTATTTTTTGATTTAGAAATAATAGATAATACCAATTGAAAATGGAAAATGAAGTGACCAAGTAGCCAAGTTCCAAGTAATATAGGATAAATAACAAATTACCAATTATTAAAAAAAGGAACAGATTTGAAAAAAGTATTAGTTTTATGTACAGGAAATAGCTGTAGAAGTATAATTGCAGAAGCAATTTTAAATAAAGATTTAGATGTTTTAGCTTACAGTGCAGGAGTTAAAGCAACTGGAAAAGTTAATCCAAATGCCAAAAAAGTTTTAGAAGAGTTTGGGTATTGGAGAGATAATTATTATTCAAAAACTCTTGATGAAATTATAGATATTGATTTTGATTTGGTAGTAACTGTATGTGATAATGCAAAAGAAACTTGTCCAGTTTTCCCAGGAAAAACAAAAACGATTCATGTGGGTTTTGTTGACCCAGATGGAAAAGAATATAGTGAATTTGTAAAAACTTTCAAAGAGATAAAAGAAAAGTTACTCCCTATTGTAAAAAAAGAACTCTCTGATTAAAAATGCTTCATATTGTGTATAAAAAATAATCAATAACATGATTATTGTTTTGTTTATTTAAGAGTATAATTGTCTTAAAAAAAGGCAAAAAATGATTAAAGAAATAAAGAGTTTAAAGGGTAAAGGGCATACTCCTACTTTAATTGCAGCATTTTTGTATTTTGATTTTTCATTTATGGTTTGGACTATGCTTGGTCCTCTTGCCCCTGAAATTGCTCAAAGTATTGGGGGGTTAACTCCTTCTCAAATTTCAACTATTCTTGCTTTACCAATCCTTGGTGGAGCTATATTAAGAGTACTTCTTGGATTTTTGGTTGATAATATAGGTCCTAAAAAAACAGCACTTATTGCTCAAGCAATTGTAGCAGGAGCACTTTGGTATGCATATTTTAGAGGAGTGAATATTACTTATGGAGAGCTTTTATTTGTAGCCTTCGCTCTTGGATTTGCTGGTGCTTCTTTTGCTGTAGCCTTACCTCAAGCAGGACAATGGTATCCACCAAATCTTCAAGGTGTAGTTTTAGGTATTGCAGGGGCTGGAAATATTGGAGTTGTAATTGACTTTTTATTTGCACCAAAAATTGCTGAACTTTGGGGATGGCCAGCTGTATTTTTAGTTGGAGCAATTTTATCAACGTTTATATTTGTATTATATATTTTTATGGCAAAAGACGCTCCAATTAAAAGAACTAAAAGAAAAGTTAGTGATTATATAAAATTACTTAAAGATAAAGATACTTATTGGTTTATGTTGTTTTATGCGGTAAGTTTTGGAGGGTTTGTAGGTTTTGCAAGTTATATGAAAGTATATTTAATGGATGTGTATTCAGAAGAGATGGCAAGAATTGGTTTAGATTGGCTATCAGAAAATAATATAAAAGTAGTTGCAGGATATTTTGGTGCTTTAACTATTTTTGCAGGAGCTATTCTTAGACCGGTTGGAGGAGCGGTAGCAGATAGAATAGGTGGAGTAAAAGCACTTTATTTATTTTATAGTGCAGTTTTGGTGCTTGCGATTATTAATGTATTTATTAAATTACCTTTTTGGTTTGCTATACTTGATCTATTTTTAATTATGTCATTTCTTGGAGCGGCAAATGGTGCTGTTTTTCAATTAGTACCTCAGAGATTTTCTAAAGAAATGGGAATTATGACAGGTCTAGTTGGATGTGCTGGTGGTCTTGGAGGGACTGCTATTATTAAAACACTTGGATTCTCAAAAGCTATAACAAATGGTTATGCAGCTGGCTTTTTAGCATTTAGTACTATTGTTTTACTTGCGATTATTGGTTTAAGTTTAGTAAAAACAAGATGGAGAACTACTTGGGGTGTTAATGCTGGAGGGAGAATATAAACTAAAATTTTAGGACTTTTAAATGGATAATGTGAAATTAGGTGGATTTTCATTAGCTAAGGGTAAGGAATTAATAGGAGATGACGCTTTTTTAATTAAAAAGTATAATGGATTTACTTTGGGTGTAGTTTGTGATGGTGTTGGAAGTGTTAAAGAAGGTCGTGAAGCTGCAAGAAGAGTTATTAAATATCTTGATAACTCTTTTTCTTCTCTTCCTGTGTCTTGGGATATGGAAAAGTCTATAAAGCATTTTATTACTTCTATTAATAAAATTCTATACAATGAAGGTATTCAAAACTATGAAAGACCTGAATTTCTAACAACTTTAGCACTAACTGTAATAAAAGGTAATAGATTATATGGAGCAAATGTAGGAGATAGTAGAATTTATTTATATCGTGATAGATTATATCAGCTTTCTATTGACCATAATGACCCTTATGATTCAAGTTGCATTACAGAAGCTATTGGAATGAAAGAAGAAGTTGGGATTTATTATTTTGAAAATAATTTAGAGATTAGTGATAAGGTTCTTTTGTGTAGTGATGGTCTTTATGAAGTTTTAAATGAAGAAGAAATTGTTAAAAATCTTTTTGGTGCAAGTCATATTGTAAGAGTTGCAAGTAAAAAGACAAATGACAATTTGCCTGATGATACGACTGCTGTTGTTATTGAGATAAATAATATAGATAAAAGTGAAGAATTAAAAAAAATAAATTTACCTATAATAAAAGAGTTAAAAGCTGGAATGGAAATTGATGGATTTATCCTTAATAAAAGTCTTATTCAAAATAATCGCACTTGGCTGGCAATTAAAAAAAATAAAAAATATGTATTAAAATTTGCTCCATTAGAAGCAGAAGATGATGAAAATATTCTAGATTTATATGTAAAAGAAGCAATAAATGCAATTAGACTTAAAGCAGGGTTTTTTCCAAAAGCAGTAATACCTAAAAAAAGAAGTTATCGTTATTATGTAATGGAGTATTTAGAGGGAAGTAATCTTAAAAATAAAAAGTTATCAGTTGATGAGGGAGTAAAACTTGCTAAAATGCTTCTAAGAGCCTTAATGTATCTACTTAAATTTGATTTAGTTCATGGCGATATAAAACCCGAAAATATTATAAAAACAAAAACTTATAAACTTGTTGATTTTGGTAGTATTACTGAAATTTTTTCTTCTACAAATAGAGCTGGAACTCCAAGTTATTTAGCGCCTGAGAGATTTAAGGATGCACCTATTAATGAATCAACTGAAATTTTTGCAATAGGTGTTACTTTATATGAATTGTTAACTTCAAAACTCCCGTATGGAGAAATAGAACCATTTCAAACTCCAAAATTTAAAAAACCACTTCCTCCAAATAAGCTAAATAAAAATATTCCAGAATGGTTAAATAGTATTATTTTAAAGGCAATTGAAATTGATAAAGATAAAAGATATCAAAATTACTCTGAAATGTTATATGACCTTACTAATCCAGAAAAAGTAAAGCCTTATTTAAAAAAAGAATTTTTATTAGAAAGAGAAGATAATTATAAGTTTTGGTTTATTGTAAGTTTAGTGATGAATTTTATTCTTTTATTTGTATTGCTTAAAAATTAATCAGTTTTTTTAAAAAAAATTAATCACTCTTTAGATAAAATTCATACAAAAAAGGTCTTAAATGATTGAGAAATTAAAAGAAATAAATTTGAGACATTCAAAAAAACTAAATAAGATTGAAAAATTAAAAGAAAAAACAAATCCTTTTGAAGCTCTTGAGAGGTTAAAAGAAAGAAGCTTGCTTCCTGAAGATAGAGACTTTTTTTTAAAATGTTTTGGTTGTTTTTATAAAAAAAATACAGATGATTATATGATAAGGGTTAGAATTCAAGATGGAGAGATAACTCCAAATCAGGCTCAAAAAATAGGAGAAATTGCTAAAACATTTGGAAATGATTATATAGACCTTACGACTAGGTCTCAAATAGAACTTCGCTATATAAAGGAAAAAAATCTATACAATGTTTTAAAAGAGTTTGAAAGTACAAATATTATAACTTACCAAACAGGAGTTGATAATTTTAGAGGAATTTTAACTGACCCAATGGCTGGAATTAGTGTTAGTAGTTTTATTGATGATAAAGAGTTAAGAAAAAAATTAGAAGAAGAATTCTTAGGAAAAGAAGTTTGCACCCTTCCTAGAAAATTTAATATAGGAATTTGTGGTAATATTAAAAATACATCAAATGTTTTTACTCAGGATTTAGGATTTGCTCTTGCAAAAAGTAAAGGTGAATATGGTTTTAGGGTATTTATGGGTGGTAGAGTTGGAATGATTGGAAAAGATACTAAAATTTTTGTAAATATTGATGAGGCAGTTAAACTTTTTAGAGGTGTTAAAGAGTTATTTAAAACATATGGATTTAGGGATAATAGAAATAAAAATAGATTTGCCTTTTTATTAAAAGAAGTTGGACTTGAGAACTTTATAAAAGCTCTTGAAGAGTATGTGAACTATGAATTTAGAAAAGAAAGTGAACTTTTAACTTCTAAAGAAATAAATTATCATATTGAAGAAGAACTAGTAAATGGTAAAAAGGCATATAAATTTATTGTACCAAGTGGAATTTTTAGTGGGACTGATATGATAGAAGCTGGGAATTTAGCTAGTGAATTTGATGGGGTTATTAAACTTACGTTTGATCAAAACTTTTATATAACAAATGCTGATGATAGTATAAAAGAAACTAAACTATATAAAAAATATTTCCCAAATCCATATTTCAATAATCTTGTGGCTTGTGCAGGGACAAAGACTTGTTCTTTTGCAGTAATTGAAAATAAAAATGATGCTATAAATTTAGCTAAAAAATTGAGTGTTTTAGCACCAATTGATGGAATAGTAAAGTTTCATTGGTCAGCTTGTGTTAAAGGTTGTGGGATTCACGGAGTAGGGGATTTTGGATTTGAAGGTACAAAAGTTAAGATAGATGGCAAAACGGTAGAAGGGGTTAATATTTTTATTGGTGGAAATTCAATTAAAGAAGGAAAAAAGGTTTTAAGTGTACCTTTAAGTGAACTTGATAAATATATTTTGCCTATGATGAAATTATATCAGGGGAGAGAACCATATGAAAAATGGTATGAAAAGGCAAATATAAGTGAATGGGCGGTAGCTTTTATTATGAAGTTTAATGCTAAGTTTTTTGAGTTTTTACCAAAACTTCCTCTTAAATCAAATAAAATAGAATTTTTTGAAATTAAAGAGCTAGGTAATAGCTTGTTTTATCAAATTTCAGGAACTCATGCGTTTGATGATTTATATAGACCATTAAAGGTAAAAAGTCTTAAAGAGTTTGGATATAAAGATGAAGTGCATCAAATTATTGATAAAATGGTAAGAGGTGATTTTAGTGTTTGGAGTGAAGTACTTAGTGAAATTTAAACTTTTAATGGAGAATAGGATATGATAAAAAGTGTATGTAGTTACTGTGGAGTTGGTTGTGGATTTGAGATAGAAAATAAAGTAAAAGGAATAAAAGAATACCCATCTAATAAAGGGCTTATTTGTAAAAAGGGTAGTTTAGAAGATAAAGTAATAAATAATAGAATTTTAAAACCTCTTTTTCGTGAAAGTAAAGATGAAGAGTTTAGAGAAATTAGCTATGAGGAAGCTATTAAAATAGTAGCAAGTAAATTAAAAAATATTAATCCACAAAAAGTAGGGTTTTATCTATCAGGTCAGCTTTTAAATGAAGATTATTATATAGCAAATAAATTTGCAAAAGGATATATCAAAACTAATAATGTTGATACCAATTCGCGTACTTGCATGGCAAGTGCTGTTGTTGCAATGAAGAAGGTTTGGGGCAGTGATTATGTCCCTTTGACTATGGAAGATGCTTTAAATTCTAATCTTTATATATTAGCCGGTAGTAATATTGCTGAAGCTCATGTTGTATTTTTTAATAGAGTAAAAAAAGCTAAGAAAAAGGGTTTAAAAGTTATTGTGATTGACCCTAGATTCACAAAAACTGCAAAAATTGCTGATTTATACATACCGATAGCTCCAGGGGGAGATATTTATTTTTTCTTGGCTCTTGCTAAGAGGTTTTTAGATGAAAACTTGATTGATTTTGATTTTTTAAGAGAAAAAGTCAATTTTGATGAAAAATATTTTGATAAATTAAAAGAAATTAATATTAGTAAGTATCTAGAACGGGCTAAAGTCAAAGAAAAAGATTTTGAAGAGTTTATAAGACTATGGAAAGAAAATGAAAACATAGTTGGAAGTTGGACAATGGGACTTAATCAAAGCAGTGAAGGAGTTGAGAAAAACATTGCTTTTATTAATTTATTTTTACTTACTGGCAAAATTTTTAAACCAAATAATGGTCCATTGTCTCTCACTGGTCAGCCTAATGCAATGGGAGGTAGGGAAGTTGGAGGACTTGCAACTACTTTGGCTGTTCATTTAGACTATTCACCAGAAAATGTTAAAAAGGTAGAGAAGTTTTGGGGAGTTAGTGGTATTCCAAAAGAAAATGGTCTTACAGCTGATGAGATGATAAAAAAAGGAAATCTAGAGTTTTTACTTGTTGCTCATACTGACCCTGTATATCATTTGCCAGATAGAAATGAAACTGAGAAGTATTTTAAACAAATTGATTTTGTAGTAGAGTTTAATGCATATAAATGGAGCGAAACAAGTAATTTTTCTAATCTCATAATACCAGTGGCTCCTTGGGGAGAGAAAGAAGGAACTCAGACAAATCTTGATAGACTTATAACAATTCAGATGCCTTTTAGAAAAAAATTAGCAAAGCAAGATTGGGAAGTTATATCCGATATAGCAAGAGAACTTGAGTTTAGTGGATTTGATTTTAGTTCAAGTAAAGATGTATTTAATGAATACAAAGAAATGACAAGACTAAGTTTAGATTTGAATATATATGAATGTGATTATGATGAGTTAAAAAATAAACCATTCAGATGGGGAGAGAATTTAAAAGATCCTCTTACTCAAAACAAAAAAGTAAATCTTATTTGGGTAGAACCAAAAAGTAGAAGTTTAAGTCCAAGTGAAAAGTATCCTTTTATTTTATTAACTACTCGTCTTGAAAATCATTGGCACTCAATGAGTAAAACTGCTCAAGTTATAAGTGATGAGGTAGACTTTGTAGAAATAAACGAAGAAGATATGAAAAATCTTGGATTAAATGAAGGTGATTTAGTTAAGGTAACTAGTCAATTTGGAAGTGTGAAGGTTAGAGTTAAAAAAGCTAAAATAAAAAGAGGAGTAGTTGCCATTCCTATGCATTTAAGAGGTATTAATTATTTAACAAATCCAATACTAGATCCTGTAAGTAAAGAACCAGACTATAATCATACTCCAGTAAATATTATAAAAATAGTGGAGAATGGAGAATAAAAATGTTAGTAAACCTAAAAATAAAAAGAGCTTTAATTATTGGAGCAGGAAAAGTTGCAAAGCAAAAAGCTGATGTTTTAAGTAAATGTGGAGTTGAGTTTGAGGTAGTAGCTAAAGAAGTTGGTGAAAATTTTGATTATCCTGTAAAAGTAAAAAAGTTTGAAATAGAAGATACAAAAGGATTTGATGTTGTAATTGATGCGACCGGTAATAAAGATGTTACGAATGAATTGCTTAAAAACAAACACTTTTTATTAAATGTAGTAGATAAGCCAGAGTTTTGTGATTTTTATTTTGGAAGTATTGCTAAAAAAGAAGATATAGAAGTTTGTATAAGCAGTAATGGAAAGATGCCAAGATTAACGCAGGTTGTTCGTGATAGAATTGAAAAGATATTACCAGGAAGTTTTGAAATTGATAGAAAAAAAACTTATGAAGAGGTAAAAAAAGATACTAGTAAAGTTTTTTTAATTGGATGTGGTCCAGGAGCTTTGGATTTACTAACAATTAGAGCTTATAATACTTTAAAAGTACTTGATGTAGCATTATATGATCATCTTGTAAATCCTGAAATTTTAGAACTTTTGCCTGAAAGTTGTGAAAAGATTTATGTAGGAAAAGAAAAAGGAAAACATAGCAAAAAACAAGAGGAGATAAATAAAATTTTGATATCTAAGGCGAAAGAGGGTAAGATAGTTGGAAGATTAAAAGGCGGACACCCTTTTGTTTTTGGAAGAGGATATGAAGAATTTTTGGCTTTAAGTGGTGAAGGAATTGAAGTTGAGGTAGTTGAGGGACTTAGTAGTGCTATATCAGCACCTACTGAAGGTTTAATACCTTTGACTCTAAGAGGACAAAAAGATAGTTTTATAGTAGTGTCAGCTCATTTAAGAGGTGCTAGGATTAATTTAAATTGGGTGGATTTGTTATTTAGAGAAAATATAAGAGTTGTAGTTTTAATGGGTCTTAGTAGAAGAAGTGAAATAAGACAAAAAGCTTTAGAAATTGGTATCTCTCCAGATAGAGAAGTATATATAATTTCAAATGCTACAAAAAACCAAGAAATTATAAAAACAACACTTCAAAACTTAGATAAAGTGAAGGCTAAAAAGCCAGCAGTTATTGTGTTTTAGCGAGTATGTAGTTTTGTATTAAAAACTAGCTCCTAAGCTAAATTCAAACCTTTGTAAATCATCTCCTTTTTCACTTTTTATAGGCCAAGCCCAAATAAAACTAATAGGTCCCATTGGAGTTATCCAGTCAATCTCAAATCCATAACTACTTCTTGTAATATTTAAACTATCTTCTCCAACAGCCCCATAATCAATAAATCCTGTAAGCCAAATTTTGCTTTTAAGGCTTAAAGGAGTAGATATTTCAGGACCTGTTATAAATTCATATTTTCCACCTATTTTATTTCCTGTGCTATCTTCAGGAGAAATTGAATACCAATTAAATCCTCTAACAGTTTTGCTTCCTCCTAAATAAAATTTTTCATCAATTGGTAAATAACCATTTTTTATAATAGCCCCACCAATTATTCTATATTTTAAAACAGCTACTGTATTATACGTTTTATCTATTATAGGATAAAAATATTTAAATTTTGCTATATTTTTAATGTATTTTTCATCCCCTCCAAGTCCTGCAAATTGTGAAGAAAATCTTGTCTTTACTCCTGTTGTTGGGAAAAAGTAATCATCAGTGTTGTTATAGCTAATACCTAAAGTTATATAGCTTTTTATACTTTCTGGTTTAATGTATTCGGTTGTATTATAGTCACTCAATTTTGTATTAACATAACCATATGTAACATCAGCTGAAGTAAATCTATTTAACATTTTACCAATACCAATATAACCACCTCTTTGTTTTGATGTATATGAGATTCCTTGAAATGTTTGATTATATATAGCAGTATTTAAAGAATATTTAGTATCTAAAACTCTTGGATTGAATAGGCTTATTTTGTAAGTTCTTGAAACAGAGCTAACATCCGCACTAACTCCTAAGCTTTGTCCACTTCCAAATACGTTTTTTTCACTAACTGCTAAATTAAATCCAAGTTTAGTATAACTTCCATAGCTAATTCCAGCTCTGAGTGTTCCACTTAGACCATCTTTTGCTTTTACTATTAAATCTATTTTATTTGAAGATACTCTTTTTTTAATAATTTCTACTTTTTCATAATATCCTTTTCTTTTTAAAGAGTTGATACTATCTTGATAATCTGTATAAGAGAATTTATCTCCGGGAGCTAAGTAGATATTTCTTCTAACGACTCTATCAAGGGTTTTATTGTTTCCTTCGATTATTACATTATTAATATATACAATTTTTCCCGGAACAACATCATAAGTAACTAATGCATAGTTTTTTTCTTTTTTTATTTGAGGGTATACTTTAACATAAGCATAACCTTTATCCATAAAAGCGTGAGATATTTCTTTCAAATCTGCTCTAAGTGCTGATACGTTAAAGTATTTGTCTTTTTTAAGGTTTAATTTTGGAAGTTTTATTTTTATATTTTTAGGGTAGTTTACTTTTACTTCTTTTACAATATATCTTTTTCCTTCAATTATTTGGTAGTCAATATCAGCAAAATAACTATCTAAGTTTGCATTTGCAAAAGGTTCACTTACTTTTGCATCCATAAATCCAAGATTTAGGTAATAGTCTTGAAGAGATTGTTTATCTTTAGTTAATTTATATAAATTTAATTTTCCACTGTTTGTAAAAGGTAAAATGCTCCAAAAACTTCTTGGTCTGTTTTCTACTTCATCAAGAAGATCACTTTTATCAAGAGTAGAGCCAAAAAAGTTTACATCTCTTATAATTACTTCTTTTCCTTTATTTACAATAATTGTAAGTTTTATTCTATTGTTAGATAAAGAAGTTTTATCAATTTTTACTGCAGTATTGAAATAACCTTTTGCAAGATAATATTGTTTTATAAATGTTTTTAAATTTTTTAATTTTTCTTCATTTAATATTTCACCTTTTTTAGGAAGAGTGTTTTGTTCTTTTAATAGTTTTTTTAAATCTTCTGAGACATTAATCATTTCGATTTTAGCAATTGTAGGTTTTTCTTTACATATAAAAGTTAAAATGCCTTTTTCGTAGTCTACTTTTATGGTTTGAAAATATCCAGTTTTATATAAGGCTTTTATACTCTCATCGATTTTTTCAATATTTAACTCGCTATTAGGTGTTATTTTTATAATTGTATTTGCACTAATTGGTGAAATATGTATAAGACCTTTGTATTTGATTTCTTTTATCTGTGAGGCTAATAAAAATATAGGTATTAATAGAAATATCGATTTTTTCATAGTTCTCCTTTTTTATGATGAATAAAATTATATCGTAAATGTGATATAATTTTCTTAAAAAGAGGTTAAATGACTTGTGCTATTGTAGGTCTTGGACTGATGGGAGGAAGTTTTGCTCTTGCAACTAAAAGTTATTTTGAAAAAATTATTGGGATTGATCATAATGAAACACATCAAAAACAAGCTTTAAGTCTTGGTCTTGTAGATGAGGTTAGTAATCTAGATGGGGCAATAGAAGCTGATGTTATTGTTTTAGCTATTCCTATTAGGGGAATTATTAATGTACTAAAAGAAATCTCTTGTTATAATCTAAAAAAGGATACTTTAATTATTGATTTTGGTTCAACTAAAGAAACAATAATAAATGAATGTCCTAAAAACATAAGAAAAAATTTAGTAGCATCTCATCCAATGGCTGGGACTGAATATTCTGGTCCTGAGGCTGCTATAGCAGATTTATATAAAAACAAAGTAATGGTAGTTTGTAATATTGAGGATAGTGGGGAAGAACAAGTAAAAAAAGCTTTTGATATTTATAAGTTTTTGGAGATGAAAATAAAAATAATGGATGCAAGTGAACATGACAGACATGCGGCATTTATATCACATATGCCTCATATTGTTTCTTTTTCAATTGCAAATTCAGTACTAAAACAAGAAGACAAAGAGCACATTGTGGCTCTTGCAGCTGGTGGATTTAGAGATATGAGTAGACTTGCTAAAAGTAACCCTCATATGTGGAGAGATATTTTTAAAGAAAATAAAAAAAATTTACTTGATTCAATTGATGATTTTAAGAGTGAGCTTGAAAAAGCAAAAGAGATGATAGAAGAAGAGAGATGGGATGAACTCTTTGAGTGGATGAAAATGGGAAATAAACTTCATAAAATTATGTAATTTAGTTGTAAAGTAGTTAAGTTGTGACCACTTCACATAAAGCTTATGTATATTTTTCTTCTTATACCAATTTTAATTTATTTGAATTCTTTTGTTATTTAATAAAAACCTTTTATTTAGGTTTTTTATAGTGTTAAATTCAAAAAGTTACAATTTTTTTATTGAGTTTTTTATTATTTTTTCAAAACATTCTTGATCAGCACTTCTAACACATTCTATCGCACATTTAATATAATCATCTTCATTTATATCTGAATAATCGATTATATCATACCCTGCATTTATAGATAGAATATCAATAAATAATCTTATTATTCTACCATTTAATTCATAAAATGGATGTATTGCTATTAACTCACATTTATAATATGCTAATTTTTTTATAAAAGTTTCTTTATCTAAATTTTTTAAATAATTATCTTTTTTTAATTCATTAAAAATTTTTTTCATTTCCTGTTTAACATAAATGCCCCTACAAAAAAGAGTATTACCTTTTGCTATATCTACATCTCTATATATTCCTGCCCAATCATATAAATCCTGAAAAATTTTTTTATGAAGATTTATGAAAAAATTTTCATTCAGTTCAATATTAAGCTTTGTAGCAAATTTTTCATAAGCTTCAAGTAGAAGTAAATGCTCTATTTCTCTTAATTTTTCTTCATCTTTTATATTAAGTTTATTTTTGGGTATAGAAGTTTTAGGATAATATATTTCACTTTTTTTAAACGTGTACTTTGACATTATATTTAGATTTTATCTCTTTTAATTTTTTTTCAGTAAGATTAATTTTATATCCTTCTAATCTCATAGAATGATAAACTACTTTTTTGAATCTATTTTTTTTCATAAAAATTCCTTTTATAAGGATATATAATTATATCAAAACTCCAATTGTTTTCATAAAATTTTTGGCACTGACTAAATAGGGACAAAAATTGCTTTTTTTTAGAAAAAGGTTAATCTTATGAAAGTTGGATTTAATAAAGGGAAAAAATATAAAAAATATAAAAGATTAACTCAAGAACAAAAGGAAATGATTTTTAAATTATTCTCAGAAAAAATGTAATTAAGAAAAATAGCAAGAGTTATTGGAGTAGAATTAGGAACAGTTCAATATCATTTAAAAAAAACTTATGGAGTATGAAGAGTTGTATAAACTATTTGTAAATCTTTTGAAAAAAGCTAATTTAGTGTTTTCATATCTTTGTTTAGATGAACTTTATACTTTTTATGGTAAAAAAGATAATAAAGCTTATGTATGGACAACAGTGGGAGTTACTAAAACAGGAAGAAAATTTTATTTTTATTTTTTATCCAAAAAAAAGATATTGAAAGTTTATTATCGTTTAATTTTGATTTGCCAAAGGTAGAAAGATATTACACAGATGGTCATTTTGCATATTCAAATGTTTATGAAGATAAAGTAATATCAATTCTAATATAGTCATAGTTTTTAAATAGAAGTATATGCTTTAATTGGTTGTATTTGATTAACTAATACCAATTCTTAATTAGTTAGTTACTTTATAAATGTTTAAAATTTCCTTAATTTCAATACTTTTCATCATTTTCCATTGTCCATTTTCCATTGTCAATTGGTATAAATTTTATTATACTGAAGTGTCTAAACATCTTGGAATTGGTATTATTTAAAAAGAAAAGAATTTTTTTCTTTAAAACTTTTAAAGGATTATAAACAATGCATAGAGAAATTTTTATAGTGGTGAATTTGATTATTCTTAGTAAGAGTTTAACTTCTTTTATAAAAGTATCTAATACTACCAAAGCCAACTGCTTTAGTTTTTTTTATTTCTTTAACTTGGTCTTGTGAGACAATTCCTCCAAGAGCTATAACTTTTGGATGTAGGTTGCAAATATGATTTAATACATGAATACCAAGTCCACATCTATTTTTTGACTGAAATATTGGAGAAAAAGTGATAAAATCAGCAACACTAGCTTTTTTGACTTCTAGAGGATTATGGGTTGATGCTATGACTATTTTTTTGTTTTTAAATTCTTTAATAAAATTAAGCTTGCTTGATGGAATATGTACTCCATCGAACATTTCAAGTAATTTTTCATTTTTTAAACTATCAAAATTTATAAAAATTTTTGAATATTTTTTAGCAAAGTTTGCAAACTGCAATATTTCATTTTCATCAAAATACTCTTTATTTCTATAGCAAATAAACTCAGGTTTATGCTTTTTTATAGCTTCAAAAGTTTCTTTTAAAGAGTATTTGGGGTCTGTAATCATATATTTAATCATAAAAAAATCCTTGTAACTTTTAAGAGGTTTTTTGTAATTTGAGGAACTTGGACAAATTTGTAGTTAGAGAGTGTCTTTGAGTAATAAAAAACATATTAAAGTTATACATAGGACTTAAAATAAGCCCTATGCAAAATTTTTTATAGAGTTTCTTCTTGACCTGAAATAGCTCCATATAGGTAAACATATGTTAATACCATAAATACGAAAGCTTGTAAGAATGCTGAAAATGTAAGTAATGCATAACCTGCAAGAGGGAATACCCAAGGAGCCAGCATTAGTAGAACTGCTAAAAATAGGTCGTCCCCTTTTATGTTACCAAATAACCTGAATGCAAGTGAGATAATTCTAGAAAAATGTGAAAGTATTTCAACAGGGAACATTAAAGGAGCTAGCCATTTTACAGGACCTGCAAAGTGAGCAATATAGTGTACTATACCTTGAGCTCTAATACCTTCAAAGTGATAGAATAAAAATACCATTAAAGCTAGTGTTAAAGTTAGGTTTACATTTCCTGTCGGAGATTCAAACCCAGGGATTATACCAAGTAAGTTACCCATAAAAATAAAAATTGCTAAACTTCCAGCAAGAGTTAAATATTTTCTTGCAGTTTTTTCATCTGCAACATCTTTACCAATAGCTAAAATCCCACTAACTACTGCTTCCATTACGTTTTGGCAACCGCTTGGTACTAATTGAAGTTTTCTTGTAGCAAGTTTTGCTACTGCTACTGCTAAAATAGCTGCAAGAATTGTATGTACAATTAGTTGAGTATATGGGTCGTGACCTAAAAAGCCAAAAAATAACCACAGTTCATTCATAGAAAAGTCCTTTTTGATGGAATTGTATCATATTATTAAGTTTATTTTAATAGTGAATTGTGAAAAAATTAGAAAATATTACTGAATTTTAGTGAGTAGTGAATAGTGAGAAATAATTGGTAGTTTGTTATTTATTTCACTCAAAATCCTAAATCCTATATTACTTGGAACCTGGAACTTGGAACTTCACTACTTCATTTGCTTGGAACTTGGCTACTTGGCAACGTTATATTTAGTTGACCAATTCTATAGAGTGCAAAATCATATTTTAAAGGATCAAGCGGATCAAATTCTTTTAGTTTATTTGTAAGTTCTATAGCTGCTTGTAAATCATATGTTTTTCTTTTTAAAAGACTAAGTTTTATTGAAACTTTGTGAGTATGAGTATCAAGAGGAATTATTAAATCTTTTTTGTCAACTCCTTCCCATAGTCCTAAATCAAGATCGTCTCTTCTTATCATCCATCTTAAAAACATATTCCATCTTTTATATGGACTAACTCCTTTTGTACAATTTGGAGGAATTTTACCTATTAAAAATTCATAACCTTTTGATTTATAAGGAGTAGTTTCATAAATTTTTATAATTATTTCTCTAATTCCATCAATTGGATTTTTTGTTTTTTCATATCCTTTTAAGAAAAGTTCATTTAATGAATATTTGTCTTTCATTTTTTTTAAAGTATCTAGAAAAACTTTTACATCTTCTTTTGTTTGGAATCTATAGTATGAATCATTTGAGTTTAGATTATTTAGATCAAGTGAGTTTAAAAACTTTAAAATTGCTTTTACATTCCCATATGCAAAAAGTGAAGCAATTAATGAAATATATTCATCATTATATTTTTTTGCAATAATTATTGGGTCAAGTTTTTCTTCATTTACTTCATAAATATTATTTTTTATTAATTCATCCAGTTTTGTTTTTATCGTTTCCATATCAACTCACTTTTGTAATTTATCATTCTTTATTCTTTACTAAATCTAATTATTTATTATTGTTTTATACCAAATAGTGCATCAAGCATTTGATTTATAGTTGTTATTACTTTTGCATTTGCTTGATACCCTCTTTGAAATTTTTCAAGATTAATTAACTCTTCATCAATATTTACTCCACTTATTGAATAGTATTCATTTTGGATACTTGTAAAAAGAGTTTCAGTTGTTTCTTTTTTTGTACTTACTGCTGCAGTTTCATTTGCAAGAGAAGAAGTAGTAAGTCTATAAAATCCAGTAATAGTGTTTTGAGTAGATTTTCCATTTTTATAAAAGGTTATATTTTGAAATTGAAGTTCTAATATTTGATTTGCTACTTCATTGTTTCCTTCATTTGGAGCTTTATATGCATTAATAATACTTGGGTCATTTGCTAATTCATCTCTTAAATTAATAGTAAAAGCATCTTTTCCATCAAGAAATTTATTAACTCCTAAGCTTCCTCCAAAGTTTGCTGTATCGTTATCTAATCCTACAAAAATATTTTCTTTTTTAGGAGATAAAATAAATTGACCATTTAAAATTTTTGCTTCATAGTAATCGTCTATATCATTATTTGGATTGTTATCTTGATTGTCGTCTATATTAGGAGTGTTTATTTGAGCAATTATTCCTTCAAGTGTTGAATATTTTGGATCTTTTGAATCCATATTTATAGTAATTGTTCGTCTTGCTATTTCTTCACCATTATCATCATAAACTACTATATCAAAATTACCATTTTCAAGAGGAATAGGTAATTTTGTAGTATTTATCTTGTTAAGAGGCATATATTCAAGTTCATTTAATGCGCTAAAAAGCAAACTTCCATCATCTTTTACTAAAACATTTGTAGATTCTTTTCCATCTGGAGTTACAAATTTTATTTCTCCATTTACAAGTTTAGCAGTAGTTGAGGTTTTTCCATTTAGTGTGTTATTTATATCACTAATAATTTCATTAATACTTTTATTGGGATCAATTTTTACTGATACAGTGTCTATTTGGTTTGAGTTATCATCATATATATTTAGTTTCATAATACCTTTTCTTACAGGATGTGATAGATAATCACTAATCAAAGAAAGAGGTTTTTTAGCTAAATCTTGAGAAATGCTAATTATTTTGTAGTTGTTATCTGTTTGGATAGAAGGTTTTGCTGAATATGAATATATAGAGTTAATACTTCTAATCATTCCTTGTGCAAGAGCATTTAGTGAGCTTAAGATATCTCCAATATTACCATCTTTTGGGGTAGAGTCATCATTAAACTCATATCCTCTAATTTGAAGTAATCCCCCAATTTCTCCATCAATACTTTTTGTAATATCAACTTCGCTAAAATCTTCTTTTTGGATCGCTATATTTGTATTTCCTATTACATCTAAGGTTTTTAATGGGTTATAAGTATTATTATTTAATAAAGAATATCCTCCAAGAGTAATTTGATAATCTTTTGTATAATCTACAGTGTTTTCTCCTTGTACAGGTATTGATTGAACATCATTTTTGTATATACTAACACCTAAAAGTTCTTTTAATCTTTTCTCAAGAGCATCTCTTTTATCTCTAAGTTCATTTGCATTAGAAATGTTATTTGCTTCATGAGCAGATATTTGTTTGTTAATATCTGCAATTTGTTTTAAAATATTATTTGCTTCATCTACTTTTGATTTTATTTCGTCGTTTATATTTTTTTGAATATCTTTTAGTTTATTTGTTAACATATGAAAAGTATCGCTAAGAATTTGAGTTTTTGCTGCTAAATCTACTTTTGCACTTCCATCATTTGGATTACTAGCAAATGTTTTCCAAGCGTTAAAAAATTCTTCAATATCTTTAAAAAGTCCCTCATCATTTGTATCAGGGAAATATGTAGATATTTCTTTTAGATATTGTTCCATAGTTGAATATTTTTGAAGGTCTTGAGAAGTTTTCGTCATTCTATTAAATAAAAATACATCAGTTATTCTATAAATACTACTGATTTCTACACCAGTGCCAATATCTCCTGGAATTGAATTAATAGAAGAAAGAGAGCTAAATACTGCTCTTTGTCTTACATAATCTGGATTTGAAGCGTTTGATATATTATTTGAAGTAGTTTGAATGGCTATTTGATGGGCATTAAGACCACTTAGGGCAGTTGATAAAGATGAAGAAATAGCCATTTTTAAGCCTTTAATTGTAATTTAGAGTCAAAAGTTGCTGTTTCGTTATAGCTGATTTGCTTTTCTTGTTTTATTTTGAGTAAAAGAGTGTTATAAAAGTTTGCTACACTTAAAGCAAGGCGTGAGAAATGTCTGTGTTTTTGATGAAAAATATTTAACTTTTCTCTGAATTCATCAAAAAGTTTTGCTTCTTCAGGGGTAAAAATTTCTTCGATTGGTTTGTTTCTTTTTACTAAAATTAAGTCAATTTCGTTTTTTAATTCATAAAATTTCCCGGCTAATTTTTCTTTTGGAGTAGTGTTTGAAAAAACTGCTTCATGATTTGCTTTTTTTATATTTTTAATATCTTCCTCAGTTATTTTTATTAATTTATCTAGAGTATCAATTATTTGATTTAGTTTAAGAGTTAGCATTTTATCCCCTTTTTAGGGGTGGAGATTAAAGAAGAGCCTTTGCAAAAGAAGTTGCAGTTTTTTCTATATCTATTTTATATGTACCGTTTTGCAAGGCTTCTTTTATTTCCTCCACCCGTGGTATTTTTTGAGTTTGTTTTGTTTTTTGAACTTGTATTTTTTCGTTACTATTTTGAATAGTGTTTAGTGTATATGCCGAAATTTTTCTAATCATTTTAGCCTTCTTTTAAGAATTTTTTTATTTTTATAAATCGGCATTTACACTTTATTTTTTAGGTAATCAAATAAAAGTTTAGAGTAACCAAAGTTTCCACTTATTTCTTGAGATAAAGTTTCTTCATACATTGCTTTATAAATTTTTTCACCAGGACTCTCTGGAAAAAGAGCGTTTTTAGATTCAAGAGCTTCTTTTAAAAAAAAGTTTAATATTTCAGCTTCAAATGCATCACATTCTTTTTTTAATTTTTCTAAGTTTTTTTCTTTTGTTATATTTATTTGATTAGTTTGCAAAAAACTATTTATTTGCATAATTTCTCCTTAATTTATAATCAATTTTGCTGTAAGTGCATTTGATGCTCTTAAATTTTCGAGTATTGCTATAATATCTTGTGGGCTAGCTTTTACTTTTTGTAAATTCTGAGTTAGTTCTAATACATTTGTTTCTTTTTCTATTTTTATAGTAAAATTGCCATACATTATAACTGTTGGTTTTACTGTTATATCACTTCCAGCAACAACTGTTCCGGTTCTTTCATCAATAACTATTACTGATTCTCTAGGTACTAAAATATTTAGATTTTCTACATTTGCTAGGAATTCTGGCATTGAAAGATTTTTTGGTTTTTTTAACTGAACTGTTCTTGGATCAATAGCAATTGCTACTTTTTCTTTAAAATGTTTATTTATAGTGTTTTGAATTTTTACAGCTAAATCAAAATCGCTTTTATTTAAAGATAAAGTAGCAAAATTTTGGTGATATATATCCCAAACAATTGCTCTTTCAACCGTTGCACCGTTTATTACTTTAACAGTAGTTGTGAAATGCTTTTGGTTTTTACCACCTTTTAGATTAAACCCTCCTATTGTAATTGGTCCCTGAGCTAGTGCATATATTTTTCCATTTACACCTTTTAAAGGTGTAATTAATAATACTCCTCCTTGTAAGGATTTAGCATCTCCAATTGATGAAACGGTTACATCAATTTTATCTCCTTCTCTTGCAAAAGGAGGAAGCGTAGCTGTTACCATTACAGCTGCTACATTTTTAGACTTAATATCTTTTGGGTCTAGTTTAACATTTACATTTTTTAATAAGTTTGAGAGGGTTTGATTGGTAAACTTTGAAGATGAATCCCCACTTCCATTAAGCCCTACAACAAGTCCATATCCAATTAGCTGGTTGTCCCTAACACCTACAATTGAAGAAATATCTTTTATTTTTTCGGCATTTGCAAAAAAGATTAAAAAGAATATTATAATTAATCTAAACATCTATTGCCTTTTTATAAGGCTCTAGCAAAAATTGTTCCAAATGTATTAGAGGTTGTAGAGGTATTAGAGTAATAAATTAATGTCAATGTCCTCTACTAACCTCTACTAACCTTATATAATGTATCTAACTATTAGCTTTCCATCTCTTTCATAAAAGTCATATACATTTTTTTGAGTTTTAATTTTTTCAATAAAGTCTTTATTAAAGTTAGTATATTCAACTATTTTGAATTTTTTAATAGATTTCATTTTAATAAGAGATATAACCCAAACTATACTTACAATTATTGTAATAAATAAAAATGGAACTAAAAGAGAATGTTTTAGAAAGTAACCACTAACTGCGCCTCCTAAGAAAATTCCAAGATATTGGATTGTATTTGAAGTAGATAAAGCTGTTGCTTTTTGATGAGCATATGCTACTTTACTAACAAAACTTTGTAATACTGGTTCGAGTAAATTAAAGCCAAAGAAAAATAAAATTACTCCAATTAATGCGACAACTGAAGAGTGGTTTTCTAATCCAAGTAGGAAAAAAAGTAGGGCAACTAATATATTAAATGCTGATAAAATAAATACAAGTTTTCCTTTTTCTTTTTTTTCAGCTAAAATTGCTCCAAGAGGCAGGGCAAAAAAACCTAGTATTAGAGCTGGTATATAAATTTTCCATAGTTCAGTTTTTTCATATCTAAAATTTTGAGTAAAAACTAAAGGAATAAGTAAGAAAAACACACTCATAAGACCTTTTTGCATAAAACCTGAGAAGAATAGTTTTAATAGTTCTTTATTAGTTAATATGTCTTTTAGTGAGCTTTTTTTTGAATGTATAATTTTTGGAGCTGGAGGTATTTTTTTTATTACTAAATATATTGAAATTAGGGCGAGTACTGCGGTTAAAATAAATAATTTGTCTGTGCCATAGGTAGTACCAATTGTTGGACCTAAAATCATAGATAAAGCAAAACTTAATGCAATAAACTGTCCCATTCTTGCAAATGCTTTTGTGCGAGAATTTTCATCAGTTAAATCTGCAATATATGCTAGTATTACGCCACCAATAGCACCAGCTCCTTGAAGAAGTCGTCCAAAAATTAGCATATAAATATTTGTAGAAAAAGCACAAACTAAACTCCCTAAAAATAACAAAAATAGACCAACAACTAAAATAATTTTTTTGTTGTATTTATCGGCAAGTTTTCCAAATGGGATTTGTAAAAATACTTGAGAAAGAGCATACGCTCCAAGTGCAATTCCTACACTAAATTCTGTAGCTTCTTGAAGATTCATTGCATATATAGATAAAACAGGCATAACAATAAAAAGACCTAAAAATCTAATAGCCATTAATAAACTTAAATAAATCATTACTCTCCTTTATATTTTATAGTATTGTTTTGATTTTTTTTCGAAGAAAACTAGTTTGTCAACTCCTAAATTTTTAAGTTTTTGTATAGTTTCTTTTAATTTAAATCCAACTTGATTTAGTGAATGAGCATCTGATGAGGTAGTTAAGTCTATTCCTTCATTTAAAATCATTTCAAGCAGTTCATCTGATGGATATAGTTCTTTTACAGGTTTTCTAAGACCTGCTGTATTAATTTCGACTGCCATATTAGCTTTTTTTATAGCTTTTATAGCATTTTTTGCAATATCTTTTAAGCTTTTTTTTGGTTTATATCCGAAAACTTTAATTAAATCAATATGTCCTACTATTTGAAAAAGTTTTGAGTCTGCAAGTTTTTCAATATAGCTAAAATATTCCTTATATATATCATCTACATTTCTTGTTTCCCATTCTTTTATAAATTCAGGATTATCAAATCCCCAATTATCAAGAAAATGGACACTTCCTATTAAATAGTCTACATCTGATTTTAGAACTCTTTTATCTATATATTTTGTTGGTGTGAAATCAACTTCATATCCAAGTAAAATTGTTATTTTATTGTTATATTTTTTTTTAAGGTTTTTTATTTTTTTTTCATATAGTTTCATTTCATCAAAACTCATTCTATATTTTTTATCAAATTCCATAGGGGCATGGTCTGCAAAACCGTAAATTTTTATCTCTTTTTTAATGGCTTCTTCTACATATTCGAGAGGTTCGCCTGTTGCATGTTTGCAAAGAGGAGTATGATTATGTAAATCTAGCATGTTTTGCCTTTTTAAATGAAATTATATATAATTAATCAAAAAAAGAGGCGGCCATGACACAAGAGGAACTTGATGCTTTATTAAATTCTCATAATGATTTAGAGAATATGGAAGACATAGAAGATAATGCTGGTGAAGAATTAGAAAATGAAATTGAAAATAATAATGAAGATGAGGAAATATATCCGCCACCTGCGGATGATAAACATAAAGTAGTAGCACAACTTGATGAAGTAACAAAAGAAAGTGAAGAAAAGGCTTCTCAGGTTCTTGAAATAATTACTTCAATTTCTGATGATTTAGAAAAATATATTTCGAGTTTTAAGAGTATTTTGGAATTTCTAGAACATCAAAAAACTATTTTTGAAAAACTGCATGAAAAATTTCCTGATATTAAGACTTTTGAAAAAGAGCTAAACTCGATAAATGAAAAAATTAATGAAATAAATGAAATTTTAAATGAAAGCGATGAAGTAGAAAACAAAGTATTAATGGCGCTTGAGATTATGCAATATCAGGATATTCATAGACAAAAAATAGAAAGGGTTATTAATATTATGAGAGCTCTTATTAAATATATGAATAAATTATTCGAAGGAAGATTACCTGATGAAGAGAGAGTCAAAAGTGCTCATCACATACATGGAGATGAAAATGAAGATGTTGTTAGTGAGGAAGATATTGAAGAATTACTTAAACAGTTTGGAGTGTGATAAATGAAAAAAGTTGAACTACTTTCACCAGCAGGAGATTTTGAAAAATTAAAAATAGCAATTGAATATGGAGCTGATGCTGTTTATGCTGGAGTTAGTCATTTTTCACTTAGGTGTCATAGTGGAAAAGAGTTTGATTATGAAACCTTTAAAGAAGCGGTTGATTATGCGCACAAAAGAGGAGTTAAAGTTTATGCAACAGTTAATTCGTTTCCTTTTGAAAATCAACTATCAATTGTTGAGGAGCATATAAAAAAGTTAAAAGAAATAGGTGTTGATGCTTTAATTGTTTCAACTCTTGGTGTAATAATGAAAGCTCGTGAACTAGCACCTGAAATTGATATACATCTCTCAACTCAAGCAAATGCCTTAAATTCTTGGGATTATATAGCTTATAAAGATTTAGGAGTAAAAAGAATAATAGCAGCTCGTGAGACTACTCTTAAAGATTTAATAAGAATAAAAGAAAAAGTTCCAGATATTGAAATTGAAATATTTGTTCATGGAGCAATGTGTTTTGCATATTCTGGAAGATGTCTTTTGAGTGCAGTGCAATTTGGAAGAAATCCAAATAAGGGAAGTTGTGCAAATGATTGTAGATATCCTTATGTTTTATATGCTGAAAACCCAGAAACTGGTACTATGTTTAAATTAGAGGAGTTTTCAGATGGTACATATATTATGAATGCAAAAGATTTATGTTTAATCGAGCATATTCCTGAAATTTTAGAAAGTGATGTTATTGATAGTGTAAAGATTGAAGGGCGTACTAAAGCACCATATTATGTAGGAGTTGTTACAAAAGCATATAGAGATGCTATTGATGAATGGTATAAAACAGGCAAGTGTGAATGTAAAAAGTATTTAAATGAGATTTTAACTACTAAAAATAGAGGTTTAACTGATGCATATATTGTAAAAAGACCGTTTGAGAGAAATGATACTCAAAACCTTGAAACTTCTTTAACTTATGGAGAGTGGCAAGTAGCTGGTATTATAAATGAAGACAACAAAACATTTATGTGTAAATATAAAATATTTCTAGGGGATGTGCTTGAAATTGTTTTACCAAAAGAATCAAAAATTGCTACTTGTAAAAATGAAATAGGAGAAATTTTTGAAAAAAATGGAAAATGGTATGTGAAATTCGATAAAATTATGACTATTTCAGGAAAAGAGTTAAAAAGTGTTCATAGCGGAAATCAAAATCCAATAAAATTGCCTTGTGATTTACCATATTTAACATTTTTGAGAAAAAAAGTTGAATTTGCTCCAAATGGAGTATAATAAGAAGTTGCCAAGTTCCAGGTTCCAAGTGAGAAATGAAAAGTGAAAGATAAAATTAAATTTAAACTTTTAATTAAAAATAATTAAAAAAAGGAGTAATTATGAGGTTTGTAAGTATTTTAATGGGAAGTAAAAGTGATTATGAAATTATGAGAGAAGCAGTTAAAGTATTAGAAAAGTTTCAAATTCCATATGAGTTAATTATTACTTCAGCTCACAGAACACCTGATAGAACTCATGCTTATGTAAAAGAAGCTGAGAAAAAAGGTGCTAAAGTTTTCATTTGTGGTGCAGGAATGGCAGCTCATTTAGCAGGAGTTGTAGCAAGTTTAACAACTAGACCTGTTATTGGTGTTCCAATGCCAAGTGGAATGATGGATGGGCTTGATGCACTTTTAAGTACTGTTCAAATGCCAGGAGGTATGCCAGTAGCAACTGTTGCAGTTGGAAAAGCTGGAGCTAAAAATGCAGCATATTTAGCTCTTCAAATTTTAGCAAACAATGATGATGAACTAAAAGCTAAACTAGAAGAAGATAGAAATGCTCAAGCAAAAAAAGTTGAACTTGACTCAAAAGAAGTGGAAGTAAGACTTGATTAATGCAGACTTGGTTAAGTATTGAAGAATTTTCCAAATTAACTGGAAAAACTAAAAAAGAGATAATTGTTCTTTGTAAGCAAAAAAAACTTAAATGTAAAAAGCAAGATGATACTGTGTATATAGAAGTAGAATCAATGGCTAAGGCTATTGTGCCTGAGCCAACACTACAGATAATTGAAAAAGAACAATCTGTTGTTGAGAAAACTATCGGCATGTTTTTAACTCTTCATGAAAAAGTTTTAATGAGTAAAGATGAAACAATTGCTGCATTAAAAGAAGAAAACCAATTTTTAAAAGAATCTATTTACTCTATTCAAGAAGATTATGAAGTGCAGAAGAAAACAATTGAGAGACTTCAAAAACAGCTTGAAATAATCCAAGAAGAACTTGAGTTTTGCAAGCGAAAATATAAGCTTATGTGGGGACAAGTGCTTAAAAAAGAAGACGAAGAGAAGTAGCCAGGTAGCCAACCGATCTAAGTTAATTTATACGTGGAACCTGGAACTAGAAACTAGTAAATTTCAAATAAAGGAGGAAAAATGGCAAAAAGAGTAGTGCTCTTTACTGCACCTGGATGTATTTGGTGTACAAGGGCTGAGCAGTTTTTTAGAAAAAATAAAATTAGATTTTCTAAAATTGATATCAGTAAAGATAGTAAAGCTGCAAAAGATTGTGAAAGACATGGATGTAGAGGTGTACCTGTGATTCTAATAGGAAATAAATGGATTTGTGGATTTAATGAACCTGTAATTAAAAAGGAGTTAGGTATTAAATGAATATAGCTAAAGAGTGTTATTTATGTATTTATAAGCAAATATATAATATAACTGAAAAATTTAGTCTTGATGATAAAAAAGCTAGCGAGGTATTAAAAACAAGTGCAAATATTTTAAGTAAATACGATATTAATGTAACTTCTCCTGAAATTGCAGCCAAACAGTATGAAAAAGTTAGTAAAATTTTAGGAATTAATGATTTATTTGAAAAAGAGAAAAAAGAAGCAATTTTAGAAGCTTTAAAATTTAAGCCTATTCTTAAAAATAGACTTAAAAAATCAAAAAATAAACTTTTAGATGCTTGTAAAATTGCAGTTGCTGGAAATGTAATTGATCTTGGTATTCATCAAGAGTATAATTTAAAAAAAGAGATTAAAAAAATATTTGAAATGGTATTTAAAAAAAATAATTATGATGAATTTAAAGAAAAATTAACTAAGGCTAAAACTATTTGTTATCTTGCTGATAATGCAGGTGAGAATGTATTTGATGAAATTTTAATAGAAACAATAAAGGAAATTTATAATCCAAAAGTTTATTATATAGTAAGAGGAAGACCTGTAATTAATGATGTAACAATGAAGGATTTAAAAGCTCTTGATATTTTAAATGAGGCTCAGGTTATTGATAGTGGAGTGCCAAGTCCTGGATTTCATCTAAAATTTGTAAATGAAAAAGCAAAAGAGATTTTTTATACTTCTGATATGGTTATAAGCAAGGGAATGGGGAATTTTGAGTGTCTTTATGGAGAGTGTGGTAGGGAAGTTTTTTATTTATTTAAAGTAAAGTGTGAGGTGGTTGCTCGTGCGGCTAATGCAAATGTAGGAGATTATATGCTATTTAAAGGAGATATATAATGTATTTTAGTGATTTACTTTTAAAGTTACAAGAGTTTTGGAAAAATAAAGGTTGTAATATTGTAATGCCTTATGATTTTCCAAGTGGGGCTGGGACATTCCATCCAGCAACACTTCTTAGAAGTCTTGAAAACAGACCTTGGAATGTAGCTTATGTAGCACCTAGTCGTAGACCTACTGATGGGAGATATGGAGAAAATCCAAATAGACTTGGAAGTTATTATCAGTTTCAAGTTATTATGAAACCAAGCCCTGATAATATCCAAGAAATTTATCTGGAAAGTCTTGAATATTTAGGACTTGACTTAAAAAATCATGATGTTAGATTTGTAGAAGACAACTGGGAGTCACCAACACTGGGTGCTTGGGGACTTGGATGGGAAGTATGGCTTGATGGTATGGAAGTTACTCAGTTTACATATTTTCAACAAGTAGGAGGTCTAAAAACATTTCCTGTGCCAGTTGAAATTACATATGGGACTGAGAGACTTGCAATGTATCTTCAAGGTGTTGATAATGTATATGATATAAAATGGAATGAAAATACAACTTATGGAGATATGCATAAAAGAGGTGAATTTGAGTTTTCAAAGTATAATTTTGAAGTAGCAAATGTTGATATGCTTTTTAGATGGTTTGAAGATAGTAGAAACGAGGCAAAAAGATGTATAGAAGCAAAATTGCCGCTACCGGCATATGATTATACTATTTTTGCATCTCATATCTTTAATGTACTTGATGCAAGAAAAGCTATATCTCAAACTGAGAGACAAAACTATATTTTAAAAATCCGTGAACTTGCAAAAGCAGTAGCAGAGCAATACGCAGAGATTCATAACAAAGAGGAAGAATGAAAGTAAAAGAAATATATAATTTTCTAGATGAAATATCCCCTTTTTCATTGCAAGAAGAGTGGGATAATAGTGGATTAAATATTGGAGATTTTGAAAATGAAATAAGAAAAGTTTATATTTCTCTTGATATTGATGAAAGTGTAATAGAAGAGATAGAAGAAAATTCTATTCTTATTACCCATCATCCTTTGATTTTTAAAGGAATAAAAAAAGTTTTACCTGATAGATTTGCTACAAAATATTTGATAAAGCTAATACAAAAAAATATTTCACTAATTGCAATGCATACAAATTTTGATAAAACCCATCTTAATGAATATTTTGCTAAAAAAGTTTTAGGGTTTGAAGGTAAAAAAGAAGATTTTGTTTTTTATGCAGATGTTAATATAAAATTTGATGAATTAGTTAAACTAGTAAAAGAAAAAATTAATTTAGAGCATTTAAAAGTAGTAAAAGCAAAAGAAGATATAAGAAAAGTTGCGATTACAACTGGGGCTGGAATGAGTTTATTAGATGTAATTAGAGCTGATTGCTTTTTGACAGGGGATATCAAATACCATGAAGCTATGGATGCGAAATCTCGAGGGATTAATTTAATTGATATAGGTCATCATGAAAGTGAAAAATACTTTGTAGAAGCTTTATATGAGGAGATAAAAAATTTAAATGTTGAAATTATAAAAATAAATTCTCAAAATCCATTTAGCTTAATTTGATATAATTTCAATAAAAAAGGCAGAGAATGAATAAATTTTTAAAAGAGTTAATTGAACTTAATAGACTTGAGAGAAAGTTAAAAGAGCTTGAGCCAGTAGAAGCAAATATAAAGGCGCCTTTAATTAAGCTTGAAAATCAAAAGAGTTCTTTTGAAGATAGATTAGAAAAGCTTGAAGATGAGATTAGAAATTTAAAACTTAAAAAAAGTAAAAATGAACTTTTGATTTCTGAATTAAAAGAAAAACTTAAAAATCTTGAGGAAAAACAAACTAAAGTAAAAACTGAGAAAGAATTTAAAGCTTTACAAATAGAAGAGGAATTAGCTCGTGAGCAAATTGAAGCGGCAAATGATGATATCGCAAGACTTGAAAAGATGATAGAACAAAAAGAAGAAGAAAAGCAAAAATTGCTTAAAGAAATAGAAAAAGTTGATGCTGATATTACTATTACAAAACTTGATGTGGATAAAAAACTTGAAACAGTTGATGCTCAAAAAAGAGAGATTTATCAAAAAAGAGATAATTTAATTAAAGAGATGAATCCTCAAATTTATAGATTTTATGAAAAAATTAAAAGATGGGCTGGAATCACAGCAGTTACTCCAATTAAAAAGCAAGCTTGTACAGGATGTAATATGAGAATAAATGATAAAATTTATTCTGAAGTTTTAAAAGGAGAAGAAATAGTTACTTGTCCACACTGTGGAAGAGTTTTATTTATTGAAGATGAGGATAAAGATAAGGAGTAATGTTTTTTCTTTATTATTTTTTAGCATTTTTTCTTTATATTTTTTCTTTGCCTCTATTAATTGTTCTTATTTTCAAAAAAAAATATAAAACTTCACTTCTTGCCCGCTTTTTTTTATATAAAAATCCTATGTTTTCACAAAAAAGATATTGGTTTCATGCTTGTTCTTTAGGAGAGACTAGAGCCTTAAGAGGTATTTTAAAGAAGTTTGAAAAAGTAAACTTTAGTGTAATTACCCAGACTGGGTTTGATGAGGCAAAAAAATATAAAAATGCAGAAGTTAGATTTTTACCATTTGAGATTTTTTTGCCTTTTTGGATTAGACCTTGTAGGACTTTAGTGGTAATGGAGGCTGAGCTTTGGTATATGCTTTTTTATATTGCAAAAAGAAGATGTGAAAAGACAGTTTTGCTTAATGCCAGAATTAGCGATAAAAGTTATCCTAAGTATTTGAAATTTAAGTGGTTTTATAAAAAAATTTTTGAAAATATTGATATTGTTTTAGCTCAAAGTGAAATAGATAAACAAAGACTATTAACTCTTGGTGCGAAACGTGTAGAAGTTGTAGGAAATATTAAAACATATTTTAAGCCTTTAATTACTAAAAAGTATAAAAAAAGTAAACCTTTAATTGTTTTAGCTTCGACTCATAAAAATGAGGAAAAGATGATTTTATCTAAAATTGATTTAAATAAATATCAGGTAGTAGTAGTTCCAAGACATCCGGAAAGATTTGATGAAGTTTATGAAATTATGAATAAGTTTGGAGAAGTGAAAAGGATAAGTTCCAAGTTCCAAGTTCTAAGTTCCAAGTCTGAAGTTGAGAATATTATTGAATTAGAAGGTGATTTGATTTTAATGGATAAGATGGGGGAACTTATAAATTTATATGCTGTGGCTGATGTTGTTATTCTTTGTGGGAGTTTTGTTGATAATGTAGGAGGTCATAATCCAATTGAACCAGCTTTTTTTAATGTACCAATAATTAGTGGAAAATACTACTTTAATCAAAAAGCACTTTACAAGGAAGTTGAAAATATTGAAGTGTGTAATATTGATGATATTCCTGAAAAACTAGAAAAAATTAAAAAGACATCGATAAAAAATAAAGTTGATTTGGATTTGATTTTAGAATATATAAAATAAAAAGGAGTTTTTGTGTTTTATGAAATAAAGGACAATAAAATTCTTATAAATATAAAAGCTCAACCTAATTCATCAAAGAACAAAATTGCTGGACTATATGGAGATTCTTTAAAAATTAATATAAAAGCTCCTGCAGTTGAAGGTGCTGCAAATAAAGAGCTTATAAAGTTTGTCTCGAAATTATTTAAAGTTTCAAAAAGCGATATTACACTAAAAGGAGAGAGTAGTAAACGCAAGCAACTTATTCTACCTTTAAATGATAAGATAAGAGAGTTTATAGAAAGTATAAAATGAAATTTTATGCTTGTGAATTTAGTGAAGAGAATATAAAAAATGTCCAGCATTATGAATATAAAGATTTATTGATAACTATTTTTAGCGGGATTGTAAATAGGCCTTATATTTTGAATGTAATTAAAATATTAAAAAGTTATTTTCCAAAGGCAAAAATAATTGGTACTACAACCGCAGGAGAGATAATTAATTCTAATATAGAAGATGGTAAATGTATTTTAGGTTTTTATTTTTTTGAAAAGAGTGAAGTAAAGACTAAAGTAATTGAGTTTGGAGATAATTTTTTTGAAGTAGGCAAAAATATAGCAAAAGAGCTTTTTTCATCAAAGTCAAAGTTAATGATAACCTTTATGAGTGGAATTAATGTTTTTTATGAAAGAGTAATTGAGGGAATTAAATTTATTAATGATAATGTTCCAGTAATTGGTTCTATTGCAGGAGATAATTTAAAGTTTAGGAAATCTTTCGTATTTGATGAAAAAAGAGTTTATGAAAATGCTATTTTAGGATGTGTTATTGATTCAGATGATTTAATAGTTACCACTTCTTATATTTTTGGTTGGAGAGGGATTGGAAAATCTTTAAGAGTAACAAAAAGTAAAAATAATATTGTGTATGAACTTGAAAATCAAAAAGCACTTGATATTTATAAGTATTATTTTGGCGAATATGTAGATAATTATATAAAAAAAATAGGATTAGAAATTCCTCTTATAAAAAATGAATATGGCGTAAAATTAGCTAGAGCTGTTATAGATGTTCAATCTAATGCTTTAGTATTTGGAGGATGTTTTAAAGAGGGTGATAAAGTTCAATTTGGAATAATAGATAATGAGTTAGTTTTTAATGAAGCAAAATCTACATTTGAGAAGTTTTTGAAAAATAAAGTTGAAGTAATAATTGCTTTTTATTGTGTTGCTAGAAAATATTCAATTTTTAATATTGCAGAGAATGAAATAAAAATATTAAAAAATGTTCCAAATATAGGTTTTTTTGGATATGGAGAGATTTATAATGAGTATTTTTTTCATCATACGGGGTGTTATGTAGGGCTTAGTGAAGGTGGAGATGTTGAGAATAAAAATTTATATCTAAGGCATAAGAAATTTGATGATATTCATGGACTTATTCATTTAATAAACATGGCATTTAAAGAACTTGATAAAAAATTATATTTTGATAAGGTAACAGGTCTTGGAAGTAAGTTTTTGTTTGAGAGAGATTTGTCTCGAAAACCTTTTGGTGGAGTACTTTTTGATATAAGAAAATTTTCTTCAATAAATGATAGATATGGTGAAAAAATTGGAGATGAAATATTGGAATCATTTAGCAAAATCTTGTGTGAAAAAACGCCTAACAAAGCAAAAGTATATAGAATTAGTGGAGATAATTTTTTTATTTTATTTTTTGAGGAAGAAAATTTGGTTCAGTTTGCAAGTTCAATTATAAACTATTTTTATAGATATCCGTTGACAGTAAGAGTAGAAAACGAAGAAATAAAGATTGATATAGATATAGTAGCTGCAGTTGTTGAGAGAGAAAAAGATATAAAAATAAAAGCAGACTTAGCTCTTCATTACGCAAAACATCATAATATTCAATTAATTAAATATTCTAAAAGCTTAGAAATTGAAAAAAATATAGAAAATGAGCTAAAAACTATAAGTTTTGTTAAAGTGGCTTTAAAAGAGAAAAATATTGTACCAGTTTTTCAAAAGATAGAAAAGAAAATACCAACTTATGAGGCATTGGTTAGAATACAGGATAAAGATAGGTTAGTTTCTCCTTTTGAGTTTTTAGATTCAATTAGAGGTACTAGATATTATCATACTTTAACAAAACTTATGATAAATAAGACATTTGAGTATATGAAAGATAAATCATTTAATTTTTCAATAAATTTTTCTTATAAAGATATTAAAAACATATCAACAGTTGATTATTTGTTAAAAAATATAAAAGAGTATAATCTGAATGACAGGCTTATAATTGAGTTAATTGAAACTGATGCTATTTTAGATTTTGATAGTGTAAAAGAGTTTATTGATAAAATGAGAGAGAATGGAGTAAAAATTGCTATTGATGATTTTGGGAGTGGATATAGTAATTTTGTTTATCTTAGTGAACTTAGACCAGATATTATAAAAATTGATGGGTCTTTAATTAAAGATTTAGATGTAAATGAAAATTTAATAAATATAGTATTAGCAATTGTAAACTTTGCAAAATCTCTTGGGATAGAGACAGTAGCAGAATATGTAAAAAATAAAAAAGTTTATGATATTTGTAAAAGCTTAGGAATAGATGGATTTCAAGGTTTTTATATTCATAAGCCTTCAAAAGATATTTAAAATTAATTTTAAAAAATAGCGAAAGCTATTATAAAAATTTATTGAAAATTTTTTCAAAGTCTTTATGAAAATTGAATAATTCTTTTTGAATAATTTGTGTTAGGCTTGGTATATCAGATATATTAATCTTATGCGAAATAATATATAAATTATTTAAAATATGAGATAAAGAACCTCTTAAAATAGTGTATTCTTGAGGGTATTTACTCTCTAGAGTATCTATTGCATTATCTATAAAGTCTATAAGTCCTGTTAATTCTTTATAGTTTGAAACTTTTTTATTTAAAATAGATTTTATTGGTTTTAATATTTTTAGTAAGTTAAGTTTTTGCTGAGTTACTTTTGAATTACTAAAGTAATTTCTTATTTCGTGAATATATTTTTGTTTATCAATTTTTGGAAGAATTTTATTTTTTAACGGAATACTTCCTTCTATGAAAGCACCATCGCTTAGATTGTATACCTTTAGATTAAAGTTTTTAATCATTTTTTCTAGATTTTGTTTTGATGTTAAAAGCAAAGAGTCGGTATAAATATCGTCACTAAAATTTCCTTTAATTTTTATACCATTTGTTGCAATATCATCTTCTTTATCATAAAAGCTATTTTTTGAATGTTTTTTATCTCCAAGTCTAAATCCCAAATCCATTCCGCATAAATAAATTTCATTTGAAATTAAGCTTCCAAATGCAAATCCTGCATTACCTACAATTGGAGATGAGCCTTTTAGTACAAACTTATTTGACAAACAAAAAGCTTCTCTTAAGTACATTAAAGGCTTTTTAGCCATTTTAAAAACAGCTGGGTGTACTACATTTGCTCCAATAAAATATCCATTGAAATTTGGCAATATGTCTTTTAGAGCTTCTACTAGTACATCTATTCTTTCTTGTTCGATATGAAAATCACTTTCAATACCAGCATTTATTAATGGTTTTAGTGCAGTTCCAACTGAAACTATAATCATTGAATCTTTATTTTTTTTGATAAAGTCAATGTTTTTTTCTAAGCTTTTACCATTTGCTACTATACATACTGGAATATTTAATTTTTTTTGTTTTGTTAGGATAGGATATTTGTTTATATTTTGTAAGTGATTTTTAATACCTTTAATCTCATCTTCATATGTTCCCCAGCCCCTTAATTTTGTAACTCTTATTTCTTCAAATTTTGATTTAGCATCTTCAATAAATGGATGATTATAGGTTGTAAGAGTTAGTGTTAAGAAACTTGATGTTACTTTTCTCTCAAAAAAGAATTTTTCTATTGCAAAGTAATCTACCTTTCCATTTACCCATAAAAAGAACCTATCTTTTAGTTTATTGTAAATTTTTTCATAATCTACAAAATATAAACTTATTGCAAAAAACTCTGGATTTGGTTCATAAACAAATAGAGATTGAAACTCAAAATTATCTACTAGTTTTTCAAGATGTTTTCCTGATATTAGTCCAAAAATAGCAGTTGTGGGTAAAAAGTCGTTATCAAAATAAAAACCATTTGTATAACTATTTAAAGATTTTGCTTTTTTTTGTATTTTATTAATAATTTTTCCTGTTAAAAGAAATTTTTTTTCCCATTTTATTGGTGTGATATAAAAAAACTTTTTTTCCCATAATGGATTGTGGGTAGGATAAAAAGCAAAGGAGTTTGAATCTTCTTCGATTGAATTTGGATATAGTTTGTTTCCATTTCTGTCATAAATATTATCATTTTTAATTAAATAATTTCTAGTTTTTATATTTTTAATAAGTTCATAATAATGAGGTAAATTTTCATAAAAATATTTTATATTCTTTTCAAACAGTTTTTGCATATTCTTCTCCGCTAAAAATCAAAAAAGATTTTTAGCGTATTATAAATTATTGTTTTAGTTGAAGCAAGGTATTTAGCATTTGGTCTGATGTTGTAATTGTTTTTGAGTTTGCTTGGAAACCTCTTTGGATTACTATAAGTTCTGTTAAGCTTCTACTAAGATCAACATTACTCATTTCAAGTGAGCTAGGTTGAATAGTCCCTCTACCGCCAGTTCCAGCTGTTCCTATGATTGGTTCACCTGAGTTTGGAGAAGCTGCATAAAGTGTACCACCTTCACTCATAAGACCTTCATTGTTTACAAATTTAGCAAGTGCTACTTGAGCTAGAGAATAACTTCTTCCATTTGTAAATACCCCAATAATTGTACCAGTTTGATCTACTACTAGTTGTTCTAGATCTCCTCCAGGGTATCCATCTTGAGTTTGTCCACTTGTAGTACTTGGTGCTTCAAAAGAAGTTATCCCATCAAATCCACCCATAGAACCAAAATCTAACTGAATTGCTTGACCTGTATTTGCTCCATTATTTGGATTAAATATAATGCTTGGAGGATTATATGAATTTATACTTCCATCGCTATTGAATTTTACATATCCTGATGCTGGCTGGTCTAGTGTTGCTGGTTTTGGTACTTCTGCATACCAGTTCCAAACTGTTGGATCACTAGGACCAGAAGAAGTATGAGATTTTCTAAAATGTAGTGTAAGTGTATGTTTAGCTCCAAGAGAATCAAAAACATCTATACTAGTTACGTGTACTGCAGCATTAATTTCTTGTGTTGTTGCAACACCTCCTGCTGCAATAGTCCCATTAATAGGAGAAAAAGCATCAGTAAATAGTTTATTATCTTGTCCATTTGGATATCCGTTTACTGAAATATTAAATGATGAGTCAGATGTATTAGTAATTGTAAGTTTTCCATCACTATTTATAGTTACAGTTCCTTTTGAATTATTAATTGCTCTTTCATTATTCAATGGGTCGTTACTATCATCAATAGCTAATTGCCATAAATATACTAAATCTTCAATATCGTGAAAATAATATGTATCAGCTTTTTTTAATACTTTACTCTCAGTACCGCTATCGTCTAAACCATCTAAAATTTGTTTCATATAATCAAGAGGTGTTCCAGCATTAGGAAGAGTAGAGTTTGTATCTATGACTGCATCTGCATTTTTTATAAAAGCACCATTTTGGTCGTTTTCTACAATTTTTCCATCTTTAAAAGACACAGTAATTGTAATTGAATCATTTGTCAATTTATTATTCAGAATACATATTAAATCATCAATTGTATGGAAATCTTTTCCATATTTGAAATAATAAGTATGAGTATCATTATTTTGGTCTACTACAACAAATTTTGCTACTTCTCCAGTTATTTGACCATTTGAATCTCTGCGTATACTAAAAGCTGCTTTGTCTCCTGTTTCATTATAAGTCCAATGTAGCCCTTGTTTTGAATCAGCTACTACTTTTTCTCCTAGATAATTTCCACCAGTAATACTACAACCCTCTTCTCCATTTATTGGATTAGGAGTGTACAAAAATTTTCTAGTTTCATATAATCCATCTATGTTAACACTAATACCTTGCCCGTCTGTTAAATTAAAAGCATCTCCATTTGCATTAAAAAGCTCTCCTACATCATCGGCTCCTATAAAGCTATTTTGAATAGCTTTTATGTTACCTGTAGTTTTAGAAGTGCCGTTTATTGAAGCTAAAATATTTTTGAGATTTGAATCAGCATTAGATGTTGTATCAAATGTTACTCTAGTAACTCCTGGATCCACTATTTGACCATATCCATTTAGATATATCTTATACTCAGTTGAGTTTAGTGTTGTAGTTTTGTCTAAATAATTTCCATTTGTATCATGGGTTATAGCATAGTTTAATTCATCTATTAAATCTTTAATGGTAGTAAATTTGTTATCGTGGTCTGAAGTGCTAGTTCCATATGTAAGTTTTACACTTATTGTATCTCCTGCTAAATTTACTACTTTAAATTGTAATACATCTTTATCTGGTTGCAATGCAATCCTATTTCCTCCAGCATCAAATAATCCATTCATATCAGCAGTTTGCTCAACAGTTCCTCTTGTGCCTGATTTTTCTATAATATGATCCCCACTATTTAAATTAGCTTTTATTTGAATTTTACTAGTTTCTTTTGCTGGAGTAGTCAGACCTGGAGGAATAGAAATTGGTTGAAGGCCTTTTGCTGTATCTATGTTATGAGTTTCAGGATCTGCAATCCAACCTTGTACTATAAATCCATTTGGATCTACAAAATTACCATTTGCATCAAAAGTAAAATCACCAGCTCTTGTATATCTATATGTTTTTCCTCCATCACCACTTACAACAAAAAATCCATCACCATTAATCGCCATATCTGTATTTTTATCAGTGTTTTGAATACTTCCTTGTTTAAACATAGTTTCAACTGCACTAACACTTGTTCCAAGTCCTATTTGAAGCGAATTTTTACCTCCAAGAGTACCTTGTGGAGCAGTTGCACTTTTTACTGTTTGAGATAATAGATTTTGAAAATTTGTTCTACTATATTTAAACCCTACAGTATTTACATTTGCGATGTTATTAGCTTCTACATCCATTGCTACTTGATGAGCATTTAAACCACTAACACCGCTCCAAAGACTTCTCATCATAATTAAGTCCTTTTAGTTTTTTTAGTTATAAGCAAATATTGTTCCATTAAAGGAAGATGTTTTTAGAGGCATTAGAGGTTTTAGAGATTTTTAAAGGTATTAGAGGTTTTAGGAGTATTAGAAAATGACTTCTACCAACCTCTACTACTTCTACTACCTCTACTACTTCTACTACCTCTACTACTTCTACTACCTCTACTAGCGTTTCAGATTTATTGCTTTTTGAATCATTTCATCGCTTGTTGTAACTGTTTTAGCACTTGCTTGAAATGCTTTTTGAGTAACAATGAGTTCTGTCATTGCTTCACTAAAGTTTACATTCGAGCTTTCAAGCATAGAAGACTTTATTTTTGATGGAATATAATTTCCATTTTCATCTGTATAAAGAATTGCTTTTGACGAATTAGGAGTTTCCATAAACATTGAATCGCCAATACTTTCAAGTCCTTGGTCATTTTGAAAGTGAAAAACCGGAATTTGACCTAATATAATATCTTCAGCATTTGAAAAAATTCCTATAATTTTCCCATCATCTGTAATTTGATAATTATTTAGGAAACCTTCTTCTACCCCATCTTGAGTAAATGTATAATTGATTGCGTTATCAGTTTTTGAAAAATAAGTAAGTTTAAAATTGAATTTTATATTATTTAAATTTATTTCAGTTGGGTTAATTAACTTACCAAATGAATCAAATGTAAATTCTTGCGTATTAGTAATATTGCCACTTGGTGTGTTTATAGTAATTCTCCCTTGCCAAATAATAGTTTGATTATCTAGTACTTTTTGTTTTGTAAAATTAATTGATACAGGATTTTTATTCCCATTATTGTCTATTATATATCCTCCAAAGTCTTGAGAGTTTGCTAAAAATTCAAAGCTTTTACTAGCTGTGTTTGGATATATTTCGTTTCCTAGTCTTCCAAGGTTTTCTAAAAAATATTCATTTGAATTGTTTGCTGCTTCAATGTAAGAATTTAGTACTTTTTTAGAATTATTTTGTATAACTATTCTTCCATCATTATCTAGATATACATTTGTTATATCAGGGTAAACAATTGATGATAAGTTTTGAAGAATTGATGTAAAATCTTTCATATTTGCAAATTCAAATTCATTTTGTGGAGTGTCTGAATATGATAAAACAGCTGCAGCTGTGTTTGTTAGATAGTTATCGTTTGAAACTAAAATAAACTTATCTTGAGTATAAATTGTCAGATTTCCATTTGAAGCTATTGCATTAAAGCCATTTGCTTGCAATGCATTTGCAATAGAGTTTGCAATATCTTCTTTTGTGCTTCCATCAGGTATAGTTAATTTTATTTCTTTATCATTTAATGTAAAGTCTATATTAATATCATTTCCATCTTTTTCATCGTCATTGAAACAGTAAGTAGCGTTTAATGTTCCGTTATTGTAATTTACTTTTTCACCAAATCCAAATAATAAATTATCTCCATTTCTTATTTTTAAATCTTTTCCATCTTTATTATACATGGCACTAAAATCAATGTTTTCTGTAACAGGTTTTGTAGAGAATATTATTTCATCATCATTAAGATTTGTCTGAAGAGTTACATTTTGTGTGGCAACTGCTGGAAGTATAACATTATCAGGTAAAGAAATAGGTGATAAATTATCCGTTGGTAATAAATTGTCTGTAGCAATATTTTTATCAATAATGTATCCATTATTAGTTTTTATTAAATTATTTGCATTTGCTACTAAAAGATAAGCTCCACTATCGTTTGTTAAATAGCCTTGGGCATCTCTTGTAAAACTCCCATTTCTTGTATAAAAAGTACTATTGCCATATTTTACAGCTAGCCATCCTTTATCTGTTATAGCTAAATCAAATGGATTGTCAGTGTTTATTAAACTCCCAATTGACATATCTTTTGCACTTGAACTTAAATAACTGCCTAGTCCTATGTCAGATGTTGGAGAAGAGTTTGTATTAAGAGTAGATGCAAAAAGAGTTGAAAATTCTGGTAGTGACTCTTTATATCCAGGTGTATTTACATTAGCTATATTATCTCCCCATATATCAATTCCACTTTGAAAGCTCATAAGTCCAGATACACCATTATAAAAAGAAGTTGTCATTTTACCACCTTTGATTTTTCACTTTCTATTTGAACTTGGAACTAGGAACCTGGAACTTGGCTACTCCATCATCCCTGCCACTCATATATTTCTTGAATTTCGCTAAATGGTAAATAGTTGCTTCCAAGCTTTGCATAAGGTACTCCATTTTCAAATCTTATTGATTCAATAGGATAAGCACCAAGAGCAGTAGAATGAGAACTTCCATCTGGTGAAGTATACTCAGCTACTACTTCATAACTATCACTAGCAACTCTATTTCCATTATTATCTGTTAAATCCCAATCAAAACTTAGTACTCCTTTGTCGTGAGCTTCAAGAGGAAATTCTTTTACAACGTTTCCATTTTTATCTTTTATTATTACATTTCCACTTGTAATATTGTCTCCAAAATATAAATCAAAACTAACACTATTATCTTCATCTGTAACATTTACATATCTATATCCAGTATCACCTATTTTTCCAATTGCACTTATTGCTCCAAGTTCACTATTTGTATTTAAAGTTTTTGCTAAATTGTCAAGTGTAGTTTGCATATTTTGATTCATTTCCATTGTTGAAAGATATGCTGTTTGTTCAAGCATCTTATCAGTATCCATAGGGCTTGTTGGATCTTGCATTTGAAGCTCTGTTAAAAAGAGTTTCATAAAAGCATCTTTATCAAGTTCTGAGTTTGGATTATATGCGTAATCGCTTGAAGAAGTAGTAACATTATTGTTTACAGTGCTTATAGCCATTTTTTAGCCTTTTTTTATCATAAGCAAAAATTGTTCCATAAAAAATTTTTACTCGCCACTTTATTAAGAAGATGTAGATGTTGTAGAAGTTGTATAGGTATTATTAATATTACTAACCTATATAACCTCTACTAACCCTTACTAACCTCTATTAACCTTGGTATCATTTCTTCTACTAGAAACTAGGTTACTTGGTAACTTGGCTACTTTTTTATCGATTGGTATTATGCATAAGTATAAGGTATTTCTATAGTAAATCCTTCATCTTCGTCTTTTGTAAATTTATTTTGATTTTGTTTATATTGCTGTTTTTGTTGTTGATGATCGTTAGAATTAAAACTCATATTAACTTCATTGTATCCCATATTTACTAATATATTTTTGAGTTCGTTTTGGTTAGTATTAAAAAAACTTATAGTTGAAGTTTGATTAGAGTTTATTTGAATTTGAAGATTTTCTCCTCTATGAATCAAAGTAACTTCGACTTTTCCTAGTTCTTTTGGGTTAAGTTCTATTGAAAGTTTGTGTATAGGAGGCTTGTATTCTTTTATTGCTTCTTGTAAATTTGAGGCGAAATGTTTTAAAGTTTGTTTAGCTGATATTATATTATGTTTTATTTCTTTTGTTATTTGAGGTATATTTATGCTGATTTCAGGAGTTTTTGTATCTTTACTGTGTAAATCTAATTTTTCTTTAGAATTAGTTTCTAGAGTTAGATTTTCTTTTGTTTTTAGTTCTGTTTGAAAAATATTTTCTTTTTGAATAATATTTTGAATATTAATATTTTTTGTTTTATTAGGAGTATTATTAGATAGGTCTTTTTTTGGATGTTTTACTAATTTATTTATAATTGAAGGATTTTCTAATTTAAGTTGTTTAACATCAGTTTTTTTAGTTATTATTGTATTTGTAATTGTTATTTTAGGTTTAGGTAAATTATCTAAAGAGTTTTCTTCTTTTAGAACTTCATTAATTTTTGATACTACTTTTTGTGAATAAATAATTTTTTTTATATTTAGTTTTTTCTCATTTGCAAAGTTTATTAGTTCATTTAAAGTTTTTATTTTTTTAAATTTTTTATAATCATCTTGAGAGAGTGTTATTTTTTTTGTTTTTATTTTATATTCTATTTCTTCTTTTATAATGTTTAAAACTTTGCTGTTATCTTGGAAAAAGATTTGTGAAATATTGTTTGCAATTTTCTGAGTAAAATCTTTAGTTTCTTTTTCATCTGAATTTTTTTTATTTTTTGGAGTTAATTCTTTTGTATCTTCTATTAAATTTTTAGTTTCTTCTTTAATATTTTTTAAAGTTTTAATATTTTGTATAGTATTTTTTAAGTCAATACTCGTTTTTTTTTGAAATAGTTTGTTTAATACTTCTAAAAACTTTTTTTGTTTATCTTTTGGTAAGTTTTCTATAACTTTTAAAATATCTTTTTTATCAATATTTAATGTTTTTAAGACTTCTGGATTTTCTTGAAGTAGAGTTAAAATAAAATTTTCTTGTACTTTTGATGTTTTTAGTGTATTATTTAGGTTATTCTCAAATAATAGCTCTTTAATCATAAAAGGCCTTTTTAGATTTTAAGCAATTTTTATTCCATTTTTTATTTATTTTAAATTGGTATTATTTAGATATAATTGCGAAAAAAAAGGTAATTTATGAAAAATATTAGAAATATAGCAGTTATAGCTCACGTTGACCATGGTAAAACTACCTTAGTTGACGAGCTTCTAAAACAATCCGGTACACTTGATGAGAGAAAAGAAATTGGTGAGAGGGTAATGGATAGTAATGACCTTGAGAGAGAAAGAGGAATTACAATTTTAAGTAAAAATACAGCTATTAAATGGGGAGATTATAGAATTAATATTATTGATACTCCAGGACATAGCGACTTTGGTGGAGAAGTTGAGAGAGTTTTAAAAATGGTAGATGGTGTATTACTTTTAGTAGATGCACAAGAGGGGGTAATGCCTCAAACTAAGTTTGTTGTAAAAAAGGCATTATCACTTGGACTAAAACCAATTTTAGTAGTAAATAAGATAGACAAACCTGCAGCTGAGCCTGATAGAGTTGTAGATGAGGTATTTGACTTATTTGTTAGTATGGGAGCAAATGAAGACCAACTTGATTTTCCTATAATTTATGCAGCAGCAAAAAATGGACTTGCAAAATGGGAACTTGAAGATGATAATGCTGATATGACTCCTATTTTTGAAGCAATTACAAAATATATTCCAGCCCCAGCAGGAGAAGAAAGTAAGCCTCTTCAAATGCAAGTATTTACGCTTGATTATGATAATTATGTAGGAAGAATTGGAATTGCTAGGATTTTTAATGGTCGTGTTAAAAAAGGTGAAAATGTTACATTAGTTAAAGCTAATGGTGAAAAAATAAATGGAAGAGTAACTAAACTTCTAGGGTTTTTGGGGCTTGAGAGAATTGAAATAGAAGAAGCAAAGGCTGGTGATATTGTGGCAATTGCTGGATTTGATGCGCTTGATGTTGGGGATACTATTGCTGATAAAGACAATCCAGTAGGTCTTGATCCGCTTCATATAGAAGAGCCAACTATTAGCGTTATTATGAGTGTAAATGATTCACCTCTTGCAGGGACTGAAGGTAAAAACGTAACGGCTCCTAAACTTAGAGATAGACTATTTAAAGAGATGGAAACAAATATCGCTATGAAAATAGAAGAACTAGGAGAGGGGAAATTTAAAGTAAGTGGAAGAGGTGAACTTCAAATAGCAATTCTTGCTGAGAATTTAAGAAGAGAAGATTTTGAGTTTTCTTTATCAAGGCCTGAAGTTATTATTAAAGAAGAAAATGGCGTTAAATTAGAACCATATGAATATGTAGTAGTGGATGTGCCAGATGAGTATAGCGGTGCTGTAATTGAAAAGCTTGGAACTCGTGGCGGAGTTATGAAAAATATGATGCCTTTATCTGATGGTACTACAAGGATAGAATTTGAAATGCCAGCGCGAGGGCTTATTGGGTATAGAGGTGAATTTATGACTGATACTAAGGGAGAAGGGGTATTAAATAGTAGTTTCCTTGAATTTCGTCCAGCAACTACTAAACCTTATAAAAGAAAAAATGGTGCGCTTATTTCTATGGAAAATGGTACAGCCACAGGGTATGCTATTTTTAATCTTCAAGAGAGAGGTAAAATGTTTATAAAACCGGGTGATAAAGTTTATAACGGTATGATAGTAGGAGAACATTCTAGAAGCAATGACTTAGAAGTTAATCCAATTAGAGGTAAAAACTTAACAAATGTGAGAGCTGCTGGGAGCGATGAAGCTATTAAGCTTGTTCCACCAGTTGAAATGACGCTAGAACGTGCACTTGAATGGATAGAAGATGATGAACTTGTAGAAGTTACTCCAAATTCTATTCGTGTTAGAAAAAAATATCTAGACCCAACTGAGAGAAAAAGGATGAGCAGAAACAAAAATAGATAGTTTCTGCTTTTTATCTAATTATGTATGTTTGCCATAATTTTTTTGGGCAAGAAAGAAAACTTCAGCTACTTCACAAAATCTAAAAAGAGCAAATTGCTTGAGTATTAAGCGTATTTTTAATTATATACTGATTACGCAGTAAAAATTTTTAATAGGATAAAACCTAAATTCGTTCAACAAAACTAAGAATTTTTTAACGCTTTATAAAGACTAAAAAGCATTAACTCGCTTTCGCTCAAACAGAATGCTTTTTTTAACGTCTTTATTATGCTAAAATTCCTAATTGTTTCACTCATTTAGGTTTATCCTTTATAAATAATGCCTTCGTTTTGAAAGTGCGTAACATCAGTTATATGTTATACCAATTGACAATGGAAAATGGACAATGGAAAATGATGAAAAGTATTGAAATTAAGGAAATTTTAAACATTTATAAAGTAACTAACTAATTAAGAATTGGTATTATATATTGTATATATTGTTATATTAATATTAAAATACCAGTATAAGTAAATGTAGTAAAAAAGAGTCAAAGATCTATTGATTATTATTTTTAATAATGATATTGTTGGATATATCAATAAGAGAAATTTCGTCTTTTTTGTTATAAGTTTTTCTTATATCTTGCTTATAATAATTACTTATTTGATAAAATTATTTTTAAAAAAAGGGGCGGTATGAAAAAGATTTTGTTAATTTCAGCCGCTTTGTCGAGTATTGTTTTTTCAAAAACTATTGATTTTAATACAGCTTTGAGAGAAGCTTTACAAAATAATTTAGAATTAAAAGCAAAAAAATTAAATATCGACAAAGCAAAAGCACAACTTAAAGAAGCAAAAGGGTTTGACTGGGGTAAGCTTATTTTTTCTGAAGAAATAAGTAGGACAAATAACGCTTTATATGTATTTGGAATGAAGCTTGAAAGTAGAGAAGCTAGTTTTAGGGATTTTGGATTTAGTGATTTTTTAGCTAATATGAGTGGATTGCCAGGTAATGCAAATCAATTGTTAAATATACAGCCCGATGATTTGAATAATCCTGGAAGTAGAACAAACTTTAAAACAAAATTTGTATATGAAGTACCAATTTTTACAGGATTTAAATTAAAGTATGCAAAAGAAATGGCAAAATTACAAATTCTTGCTAATAAGTATAAATTTTCTGAGGATAGAAACGCTCTTGGTATAGAAGTGTTAAAAGCTTATAATGGAGCAGTAGCTGCAAAATATTTTATAAATGCTTTAAAAAAAGCAAAAGAGACTACAACTGCTTTTGTGAAAATGGTGGATGCTTTTTATAAAGAGGGTATGGCTACTCAGACAGACCTTTTAGAAGTTAAAAAAAGAGACCAAGAAGTAAACTCTATGCTAATTGAAGCTGAAAATAAATATGAATTAGCTTTAAGTTATCTTAGATTTTTAACAGATGATAATCAAATTACTGGAGTAGGTAATTTTAAAACATTAATTCCATCTAATATTTCTTTGAATGAACTTAAAAAAATTGCTCTTGCTAATAGAGGTGATTTAAAATGGATGCAAAAGAACAAAGAGACTATGCAAGCAAAAGTAAAATTTGAAGAGTCAGCTAAATATCCAATGGTTGGAGCTCATTTTGAATATGGATGGAGTGATAATACTTTGACACTTAGTAGCAAAAAAGATTATTATTTAGTAGCTGCAGGGATGAATTGGAATTTATTTGATAAAAGTATAGATGGGAAAATTCAAAGAAGCAAAATTGAAGTAATGCAGACAGGATATTACTATAGATATATGAAAAAAGGTATTTTACTTGAAATAGAGCAAAAATATCTTAATTACAAAGCAAAAAGAGCAATTGTAAAAGAAAAATTAACAAATAAAGAATTGGCTGAAGAAATTTTAAAGAAATATACATTTATGTATAAACAAGGAATGATCTCTATGCCAATTTTACTTATGAAAGAAGCGGAGGCTAGAAAAGCTAGAGCCGAACTTATAAAAGCAAAATTTGATGAAGCAATGGCAGCAGCTGAGCTAAAAAAAGCACTTGGAGACTTAGTAAAGGAGAGTAAATGAAAAAAATAATAGCGCTTGGACTTAGTATTGTCTCACTGTTTGCATTTGAGGTAGCAAAAGTGAAAAAAGAGGTTATTGATATAAAAAAATCTTATGTAGCAGAAATCTATTCATCAAAACAAATAATGGTAGCTACAAGACTTATGGGATATGTAAAATCTATTCCAGTAGAAGAGGGAGATGTTGTTAAAAAGGGAGATTTACTTTTTGAAGTAGACCCAGCAGATGTTTATTCAATGTTAAACCAGGCAAAAGGAGCACTGCTTCAAGCAAAAAGTGGTCTTTTAATGGCTGAAATGGCTTATGCTGATGCTAAAAAAGATTATATTAGGTTCAAAAATCTTTATGAAAATGGAGCAGTAAGTAAAAGAGATTTTGAAAAAATAAAACTTATGATGGATATTAGAAAAAAACAAGTTGATATGGCAAAAGGAATGTTAAAACAAGCTCAGGCAGGACTTGAGAGAGCTAGAGCTCAGCTTAAATATGCAAAAGTCACTTCTCCTATTGATGGTGTTGTAACAAACAAAATGAAAAAAGTAGCTGAAATGGCACTTCCAGGATATCCTGTAATAGTTTTGAGTGATATTAATTCTATAAAAGCTAAAAGTACAGTTAAAGAAAGCGATATTGAAAAATTTAAACTTGGTCAAGAAGTAACTATTTATGTACCATCTCTTAAAAAAGAATATAAAGCAAAAGTATCAACTATAATTCCAGCTGGAGATAATTTTACTCATTCATTTGTAGTAAAGTATACACTAAAAGAAAATAAAGGACTTCTTCCTGGTATGTATGCAAAAGCAGTAGTTAGTGTTGGAAAAGAAGAAGTTATTTTAGTTCCTTTTGCTGCTTTAACTACAAGAGCTGGAATTGTTGGAGTATTTACCGTTGATGATAAAAACATAGTTCATTTTGTACCTGTGAAACAGGTAGCTCAACTAAGAGATAATATTGCGGTAAAAGGTCTTAGAGACGATGCAAAAGTTATTCTTTATCCTCCTGCAAACTTAGCTGATGGACAAAGAGTAGAGGAGTAGTGAATGAGACTAGAAAATCTTAAAAAGCTTTTAGCTACAAAAAAAGCGGAGCTTGAATCAAAAAAAGCTTCTGCTTGTGATATTAATGAAATAAAAAAAGTTGAAGAAGAGATTGCTGCACTAGAAAAAGAGTTAAGTAAAATTGAAAAAGAGATTTCTGATAAAGTTGAAGAACTTGATAGAGTAGAAGAAGAATTAAAACTCAATATTGCAGGAAAGCTCGCTAGAATATTTTTAAAAAATCCATTAACTCCAGTTTTAGCTATTGTATTTTTCCTTATGGGTATTATTGCAGTATTTTTTACACCTCGTGAAGAAAACCCTCAAATTGATGTTCCAGCAGCAAATATAATGGTAGTATATCCAGGAGCTAGTAGTAAAGAGGTTCAAAATATTATTGTAGATCCGCTTGAGAGAACTCTTAAAGCTATGACCGGTGTAAAACATGTATACGGTATGGCAATGAATAGTGTAGGTATTGTAACAGTTAGATTTAAGATAGGAGAAGATAAAGTTAGAAGTATTTCAAAACTTTATGATCGTGTAATGCAAAATTTTGATAAAATGCCAAAAGGTGTAATGCCTCCTCTTTTTAAACCTATCGATATAGATGAAGTACCTATTGTAACACTTGCAATTTCAAGTAAAAAATATGATGATGCTGAGCTTTACAAAATTGCTAAGAGATTATTAAGTCCTCTTGCAGAAGTAGAAAATGTTAGTATTGTAGGAATCAAAGGAGGACATAAAAGACAATTTAATATAATAATTGATCCTCAAAAACTTGCAGCTTATCATATTTCACTCGGTCAAATCGCAATGGCGCTTAAAGGTGCTAATGTTAATTATCCATTAGGTGGGACGGAAAACAATAAGTACTCAATTCCTGTAGAGTTTGATGGATTTATAAAGACAATCAAAGATGTTGAAAATCTAGTAATAGCAAATTATATGGGAAGACCTATTTATATTAAAGATATTGCAAGAGTAGAAGATGGAGTTGATTTTCAAAACAAACATAAAACTTACTTTGAAGCAGCAAAAGCCTTTTATGAAGATTCTTTAATAAGTGAAAAAGAAGTAAAAAAATTTCCGGTAGGTGAGAGATTAAATCAAGTTACAATATTTATTGGTAAAAAAAGAGGTTCTAATGCAGTGTTTGTGGCAAATGATGTATTAAAAAAAGTAGAAGAGCTTAAAAAAGATTTACCAAAAGATGTTAATATATATGTAACTAGAAATGATGGTCAAAAAGCAAACCATGCTGTTAATACTTTGATTGAACACTTATTAATTTCTCTTGTAATTATTATAATTTTACTTATTGTTATGCTTGGTTGGAGAGAAGCATTAATAGTTGCATTTACGGTTCCATTAATTCTTTCAATTACATTATTTATTGGAATGATTGCAGGACAGACTATTAATAGAATTACACTGTTTGCACTTATTTTATCACTTGGGCTTCTTGTTGATAGTGCGATTATTGTTATTGAGAATATACATAGACATTTTGAGATTGGGGATAAGCCTCGTGAATATGCAGCAATTTATGCTACAAATGAAATAGGTAATCCTACAAATATAGCAACGCTTGCTATTATTTTGGCGTTTGTACCTATGTTTTTTGTTACTGGTATGATGGGACCTTATATGGGACCAATTCCGTTTAATGTTCCAGTGGCAATGATTGCATCACTTGTAGTAGCTTATATTTTTACTCCATGGGCGGCAGTTAAATTTTTACCTGAACATAAAAAAGAAAATCACGAAACATTTGATATTAAAAAAACAAAAACTTACAAAATTTTCTATAACATTTTAAACCCTCTATTAAATTCAACTTTTAAAAGAACAGTATTTTTTAGTGTACTAATATTGGCGTTAATTGGTTCAATGGCACTTCCTGTATTTAAAATAGTTCTATTTAAAATGCTTCCAAGTGCTAATAAAAATACTTTTAATATAACAATTGACCTTCCAAAAGGAAGTAGTATTGATGCTACTACTGAAGTTAGTAACTGTATTGCGAATATTTTAAGAAAAGAACCAGAAATAAAAGATTTTGAGCAATTTATTGGTATTAGTGGAGTAGTTGATTTTAATGGGCTACTTAGAGGTACTTCTATGAAGCAGGGTGAAAATTATGGTGAAATTAGAGTAAATCTTTTCCCTAAAGAAGAAGGAAGAAAAGAGTCTTCAATTGATATGGTAAGCAGACTTAGACCTGTTATTCAGAGTGAATGTAGTTTAAATAATGCAAATATTAAACTTGTAGAAGATCCTCCAGGACCACCTGTAATTGCAACACTTCTTATGCAAGTATTTGGTGGAAATGAAGAGGGGAGATTAAAGCTTGCAAACTATATTGAAGAAGTTTATAAGAAAACTCCAAAAGTTGTTGATATTGATATTATGAGAGATAGACAAATTATTAAGTATAAAATTGTTCCTGATAAAGAAAAAGCAGCACTTTTAGGAGTTAGTGTAGACCAAATTGCAAAAGTACTTGGTATGGGAATAAGAGGAGCGGTTGTAAGTGTTGCTCATATTCCAAGTGAAAAAGACCAAGTTGGTATTTTTGTAAGATTTGAAAAAAGTGCAAGGGATACTATTGAAGCTTTAGATAATATTAAACTAATGTCTATGACAACTCATAAGTTAGTACCTCTTAAAGAATTAGTAAAAGTTGAGGCAGTGCCGTTTGACGGAATGATTACAAGTAAAGATCTAGAGCCTATGGTAATGGTAACAGGCGAAATGGATAAAAGAGGAAGCCTTTATGCACTACTTGATGTGTTTAACTATTTAAGAGAAAATGGGATTCCGGGGTATAAAATTATTTATGATGGAAATCCTAGACTTAATTTAAAGGCTATTGATGAAAAAACCGGTGAAGAGTATAATTTAGTGTGGGGAGGTGAGTGGGAGCTTACTTTTGATGTATTTAGAGATCTTGGTAGTGCTTTTGGTGTAGCGGTGATACTCATTTATCTATTAATGGTTGCATATTATAAAAACTTTAGAGTTCCTAGAATTGTGCTTGCGGCAGTTCCTTTAACATTTATTGGGGTATTACCAGGTCATGCATTAATGAATTGGATAACATTAACATTTATGCATTCAAAAACATACTTTACTGCAACAAGTATGATAGGATTTATTGCGCTTGCTGGTATTGTTGTTAGAAACTCATTACTTTTAATTGATTTCACAAATGAGTTAATTAAACAAGGAAGAAGCATTAATGAAGCAGTAATAGAAGCTGCAGCTACAAGATTTAGACCGATTATTTTAACAGCTTTAGCAATTATTTTAGCGTCATTAGTTATCGTATTAGACCCTGTATGGCAAGGACTGGCAGTTGCATTGATTTTTGGAGTGTTAGCTTCAACGTTACTTTCTGTTATAGTTGTACCTATATTATATTGGAGATATTTGATTTCTAAACATAAAAAAGGAGAGCATATTAAATATGGATTAGAGGAGGTTTGATTCTCTTTTTTTATTTTTTTATAAAGGTAATTTAATATGCCAGATATTTATAATAGGTTTTTAAAAGTAACTATTGCCTCTTTATTAATTGCCAGTATTGCTCTTATATTTTTATTTATAAACTTTTATAATATTCTTATACAAAATCAAAAGTATACTGCAGAAATAATATATAAAGGCGCATTAGTTTCAAAAATTATGCAAATGAAACAAGAGTCAAATTTTCATAAATTAATTGATAATATAAAAGAAACTACAAATATAAATATAGAACTTTTTTCTTTTATTCACAATACAGATGATTTTTTTAAGTATTTAAAAAAAATCGATAATAAAGAAGATTTTTGGGAATTAAAAGATGATAAGTTTATATTGTATAAACCTATAAAGTTACAACAAAGTTGTATAAAATGCCATACTTCTTCATTTAAAAGCTCAATAGCTGGGAAAAGTGTAAATGAAACTTTGGGTATTATGAAAATAGAACTGCCTATTAAAGAAGTTAAAGAGAGATATTTTAAAAGTGTATTTATTGTTTTATTTGTTTTATTAATAGCATTAATTTTAACATTATATGGGTATTTAAAAAATATAAAATATGTTAGGGAGAATATTAAAACATTAATTAAATTTTTTGAAGAAAATATATCAAAAGGAAAATATAATATATTAGATTCTAAAATGTACTTTAAAGAATTTGAGAGCTTAAAAAATAAAATAAATTTTGCAGTAAATAAAATCCGGTTTTATAGACAAAAAATGTTAGATAGATTTTATAATAATCAATTAACGGATTTGCCAAATAGATTTAAACTTGAAGAAGATATTAAAAAAATTAAAAAACCACTAGTGATTATAAATATAAATGATTTTAAGATAATAAATGATACATTTGGATTTGAAATTGGAAATTTGCTTGTATATGAAATAGCAAAAGAGTTAGTAAAATATAAAAAAAATATTTATCATTTATTTGTAGATGAATTTGCGTTTTTTTTAGAGTCTTCTGATATAGAAGAAAATAAAATTTATATAAAAAATTTTTTAAATATGATAAAAAAAACTTACTCAATTAATAACCATGAAATAACAGTTTCTTTTAGATGTGGTATAAGCTGTATAGAAAATTATATTTTAACAGCTGATATGGCTGTAGATTTTGCAAAGCAAAAACGAAAAGAATTTATTTTTTATGAAGATATAAAAGAAGAGGTAATTAATATTAAACAAAATGCAAATATGCTTACTAAAATAGCAGAAGCTATAAAAAAAGATTTGTTTGTAGTTTTTTATCAACCTATTATTGATAATCAAACAGATGATATTTATAAGTATGAAGCTTTGATAAGAATGAAAGATGAAAAGGGAAATATTTATTCTCCTGATAAATTTTTAGATATTGCAAAAAAAGCTAATATTTATCCTAAAATAACAAAGATAGTTATTGATAAAGTTTTAGAAAAAATAACTCAAAAGCCTTTTAGTGTTTCTATTAATCTTGATGCTCTTGATTTTGAAAACGAGGAAATAAGAAAATATATTTTGGAAAAACTTGATAATCCATATTTTAAAAAATATATAAGTTTTGAATTGTTAGAAACAGAAGATTTAACTAAAAACAAAAAAGTAAAAGATTTTATTCTTTTATTGAAAGAAAAAGGAATAAAAATTTTAATAGATGATTTTGGAAGTGGATTTTCTAATTTTAGTTATATATTTAAGTTTAATATTGATGGAATTAAAATAGATGGAAGTCTAATAAAAAATATTTTAAATGACAAAGTTACACAAGATTTAGTTATTTCTATAGCTGAATTTGCAAAAAAAAGAAATATCATTATAATAGCTGAATATGTTTCCAATAAAGAAATTTATGAATTTGTTAAAAAAATCGGAATTCGCTACTCACAGGGATATTATTTTTCGCCACCAAAAGAAGATATATAAAGGAGCTTTATGAAAAGAATTATAATTGCTAGTGGTAATAAGGGAAAAATAAAAGAAATTAAAGAGTTTTTTAGAGATTATGAAGTTGTTGCATATACTGATTTGATTAGTCCCATTGAAATAGAAGAGAATGGGAGTACTTTTAAAGAAAATGCAATAATTAAAGCAAAAGCGATTTATGAAAAATTGCCAAACAATATTATTTTAGCTGATGACAGTGGAATAAGTGTTGAGGCTCTTAATGGAGAACCTGGTATATATTCTGCTAGATATGCAGGAATTAATGCAAGTGATAAAGACAATTTATATAAATTGATAAATGAATTAAAAAAAAGAAAACTAAAAATCTCTCCTGCTTTTTATACAGCAGCAATTGCTATAGCTACTCCTTTTGGAGTATTTACAACACATGGATTCTTAAGAGGTGATGTAATTGATGAAGCAAGGGGGAAAAAAGGTTTTGGGTATGATCCGATGTTTATTCCAAAAGGTTTTAACAAAACACTTGGCGAACTTGATGAAGAAATAAAGCAAAAAATTTCACATAGAAATAAAGCATTAAGCCTTGCTAAAATTATTATTGAAATTTTAAATACGAAAATTAATTAAAACTTTTTTTACCTTTTATAATACCATAATTATTTATACCATATCTACAATTAATTCTGGCACTGACTAAATAGGGACAAAAATTGCTTTTTTTTTAGAAAAAGGTTAATCTTATGAAAGTTGGATTTAATACCAATTCCAAGATGTCTAGACACTTCAGTATAATAAAATTTAGTTAATCAAATACAACCAATTAAAGCATATACTTCTATTTAAAAACTATGACTATATTAGAATTGGTATTATTAAATCGAACTCACGTTTTTTTAACACTTTTGCTTTATTCAATGCAATTGTTTCACTTTATTTAGTAAGTGCTTCAAATCTTACATTTTTATCTCTTACCACTTTTCCATTGTCAATAAATTGTCAATAAATTTTAATTTTTTTTGACACATATTAGATATTATAATAGTATCTCTAAAAAGGAGGAAAAAATGAAACGATTAATGTTAGCTTCTTTAATGATTTCATCACTTATAGCAAGTAGTTATAAATATACTCCTACTTTGCCAAAAAAATATACTCCTAATAATTCAAGAGTTTTAGCGGCTACTACTTGTTTTCAGTGTCATGGAAGTTTTGGTGTTTCAAAAACAAGATGGGATTCAATTATAGGTGAAGATGCTGAAGATTTTTATGAAAACAGACACCCTATAATGAAAGCACAAAGAGCAGGATTTGCTAAACAAGAAGTAAGAGGTATGTTTAATTATTTGCATAGTCTAAAATATAGTAAATATGAATATAAGAGCAAAAAATATTATTATAATGATTATTATAATGAGCATTACAAAAATAAGGAGTATGAACATGATGAAGACGACGATTAAAAAGACAATATTATTTTTATAGGTTGTGTTAATTCAGAAACAGATAATACTCAAACAGCAAAAACAATTATACCAGATAAATTTGTTCCTAATGACGGCAGATTATTAAGTGCTACAAATTGTTTTCAGTGTCATGGAACTAATGGGTATTCGGTAAATAGTTGGGATAGTATAGCAGGTGAAGATGTGGATGAATTTTATGAAAGCAACAACGCAATAATGCAGGCTCAAACAGATGGGTTTGATTCAACCGAGGTAAATGAGATGTTTAACTATCTAAAAATATTTCCAGAAAAAGATTAAGGAGAGAAAAATGAAAAGAAGAGATTTTTTAAAACTATCAGCTATTGCAACTGCAGCTATTACAGCACCTATAACTTTAAAAGCAGCAACAAATAAACAGGTTGTAATAATAGGAGGAGGATTTAGTGGTGCAACTTGTGCAAAATATTTAAAATTATGGGGTGGAAGTAGTATTGATGTTACATTAATAGATACAAATCCTATATACACTTCTCCAATTTTAAGTAATTTAGTATTAAATAACATAAAAAGCATTGATAATTTAAAATTTACATATGATAAATTAATAAGTTATGGGGTAAAAGTTATTAATAAAAAAGCTGTAAAATTTGATACAACTAATAAAGTTGTAACTTTAGAAGATGAGAGTTTAATAAATTATGATAAGCTTGTTTTAGCTCCAGGAATTGACTTTAAATATACAAATAACTATGATACAACAAAAGTTCCTCATGCTTGGATAGCAGGAGAGCAAACAACAATATTAAAAAATCAAATAGATACCTTAAAAAGTGGAGATACATTCATAATGAGTATTCCAAAATCGCCTTATAGATGTCCTCCAGGACCATATGAAAGAGCTTGTGTAGTTGCAGATTATTTAAAAGATAAAGGGCTTAATGTAAATGTAATATTACTTGATGAAAATCCTGATATTATAGTAGAAAAAGATTCATTTGGAGCAAAATTTAATGAATACGGTATTGATTATAGACCAAATTCTAAAGTAACTTATGTAGATGATACAAATATGAAAGTAACATATACTCAAAATAATAACTCTTATACAATAAGTGGAAATGTAATTAATATAATTCCAAATCAAAAAGCCGGTGAAGCAGCATTTTTAGCGGGTGTTGTGGATGAAGATTTTGCACCTGTTGATACTAAAAATTATGAATCTTTAATAAAAAAAGATGTTCATATTATAGGTGATTCACATAAATCAAGTCAACCAAAAGCAGGACATATAGGAAATGGAGAAGCAAAAATTTGTGCGGATGCAATTTTAAGAGAATTAAATGGATATGCTTTGTATCAAACACCAAAAACAAACTCAGCTTGTTATTCGCCTGTATCAAATACAGAAGCAACATGGCTTACTGCAATATATCAGTACGACCCTACAACAAAAGATATGAAAATTATGCCAGGTTATCCAAAGTCCGGGGCACCAAGTAGTAAAAATTTCTCAGATATGTTTAATTGGGCTGGAAATTTATTTAGTAATACTTTTGCTTAAGGAAAGATATGAAAAAACTAATTTTTTTATTTTTTCTTTTTCCTTTATTTGCTGAAAGTTATTATGAACATTCCCATATTCCTAAAGATCTTAGTTTTTTAAATTTGAATAAGTCTCAGCAATTACAAATAAAAGACCTTATAGAAAAATATAGAAAAAGACTTAAAAAAATTCATAATAAAGAGGAAATATGGGAAGAAAATTTAAAAATAGAGTTTTCAAAAAAAAATTTCAATTATAAAAAACTTTATCAGCAAAATTTAGAAATCAGAAAAAAAATTGCTAAAATAGAAATGGAGTTTTTTTATGAAGTTCATAAAATTTTAAATGCAAAACAGCGTAAAAAATTTGCTAAGTATATAGAGGAGTGGGAAGTTGAGTAAAGTTTTGTTAATTGAAGATGATATTGAAATGCAAAAAGAGATAAAAGAGTATTTAGAAAATTTTAATTTTGAGGTTGATTTTACAGATAATGGATTAGAAGCGGTAAAAAAAATTAAAAGTTACGATATTGTAATACTTGATTTGATGTTGCCAAAAATAGATGGTTTTGATGTTTTAAAAAAAATAAAAAAGATAACAGATATTCCTGTTATTATTTCAAGTGCAAGAGGAGATATAGGTAATAAAATTATGGGATTTGAGATAGGGGCTGATGATTATCTTGCAAAGCCTTATGAACCAAGAGAACTTGTTTTGAGATTAAATTCACTTTTAAAAAGATATAAAAAAGGCAACATATTAGAAATAGGAGATTTTTACATAAATGAAAACGATATGGTTGTTAAATTGGATGATTATGAAATAAATTTTACAAAAGTAGAATTTGAAATTTTTTTATATCTTGTTAAGAATGCAGGCAAAGTAATATCAAGAGAACAAATTTTAAATGCCACTTCTCTTCATCCAGATACAAGAAATAGGACCATAGATATGCATATAAGCAATATTAGAGCAAAAATTGGAGATGATTCTAAAAATCCGAAATATATCAAATCTGTATGGGGAATAGGGTATAAATTTGTATGATTAAAAAAATAAATATACTATTTTTAAGTGCTTTTATTTTTATTTTTTTGTTATTTTTTTGGATAGATTTTAAAATATCACAAAAAAACCAAAAACTTATATTTAATCAATATCTTTCGATTGCAAAGGAATTTTTACCTCTTATTGCTGATGAAAAAATAAGTATTTTGAAAAAAAAAGCAAAAGAATATAATATTCAGATTCTAAAAGAAATAAGTGCAAAACCTGTTTTTACAAAAAAAATAACTTTTGGAAAAATAGAAATACTAAAATCTAATTCATACTACTATTTAAAAATAAGATATTTAAATGATAAATTTATTCTATTTCTAAAAAACCAAAACATTCACGAAAAAACTGTACTTTATATGTTTTTATTAGGAGTTATATTTATTTTAATTTTAATTTATCTGTTAATATTAAAACTGCTAAAACCGTTAAAAGAACTTTCAAATAATTTTCAAGAAATTTCAAAAGGAAATTATCAAATTAATATGAAATTAAAAGGAGAAAAAGAGTTAAGGCAATTAGCCGAAAGTTTTAATCTTATGGCAAAAGAGGTAAATTTATCAATAAAAGAGAGAGAAGACTTTATTAAATATATAGGTCATGAGCTTAAAACTCCAATTGCAAAGTTAAAGTTTGCCATTGAAAAAAAAGATATCGAAAAAATAAAGATCTTAACATCAAATATAGAAGAGCTAATAAATGAACTTATTTTTATACATTTAATTACAAAAGAAAATATGAAAATTACTACTTTTAAAGTATCCACATTAATAACTGAAGCTATTTCAAAACTATTTATTGAAGAGGAACAAGTAGAAATAGAATTAATTGATTTCGATATAAGGGGAGATTTAAATTATCTTTCAATTGCTTTAAAAAATCTTATTGATAACGCAATTAAATTTACTAGAAAATATCCTATTAAAATAATTGCAAAAGAAAATTATATTGAAGTGTGTAGTTTTGGAGAAAAAATAGAACAGTCTTTAGATGAATTGACAAAACTATTTGTAAAGAAATCAAAAGGATTTGGAATAGGACTTAATATTGTAAAAAGGATTGTGGATTTGCATAAATTTGAGTTTAGATATTCTTATAAAGATTCTAAAAACTGTTTTAAAATAATTATTAAAAAACTTTAAATTTTTTAATATTGACAATTTAGCATAAGAATATAGAACTAATTGCACATGCAGCCGTTTTGCTTCTTAAAATAAAACTTTTTAATCTTATAATTTCTTTAAATTTTTCTTTTTCCCTTTCACTAAAACCACCCTCAGGTCCTATAAAAATTGGATTTTTGAATTGAAAATTTTGATTACACTCTAATAACTTTCCATTAAAATCTAAAGCAATAAAATCTGGATATTTTTTGAAAAACTCATCTGATGAATTTAATATTTCAATTTCCATTAAATCGCTTCTTCCACACTGTTGGCAGGAATTTATTAAGATTTTTTGTAATCTATCAAGTTTTAATTTAAAATTTTTTTGAGAGAAATCACAGTATACGAAGCTTATTTTGCTAACTCCCATCTCATTTAAGCTAGGCAGGGTTTTTTCTATATTTTTAGGTTCAATTATACACCAGGCAATATGAAAAAAAGTATGAGGTTTGTTTGGATTTAATACTTTTTCTTCTAAATTTAAAATAGCTTCTTTTTTATTTATATCTTGAATTGTATAAATATATAAATAATCATCTTTTAGATTTCTTATTTTTATTTTTTCGTTTTTTTTGATTCTTTTAATTTTAAATAAATATTTATGCTCTTCACCTGTTAAAGTTATTTGAGATGAAGGATTTGGGTAATATAGAAATTGCATTTTTTACCTTTGTCAAAATTTGATAAAATTATAATATATTTAAAAAAGGAGAGTTTTTGGTAAAAAATATAAAAGATTTTCTAAAAGATCCAAAAAAAAGTAAAATTTATAAAATTTTGAATGTAAAAGATGAAGAGCTTAAGTTACTTCATAAATTACTTGAATGTTATCTTGAAGGTAAAGAAGATATAAAAACAAGAATCTTACTTGAAGATATATATAAAGTAGATTATAAAGAAGCTTTTGAAAAAATTGGTCTTATAAAGAGTTTAATTGATGAGGGGTGGATAGTTTTAAGCGGGATTGGAGTAAGCAATGATATTACAAGTTTAGAACTTTTTAATTCAAATATTTCTTTATCGCTTTCATTTTTAAAACTTTTAGAAAAAGGAGAACTTGATTTAGTTATACCACAAAATACTTCATATCAAGACCATCTTGAATATTTACATGACCAATTTTTAAGAATTGAAATTTATGAGCAACTTGCTAGTCTTAAAAATAGTTATTCAACTCAGTCAGCTTCTATAAAAAGACTACAGAGTAAGCTAGTTCTTATTGAAAATACTATTAAAGAAAGAGTAAAGAAGACTGAAATTGATTTACCGGTACTAAATTTTATGATAGAAAATGAATTTAATGAAAAAGAAGAAATAATTTTTTTAGCTTTATTAAAAGAAGAGTATACAAGTTCAAATGAAAACATAAGAGAATTGAATTTTCTGTTAAATCTTATAAGTATTGATGAAATAGAGAGAATTAAAAATCGTTCACTTCTTGATGAAAACTCAAAGCTTGTGAGCGAAGGTATACTTGATTATGATGAAATTTTTGGAGGTTTTGGAGGTTATACAAGAATATATTTTATAAATGAAGATATTTTAAACGAACTTATTCATCCAAGAAAAAAACATAAAATTCAACATATTGTAAAGGATACTATTTTTGATTTAATTGAACCAAAAACAACTCTTGAAGAGGTAGTACTTCCTGAAAAAACAAAAGAGATGTTAAAAACGCTTCTTAAACAAATAGATAAGAGAGTTTTAAATCTTTTAAAGAAGTGGGGAATAAAATCAAGTGAAGAAATTGAGGCAAAAATTATTTTTTATGGGGCACCTGGTACTGGAAAGACACTTACTGCACACTCAATTGCAAAAGAGCTAGGAAGACCAATTTTATCTCTTGATGCTAGTAAAATTTTATCAATGTATGTAGGTGAGAGTGAAAAGAATGTAAGAAGATTATTTGATGAGTATTATGAAATTAGTGAAAAATTAAAATCAAAACCTGTATTATTATTAAATGAAGCAGATCAGTTTCTATCCACTAGAACTACTGCAAGTTTTAGTAGTGCAGATAAGATGCATAATCAAATGCAAAATATTTTCTTAGAACAACTAGAAAAGTTTAGTGGAGTTTTAATAGCTACTACAAATTTGCTTGAAACTATCGATAATGCTTTTTCTAGAAGATTTGATTATAAAATTGAGTTTACTAAACCAAGTTTTAAAGAAAGAGTAAAACTTTGGGAAATGAAACTACCAAAAAATGCTGATTTTGAAGAAGGTTTTGATATTAAGTTCCTTTCAAAATATGAGTTAACAGGTGCTCAAATAGAACTTGTAATAAAAAATACTGCATTGAAGGTTGCAACTAGAAAAAAACCTGTCTTTAAATTAAGTGATTTTGTTGATGTAATAGAAAAAGAGATAAAAAATGCATTTGATAGTGAAAAAGAAGTTGGTTTTAAAATATATAATGATAATTTATAATTATTAAATATAAATGAATAATCATTTATTACCTTCTGTAACTTCTTTTTTTTTGCTTCAAATATTACATTTGTCTCTTGCATTATTTTTTCTTATAATTTATTCAAAGGACAATTAAATTCTTTCGAGTATGATACTATTAGAAGAATAAATAAAAAAGGAGAGAAAATGGAGACTATTTTAATTTATAGCTCCGGAATATTAGCTGGTGTATTACTGTTATATTTCCTTGGAATTGTAGTTGCCCCCTATAATCCTGGTGAAATTAAAAATGACCATTTTGAATGTGGTCTTCCGCCAAGTAGTGAAGTACCTATGAAAGCAAACTTTGGGTATTTTATTTTTGCAATTGCTTTTATTGTGTTTGATATGGCTGGACTGTTTTTTAGTTTATTTGTGTTTGCAGACAATACTGAAGCTTTAACATGGGCTATAGTATTTGGAATGTTGTTATTTGTAGCAATAACAGTAAGTATGAAGGAGTATAGAAATGTTAAAAGTGCTTGATTTTTTTAATTATGCGAGAAGTAAGTCTCCTTGGATTGTTCATTTTTGTAGTGGATGTTGTTCTCTTGAGATGCTTGCAGCTATGGGACCAAGATATGACTGGGAGAGATATGGGTATATGATGACCCCAACTCCTAGACAAGCTGATATTATTTTTATTACAGGACTTGTAAGTAAAAAAATTTTACCGGCTCTTCTTAGGACATATGAACAGATGCCAGAACCGAGATATGTTGTAGCAATTGGTGCATGTGCTTATGATGGAGGTCCATATAATGACTCACCATCAGTTATTAAAAATATGACTGAAATACTGCCGGCTGATGTGTTTGTTGCAGGATGTCCTCCAAAGCCTGAAGCTATTATTGCAGGACTTGAGGAACTTAAAGAAAAAATCAAAAGAGGTGAGCCAAGTGCTTCAAGTCAGGGAGGACTTTGGAAACAAATGAAGTTTTAGGAAAATTTGTTATTTGTCATTGGTTATTGGATAGATTATGTTGTAAGTTTATGCCAATAACTTACAAATATACAAGCAAAAAAGGATAAGAATGGATAGAATAAAAGAAGTGTTAAATAAATTTGATATGGAGTATGTAGAAGACTATAAAAATTCTTGGGTTAAAGCAAAACTGAAAAATAAAGAAGACTTAATTCCTGTTATAAAAGCATTAAAAGAAGAAGGGATTAAGTCTTGTGCTACTGTGTCTCCTACTGATTTTATTGATGAGGGAAGAATTGAGGTTAATTACTTTTTAGAAGGATTAATTAATAAAAAAAATGTTTGGTTAAAAGTTGACTTGCCAAGGGAACTTGAAAAATGTGAAATAGACTCAATAACTCCTATTATGCCAAGTGCTAATTACCATGAACTTGAAGCATATTCTACATTTGGAGTTAAGTTTAAAGGCCACCCAAATCTTAGATTTTTCTTAATTAGTAGAGATTATTATGGAAAATTTCCATTTAGAAAAGATTTTGACTGGAAAGCTCATGAAGAGAAATTAATTGATAATATAAACGCTATTACAGAAGAGTATTTTGAAGAGTATGACGAATATGAAAAAGCCAATGGTCATGAAGGAAGTAGAACTATACTTAACTGGGGACCAACTCATCCTGCAAGTGGACCTATTAGATTAAAGGTTTATACAAATGGTGAGAATATAGAAAAAGTAGAACCTGACATTGGGTATGTTTGGAGGGCATTGGAGAGTTTGTCTGAGAGAAAGGATTTTATAGGAGCTATTGTAGCAGTTGAGAGAATCTGTTTTATGGATAATCCAAATCCTATGATTTGTTATTCTCAAGCAGTTGAAGAAATTGCTGGAAAAGAAATTACTCCTTTTGCAAAATATATGAGAGTAGTTTTAGGTGAAACAGGAAGAATAGCTTCTCATCTTATTTCAATGGGTGGTTTTTTTGGAACAATGGGTCTTCAAACATTTCTTATGTGGTGTTTGGACGTTAGAGAGTATTTTTTAGATGTGTTAGAGGATTATAGTGGTGCTAGAATAGCAACTGCATGTATAGAACCAGGAGGCGTTAGATTCCCACTAAATGATTATAAAACTTGGTTTGCAGGAGTTGACAAAGCAATTGAAAAGTGGGAAAAAGTAAAGCCTGATATAGAAGAAGTGTTTTTAAAAAATCCATTAATGACTGTTAGGGCTAAGGGTACAGGAGTTTTTAGTGCTGAAGATGTTGAAAAATATTTCTTATCAGGACCTGTTGCAAGGGCTAGTGGAGTTAAAATTGATGTAAGAATTGACGAACCATATGCTGGTTATGCAGATTTAGAAATGGATTATGTAACTTGTGAAAACGGTGATGCAAGAGATAGGCTTTATATAATTTTTAAAGAAATTAATCAAGCGATTGATTTAATAAAACAAGCAAAAAGAAAAATAGAAGCAGGAATAGAAGCTGGCGAAATGGATCCAAAAAAAGACCATTTAGTAAAAATGCCAAAAAAATTACCTGCAGGAGAAGCAGTTAGTAGAATTGAGTGGGCAAGAGGAGAAATTTTAATACATTTAGTAACAATGGATAAAGCAACAACTCCTTATAGACTAAAAATAAAAGCACCAAGTGTGAATCATACTATGATGTTAGAACATTTATTACCAGGACACACTCTTTCAGATATTCCTCTATTGTATGGTAGCATGCATATCTGTCAGGGTGATTTAGATAGATAGGAGGATAAAATGAGTATAGGAGAAATGCTATTTTATATTTTAGTTTTTCCAGGGCTTTTATTTTTACTTGCTTGGACATTTTTTGTATTTTATTTTTCAAGAAAAACTTTAGCTTATATTCACAAAAGGGTGGGACCGCACTATAATGGACCGGCTGGATCATTACAGACAGTTTGGGATGTATTTAAACTTTTAACAAAAGAATCAATTACACCAAAATCGGCTGATCCGTATTTGTTTAATATTATTCCTATTATTACTCCACTTGTTGCGGCACTTCCGGTTATTTTAATTCCTTGGACTCCATTAATTAATAATGGGCATGGAATTTTAGATACAGATTATGGGGTACTTGGACTTGTAGTTTTAATTGGAGTTGAGCCATTTTTATTATTTCTTACTGGTTTTGGAAGCCATAATAAATACTCATTTCTTGGAGGTATGAGAATACTTGCTCAAATGGTATCGATGGAAGCTCCATTTTTCTTAGCGGCACTATCTCCTGCTATTTTATTTGGTACAATGAATCTTTATGAAATTATGTATAGCAATACATGGCTTACAACTTTAATTTTACTTCCAGGTGCAATTATTTATATTATAGCAATGCTAGGGATATTAGAACAACCTCCATTTCATATTCCAGATGCAGAACAAGAAATAGTGTATGGTTTTTATACAGAGTATGCAGGGACTAATTATACACTACTTAAATTTGCTGAATTTACTGAGATTTTAGTAGTTTCAGCATCAGCAGTTGTACTGTTTTTTGGTGGATATAGAGGGCTGTTTTTTGATAGTTTTTGGTGGTTATTTTTGAAAATTGCACTTCTTGCGGTTTTAATGGTAGCAATTAGGGCAAGTAACCCAAGACTTAGACTTGATCAGATGCTTAAATTCTGTTGGAGTTGGCTAGCACCTATGGCAGTTTTAAACCTTGTATGGGTTACATTTGCAAGATTATATATTTTAGGAGCGTAAGATGATATTTGAAATTGGTGAAAAAATTATAAGGGTTATGAAATCTTTTAGAGAACCTAGGATAGCAATTAAGGATGTAGTAAAAGAGCCAGCTCATAAATCCATTATGTTTAGGGGAAAACACGTAATTAAATATGAATTATGTATTGGTTGTGATGCATGTAATAAAATATGTCCTGTTGATGCAATTAAAATGAAACCACTTCCAATTAAAAAACCAAAAATTATACCTGAAGTTAATTTAGCTGTATGTATTTTTTGTGGGCTATGTGAAGATGTTTGCCCTACAAAACCTGAAAAAGCAATTAAACTAAGTGGTGGTGATATTGAGATGGTAACAGATGGTGATCATCAAACTCTTACAGATTTTTGGGTTAGGGTTGATGTGCCTGAGGAATGGATTGAAATGAAAAAACGTGAAGAAGAGGAGAAAGCTAGAAAAAAAGCTGAAAGATTGAAGAAAAAAGATGAAGCTAAAAAGCAAGATGAAAAAGAAACTGAAAAAGCAAATGCAAGCAAAGGAGATGAAAAATGAGTGTATTAATCCTTGCATTAGCCATTATTTTGGCTGTAATGAGTTTGGCTCAAAAAAATACAGTCCCAGCTGTTATTGCATTTGTTATGATGATGTTTTTACTCGGTATTTATTATATTGTGATGGGTGAAAAATTATTAGGCCTTTTTCAAATTTTTGTATATACAGGGGGTATTGTTGTTTTAACTCTATTTGGAGTAACTGTAGTAGGCTCAAAGTTTCCGAAATTTACATTAAGACCATGGGCAGTTTCAATAGTTACTCTAGTGCTTATTGGACTTATGATAGTACCATTTTTATTACCAGAAATGCCATATCAAGGAAAAGCAATACCTTTAAAAGATCAGGTTAAAATTTTTACTGATTTTTATGCTGAAGTTGCAATTTTTATGAGTGTTGTGGCAGCAAGTATATTATATGGAAGTATTAGAATGCTACATACACTAAAACATGGAAAGGAATAAAAATGGTACATTTTTACATTGATGCCATTGCGGCTATTATCCTTTTTGGAGTAGGTCTTTATGGAGTTACAAGTAAAAGTGATTTTTTGAAAATTTTCTTTTCTCTTGAAATGCTTTTAAATGCAGTAATTTTATTACTTGCTAGTGCAGCATACAATTTTGGATTAACAAAAGGACTTGCAATTGCATATGTAATTATTGTAATTGCAACTTTAGAAGCAGCAGCAGGAGTACTAATATTTATTTTAGCTAATAGAATGACTGGTGAAATTATTCCAGATAATCTTGATAAGGCGGTGAGCGATGAATAATGCAGTATTAACACTATTAATCGCTCCTTATATTGGAGCCGTATTAGCGTATATTATTGGTAAAGCTAAAAAAGAATTAGCTTTTTGGGTAGCAGAGGTAGTAGGAGCAATTTTATTTATTGCAAGTTTAGTTTTATTTTTTAAATATTCGGGTAATGTAATTGATATTGATTATACTTGGATTGCTTTTGGAAATATACAAATTCCTTTTGGTATTTATATTGACCATTTGTCTATTATAATGCTTTTAGTGGCAACAGGGCTAGGGTTTTTAGATATTCATTTTGCTCATGACTATATGGGAGAAGATCCAGACCAGGCTAGATATTATGCAAAAGTACTATTTTTTATTGGTGGTATGATACTACTTGTTATTACAAAAGATTTAATTGGTGCGTTTATTGGTTGGGAGTTTATGGGACTTGCTAGTTACGCATTAATTAGCTTTTGGTATTATAAAAACTCTGCTGCTAATGCAGGAATGCAGGCATTTTTATATACAAGATTTGGGGATATATTTATTTTAGCAGCTATTGCACTACTTTTTTATTATGCAGGTAGTGTAAATTTAGTAGAGTTAAATGAGATGGCTAATAATGGTCAAATTGATAAAACTCTTGCTTTAGTAGTTGCGTTATTTATTTTTATGGGTGCTATTGGAAAATCAGGTCAATTTCCACTTTATCCTTGGCTTATGAATGCAATGGAAGGTCCAACTACAGTTTCAGCACTAATTCATGGTGCTACAATGGTTAATAGTGGTATTTATATTGTTGCAAGACTGTTTGACTTTTTTGCTTATACGGATGCACTTTTTATAGTAGCAAATGTTGCAGCACTATCTGCATTTATAGGAGCTACTTCAGCACTAGTTCAAAAAGAGATTAAAAAAATATTAGCATACTCAACTATGTCGCATCTTTCAATTGCTTTTGTAGGGCTTGGAGTAGGAAGCCTTGCTGCTGGTATGCTTCACTTAGTAAATCATGCAATTTTTAAAGCATTATTATTCTTAAGTGCTGGGGCTGTAATTTATATAGCTCATCATACAAAGGATGCATGGAAACTAGGAGGACTTATTAAGACAGCACCTTGGGTAGCTTTATTTATGGCAATGGGTTCTTTAAGTCTTGCAGGTGTTCCACCATTTAGTGGGTTCTTTTCAAAAGAATTTGTAGTTGCAGCTGCATGGGAATGGGGTAATGGTTTTACAAAAACGTTTGTAACTATTGCAGCACTTTTATCAATTGCTTATATTACTAGACTTTGGATTTTAATATTCCTTGGAGAACCAAGGAATGAGGAGCTGAAAGGTAGTGTTCATTCTCCTAGTAATCTATGGATAAGATTGCCGCTTGGAATTTTAGCATTTATTACATTATTTATTTCAATTTGGCAAATGGATATAGTTCACTTTATAGTAGGAAAAGAAGTAATAGAACCTCATGTAGCAGGACTTGGTGCATTTATGCTAACTAGCATGGTACTAATCTTTCTTATTGTAGTAGGATTATATGTAAAAGGACTAAATCTATTATACAAAATTGCTTCACATCATTTTGTGCAAACAATACATCAAGTGTTATTTAATGGATATTATGTAGAAGCTATGATTACATGGATCTCAAAAAATATTATTGTTAACGCTATTGCAGCATCAGCTAGATGGTTTGATACTTATGTAATAGATTTTGTTGTAAATAAAACAGTAGATATGACAAGACTTGTTTATGTAGGGTTTAGAGCAGGACATAGCGGTAAAATTGGTACATATATGGGACAATTTGTCCTTGGGGTAGCAATTATTGTTATTGCAATTTTAATTATTGTAAAGGGGCTATAAAATGGTAGCGTTAGATATAATTTTTGCACCAATTTTTTTCTCAGCCCTCGTGTACTTTTTAACAAGAGGGGCAGAGCATTTTGCTAAGTATATAGCACTAGGTTGGTTTATAGTATTATTTATAATTACGCTTAACTGGTATAATATGTTACCAGAAGATGGTGGCTTTTTATTTTTGGGTAATTTTTTAAGTGTAGAGCAATTTGGATTTGAACTTACTTTACAAATTGATTCATTAAGTGTTGCTATGCTTTTATTAACTGCTGCACTTTTAATTTTAGTTGTACTTACATCATGGAATGAAAAAAAACAATCAGCATACTTTAGCTTGCTTATAATGTTTAGTGGGCCTATTTTTGGTGTATTTATGACTACTAATGTTTTATGGTTTTTTATGTTTTGGGAACTAACACTTGTACCAATGCTTTTTTTAGTAGGTATTTGGGGAGCAGAAAATAGAATTTATGCAGCAATAAAATTCTTTATTTATACTCATGTATTTGCAATGTTTATGTTTGTTGGATTTTATTTACTTTATAAACAGACTGGATATTGGGATTTAACGCTAATTAAAGAAACAGCTCTTGTAACACCTGCTCTTATTTGGTGGTTAATGTTTTTAGGATTTGCAGCAAAACTTCCTGTATTTCCATTTCATACATGGCTCCCAGATGCACACGTTCAAGCTCCTGGTAGTATTTCTGTGCTATTAGCTGGAGTTCTTTTAAAAATGGGAGCTTATGGGTTAATTAGATTTACAGTAGAACTTATGCCAATTACTACTTTACAGTTTGCTAAATGGATGTTAATGTTTGGTTTAATTACAACTTTTTATGCAGGTTTCTTAGCTATATATGAAAGACACATTAAAAAGATGGTTGCATATAGTTCTATTTCTCATATGGGATTAGTAGTAGTAGCAATTTCAACAATGACTTATGATGGTCTTAGTGCTGCGCTTTTCGAAATGATAGGGCATGCACTAGTAATTTCGCCACTATTTTTGATTGCTGGATGGTTACATCATAAAACACATACTTGGTATATGGATGAAATGGGTGGTGTGATGAGGAAAGCTTCATATGTAAGTGCTATATTTATATTAGCTGGTATGGCTGCTCTGGGACTTCCAGGTACTATGGGGTTTGTTGGTGAACTTACTATTATAGTATCAGCTGTAAAAGCTTATGGATGGTGGATTGCTGTAATTGCGTTAGCAGGTCTTATTAGTGCTGGATATATCATCTGGGCTGTTAGACGTGCAATTCATGGTTCTATGGGAGAGAGAGTAATTAATGCTAATTTTAGTATGAGTTTACCGTTTAGACTAGCTCTTTTTATTTATGCAATTTTAATTGTTTATTTTGGTATCAATCCTCAACCTATTTTTGATTTGGCAAATAAAGCATTTAGCTTCTTTGGAGGGATGTGATGAGTTTTATAGTATTAATAGCAGCGGGATTATTAGTTCCGGTATTTTATAGAAACAATATTGTAATTGCTAAAATAATTGCGGTTTTAGCATTTGTAATGGCAAGTTATTTCATTTACAAGGGCCAAAGTTTAAACAGTTTATTCCCTTATTTTTTTGCAGATGATGCTACCATATTGATGGAGTTTGTATTATTAGCGACTCTAGCAGCAGTTTCTTTAGCTTTAACAGGATTTGAGAGGCCTTTAATTTCTCAAATGCTTTTCTTAGCTGGAGCATCTTTAGCATTTCTTGAGACTAACAATTTCTTTATGTATATTGTACTATTTGAAGTTATTGCTATGATTTCTTATATTTTGGTGGCAAACATTAGGAATTTTTATAATGCTGAAGGTGCTATAAAAGCGTTTATTGCAGGTGCAGTTGCAAGTGGTGTTATTTTACTTGGTTTTGCACTCTTTAGTTTTACTACTGATAGTTTCAATTATCAAGAGATGAATATAGCTGGTAAATATACATTAATTGCAGTTGCTATAATGTTAGCGGGTATCTTTTATAAATTAACAGTAGTTCCTATGCATGGATGGGCAGCAGACGCTTATTCTCAAGTAAATCATGCAGCTGCAGCAATTTTAAGTGGGGTAATTAAAAGTGTTATGCTTTTTGCTACTTTTAAAGCATTTTATAAATTTTTAATTGCTTATCCACTAGCTACTGTTTTAATTTTTAGTTTCTTTGCAATTTTAACGATGACATTAGCGAACTTTATGGCTCTTTGGCAAAAAAGAATTTCAAAAATTTTAGCTTATTCATCAATTGCACATAGTGGTTATGCATTAATACCATTTGCAGCAGCAGCGAGTGCTTACTCATATGCAGGTATTTTATATTATGCAGTAGCTTATATTTTTATGCAAACAAGTGTATTTTTAATTTTAAATGATTTAAGAAGAGAACTTGGAGTAAAATATCTAGAAGACATTAAGGGACTTTACAAAAAAGCACCTTTACATTCACTATTTTTTACAATTCAGTTATTTTCGCTTGCAGGTATTCCACTTCTTGCAGGATTTTTAAGTAAAGCAGTAGCATTTTATGCAGGTGTAGATGCTGGGCTTTGGTGGGTTGTATTAATAGCACTACTTAATTCTGCGCTTGCAGTTGGATATTATGTATGGGTTATTAAGCATATTTATTTTGATGAATCAAAAACTGACAGTTTTGCTTCTATGTCAACTGGTAGTTTAATTGGTCAACTTATATTACTTGCTGGTACTATTTATTTTGGTATAGTTGCAGCAGATATAATCAATGCTACTATAAGTTTTTAACCTTTTTGATATAATAATCAAAAAGGTTTGAGTTGATTTTTTTTCTTCTTTTTCCTATTTTATTATTTTCTTTGGAGATAAATGTTGATTATGGAAAAGATAATAAGTCATATGAGATATTAACCTTATATAATGACTTTCCTTTTGAGTGTAAGGCACAAGAAAATAATATAACTTGTATTTTTGATAAAGTTCCAACTACTCCTGTATTTAAAGATAAAACATATTTCTTTTCTATACTACCTAAGTTTGATAAAAAGTTTATTGTAAATATTCAGGTAAAAGGAAATTATAAGATTTATGCTTTTAAAGACAATTTATATAACTCTCCTCTAATTACTCCTTTTAAATTAACAAAAGCTAAAAAGTGGGTAATAATTGCAAATGAACACTTTTTAAATAATAAATTAAATGGACTTAACTTTTATTATAAGCATACATTTTTGCCTTTTATAGGAGCTATTGATGAAAACTTAAATCCAGTAGATACTGGCAAAAGTCAAGATTTAATGAAATATTTTGAGATTTTAAAAGCATATAAAAAGGGGTTAGATGTAACTAATGAAATAGATGATTTTATAAAAAAATACCCAAACTCTATCTTTATTTCAGATGTATTATATATGAAATTAAAAATTTTTGATAAAAATGGAAATTTTGAAGATGTGATAAAACTCGGGAAGGAATGGATAAAAAGATTTAGCTTTAGTGAAAAACTTCCAGAAGTATTACTTCTTATTGGTGAGAGCTATTCAAAAATAGGATTTGTTAGTGATGCAAGTTATTATTTCAATCGTATAATTAGTGACTATCCTGATTCAAAATATGCATATCTTGCTATGATTTATTTAGCAGACCAACTTTTTATGATGGGAGATGAAAAAAAAGCATTTAAACTTTATAAAAAAGCATTATACTCCACAACTGATTTAGATATTGCATCACTTGCAGCTGCAAGACTTGCAAGTAGATATGTTGATAAGGGAGACATTAAAAAAGCAATTATTTATTATGAAAAAATTTATAAAGCTAATAAGAAGTTTTTGCTAAAAGACAAAAAAAAGGCTTATGAGCTAGCAAATATGTTGGCTGAGCATAAAGTATATTCTCTTGCAATAAATATAGGTGAAGATTTACTAAAAAAGTTAAAAAAATTAGATGACTTATACGAACCTCTTCTTTATAAACTGGCTGTATGGTCGTATGAAAATAAAGATTATAAAAAGGCATTGCAGTTTATAGAAGAATATTTAAAACAATTTTCATATGGAGATTATTCTGATGCTGCAAAAGCACTTAGAGATAAGATATTATTTAATTTGCCAGAAAACAATTTAACAAAAAAATTAAATTATATTGAAAATATTCTTAAAAATTATCAAGGAGAAATTGCTAAAAAAGCTATTGTAGAAAAAGCAAAAATACTTTTTAAATTGAAAAAATATGATGAAATTTTAAAATTAGAGGATAAATTAAAAAATATTCCAGAAAAGATCTTTCCTGATAAAAAAGAGTTTTTAAAGAAAGTTAAAAAAGAATATATAAAAATGCTTTTAAAAGAAAATAAATGTATTAAGGCAATTGAATTAATTAAAAAATATAAAATTATCCTTGATAAGAAATTTGATGAAAAAGTATATGAATGTGCAATGTTAGCAAAAACATATGATTTAGCTTCAGTTATATGTAATAAATATTTAAACTTAGCAGATGATGAAATATTTAAAAAATGGATGAAAAGAAAAATTGAGGCACTTTGGGCCCTTAAAGATTATAAAAATGTAGTAACTGCAGTTGATGATTTATGTAATGTTTTAAAAAAAGGATGTTATAAATATCTTAGATATAAATTTTTTGCTCTTTGGAATTTAAATGAGAAAAAAGAATCTTTAAAAGTAGCAAAAAAATTAGAAGCTTTTGATAAGATACAAAATGCTGATGTGTTTAATAAAATAATAAACTGGGCACTTAAAAATAACGATAACTTAATGGCCGCTAGTTTTGCTAAAAAGACAATTGATTTACAAAATAAATTTAAAGCATTTCCATATTCACCATTTGTTGAATTTGTTTATGCACAATATACAAAAGATAAAAAAGAAGCAATAAAAGTACTAAAGTCTCTATTAAGTAGAGTAAAAGGAGAAGATAAAGCAAGGGCTTTATTTATGCTGGCAAATTTAACAAAAGAGAAAAAGTATTTAGAGGAGTGTTTAAATATAAAAGATTCTAAGCTTTGGAAAGGATTATGTAAAGATGCAATGGAACTATTAAAATAATGGAAAATGCAAAAGAAGTTAGTATAGGTTAGTAGAAGTTGTATGGGTTATAAATATTATAAACCTCTAATACCTCTAATACCCTTATTAGTGACAATGGACAATGATTAAATATTGCAAAATTAGGATATTTTTAATTTTTCATTGATAGTAATATTAGTTTTTCAAGTTCTTCAAGGGGAGCTGAAATTTTATCAGGGAATTGGGTTTTGTTGAAAATCTGTTGTCTTTTAGCAAGTCTTGCTGTATTTGTTACTATTTTTTCAAAAAGTGTTTTTTTATCATAAATTCCATTAAAATAATCCAAGACTTCTTTTACTCCAATAGCCTTTAAACTAGATAGTCTCCTATCTCTGTATTTTGATTCAAGGTATGCTACTTCATCAATTAATCCATTTTCAAACATTTTTTGAGTGCGAATTTTTATTCTATCTCTTAGAGTATTTCTATCTATTGCTATTTCAAATATAGGGATTTTTGGGAGAACTGGTACTTTAGGATTATTTTTAAAATACTCACTTGGAGGCATATTTGTTGCTAAGAAAATTTCTATACCTTTTTGGGTTCTATATGTATCGTTTTGGTTTATTTTAGAAGCAAAAATAGGGTCTATTTTCTTTAAGAAATTAAACCCAAGTCTTTTTGCTTCTTTTTTAATTTCTTCTGATATTTTAGGCATTTTAGATATACCGTCAATCATTGCTTTTAGATAAAACCCCGTTCCTCCTACTATTATAATATTTTTGTGAGGAATGTTTTTGTAAATCTCTATAAATTTATTTACATCAAATTTTTCATTTGGATATATCTCATTAATGCCGTAATGTTTAACTTCTGTTAACTCAACTTTACTTGGTTTAGCTGATGCTATATCTATTTCTTTGTAGATACTTAGACTATCAAGTGATAATATCTCAAATCCAAGTTTTTTTGCTAAGTTTATTGCTAGATTGCTTTTACCACTTGCAGTAGGACCTATAAGTGCAAACAATTTAATCCTTTTTTGTTACAATTATACAAATTTTAATATTGTTTTAAGGTGGGAAATGAAAAAATATTTAGAATTAGTTAAATTTTCTCATACAATTTTTAGTATACCTTTTATTCTTATAGCAATGATTGTTGGAGCAAATGGTTGGTTTGGCTGGAATCTTTTAATACTTGGGATCTTAGCAGCCACTAGTGCTAGAAATTTTGCAATGGCAGTAAATAGATTAGTTGATAAAGATATAGATATAAAAAATCCAAGAACTTCTAATAGACCATCTGTTACGGGAGAAGTCAGTTTGAGAGAAATGAAAATATTTATAGCTGCTAATGCATTGATTTTTATAGGTACTGCATATATGATAAATGATTTAGCTTTTAAATTATCAATTCCAATTTTAATTATCCTTGGAGGATATAGTTATTTTAAAAGATTTAGTGAACTTGCTCATTTAGTGCTAGGGGTATCTCTTGGACTAGCCCCTATTGCAGGTGCTATTGCTGTTAGTAATTCAATTCCAGAATGGAGTGTGTTTTTAGCATTTGGAGTAATGTTTTGGGTGGCGGGATTTGATATTTTATATTCATTGCAAGATATGGAGTTTGATAGGAAAGAAGGGTTATATTCAATTCCAGCTATTATAGGCGATAAGGGGGCTATTTTTATTTCAAAATTATTTCATATTTTAGCTGTTGTTTTTTGGATGTTTTTTGTTGTGTATGCACATTTAGGGTTTTGGGCTTTTGTTGCAGTAATTGTTTCAGCTTTGATGCTTTATTATGAACATAAACTAATAGCTAAAGATTATCAAAATATTCCAAAAGCATTTTTTGATGTTAATGGATTTTTAGGTATACTTTTTTTAGTCTTAATTTCTCTTGACAAGGTTTTTAAATGAGATTTATTCCAGCTTTTATATCTATTGAATTTGAAGAATATAAAGATAAATTTAAAGAAGAATTTGATAAACTATCAGCTGAAATTGATGATCCAATAGGTCAATATATAAAGCTTGCAAAAGCAAGGGGTGAGACAAAAGATACAGATCCATTATTACTTGAATTATTAATAGCACTTCATAGAAAAGTTGATGAACTGACTTCAATTGTAAAAAATGAAAAAAAAGAACTTATATTACTAGAATATAAAAATGAAATAGAAGCAGTTGGGTTTGAGCATTTTAGAATAAAAGATAAACTATTTAAAATTAATCAAAAATATTATGCAAGGTTAGACTTACCAGTTTTTCCAAAAAGAGTAGTGCCAGTGATTTTTAAAGCTCTTGATGAGAAAACTGCTGAAATAATTCATATGCATGATAGAGATATTAGGGATTATAATGCATTTATTGTAGCGAGAGAGAGAGCAATTATTAGGGAGTTAAAATCAAAAAATGGATAAGTTAATCTTAATAATTTTTATAGGTTTAAGTGGATTTATGTTATTTTTATTTTTTTATATTTTAAAAAGAGAAAAAATAATAGAACAAAAATTTGCAGCAATAGAAGTAAGTTTAGAAGAACTAAATAAAGAAGTGTTTTTATTAAAAAAAGATCTTAAGAAAGATAATACAATAAAAACAGTTGAAAAAATAGAAGAAATAGTTGAAACTATTGTAGATGATATTAGGTTTATGGAAGAGAAGAATAAAAAGTTTTATGAAAAAATAGAAAATGAAGTTTCAAAAATATATTCTCAAATTAAAAAAAATAGTTTAAGTTTTAGTAACCTTAATAAACACGAAGAAGATAAAATATTAAGTCTTTATAAAAATGGATATAGTGTAGAGGAAATTTCACGTGAACTCAGGATCCCGGCAGGTGAAATTGAATTAATATTAAAATTTTCAAACATATTATAATCTTAAAGTTTGCTTAAATTAAGTTTTTTTTAAGTTTTCTTGTCTACAATTCCATACCTAAAAAATTCACAAAAGGTGTGATAATGAAATTTACAAAATCTATAAGACCTGAAGATGTTAAAAGAGATTGGATTTTAATAGATGCAAAAGATAAAATATTTGGTAGATTAATTACTGAGATTGCTACAATTTTAAGAGGTAAACACAAACCTTACTATACTCCGCATGTAGATTGTGGTGATTATGTAGTTGTTATTAATGCTGATAAAGTAAAATTCTCAACTGCTAAAAAATTAGAAGATAAGTATTATAGACATACTGGGTATTTTGGGCATGTAAAAGAAGAAACGGTAGAAAAGCTTCTTAAAAATAATCCGGAGAAATTATTTAAGCTTGCAACAAGAGGTATGCTTCCAAAAACAAAACTTGGAAGAAAAATGCTTAAAAAGCTAAAAGTTTATGCAGGTGAAAATCATCCTCATACAGCTCAAGTAAAGGGTAACTAATGAAAATGCATGGAAGAATTTACGCAACTGGTAAAAGAAAAGAAGCAGTAGCAAAAGTTTGGCTAAAAAATGGAAGTGGTAATATAACAGTTAATGGTAAGACATTAGATGAGTTTTTAGGAGGAAGAGAAGCTCTTAAACTTAGAGTTAGATGGCCATTAATGTTAGTAAAACAAGAAAACAGTTTTGATATTGAAGTAAAAGTTTTTGGTGGTGGTTTTGCAGCACAAGCAGATGCAATAAAACACGGAATTTCAAAAGCGCTTGTTGAATATGCACCAGAATTTAGAAGTATTCTAAAGCCAGCAGGGCTTTTAACAAGAGATGCAAGAGTAGTAGAGAGAAAAAAATACGGGAAAAAGAAAGCAAGAAAATCTCCTCAATTCTCAAAAAGATAATTTCTTTCTTCTTTTTTATTCTTTTATAGAAAAAATCTTAGAAATTAGTATTGTTAATATATATTCTAAAACTCACAAAAAATATATTAATTTTATTAAAACAATATAATAAAACAACTGTCCTAATCTTAAGAACGGCACTGACTAAATGGCAATTTTATGACCTTTAAGATTAAGTTCAGCAAAAAACATAGCGAGTCTTCTATTAAGCCATTCAAAAGATTTAGCATGTGCTTTTCTCTAAGAGAATGATTGCTTCGCAACCGCTTCGCTTCATTAGTTTTCCTAACAAGATAAGACACTTTATTCCTCTTTTGAGAATTCAAATTTTCTACTAAATTTGTATATTTTGATTTCTCTTGAATTACTTTATCTTCATAAACATTTGAATATGCAAAATGACCATCTGTGTAATATCTTTCTACCTTTGGCAAATCAAAATTAAACGATAATAAACTTTCAATATCTTTTTTTTGGATAAAAAATAAAAATAAAATTTTCTTCCTGTTTTAGTAACTCCCACTGTTGTCCATACATAAACTTTATTATCTTTTTTACCATAAAAAGTATAAAGTTCATCTAAACAAAGATATGAAAACACTAAATTAGCTTTTTTCAAAAGATTTACAAATAGTTTATACAACTCTTCATACTCCATAAGTTTTTTTTAAATGATATTGAACTGTTCCTAATTCTACTCCAATAACTCTTGCTATTTTTCTTAATTACATTTTTTCTGAGAATAATTTAAAAATCATTTCCTTTTGTTCTTGAGTTAATCTTTTATATTTTTTATATTTTTTCCCTTTATTAAATCCAACTTTCATAAGATTAACCTTTTTCTAAAAAAAAAGCAATTTTTGTCCCTATTTAGTCAGTGCCCTTAAGAACATTTATACACTTTTATTTTATATCTTGATATAATTTTTTTTAAAAAGGTGATGTATGAAACCTTATATATGGTTTATTGTGCCTCTAATTATCGGAGGATGTAGTATTAGCAACACTTCTACAAAAGTTAAGAGTTTTACTCAATGTTATATAAAAAAAATTCCTGCTCCATTTTGGGTTTGTTATCAGTCATCTTTTCAATCTGTTGGAAAAATCCACTCTGCACAAATAAATAGATTAAAACAAGAAGAAGCTTTTTCTATAGGAGTATCTGATTTGATTAGTAAGCTTCAAGCAAAAACAAAATTGTTTTTGAGAAGATTAGAGATAAATGACAAAAAGACTAATCAAATATTAAAATTAGTTAAAAATTTTGTAGTTATAAACTCAATTCAAGGGGATAGTTGGTATTCTAAAAAAGAAAATATGCTTTATGTTGAGGTAAAAGTAGATAAAAAAGATTTTAAAAGGTTTATATTTAATGAGTTAAAAGATATAGATAAAAAAACATTACAAATGGCATATGATGAAGTCTTTTGATTTTGTAATAATTGGCGGAGGAATAGCAGGTCTTTTAACAGCATGGTTTTTTAAAGATAAGAAAATATTATTAATTGATAAAAAAGAGGTTTTATCGGGAGCAAGTGGAGCTGCGGGAGCTTTTTTGTTTCCAAAAGTAGGATATAATACTGAATATACAAGATTTATAAATGATGGAATAGTTGAAGCTGTTAAATTTTATAATGATATAGGTGTATCTACTTATACTAAGGGAGTTTTAATTTTACCAAGAGATGAGAGAGATATTGCAAAATTTCAAAAATATGAAGAACATATTAAACTTCCTTTTGTAAAAAAAGATAAAGGTTTTTACTTTAATATAGGAAGTGTTGTAGACCCAGGGGAAGTTAAAGAAAAAATAAAAGTTCCTTTTGAAAAATTAGAAGTTAAAAAAATAGAAAAAAAAGATAACTTTTGGATTATAAATGATTTAATAAAAACAAAAAATATTATTTTAGCTACAGGATACGAAGAATTAATTGATATTCCATATATAAAAATTAGACCAATTTGGGGAGAAAAAATAGAGATAAATGGAAAATGGAAAATGAAAAATGAAAAATTAAAAAAAGGGGTCCCCGAAAAATCGACAGATTTTTTGGGGTGTTATTTTCATAAAAACTGTTCGGTTGGATTAATTGATGGTATATTAAAAATTGGGGCGACTCATAAAAGAGATTGTAAGAATTGTAAAGAAAATTTAGAAGAAGCGTATGAGCTTATAAAAAAAGCTAAAGAAATTATTGATATTAGTGAATATAAAATTTTAGATATAAAAGGTGGATTTAGAGCTTCAAGTGTTGATTATTTTCCTGTGGTTGGTAAAATTATAGATATTAGAAAAACTCTTTTAGAAGACAAGCATATAGTAAAAGGAGATGTTCCAAAAAAAATTTTTTATATTGATGGGCTTTATATCATTAATGGAATGGGTGCTAGAGGTTTTTCTAATGCTTATATTTGTGCTAAAAAATTAAGAGATTATATAGAAAAAAATGAAAAATTAGGTATCTTAGATACAAAAAGATTATTTATTAAATGGGCTAGAAAAGAAGGGGAAAAATATTTAAATGAAAAATGGAGAATGGAAAATGGAAAATATAATAATTAAATATAAAATAACCTCTACTACCTTTAAAACCTCTACAATTTCTAATATTCTAATATACAAATATATCAATACACAAATAACAAATATACTAAAGGAAAAATATGCTTAAAGTGGATAAAGTAACTAAGCAATTTGGTGGGGTAGTTGCAATAAAAGATGTTTCTTTTAATATAAAACCTCTTGAAATTTTTGGACTTATTGGTCCAAATGGTGCTGGAAAAACAACGCTTTTTAATATTATTACAGGAGTTCTTAACCCTACAAATGGAAAAGTTTTTTTTAAAGATGAAGAAATAACAAATCTAACTTCAGTAAATATTGTTCAAAGAGGAATAGCAAGAACATTTCAAAACATAAGATTATTTAAAAGTATGAGTGTTTTAGAGAATGTCCTAATTGGTTTTCATAATCACTATAATTATAATTTTTTTGAAGCTCTTTTTAGGTTTCCAAGGTTTTTTAAAGAAGAAAAACTTTATAAAGAAAAAGCTATGGAAATTTTAGAGTTTTTAAAAATAGCTGAATATGCTAATTTGAATGCTACAGCTTTAAGTTATGGAAATCAAAGAAAAGTTGAAATAGCTAGAGCTCTTGCAACAGAGCCTGATTTATTGCTTCTTGATGAACCAGCTGCTGGAATGAATCCAAAAGAGACAGATGAACTTGCTGATACTATATTTAGATTAAGAGAAGAAAAGGAAAAAACTATTCTTTTTATTGAACATGATATGAAGTTTGTTCAAAAAATAGCTGATAGAGTATTAGTACTTGATTATGGTAAGACAATTTTTGAAGGAAAACCGAGTCTCATGATGAAAGATGAAAAGGTTATAAAAGCATACTTAGGAGATATCGATGTTGAAGGTTAAAAATTTAAAAGTAAAATATGGAGTAATTGAAGCTGTAAGAGGCATCGATTTTGAAGTAAAGGCAGGGGAGATTGTAACTATTATTGGAGCAAATGGAGCTGGAAAAACTTCAACATTAAATGCAATTTTTAATTTAGTAAAAAAAGAAGGGAATATTCAGTTTGTAGATGGAGATATTTCAAAAATCCCAACTCATTTAATAGTAAAAAGAGGAATGGCACTTGTGCCTGAAGGGAGAAAAATATTTATAAATCTAACGGTAGAGGAAAATCTTAGAATCGGAGCTTTCCTAAACGATGAAAACTATGAAAGACTCAAAGAACAAATGTATACTCTTTTTCCAAGACTTAAAGAAAAAAGAGAAAATTATGGAGGAAGTCTTAGCGGTGGTGAGCAACAAATGCTTGCAATTGCAAGAGCTCTTATGAGTGAGCCTAAAATGTTAGTTTTAGATGAACCGTCTCTTGGACTTGCACCAAAGATTGTAAAAGAAGTATTTGAAATATTAATTAGATTAAATGAGGAAAATGACGTAACTATTCTTTTAGTTGAACAAAATGCAGGTGCTGCATTAAAAATAGCTAGTCGTGGATATGTAATGGAAAGTGGAAAAATAGTAATGGAAGATGATGCAAAAAGCTTACTTCAAAGTGAAGAAGTTAAGAAAAAATATCTAGGAGGTTAGATTTTACCTAAAATTTCTCCTATTTTTGCTCTCATACCTTTACTCATTTTCATATTGTGATAAGCCCAAGACAGATATTGTATATCAATTTCAGCTACATCTTGTATAAGCATACCCTTATATTTTCCAACACCAAATCTATATTCAGGCTCTACATCCAGATTTTCAAGATGATGTTCAATAGAATATTTTACATCTGGATCAAGGTCAGTTAAGCTTAACATATATTCAATATAGTCAGGGTCTTTTATTAAAATATCTCTTATTTTTTCAAATTTGTATTTACCTTGATAAAACTTATCATAAAGGACAGGTTTTTTAGTGAGCTCTACTAAATCTTCAACATTTTTTTTATAATTTTTTATTATATATTCAAATAAAAGGTTTAAAACTATCACATCTCCAAGAGCATCATGGGCATTTATTTTAATATTGTATTTTTCACAGATTTCTTTTTCTTTTTTATAAAGGCCTAGTGCATATCTATTATATTGAAGTGAAAATTTTCCTTCTGGTAATAGATGTTTTAATACTCTAAATGTATCTACAAGTTTAAAAAATGAGTTAAATCCTTCTTTTTGCAGCATATCTAAATCAAATTTAGCATTATGAATTACAAGAATATTATTGATACTATTTAATTCTTTTAATCTTTTATATGCTGTTGTATGTTGAATTTTAGGCTTATCTTCTATCATTTCATTAGTGATATGATGTACTGCCATAGCTTCGTAACTTATAGGAAGAGGCGGTTTTACTAATTCATTATGAATTTCTTCAATTTCTAGGTTCTCATTTAAAACTAAATAACTTAATTGACAAATTCTATCTTCTTCTTTATTTCCTGTTGTCTCTGTATCAAGAATTATTATTTTCATCTTTTTCCTTAATTAGAGGTATTTGTATTATGTAACCATTTTCATTATTTATTATTTCAAAATGAGGACTTTTTATATGTTTTAATGGATTTAATTTTGTTATTACTGAAATTATAGGGTATTTTTTATTATTTACTTTTATATATTCTCCAATGTTTATTTTTGTCTCTATATAGGCCTCTTTTTGATTTTCTAATATCTCAAAAAGTAAATTTAAAAAAGCTTTTTTATTTAGATAAATTTCTGGAATAGATGGATCAAAGTAGATTTTAAATTTTGTGTTTTGTTTTAGATTAATATATTCCATTGCAAAATTTAAAAGCATTGATAGGTCTACTTTTTCAAGTTTTTCAAAATGAATTGAGTGTACATTAGTATTTATAAAAAATCTTACTCCTATTTGCGTATCTTCTTGATATCCTATTGAATATCCATTAAATTTAAAGTCTTTAAATTGAATTTTTTTAAATTCAGTTTTTATACCTGCTTTTTTTGGAGCATTTTTAATAATGAAATCAAAAACTTCTTTTTTATTAATGTAAGATAAAAGTATTTCAGCCTCTTGGTTACAGTATACTATATTTCCTTTTTCGTTAAAGATAATTAATGGATTAATATCATATTCACACCAAAATTCAAACATTTAAAGCCTTCATTTTTTTTGTAAGTGTTACACGATTAATTTTTAGTTGTTCTGAAATCTTTAGTTTAGAACCATATTTTATTTTCATAGCTTCAAAAAGAGTTTTTTCAAAATCTTTAATTTCTTCTTCATAAGTTGAATGGGTATTAATGTAATATTCTTTTAAAAGTCTTAATATATCTTGCTTTTTAGTTGGGAGTAATAAGTTTTGATAGATTTGTCTTTTTAGAGAATTTAAATTTTCGCTAATATCCGGATATTTTATTGTAATGTCTTTGTCAATTTTTAGCTCTTCTTTTGCAACTTTTATAAAAAATTTAATAAACTCTTCTATATCTTCTGGATGGTCTTTTAATGGTTTTAATTCTATGTCCATAGTAAAATATCTTTTTAATAAGTCTTTACTTAAAGGCTTGCTTCCAGTAGCAATTAATACATTATTTTTAAACTCAAGTGTAGGATTTTTATCAAAATCTTCTATTATTATAGGGTTTATAGTAGGTGATAATGGATTTATTATTGCATTTGGAGCTATGTATTTTGCAAGAAATGTTTTCCCAACACCTCTCTCACCCCAAATATATATACTCAAACTTAATTCTTTTGCCATATCAGCTAATTTTTTTATTTTTTGAAGATAAGCAGACTTTGCTAAAAACATAATCACCTTTTTGATGAAATTATAACAAATAATTAAATTAAGTTAATTATAGAGAAGATAATTTTCAATTAACGATTTGTTTTTATAAAATATGTAAGTGTAAATATCATTAATGCAATTCCAGCAAATAACCAAAAAGCATTTGACATTAATGATATGTTGTTTAATGAAATTTTAAATACAAGCATTAAAGCTTCTATTGAAAGAGCTATTAATATAGAAATAATAAATTTTATAAAAGTCTTTTTTTCTATATTTTCATCTTTTTTATAACTTTTAAAAATAACTTCTTGTTCAATTAGTGTTTTAGATAAATCAAAAATAGCAATTGCTATTGTTATATAAATAATAGGTTTAAAAAATGACATAATCGATTTTTCACTCATAAAGATAATCTCATATCCAGAGTATACTAAAATCACAAATGAAATTAATATCATTGCAATTGAGCTTAATAAATAAAATAATTTTGTTACATTATCAAAAAGAGTGTGTGTTTCAAGCAATTTTAAACGTTCAAGTAGTTTTTTTAAATTAAAATCTAAAAAAATAGTTTTATCATTTTGTGAATATGCAAATGTTATGCATATATTTCCAGTTGCTGAACTTTTATATGGTGTTGTTAGACTTGTTTTTTTATCTACTTTTTCAAAAAGATATTCTCTTGATTTGTTTTCTTGAGTTTTGTCAATTTTATTTTTATAATAATTTGGAGATATTTGTTTTTTTGTTTTGTTATCTACAATATATACAAGTTCAAGTGATTTAAAGTTTTTAAATAAACTCTCTATATCAGGGTTTTCAATACTAATACTATTAAGTATTGTGTCTTTTACGAAGTTTCCTATTTTAGTTTTATTTTTTTCGAAAATTTCGACAAGTTCATTCATTTAAATCCTTTTTTAAAAAGAAAGAGGAGATTAAAGGTTGAAGCCTTTTTCTCCATGTTCTGTAGAATCAAGACCTTCAATTTCTGCTTCTTCACTAACTCTAGCTCCACCAGTAAGTAGACTTGCTACTTTTAAAACAACAGCTGTCATAATTGCTGTAAATACAATTGTAACTAGTACAGACTCAACTTGAACCCAAATTTGTCCTAGTCTATCTCCATTTTTTAATGGACCATCCCAAGCTAATTCTTGAAGTGCAAAAAATCCAGTTGCAACAGCACCCCATAAACCAGCAATAAAGTGAATTCCAAATGCATCAAGACTATCATCGTATTTAAAGATTTTTTTAAGAATTGTTACACCAAAAAATCCAGTTACACTTCCACCTATACCAATAATTAGCGCACCAACAATGTCTACAAATCCTGCTGCTGGAGTAATTGCAACAAGTCCAGCTACCGCACCAGAAGCTGCTCCTAAAAGAGTTGGTTTTCCAAATTTAATGTAATCTAAAATTATCCATGTAACTGTAGCAGCTGCAGCTGCAAAATTTGTCATTAAAAATGCACTCCCAGCTATTTCATCTGCTCCAAATTCACTTCCTGCGTTAAATCCAAACCATCCAAACCAAAGTAAAGCTGCACCAAGTGCTGTTAATACTACACTACTTGGCATCATTTGAGTTTTTGGATAACCTTTTCTTTTACCAATCATAAGTGCTGCAATAAGTCCTGCTAGACCACCATTCATATGAACTACTGTTCCACCTGCAAAATCAAGCGCACCATCGTTATATAAAAATCCTCCACCCCATACCATATGAGCTACAGGAGCATAAACAAAAGTAACCCAAAGAATTACAAAAACAAGCCAAGTTGAAAATTTTGTTCTTTCAATTATACTACCACTTGCAATTGCTACAGTAATTGCTGCAAATGTCCCTTGAAATGCAATAAATACATAACTTGGATATCCACTACTTTCTAAATCAGAATAACTAATTCCACTTAAAAAGATATGCTTTAAACTTCCAATAACTCCAGCTATATCATCTCCAAATGTTAATGAATAAGCCCAAAACACCCATACAACTGTTGCTATAGCATATGCACTAAATACCATCATATAAGTATTAAGCGTATTTTTAGCTCTTGTCATTCCCGCATAAAATAGAGCTAACCCTGCTGGTGTCATAAGCATAACAAAAGCAGTTGCTACCATCATCCATGTTGTGTTACCTGTATCAAGCTTTGGAGTATCACCTGCAAAAGCTAAACTAGCAAGTCCTAATATTGATAAAATTCTAAACAGCATCGCTTCCCCTTTCTCCTGTTCTTATTCTTATTGCATCTTCTACTGGTAAGATAAATATTTTACCATCACCAATTTTTCCTGTTTTTGCATGAGTTTGTATTATTTCAACAGTTTTTTCTACAAAATCATCATTTACAAAAATTTCTAGTTTAATTTTTGGTAAGAAATCTACAACATATTCAGCACCTCTGTATAGTTCAGTATGTCCGTGTTGTCTTCCATGTCCCTTAACTTCAGTTACAGTAATTCCTGTGATATCTGCTTCTACAAGAGCCTCTTTTACTTCATCTAGTTTAAAAGGTTTAATAATAGCTTCAATTTTTTTCATTTTAGCTCCTTTTTTGGTTTGCATAATTTTATATTAAAAAAAGACTTTTAAAGTTTTTTTCGTGATTAAATTTTATACATAAACTGTAAAATAAATTGTCAAATTAGAGCAATTTTATCTTTTTTTGACTTTTTTTTATATTTTGATAAAATCAAATAAAAAAAGGAGAAGTTATGCTTGCACCAAAAAGAACTGATATAGATATGAATAGTGAAGAATTTAAAATAGAAGAAGAAAAAACTAAAAAATTTGTTGAAAAAGTTGTTAAACAATTTGGATGGTGTTTAACACCAAATAAAGAAGTATATGATGGTATTGTAATGGGACTAACTCGCAATAAATTAATGTACGGAAAAAGATATTGTCCATGTTTTATTCCTATGGGGGATAAAGAAGATAGAATTTGTCCATGTAAACCGGCAATTGAGTATGAAGTAAAAGAGGGGTGCTGTCATTGTGGAATTTTTTGTAACACGCAAAAATGTGAAGATATAAAAAAGGAGCTTAATGAAAACAGTTGATATAAACTCGCCTGAATTTCAACAAGAGTTTTTGAAAACGGAAAAATTTGCGCATAAAGTAATAAAACAATTTGGATGGACTTTTCATCCAGATGAGGAAGTTGTAGATAGAGTGTTAAAGGGACTAACAAATAACAAGATCCTTTATTCAAAAAGATTTTGTCCTTGTTTTCCTGTTGAAGAAAAAGATGGTAAATATGTAAGTAGTGATAATAGAATTTGTCCATGTCCTCAGGCAATAGAAGATGAAATTCCAAATGATGGTGTTTGTCATTGTGGAATATTTTGTACACCTGAGTTTGCTAAAAATTACGAAAAAGAACATCCTAAAAAACATCAAGAAATAGATGGATTTAGTGTAGATGAAGTTGAAAATATTTTAAAAAAAGAACAGATTCTAGGACATGAACTTGAACTGCTTCTTAAAGCAAGAGAAAAAGGTGTTGCTAATTTTAAACTGATTGATATAAGAGAACCTTTTGAATACCAAATGATGAGAATTAAAGGTACTGATAAGCTTCTTCCAATTAGTAGAGTTCAATATGATTTAGATGAGTGGATGAAGCTAAAAGATGAGCGAATTATTATTTATTGTCATGTGGGAAGCAGAAGTGGATATTTACAACATGCACTTCAATCCCAGCTTGGGTTTGATAAAGTAGGAAATTTAACATATGGAATTGCTGATTATCCAGGAGAAATTGAAAGAGGATAAAATTTTAAGCTCCAAGTTCCAATAGGAGCTTGGATTTTTAATTTAAAGGAGTAAAATGTTTGTTTTAGGAATTCCTGTAAAAGACGATGTATGTGTTTCAAGTAAAGAAGCAGAAAAGTTTGCAAAAGTTTTTGTAGAAAATGGAGAAATAAAAAAAATTGAATATCTTGATAATAGAGACGATTTAGTAGGAGTTGTTCACTTTTTTATCACACCAAAAGAAGAATATGTATTTGACTTTTTAGAAGCAGGTGCAGAACCTCTTATGACCCCTACAAATAATATGAGTATAAATAATATAGTTGAAGCATTTTTATTTAGAGAACTTTATTCTTATGGTTCAATATAATTAAATTTATATCAATTCTCATTATATTGATCTAAGTTTACAATATCATAATACTTACTTGTAAGGGCAAGGTAAGAAAGTTTTCCTTGGCCATTATTTCATACATAAATGGTGTTGTTAAAACACACTTAATATTTGAGTCTGTTATGAAAAATTATAGAACTTAATTTAATGAGAATTGGTATAACTTTTAAAAAATAATAAGTAATTTTTAGGGAGTTATAATGAATGCAAAATTAATTGATGAAATTATAGGTAATGAGGCTAATATAAATATAGGTGTAACGAGTGAAGAGATTAAAAATTCTCTTAATAATGAAAAAAGAAATATAGAAGTTTTAGATGAAGAATTAAATGCTAAGAGATATTATCATTTTATAATTATAGATAAAAATATTAAAATTAAATCTTTTTTTAGGGCTCTTAGGAATGGAGGATATTTAATCTCTTTAGTAGAATTGGATGATAATGAATTATATGATATTGGTTTTAGTGCTTTAAATAGAATGGATGGGCTTTTAATTGCTAAGAAAGTTCATTCTTGGAACGATTGGTAAAATAGAAAGTAATAAAAAATAAAGGATAACAATGTTTTTAGAAGCGGCTTATGAAGTTGTTAGACTTAGAGATGAAAGAATAAATAGCTATTTTAAAAAATTACCTGATGATTTGCAAAAGTTATTTGAAGATATTTTAAATGCTCTTAAACTTGAAGTAAATGAAGAAAACTTGCTAGCATTAAAAAAAAGATTTTTTCATCTAAGAGAAGACAGTATCATAAATTTACTTAGAAAAGGGAATTTTTCAAAAGAGGAGATTCAAGAAATTCAACTTGATTTATATGAACTTACTAAAGACTTTTGGTTAAAAGAACATGAAAAACTTATAAATGAACTCTCACCATTTATAGGTCCTTTTTATGCTGAGATTTTAAGAGGTGTTCATAAAATAGGAATAGCTTTTTCTAAATGGCAGTCTTTGTGGACTAAACATATTATTCATACAATAAATGATGAATTAACTAAAGAGTTTAACGGTGATGAAGCAAAAGTTATGTCGTTTTTATTTGAAAATGATTTATTAGATAAAGACGATGATGAAGTAGCTGAGAGATGTTATTCAGTACTTGTAAAAAGCGAAAGTGGTAAATATTTAGTTAGATGTTATAGTGAAGTTTTTGAAGAAGAAGTTGAAGAAGCAGTTAGAGCTATTGATGAATTAATTGTAAATTTAGAATCACTTGAAGATGAATATAAGCTAGAGTGGGTTTTATATTTTAATGCTCTAAAAACTGCCTTGCTTGAGAAAAACAGACAAGAAATTATAAAAAAATGGGCTAGTGTAGATAAAATTTGGATGGATATAAAATCTCCTATTCAAGTAGGTCATCCACTTGAATATTATGAAGATAAATATAGAAAAGCAGTAGCACTTGAACTTGATGTAAGAATCAAAAATCCGAATTTGAAAAGTGAAGTAAAAGATAACATTGTAAAAATGTATAAAAAGTATTGTAATGATGAAAAACTTTTAAATATTGCATTAAAAAATATTGAAAAAACACAGCTTTTAATTTCTAGCCCAGCAACATTTTATGGGGCAGAATTTAATGGACTTTTTTCAGCTCAAGTTGTTCCAAATGATGAGAAGGTTAGTGCTGAGAATGGTAAAAAAATATTTGCTTTTGTAGATAAAGTATATGAGGATATTAAAGCAAGACCTAAAATGTTAATAAGCTATGAAATTTTAGGAAAAGAATTTATGGATAGGTTTTATGAAGAATTAAGAGACAAAGAGAAATTTATAAAAGTTTATGATATTACTACAATAGGACATGAATTTGGACATATTTTGTGGGTTGATGAGGCTACAGAGAGTGTTATGAATAAATCTGGTATGTTTAAAAATGTTGAAGAGTTTAAAGCTACAGCAGGTGGATTAATGGCGTTTTTTGAAAATGAGGATAGTGAATTGATAAATTCCGTTCTTGATGATGTTATAAAAAGGGCGGTGGGGCTTGTCGCATGGATGGAAGTTGATGAGGTGCTGCCTTATTATATGGAAGGTCTGATTCATTTAACCGGATTGTTTGAAAGCGGAGTTATAAGCTTTAACGGAAGTAGTTTGGAATATGATTACAGTAAATATGAAGCTTTAAAGAAATGGTACAAAAACACATATCTGGATTTAGCTGATTTGTATGTAAGAAAAGCAGATGCAAAAATTTTTTTGGATAAATTTATTTACAAAAGTAAAAATTATTTTCCTCTGAATAAAAAAGCAGATGAATTTGTTAGGTATTATTACAAAAGATACAGGGAAATTGGAGATAAGATTTATAAGGAATAAAAATGGAAAAATCTATAAGACAAATAGTTAAAAGTTCGGTTGAAAGTTTTGCAATTGGATTTGAAAATAGACATATTACTGAAAAAGATAATCCAAATGGTACAATAAATATGAAAATACACAATCCTTTTATTTCAATTTTAGGAGAAGAAATACAATATTATACAGCTTTAGTTAGGTCATTTGATAGTGCTTTAGGAAATATGATTGAAAAAATGGCTATTAATATAGCCGGTTTGTTTTTTAAAGTTTCACAGAGAGTTGAAGGAGAAATTTATGAAGAACAAATTATAAAAATTGCTGAATTATTAGAAATGTATAAAACATATCAAAAAAAGCCTATGTTTGATGATTATAAATTATTAAAGATAGATGGTAAAGGCAAAAAAAATAAAAAGACATGAAAGTGATTATTATTTATTTGATGAAGAAGAAAACTTTCATTATTTAATTGAATTAAAAATCGGAGGAGATTTAGATAATAAAAAAGCAAGAGCAGAAAAAGAAGCCTTGTTTGAATAATATTCTATTTTGTATAATAATTTGAAAAGTGATAATATAAGATGTTTTTTTGCTACAGCTTATAATAGATTTGGAGAAGACAAAGAATGGAAACAGGGAAGAGTTTTACAATTTTTTTCAAAAGAAGAATTGTTAATAGGTAAAAACTTTTGGAATTTTATAACAAAAAGAAATAATGGATATGATATTGTGTTAGATGAATATGCTAATAATTCTAAAATAATAAAATCGGCTTTAGAAAATATAAAAAGGACTTATTTAAAATGAAAGAACATTATAAACTTTATTTAGGTGATGCATTGGAAAAAATAAAAGAAATTCCTGATAATAGTGTAGATTTAATTTTAACTGACCCTCCATATAATTTAAGTGAGTATTCGACTGGAAATATGAAATTTTCTTGGAGAAGTGAGATAAATAATGATGTTGCTGAGTGGGATAAAGGATTTGACCCGGCTATTTATAAAGATGAATTTTTAAGAGTTCTTAAACCTAAGGGTAATATTTTTGCATTTTGTTCTTATAATTTAATAGGTAGATGGCATGAAATATTTGATCCTATTTTTGATACTTTTCAATTTTTTGTATGGCACAAAACAAATCCAACTCCTAAATTTAGAAAAGCAGGGTTTTTAAATAGTTGTGAGTTAATAGTATGTATGTGGAATAAAGGACATACTTGGAACTTTTTATCTCAAAAAGAGATGCATAATTTTTTTGAAAGTCCAATTTGTATGGGAAAAGAGAGAGTAAAAAATCCAAAACATCCAACTCAAAAACCCCTTAAATTATTAAAGCATATTATAAAAATAGCAAGTAATGAAGGAGATGTTGTTTTTGACCCTTTTATGGGAGTTGGTTCAACTGGAGTTGCAGCACTTGAAATGAATCGAAAGTTTATAGGTATAGAAATTAATGAAGAGTATTTTGAAGCTGCTAAAAAAAGAATAGAAAAATTTCAACCAGTATTATTATAAGGAATATAATGAAACTAGATTTAAGTGTAGAAAATATAAAAATATTGAATGATAAATGCCAGGCTCAAGATAAACATCTATATGAATTTTTAAAAGAGGAGTATCCCAAGCTTTCTACAGAAGATAGATTGAAGTATTTAGCAACTGTTTTAAATGATTATTTTGAAGATTATTATTTTGATGAAAAAGCTGAGAGGTATAGAGAAGATGGATATTCAATTGTAAAATTTTGGCCAAAAGGAAAAAAATGAGAAAATTATTATTAAGTGCTGTTTTTGCAGTTTCTTTAATGGCAGGAGAGTTTGATTTTGGAAATGGAACTTTGAAGATAAAAGGTGGTTTTTTAGGTCTTGATAGTGAAAAAAGTGCAAATGTTGTTTCTTATTCTTTAAGTGAACAACACAAAAATTTTTTTTCTACAAATTGGTTTTATAAATATAATATTACATGGTTTCAATCAAAAGATGTCGTAAATGCTCAACAAAGTGTTAATGTAAATTTAAATGGTTCACAAACTAATTTAATTTTACCTATGACTGATTATAAATATGAAGGACTTGATGCTAATTTTGTTTTAGGAAAAGATATATATAAACAAAAAGATTCTCATTTAGGTATTGGTTTGTTGCTAGGAATATCACTACCATGGATAGAAAGTAAAAAAGATAGTGATAATAATGATGATACAAGTTCATATATATTAAATTCAATGAAAAAGAGTAAAACAGAAATAAAAACTTTTAAAATAGGACTTAATGTTAATGTAAATAAGGATTTTAATAGATTTTTTGCATTATATGCTAGTGGAAGTTATGCATATCAGACAGGAAATGTAAAAAATGATTATGCAAATGTTGATTCAAATTCAGAAGGTAACTTTAAAGCATTTGAAGCAGGTTTGAGATTTACTCCATTTTCATATAAGAAAAAAATAGGAATGATTACACTTACACCAAAATTATATTTTACATTAGGTTATAGATACTCTTATTGGAAACTAAAAGATATTGCTATTGATATTACAGGTAATAATATTTTATTTGGTAAGAATAGTTTAGAAATTAAAACATCTATTGGATATGTAGGAGTAGGATATAGTTTTTAGGATATACGACTTAATTGTCGTATACTCCTTTTTTTGCAAGCCATCCTAGATAAACTAAGACAATTCCATCCATTAAAAAACTAACACCTACTATAATACCAACAGTAAATGGCGCACTAAATGGCCAATTCATTAGCATAATAATTCCAAGAATAAAACTAAAAACGCCATTTATAATGGGCATCCACCATCCCTTAAGAGGTTTTAAGTCAAATGCCATTTGAAATGAAGCAAATGCATCAATAAAAAAGTACGCTGCAAAAATAATTGCAACTGCAGCAATCCCACTTGCAGGCCAAATTAAGAGTAAAATACCTGTAATTAAAAGCATTAATACTTTAAACCATGCACCTGCACTTTTATTGTGAGCTTTAAAAGTAATATAAGCTTGTACTATACTACTACTAATAAACAATGCACCTAGAAAAATGATAAAAGCTATACTACCAGCTACTGGATTAATAATAGCGAGCATTCCAGCAATTGCAGTGATAATACCAGCAATAATTGATGGAGTACTAAACTCTTTTAATTTTTCTTTGTCAATATTGTTTGTGATAAACATTTCACCCCTCCTTAAAAATTTAATACCATTCATAAAATTAAATATTGCACCGTTTATCCAATTTATCCTATCTATTAAAGTGATAAAAGGATATATGATAAATGTAACTTTGTTTATGGTAATAGGTATTATAACTCTTTTTATATGAGTGTGTCAAGTAGATTGAGTGGATGGGGCAAAAGAAAAGTGAAGGTCTTATATTAGTCGTCTATTGGAAGACCAACTGTAGGAAGTTCTTCAATAAACCATGGAAGACCGTGTTTATTGAGTGCATACATAAATGGACGAGCTGGAAATTCTTCCATATTTTTAACTCCACTCTCAAACCAAGTTTTAGTAGCTATCATTTTAGCACCAATCATAGCCGGAACTCCTGTTGTATAGCTTACACATTGAGCTCCAACTTCTTTGTATGCACATTGATGGTCACAAATATTGTAAATGTAATATCTTTTTTTCTTTCCGTTTTTATATCCTGTTACTACTACACCTATATGTGTTTGCCCTTTTGTTCTTGGACCTAAGCTTGCTGGGTCAGGTAATACTTTTTTTAAGAATTCCATAGGAGAAATTTTGCAACCTTCACAAATTTCAATTGGTTCAATACTAGTCATTCCTACATTCTGTAAAGCACGTAAGTGCCACAAGTATTTATCAGAAAATGTCATAAAAAATCTAGCTCTTTTGATTGAAGGGAAATTTTTAGTGAGGCTCTCAAGTTCTTCATGATAAAGCAAGTAGCTAGGATATTTTCCAACTTTTGGATATTCCCAATCAAACTTAATACTCATTGGTTCAATTTCTTTCCATTCACCATTTTCCCAGTATTTACCTTTTTGAGTAATTTCACGAATATTTATTTCTGGATTAAAGTTTGTAGCAAATGGATATCCATGATCACCTGCATTACAGTCTAAAATATCTAAATACTCTATTTCATCTAAGAGTTCTTGTGCTGCAAAAGCAGTAAATACATTTGTAACTCCTGGGTCAAATCCACTACCAAGCAAAGCCATAAGTCCTTTTTCTTTGAATGCTTCATCTTTTTCCCATTGAAGTTTATACTCAAACTTTGCCTCATCTGGATGTTCATAATTTGCTGTATCTACATAATGAGCTCCAGCTTCAAGACATGCATCCATAATAGCTAAATCTTGATAGGGAAGTGCAACATTTAAAACAATTTCACTTTTTGTATCATTGATAAGCTTAGCAGTTGCATCTACATCCATTGCGTCAATTTCAGCTGTTTTAATAACAACTCCAAGCTTTTCTTTAATATCTTTTGCTATATCGTCACATTTACTTTTTGTTCTACTTGCAAGTACAATATTTTCAAAAATATCGTTATTCATAGCTGCTTTAAATGTAGCAACTCTTCCAACCCCTCCTGCACCTATTATTAATAAATTGCTCATAATAACTCCTTATTTGCTAATTTTTGCCCTTCATCATCCCAAAAAAACACTATCCATTCTTTTGCTTCTTTTATAGTGAAGTTTGGCATAATTTTAGTATGTTTTTTATAAAAAATTGTAGCAGTTTTTATTTCTAATTTAGGATACTTTTCTTCTAAAACTTTTATAACTTCTTCTAAAGTTTCACCACTATCACTAATATCATCAATAAGCAAAACTCTTTTTTTGTTACTAAGATCTGGAATATTAAAAATTTTTGGTTTTCCTATTTTTTTATCATTTTCATACGAGATTGCATTTAGAGTATAAATTTCTCTTGTATTAAGCCTTTCAGCTAAAAAATGTCCTATCGTCATACCTCCTCTTGCTATAGCTAGTAGGCAATCAGGGGCAAAAGAAGAAATGTCTTTAGTTAGTTTATCTAAATCTTTTATGAATTCTTCGAAAGAGTAAAATTTTTTCATTTTTTTTCTACCACTTTTATAGGAAGCCCCTGTTTTTCCATCTCTTCAAAAAACGGCTTTGCGTCGAATTCTTCTACATTTTTAACACCTATATCCCACCAAATTTTTTTAGCCATTAATTTACATCCAATAATTGCTGGTACTCCTGTTGTGTAGCTTACACAATGTGCCCCGCTCTCTAATATAGCCTTTTCGTGATTACAAATATTGTAAATATAAAACTCTTTATTAGTTCCGTCTTTTTTACCTCTAACGATTACACCGATATTTGTTTTTCCTTTATAGTTTTTAACTAAATCTTGTGGGTCTGGTAAAACTTTTGCAAGGAATTGAAGAGGAGATATTTTGCATCCATCACAAATTTCAATAGGCTCAATACTGAACATTCCTACATTTTTTAATGCATTGAAATGATATAAGTATTGGTCGCTAAAGCACATATAAAATTTTGCACTTTTTAAACTTGGGAAGTGCTTTACAATACTTTCAAGTTCTTCATGCCAAATTAAAATGCTTGTAGCTTCTCCACACTCTGGATAAGGATGTTTTACTTGAATTTCAAAAGGCTTTGTAGTTTTCCATTCACCATTCTCCCAATATTTACCAGGTAAGTTAAGTTCTCTTAGATTAATTTCGGGGTCAAAATTTGTAGCAAATGCACGTCCATGATTTCCAAAATTACAATCATAAATTTCAACTTCTTCTATTTTCTCTAATAGATAATCAGCTGCATATTTAACCATTATAGATGTAACTCCTGGGTCAAATCCACACCCAAGAAGTGCCACTGTATTTGCTTTTTTAAAATCGCTATCAAGTGCCCATTGTAAGTCATAATAAGTATCTGGGTTGTCTTCGGTTTCAGCTAGAGCTGTATCTAAATAAGCTGTGCTAGTTTCAATACAAGCATGCATTATTGGTAAGTTTTGATAAGGGAGTGCTACATTACATACAATATCTATATTTTCTTTTTTAATTAAATCTACTACATTTTCTTTTTTATTTGCATCAATTGCATATGTTTTAATATCAACGCCTAATTTTTCTTTAATATCTTTAGCAATGTCGTCGCATTTACTTTTTGTGCGGCTAGCGAGTACTATTTTATCAAAAGTATCTAGATTTTTTGCTGCTTTAAAAGCACTAACTCTTCCAACGCCACCAGCACCAATTATTAATAAGTTTGCCATATCACTCCTTTTTAGAAAATTATAACATTTTTTGTGATATAATCACTAAAAAAAGGTTGTTTATGAAAGTTTCTTTAATTCAGCAAGAGTTCAAAGGCAGTAAAGAAAAAACAGTGGCTCATACTCTTGAGATGATAAAAAAGTCTAGTGGAGAGCTTGTGATTTTAGAGGAACTTCATCAAAGTGAGTATTTTTGTAAATGTGAAGATACAAAATTTTTTGATTATGCAGAGAGCTTTGAAAAAGATGTAGAGTTTTGGAAGAATGTAAGTAAAGAACAAGATATAGTACTTGTTACATCTCTTTTTGAAAAAGTAATGGATGGAATTTATTATAATACCGCAGTTGTTTTTGATAGAGGCAAACTAGTTGGAACTTATAGAAAAACCCATATTCCTGATGATCCTGGATTTTATGAAAAATTTTATTTTACTCCCGGCGATAAAATAGAACCTATTTATACTAGTGTAGGAAAACTTGGGGTCCTTGTGTGTTGGGATCAGTGGTATCCTGAACCAGCTCGTATTATGGCTTTAAAAGGAGCTGAGGTTTTAATTTATCCAACTGCTATTGGATGGCTTATGTGTCCTGAAGATAGAAGGGATGAGTTGTGTGAAAAAGAAAATACATTAGAAGAAAAAGAAAAAATGCTAAATGCTTGGACTTCTGTACAAAGGGGTCATGCAGTAGCAAATGGAGTATATGTAATTGCTGTTAATAGAGTAGGAAAAGAGAAGGATCCTTCAAATGTGCTTGGGGGAATAGAATTTTGGGGGAGAAGTTTTATATATGGGCCTCAGGGTGAGATTATAAAAATGGCAGGCGATAAAGAAGAGATTATTGAAGCTGATATAGATTTAAAAAAAGCTAGCGAAGTTAGGAAAATTTGGCCATTTTTTAGAGATAGAAGGATAGAACTTTATGAATGTATTAATAGGCGTTATTGTTAGTTTTGTTTTTTTAGATGCTTTTAATTTATATGTGCCAAAAGAATTTAGAGATATAAATATATCAAATGCAAATATTAGACTTTTAAAAAATGTAAATAAAATTAATTTTAATAATTCATTAGCATTGCTAAGTTATAAATATTTACCATTTATTTTGGAAAAAAATTTAACAATGATTACTCAAATTGGTGAAATTGATAAATATATTTTAACTCATAAAAAGTCATTAAGTGAGCTAAAAACAGTAGCAAATTTAGATTATGCTAGTAAAATTTTGCTTGATAGTGTAAATGATAATTACAAAAGTGTAAAAGGAAATTTAAAAGATTTTTTAAATAATAAATTTGATGCGATTGTTTTTAATAAAAATATAGAAAAAGAAGGTATTTTTAATTTTAGATTAAAAGATTATGATATTGAAATGAATAAATATTTTTTAGTTGGTTCAAGAGATTTTATACAAAAAATAGAAAAATAATAAAAAAAATTAATATTTATTTTGAAACTAATTTTAATGTTAGAAAAGACTTAGTTTATAAATCATTGATTATAAGTAGTTTATATTAAATAAAAAAATTAACTTTAATAAAATATTATTTGAAAATTTTCATTTAAAAAGAGAGATGAAAGAAGATCCTTTAATTGTAGAGGTTACTTCAAACTTGCCCCCTTTTGCGATATATGAATAATGGTTATTTATATGGAATAGGTGTTGATTTTTGGAAGTTAATAGCAAAAAAGGCAAAATTAAAGTATAAGTTAAAATTAGTTTCTTCTTGGTCAAAAGTTTTGGAAGATATAAAAGAAAAAAAGGCGGATTTAGCTATTAATACTACTTCTATGTTTGATAAAGAAAAATATATTCTGTTTTCTAAGCCATATGTGTCTTTTCCTCTGGCAATAATTTGTAAAGATAATGAAAATTTTAATTCTATTGAAGATATAAAATCAATTTCAGTTGTTAAAAATTTAACAGTTGACAAAGTTATGAAAGAACATTACCCAAATATAAATTATATAGAAACAAAAACAACTTTTGATGCTTTAAAATTAGTAGAAAACAAAAAAGCTCAATGTGCTGTTGATATATTGCCTAGTATTTTATGGGTTATAGACAAAAATCATTTAATGAATTTACAAATTGCATTTAAAACACATTTTAAGTTACATCTCCAAATTATGATAAGAAATGATAGACCTGATATTCTTCATCGAATTAATTCAGCAATTTCCCAAATATCACCAAGTGAAAAGCAAAAAATTGTAGATAAATATATTGGCTCAATTGTAGTTGAGAAAAAAAATTTTGATATAAAATATCTAATTATTATATTAGCTATACTTATAATAATATTTTATATTTTTATAAGTAAATACAAAAAAATAAAAAAGGAATTAGAAGTTGATAAACTTATTAAATAGAAAAGGAGTTAAGAATAAATTAAAAGAAATAAAAAAAGGAAGTATATTATTTTTTGATGTTGATTTTTTTAAAAAAGTAAATGATAATTATGGTCACGAATTTGGGGATTTTGTTTTGAGTGAAATAGGAAAGACTTTAAAAAATATATTTAGAAAAAGTGATATTGTAGGAAGATGGGGAGGGGAAGAGTTTATTGTAGTGTTACCTGAAACTAGCTTTGAAGATGCAAAAAAAGTTGCTAAAAAATTAAGAAAAACTATTGAAAATTATGATTTTAAAGGCAAAAAATTTACTATTTCAGTTGGTGTTAGTGAATATAATGGAAATTTAGAAGAATCGTTAAAAAAAGCAGATATTGCATTATATCAAGCAAAAAAATCTGGAAGAAATCAAGTGAAAGGAAGAAAATGAAAATAGCTCCAAGTATTTTAAGTGCAGATTTCGGTAATTTAGCAGAAGATGTTAAAAATGTATGTATTGCAGGTGCGGATTTTATTCATGTTGATGTAATGGATGGCCATTTTGTACCAAATATGACAATGGGACCTATGATAGTAGAAGCAGTAAGTAAAGCTAGCACGGCCCCTCTTGATATTCATTTTATGGTTGAAAATATTCCATTTTTTATAGATATGTATAAGCATTTAAAACCTGAGTTTATAAGCTTTCATATTGAAGAAGAAAAACATATAAATCGTGTAATTCAAAAAATAAGAAATGAAAATATACGCCCAGCAGTTGTTTTAAATCCAGCAACACCTGTAAGTTTACTTGAATATATCGTAGCTGATGTTGATATGGTTTTATTAATGAGTGTAAACCCAGGGTTTGGTGGGCAAAAATTTATTCCAAGTGTTATTGATAAAATAAAAGAGTTAAGGGAACTCTCTGATAGGAAAAATCCAAGTCTTTTGATAGAAGTTGATGGAGGAGTAAATGATAAAAATACCCCTTTACTTAAAGAGGCTGGAGCTGATATATTGGTTGCTGGTAGTTTTATATTTAAAAGTAATGATTATAAAAAAGCGATTGAAAGTTTAAGATGCGAGTAAAAATCTGCGGTATTACAAATTATGAAGACGCAAAAATTTCTTGCGATGCTGGTGCGGATGCTTTAGGGTTTGTTACATATGAAAAATCTCCACGGTTTATTAAAGTTGATGAGATAAAAAAAATAATAGAGAAACTTCCTCCTTTTGTAGTGAAAGCAGTACTATTTGTAAACTCAAGTGCTGAATATGTAAATGAGGTAATGAAATATACAAAAGCTGATGTTGCTCAAATTCATTTTGAAGTTGATGATGATTTTTATGAGAAGTTAACTTGCAAATATATAAAAGTTATTAGAGCAAAAGAAAAAGAAGATATTAAAAAGTTAGAGAGTGAATATAAAATAGTTGATGCATATGTACCTGAGTATGGTGGAAGTGGGAAGAGAGTTGCACTTGAATGGTTTGAAAATCGTGATAACTCAAAAATTATTCTAGCAGGTGGTCTTACACCTGAAAATGTATTTGAAATAGGAAGATTTGGGTTTTATGGAGTTGATGTAAGCAGTGGAGTAGAAAAAGCTCCAGGAATTAAAGATAAAAGAAAAGTGAGACGTTTTGTAGAAATGGCAAAATATGGACTTAGATGTGGGTAAATTAAGTAGTTAAGTTCCAAGTGCCAGGTTCTGAGTTTATAAATTAAGGAAGTAAATGAAAGCGTTTGTTTTAAAGAAAATAGCTGAAAAACTAAAAAATTATAAGTTTATAAGAAAAGCATTTAGAGTTGATGAAAATTTAGTTTTTATGCAGTTTGATAAGGATAAATATTATTTTGATTTAACCAAAGGCAAAGGGGATATTTATATTAATATTGATTATCCACTTGTAAAAAAATTTAGAGCCCCTTTTGATATAGCAATAGAGAGAAAATTTACAAAATCACAAATTATTGATGTTAAAGTGAAAGAAAGAATTCTTACAATACTAGTTAAAAATCATAACAAGTTCAAAGAAGAAGTAGTAAAAATTAGATTTGAGTTTACAGGACGTTATACAAATGCAATAATTTTAGACGAAGAAGATATTATAATTGAATCATTAAGACATATAAGTGAGAATGTCTCAAGCCGTGTTGTAAAACCTGGAATTAAATTAAAAGAGCTTCCTTCTATTGATATTAAAGAAAAAGTATTTGAAATCCAAGATTTAGAGGAGTATACAAAAGAAGTTTTTAATAAAAAATATCAAGAAAGATTACATCAAAAAAAAGAGACAATTTTAAACAGGATTAATAAAAAAATAAAAGAAATTGAAAATAAAATAAAAAAACTTCAAAATAAAGATGAACTTTTAAAACAGGCTGAAATTTACAAAAAATATGCCGATATTGCCATGGTGAATTTATATCATATAAAGCCTTATCAAAAAGAATTTAAAACAGTTGATTTTGAAGGAAATGAAATAACTATACCTTTACCTGAACTAAAAAATATAAATGAAATTGGAAACTATTATTATAAACTATCAAAGAAAGCTAAAAAAAAGGCAGAAAATCTACATATAGAAAAAGAACATTTAAAAACTCAGATTGAGTTTTTAAAAAATTATAAAAAATTAGTTGAAAATGCTAAAAATTTAAGTGATCTTAAAACTTATGAAACGCCTAGGAAAGAAAAAAAAGAAGATGAAAATATTGCTAAGTTTTATTTTGATGATTATTTAATAATGGTCGGAAAAAATGAAAAAGGAAATATAAAATTATTAAAACAAGCAAATGCAAATGATTTATGGCTTCATATAAAAAATCATCCAGGTGCTCATGTAATTGTAAAAAATAATAAACTTTCACTAAATGATGATATAATTAAAAAAGCAGCTGAGTTTGCAGTAGCATTTAGTGGAAAAAGTGAAGGAGAAGTTGATTATACAAAGAGAAAGTTTGTAAAAATTAAAGATGGTGCAAATGTTGAATATGGAAAATATAGTACCACAAAGGTGAAATTATGATGATTCATAATATAACTTTTATAAATCAAAACTCTCATGTGCCTTCAGTGGTAATGTCAGACTATGTTGCAAGAGAAGTAGTTAGTAAAGAAGTTCAAAAGGTAATTGAAGAGGATAAAGAATTAAAAGTAAAAGAGATAAGGCCAATAGAAAAGATTGAAAAGATTTTACCGGAAGACTCTTCAAAAGAAGATATTAAAAGAGAAGCAAAACACATTAATTTAAAGGCATAAAATGAAAGAAAGAGTTATTACAGGAGTTATTTTAGTAGGGCTTTTATTAGTAGTTGGATTAATTAATAATCCTTATTTAGTCAAGTTTGTAATTGTTTTAATTGCTATAGCTTCAATGTATGAAGCAAGAAAACTTTTTGGAATAGAAAAAGATGTTTTTTACTTTTTAGGAGTTTTAAGTTTTTTTAGTATATTTATTAATCCTTTGTTTATTGGTATTGTAGGTGTTTTAAGTATTGCAGGGTTTATTGCTTTTTATCAAAAAGATATAACTTTAATAAGTCTTGCATTTTATCCATTTTTACCTTTAATGATTTTGAGTGAGCTTTATGTTAAAACAGGGGTAGGAGTGATAGGTTGGCTTATTTTGATAATTGCTTTGACTGATTCATTTGCTTATTTTATAGGTAAAAATTTTGCTAAAAAATTTATTCCGCAAGGTTTTTCTATTACTTCTCCAAATAAGTCATGGGAAGGTGTGATTGGAGGAGTAGTTATAGCAACTATTTTTGGAAGTATCGTAGGACTTGTATTTTTTAACTTTTTAAATAGTTTTTTAATTGTATTTGGAGTAAGTATATCTAGTGTTTTTGGAGATTTGTTTGAGAGTTTTTTAAAAAGGAGAGCTGGAGTTAAAGATAGTGGAAATATACTGCCGGGTCATGGAGGAGTTTTAGATAGAATTGATGGATATCTATTCGCAGCGCCTTTAATGTGGGCTATAATTCAAGCGATAGGTTAGAGATGGTAGTTCTTGGTTCAACTGGTAGTATTGGTGTAAATACACTTGAAATTGCAAAAAAGTATAATTTAGATATTGAAGTATTAGTAGCTGGGAATAATTATAAGTTATTAAACAAGCAAATTAAAGAGTTTAAACCAAAATATGTAGTAGTAAAAGATAAAGAAACTGCCAAGAAAATTGATTTTAAGAATGTAAATTGGGGTGAAGAAGCTATTTTAGAAGTTTTAGAACAAAGTGAAAGTAATTTAGTAGTAAATGCATTAGTTGGTGAAGCAGGGTTAAAACCAACTCTAAAAGCTCAAAGTCTTAATAAAAAAATAGCCTTAGCAAATAAAGAATCACTCGTTATTGCTGGAAAATTTATAGATACTTCTAAAATTACTCCAATTGATAGTGAGCATTTTGGATTATGGTATCTTTTAAGTTCCAAGTTCCAAGTTCCAAGTTCCAAGTTTAAAAAACTTTATATTACAGCAAGCGGTGGAGCTCTTAGGGATTGGCCTATCGAAAAATTAAATGAAGCTACTTTAGAAGATGTGTTAAATCATCCAAATTGGTCTATGGGCAAAAAAATTACTATTGACTCAGCTACAATGGTAAATAAACTGTTTGAATTACTTGAAGCTAGGTGGTTATTTAAAACTACAGAAATTGATGCTTTTATAGAAACAAAGTCTATAATTCATGCTCTTATAGAGTGGATTGATGGAAGCACAACTGCTCATATATCTAAAACAGATATGAAATTACCAATAGCCTTTGCAATTTTAGAGAAAATCAATGATGAAATTTTAGTTCCTGTTAATTTGCTTAAAGTCGGTAGTTTGGAATTTAGAGAGATTGAGCCATTACATTATCCTGTATGGAATGTTAAAGATTTACTTCTTCATAATCCAGATTTAGGAGTAGTTGTAAATACAGCAAATGAGTTTGCAATTGAAATGTTTTTAGTCAAAAGGATAGGGTTTTTAGATATAAGTACAATAATTTTAAAAAGTATAGAAAAATTTGAAAATATAAGAATAAATAGTATTGATGAGATATTTGAAATCAAAAATGAAGTAAGGAAATGGTGTGAGAGTAATTTTATTTGACCTTGATGGGACTCTTATAGATTCAACAGAAGCTATTTTAGAAAGTTTTGATGTAGCATTTACAACACTTAATAAAAAAACTCCAAGTGAAAGTGAAATTAAAAAGTTAATAGGACTGCCTCTTGATGTAATGTTTAGGAATTTAGGTATTGAAGAGGGAGTATGGGACTATGTAAAAGCTTATAAAAAACATTATAGAGAAATTTCAACTAAAAAAACTAGATTATTACCTCTTGCAAAAGAAGCTATAGATGAAGCTATTAAATTTGCAAGACTTGGAATTGTAACTACAAAAACGGCACTTTATTCAAAAGAGCTTTTAGAACATTTTGGAATAATTAAGTATTTTGAGGTATTAATTGGAAGAGAAAATGTAGAAAAGCCAAAACCTCATCCAGAACCTGTATTAAAAGCTTTGCATCAAATGAATGCACAAAAGGAAGCTACTTGGATGATAGGAGATACGTGTCTTGATATGGTGAGTGCAAAAGAGGCTGGAGTTAAGTATATTGGTGTAAGATGGGAGTATGAAAATGAACAAAATTTGAGAAAATGTACTAAGATTATAAAACCAAACGTATTTGAGGCAGTGCAATATATTAGAGAAAATTTAAGATGAAAAAATTAAAATTTTTTCCAAAAATCTTTGCTTAGAAGTATTAATACAGTATAAAACTCAAGTCTTCCGATAATCATACCAACAGCTAAAATAAATTTTTGAAAATCACTAAAAAACTCAAAATTATCAACAGGTCCCACATGACCAAATCCAAGTCCAATATTTCCTACACATGCAATTGATGCACTAAGGGCGGTTAAAGTATCATATCCACTTGCAAATAAATATAAAGCAATAGCAGTTACTGTTAGTAAGTAAAGAAAAATTAAGGCACTTACATTATTAATGATACTATGAGAAACTATTTTATTATCAATTTTTACTGAAAGTATGATATGAGGTGATAATATTTTTTTTATTTGATATTTTAGGTTTTTAAACATAACCACAAACCTAATAATTTTAATACCACCAGCTGTACTTCCTGCATTTCCACCTATTAACATTGCAATAAATATAAAAGCAATAGCATTATATCCCCATTGAGAGTAATCAACTGTAGCAAATCCTGTAGTTGTAAGTATTGAACTTATTGTAAAAAAACCATTTGTTAAGGTAAAAAATAGAGAATCATTTGAATTTAAATAATGAACTAGCGATACGCCAATAGAAAGGACTATAAAAACTATAAAATACCATTTTATTTCTTCACTTTTATATCCACTGAAATCTCCTTTTAGGAGTTTTATATGAGCTATAAAGTTTATACCTGAAATTAACATAAAAATGGTTGTAGTCCATAAAATCCAAGGATTATTAACCCAATATCCAAGAGACTCACTTTTTGTTGAAAAACCACCAGTGGAAACAGTAGCAAAAGCATGATTTATTGCATCGAAAAAATTCATCCCTTCAATATTTAAAAGAATTAAATCAAGTATAGTTAAAAATATATAAATTCCCCAAAGTTTAAGGGCAGTATGTTTTAGTTTTGGAGTTACTTTATCTGGTGTTATTCCTGTTGATTCAGATTTAAAAAGTGTCATACTACCAGTTGGATTAATAAAACTTAAAAGACCAACACCTAAAACTATAATACCCATACCGCCTACCCAGTGCATTAAACTTCTAAGAATTAATGCACTTTTTGGAAGATTAGATATATCTGAGTAAATAGTAGCTCCTGTGGTAGTAAAACCACTAATGCTTTCAAAAAAGCTATCTATAAAGTTTATATGAGTTAATATCATTAAAGGAATTGCACCTAAAATTCCCATCATAAACCAGACTAAATTTACACTTAAAATAGCATTTTTTATATTCATTTCAATTTTGTGATTACGAAGTATAAATAAAATTGTTGAAAATATAAAAGCTGTACTAATTTCAAAAATTAAAAATTTTTTTATATTTTCATTGTAGATTATTCCTGTAATTAAAGAAATAGAAAAAAATATAATAATTATAAGGCCAATGATACTTAAAAGCTTTAATATGTTTTTTATAGTTTTTCGATCCATGTTTTATTTCCTGAAAAATTAAATTCTATCACTATATCTTCTGGAAGAACTTTAAATGTATTTGTTATTTCAATGATTTTTTCATCTCTTATAATAAGTATTTTTGCATATTCTTTAGGGGGAGTTATTTCTTTTTTGTTAAATATTTTTTTTATAAAAATTTTACCTTTTGACCCTAAAAAAAATCTTTCATAAATTAATGATTGAGAATCAATATCTTCAAGTATTTCATAATATGCGGCAATTTTCGGGCCTCTTATGATTGATAGATTTAAAGAATGCATTATTGAATAATAACTTAAATTGTTATTTACTGTTATTATTTTTTTTACACCTAGTTTTTGAGCTTGTATGGATTTTATGATGTTATCTTCATCCTGTAAAGATGCTGTAATTATTACATCAGAATATTTGATTTCTTCATTATAGAAAATTTCGTCATCATCATATGAAGTATTAATAATTTCAATATTATCACTTAGTATATTTGCTGCTTTGGATGCTTTATCTGAATCTTTTTCTATTATTTTTATATTTAAATTCATCTCTTTTAATGTATTTGCTATTGTAACTCCAAGAGGAGTTGCTCCAAAAATTGTTACATTTGAAATATTATTGGGTGAAATCGTATCTATTTTTGAGGATATACTTTTTATTTCTTTTATATCTCCAAAAATATAAACTAAATCTTTGTCTTGTATTGTTGCATTTCCATTAGTAAAAGTAAAATCTTCTTTTCTTTTTATTCCAACTACTATTATATTATCTTTGTTTATTTCTTCTATAGAAATTATTTGCGGACTTTTTGCTGTAATTGATACTAATAAATAATTTATAAAAGGAAATGATTTAATATTATTTGCTTTTGGGAAATACATAAGTTTTGCAATAGATGAGGCAGTTAGAACAAAAGGAAAAATTAATCTGGAATTTAGTATTTTATAAAAAGGAGAAGAAATATAATCAATATTAGATAATCTTATAATTGAATGTTTTATTTTTATTTTATTATTCAATATAATATTTGCTACAATATTTATTTCATCAATATTAGTTACGCATATTAAATAATCATAATAATTATCTAGATATTCTGATATTAAAGGATTTCTAATATCTGAATGAATAGTCAATACATCTATATTGTTATAAATTTTTTCTAGTGCTTTTTCATTTTTATCTACTATTGTAACATTATGGATTTTGCTTAAAGACTTAGCTAAAAAGTATCCAACTTTTCCAGCACCTACTATTAATATATCCATAAAGGACCTTTAATTTTGATAGTATATTATACATTAAAAAAATATTTTTCATACAAATTCATTACAAAAAGTTACATTAAATAAATAATTTTTTACCCTTATTTATAAATGAGAGAAAAATTATGCTATATTAATAATACTTTAAGTCATTTTTAGATAAAATATGCAAAAAAAAGGATAAATATGCTACAAATAAGATGGCACTCTCGTGCAGGACAAGGTGCAGTAACTGGAGCAAAAGCACTTGCTGATGTAATGGCAAGAACAGGAAAATATGTTCAAGCTTATTCTGTTTATGGTGCGGAAAAAAGAGGTGCACCTATGACTGCTTATGATAAGATTGATGATAATCCAATTTTAGACCATTCAAAATGGATGGCACCTGATTATGTACTTGTAATTGACCCATCACTTGTATTTCAAGAAGAAATAGTTGATAATACAAATGATGATACTATTTTTATTGTTACATCTCATATGGATAAAGATGATTTAGTAAAAGTTGCTAAACATCTTGAAGGAAAAAAACTTTATGTAGTTGATGCTATTAAAATTTCACAAGAAGAAATAGGCAGAGCTATACCAAATACACCAATGCTTGGAGCATTTATAAAAATAAGCAATATTATTCCTTTTGAAGACTTTTTAGTATCAATTGAAGATATTCTTTCAAAATTCCCTCAAAAAATTATTGAAGGTAACTTAAGAGCTATTAAAAGAGCTTATGAAGAAGTAAAATAAGGAGAAATTATGGCAACACCTAAAGAAATGTTAACTACTTGGGATAATGTTCAATTTGGAGCAGTGCTTCCATCGTTTGAAGACCCAGATAAAAAAGTAAGAAGTAAATTTCATTCATATAATTATACAGTAGCTGACTGGAGAGTAGAGAAACCTGTATTTAATAGAGAATTATGTATTGATTGTGATTTTTGCTGGGTAAGCTGCCCTGATAGTTGTTTTATTGTAGAAGAAGTTGAAAATAAAAGAGGTAAAAAACAAGCAAAAATAGTTGGAATTAACTATAACCTATGTAAGGGTTGTGCGGTTTGTGTGGAAGTATGTCCTACACCTATTAAATCGCTTTTAATGTTCCCTGAATATGTAGACAATGAAGAGGCATTAAAACAATGGCCTAAAAAAGATTAAAGGAAAGAGTATGGCTGAAAGATATGAACTAAAACAAAAGGAAGTTTGGGACGGAAATATGGCGGCGGCTCACGCCCTAAGACAAGCACAAGTTGATGTAGTTGCAGCATATCCAATTACACCTTCTACTCCAATTGTTCAAAACTATTCACAGTTTCTTGCAGATGGATATGTTGATGGTGAATTTATTATGGTTGAATCAGAACATTCTGCAATGAGTGCGTGTGTTGGTGCAGCTGCTGCTGGAGGTAGAGTGGCTACTGCTACTTCATCTCAGGGTTATGCGTTAATGGTAGAGGTTTTATATCAAGCAAGTGGTATGAGACTTCCTATTGTTATGACGGTTGTAAATAGAGCACTTGCATCTCCACTTAATATTCATGGAGACCATAGTGATTTATATCTAGGACGTGATGCTGGATGGATTCATTTAATTGCAAATAATCCTCAAGAAGCTTATGATTTAACTTTATGCGCATTTAGAATTGGAGAAGATGAGAGAGTTAGACTTCCAGTTACAACTAACCAAGATGGATTTTTAGTATCACATACAGCTCAAGTGGTAGAACCACTTCAAGATGAAGATGCTTATAAATTTGTAGGTGATTATAAAGCTAAAAATCCTATGCTTGATACTAAAAATCCTGTAACATATGGTGCTCAAACAGAAGAAGAATGGCATTTTGAGCATAAAGCTAATCAACATAAAGCTTTAATGGATAGTTTTCCTGTAATTGAAGAAGTACTTAGTGATTTTGAAAAAGTTAGTGGTAGAAAATACAATATTGTAGAAACTTATAAACTTGAAGATGCTGATATAGCACTAGTTTTAATGGGAAGTGCTTATGAGACTGCAATGTTAGCAATAGATAGAGCAAGAGAAGAAGGAATTAAAGTAGGACTTTTAATGCCTAGGGTATTTAGACCATTCCCTTACAATGAAATAGCAGAAAAACTTAAAAATGTAAAAGCAATAGCAGCTCTTGATAGAAGTGCTCCAATGGGAACAACTGGTGCACTGTATAATGAAGTAGCAGGAGCTCTTGCAGCAAATGGACAAAGTGCTATTATGACAAATTATATTTATGGTCTTGGTGGAAGAGATACAACTGTAGAGCATATGCTAGAAGTGATTAAAGAAACTAATGAAAATGCAAAAGCTGGAAAAAGAGTTACTCCTCTACAAGGTTTTATTAACCTAAGAGGACCAAAACTTTCATTTAATTAAGGAGTTTTTTATGAAAAAGATAGGTAATTTAAAAGAATTTGCATGTACTCCTGATAGGTTCCAAGGTGGGCACAGGTTATGTCCCGGTTGTGCTCATTCTATGATAGTTAGAGAAGTAGTAAATGCTACTGATGATGATTTAGTTATATCTACTGCTACTGGATGTTTAGAAGTTTGTAGTGCTATTTATCCATATACTTCATGGGATGTATCTTGGATTCATATCGGATTTGAAAATGCAGCAGCTGCTATTGCTGGTGCAGAAGCTATGCATAAAGCTCTTAGCAGAAAAGGTAAACTTTATAATCCAGACAAAAGAGTAAAATTTGTAGCATTTGGTGGTGACGGTGGTACTTATGATATTGGTTTTCAGTCTCTAAGTGGTGCAGTAGAAAGAGGACATGACTTTTTATATGTATGTTTAGATAATGAGAACTATGCAAATACTGGAGGTCAAAGAAGTAGTGCAACTCCAATTGGGGCTCATACTACAACAAGTCCAAGAGGAAGAGTTTCATATGGTGAAAAGCAAAAGAAAAAAGATTTAACTATGATTATGGCAGCTCATGGTTGTCCATATGTTGCAACAGCAATTCCTAGTACAAAACATTGGAAAGATTTAGCTCAAAAAGCTGCTAAAGCAATTGAAACAGTAGGACCAACATTTATAAATGCATTAAGTCCATGTACAACTGAATGGAAATTCAAACCAGAAGAAACTACTGAAATTTCTGATTTAGCAGTTGAAACTTGTGCGTTTCCTTTATTTGAAATAGTGGATGGTTGCAAATTAACTATTACTTATAGACCAAAACAAAAGCTTCCTATTGAAGAGTATCTTGGAAGACAAGGAAGATTTTCTCATTTATTCAAACCTGAAAATAGATGGATTATTGAAGAGTGGCAAAAACAAGTTGATGAATATTGGGATTATTTGCAAAGAAGAGAAGAAGCTGGAGTTTAAGCTTCTTTTTTTGTTTTTTTGTATAAATCAATAGTAACTGATACTATTTTGATTGTAAAAGCTTCTAAATTAAAGTTTTATTACAATCTTTATTTAATCACTTGCTTAATTTTCCTCTCTATTTCAATAATTTCAATTTTTTCGTTTTATTTAGTCAGTATCTAAAATATGACAGTACACGGATTAGTGTTTTAACTGTGAGGGAGGCTATCTTATTTAGCAAAATCTGATACTTTAGCGAAAGTTAGCAATAAGCTTTATATTTGGTTTTTGAAATGAAGTTTTTAAAAGGTATGTAAAGTTATTTTTTTGTATTTTGTATAACTTTATTTTTTATTCTAGGTTTATTAAATCCACTTTTTCTTTTTAAGCCAGATAAATATACCTCCGGCTATAGAAATATTTATAACCCAAGCCATTAAATATCCATATTTCCAATCAAGTTCTGGCATATATTTAAAATTCATTCCGTAATTTCCAACAACGAATGTTAGTGGCAAAAATATAAGTGAAATAGCTGCTAAGCGTTGCATAGCTTTATTCATTTTAGTAGATAATATACCCATATGTAAGTTTAATAAATATCCAGTTCTATCAAGTAGTGTTCTTGATTCATTTACTAAATATTTTAAATGTTCATTTAAGTCAATAAATTCATATTTTAATTTTTTTCTAATAGTTGGAGAAAACTTATTATATGCTCTATTGATAACATCTTTTTCTTGGATTGTTACTTTTGAAATTCTATTTAGAGTTCTTCTTGCATAGTAGATATCTTTTTGTAACTCATCTTCTTCTATGTTCTCATGAAAAATACTGTCTTCTAAATCTTCTAATGTTTCGTCTATAACATCAACTATTAGAATAGTATTATCTATTAAGATATCGGCTATCAAATATGTCACGTATTCAAACTCTTGATTTTTATATCTTTTTTCAAACTTTTTTGCAAGTTCTGTAATGATTTCTTTTTCTTCTGCTAAAACAAAAAATTTACTTCTTGTAATAATTATAACAACATTGCTATCATCATAAAGTAAATTTTCATCTTCATCAAATCTTATATATTTTAGAATTAAGAGTTTGAAGTTTTCAGTTTCTTCATAAGTAATAGATTGGTCTTCACTTTGTATATCTTCTATAAAACTTTCATGAAATCCATTACTTTTAAGCCAGTTTATAATAATTTCATTTTTAACAGTAGAGAATATAATTTGTTTTTGATTTTCTTTAATGTTTATGTTTTGTTTTTTTTCAAGTTTATCAGTAAAGATAAACATAAAACCTCCTTTTGGAGGTTGCAGGGGCTAAAAATTTGGACAAATTTATAGCCTCTACAACCTTTTTGATAATTATAACAAAAAGAAATTGAAAATAGAGAAAAATGAAGAATTAAAAAATTTTTTAAGTTTGTTTATCCTAAAACTATAATTTCTTTGCTATCAACATCACATATATTTTTTATATTTTTAGGATCAATTGCTAAATTTTCATTTTCCATAACAACTATTTTCTGTTCAAGTATATGATTTGCTACTTTTTTAGCAGATTCAAGCGAGTGTAAGTAACAACTTCCACATTGATAAATATTTGCTTCTGGGATTTTCTCAGTATTTAAAATATTTTCCATTGACTTTTTAAAAGCTTCAATTATTTCTTTATCTTCAGGTTCGCCAATTACACTCATATAAAACCCTGTTCTACAACCCATTGGTGAAATATCTATAATTTCATAATTTAGCAGATTATCTCTCATATATCCAGCAAATAAGTGCTCAAGAGTATGCATTGCTTTTTCACTAATTATCTCTTTATTTGGTTTTGCAAACCTTAAATCATATACAGTAATGATATCGCCTTTTGGAGTTTTTACTTTTTTTGCAATTCTAATAGCAGGAGAAGGCATTTTTACATGATCTACTAAAAAACTATCAAGCATTGGCATAATAAATCCTTTATTTTTAATAGTAGGCACTGACTAAATAGACTCAACAAGAATGTAAATTTTTTAACACTACGAAAAAGCTAAAAAGTGCAAACCGCTTCTCTTTGAGTGCACTTTTTTTAACGCTTTTTCTTCGTTAAAATTTACAATTGTTTCGCTATATTTAGTCAGTGCTTTTTACTTTACATTTTTTATTGTAATTATATCTTAATTTTGATAAAATTATATTTCATTCCTCACCTCTCAATCCTTGGACGGGTTGCAGTTAAACTGTTAATGGGGAGGGAGGCTAAACCCAATCCAAGAAAAATATAATTCAAGGAGCAAAAATGGCGTGTAATGTAACAATGAAAGATTTATTAGAGTGTGGTGTACATTTTGGTCATCAAAGAAGAAGATGGAATCCAAAAATGAAAAAATACATTTTTGGTGTTAGAAAAAATATTTATATTATAGACCTTCAAAAAACATTAAGACATCTAAAATATGCATGTAATATAGTAAGAGATGCAGCAGCAGAGGGTAAAACTATTCTTTTTGTAGGTACAAAAAAACAAGCAGTAGAAGCTATTAAAGAACATGCTGAGAGAGCTGGTATGCCATATGTAAATCACAGATGGCTAGGTGGTATGCTTACAAACTTTAAAACTATTCAAAAGTCAATTAGAAAACTTGAAATTATTGAAAAAATGCAAGAAAGTGGTCAAGTAAATCTTTTAACTAAAAAAGAAAGATTAATACTTGAAAGAAGAAGAGCAAAACTTGAAAAAGTTCTTGGTGGTATTAGATATATGAAAAAACTTCCTGATATGCTTTTTATTGTTGATACTGTAAAAGAAAAAATTGCAGTTCAAGAAGCAAATAAACTTGGTATTCCAATTGTAGCACCTGTTGATACAAACTGTGATCCTGATTTAATCGATTATCCAATCCCAGGAAATGATGATGCAATTAGAAGTGTTAACCTTTTCTGTAAAACAATGGCTGATGCAATCATTGAAGGTAAAGAAATGGCAGAAAGCGTAGCTGAAGAACCAGTTAGTGAAGAAGAAATTCAAGAAGAAATTAAAGAAGTAAAAGAAGAAGCTAAAAATGAGAGCAAAAGTGAAGAAGAAATTGCAAAAGAAGTTGAAGAAATAAAAGCTAAGGAGTAAAAATGGCAAATATTACAGCAGCAATGGTAAAAGCGCTTAGAGAAAAAACTGGTGCGGGTATGATGGATTGTAAAAAGGCTCTTGTTGAAGCTGAAGGTAATGAAGAAAAAGCAATTGAAATATTAAGAAAAAAAGGTCTTGCAAAAGCTGCTAAAAAAGCAGACAGAAATGCAGCTGAGGGAAGAGTTGAAATTTATATTACTCCAGATTACAAAAAAGGAAGTATTGTAGAAGTTAACTGTGAGACAGACTTTGTGGCAAAAACTGATGAGTTTGTAGAGTTTACTGAAGAAATTGTAAAAACTGTAAACGTAAGTGATATTGCTGATGTTGACAGTCTATTAAAAGCTTCTTTTGGTGAGGGAACTTTTGAAGAAGAATTAAAAGTTAAAATTGCAAAAATTGGAGAAAATATTGTTGTTAGAAGAATTGCTACTATTAAAGCACCTGATAATGGTATAGTAAATGGATATATTCATGCAGGTGGGAAAGTTGGTGTACTTGTAGCAGCGGCTTGTGACAAACCTGAAACTTGCGAAGCAATTAAAGATACACTTAAAGATATTGCTATGCATATTGCAGCAATGAAACCTCTTTATCTAAATCCAGAAAGTGTACCAGCTGATGTGATTGAAAAAGAAAAAGAGATAGCAAAAGAACAGTTATTAAAAGAAGGTAAACCTGAAAATGTAATTGATAAGATTATTCCAGGTAAAATTAATAAATATTTTTCTGAAGTTTGCTTAACAGAACAAGAGTATGTAAAAGCTGAGAAAAAAGAAAGCGTAGCAGAAGCTTTAAGTAAAGCTGCAAAAGCTGCTGGTGGAGAAGCAAAATTAGTTGATTTTATTAGATTTGAAGTTGGTGAAGGACTAGTAAAAACTGGTTGTAATTTAGCAGATGAGGTTGCAGCAGCTTTAAAATAAGCTGCTAAATCTCTTTTTTTAATTCTTTTAAACTTTTTTCAATTACTTTTATAGAATCTTCATAATTAGTGTCTTCTTTATTTAATGCTTTTTTCATTAGTTTTGTTGAAACTTCGTAAATATCATTTATTTCTAATGCTCCAGATGAACTTTTTAAATTATGAAAAATTTCATACAGTTTTTTATAATTTTTATTTTCAATTGCAACTTTTAGTTCTTCTAAAGTATTTTGAGTATTGATTATAAAGGTATTTAGAATGTCTTTTGTTTGGTCTATTGAAAAATTAAATTTTTTAGAAATTTTAGTTTTAATTGAAGTCGATGATTTCATATATTTGTTTAGTATGTTTATTAAATTTTCCATATCTATTGGTTTTGATAAATAGTCATCAGTGTATTTTAAGAATTTTTTGACATCTTCTTCAAAAGTGTGAGCAGTAACTGCTATGATTGGGACTGATTTTTTTTCTTTGATAATCTTTGAAGCTTCAATACCATCTATTTTTGGCATTGTTACATCCATCAGAATTAAATTATAATAATTTTCTAATGCTTTTTTTATAGCTTCTTCACCATTTATAGCAATATCAATTTCAAGTCCAAGTTTTTCAAGTATTTCTTTTAAAAATAACCTATTAAACTCATAATCCTCAGCAATTAATATTTTACCTTTAAATTGAACTGATGTTGTTTCTTTTTTTTCATAGTGATATAGAAGATAATAAGCAGTATATAAATAGTTTTCATTATCATCGATTAAAATTGCATTTAATTCTTTTGCAGTATTTTCATTAGTAGTTAAGATAATAGAAGTATTTTTGTTTATTTTTATATTAAATATAGATAGAAACTCTTTTAATTCTTTTTCATAAATATTATTTATTAAAGCAACTTCTTTTATTTTGTCTTTTAGTTTTAACTGATTACAAATTGTAGGTGTTATTTTAAAATAAAACTCACTTCCTTTGTTTACTTCACTTTTTACTTTTAATTTTCCTCCCATAAGTTCAACAAGTTTTGAGCTTATTGTAAGTCCAAGACCAGTACCACCAAATTTTCTTGTAATTGTATTATCAGCTTGAAGATATGCTTCAAAAATTTTTGGCAGTTTTTCCTTTGGTATACCTATACCGGTATCAATTATTCTAAAAGTAAAATCTTTTTCTAATATTAGTGTAACTGAGCCACTTTTAGTAAATTTAATAGCATTATTTAAAAGATTTATTAATATTTGTCTAAGTCTAATTGGGTCAGTTAGTATACATTCTTCAGATGTATTTATAATTAACTTATATTTTAAGTTTTTTTTCTTAGCTAAAGGTTTTAAAGTATTAAAAGTTGAAATAACTATATCATAAATATTTGTAGGAATAAATTCAAGAGTCATTTTCCCACTCTCTATTTTAGAAAAATCAAGTATCGTATTTACTATATTTAAAAGAGTGTCAGCTGAAGTTTGAATATTCATTAAATATTCTTTTTGTTTTGAATTTAAATTTGTATCTTGCATTAAAGTTGAATATCCTATTATTGAGCTTAGAGGTGTTCTTATTTCATGAGAGATATTTGCAAGAAATAGACTTTTTAACTTATGTATCTCTTCTGCTTTTTTTCTGGCATTTTCAATTTCTGTGATATCAGTTAGTGTTATTATTGAATAAATATCATTTTTTAGTTTAAAATGTTTTACATAAAGTAAATATGTTTTGCCTTTTATTAATACTTTTAAAGTCTTATCAGAAAATTTAATATCCCAATCTTTATCATTTGTATAAAAATGTCCTTCTTTTTTTTCAAAAAGACAATGTAAGGCTTTATATTTTTTTTCAAATTCTTTTAAATTTTTTACATTGAAGGTTTGCAAAAATCTTTTATTTGTTTTAAAAGGTTTTAAGTTTTTTCTTATTAAGATAAGATTATTTGTATTGTTAATTATATTTGTAAGCAGGGTCTTTTCAAGAGCGAGTTTATTTTTTATATTCATAAGTTCAGTTATATCTTGCCGAAAAGAAACATAATATAAGTTTTTTCCTTTTTCATCTTTAATAGGAGCAATAATTGTTTTTACATAGTAAGTAGAACCATCTTTTGTTTTATTTTTTAATTTTCCTTCCCAAATTTCACCACGTTTTATAGTATCCCATAACTCTTTAAATACTTTTTTAGGAACACTTGGGTCTCTTACTATACTATGGGGTTTTCCTATTATTTCTTTAGATTTAAATTTGCTTATTTTGCAAAAATTTTCATTTGCATAAGTAATTATGCCTTTTAAATCAGTCTCAGTTACTATAAAAGTTTTATCTAAAATATCTAGATATTGTTTTGATATAGAATATTTTTTCAAAAAAAGTCCTTTTTTATTATAATTATAATAAAAATTAAAAAAGGCCGTTATGTTAAAAGCTTGTAATCTAAAACACTCTTTTGATTATTTACTTTTTGAGAATGTAAATTTAGAAGTAAAACCTAAAGAAAAAATAGCAATAGTTGGCAGTAGTGGTAGTGGAAAATCTACTCTTCTTCATATTCTTTCAACTTTTTTAAAGCCAAATGAAGGAGAAGTTTTTATTGAAAATCAGAATATTTATAAATTAAAAGAAAAAGACTTGATTGAGATTAGAAAGAAAAAAATAGGGATTATTTTTCAATTTCATTATCTTTTTAATACATTTAGTGCACTTGAGAATATAGAAGCTGCTGCAATTTTAACAGGAGAGAAAATAGATTTTGAATTGCTTGAAAGACTTAAAATAAAAGATGTTTTGCATCAAAATATCCAAACTCTTTCAGGTGGTCAGCAACAAAGGGTGAGCATTGCAAGAGTTTTGACTAAAAAACCAAAAATTATTTTTGCAGATGAACCAACTGGGAATCTTGATAAAGAAAATGCCGAGGAGGTTATTAGTGCGCTTTTTGAATATTGTGATGAGAATAATGCAAGTTTGATAACAGTAACTCATGATATGGATATTGCTAAAAAATTTGATAAAGTTTATACGTTAAAAAACAGAAAGCTAATATTAATTGAGAATTAGTTATTGGTATATTAGTATATTTGTTATTCCAATCAACAAATATACCAGTAACCAATACACTAATAACCATATAGAAAGGTTAAGGTGGATATAGTAAAATTACTTGATCCTATAAATACTGTAACTTTTTTACTTTTGTTTATTAGAATTTCATCTTTTATGAGTTTTTTACCTTTTTTTAATTATATGAATATTCCAATAACAGCAAAAGCTACATTTAGTTTATGGCTTGCTATTCTTTTTTTTCCAATAGTGCCTAAAGTTACATTTGAAATAAATTTATTAAACTTAATATTAGCTATTCTTAATGAAGTTGCTTTTGCTTTTTTTGTCTCAATGGCTCTTCAGATTGTATTTGATGTTTTAAAATATGCAGCTGAACAAGTAAGTTTTGTTATGGGATTTACAATGGCAAATGTAGTTGACCCTAACTTTGGGACTCAATCTACAATTTTATCACAGTTTTTTATATGGATTGCAATTTTAGTTTTTTTAAGTTTTGGAGGTGATCATTTAGAAATTTTGATGTTAAGTCGTTTTATGCAAGATTTGCCTTTTGGAGCGTTTTTTAATTATCATAATGTTTATGAATATTTTGTGAGTTTTATGTATAAGTACTTTTTAGTGGGAATTGCTTTAGCTTTTCCAATTTTAGCTATTTCTCTTATGAGTGATATTATTTTTGGAATGATTATGAAAACTATGCCTCAGTTTAATCTTTTGGTAATAGGGTTTCCTATTAAAATTTTTGTATCTTTTTTAGTTCTAATAGCTATTATTTCAAGTATGATGGTGGTATTTGAAAGAGAAATAAAAGAGGCTTTTAAAATGATTTTGCATTTTGTGTTATAGTGTATAAGGTTGTAGAGGTTAGTAGAGGTTAGTAGAGGTTAGTAGAGGTTAGTAGAGGTTAGTAGAGGTTAGTAGAGGTACTGACACTAATTTAATATCCATATTACCTCTATTACCTCTATTACCTCTATTACCTTTTTCAATTGGTATAACCAGTTACCCTATATGAAGTTGAAATATGTTTTAATTTTTCAAAAAAAGTATTAAAAGCTTCTATTAACTCTTTATCTTTTTCTATTATAATATATTCGTAGTTTTTATAAAAAGCACTATATGAGTAGTTTGCACTTCCAATTATTAAATATTTGTTATCTATTATAGTTAATTTAACATGCATTTTTGCTTTATCCCCATTTTTATAACTTTTCCCACTAAGAAGTTTTATTTTTATGTTTTTTATAGTAGCTAGGTTTGGGATTACACTATATTTATATTTTGCTTCTTTTTTATCTGCTATTATTGTGACTTGTACTTCTTTGTTAGCAGCAATTTTTAGAGCACGTGCTAGTTTTTTGTCTGTAAATGTATATATTGTCATTTTGATATTTTTATGAGCATGTGATAGTAAATAAAATAATCTTTTATGTGCTATTTCCCCATCCATTGGCATAAAATAAACTTCTTTTGCAAAAGCTATAAGAATAAAAGCAAAAAAGAAAATTACTTTTTTCAAAATTCGTCCTTTTTTAATATAATTATAATAAAAAACAAGGCCTGCTATGAAAATTTTACTTATAAGTGAAAATCCTACTATTCAAAAACTTTTTAAACTTAGTGCCGAAAAAAGAGGTGATGAGATAGACGTTGGCGGCAATGACTATATTCCTGAAGCAGATTTTGATTTAGTTTTTATTGATAAAGAATTATATAATGATGAATTACTTAAAAATTTAAAAAATTTGTATTTAGATGCAAAATTTATTTTAATTCATAGTAAAAATGAAGAAAAGTTGCCAGGATTTGATGAGTTTTTGACCAAGCCATTTTTACCTACTGATTTGATAGAGATTATTGAAAAGATATCTTCAAATGACATTGAAGAATTTAATGATGAATTAGATGATATTGGTGATTTAGATATAGAAAATTTAGACGATTTAACTGATTTAGATGATGAGGAAGGAAGTATTGATGATGTTTTTGTTGATGATGAGGAGCTTAGTGTTGAAAGTTTAGATGAAGAGCTTGAGGATGATTTTGAAATAAATGCAGATGAATTATTAAAAGAAGATGTTAATAGTGAGAGTATAGACATTGAAGATATAGTTGAAGAAAAGGGGCTTGAAGAAGAAATGGAAACAAAAGAAAATATAGATGAGAACTTTTCTATAGACGAATTGGATGAAGAAGTTTTTGAAAATATAGATGATTTAGATGAAAAAAAAGAAGATAAAGATTTAGAAGAAGATAGCATAACAGATAATAAAGAGTCTATTGACGAGATATTAGATGAAGATATTAGTTTAGATGAAATTCAAGATTTAGATAGTGAAAATAGTGAAGAATTAGTTTCATCTGATTTTGAAGAAAAAAGCGAAGAAAATATATCTTTGGAAACAGAAGATGAAAATATAGAACTTGAGAGTGAACAAGCACAAGAAGAGGAAATTGCTGATAAAATTGATGAAGATATTAATTTAGATGAAATTCAAGATTTAGATAATGAAGGAGAGTTAGCTACATCTGATATTGATGAAGATTTAGAAGACAGTGTTACACAAGATGTTAGTGATGAATTAGATGAATTGAGTGAAATTGAAAAACTTGATAAAAAGGCAGTTGCTGAAGCTTTAGGAGAAGAAATATCAGAAGAAGAAAATAAAAAATTTCCAGAGGAAATTGGGAGTGGTGAATTAAGAATGGATAATAATGAAATAGAAAACGAAGAAGTTCCAAGTTCTAAGTTCCAAGATCAAAGTGATCCCGAAGAAAATATTAGTTTACAAGAAAAAACTCTTGGAAACATTTTAAATATTAATTGGGAAGAACTTAAAAAATCAAAAGCGAAAGTTACAATTACTATTGATTTTGGAGGATAATATGGAATATTTGAAAGTAAGTGGAAGTATTTTTGTAGTTTCAGGGCCAAGTGGAAGTGGAAAAACTACTTTAGCGAGAAAAGTTTGTGAAGAATTAGGTAATAAGGCATACTTTAGTATTTCAACAACAACAAGAGCAAAAAGAGATGGTGAAAAAGATGGAGTGGATTATTTTTTTGTAAGCAAAGAAGAATTTTTAAAAGATATTAAAGAAGGATATTTTCTTGAATGGGCTGAAGTTCATGGGAATTTTTATGGAACTAGCAAAAGACAAATTAATAAGGCTTTAAGTGAAGGAAAAATAGTATTTTTAGATATTGATGTTCAAGGACATGAAGCAGTAAGAAAAGCATATCCTGATATAGTAACAAGTGTATTTGTAACCACTAAAGATAATCAAACTCTTATTGAAAGACTGAAAAATAGAGGAACAGAAACTGAAGAGTCGCTTAAGGTTAGAATGATAAATGCATTAAACGAAATGAATAAAATACGTGAATATGATTATCTTTTGATAAATGATGACTTCAACGTAGCAAAAGAGTATCTAAGAAGTTGTGCTTTAGCTTCTTTAATTAAAACTAGTAAGTATGATTTAGATAAATTTATTAATTATTGGAAAGGAAAGTGATGAAACAAAGAGTTGCAGAGATTTTTAAAGAGCATTTAGGAGAGAATCCTCCTATTAATAAACCTAAACAAAAAGAGTTTGGTCATTTTGCAGTACCAATTTTTAAATATGCTAAAGCTAATAAACAAAATCCAGTAGAATTTGCAAAAAATTTATGTGAAAAGCTAGCAAATTTAGAAGAGTTTGAAAGTATTGAACCATTAAGCGGGTTTGTTAATATTAAACTTAGTGATAAATTTTTAGATGAGTTTGCAAATAAAGTATTAAATGAAAAAGAAAATTTTGCTAAAAATGAAAGAGATGAAAAGATACTTCTTGAATACATTTCAGCCAATCCAACAGGGCCTCTTCATATAGGGCACGCTAGAGGAGCAATTTTTGGTGATTCAATAGCTAGAATAGGTAGACATATTGGATATAAAATCACTACTGAATATTATGTAAATGATGCAGGGCGACAGATAAATTTACTTGGTCTTTCAATTTATCTAACTGCTAGAGAAATTTTAGGACTTGAAGTAATTTGGCCAGATGAATATTATAGAGGCGAATATATAAAAGATTTGGCTCAAATTGCTGTTGATGAGTTTGGAGAAGATTATTTTAAAACACCAGTTGAGATTGTTGAAGTTGACGGAAAAAAAGAAGCAAAATTTAATGATGAGGTTCTTAGCCTTTGGGGTAAAGATAAAATGCTAGAAGAGATAAAAAAAGATATTGAAGCTCTTAATGTAGTGCCATTTGATAATTGGGTAAGTGAAAGAAGTTTATATAAATACTGGGATGAAGTAAAAGAAATTTTAGAAAAAAATAATGCACTTTATGAAAAAGATGGAAAAATATGGCTAAAATCATCTGAATATAAAGACGAAAAAGATAGAGTTGTAGTAAGAGAGGACGGTAGACCTACATATCTTGCAGGAGATATCATATATCACTGGGACAAATTTAAAAGAGAATACGATAAGTACATAAATATTTGGGGTGCTGATCATCACGGATATATTGCAAGGGTTAAAGCTGCTATTAAATTTTTAGGTTTTGATCCAGAAAAACTTGAAATTCTTCTCTCTCAAATGGTAAAACTTCTAAAAGGCGGAGAGCCTTATAAAATGAGTAAAAGGGCAGGGAATTTTATATTAGTTAGAGATGTAGTTGAAGATGTAGGGGCTGATGCTCTTAGATTTGTGTTTTTAACAAAAAAAGCTGATACTCATCTTGAATTTGATGTAGATGATTTAAAAAAAGAAGATAGTTCAAATCCAAGTTATTATGTAAATTATGCACATGCAAGAATTCGCTCAATTTTTAGAAATAAAGGAATAGAGTATGAAGATGTGGCAGGGGTTGAATTAAAAGATTTAACACAAGATGAAAAAGATTTATTGTTTTTAGCATTGCAACTACCTTATATTTTAGAAGATGCATTTAATTCAAGAGAACCTCATAGATTAACTAACTTTTTGATAGATTTAGCTAGTGAATTTCATAAGTTTTATAATAAAAATAAAGTAATAGGAAGTGATAGAGAAAGCAAAAGATTAAAAATATTAGCAGTTGTTGGAAGTATTATTAAACTTGGATTATCTCTTCTAGGAATTAATGCAAAAGAGAGAATGTGATACAAATTGAAAATGCTCAATGGAAAATGGAAAATTAAGGATTGTAATTGAAAAAAAAGCAATGATAAGTAAGTGTATGCTTGGAGAGGCTTGTAGGTATGATGGAAAATCTAAGCCTCTGCCAAAAGAGATTTTAGAAAAGCTAGAAGAAAAATATGAACTCTTTCCTTTTTGTCCAGAGGAAGTAGCACTTCCAACTCCTCGCCCTCCTGCAAGATTTGTTGGCGATAAAATTATTGATATAAATGGAGTTGATAAAACAGAGGCTTTTTTAAAAGGAGCTAGAGTTGCTCTTAGAATATGCAAAGAAAATGATATAAAATTTTTTATAGGAAAAGAGAAGTCTCCAAGCTGTGGGGTTAGGAAAACTAGTGCTTATGTGAATGGGTGTGAGTGCAAATGCGATGCCCCCGGACTTACGAGTAAAATATTAAAAGAAGAGGGGATAGAGCTTATAAGTGAGTGGGATTTAACCTCTTAATTTCTCTTTTATTTCTTTTAAGAAACTATCCATTTGATATTTTGCTCTATATTCTTCACTCATGAGATGAATTAAAACATCACCTAAATCAATAACAGTCCAATCATCACTCTCATCAACTCCTAAAAAGGTTTCTCCTAAAGGTTTTAGAGTTTTTTTAAGGTGATCTAATAGGGCTTTTGAGTGTTTATCTGCCATTGTCGTAGCAACTACTACATAATCTACAAAATAATCTGTATTTCTTAAATCATAATCAATTATATCTAGAGCTTTTTTCTCATCAAGTAGCTCTTTTATTTTTGCAATTCTATCCATAAAACTCCTTTATCTCATTTTCTATTTTTTTTGGTAGATATTGAAATTTTCCATTTCTAATTTCTGTTGAGCTAATTGGGATATTTACTTTTATTATTTTATTTATGTTGTGCTTCTTTAGAAGATTTTCATCAATATTACCCCTAGTAGCTACTACGAATTCTACCATATTTTTTAATTCATCTATGTTTTTCCACTTATGAAGTGTATTTAGATTATCACTTCCTATTATAAAGTAGTTAGGATTAAATATTTTTACTGTTTCAATTGTAAAAACTGGTCTATTTTGCCTAATTTCAAAATCACTAACTTCAACTTTATCAAAGTCTTTAAAAACTTCTTTTAACCATTTTAGCCTAGTTTCAGAAGGTGCTAAAAATTTATGCTTTAGTGGATTTAAGTAATTTGGCATAATTATTAGCTTATTAATGTCTAAAAAATCAAGTGCTTTTTTAACAACTTCAATGTGTCCCATATGTACTGGGTCAAAACTTCCTCCAAAAATTGCTATTTTCATACTGAAATTTTACTATAATTTCATCAAAAAGGCTTTAAATGAAAATAGCCATTAATGGATTTGGAAGAATTGGAAGAAATGTAGTAAGAGCACTTTTAAATAGAAGTGATATAGAACTTGTTGCAATAAATGATATTATGCCAATTGAAATAGCTGCATATTTAATAAAGTATGATACTATTAGAGGAGATATAGAGGCTGAAATTTTAGATGAGAATACTTTAAAAATAGGACCTCATTTTGTAAGCTATTCAAGTAAAGAAACACCGTTTAAATGTGATTTTAGTGAAGCTGATGTAGTTATTGAAGCTACAGGGAAATTCTTAAGTAGTGATTTAGCTAAAGGACACTTAAAAGGAAATGTAAAAAAAGTTATCATTTCAGCCCCAGCAAATGATGATACTCCAACATATGTTTTAGGAGTTAATCATAATGAATATAAGGGTGAGAGCATAATCTCAAATGCATCTTGTACTACAAACTGTTTAGCTCCAATTGCAAAGATTCTTGATGAGAATTTTGGAATTGAAAAGGGATTTATTACCACAATTCATAGCTATACGATGGATCAAAAATTACTTGATGCACCAAATTTAAGAGATATTAGAAGAAGTAGAGCTGCTGCTAGTAATATTATTCCAACTTTTACAGGTGCTGCAAAGGCAATTTATAAAGTATTACCAAGCTTAAAAGGTAAACTTGATGGAAGAAGTGTAAGAGTACCTGTAGCTAACGTTTCGCTTATGGATTTAGTAGTGGAATTAAAAAAAGATGTCACTTCAAAAGAGATAAACGAACTAATTGAATTTCATTCAAAAACTGATTTAAAAGGAATTCTAGGAATTGATAATGAATATTTAGTTAGTAGTGATATAAATGGTAGAAGTGAAAGTAGTATAGTTGCTCTTGATTTAACACAAGTTAATGGAGATTTAGTTAAAATTTTCTCTTGGTATGATAATGAGTGGGGATACTCAAATAGATTGCTTGATATGGCTAAGTATATAATGAAGAGTTGAGGATTTAGGTTTTAGGAAAAACTACAATATTAGCTATAATTTTAAATAAAAAAGGAGAAATATGAAACTTAATTCGCCAAAAGATTTACCTTTAAAGAATGGAGATAGAGTATTTGTAAGATGTGATTTTAATGTTCCACTTGATGAGTTTGGAAATATTACAGATGATAGAAGAATAATAATGGCTCTTCCTACTATTAAATATCTTCTTGATAATGAGTGTAAAATAGTAATAGCATCCCACCTTGGGCGTCCAAAAGGCGAGTTTAATGAAAAATATTCTCTAAAACCTGTAGCAAAAAGATTATCTCACTTATTAAAGCAAGAGGTAATAATGGCAAACGATGTAGTAGGACCTGATGCAAAAGAAAAGGCATCTAATCTTAAAAATGGAGAGATTTTACTTCTTGAAAATGTAAGATTTGATAGTCGTGAGACAAAAAATGATGAAGGTTTTGCAAAAGAATTATCTGAATTTGGGGATTTTTATATAAATGATGCATTTGGAGTAAGTCATAGAGCTCATGCTAGTGTGGAAGCTATTACAAGATTTTATGATAATAGTAAAAAGGCAGCTGGATTTTTACTTCTTAAAGAGATAAATTTCTTTCATAAACTTCTTGAAAATCCTATAAGACCATTTGTAGCAGTGGTTGGAGGTAGTAAAGTTAGTGGTAAATTACAAGCACTTATAAATCTACTTCCAAAAGTGGATAAAATGATTATTGGTGGTGGAATGGCTTTTACTTTTCTAAAAGCTTTAGGATATAATGTAGGAAACTCTTTAGTTGAAGATGATTTAATTGATGAAGCACTTAAAATTATGGCAGAAGCAAAAAGACTTGGAGTTAAGTTTTATTTACCAGTGGATATTGTAATAGCAGATAAGTTTGCAGAAGATGCAATGGTTAAGTATGTAACTTCTCAAGAAATTCCAGATGGATGGATGGGGCTTGATATAGGACCTGCGAGTGTAAGGCTCTTTGGAGAAGTTTTATGGGATGCACAGACAATTCTATGGAACGGTCCTATGGGTGTGTATGAAATGGATAAATTTAGTAGAGGAACATTTAAAATATCTCATGAAATTGCAAGAAGTCATGGTATAAAAGTTGTAGGTGGAGGAGATACAGCAGATGCAGTTCAAAGGGCTGGTGATGATGAAGAGATGACGTTTATTTCAACTGGTGGAGGCGCTAGTTTAGAACTACTTGAAGGTAAAAAACTTCCTGGAGTTGCTGCACTTGAAGTTTCTGATAAAGTGAGTTGTCTATGATAGTAGCAGCAAATTTTAAAATGAATAAAACAAAAAAAGATACTATTTCTTATTTAAAAGATTTAAAAACAATAGATTTTGGAAATGTAAAAGTTGCTGTCTTTCCACCATTTACGGCGTTGTTAGAAGATGAGCTAATTGGAGCTCAAAATGCTTATCCTGAAGTAAATGGTGCATATACAGGTGAAATTGGGCTTGAGCAATTAAATGAATTTAATATAAAAAGAGTTCTTATAGGTCATAGTGAAAGAAGGTATGTACTTAAAGAATCTCAAGAGTTTATTGCTAAAAAATTTGAATTTTTTAAAAAACATAATTTTGAAATATTTTACTGTATTGGTGAACCAATTGAAATTAGAAAAAAAGGTACAGAAGCAGTAATAAATTATTTAAAAGAACAAATAGTTGGTATTGATTTAAAGTATGAAAAGTTAATCATTGCATATGAACCAGTATGGGCAATAGGAACAGGAATTAGCGCTAAGTTAGAAGAAATTCAAGAAGTACATGCTGAAATTAGAAAATTAACAAATAGACCTATTCTTTATGGAGGTAGTGTTAATCTTAATAACATAAAAAGTATTTTAGAAACTCCTAATGTTGATGGAGTATTGGTTGGTAGTGCTAGTTTAGATGTAGAAACTTTTAAAGAAATGATAGAAATTGTAAAGGAGATAAAATGATAATGCAAGGTAAAAGAGGTCTTATTATAGGAGTTGCCAATAATCGTTCAATTGCATATGGAATTGCAAAAGCGTGTAAAGCGCAAGGTGCTGAAATAATACTTACTTATCAAAACGATAAGTTAAAGCAAAGAGTTGAAAAGGTAGCAAACGAACTTGATGTTAAAAATATCTATCCACTTGATGTAAGTAAACCTGAAGAAATTGAAGCGTTAAAAGAAAGTATTCAAAGAGTTGGTAAACTAGATTTTTTAGTTCATTCAGTGGCTTTTGCTCCAAGAGAGGCTCTTGATGGTAAATTTATAAATACTAGCAAAGAAGCCTTTAGAATTGCAATGGATATTAGTGTTTATTCATTAATTGAGGTTGTGCAAAAGCTAGAACCGATATTAAATGATGGTGCAAGTATCTTAACACTAACTTATCTTGGAAGTGAGAGATATGTGCCTCATTATAATGTAATGGGAGTGGCAAAGGCAGCATTAGAGGCTAGTGTTAGATATTTAGCAGTGGATTTAGGTGAGAGAAATATTAGAATAAATGCCTTAAGTGCTGGTCCTATTAAAACACTTGCAGCAAGTGGAATAGGGGACTTTAGTGAAATTTTAAAATATAATGAAAAAAATTCGCCTCTTAGAAAAAATGTCACAATTGATGAGGTTGGAAATTCAGCAATGTATCTATTAAGTGATCTCTCAAGTGGGGTAACTGCAGAAGTTCATTATGTAGATAGTGGGTATAATATCATGGGAATGCCTTTGTATGAAAAATAGTTACAAATACTTAAAAATATATTAAAAAAGACACAAAAATAACACAAAACTATTTGATTTTTCAAAAATTTGTCGATATAATTGTATGACAAATAAAAAACTTAAAGGAGAGAGAATGCTAAAAAAATTATCTTTAGCAGCTTTAATAGCAATGGGAGGAGTTAGTTTTGCAACTGCAACTCCATTAACTGACGCGATTAAAAATGTTGATTTTGGTGGATATTTAAGATTAAGAGTATACAATGAAAGTGATAAAACATATACTCAAAGATACAGAACTACTGCACTATTTAAATTTAGTGTACCTGTAAGCGAAGAGTTAAAGTTCAATACAGCTTATGCTTTTGATTGGAATATTTATAGTGATGGTACTACAGATGGAAGCAATCTTCCTGCTAACGCAAAATTCTTTTTACAATATAGTGCAAATGGATTAAATGCTATTGTTGGTAAAATTCCTGTAGCAACACCTATTACTGCAACAGGTGTAGGTGAAGCAACAGCAGCAGGTGCAATTGCAACTTATAAAGTAAATGATAATATTACAGTAGCGGCAGCTGGTCTTGATGCGATGGTTGGACTTGACCAAGTAGGGACAGGTGGAAACAATGTATATGCAGCAGCGGTTATTTTTGCTCAAGACAATATTAAAGCTCAAGCTTGGTATTTTAATGTAGATAATATGATTGATTCAGATGTTGTTCTAAGAGCTGATTATAAAATGGACAATATAGCTTTACATGCTGATTATGCTCAAGCAGATTTAACTAAATCAGCAGCAACTACATTAGGTGTAAATGATAAAACTCAAACATATTTCAATGTTTCAGCAAAATATAATCAAGATGCACTATGTGCACAAGTTGGTTATGCTCAAACTGGAAAAGATGGTGGTGTTGTAACACTTGATTCTGATTCACCACTTGCAGCAGTGCTTCCGACAGCACAAAAATATTATATTACTAACACAACTGACACAAACGCTGTATATGGTAAAGTAGGTTATTCTGTGGATAAGAAAACTAAAGTTTATGCTGCAGCAGCTGTGATTAATGATGATACAGCAGCTAATAAAGATTATCAAGAATATCAAGTTGGTGTTAAATATGCATATACTAAAAAAATGAATATTCACGCATACTATTCAATTCTTGATGGAAGCAATGGTGTGAAAAACGATGACAATAACGAAGCAAGGGTAGAGTTTAAATATAGCTTCTAATTCTTTTCCCTCCTTTTTTCTTTTTTTAAAGTGGTTAATTTGTGTGTTAGTTATTGGTATATTGACAATTAGTTATTAGTAATTTGTAATTGATTATATGTTCTTAGGGGTCAGGACTTTACTTTTAACTTTTCTAAATCTAAGTTTAGCCCCGCATAAAATAGTGAGCAGTGAGTGGTGATTAGTGTGTAGTGATTTTTTTGGAATCGCACCTTTGCGCGCCTATTTTACTACTTACTACTCGCTACACACTATTCACTACTATTGTAGTTTTTCTTTTAACTTTTCACAATCAAGAACTTTTATAGATTTTTCACAGTAGCAAATAATTTCTTCTTGTTTTAGTCTGCTTAAAATTCTGCTAAGAGTTTCAGGTGACATATTTAGCTCTTTTGCCAAAAGATATTTTTTCTTTTTTACAAATTTTTTAGGGAAATTAAGGAGTGTATATATGACTCTTTGGGTAGTGTCATATTTTTGAAGTTTATTGAATTCAATTTCTTGTACTATTTGATTACTAAGCATTTTTATTATTTTATCACTAAAGGGAGAAGTTGAAATATATTTTTTAAATTTTTCGTAATCTATTATTATTATTTCAGTTTCACTTTCGTTTTTTGAATTTAGGCAATATGGTTTATTTTGTATTTGAGAAATTAGGCCAAAAATATCTCCACAGCCAAATTGATTTTTTGGGATTATATTACCTTTTAAATCAACATCATACATTAAAACATTACCTTTAACTATGCCATAAAAATATCTTTTTTTTTCTCCTTCATAAAATATTATTTCATCTTTCTTATAACTTTTAATAAAAGAAAAAGATGCAATTTCTTTTAGAGTGTTTTCGTCTATATTAAAAAAAAGAGAAATTTTTTTTAACTTATCTATCATTAACACTTAACTCTCCACTTTCAATTATACTAATTTGCTAATAAAAATACACAAATTAACTTTTTTTAATCTTCTATTCTTATATAATTTATTTGTTTTATAACAAAATTTAGTTTTTGAATTTGGTTTATTGCTTTTTTTATTTCTTTTTCTTTACATTTATGAGTTGCAAAAAGAAGTTTTACAAAACCGTTTCTCGGTTTTTGAAGGAAACTTTCTATTGATATATTATTTTTTGCAAGTATTGAAGCTATTTTTTCAAGTACTCCTATTTCATCGTTTACTGCAATTCTAAGGTAATATTTACTTTCAATTTCATCAATTGGTTTAAGAGTTAGTTTTTCAATTTCTAGAGGTATTTTATATCCTAACATTGGATTTATATTACCTCTTGCGATTTCTATTATATCGCTAATAACAGCGCTTGCCGTTGCATCTCCTCCAGCACCTGGACCATAATACATCGTCTCTTTTGCAACATCACCAATTACACTAATTGCATTCATAACGCCTTCCACTTTTGCTATCATCTGAGAAGATTTAATTAAAGTAGGATGAACTCTTAGTTCTACCTGAGAGGCTATTTTTTTAGCAATTCCTAAAAGCTTGATTTCATATCCAAATTCTTTTGCAAATTCTATGTCAGTGAGATTAATGTTTTCTATCCCTTCAATCAAAATATCTTCTGGCTTTGCATCAATGTTATAAGCAATACTTGCTAAGATAAGAAGTTTATGAGCTGCATCAAATCCTCCTACATCAAAAGTAGGATCAGCTTCAGCATAGCCTAGCTGTTGAGCTTCTTTTAAAACATCTTCGTAGTTTCTTCCTTTTTTCATTTCAGTAAGGATATAATTACAAGTACCGTTAATTATTCCTTTAATTTCTTTTATTTGATTTGCACTAAGTCCATCTCTTAATGCTTTTATTATAGGAATTCCGCCAGCAACACTTGCTTCATATTCAAATGGAGCTTTTGCTAGTTCCTCTAGCTCAAATCTATGATAAGCTAGAAGTGCTTTATTTGCAGTTACTACTGCTTTATTGTGATTTAGTGCATCTTTTACAACCTCAAAAGCTTCTTCAACTCCTCCCATAAGTTCTACTACTATATCAATTTCAGGGTCGCGAGTAACATCTTTGTAATCAGTTGTTAGTGGAATATTTACAAGTCTTTTTTTATTTAAATTTCTAACTACACCTTTTATAACTTTTATCTCTTTTCCAGCTCTAGCTTTAATTAATTCTTTATTTTTTTCTAAGTTTTTTATAACTGCTTCGCCTACTGTTCCAACTCCTACAATTCCTATCTTAACCATTGTTTTCCTTTAAATTTTTAAGAAAATATTTTACATTTTTTGCAGCTTGACGTATTCTTTTTTCATTTTCAATTAAAGCGATTCTTACATATTCATCTCCATATGCCCCAAAGCCTATTCCAGGACTAACGGCAATATGAGCTTCTGTAAGCAGTCTTTTTGAAAACTTAAGACTTCCAAGATGTCTAGCAATTTTAGGAATTTTTGCCCAAATAAACATTGTGGCTTTTGGTTTTTCAATTTCCCAGCCCGCATTAGCAAAACTTTCAATTAATACATCTCTTCTTTTTTCATATGTGTTTACTATGTCTTTCACTAAATATTGATAATCTCTAAGGGCTACTGTTGCCGCAACTTGAATAGGTGTAAACATTCCATAATCAATCCAAGATTTATATTTTTGAAGAGCACCTATTAATACAGGATTTCCAACCATAAAACCAACTCTCCATCCAGCCATATTATAGCTTTTAGATAATGTAAAACTTTCAATTGCTACTTCTTTAGCACCTTTTGCTTCAAAAATAGATGGAGTTTTGTATCCATCAAATGTAATATCTGCATATGCAATATCGCTAATAATGTAAAGGTTTTCTTCTTTAGCAAAATCTACTGCTTTTTGATAAAAATCTTTACTAACTGTTACAGTTGTAGGGTTGTGAGGAAAGTTAAGTACTAAAAATTTTGGTTTAGGTACAGCTTCGATCATTGCTTGTTTTAGACTATCAAAAAACTCATCTTCATTTAGTTCATATTTTTCATTATATGTAAGTTTAACTTTTCTAACACTAGCACCTGCTAGCATAAAAGCATATGAATGAATAGGGTAAGTAGGATCAGGAACAATAGCAACATCTCCTACATTTGTAATAGCTTGAGTAAGGTGTACATATCCTTCTTTGCTTCCCATAGTTACAACTGCTTCTGTTTCTGGATCAAATGTAACTGAGTATCTTCTTGCATACCAATTACATATAGCTTCTCTTAATTTATAAATTCCTTTGCTAACTGAATATCTGTGGTTTTTAGGTTTTGTGCTAGCTTCAATTAATTTATCAACAATTGGTTTTGGAGTAGGGCCATCTGGGTTTCCCATAGAAAAATCAATAATATCCTCACCAGCTCTACGTGCTTGAAGTTTTAGATCATTAATTACTGCAAATATATAATTAGGAAGTCTCTCTATTCTTTCAAAATGATTCATTTTATTCCTTTTATAAATATTCCTCTTTTTATATTTTCTTTTGCGTAATTATCTCTTATTTTTATGTATTTGCAAATACTAGGAATAGTAATTTTTATCTTTTTTTGAATATTATTTTTTGTAATAATATTTATTATATTTAAATTTTTATCATAAAATACTATATATGGATGCCATAAATCATATTTAGATGAGCTAATTAAAGCCTCTCTAAAACCATTAGTATTAAACCAATATTCTCCTTGAACGTTTAAGTATGCTTTTGTTTTATCTGAAATTTTAGGAGCATTTATTATTTCATTTTGACAGTCAATAAAATATTCAAAATTATTATTTATTTTTTTTATTTCAGTTACCATGCAACCATAATTTTGAATTTCATTTATAAAGTTTACAGGATCGATATGATGAGTTGATTGCATTTCTATAGTAATTTTATAAACACCGTTTTTTTCTATATTAATTGGGAAAAAATAGTAATATCCTAAATTTTTAAGACTTTTGTATAAAGTTAAGGTATTAAATATAGGATTATTGTTTTCAAATATAAAGCTAGGATGAATTATTTGTGGTTTTTTAAAGAAAAGTTCAATTAAACCATTTTCTTTTAGAATAGTTACTACTTCTTGAATTGTTGAAACATTTTGGTCGTTTATTACTGTTTGAATTAGACCATGATATTCGTTAAACTTTTCTTTTCCTATTAAATTTATAATTAAATTATCAAATTTTGCAAAAGATAAAGTTACTATTAAAAAAAAAATTATTTTTTTCATGGTTTATAGCCTTTTTTTACATATGAAAAATTGCCTTCTTTGAATAGGATTCTTATTATTTTTTTTGTATTAGGTTCTATTATTTTATTTCCGTATTCAATTGTTAAATTTCCATGACCAAATTTTATAAAATAGTTGCTACCAGTTAAGGTTTTTGGTTTTGAAGTAAGAAACTCAAATGTTTTATTTGTATCAAGATTAATTGCTCTATACCATAATTTTTCTTTTGGTATTATAGTTATAGTTTTAGGAATTAGGAGTTTTTTTTCTGTAGAAGAATTACTTTTGTTTTTTGAAGATAAGTTACTTTCATTTTTAGAAGAATTATTTTCATTTTTTAAAGATGAGTTGTCTTCATTTATAACTGAAGAATTAATTTCTAAAGTATTTTTATTGTATATTTTTTCAAAGTTTGTAGTTGAGCTGTTTTGAGATGTAGTATTTATTTCTAATAGGGAGTTTTTAGATGAAGTTGTATATTTATAGATTATTGTTCCTGTGACTATAAGAAGAATAATTGCAAGTATAAATATTAAATTATTTTTTTCATTTTTTTCAGTATGAGTTTTTTCTTCTTTATAGGAAGTATTATAAACTTGATCATATTCTTCTATTAATTCACTTAAATCTATATTAAATTCTCTTTGAATAAGATTAATAAATCCAATAAATTTTACTCTTTGGACTTTATCATATTCTTTGTTTTTTATAAATCTAAGTGTTATTGGTGATATTTTTGTGCGTTTTGATATCTCTTCTAATGAATACTTTTCAAAAAATTTTTCAGCATTCATTTGTAATCCTATCTATCAAAATTCCAGTAGCAACTGATACATTTAATGAATCAAACTCTTTTTTCATTTCAATTGTAAGAATTTCATCTAATTTTGCTTTGACCTTTTTACTAAGTCCTTCTCCTTCATTTCCCATTATAAGAGCTATTTTTTCTTTTTTTGTAATTTTACATTTTCCTCCTAAATCTGCACCAATTAATAGATAATTTTTTGTTTTTAAGATGTTTATAAGTTCTAAAATATTATGAAAAACAACTATTTTCATATCAAGTGCTGCACCAGCACTTGTTCTTATCACTCTATCCCATTTTAATTCTTTTATTCCAGTAATTATCAGTAGATCAATGCCAAGTGCATAAGAAGTTCTAACTATTGCTCCTATATTTCCCATATCTGTTACATTATCAAGAATTAAAATTCTTCTGCCTTCAATATCCCATTTTGGAGGAATAAAATCTATTTTTGCAAAAAAGCCTTGATGGTTTTGATTTTTACTTAATTTTTGTGCTAGCCTATTTTCTATAAATTTTATTTTAAAATTTCTAAATTTTTTTAATTCGTTTTTACTTAGCTTTTTTGCAATTAGTATTTCTTTAACAATATTAGGATGTTTTTGAATAATATATTCTACGACTCTTTTTCCATAAACTATCATAAATGTATTTTATCAAAAAAAGTGAGAATATACTAATTAGTACTGACTAAATAAGTTCAACAAAAGAGCAAATTTTTTAACGCTCAATAAAAGTTAAAAAGCATTAACTCGCTACGCTCAAACAGAATGCTTTTTTTAACGCCTTTATTTCGCTAAAATTTGCAATTGTTTCACTTATTTAGTCAGTGTTTACTAATTAACCAATAACCAATCAACCCAATAATTCTTGGTAGATTTCTTTTGCGCTTTTTTTGCTGATTTTTGAGAGGAGTTTAGATTTTTCTTTTAAAGGGAGATTTAGTTCTAAAATATCTTCAAAAGTCAGTTCTAATTTTTGAGGCTTCTTAGTTTTATCTATTACTACTACCCATTCACCTTTTGTATTAGATAATTTAATATCTTTAGCTTTGCCTTTTATAAATGTTTCGTGCATCTTACTTATTTCTTTTGCTAAAAATATAACTCTATTAGGAGCTAATTCTTTTAATTCTTTTAGAAGTTTTTCAATTCTATGAGGAGATTCATAAAGTATGGAAATTTTATCGTTTTGTAAAATTTTTTTTAATTTTTCTAATCTTTCTTTTCCTTTGTGAGGTAAAAAACCAAAAAAACAAAATTCTCCCTCAAAGCCACTAGCTACATATGCACATAATGCCGCATTAGCTCCAGGTAAAACACTATATGGAATGTTGTGCTCTTGAGCAAATTGAATGAGTTTGCTTCCAGGGTCACTAATTCCTGGCATTCCAGCATCACTTACATAAATACAGTTTTTTGATTTTAAAATTTCTGGGTCAATGCTTTTTAATACTTTATTTTCATTATGTGAGTGCATTGAAATGAATTGTTTACTAAGTTGTATATCTAAAAGGTTTAGTAGCTTTTTTGTAACTCTTGTGTCTTCGCAAAAGATAATTTCTGCATTTTTAAGGGCTAAAAAAGCCCTTTTTGAAATATCGTCTAAGTTTCCTATTGGAGTAGGGACGAGTGTTAGCAATTAAGCAAGACCGTATTTTTTCTTAAATTTATCTACTTTTCCACCTCTGTCTATATTTCTTTCTTTACCAGTATAGAATGGATGGCACTCATTACAAACTTCAATTCTTAAAGTAGGTTTAGTTGATAAAATTTTAAAAGTATGCCCACAAGTACAACTTACAGTACATTCTACATATTCAGGATGAATACCTTTTTTCATTTTAATCCTTTAAGGTAAATTAATTAGTTTGAAATTTTACTTTTTTAATCTTAAAGTATGCTTAAATTAAGAAAAATATAAGGTAACACCAATGTAAAATAGACAATGCGAACGAAGTGAGTAGAGGTTGTATAGGTTAGTAGGGGTTGTAGTGGTTATAAAGGTTATAGCACTTTTACAACCTCTAAAACCTAAATTTCTCTGACACTTTATTTTTGTATTAAAAAAACCAAAAGATTAAGCTCTCGCTTCTCTTGGTCTAGCAACGTTTACTCTAAGTCTTCTACCTTGGAATTCTTTTCCATCAAGTTCTTCTATTGCAGTCTCTGCTCCACTTTCCATTTCGATAAAACCGAAACCTTTACTTCTTCCTGTTTCTCTATCATTGATTATTTTTGATGATAGTACTTCGCCGTATTGTGAGAATAATTCTTTAAGTTCATCGGCGCTTGCGTTATAGTTAATGTTTCCTACGTAAATTGTTTCCATGTAATTTCCTAAAATTTAAATTTGCACTGACATTATAGCGCTAAATTAAGAAAAAAGCAAATAAAATGTTAAAATTAAACAAAAAAAGGAAATTTATGGAAGATTTACAAATTAAAAAAAATTATTTTGAATTTAGAAATGCCCTAACTAAAGGGAATACTCAAGAAGCAGAAGAATCTTTCAAAAAAGCTTTTGAAGATGCATTTGCTTTGTATCAATTAAAATTATCAAATAATGAAAAGTTTGATTTAGAAAATGAAGAAGAACTTTTCGCAGTAGTTACATTATTTGACAATATGATAGGTTTTTGGAAAGAGGGTATGATTGATGAGGGAATAGCTTTTGCTGAATCAATGGTTGATTTGGTTACATCTGCTAAACTAAAAGAGATGTTTAAAGGATACTCTCTTGGGATGCAATCAGGTATCTCTTTAGATGAATTTATGAAAGAATATGTAGACTTAAGCAAAGTTGATGAAGAGTATCCTCAGTTTTTATGCAATTTTAAAGAAAAGATAAAAGAATTGGTTAATAGAGGTGAGTAGAGGTTAGTATAGGTTATGACTATACAACCTCTAAAACTTATAATACTCCTACTAACCCCTAATACCCCTAATACTTTCTAAATGTTGCATCTTAAATTAGTTTCAACTTTTAAAGAAAATCCAAAAGGCGTTTTTAAAAATAAAACTGCCCTTTTACTTCCCGGGTTTTTGGTAATATAATTATAAAGCTCAAGTAACTCTTCTTCATAATTTTCAGATAGTTCTTTTTCTATTAATACTGTTTCTTCTTTAATAGCAGCTTTTTCATTTTTTGCTTCAACTAAACTCATAAGTTTTCTACAAGTAATTCTTAAAAATTCTCCTACTTTATCTACTTGAGCTTTTATAGCAATTGGTTCATCAAGATTAAACTCATTAAGTTTTTCAAGATCTCTTTCAAATATCATAATATCAATTTTACCATGATAATCCATTAAGTTTGCTATAGCAAATTTATTACCTTTTTTTGATATCCTTACTTTCATTCCTTCAATTTTTCCTATAAAGAGAGCAACTTGGCCTATAATTTCTTCAATTTCGCTTGAGAGATTATATTTTATATCTTTTATAGCATCTTTATATGGATCAAGGGGATGGGCTGAGACATAAAATCCAAGTGTTTCATACTCTCCCTGGAGTTTGGTTTTCATATCAAATTCATTTGTTTCATTAATTTCTAAATGTTCACTTTTTTCTTCTACTTCCATATCAGCAAAAAGAGAATTAGCATGATTTATTGCATTTTTTCTATCTTCTATTCTTTTTTTAAATTCAAGAATTTTTTCAAGATTTTGAAGAAGAGTTTTTCTTGTATATCCAAATGAGTCCATTGCACCTGAACGGATTAATTGCTCAAAAACTTTTTTATTTACTTTAGAGGTATCAACTTTGAGTATAAAATCTTCTAAATCTTTAAATGGTCTATTATTAACAATACTTTCAATTGCTTTGCTTCCAACTCCTTTTATTGCACTAAGGCCAAATAGTATTTTATCGTTAGCAGGTGTAAATTCAGCATTTGATTTTTGAACATTTGGCGGCATTATTTCAATACCAAGAGATTTTGCTTCGTCTATATATTTTGCAATTTTGTCAGTATTGTCTGCCTCATATGTAAGCAGACTTGCAAAAAATTCGGTAGGATAATATGTTTTAAGCCAAGCAGTTTGATAAGTAATCATTGCATAAGCAGCTGAGTGGGATTTATTAAATCCATACCCTGCAAATTTTTCTATTAAATTAAATAATGCTTTTGCATTTTCATAAGAAAAGCCTTTTTCTTTTGCACGGGTTGCAAATTCTTCAGCATATTTTGCCATTAAATCAGCTTTTTTCTTCCCCATAGCTCTACGGATAATATCTGCTTCACCTAAGCTAAATCCACCAATTGCCTGAACTATTTGCATTACTTGTTCTTGGTATACAATAACTCCATAAGTTGGTTCAAGTATTGGTTTTAAGACCTCTTCAAATTCATCATAAAAATAGCTAATAGGTTTTCTTCCATGTTTCCTTTCGATATAATCATCAAGCATTCCTGCATCCATTGGACCTGGACGATATAGAGCTAGCATAGCAATTACATCTTCGAAATTACTTGGTTTAAGTCTTTTAGCTAAGTCTTGCATTCCATCTGATTCTATTTGGAATAATCCAAGTGTTTTTCCTGATTGAATAAGTTCGAATACTTTAGGGTCGTCAAGTGTCAAGTCATCTATGTTTATTTCAATATTGCGATTAATTTTTATATTTTTGATAGCTTTATCAATTACAGTGAGGGTTTTTAGTCCCAAAAAGTCAAATTTAATTAGATCAACTGGTTCTAAATAATTTAGAGAATATTGAGTAGTGTGAAATTCGTCATGTTCATCTTGTTTGTATAGAGGGGATTTATTCCAGAGTTTAGTATCACTTATAACTACACCTGCAGCATGTTTTCCTGTATTTCTTTTAAGACCTTCAAGAGATTCTCCAAATGAATAAAGTCTTTCATAAAGTGGATCTTCATTTATAATCTGAGCAATCTTACTTTCAAGATCTTTTGCCTTTTCAAGTGTAATGCCAAGTTGGTCTGGTATTAGTTTTACGAATTTATCAGCAGTTGAATAATCTATTCCAAAAATTCTTGCTACATCTCTAAGTACACCCTTAGCAAGTAAAGAACCAAATGTTATAACTTGTGCGACGTTTTCATTTCCATATTTTTTTTGTACGTATTCTATAACCTCATCTCTTCTTTCCTGACAAAAGTCAACATCAATATCGGGCATTGAAACTCTCTCAGGATTTAGAAATCTCTCAAAAAGCAAACCGTATTTTATAGGGTCAATATTTGTAATTTCAAGTACGTATGCAACTAAACTCCCAGCAGCACTACCACGTCCTGGACCTACTGGAATTTTGTTTCCATCACCTCTTAGATGACGGCTTGGGTCTTTTGCGTAGTTAATAAAGTCCCAAACAATTAGCATATATCCTGGAAATTTCATTTGCTTTATAATATTTATCTCATATTCAAGGCGTTTTTTATAAACTTCATGTAAATTTTCTGGAATTTTTTTTAGTCTCTTCTCAAGTCCTTGCCAGCATTTATACTCGAAATATTCTACATCGCTTTCAATATCAAGCCCTTCTTTTTTTGCATACTCTTTTGTAAATTTAAAGGTAGGAGGAGTTGGATTTCCAAGCGGGATTTGAATATCTATATCAGAGAAAAGTTTTTTATTGTTTTCAATTGCATTAGGTAAATTTTTAAAAATTTTCTCATACTCCTCTTTTGATTTTAAATAGTATTCTCCTATATCAAATTCTCTATGAATGTCATCAAATTGTTTGTTACTTTCAATACATTCAAGAGCATCTTTATAAATATAATCAAGTTTATCAAGATAATAAATATTTGATGAAGCTATTAAGGGAATATTTAACTCATTTGAGATATGAATCAAATCTTTTTCTATTAAAGACTCTTTAAAACTGTCTCTTCTAATTTCTAAATAAAGCTCATTTATATCTTGTTTTAGAAGTTTAGCAATTTCTTTTGCTTTTTCTATTCCTTTAGCACCATTTAAAACATTTTGTTCATCTAAGATATTTAAATGAAATCCTATTTCACTTTCCATCATAGGTAAAATTACGACTATATTATTTTGATTTTTTATAAGTTCTTCATAAGGCAAAATAGCAAGAGAACCTTTCATATGATATAAATAACTAATAGAGCTTAAATACATTAAGTTTTTATACCCTTCATAATTTTTTGCAATTAATACCATTCTAAATAGGTTATTATTTCTATTTATAAGAGCATCAATCCCGATAATAGGGTTTATTTCTTCTTTTTTACAGTTTTCATAAAACTCAATTGCGCTAAACATATTATCAAGTTCTGTAATTCCAAGTGATTTGTATCCATACTCTTTAGCTTTTTTTACTAAGTCTTTGATTTTTATTGATGAATGAAGAAGTGAATAGTCGCTATGGATATGAAAAGGTATCACTATTAGCCTTTTTGGTAGAATTATAACAATTTAAATGGTATATTGGTAATTGGTATATTGGTAATTGGTATATTGGTGAGTTGACATAATATTTTACAAATTAACCAATTAACCAATAACTAATATACTAATATACCAATTTGATATAATTTCAATAAAAAAGGCTTATAATGAAGTTTATAGGGACTCGTGGGACTATTGAAAAGAAAAGTTTTAGCGAAGTTATCTTAAATCCGGCAGCTCTAAATGGTGGTCTATATGTACCAGAAAAACTTCCTAAAATTGATGAAAGATTTTTAATTAAACATTATGATGACAGAGATGAAAAAACGTATAAAAATCTTGCAGCAGGAATTTTATCTTTATTTAAGATTGATATTGGTAAAGATCTTTTAAATAAGGCTCTTTATACATATCTTAGAAATTTTGATGATCCTGATGTAGTGCCAGTTGTAAAAGTTAAGGAGGATTTGAGTATAGCTGAGCTTTGGCATGGACCTACTCGTGCTTTTAAAGATATGGCACTTCAACCATTTGGTGTGATTTTATCAAATCTTGCAAAAGAGAGAAATGAAAATTATCTAATAATGGCAGCAACTTCTGGTGATACAGGACCTGCAACACTCAAAACTTTTGAAAATAAAGAAAATATAAAAGTAGTATGCTTGTATCCTCATAAAGGAACAAGTGAAGTTCAAAAACTTCAAATGGTAACAACTAATGCTTCAAATGAAAAAGTTTTTGGAATTTTAGGTGATTTTGATGATGCTCAGAGTGCTCTTAAAAATTTACTTAAAAATGAAGATTTTAGAAAAACTTTAGAGGAAGAGGGAATTAAACTCTCAGCTGCAAACAGTGTAAATTTTGGAAGAATTATTTTTCAAATTATTTATCATTTTTGGGCATATTTAAAATTAGTAGAAAATGGCGAAATTTTACTAATGGATAAAATAGATGTCATTATTCCTAGTGGAAACTTTGGAAATGCACTTGGAGCTTATTATGCTAAAAAAATGGGTCTACCTATCGAAAAGATTATAATTGCTTCAAACAAAAACAATGTGCTTTATGAGCTAATAAAATATGGAAGATACGATCTTAGAGATAAAAAACTTATAAAAACAATATCTCCTGCTATGGATATTTTAAAGTCTAGTAATGTTGAAAGAGTGCTTTTTGATAAATTTGGTGAAAATAGAACAAAAGAGCTTTTAGAGTCTTTAGAAGAGAATGGTTATTTTGAATTAACTCAGGAAGAACTAAATGTAATTCAAGAAGATTTTGATGCTGATTTTGCAACTGATGGTGAATGTGAAGAGATAATTAAAAGATATGCAAATAATGAAAATTATCTAATGGACCCTCATACTGCAACAGCAGTTAAAGCTTATGAGTATTTAAAAGAGAAAGGAGAAATAAAAAATTATGTAGTAGCTTATTCTACAGCTGAATGGACAAAATTTGCTCCAAGTATTTATAAGGCTTTAACTAATGAAGATATTGATAGAGAAATAGCTGAAGTTGAAGAAAATACTATATCAGATAAAGATGCCATTGTTTATATTGAGACGCACTATGATGTAAAAGCACCAGAAATTATTAGAGAACTGTTTGACAAAGAGATAACAAATGAGAATATAATTGATAAGTCTCAAATTAAAGATGAGATTGTAAAATTTATAAAGAAGTGATATAATTAAATAAAAAAGGAGGGGAAATGCAAGTAAACAACATACAAACTTCAATAGTAAATGATCCTAGTGCGATGGATGGACTCAGAAGACAACAAATGGAGCAAAATAATCAGTTACAACAAACTCAACAAGATAATCAAATTCAACAAAAACAGCTTGAAGAAGCTAAAAATATACAACATCAACAGCAACAAAAACAATACATTGCTCAGCAAGTTGCAATGGCTACTGGTGCTGGGGTAAATCTTAATTTAATGGCGTAATGCTTATAGTTTTTGGAATTTATCTTTTTATTATAATTGGCTTTTGGGCTAAAAAAATATTTAAAGAAGTAGAAGGTAAAACACTTGTAATTCTTTCTACTTACTTTCTTCAACCTTTCTTAACGTTGTGGGTGATTATGCTAATTCCTCTTAATTATGATTTAATAATTTCACCTATATCATATTTAATAGCAGTGTTTTTTGCATTTATTTTTACATTTTTATTTTCATTAATATTAAAAGATAAAAAAGAGAGAATAATAGTTTCTCTTACACCTCTTATAGGAAATACAGGTAATCTTGGAATTCCTTTAAGTTATGCTCTTTTTGGCGAAATAGGAGCTAGTATTGCTACAATAATAAATCTTGCAAATATTTTTTTTATTTATTCATTTGGAATTTTTTTCTTTGCAAAAGGCGAGTATTCTTTTAAAGGTGCTTTTAAAAAGATAATTAAAATTCCAGTAATATGGTTTGGGATATTGGCTTTAACTTTAAATATATTAGGGGTTAAGTTTAGTGCAGAAGTGATGAAAATTCTTCAAATGGGAGCATTTGCTTCAATTGTAGTACAGCTTCTTATTTTTGGAGTTTATTTAGCTGATGTTAAGTTTAAAGAAGTTAATTTTAAATTAAACTTAATTGTTTTAATAAATAAGTTCTTAATATTTCCTGTAATAGCTTATTTTGTTTTACATTTTTTTAATCTAAAACCGCTATATTTTAAAGCAGTTTTACTTGAAGTATTAACTCCTCTTGCAGTTACAAATGTAAATTTGGCAGCTTTATTGAACTTATATCCACATAAAGTTGCATATTTAGTAGTTTTAACTTCTGTTTTGTTTATAGGTATTGCTTTTGTGTTTTTATATTTTATAAAAGGATAAGAATGAATATAAAGATTAAACTATTAAGATCTTAATAAAAAAGACTTTAAAAATTATGTATATAAAAATTTAAATTCCTCTTAGTTTCAAACTCAAAAGTCCAAAATATTCATGTATGGCTTTGTAACTTTTATGGAAGTTCCCTTCATTTGGGAAAATATCCCAAATGGTGTAATCTGGGTCATAAAAGAATCCAACAGGCTTTGGAATGATTTTAAAACCAAAGTGTTTAAATAAAGCAATGCTTCTTTTCATATGATATGCACTGGTAACTAGATATATTTTTAAAGGCATATTAAGTTTTTTAAAAAGTAAGACAGTATATTTTGCATTTTGATAGGTATTTAGTGATAGGTTTTCATAATATGCTTTTATGTTGCAATTGCATGTTTTAGATAAAAGAGTGATGTCTTTTTTTATATTTTCAGCTTCTTTTGTTTTTCCAAGCCCTCCACCTGTAAAAATAAAAGGAAGATTTTCTTTTTTTGCAATTAATAGCCCATAAACTTCTCTTTTGAATGCATCTGGGTATGCTTTTAGTGTGTCTTTAGAATTAGTACCACCACCTAAGACAACTACGGCAACAGGTTTGATATTATCTTTATATGTAATATTTTCAAGAGGTGAAATTAGTATATTAGCAACTGGCTTTATCGAAATTAGATATAAAAAAAATGCACTAACGAAAAAAAGCCATTTGAATTTTTTAGCAAAAAAACCAGCAATAGTTAGTATAATAATAAAAATTCCAGGAGGCAAAAAAAGATAAGTAAAAAGTTTTGAAACGATATATAACATTTGTTACCTTTTAAATATTAGTATATTTGTTTATTGGTTATTTGTTATTAGTAAATTTAGAAATGTGACTAGTCGATACAGCAAACTAAATTTTAATTTATGTAATTTATGAAATATACCAAAACTTTTCAATGCCAATATTTAGTCAGTACCAATAACAAATATACAAATACACCAATAACCAATTAACAATTATACCAAATATACAATAATAAAATTAGAGGTAATAGAGGTATAGGGGTTGTAGAGGTAATAGAGGTATTAGAGGTTTTTTAAGGGTTTTTAGGGGTAATATAGGTTATTTCTTATACTAACCTCTACTAATCTATACAACCTATACTCACCTCTAATACTTCTACTAACCTTTTATTACCTTTATACAAGGAGAAACTGATGAATATTGTTATAACTGGAGCAAGTAGAGGCATTGGTAGAGAATTAGTATTAAAATATCTAAATAAGGCAGACAAAATATATGCTATTGCAAGAGATGAAGAAAAATTAAAAGATCTTGCTAAAATTTCTAATAAAATAGAACCAGTTGTTTTGGATTTGGCTGATTTAGAGAAAGTTAGAGAGTTCTCTAAAAGCATTAAAGATATAGATATTGTAATAGCAAATGCTGCAATTTCTCTGCCGCACTCTGCTTATTTTACTCCATTTAATGAATTTAAAAAGACAATGGAGATAAATTTTTTAAGTATTCATGCACTTCTTGAAGGAATTGTGCCTGATATGCAAAAGAGAAAAAAGGGAAAAATTGTATTAATTTCATCTCTTGCTTCACTTGTAGCCGCACCAACTTCACTCGCCTATAGTGCTAGTAAAAGAGCATTAAATTCTTATGCTCAGTCTCTTAGAAATTTACTGGCAAATGATAATATAAAAGTTATAAATATACTTCCTGGATTTATTAAAACTGATATGACAGATAAAAATGATTTTTATATGCCTTTTTTAATGGAGTTAAATGAAGGAGTTGAAGAAATAGTTTACGCAATAGAAAAAGAAAAAAAAGAGTATGCTTTTCCAAAACTTTTTTTTTATTTGATTAAACTTTTTACACACTTGCCAATTAATATTCAGGATAAACTATTGCAAAAAATAATAAAATAAGATATATTTAGTCAAAAAAGGGTATAAATGATTTCTGTTTGCACCTATTGCGGAGTGGGTTGTGAGATAGAAGCTGAGGTTAAAGATAAAAAAATTATAAAAATAAAGCCTGTAAAAAATGGTATATCAAGCGGAGGGGAATTGTGTATAAAAGGTAAATATGGGTTTGATTATTTAGAAAATAGACTCCAAAAACATTTAATAAGTTTTAATTTTATAAAAAAGAATGCTAGTATTATGCCTTTTGAGCTGCAGGTTAGACTTGCTAATTTATTTGAATATGATGAAAGATTTTATGAAGCGCCTCTTAGCTTAGCACTTGATATTGCAGCATGGAAAATTAAGGATATTGTTAAAAAATATACAAGTCGTTCAATTGCTTGCATTGGTGGAGCTAGGACTAATATTGAGAGTACTTGGCTTTTTCAGCATTTTGCAAGAAAAGTTTTAAAAACTCCACATGTTGATAACTGTGCGAGAGTTTGTCATTCACCAAGTCTATCTGGACTTAAAATGAGTATAGGTGAAGGGGCAAGTAGTGTAAATTTTGACTCTATTTTTGAAGCTGAAACTATATTTGTTATAGGTAGCAATACAACAGAAGCCCACCCAATGGTAGCAAGCAGAATAATAAAAGCTAAAAAAAGAGGAGCAAAACTTATTGTAGCTGATGTTAGAGAAATTCCATTAATGAAATTTGCTGATGTGAAAGTGATACTTCCATTTGAATCAAATCTTTTATTTTTAAATGCTATTGCAAAAGAACTTATTGAAAAAGACTTAATTGATAAAGAGTTTATAAGAAAAAGATGTGTTAAGTTTGATGAATATAAGCAGTTTCTTCTTAAAGATAAGTATTCTAAAGAGTTTTTTGAAAAATTAAAAGGTTTTGAGAAAATAAAAACTCAAATTGAAGAGATTGCAAAGTTAATAACAAGAAAAACGATTTTTACTTGGGGACTTGGAATTACTGAGCATATTGATGGGACGGAGAGTGTAAATGCAATAAGTAATTTAGTAATGCTTACTGGAAATTTCAAAAAAGGTGCTGGCGTTTTACCTCTTCGTGGACAAAATAATGTTCAAGGTGCTTGTGATGTAGGCTGTTTGCCTTACTATTTACCTGATTATATCCGTCCGAGAGAAGAAGATATTGGACTTATGACACCTGATGTTATAGATGCTATACTTGAAGGTAAAATAAAAGCAATTTTAAATATGGGAGAAGATATACTTCATATTCATCCTAATCAGAATAAAATACATAAAGCTTTTGAAAACTTGGAATTTTTGATGGTAATGGAAGTTATGGATAATGAAATAACAAAAAAAGCTGATATAGTTTTTGCAGTAAAAAGTGCTTATGAAAAAAGTGGAGTTTATGTAAATGCAGAAAGAAGACTTCATTTAGGTAAACCTCTGATTGAAAGTCATTTACCTGATGATTGGGAGGTTATAAAAGAAATTTCAAACAGAATTGGTGTGGAAATGAAATATAAAACTAGTGAGGAAGTTTTTGAGGAATGCAAAAAAGAAGTTAGTAGATTTAAAGGTGCTACATATGAGAGATTAGAGAAAAAACCTCTTCAATGGCCAATTAGTGAAGATGGAAGCGATTCACCAGTACTTCATTTAGAAAAGTTTAGTACTCCTGATGGGAAAGGTCACTTTCATTATCATAAATATCACATTAGAGGAGAAGTTAAGGATTTAGTTGAAGGTAAAAGAAGATGGTATCTCAATACTGGAAGAGCACTAGCACAGTACAATAATGCTGCTCAAACAAAACAAAGTGAGAAACTTACAAGTAAATATTCAGATGATATTTTATTAGTAAACGAATGTCATAAAGGCGAAATAGGGGAGCTGGTAAAACTAAAGTCAGTTTATGGGGAGAGCAGACCTTTAAAGGTTAAATTTACAAACAAAGTACGTCCATTTACACTTTTTACTACATTTCATTTTGCAAAAAACCATATAAATTACTTATTTGGTGATGTTGCTGATCATAAAGTAAAAACTGCAAGATTTAAAGCAGTTGAAGTGGAAATAATACCAGTTAAAAGTAGTTGAGAATGAACAATGGAAAATGGAGTTTATATAAAAATGGCCAAGTTCCAAGTTCCGAGTAGAGTTTGTAGAGGTTAGTATATTATAAAACCTCTATTACATCTATTACCTTTACAACCTATAATACTCCTCTGTTTAGTGGTCGGGAAAAATGATAAAAAGTATTGAAATAATGGGAGTTTTAAACATTTTTAAAGTAACCAACTAATTGAGAACTGGTATTATTTATCAAGGATAAAACCTAAATTCGTTCAACAAAACTAAGAATTTTTTAACGCTTCATAAAGACTAAAAAGCATTAACTCGCTTTCGCTCAAACAGAATGCTTTTTTTAACGTCTTTATTACGCTAAAATTCTTAATTGTTTCACTCATTTAGGTTTTATACTATTAAAAATTTTTACTGCGTAACATCAGTAACTAATTGAGAATTGGTATAAGTTTTAACAATATTTGACTTGGAACTAAAACTGGAATTTGCTACTTAGAGTTATTTTACTCCATGAGAGTGTAAAAACTCTTTTCTAGATACTAAATTTTCCAAAATCGCAAATAAAATCATAAAATTTATAAAACTAGTTCCTCCATGGCTAATTAGAGGTAAAGGTACTCCTACAACTGGTGCTAAATTCATAGTCATTGCAATATTTACAAATGCATATATAAAAATCATTAAAGCTACACCTGCATACATTACTTTTGCAAAATAGTCATCTTTTAACTTTTCAGCTCGTTTTAAAAGATAAAAAATTAATATAAAATATAAAATAATTATATTCAAAGCTCCTATAAATCCAAATCTTTCGACCAAATAAGCAAAAATAAAATCGCTACTAGCAATTGGTAAAAATTTTAATTGAGTTTGGGTAGCTTCATTTTTATTTTTTCCAGTAAGTCCACCACTCCCTATTGCTATAAGAGATTGTTTTACATGATAGCTAGGCTTATTTAAGAAATGTTCGATTCTTTTTTTTTGATAATCTTTTAATAAAAATTTATAAGCAATAGGCACAAAAATAATACTAAAAATAGAGATACTTATCCATATTTTCTTATCAACTCCTACTATAAAGAGTACTCCAAACCCAATAATAAGAGTAATAAGAGCAGTACCTAAATCAGGTTCTTTGGCTATAAGAAAAAAAGGAATTAGTATATAAACTGAAAATCTCAAAAATTCTTTTAAATTATAAACGAGTCTAGGAGGGTATTTATAAATTAAAAATCCTAGCATTAAAAGAAGTGTGGTTTTCATAAATTCAGATGGTTGAATAGTGAGATTAAGAATAGGAATTTTTAGCCATCTTTGAGCACCAAGTATTTTTATACCAAATAAATCTACCATTAAAAGTAATATTACATTTAACCAATATATAAAAGGAATAACCCATAGAAGTTTTCTTATAGGTATAAAATAAACTATTATAAAAACAATAAATCCGATTCCAATATAAAGTAATTCTTTATAAAAAAGTTTTTGAGATATTTCATTAACTAAAAATAAACTAATAATTATAAAAGGTAAAATAAGAAAAAGAATAAGAAAGTCGAATTTTCTTATTGACATTGTTTTTGAGTGTAATGGTCAAATAGTTTTTCTATCTCTTGAGAGAGTTTTTGAGAAGCTTCGTCAACTTTTGTAAATATTTTAATAATATTATCTTTATTTTTAATACAGCTTTTTTCTTCTGTACATTCAAGAGCTTTATTTGTAAGTTCATGTATTTGTGTGTGATAATTGTTTTTGATGTTTTTATATTCTTCAAGACAACCAAATTTTTTAAATGTGTTATCACTTAATAACCATTTTCCAAATTCACAGTTAGTAGGTAGTATTCTTTCAATTGATTTTTCTTCAACTACTGCTTCATATGCATTTAGTTTGTATACTAAATGAGCAAGTTTTGCAAGGTCTAGGAACATTCTTGTAAGAGCAAAATCTACATTTTTTCTATTTTCTTGAGCTTTATCTCTAAATCCTAAAACTAAACTGCTAACTGTATCAATATCGTCTTTTGATGCACTTGCCATATTTGTTATTGTTTCTGCATTTGATTGAATATCACTTGTTTCCTGTTGGAGAGTTTTGATAGTAATAGAAATTTCACTTGTTGCTTTTTGAGTACGTTCTGCTAGTTTTCTAATTTCATCTGCAACTACTGCAAATCCTCTTCCATGTTCTCCCGCTCTTGCTGCTTCAATTGCCGCATTAAGTGCCAGTAGATTTGTTTGGTCTGCTATGTCTGTAATTAACTCAACAATTTTACCAATTTCTTCAGCTCTTTGAGATAGCATATTTATTGATTCATTTGTATGAGCAATAAATTCAATTAACTCATTAAGTACATTTGATAGATTTTCAATTTTTGAAGCTGAGTCATTAGCACCTTCATAAATTTCTTGTGATAGAGAATCAATTTTTTGCATATATTCTTTTAATTTTGTATTAAATGAAGTTTTGATATCGTTAATTTGTTTTTTTGTTCCTCCACCTAATTTATTTAGAGTAATAAACATTTCACTTCTAGCTTGTTCTTTCATAGCAGTAGAAATTGCTTTAACAGCATCGTTTATCATACTAGCAGTACTTCTAAATCTGCCTTTGTATCCAGCAAGTGCAATATCTCTATAATCAATCCCACTCTCAGCTGCTCTGATTGACTCTTTAATATCCCTCTCAAATGCTTCTAATTGGTCAAGAATGTCATTTATATCCCATGCAAGTTCAGATAAGGGGTCATCTTCTGGTATATTTGTAATTCTATCGTTAAATTGACCGTTAGCTATATTTTTTATAATAGTTTGTATTTTTTTTAAAAGAGTAGTATTTGTTTGAGATTTTTCTTTTTTAAGTAAAGGTAAGACTATAATAATACCAACAATACTTCCAATTCCTACAATAAAATCACCATTAAAAAAACCATAAACACTGATTATACCAAAAAGCAAAGCTGCTACTGAGTTTAATATTTTAGAGTTCATTGATTATTCCTTTTTGGATTTTTATCATAAGTTCATTAAACGTTAGTTTTTTTGATTCAAGAAGTTTGTTAACTTCTTCCAATGCTGCTTCCATTCCATGAGTTTCTTCAATTGAATTTAGTTTTTTATATAATGGTTCAATTAAGTTTCTAAAATTATCATTTGGTTTTCTTCTTACAGAATAGTAACTAATTATCTGATTGTTAGCATTAAAAGTTGGTGATATGTTTGCAAATACCCAATAAAACCCTCCATCTTTTCTTAAATTTTTAACAAATCCAAACCACTCTTTTCCATTTTGAATATGGTCATATAAAATTTTAAAAGCACATCTTGGCATATCAGGATGTCTTAAAATGTTATGAGGTTGACCTAGCAATTCGTCTTCATTATAACCGCTAATTTCAATAAAAATTCTGTTTCCATAAAGAATTTTGCTTTTTAAATCAGTTTTTGAGATTATAAAATCTTCTTCTTTTAAAAGTACTTCTTTGTTAGTTGGAGTAACTTTTGGTTTTCTCATAAATTCTCCTTTAATTTAACTGCATCTATTCCAAGTTCTGCTGTTTTTTCTATTTCATCTAGTGAATTAGCTAGATATACAATTTTTGTATCAAGCAAATATTTTTCAGCAATTTGTTGAAATTTTAATGCCTTTTCTAAAATATCGGTAAAAATATATTTTGCTTTAAGGTTTGAAACAAAAATTAATTCTTTAATTGAATTTATAATAACTCCATACTCAATTGAGTTTTTTTTACAAAAGTTAAAAACTTCAAGAGATGAATCTGAGTAGAGAAATATAAGTGTGGAGTTACTAGGAGAATTTTTTATATCTTCAATTGTTTTTACTCTATAAAACTTTTCATTGCTAAAGGGCTCTTCAAGAATTAGCATAGCAATCCTTACAAATATTTTTATTATCTATTGTGTTTATTTCATTTTTTGGATAAAAAGTTTTGCACTTATCACATAAAATTAAATCTTTACATTCTTTTTCATTTTTATTTTGGACTTTAGGTTTTTTAAAAAAGAAAAAATAAATTGTTCCTATTATAAGTAAAAAGATTATTAATTTACCCATTGTTTTCCTTTATAAAAACATAATTTCTATTGCCTTTTGATATTATATTAGCTTTTATATTTTCGAGTTCATCTAATACATTTGAACCTTTATATAATAGTATTGTACCATTTTTATTAAGATATGGTTTTGCTATTTTTATTATTGTCTCTGTTTTTGTTACAGCTCTGCTGGTTATGAGTTCAACTTTTACATTATCTAACTCTTCTAATCTTTTAGGGCAAACTATTACATTTTTTAACCCTAAAAGAAGTTTTATATAGTTTAAAAAACTATATCTTTTTTTTAGAGGTTCCACTAAGTACCATTTAGTATCAGGCATTGCAATAGCAAGAATTAAACCTGGAAATCCGGCACCGGTTCCTATATCTAGAGCACTTTTTACATTTTTTATTTTTTCAATTGGAAAGAGACTATCTTCGATTTGGGCTTTTATCTCTTCTTCACTTTTATAGTTTGTAAGTTTGTGAGTTTTATTCCATTTTAAAAGTTCACTGACAAAAATATCAAACTGCTGATTTAGATTTTGCATTGTAAATCCTTAAGTATATTGGTTGATTAGTATTAGAGGTAATATGGGTTATAGAGGTTTAAAAAAAATATCCTTTACTAACCTCTATAACCCCTACTAACCTCTATTAACTTCCCACTTAGAACTTGGCTACTAAAGCTTGTGTCCAAGCTTTTCTTTTTTTGTTTTTAAGTAATTTTTATTATAAGGATTTGGTTTTACTTTTATAGGGATTCTTTCAATAACCTCAATCTCTTTAAATGCAAATTCTTTTCGTGGGTTGTTTGTTAAAAGTTTTATTTTTTTTATTCCAAAATTTTTTAAAATTTCTTCTACTATGCTAAAGTCTCTAAGGTCTGCCTCAAAGCCTAGCTGGTGGTTGGCTTCAACGGTATCAAGCCCTTTATCTTGAAGTGCATATGCATTTACTTTATTAAAAAGACCAATACCTCTACCTTCTTGTCTAAGGTATATTACCATACCACCTTTTTCATTAATAGTCTTAAGCGCATACTCTAATTGTTCTCCACAATCACATTTAAGACTACGTAAAGCATCTCCAGTTAAACATTCACTATGAATTCTAACAATTGGTATTTCTGGAAGATTTTTCGTAAATATTACTAAGTGTTCTTTTTCTTGATCTTTAAAAGATTGGATTTTAAACTCTCCATAAATAGTTGGCAGATTTGCAATATTAGAAATTTTCAAAAAATCTCCTTTTTTTTGTTAAAATTATAACTTAATAAATTTAGCAAAAGGATAAAAATTGAGACATTTTTTATGGCTGATAGATTATACCAAAGAGGAAATTAAAGAGATATTAAGTATCGGATTTGAAATCAAAAAAGAGACTAAAGCCGGAGTTTTCAAACCATACTTAAAAAATAAACAACTTGCTATGATTTTTGAAAAGTCTTCAACGCGTACTCGTGTATCGTTTGAAGTAGGTATAAATCAGCTAGGAGGTAATGGTATATTTTTGAGTAGTAGAGATATTCAGTTAGGTAGAGGTGAGCCTATTAAAGATACGGCAAGAGTGATTAGTTCAATGGCTGATTTAGTTATGATTAGGACTTTTGGTCAAGAGAGACTAGAGGAGTTTGCAAAATATTCAAAAGTGCCGGTAATAAATGGATTAACTGATTTATGCCATCCAGTGCAATTACTTGCTGATATTATGACAATGATTGAATTTGAAAAATTTGATTTTGATAAACCAAGTCAAACAACAGTTGCATATGTTGGTGATGGAAATAATATGGCAAATTCTTGGGTAGTTTCAGCATCAAAACTTGGATTTAATCTAAAAATTGCAACTCCAAAAGGGTATGAAGTTGATGATTTTATTCAAAAAAAAGCTTTTGAGTTTGCTAAAGAAAGCAAGGCAAAAATAGAATTTTTATATGACCCTAAGGAGGCTGTAAGAGAGGCAGATGTAGTAACGACTGATACATGGGTTAGTATGGGGCAAGAAGAAGAGAAAGAAAAAAGAATAAAAGACTTTAAGGGCTTTGAAGTTGATAAAAACTTAATGTCTCTTGCAAAAAAAGATGCTTTGTTTCTTCATTGTCTTCCGGCATATAGAGGATATGAAGTGAGTGAAGAAGTTTTTGAAGAACACGCTGAAGAAATATTTACAGAAGCAGAAAATAGACTTCATGCTCAAAAAGGTTTAATGGTATGGCTAGAGAAACAGCAGAAAAATTAAATACAAAAACAATAGTAGAGTGTAAAAAATTAGAATTGATTGAAGGCGATTTAAGTGAGCCTATGTGGGTTATGTTAACACAGGATAACAATGTAAAGGTAGTTATTTCTCCTGAAGATTATATTTCTATGATGGAAACTTTAAAAGGGGTTATGAAAGAAAACTTAGAGCTTAAACTTGAAAAAGCAATTCTTAGTGAATTTCCTATTGATTATGAAGATGTAAAAGCAGTAGTTTTAGAAGAAATGAAAAAGAGTGATAAAAGTATTAAAGAAATAGTAGAGAAAGTAAAACTCGAACATCCTAATCTTTTTTATAATATTGACTTAGATAAAATCCTCTAAAGGAAAATTTTTTTCTTTTTCTTCTTTTTATCCTTGACAAATAAATTTTAATAGATTATAATTTGAACATAAAATTTATTATAAGGAGGTGCCAAATGGCATGTGAAAGAGAAACAAAAGAATTAGCACAAGAAACTAAGGAGGTAAAAATGGAAGAAGTTAAAACTCAAGAAGGGGTACTTGTTTTAAAACAAATGCCAGAATTTAAAGCAGAAACTTATGATGCAGAAACAGGTCATTATACAGAAGTTAGCAGTGAAGATTATAAAGGTAAATGGACAGTAGTATGTTTTTATCCAGCAGATTTTACATTTGTATGTCCAACTGAGATTGCAGCAATGAATGCAGCACTTCCATTCTTAAAAGAACTAGGTGTTGAAGTATTAGCAGTATCTACTGATACAAAATTCTCTCATAAAAGATTTGTAGAAACTGAACCACTGCTTAAAGGTCTTAAACTTAAAATTGCAGCTGACCCAACAGGAGAAATTACAAGAAAATTTGGTGTAATGATTGAAGGTGCAGGACTTGCTCTTAGAGGAAGATTTCTAATCAATCCTGATGGACAAATTGTAGCTGAGGAAGTTCAAGCGCCACCAGTTGGTAGAAGCGTGAAAGAATTTTTAAGACAAATTATTGCTCATCAACATGCATATAAAACTGGTGAAGTAACTCCTGCAAACTGGAAACCTGGTAAAAAAACATTACCAGTAAATACTGATATTGAACCAATGACAGGAAATGTTGGTGCATATGTAAGTATAGAAGATTTAATTGATGAGAATGATGTAAAAGAAATGGAAGAAATGGTAAAAGCATTTAAAAACAGCTAATTTCTTCCTTTTACTTTTCTTTAAAAAGTTTTAAGAGCTTTTTAAAGAAAAGTAAATAGAAAGGGAAATATGAAAAGTTATAAAAGTTTGCTTGAGGAATCAAATCTCAAGACTACTCCTCAAAGACTTGCTATTTTAAGAGAGCTTGATAAAAAAGGTCACGCAAGTATTGAGGAAATTTATGAAAATATAAAAGAGATGTTTCCAAGTATTTCGCTTGCTACTATTTATAAAAATATTAATGCTTTAAAAGAAGAGGGTGTTATTAGTGAAATTTGTCTTCATCAAAAACCAAAATTTGAGATAGCAAAAGAATCTCATGCGCATTTTATTTGTAAAAAATGTGGAAAAGTTGAAGATGTGCCTCTCAATGAAATAATTAGAAATGATATAGAAAAACTTTATCCTAATTCACAAAAAGAACTTTATATTTATGGTATTTGTAAGGCATGCGACTCTTAGTGAATTGATAATGGAAAGAAGTAGCCAAGTTCCAAGTGAATAAGCGTATAGAAGCGATCAGTTAAATATTAAGCGGCTAAAGGTTGAAAGTTTGTTGATAGTAAATATGATAGCTGATTTTGAGCTTCCTTTTGCAGTCTCACTTAAAAGTAGGCGAAAAGTTATTAATTCTATAAAAGATAAACTAAAAAAATTCAATGTTTCAATTCTTGATATTTCTGGTGAATATCCAAAAGAAGCTAGTATTGCTATTGTTTTTGCTGTTCATAATGAAAAACAAGCAGGAGAAATAAGTAGGAAAATAGAAGAGTTTTTATATAAAAACTTTCCTGAAATAGAGTTTTTCTTTGACAGTGAAATTATTTAAATTTCAATTACTCTTATCATATTTGTAGTGCCTTCTCTACCAATTATACTTCCCATTGTTACTATTATTTTATCACCTTCTTGTAAAATATTTAATTTTTTAGCAGTTTCTACGAATTTACGAATAAGTTTTTCAGGATCTTTTATTTTTGGCATTTCAAATATTTCTTCAACTCCCCAGACTACTTTTAATTTTCTACTAGTCTCACGAGAGTGTGTAACTGCAATTATTGGTGCTTTTGGTCTATATTTTGCAATTGAACGAACAGTAGTGCCACTGCTTGTGAAACTCACAATTGCTTTTGGTTCAATTGCTTTTGATAAATCAGCAACACTTAGAGCAATTGCATCTGTATCAATTGTTTCATATTTTTTATAATAAGGATATATACCTTGGATCTCTTTTATAATTTTTGTCAGCGTCTCAACAGCTTTTATTGGATATTTTCCAACAGTTGTTTCATCACTTAGCATTACTGCATCAGTCCCATCCATTACTGCATTTGCTACATCACTAACTTCTGCACGAGTTGGAAAAGGTGAATTTACCATAGATAGAAGCATTTGTGTTGCAGTAATTACAGGTTTTTTTAGTTTGTTTGCCTTTCTTATTATCTTTTTTTGAATTACAGGGACTTTTTCTATGCCAACTTCAATACCTAAATCTCCTCTTGCTACCATTACACCATCACTTGCTTCAAGTATTTCATCCAGATTTTCAACTGCTTTTTTTGTTTCAATCTTTGCAATTACCCATGGAGTTGCCCCGGCATTTTTTAATATTTCTTTAGCTTTTAGTATGTCTTTTTTACTATTTACAAAAGAAATAGCAACAATATCTACTGCGTTTCGTGCGCCAAAAATTAAATCTTTTTCATCTTTTTCTGTAATAGCTGATATTTTTAGATTGGAGTTTGGAAAATTTACCCCTTTTCTACTTGATAACACTCCTTCATTCTTAACTTCTAAAACTAAATAGTCTTGTGTTTTTTCAATAACTTTTGTACGAATACTTCCATCTGCAAAGAAAACATACTCATTAATTTCAACTTGATCTATAATTTCAGGATAGCTTAAAGTTAAATCATATGCACTTTTTGGATTTTTTTTGATAAGCCTTATTTTGTCTCCTCTTTTAAGTTCAAGCAGACCATTAATTTCTCCAATTCTAATTTTAGGTCCACTAATATCTTGTAAGATTGCTGTTTTACTATCAAGTTTTTTTGCTATTTCTCTTATTTTTTTTATACTTGCTTTATGGGTTTTGTGATCCGCATGAGAAAAATTTAATCTAAAAACATCAACTCCTGCTTTAATTAAATCTTCAATCTTGTCATTACTAGAAGGGCCAAGTGTTGCTACAATTTTTGCTTTTTTCATTTTACTCCTTTTGTATTTGTATTTTTATTATACCAATTAAAAATATAAAATGGAAAATGTAGAAGAAGTAAAAACTTAATTTGTATATTTTGTATATTAAAGACTAGTGTTTAGCAAATAGCAAATTCACAAATAACCCATATACAAATAACTATGAAAAGTGAAAAATTTATAATGATTTAGAATAAACTGATGCTTATAAAATGAGAGAGGGGAGAGAGAAAATTATTTTACTTTGATACAATCAGTTTCTTTTTCTTTGTCAAATGCCCACCACTCTTTTTGTGACCAAGGTTTTAGTTCTTTTAATTTATTCATTAAGTATTCAAAATCTCTAGGAAGCAATGCTTGGTCTCCATCACTTAGTGCTTCTTTTGGACAGTTATGCATTTCAATTATAAGTCCATCAGCACCAACTGCCATTCCAGCATATGCAAGGGCACTTACAAATTCTCTTTTCCCAGCTGCATGACTTGGGTCAACTATAATTGGGAGATGAGTCATTTTTTGCATAATTGGTACAAGTGTTACATCAAGAGTATTTCTTACCGCACTTTCATAAGTTCTTGTTCCTCTTAAACATAAAATTACTTTATCATTCCCTTCACTCATAATATATTCTGCACTCATTAGATGTTCTTTAACAGTTGATGCAATTCCATTTTTTAAAATTACTGGTTTATCAAGTTTTCCTATTTCTTTTAGTAAAGGGAAGTTTTGCATATTTCTAGCACCAATTTGAATAACATCAGCGTATTTATATACAACATCAATATCATTTATGCTCATAAGTTCTGTTACAATAGGAAGGCCAGTCTCTTTTTTAGCTTCCATAAGCATTTTTAGACCTTCTTCTCCGTGCCCTTGGAAAGTATAAGGTGAAGTTCTAGGTTTATAAGCTCCTCCTCTTAACATTTGAGCACCATTTTCTTTTGCTACTTTAGCTAGGTAAACTACATTCTCTACTGTATCAACACTACAAGGCCCTGCTATAATTACTTTGTTTCCTCCACCAATTTTTACACCTTCAACATCTATTACTGTATCTTCTGGATGAAACTCGCGACTAGCTCTTTTGTAAGGAGCTGAAACTTCTAAAACTTTTGCTACCCCAGGTAGTGTATTTAGTGGTCTTCCAAGTAAATCAGTCTTATCTCCAATAATGCCAATAACAACTTGTTTTTCGCCAGGGGCAATACTTACATCGTGACCCCATGCTTTGATTTGTTCTATGGTTTTATTAATCTCATCTTGAGTAGCCCCCACTTTCATAACTAATACCATATTTATCCTTTTTTTAATTTTTTGAGATATTATAGCAAGTTTAAATTAGGAATGCAATAAAAAAAGATATTAATTGATAAAAATTTTCCATTTTAGTTTTGTTATAATTTTATTAAAAAAAGAATAGGTATGTTTGAGAAGCTTATTAATAAATTAAAATATGGTATTAGCAAAAAAGAGTTTGTAAGTTTTATGAAGAAGTATTATCCAGGTTTTAATTTTGAGCAAATTTTCGATATATTAAAATTTCAAGGGCTTCCTTTAACATTAAAAAGTAATAAAGTTTATTTAAAAACTTCATTAATTCGTTTTGATGAAGCTGAATATACTATTTTTGATTTAGAAGTTAATAATTCAAAGCCAAAAGATGGTCAGATTATTGAAATAGGGGCAGTAAAACTTAAAAACTTAAAACCTGTAGATGAGTTTTCTTTTTTAATTTATGCTAGAGATTTACCTAAATATGTAACAAAGGTTACAGGCATAGATAATGAAATGTTAAAAAATAAAAAAACTCAAAAAGAGATTTTAGAAAAATTTAGATTATTTTTAGGAGACAGTATAATAGTAGCACACGCAGCTGATTTTGATTATAACTTTTTAGCAATTCAGTTTAAAAAAGAAAATTTAGGAGAACTTTTAAATAGACATTTATGTACTATTTCACTTGCTGAAAAAACAATAAAAGCTAACAGGTATGGACTTAAATATTTAAAGGAAGAATTAAATTTACCAAAAGAGATAGACCATAGAGCTCTTGGAGATGCAAGAACTACAACAAGAGTTTTTCTAAAAGCTATCGAAAATTTACCAAAAGATATAGTGACAGCGGAAGATTTGATAAATTTTGCTCTTCCTAAAAAGAATAAGTGTAAAAAGAAAAAGAAATAGTTTTATTTTTTTAATTCTTCATTAAATAAAATAACTTTATTTCTTCCTTCATTTTTTGCTTTATATAAAGCAATATCTGCATTTTTTATACATTGCCAAGGTTGGTTGCAGTGGTCTAGAAATACACTTATACCAATGCTTACTGTCTTGTTGATAGTTGTGTTATTAAATTGAATAGGTGTTTGAGAAACTTTTTTTCTTATTTTTTCAGCTACATTTACTGCATCATCTATTGTTTTTATGTTTTGTAAAATAATTATAAATTCTTCTCCCCCATATCTAATTGCAATATCACTTTTTCTTATGCTATTTTGAAGAACTCGTGCTAACGTTTTAAGAGCTATATCTCCTGCTTCATGTCCGTATGTATCATTTATTTTTTTAAAATAATCCATATCAATCATTAAAAAGCCAACTTTTTCGCCTCTTCTTTTTGCACTTGCAATAAGAGTTGTAATAATCTCATTTAGATATCTTCTATTGTATAATCCAGTGAGAGGGTCTTTTATAGTTTGTTTGTGCAATAATTCAAGAGTATATTTTGCTTCAATTACTGAGGATACTTCATTTAAATATGCTTTTATGTAAGGTAAATTTTTATTGATAGATTCTTTGTCATTTTCATTTATCATTATCTTTAGTATTCCGCTAAAGTTACCTCCACTGCTAAAAGGGATACATATGTATTCATTATTACAAATATGTGAAAGACATATTTTAGGGTATTTTAAAGAGTTGGTTTCTTTGTTTAACCTATATGCTCTGCATTTCTCAAATTCTTCAGTAATATTACAGCAAATATCTCCTTCTTGATAGATTACATTTAAGTTTTTATCATTATTATTTATTGCTATCAGCGAGAACTGTTCTATATTAAAACTTTTTACAATATCAATTAATCTTTGAAGGACATTTGTTGAACTGTAGTCATCCTCAATAAGTCTTTTAAACTGAAAAATATTTGCAAGTTGTTCTATTGTTTCTTTTGCATCAATTAATGGATCATTTGATTTTTCTTTTTCAATTAAAGAAGTATATTTTTCTTCAATTACTCCAAATGAGTTTTTCATTTTTGTTAAAAAATCATTGTATGAATTTACGAAATCTTTTGCTTCTCCTTTTAGTTTTGTTTCAATTTTTTGATCAAAATTTCCTTTTAGCATTTTTTCAGTAGATAGTTTTACTTTTTCAAGTATTTCAAGATAAGGAGTTAGATAATAGTTTACAATTAGGATAATAAAAATCAATGATATAATAGCAATTATTATGAGTTTTATTATTGCTTCAAGAAGTTTTGAAAAATAATCTTCTCCTGAAAAAATAATTTTAATAGCTTTATTGTTGTTTATAGGAATTATAGAAGTTATTGTTTTTGAAGAGAAATTATATTTTATTTCTATATTGTTTAGATGAGGTTTAGTTAAATACTCAATATGATTAATATGGTGTAAATTTTTGATAATCTCTAAGAACTTTTTTTTGTCAGATACTTCTTCTAAAATATCTTTTATAAGAAGAGATTGATTTTCTATAAGTTGGTTGGAAAAATTAAAAAATGAGGCTCCAACTACAATTGTTCTAATAATTGTAGAGATTATCATAATTAATGCAATAATTATTAAAATCTTTTTTTTCATTTGCTAAGGGCCTTTAAAATTTCTTCTTTTTTTTCACAAAATCTGCTTGTTTTTGGAATAATAAATAGATCTCTTGCTATATTTTTTTGAGATGAAATTTTAACATCTTCTACACTTATATCAAATTTATCAAATATATCCATGATAGTAGAAATTATACCTTTTTTATCTTCAGTTTTTAGTTTTACACTTATGTAGTTTTGAGAGTGATTGCAATCTATTTCAAACTCTTCTTTTTTAAATTTAATTTTGTTTTTGATAACTTTCGGTTTAAAAGCATCATTAATATATTTTTCAATTAAAGGCAAATCATACTCATCTACATTTTTATCAAATTCTATTTTAAAATATTTAATATCACCTATCTTATATATAGATAAATGATTTAAATTTAATTTTTGTAGTTTCTCAAGAAACCATCCAAGAGAAAAATTTAAAGTATCTTTTTTTGCTAAGTGAATTACTAAATGTTTTTCGTTTTCAAATTTAATCTTTTTATCATTTATATCTTTTATCCATTCAAGGATTTTAAGTATATTTTGAATCGAGTTTTGCAAAAATAGTTGATTTGAAGGTGATTTTAATAGCTCTTTTTTTAGTTTTGTAGGTAAACTTTTAAACTCTTCCTTTGATAAAAGCATTTTTTCTTTTCTTTTTCTTTGTGATATTTCATTTAATAATTCTTTATTTTGCAGAGCATTTAGCGTATTTTCATAAAGTGTTTTTAATAAATATTCTTTATATGAATTAAATACTCCCTTTCCAACTGCCTTAATATCAGCAATTGTTAGAATATATAAATATTCTAAAAATTCTTTATTTTGAACTATTTCAGCAAAAGATAGGATTACTTTATCGTTAAAAATATCTTCTCTTTGAGCAATATTTGACATTAAAGTGTGATGTTTTATTAGTTTTTCTATAATTTCTGGGTTTGGAAATTTTAAATTTTCAGCAAATTCTTTTGCGATTTTTGCTCCTACAATTGAATGGTCTTCACTTCTTCCTTTACCAAGATCATGAAAAAATGCGGAGAATCTCAGAATTGCTTTTTCTTTTTCATTTAGTTTATGAAACTCATCAATGCTATTTAGTTCTTTTAAGGTATATAAAGAATGTATATCAACTGGATATTGATGATATCCATCAAATTGGGCTAAATATTTTACCTTTTCAAATGGAGGAATAATTTTATCAAGTTTATCTGCTCTATATAATGCAAAAAATAGAGGATATAGTTTTTTATAATAAAAAAGTTTTTTGATTAAATATTTTGGTAAGTTTTCTTTTTTTGATTTTAAATTATTAACTACTGAAATGTCGCACTTTTCATATTCTTTTTCAATTGTTAATATTTTTTGAATGTAATCTTTAAATGTGTGTTTTGTATAAATATTTGAATAAAGGGTGTTTTGACATAGAAAAAAATTTTTGTCAATTCTTTTTTGTTTAGTCTCAGAAAAACTCATTTTGTATAGGTAAGGCTTTATTATTTTTTTGATTGTTATTTCACAAAATGTATTAACTCTCCATAGAGATTTTAATAAATCTCTTATAAATTTTCTTTCAGCTCTAAGACGAGGAGAATCTTTATATCCTAAATTCAAAGCTATATCTCTTTGATATTCTAGGTAAACAGTATCTACTTTTTTCTTTGCTACTAAGTGTAAATAGACTCTAGTTTTGAATAAAAATTCTAGAGCACTTCTATACTCTTTAAATTCTTCTTCATTTACATATTTTGGAATTAGATATGAATTATTTGGGTAGTTAAATATAACTTTACTAAGCCAAAGCAAGGTATTAGAGTCTCTAATTCCTCCAAAACCATCTTTGATATTTGGTTCCATTGAAATTGGGTATTTTTTGTGTCTTTGCTTTAGTTCTTTAAATTTTGCTAATATATATTCTTTTTTGTTATGGTTCCTTATTTTATTAAGTTCATTTTGAGTTTCATACCATAAAAATTTACTACCGGTTATAAATCTTGATTCAAGCATAGCGGTTTTTATAGTGATATCTTCATTGCTTGCAATAAACAGATCTTTTAATTCGTGTACTCTATGACCAATTTTTAGTCCCAAATCCCATATCATAGTTATAAAATTTTCAATGATTTGCCGAGTATTATAACCTTGCAAATTTTTATAAACTATCATAATATCAATATCTGAAAATATAGAGAGTTGCTCTCTTCCATAGCTTCCAAGAGCAATAATTGATATAGGGATATTATTCATTGGAGGTCTAAATTCTTCAAAAGACTTTTTGAGGATGTATTTGTATATTAGAGTTAGAAAAAAATCCATTTTTTTAGTATGTTTTACAAAAAAGTCTTTTCCACCTTCAATTGTAACTTGATTTAAATATTTTTTTATTTCTTGTTTTATTTGTTTTGAAATTTCAAGGTCGTTATTTGAATTATATATTAATTCTTCTATTTGCATTTTTCCTCTTTTTGTGGTATTTTATCAAAAAAATCAAAGGTATTTAATGGTAGAGCTTTATAATCTTGATTTGTTTGAACTTGGTAAAAGGGCGAGTGAGATAAGGGAAAAGCTTTATGGCAGAAAAATATTTTTTAATATAAATAGACATATAAATCCTAGCAATATTTGTAAAGATGTATGTAAATTTTGTGCTTTTTCAGCTCATAGGAAAAATCCAAATCCTTATACCCTAACTATTGAAGAGTGTGTAGAAATTGCAAAAGAGGTTTACTTAAAAGGAGCAAAAGAAGTTCATATTGTATCAGCTCACAATCCAGAAGTTGGATATGAATATTATATGAATATAGTAAAAAGTATAAAAAAGACTCTTCCAGATATACATATAAAAGCTTTTACTGCGGCTGAGGTGAATTTTTTAAGCGAGATTAGCGGTAAAAGATATGAAAAAGTTTTAGATGATATGATTGAAGCTGGGGTTGATTCAATGCCAGGTGGTGGAGCTGAGATATTTGATGAGGGTATTAGAAATAAAATTTGCAAAGGAAAAGTTAGTAGTGAAGATTGGTTAAAAATTCACGAGCTTTGGCATAAGAGAGGGAAAAAGAGTAATGCGACAATGCTTTTTGGTCATATTGAAAATCGATATCATAGAATTGACCATATGATTAGACTCAAAAAACTTCAAGATAAAACAGGCGGGTTTAATTCTTTTATTCCTCTTGTATATCAAAAAAAAAATAACTTCTTAAATGTAAAAGATTTTTTAACTGGAGTTGAAATTTTAAAAACTGTAGCAATAAGTAGAATAATTCTTGATAATATTCCTCACATTAAAGCATATTGGCCTACATTTACTCTTAATTTGGCACTTGTAGCTGGGGAATATGGTGCTGATGATATTGATGGTACTATTCAAAGAGAGTCAATTCAATCCTCAGCTGGTGCTGATTCGAGAAATGGACTTGATATGGAAGAACTTATTTTTCAAATAAAAGATGCAGGGTTTATCCCTGTTCTTAGGGATAGTCTTTATAATGAGATAAAAGTTTATAAATAAGAGCTAGCTTTTTCTAATATTTCTATAGGATTAATAGGTTTAATAATTACTTCTTTTGCTCCTGCATTTAATGCTTCTTGTTTCTTTGTATCATCAGTTGTGAGTATTACTACTGGAATGTTTGAAAATTCTTTTTTTTCTGTTCTTAGAATTTCTAAAAATTTAATTCCATCCACAAGAGGCATTATTATATCTAAGAAAATAATTCCAATATCAGGAGAAAGAAGTTCTAAAGCTTCAAGCCCGTTATCTGCTTCTAATACTTCATATCCTCCTTGTGCAGCAAGTATTGTTTTTAAAAGTTTTCTATTAGTTGCATCATCGTCTACAATTAATATTTTTTTCTTTTTCATTTGTTACCTTTTATAGAGTTTATTGTGTTTTTAATTGCTTCTGGATTTAGATCAGGAATTATATCATCTACTCCATCGTAATGTCTATCACCAATTAAAATTATTTTAACATTAAGTGATACTTGTTTTATAGACTTAATCAATAAACTCATATCTGCATCATTAAACTCATCTTCAATTAAAATTATAGCATTTGAATGTTCATTTAATTTTTTATTAAGTTCATTTAATTGCATTGCACTATCAAAATCAATATCTAACACATTTTTTAAATAATTTAATAAAAATGAACTTTCAGTTGCAATAATTATTTTTTCTTCATTATTACTTGAAGTTGTAGTATTTTCTTCAATTTTAGCAGTAGTTATTTCGTTTTCTTCTTTAATGTTTTCAACTTCTGTTTCTTCAAACTCTGCATATTTGTGTTTTGCTACATTTTCGAGAACTCTTTCAAGTTCTTTTGTTTCAATTGGCTTAGAAATATAATCGTCCATACCAGCACCTAAAAATCTTTCTCTATCTCCTTTTAATACATTTGCAGTTACTGCAATTATAGGTGTGTGAGGAATTTCTTCCTCTTTTTCAAATTCTAAAATTTCCTGAGTTGCTTCAACTCCATCCATTACTGGCATTTGGATATCCATAAATATTACATCATATTTTTCAGGATTCATTGAATATTTATTAAATGCTTCAAGCCCATTATTTGCTGTATCTGATTCAATTCCCATAGATTTTAGTTTTGTTTGAAGAAGCTTTCTATTAATTGGATTGTCTTCTGCAATTAGTGCTTTTAACTGATAAATTGGTTTTTCTTTTGTTTCTCTTTTTATTCTAGTTATGACTTTTTTTTCTTTTGAAGTTGTAATTGCGTTATATATTTTTGATGGTACATTAGGGTCAAAAATAGTGATTTCTGGGTCAATTTTGTCTATTTCTTCTTTAAATGCAAAAGATGAAATTATTATAATAGGTAAGTTTAGAGTTTTTAATTTTAATATTTCATCTTTATCGCTTTCTTCATAAAACACTATTACTCCATTTATATTTTCAGAAGTTTGAAGTTTTTTGATTTCTTCATAGTTATTAAATCCAATTCTTGATACCCCAAAATAATTTAGATACTCTATACTATACTCTTTTCTTAAACTGTCTCTTAAAGTATTAAGAACGGCAAAAGTTGTATTTTTGAAGATATTTTGTTTATATCTAGGAGTGTTATCAGCTATTTCAAATTCAATTGTAAAGAAGAATTTACTTCCTTTATTAATTTCACTTTCAACATTTATATGACTTCCCATCATTTCAAGATAACTTTTTACAATTGTAAGACCAAGACCAGTTCCACCATATTTTCTCGTAACTGATTCATCAGCTTGTGCAAAAGCTTCAAATATTTTTTCTTTTTGTTCTTCATTCATACCAATACCAGTATCTTTGACTTCAAAATATATTTTTGCTTTATTGTCTTTTATTTCTTCAAGTAAAATTTTTACGCTAATAAGTCCTTTTTCAGGTGTAAATTTAATAGCATTGTTTACTAAATTTGTAATTATTTCTTTAATTTTTAAGATATCCCCTTTTAGTACTGATGGAATATTAGGTGAAACTTCAGCAACATATTGAATCTGTTTTTGAGCTGCAGGTGTTGCGAAAATTTCAAGTGTATTCTCAAATTCATCAATTGCTTTAAAGTCAATAATCTCAAGTGAAACTTTATTACTTTCAATTTTTGAAATATCTAAAATATTATTAACAATTTGAAGTAGATTTTTTGCACTTTGAGAAATAGTATTTACGTACTCTTCTTGTTCTGGTGTTAAGTCAGTTGTTTTTAGTACTTCAAGGAATCCTAAAATACCATTAAGTGGGGTTCTTATTTCATGTGACATATTTGCAAGGAAAAGTGATTTTGCTTTTGTTGCTTCTTCTGATTTTTTAATTGCTTCTTGAATAATCTTAATAGCATCATCAACTACTTTAATAGCTTCATTAATTCCTTTTGTAGAACCAATATCAATTTCTACTTCTTTTCCAATAATTGGAGTGAGAGAAGTAAGTAAATCAGATAACTCTTTAATATGTAGTTTAATAAGTTTTAAGATATATAAACCAATGAAGAAGATAATAATTGCAATAGCAAATATTATCGCATTTATAATGAGATTTTGATTTGCTTGTTGAGTAATGTGAGTTAATTCTTTAGAAATTTTGTTATTTAAATCTTTAACCGCTTTTTGGAAATAAGAAATCCTTTTTGTGAATAGATTAAAGTAATCTAATGCATCAATTGGATATCCATTAAATTCTCCATTTAGATAATATTCCATATTTGCTTGTTGGATATAAAACATAACAGTTTTAATATCACTTTCTATTTTTTTGAAATCTTTAGATTGAAAATATGTTTGAGTTTTTTTATCTAAGAAAAGTAATGGTAAAATATTTGTATCATGGTAATAAGTCAAAAGTACGTTTGTATATTCCTCTTGAGATATTGGAGCGTCTGCAGTAATATAATATGAACCAAAACCTCTAATAATACCTGAGAAAGAAATAATTCTCTCAAATGGGAACTTTATTTCATAAATAGTTTTGATTTTATTTGGGAAATGTTTTTGAATTTTTGCAATTGCTTTAATAATCTCTGTTTCCAGTGCTGTATAGTAGTTAAAAAAGTAAGTTTTGATGTAATTTTCTTTAAAAGAGTCAATTTTTTTTCTAATTATAGGAAGCTTATTTGTAAGATTTAAAACTGGTTTTATATCATTATAAAATTCTGGATTTTGATTGATAAATGTTTTTAGTTCATTTATTGCATTACTAAAAAGAACTCTTTTACTTTTAACAATATTTTTTGAATTTGGATAAGACCCTTTTGATACTGCATAAATAGAAGTGGCTCCTCTTTCTTGACCTAAATATACAAGCATATTTTCAAGTTTGTTAGTTAACTTCATATATTTAATACTTTTTTGGACTTGTTGATATTTTTGAAAATTTTGATACAGAAAATAACCACTTATTCCCATTAAAATAAGTGTTGGTAAGAATATTGCGATTGCGATTAATTTTATAAGTGAGCTTTTCATTTTTTCTCCTTAAGTGTTTTAGGGTTTATATCTGTACAATAATGAGAGAGTCTATCATGTGACATTGCATAGTCAAGATACTTTTTAGCTTTGTTATATTTTCCCATTCTAATATAAAGTCTAGCTAAACAGCAATTAACTCTTTCATTTCCAAGAGCTAGAGCTTTTTTAAAGAACTCTTCTGCTTTTTTATAATCTTTCTCTATTCCCCAGCCATTACAATACATTCTTCCAAGCATATAATATGTCTGAGAAGATGGCTTATCTTTTATTTCAGTTAATAAAATATAAGCTTTTTGAAAATATTTTTGTGCTTTCTCTGGGTCTGTTTTTTCTAGTTTTATTCCTTTATTAAAAGCTCTATAAGCTTTTGTAAAAGTAAAGTCAAGTGAAAAAGCAAAAATAACACTAATTAATAAAATAAAAATCTTTTTCATTTTATTCCTTTATAATATTTTGTAAATCTTGTATTGAATTAATTTTGACTTTTAATAATTTTTCTATATATTTTTTATCTTTTTGAAATTTTTTATTATTTTGTGTTAGTAAATAATCCTCTACTGTTTTTATAATTAAACTTTTAATTTCAGGAGGAATTTTGTCTTTTGGTTTTGAGTGTGTATCTATTTTTTCTAGGAAGTTATAAAATTTATTTGTTAGATACTCTATTTTATGTAAGTCAGTTTTATTTCTTGAGAGTTCATCTATTTTTTTAAGAATTAAAGCTAAATTACTAAGTCTTAAATTTAATGCTGCACCTTTTAGTTTATGGGCAGTCTTGTGTATTTTATTATAGTCTTTTTCTTTTATTGCAGATAATAAATCTATTTTATCTTCTTTTAGTATTTCAAAAAGTTCTTCTTTTAGTTCATAAATAGTTTCTACATCAATTCCAAGCTCTTTTGAAGCATTTTCGAGTTCATTTTCTAATGCTTTTGTGGCATCTTCTTTTGATAAGTCAAGCATTTGTTCAATTTCAGAAAACTCATCTTCAAAATTAATAGAAATTTCCATTATTGAAACTTCAGGTTTTGTAGGGGTTTTAGGCGTTTGTTGAATATCAATTTTAGTTGTTTCTAATTTATGTTTAGTTTCTATTGAATAGTTTGTTTGAGAAGAAGTTTCTTTTATTGGATGTGGAGTTTCTTTTGGTTTTGGTTCTAGAGGAGATTTTATTTCTTGTGTTAAAATAGGGTTTAATTCAGTTTTTATATTAGGTTCTATATCTTGAGAGGTTGAATGTTTTGGATTTGGTTTTGTTTCTTCGATTTCAATAGGTTTAATTTCTTCTAATTTTATTTCTGACTTTAATTGTTCTAAAGGTTCAATTGTTTCAATAAGTGGTTTGATTTGAGGAGTCTGTGATTTTATTTCTTCTATAGTTTCTTTATGAATAGATATATCAGGTATGTTTAGTGTTTTAAGTGAGGTTTTTTCTTCTAATTCAAATATATTAATATTTTCTATACTTAAAAGTTCTTTTTTTGATATATTAAATTCTTTGTCGTTTATTTTTAATGTCTCTTTTTTAATAGATGAAAGTTCTAGTTCTATTGTGTTTATAATTGATGAGAGGTTTTCTAGTGTAACATTTATTTTTTTTAATAGTTCCTTGTCAACTGCAATTATTTTAGAGTTTTTTGTAACTATTATCATTTTATTCTTCCTTCTTTTTCATCTCTTGATAAATTTTAGAGTATTTTTCTTTATCATGTTCAGAAATTGGTTTTCTAGCTGAGATATAGCCAATTTTTTTTCCGTTGTCATCAAAGATTGGTTCAATAAAGGCTTCTACCCAGTAATATTTTCCATCTTTTCTCAAGTTTTTAACAATACCTCTCCAACTTTGATTTTTTTCAATTGTATCCCACAAATTTTTGAAGACAGATTTTGGCATGTCGGGATGTCTTATAATGTTGTGAGGTTTTCCAATTAGTTCATCTTTTTCGAAACCTGCTAGTTTGCAAAAAGCTTTGTTTACAAAAGTAATAATACCTCTTAAATCAGTTTTGCTAATTATTGGTCTATTTGCTACCCCTGCTTCTTCAAAAGTTACCTCTTCATTAATAATTTTTTTCATCCATATCCTTCTGTTAAAAGCCCCTTTTTGCAATTTTAGCCAATTTTGAGTAAAATACAATATATTTTTTTAAAAAAATTAATAAAATTTTAATAAAAGGAACAAAATGAAAGTATTACTTATAAAAGATGTAAAAGGCTTAGGTAAAGCTGGAGAGATAAAAGTTGCAAAAGATGGGTATGCAAGAAACTATTTAATTCCAAAAGGTTTTGCAAAACTTGCAACGGATGAAGTGATTAGAGAGTGGGAAAAACAAGAAGCTGAAAAAAAAGCAAAACTTGAAGCTGAGCTTAAAGAACTTAATGAAACAAAAGAAAAATTACAAAATTCTAAAATTGTAATCAAACATAAACTAGGAGCAAATGGTCAGCTAATAGGTTCTGTAACTAATAAAGAAATTGCAGAAAAACTAAAAGAACTTGGGTTTAGTATTGAAAAAAAACAAATTGAACACACTTCTATAAAAGCACCAGGTGAATATGATGTTGATATTAAACTAGGTCATGGAATTCATGCAAAAATAAATTTAGTTGTAGAAGGTGAATGATGTCTATTAATTTAGAAGCGACAACGATACTTGGGTATAAAAAAGATGGAGTTGCTGTAATTGGAGGTGATGGTCAAGTTACTTTTGGTAATGCTGTTTTAAAAGGAAATGCTAAAAAAGTAAGAACTCTTTATAATGGAAAAGTACTTGCTGGATTTGCTGGAAGTACTGCTGATGCATTTATACTTTTTGATATGTTTGAAAATCATTTGCAAAATAGAAAAGGAGATTTATTAAAAGCTGTTGTTGATTTTGCTAAAGAGTGGAGAAAAGATAAATATCTAAGACGCCTTGAAGCTATGATGATTGTACTTAATACTAAACATATTTTTATTCTCAGTGGTAACGGAGATGTAGTTGAACCAGAAGATGGAAGACTTGCTGCTATTGGAAGTGGCGGTAATTTTGCTCTCTCTGCTGCAAGAGCTCTTGATAAGTTTGCCAACTTAGAACCTGAAAAATTAGTTAAAGAATCACTTCAAATTGCAGGTGAACTTTGTATTTATACAAACACAAATATTACTATTTTAAAATTGGAGGATAAGTGATGGAAATGACCCCAAAAGAGATTGTAAATTATCTTGATGAGTATGTGGTTGGACAAAAAGATGCTAAAAAAACAATAGCAATTGCTCTTAGAAATAGATATAGAAGAATGAAACTCCCAAAAGAATGGAGAGATGATATTTTGCCAAAAAACATTTTAATGATAGGACCAACAGGTGTTGGTAAAACAGAAATAGCAAGAAGAATGGCAAAAATGATGAAATTGCCATTTATAAAAGTTGAGGCAAGTAAATATACTGAAGTAGGCTTTGTAGGTAGAGATGTTGAATCAATGATAAGAGACCTTGTAAATAATTCTATGAATTTAGTTAGGGCTGAAATGGAAGAAAAATCAAAAACACAAATAGAAGATGATGTTATTAATGAAATAACAAAAAAATTAATTCCTCCTCTGCCAAAAAATGCTCCAGAAGAAAAGCAAAAAGAGTATGAAGTTACTTTTAATAAAATGAAAGAAAAAGTAAAAAAAGGTGAAGTTGATCATTTAAAAATTACTATTGAAGTAGATGAAGATATGGGTATGGATGACAATCTTCCTCCTGAAATGCTAAAAGCACAAGAGAGTATAGTAAAAATTATAGGAATTTTTAATAAAAACAAAGAAAAAAGAGAAGTTACTGTAAAAGAAGCAAAAGAATTACTTAGAAAATATGCAGCAGAAAAATTTATTAATAAAGATGAACTTAAAAAAGAGGCTATTAAAAGAGCAGAAAATGGAATTATTTTTATTGATGAGATTGATAAAATTGCAGCTACTGGAAATACAAGACAAGATCCAAGTAAAGAGGGAGTTCAAAGAGATTTACTTCCAATAGTAGAGGGCTCAACTGTAAATACTAAATATGGATATGTAAATACTGACCATATTTTATTTATTGCAGCTGGAGCTTTTCATGTTAGTAAACCAAGTGATTTAATTCCTGAACTTCAAGGTAGATTCCCACTTAGAGTTGAGCTTCAAAGTCTTGATGAAGAAGCTTTATATCAGATCTTAACAAGACCTAAGCATTCATTAATTAAACAATATCAAAGGCTTCTGGAAGTTGAAGGAGTGAATTTAATCTTTGAAGAAGAAGCACTTAGAGAAATTGCAAGATATGCCTTTTTGGCTAATGAAAAAACTGAAGACATTGGAGCAAGACGCCTTCACACAGTAGTAGAAAAAGTTTTAGAAGATATTAACTTTAATGCAGATGAGTATAAAGGTCAAGATTTTGTAATTACAGCCGATTATGTAAAGACAAGACTTGAAGATATAGTTGAAGATGAAGAAATAACTAAATATATTTTATAAGGAAGTATATGCCAAAAAGTGGATTTGTTGGAATTCTTGGAAAGCCAAATGCTGGTAAATCAACTCTTCTTAATTGGCTTTTAGGAGAAAAAATTGCCCTTGTTTCTCCTAAAGCTAACGCTAGTAGAAAGAGAGTAAATGCAATTGTAATGCATGGAGATGATCAAATTATTTTACTTGATACTCCAGGTCTTCATGAAAAAGAAAGGCTTCTTAATAAATTTATGTTAAAAGAAGCGCTAAAAGCACTTAGTGACAGTGATTTAGTGTTATTTTTGGCAGATGTTAGAGATGATTTAGATGGCTATAAATGGTTTTTAGAACTTAATAAAAAAAATATACCTCATATTGTAGTTCTTACAAAAATAGATCTTGTTTCAAATGAAGAAGTAGAAAAAAAGAAAAAAGAGTATGAAGATATAAAAAAAGCATTAGCTGTTGTACCTATTAGTGCAGTATCAGGCATAGGAAAAGAAGAATTACTAGATGAAATTGTAAAACATTTACCAGAACATCCTTACTACTATGACCCAGAAATTATATCAACTGAACATATTAGAGATATATATAAAGAACTTATAAGAGAAGCTCTTTTTGAAAAGTTAGGAGATGAGTTGCCTTATGAAACAGATATTTTAATTGATAAAATAGAAGAGTATGATAATATTGATAAAGTATATGCTACAATTATTGTAGAAAGACTTTCTCAAAAGGGTATGATTATAGGAAAGAAAGGCCGTAAAATAAAAGAAATAGGTATATATGCTAGAAAGTTATTAGAACAATTTAGTGGAAAAAAAATTTATTTAGAATTGTATGTAAAAGTAGTTCAAGGATGGAGCAAAAATAAAAAGATGCTTGAAGAATTAGGTTATGAGGTAGATTAATGAAACAGGTTACTAAAGAAAAGTTTGAAAATTTATTAGAGACTTTAAAAACAAAACTTAGATTAATTAATAAATATAATTATAATATAGATGAAGTAATAGGAGTTAAATTAAAAGAGAAATATATACTTTATGTAAGAAAAAAATTAATAAGAATTTATAGAGGAGCTTTAAAATCATCTCCTCTGCTTTGTAGTTATTTACCTATTGAAAATGCAATTTTTTATAACTTTAAAATAGAAAAATCTGTAATAGAAAAAGTTGATTTAAAAAGTTTTATAGAAACTAAAGTTTATGAAGAAGCAGGAGTTGAAGAGACTGAAGAGTATATAATTAAATATAAGGTTGTGGATAATTTAAAAGATAATAAGTATGTAGTAATTGAGACAGTAATAGTTCCAGTGACATTTTTAAATAGATATTATCAAGATATATTAAATGAGTCAGGCTATATTGATTATATTTCTTTTCCAGCTTTTTCTTATAAAGCTTTGTATGAGGAAAAAATATTAAAAAAGGCAAATGATTTATTTATTGTATTATTATATGATAAGATTTTTTTAACTTTTTATTCTGAAGGTGAACTTGTATTTATGCAGACTTTATCTGGAGGGCTTGATAAATTATATGATTCTCTTTCTTCTTTAAAAATTAAAGAGTTTAATTTTGAGTTATTTAAGAAACTTCTAACCAAAAAAGGTTTAGCTATTGGAAAGTATTCTTCTGAGGAACTTATTGTATTTGAAGTAATAAAAAAAGAATTTAATAACATTGTAAATGTACTAAAAGAGCAAATTATTCAATTTTTTGATGAGTATCAGATAGAAGATCTTGAGAGGGTATTTATAACATCAGAATACGGTGATTTAAAAGGATTAGAAGAGTTTATAGAACAGCAGTTAGAGATTGAAGCAAGAAGTTTTGAATTTTATGAAAAATATAACCTTGATAGACTTCCAGTTGACCCATTTTTATTTCTTTCAATGCTTGAAGCTCACTATGCTTATCAATATAATGATTTAACATATAATTTTTCTTTGTTTTTAAGAAAACCTACTTTTTTTTATAGACCTTCTGGAATTTTATTTATATCTTCTTTTATTTCTATGATTTTACTTGGAATTTATCCTTTTTATTTATGGATATTAGGTGTGAATTATGAGAATATGAATAATAAATTATCTAGTGATATATCAAAAATAGAGTCAAATCGTAAAGTTCTTCAAAAAACTGTAATTTCTTTAAGTAATAAAGAAAAATTATTAGATAAAAATATTAAAACTTATGAAAAAGATATTAAAGAGTTACAAAAATTTATAGAAGAGGTTTATAAGTTTAAATATTCATATCTTCCTAAGTCTCAGGAGTTAGTAGATATAACATATATTATGAATAAAAATAAAGTTTTTGCTAAAAATATTAATTATAAAAAAGGGGTTTATATTATAAAAGTTTTTTCTTATAATGAATCAGATATTCCAAATTTTATAAAAGACTTGTCCGATAATGGTTTTTCAGTTGATTTTAATGAAATTGTTTATGAAGGAAAAAAATATAATTCTGAAATTAGGGTAAAAGAATGAATACTTTCGATAAAATAGATAACTATTTTTATTCTAAAGATAAAAAAGAGTTAGTTTATACTATAGTATTATTAATACTTGTTATAGGATTTTTGGTTTATTATTTTATTTTTCCAAATATTCAAACTTATAAACAAGCTCAGGAAAAAAAATATTCTGAACTGCAAACTAAATATAATATTTCAAAAAATACTTTAAGAGTATTGCAAATAAGAGTATCTGTATTAAATAAGCAAATAAAAGAGAAGCAAATCAGACTCACTGGTCTAAAAAAACAGAAAATGTTTTATGATGAGCTAGCAAATTTACTTGATTTTGCTGAATTTGATCAACATAAATGGGCAAATTTTATAAAGAAAAGTGTAATTGATGCTAAAAATAAGGGAATTAATGTTGTAAAAGTAGAGAATAAAATTTATAAAATAAATCAAACAAATAGTGATATGCCAAATATTGTAAAAAGAATGGATATAGGTATCCAATTACAAGGACAGTATACTAATTTTATTTATTATTTATACAATTATGAAAATAGAAAAGAACTAATAAGGGTTAATGAAATGAATATAACTTCACCTTCTACTTTTTATGTTAAATTTTCTATATATGGATATGATAGATGAAAAAAATATTGTTATTATTTATTGGGATGTTTCTTTTTGCTAAAAGTGATATATATTTAGATTATGTGAATAAGCTCGTTAATTATGGTTTTGAGCTTAAGAATTTACAAACTGACAAAGCGCCTTTTGAAATTAAGATTGATAAAAATATAAAACATAAAAATAGCGTAGAAAGGACTTTAGTTAAGAAAATAAAAATAGAGTTATTGTCTATTTTTAACAATCAAGTTTATTTAAAAATAGATGAATATTTAGGAGATCAACTTATAAAAACTCAGAAAAAATGGCTTAAAAAAAGTGATAGGATATATAATTGCAAAATTATTAAAATTAGGTTAGAAAAAGTGATATTAAAATGTGGGAAAAAGATATTAATAAAATCATTAAATAAAAAAATACCAGGTTTTAAGGAAACAAGATGAAAAAAATAGTAGCTGTTTTGTTGATAACTATATTTAGTTTTGCATCTAACTGCAATAATAAGCTTTTTTCTTATGCAAATAGTTTTAATAAAAATGAAAGAGTAAGTATTAAAGAGTTTTTATATTTACTTGGTACTCAAAAATGTAATGTAAATGTTATTATTAAAGATACAAAAGCAGAAAAAATATTAAATGAAAAAATGCCCTTTGTTAGAATAAAAGATTATACTTTTTCTCAAATACTAGATTTAATTCTTAAAAAAAGAGGACTTTTTTATATATTAGATAATAATGAGCTTGAGATAAGCTATTATCAAACAAAATCTTATAAACTGGATTTTATTTCAAGTAGTAGAAAAGGAGAAGCAATATTAGATGCTACAAATAACAAAGTAACTAATAATTATGAATTTACTTTTTGGGATAAACTGGAAACGCAGTTAAAAAAATTACTTGAAAATAATAAAGATGACTCGCAAAATGTAATTTATGAACCGATAGTGAATAAAGATACAGGAGTAATTGTAGTAACTGGTACTATGAAACAATTAAAGGCTGTTGATAATTTTATGAATAACTTAATAGATTCTTTGACAAAAGAGGTATTAATTGATGTAAAAATTTATAGTGTTGAGCTTAGTAAGTCTCATAAAACTGGAATAGACTGGTCTCAATTATCAATTAGTTTACCAAATAGTAGTGTGCCTTTAAGAGCAAGAAATATATTTGGTTCTAATTCTATTTTTAATTCTTCACAATTTAATTCGGAAGCTTTATTAAATTTTTTAGCTCAAAATGGAAATGTTAACTCTATTTCAAATCCAAAAATTATGACCCTTAATAATCAAAAAGCAATAATAAGTGTAGGTGATACTATTTATTATAAATATGCTTCAAAAGTAGTAACAGACCAAAATGGAAATCCTCAGACTGAGTATACAATAGAATCAAAGTTTGTAGGAGTTATACTTGATATTACTCCTCAAATAAGTGATAATGGAGAAATTATTTTAAGTATTGCTCCAAGAATAAGTTCTTTTAGAGACTTAAACCAACTAAGCACTCAAACTATAAGAGATATGCCACCTGATACTAGAGTTAATACAATGCTTAGTGTTGTAAAAGTAAAAGATAATGATACGATAGTACTTGGTGGACTTATAAGTGATGATAAAAGTTTAAAAGTTAATGGGGTGCCTATTTTGAAAGAAATTCCTTTAATAAAATACTTATTTTCTTCAAAAGAAGAAATTAGTAATAAAAAAGAATTAGTTTTTGTAATTACTCCACATATTATTAATTTAAAAAAGAAAAAAACATTAAGGGATCTGGGTTTTGGTAAACTTCGCTAAAGCACGCGAATTATTTAGGGATGTAGTTGATTTAAATAATTATATACCTCTTAGTACGTCAGAAAAAACAAAAAATGACTTGCTTCTTGCAATTAATCAAAAAGAGAAAATGATACTTCTTACTGGAGAAGCAGGGAATGGTAAAAGTTTGCTTCTAAGGACTGTTTATGAAGAATTGAAGATTAATAAAAAAGTTTTTTTTGTAACAAATCCATATCTTGAAATAAATTCTATTTTGTCTTTGTTAAAATCTCTTGATATAAATACTCATCAAATTTTATTGCTTGATGAAGCACAACTTCTTACACCAGAAATTTGGGAAAATCTTAGAATTTATTCTGATAGAGGCAATGTTACCATTGTTTTTGCAACTCATGATACTGATATCAAAAAACTTCTTGAAAAAAAACATTTTAGTACAAGGATTAATTATATAATCCCGGTAAAAAAAGTTACACAAAGTGAAATGGAAAATTTTATTTATTCTAAACTTTTAAAAAATAATTTGAATGAAATTGCAGATATGTTTAGTAAAAGGAATTTTAAAAAAATTTATAAATATACAAAAGGTTCACTGAGAGCTACTAATCAATTAATGTTCAAACTTTTTGATGTAATGGATTATTTTTATAAAAAATATCCAAGCAAATTTGAAAATAAGAAAATAAAAAATAAATATATAGAAATAGCTATAATGGATTTGAAGGCTAATTAATGCATAGATATGAGGAATTAGAAAAATTGTATTATAAGAGGCTTATATGGAAATTTTTTATATTAATTTTGCTTTTTGTATTTTTTGTATTAATAGGTTTTTATAGTTATTCAAAAAAAGGTAAAAAAATTCAAGCAAATGAAGAAAATATTACTATGTTCAAGGAAAGAACTTTAAAAGAAAAAAAAGAGATTAAGTCTGTAGAAGTTAATAAAAGTATTAAAATGGATAATAAAATTAATAAAAGTAATGATAAATTAGTGTTTGTTTTACCACAAATAAAAGAAAAAGATATAACAGAGTCAATCCATCAGAAAAATATACAGAATGTAAAAAAAGAAAATAAACTTAATAAAGTTTCTAAAGATATTAAAAACACTTCTATAGTTGTCATTAAAGAAAAAAAAGTGAATATTAAGGAGCTAATTCAAAAATATAAAGAGCAACCAAATTATGAAATAGCTATGATAATAGCAAAAAAATATTTTGATAAAGATTTAAAAAAATCTCAACTTTGGGCTTTAAAAGCAAATAATTTAGATCCGAAAAGAGAAGAGAGTTGGTTACTTTTTGCTGATATTCTATTAAAAGAAAATAAAAAACAAAAAGCTATTGAAATTTTAAATATATATCTTGATACATATGGAGAAAACTCAAAAGTTATGGCAAAAATAAGGAGTATAAATGAATGATAAAATAATAGGGCAGATTAAATCTCTTCCGCCTCTTCCAAAAAGTGTTATAGAAGTTCAAAGAATTACAAATGACCCTAATTCATCAATAGCTGATTTAGTAAAGGTTATTAAAGATGATCCAATGCTTACTGCTAATTTATTAAAAGCTGCAAATTCCCCACTTTATGGTTTTGCAAGACAAGTTAGAAGTGTAGATCAGGCTGTTGCACTATTTGGTATGGTTACTATTAAAGGTTTTGCAATATCTTTTGCAATCAGAAATAGTATGAAGTTTGATTTAAGTGCTTATGGAGTTGATGAAAATTATTTTCATGATATATCTATTTTAAGAAATGCACTTGCTATTAGATGGTATAATGGTAAAAAAGAAAAACTTGATATAATAGCTACTGATTCTTTTTTAATAGATTTAGGGGCGGTTATAATTTCTCTAGTATTGAATTTCGAAGGTAAAAGTGAAGAGTTTAGAAAGAAATTAACTAAAGAAAATAGAGAAGAGTTAGAAAAAGAGTTTGTAAGCGCAACTACTTATGAAATTACTGCTGAAGTTTTTAAACATTGGCATTTTGGAGAAGAGCTTATAGAGCCTATTAAAAATATAAATACTCCTCGAAATTCTAAAAATTATCAAGAAGCAGCTGTACTTGATACAATAAGAACAATATATGATTTAATAGATAATAATTTTGAAAAAAACTCTAAACTTGGAATAGAAAAAGCTAAAAATTATGGCTTAGATGTTAAAAAGTTAAATCAAGTATTAGAAAAAATTAATCAAGGATAAAAATGAAAGAATTTGCTTATAAATTATTAAAAGGGATAGATAGAAAGGATATTCCTAGAGATAAAAGAGATATTGTTAATGATTTAATTGTTTTTGGAATTGTAACTAATGGGAAAATTTTAAAGTTAAAATCTAAATATAGAGTTGGAAAAGTTGATGTTACTAAAAAAGGATTTGGATTTTTGACTCCTTTAGGGGTTAAAGAAAAAGATTACTTAATAGAAGAGTATCATTTAAATGGTGCTAGTAAAGGTGATTTAGTAATAGCAGAGAGACTTTTAAATAAAAAAGGTCGTCCAAAAGTAAAAGTTTTATATATCTTAGAAAAAGCATTTGCATATAGTGTGGTATATCTTACTTATGAAATTAAAAAAGGTAAAAAAGTACCAGTTCTTAAAAATATAAAAACAGATCAGCCTGTATATGTAAATGAAAAGAAAAAAGCTCTTAAAAAATTGCCAGAAGGAGCAGTTTTTAAAGTAAATAACTATACTGCGAAAATTGAAGAAGTTTTAGGAGTATTACAAGACCCATGGGTAGATGAAAAAATTTCACTTGCACTTTATAATAAAAAAGAAGAATTTAGTAAAAAAGCAATGCACGAAGCAAAGGCTTTTGGAGATTATGTAGATAAATCAATGTATCCTGATAGAGTAGACTTAACTCATTTGCCTTTTTGTACAATTGATCCTCCAAGTGCAAAAGACCACGATGATGCAATATATTATGATAAAGAAAATAATGCAATTTATGTTGCTATTGCAGATGTGAGTGAATATGTATATCTAAATGGAAATATAGATAAAGAAGCAAAGGAAAGAGGTTTTAGTATATATTTTCCTCATAAAGCTGTGCCTATGCTTCCGAGGGAACTAAGTGAAAATATTTGTTCATTAAAAGAAAATGAAGATAGACTAGCTTTTATTTTTAAAATTGTTTTTGATAAAAATAATGAGGTTATAAGAGAAGAATTGTTTGAAGGAATCATTAACTCAAAAAGAAAATATTCATATGATAAAGTAGATGAGTTTTTAGAAGGAAAATTTGATGGATTAGATGATGTTGATAAAGAGATACTTGATTGGTTAATTCCTTTATGGGAAAAAATTAAATACATAAGACAAAAAAGATTAAAAAATGGACTTGAATTTGAGAGTGATGAGATTAGAATGAGTTTAGATAAAGATGGCAATATTAAAGAAGTTATGTTTGAAAAGGAGACACCATCCCATAAATTGATAGAGGATTGTATGTTACTTGCGAATAAGGCTGCTGCTAAGATGATTGATTTTGGTATTTTTAGAGTTCATGAAAAGCCATCCCAAAACTCACTTGATGAACTATATAGCGAACTTGCTGCTTTAGGAATAAATGTAAATGTAGATGAAAAAAATTTTGTGAAAGTTATAGAAGATGTTCAAATCCAGGCAAAAGAGATGGGAATTAAAAAGTATGTAGACAAATTAATAATCCGCTCTCAAGCACAAGCAAGATATGATGCAGCTTGTACTCCTCATTTTGCTTTAGGTTTTGATAGATATACTCATTTTACATCACCTATTAGAAGATATTCAGACCTTATTTTACATAGAATCTTAAAAGCAACGATAAAAAATGATAAAAAGGTATTAGATTATATTTTAAGGAATGTAGAAGCTTTAGTTGTAAAGCTAAGTGAGTTAGAGCGTGAAGCTATGAAAGTTGAATGGGATTTTTATGATAGGAAATATGCGAGATTTGCAAAACATAATATTGGTAAAAAATTTAAAGGTGTTATTGAAGATAAAGAAATTCCTCCAATTGCAAAAGTAGTTGAGGGTAAACTTTTAGGGGCTAGAGTATTTTTAAAAAATAGTGAAAGGTTTAGTCTTTTTGAGAAAGTAGATATAGAAATAGTAGATAGTAATATTGCAACTGCAAAAATTAAAGGGAAAGCACATAAACTAGAGGAGGAGTGATTTTGTTTAGTATGAGTAGGTCATACCAAAAGCAAATAAATATGCTCCTCCTTTACTAAACTCTCCATTTGTATATGTTTGAGAAACTGGGTCATAAATACTTGCTCGTCTTGTTTTTTGTTTTGTATAAAGAGCAGATAATCCAAAAGTCATTCTATCATCATATTTATATTTAATTCCTGTAGAAAATATATGTTTATCACTGTCTGGCAAACTAAAATCTATAGTAGAATCAGGAACAGGAGTTTTATCATAAGCGTATCCTATCATTGCTGTTAGTTTATCTGTACATTTGTGTGTTAGACCAAATCTGTAAGTGTTTGAATCTTTCCAGTTTTTTGGTTTTGGATTACCAAAAATGCCATTTACAATTGGGTCGCTAAAATCAAAGTCTAAATTTGTATAACTTGACCAATATGTTCTATCAAATACAAATTCAACTGTAGTTTTATTAAATGTTTTTGCTATTGCTAAATTAAGAGTAGCAGGAAGAGGTATAGTTACTTTTCCTGGGGTATTAAAGACAATTACTTTATAGACATCTGCTATATTTTTTGTAATTAAATATTTATTGTAAAATCCACTTGATATACCTGAGAGAGATAAGTTTATTTTTGAGCGATAAGTTGCTGAAAATGTTAAAGTATTATCATATTTATAAGAAATTGCAGCGTTCCAACCTTTATCAAAACTATCTCCATTTAAATATTCAGAATAAAGAGGAGTATAAGTATCATCTCCATTTTGCTTTAGACCTAATACATTTGCAATTCCTTCTGATTTTACAAATCTTATACCAAAAGCGATACCTATGTTATTATTTATTTTTTTAGCAATAACAGGATTAAATTCAATTGTTTTTAGAGTAAATTCTTTAGCTCCTGCTTCTGGAATAGTATTATCCCATCTTTTTGAAAGTCCTCCAGGATATGTTACAGAAAATCCTATTCTCCATCCGTTAATGTCTTTTGAAGCAAAGTGAAACTGCGGTACTACAAAATCTTCTTTTCTTGAGTAATAAACTTCTCCATTATCATTTTTAAATTTTATTTTATTTAAGTGAATAAAGGTTGAAGTTAGTTCGAAAAAGTTTTTATTTTTATCATTAAAGACCATATTTGCAGGATTGTAATATGCTGAATCAGCTCCACTCGCATTAGCAACATATGCAGCGCTTAGTGCTACTCCACTTAGTGATTGTTCTGGTATTTTGTAACCACTTGCAAAAAGAATTGCTGTTGAAACTGATAAAAACATTACTTTTTTCATTATCCATCCTTTTGGTTTATTGTATAATTTTACAAAAAGTTTGAAATGTATAAAAAGGATTTTGACAAATTAAATGAATTACCTCACTTTTTGTTGTTATATGGGGATAGTTTTTATCTTCAAGAATATGAGAAAAAAATAATAGAAAATTTTAAAGATGCAAATTTAATCAAAATGTATTATGATGAATTTGATTACGAAAAAGCTAAAATTCACTTAAGTGAAAACTCTCTTTTTGGAGATATAAACATTTTAATTGTAAAGCATAATAAAGTTCCCCATAATATTGAAAAGTTAATAGAATATACTAAAGATAGCTATCTTTTTTTCTTTTATTATGGAGATAAAAAACCTGATGTTTTTGGAAAAAACTATGTTCGTTTTTTTGAACCAAATTTAAGAGAAAAAGTAGAATTTATTGACAATGTTGCTAAAAAATTTAATATAAATATATCAAAAGAAGCTAAACTTTTTTTGGCAAAATCAATAGAACCTTCTTTTTTAAGAAAAGAGATTGAAAAACTTTCATTGTATTCTAGTGATATTGCATTAAATGATGTAAAGGAATTAGTTTTTATTTATAAAGAAGAGTCTTTTGAAGATTTAATTGTTTCAATATTTAGTGGTGAAGATTTTTATGAAAAGTTAAATTCTCTCTTAGAGATAGTTGATTTTAAAAGAATAATACCTGCGATTATTAGGTATGTGAGGGAACTATATACTTATAATCTTTATATTAAACAAACTGGAAACAACTCACTAGAGGGACTTTTAGGTTATAAACTTCCTTTTGATATTGAAAAGCAAAGGATTGCATTAGCTATCAAATTTAAAGAAAAAGATTATTTAGAAGTTTTAAAAAATTTACTTAATTTTGAGCTTAAAATAAGAAATAGTGATAAAAATAAAGAAGCAATTTTTTGGGAAGCTATGAGCTATTTAAAAATTTTTAATTCTTTTTAAATATACTTTTAAGTTTTTTTGCAGCTTTACTTAGACCTAGCTTCATTCCAGAGTATCTCATTATTTTAGCCATTTGTTTGAACTTTTCTTTTTCATAACAAGGGTCAGTGCAGTTTCTACATCTAGGTTTTGGGTCGTTTGGACATTCTTGAAGTTTTAATATTGCATATTTAAGAAGTTCATGGCACTCTTCACATAAAGAAATTTTAAAACTAAATGTTTTTTCTTTATATGGGATAATATATTCTTTTTCTTTTCTGTTTTGGTGTTTGTCATTACAATAAATAGTAAAAAATTTATTAAGAGTGGATATTTCGCTTTTAAATTTTTCTATAGTCATTTTTTTGCCTTAATATGTACATAAAATAATTATAAACAACTTTATCTATTTTTTCATTGATTTATGTCAAGAAAAGTAGAGTAGTTTTGTTTTATTGCTTCATAAAGAATTATACCACAACTTACTGCAAGATTAAGGCTTCTTCCATCTTTACTCATAGGTATAGTAATACACCTATCTTTATATTTGTTTAAGATGTTTTCATCAATTCCTTTTGTTTCACTTCCAAATATTAAATAATCACCCGCTTTGTAAGTTTTTTGAAAATAAGGGGTTTTTGTCTTAGTTGTTGCAAAAAAACATCTATTTATATCAACGCTATCTAAAAACTCATCTACACTTTCCCATATTTTTAAGTCTAGTTTATTCCAATAATCAAGTCCAGCGCGTTTAACTGCTTTTTCACTAATATCAAACCCTATAGGTTTTACAATATGTAAAGTGGCTTTTGCATTTACACAAAGTCTACCAATATTTCCTGTATTTGGTGGTATTTGAGGATTAAAAAGTACTATATTAAACACTTTTTTGCCTTTGTATAATATGAGTTAATATTTTTGCAATTGATTTTGGTCTTTTAGCGAAAATATTTCTAAGTCTATCTTTTATTATCTTATATTTTATCTCTTTTTTTAATTTTCCATTTTCCATTTTCAATTTTCCATTTATAGAATGATTGTTTTGTTTGCATATACAAAAATTCTGTCTTCTATAGCATATTTTATTGCTCTACTGAGTACTATTTTTTCTATATCTCTTCCTTTAAGTCTCATTTCCTCCCAACTCATTTCATGATTTACTCTAATTATATCTTGTTCAATAATTGGACCATCATCAAGATTGTTATTTACAAAATGAGCAGTAGCACCAATAATTTTTACTCCTCTATCATACGCTTGTTTATAAGGGTTCGCTCCTATAAATGCTGGAAGAAATGAATGATGAATATTTATAATTTTATTTGGGAATTTTTCTACAAAATTTGGGGTTAATATTCTCATAAACTTAGCTAGTATTATAAAATCAGGATTTGTAGGGGTTATAATTTTTAGCATTTCATTTTCATGTTCTATTCTGCTTTTGCCTTCAGCAGGGATATAGTAAAAAGGTATATCAAACTTTTCTACTAAGTCTTTTAGATTTTCTCTATTTGCAATAACACCTAAAATTTCTACATCTAAATCACCTGAATATTGTTTTATTAAAATGTCTCCAAGTGCATGAGCTTCTTTTGTAGCAAGTAGGAATAATCTTTTTTTCCTTTTTTTAAAGATTCTAACATTTGCACAAGGGACTTCTTTTAGTATTTCTTCTTTTAATTTTTCTTTGTCAACTTCTCCTGCAATTACTGTTCGAAAGAAGAATTTATTATTTTCTTTATCAACAAATTCTTGCTGAGTTTCTATGTTAAAATCATTTTCATATAGTACTTTTGAAATTTTATATATTAGCCCTTTTTTGTCATCACAATCGATTAAAAGATTATATTTCATATCAGGCCTTTTTAATTACAATTTTATCATAACTTCTAATTTCATTTAAAATTGACATTCTAGGATTTTTAGGATCAATATTTTTTGGTTTATATTTTTTATCCCACAGGTTTTTTTCTTTTATCCATTCTTCACAGCAGTTGAGGTTAAGAATACTAAACATTTTTAGAGGATATTTTAAAGAAAGTGCATATAGGAATTTATTTGTAACAATTTTAGGGCATTTTTTAATTTTTATTTCTTTTTTTAATTTATTAGGTAGGCCTAGTTTTTCTATTATATAACTTTGGTTTAGGTTTTTATGGTAGATTAGGTGATAAAGAAAAAAACTAAGGCTTGGATTATTTTTATAAAGTTTTGCTAAATGAAAAAACTCTTTTTTTTTAAACTCAAGATTAAAAAGTTTTTTAGCAATACCTAATGTGATAAAATAATAAAATCCATAGTATAGATACTTACTTTTAAACATCTTTTCAAATTCCATATAAATTCTCTCTTTACTTAAATCATCTAAATTAATGTCAAGACACAGTTTAATTGTCTCTTTTGCAATTTTAAATTTAAGTCTACTAGCAAACTGCATAGCCCTAAGTACTCTTAGCGAGTCTTCTTTAAATTTGTTATCATCAATATGACGAATTACATTTCTTTTTATATCTTGTTCTCCTCCCCAAAAATCAAGAACTTTACTTGTATAAATATTTTTCATAAGAGCATTCATTGTAAAATCTCTGCGTCTACTTGCTTCCTTTTCATTTTGAGTTAAACTTACTTCAAATCCTTTATGTCCTTTTCCTACTTTCGTTTCAGTCCTTGGTAGTGCAATATCAAAATTTTTCCATTTATATACAAAAAAACTTTTACCAACTCCAATAGCTCCAAGTTTTTGCATTAATTTATCAAATTCTTGAGGCTTTATGTCATAAACTTCTAAATCAAACTCTTTTGATTTTATACCTAAAAACTCATCTCTTACACATCCACCAACTAAATAAACTCTTTTTGAAAAGGGAGCAAAAAATTTTTTTAAAAATTCTAAATCATTTTTCATTGTGTGAGAGTTTTTCATCAATTCTAGCAAGTAGATATTCTAAAAAATTTAATGTTACATCAAGTTTTACGTCAAGGTTTTGTGTATTTGGAGATTGAAGGCCGTCAAAAAGTACAAGTAGTCTCTCTTTTATATGTTGTAAAAACTCTTTATCATCACATTCCGGTTCTTCTATTTTTTCAAAAATTTCGTTTTCTTCTATTTCTTGGATAGTCTCAAGTATTGTTTCTTTTAAATCCATTAGAACTCACTTAGCCATTTTTCAAATTCATATCTATTTTTTTGATTTATATTATTAAATTCATTTAATTTTAAAATATTTACACCACTAAATTTTTTTCTTTTTTTTAATCTTTCAATTGATTCTAATAATTCTTTGTCATTAGGATATTTTTTTAAGAGTTTTTGATAAATACTAAGGGCTTCTCTTTTAAAGCCCTGTGATTCTAAAATTTTTGCATATGTTTTAGTTAGCGGCATGTTCTGCTATTAGACTTCCCATTTCGTTTGTAGTTACAACTTCTTTTGCATCAAAGTTTGCTAAATCTTTTGTCCTAAATCCATCTAATAGTACTTTTTTAATAGCTTCTCTTATTCTTTTAGCTCCATTTACTTCACCTAAGTAATCTAGCATCATAGCAGCACTAAGAATTGTAGCAATAGGATTTGCTATTCCTTGACCTGCAATATCAGGAGCACTTCCATGAATTGGTTCAAAAAGTCCAACTTTACCTCCAATACTTGCACTAGGGAGAAGACCAATGCTTCCTACAATCATACTTGCTTCATCACTTAAAATATCACCAAAAATATTTCCTGTTAAGATAACATCAAATTGTTTAGGGGCTCTTATTAGTTGCATTGCTGCATTATCAACATACATATGTTCAAGTTCAACTTCTGGATACTCTTTTGATACTTCAGTGACTACTTCTCTCCAAAGTTCACTAACTTCAAGTACATTTGCTTTATCTACTGAAGTTACTTTTTTTCTTCTTTTTAGAGCTTCTTTAAATGCAATGTGAGCTATTCTTTCAATTTCATCTCTTGTATAAATCATAGTATTGTAAGCTTTATTATCATCTTTATATCTTGGTTCTCCGAAATAAATTCCACCAGTTAATTCTCTTACAACTATTAGATCTACCCCTTTTATTACTTCAGGTTTTAGACTTGATGCATTTGTCAGTTCATCAAAAATTATTGCAGGTCTTATATTTGCAAATAACCCAAGAGATTTTCTAAGTTTAAGAAGTCCTGTTTCTGGTCTTTTTTCTTTTGGTAAAGAATCCCATTTAGGTCCACCAATAGCACCAAAAAGCACTGCATCTGAATTCATACATCCTTTAATTGTTTCATCTGGACATGGGTTATCAAATACATCAATTGCACTTCCACCAAGCAAATATTCATTATATTCTAAATTAAACCCTTCTTTTCCTGCTACTGCATCTAGGACCTTAATTGCTTCATCTACAATTTCTGGGCCAATTCCATCCCCTTTTAATACGGCGATTTTATAACTTTTCATCGTTTTCCTTTAAAATTTCTTTTGCATAATTTATAAGACCCCCAGCAGCTATTAGATTTTGCATAAACTCTGGAACTCTTTCAAATTTATAATCTTTTCCTGTATCTACATTATGGATTATACCTTTATCAAGGTCAATTTTAATTAAATCACCTTCATTTATTTCATCAGCCTCAAGAAGTTCAAAAATAGGAAGCCCCATATTAAAACTATTTCTATAAAAAATTCTAGCAAAGCTTTTAGCAATAACTGCTGCTACTCCTGCAGCTTTTAATGCAATTGGAGCATGTTCACGACTACTTCCGCTACCAAAATTATACCCCGCTACAATAATATCTCCAGGTTTAACTTTTTTAGGAAATTCAGGGTCAGCATCTTCCATTACATGTTTTGCTAATTCATGTGGGTCAGATGTATTTAAATATCTTGCTGGAATGATTAAATCAGTGTCTATATTATCTCCAAATTTCCAAACTCTACCTGTAATTATATTCATATAAAGCCTTTTTGTTGGAATTTTATCAAAAAATATAATTTAAGTAAAAATGGTTTATTAGTGGTACTGACTAAATAAAACGAAACAATTACAAATTTTAACATAGCAAAAGCGTTAAAAAAGTGCACTTAAAGCAAAAGCGGTTTGCACTTTTTAGCTTTTTCGTAGTAGCTACAATTTGCTTTCTTGTTGAGTGTATTTAGTCAATGCCTTATTAGTTAACTAGTTAAGTGTATTAATAAATAAAAATATACCAAAAAACCAATAACTAATAACCAATAACTAATCTACCTTTTTAAATTATTTACTGTTTGAAGCATTTCATCACTTGTCATAATTGCTTTACTTGCTGCATCATATGCTCTTTGACCTGTAATTAAATCAGTCATCTCTTCTACAAGTTGAACGTTACTCATTTCAATAAAACCTTGTCTAATTTCTCCAACTCCATCAATTCCGGGAGTAGTTACAATAGGGTCTCCACTAGCAGATGTATTGATATAGAGGTTACTACCAAGTGAATGAAGACCAGCTGGGTTTATGAATTTTGCAAGTTGAATTTGACCAATTTGTTGTACTTGAGTTTGTCCTGCTTCAAGTATACTTACAGTCCCATCAGTTCCAATTGAGACTTGAACAGTTGTAGCCGGAAGAGTTATTTCTGGTATTAACTTATATCCATCGCTTGTAACTATATTTCCATTTGCGTCAAGTTTAAAAGCCCCATCTCTTGTATAAGCTATTCTTCCATCTGGTAACTGAACTTGAAAAAAGCCGTCACCTTGAATAGCTAAATCAAGATTATTATTTGTTTGTTTTAAATTTCCTTGAGTAAATTGTTTAGCTACTGCTGTAGGTCTAACTCCAAGACCTACACTAATTCCAGTAGGACTTGTTGTAGTAGTAGAAGTTGCTGTTCCTGCATATTCCATTGTTTGATAAAAAAGATCAGCAAACTCAGCTCTTTGTTTTTTATATCCAATTGTATTTACATTTGAGATATTATTTGAGACAACATCTATTTGCATTTGTTGAGCCATCATTCCTGTTGCAGCAGTATATAAACTTCTTACCATTATTTCTCCTTAATTTTCAATTCTTCATTCTCCATTCTCAATTAGTATTATGCTCTTACATTTGCTAATTTTTCTATTGCATCACGGTTTAAATCGTCCATAAATGTGCTCATTACTTTTTGATATTGTTCTACCAGTCTATTAGTTTCAATAAGTTCTGTCATTTCTTTTACTACATTTACGTTTGATTTTTCTAAAAATCCTTGAATTGTCGAATTTGTAGTGTCTATTTTTTCACTTCCAGGTACAAAATCCCACATTTTGTTTCCAACTTTTTTTATAGTATTTAAATCATCAATTCTTACTATTTTCAAAGTAGTAATTTTTGTTCCATCTACATAGATATTTGCATTTTTATCAATTGTTATATTTTTTGCATTTGGTGGTATTTGGATAAAATCGTTTTTAGTGTCTAAAACTTTATAACCTTCTTTTGTAACTAAATATCCTTCATTATCGAGATTGAAACTTCCAGCTCTTGTTATTTTTTCTCCTGTTGGTGATTCTATTACAAAAAAACTGTTTTGTTTTTTTAGTGCAATATCAAGAGGATTTGAAGTTTTTTGCATATTTCCAAGAGAAAAATTTGTATATTCTTCAACAACTTGTGGAACTTTATTAAGGGCTCTATTTATAAATTTTGCTGCTTCTTTTGTATTATTTTCTAAAGGCAAAATATCTCTCTTTTCACTAATTAATCTTTCATAATTGCCGATTATTATATCATCTTGCTTAAAACCATTGGTATTTACATTTGCAAGGTTGTTTGAAATTACATTTAGTCTGTTAAATTGAGTAACCATACCACCGGTTGCTGAATAGTAGCCGTTAATCATTTATTAACCTTTTTTGTTTATAATAAGCAAAAATCATTCCAAATGAAAATTTTTAAATTTATGATACAATTACGGTTTACTTATTTTGACATTTAAGTGAATTTTAAGTTCTTCACCTAAACTTTAAGGAGATTTAATGGCACTTCCAAAAGAGCTTATAAAATTATTTAAAGATAATAAAAACGGAATTGTTACTTATGAAAGTATTGTAAACTTTTTACCAAAAGCACCTACTAAAAAAGAAGCAAAAGAGATTTTAGAATTAGCAAAAGAAAATAATATAAGGCTTATGACTGCAGCTGAGGTTGCAAAACTTAAAAACTTAGAAGATGTAGTAAAAAGTGAGGAAGAAAGAGAAAGAAAAAAAGAAGAACTTGCTGAAGATATTTTAAAAGACAAAGAGTTACTTGAGTGGAGCCGCTCAGACAGCCCTGTTAGAATGTATTTGAGAGAAATGGGACATATACCACTTCTTGATAAAGATGAAGAAGTAGAAATTTTTAGAAGAATTCATCTTGGAGAAGAGATTATTCTTGATGCCATATGTTCTATTCCATTTTTAATTGATTTAGTACTAAAATATAAAGAGCCACTACTTAATAGAGAAAGAAGAGTAAAAGAGCTTTTTAAAAACTTTGTTGATGAAGAAGAAGTAGAAGACGAGGACACAAAAGAGGGCAAAAAAAATAAAAAAATAACTTTACGCGAAAAAAGAATAAATGAGTTATTTAACAATCTTGAAAAAGCGAAAAAAGAGTGGGAAAAAGTTATTGATGAGTATGATGCTGTTCTTCAAGATAAATCAATGCCTGAACTTGATAGGCTTTATAAAATTTTACAATTAACATTTAAAAAGAAAAAAGTAAAAGAAGCTCTTAATGAACTTGGTTATACATCAAAACTTATTAATGAAATTGTAAAAACAGTTGAAACAGCTTTAAAAGGCGATAAAGATTTTGAAAAAGAACTTAAAAAGAAAGAGTATAGATTGCCTCTATTTAATGAACAACTTAGAAAGCTTCATAAAGAAATTTTAAGCAAAATTACAGAACTTAGCAAAGAAGATATAGCAGCAATGGTTCCGGAACATACTATGGTAAATGTTTATATGGATATTAAAAAGCTTGTAGAAGCTAAAAAAGCCAGTGAAAACCGTTTTGGAATGGACCCTAAGAAGCTTGAAGTAATTTTAGAACAATTAAAAAGAGGTAAAAAAATAGTAACTGAAGCAAAAGAAAAAATGGCAAGAGCAAACTTAAGACTTGTTGTTAGTATTGCTAAAAAATATACAAATAGAGGTCTTCCATTTCTTGATTTAATTCAAGAAGGAAATATTGGACTTATGAAGGCTATTGATAAATTTGAGTTTGAAAAAGGGTATAAATTTTCAACTTATGCAACTTGGTGGATTAGACAAGCAATATCTCGTGCAATTGCAGACCAAGCAAGAACTGTTAGAATTCCAATTCATATGATTGAAAACATTAATCAAATAAATAAAATTATAAGAAAATATGTTCAAGAAGAAGGAAAAGAACCTACTCTTGAGATTATCGCAAAAGAGATGAAAATGCCAATTGAAAAAGTGAAACAGATATTAAAAATTTCAAAAGAACCTGTATCTCTCGAAGCGCCAGTTGGTGAGGAAGAAGATGGAAAATTCGGTGACTTTATAGAAGATAAAAGTTTTTCTAATCCTTATGAAGAAGTAGTTCAAGAAGATTTAAGAAAACATATTGAAGAGATACTTGAAAATCTAAATGAAAGAGAAAGAGCAGTAATTAAAATGAGATTTGGCCTTATGCCAGATAAAAGTGAAAGAACACTTGAAGAGATTGGAAAAGCACTAAATGTTACAAGAGAGAGAGTTAGACAAATTGAAAGCAGTGCTATAAAAAAACTCCGTCATCCAAATATTGGAAAGCTACTGAAAAACTATATTGAAGGGTGAAATATAAAAATGAAAAGTGAAAAGTGAAAAATGAAAAGTGAAAAGTGAAAAATGAAAAGTGAAAAATGAAAAGTGAAAAAAGAGGGAAATTGAGAATGGAGAAATGGAAGTTAATTGAAGAGTTTTTAATAAGATTTATAAAAGAAGAAATAACAAAAACTGGTATAAAAAAAGGAATATGTGGGCTTAGTGGAGGAATTGATTCAGCAGTTGTAGCAGTTTTAGCTAAAAAGGCATTGGGAGATAATTTTAAAGCTTTTCTTCTTCCGAGTCAATTTTCTTCAACTTCTAGTATTGAGGATGCAAAAGCTCTTTGTCAAAAATTTGATATTGACTATGAAATTATCTCAATTGCTCCTCTTCTTGAATCTTATAAAATAGACGATAAAGTAAGACTTGGAAATTTTAGTGCTAGAATGAGAATGGCGATTTTATATGATAAAAGTGCAGAGCTTGGTGCTATAGTAATTGGTACTAGTAATAAGAGTGAGTTAATGCTTGGATATGGAACTCTCTTTGGAGATTTGGCTAGTGCACTTAATCCAATAGGGGATCTTTATAAAACTGAAATTTTTGAATTTGCTAAGTTTTTAGGAGTAAATGATAGTATTATAAATAAACCTCCAAGTGCAGATTTATGGGAGGGTCAAAGTGATGAGAAAGAATTAGGTTACTCTTATGCTGAGATTGATCCAGTGTTAGAAGATTTTGTAGATAATCGTGCTACAAAAGAAGAACTTCTTAAGAAATATGATAAAGCTTTAGTAGAGTTTGTATTAAAAAAAGTTTATCAAAATCAATTTAAAAGAAAACTTCCAATTATTGCAAAAATAAAGCCAAGAACAATAGGTCATGACTTTTTGTATGAGAGAGACATCAGATTATAAGTGAAAAGTGAAAAGTGAAAAGTGAAAAGTTAAGGATATATAGTTTTTTTGAAGAGATACTTTTTTATCCAAAGTGGTATCATTGGCCTTTTGTAGTTTTACTTTTTCCTTTTTCTTTTATTTATATGACAATACTTCATTTTAAGTTTCCAAGAAAATTTGAAAATTTAGGAATTCCTATTGTATCAGTTGGTAATATAATTATTGGAGGTAGTGGCAAAACTCCTTTTAGTATAGCTCTTGCAAATTATTTTAATAAATATAAACCGGCTGTTATTCTTAGAGGATATGGTAGAAAAAGCACAGGTTTATTAGTAGTTAGTGAGTGGGGGGATATAAAAGTAAATGTTGAAAAAAGCGGTGATGAAGCAATGGAAATAGCTATATCTACCAAATCTTTAGTTATTGTAAGTGAAGATAGAAAAGAGGCAATACTCAAAGCAAAAGAAATGGGGGCTGGATTTATAATACTTGATGATGGATTTGATAAGCCTTTTAAGAAATTAAATATTGTAATAGATACTAAAATAAAAAATCCATTTTGCTTGCCTGCTGGTGGATATAGATATCCAAGGGTTGCTCTAAGATTTGCTGATTTAGTTATAAAAGAGAATAAGGACTTTAGTAGAATTGTAAATGTTCCTGAAGGTGATATTTTAATTAGTGCAATATCAAAACCAAATAGACTTCTTAAATACTGGAAAAAGAAATATAAATTTTTTCCAGATCATTATTATTATAAATTAGAAGATATTAGAGAATTTAAGGATAAAATAATTGTTACGACAAAAAAAGATTATGTAAAACTTAAAAAGTTTAAATTAAATTTGAAAGTAATAGATCTTAAAATTAATATCAATAAAAATGTTTTAGATAAAATAGAGAAATATTTGATAAAATTTCAACAAAAAGGCTAAATATGGATATTAAAGAAGTAAAAGAAGAGATAAAAAAAGAAGAAGAGTTACTTATAAAAGTATTTCAACTTGAAAAATTTATAAAAAAATATAAAACCCCAATTATTGTAATATTTGCTATTATTGTTATAGGTTTTATTAGCTATAATGCATATAACTATTATAAAAAACAACAATTAATTGCTGCAAATAATGCATTAGATGCTATTATTCAAAACCCAAACAATAAAAAAGCATTAGAAGAATTAAAACAAAATAAAAAATTATATGATTTATATCTACTTCAAAAGGGAGAACTAAATAAAATAACAACTCCTGAACTTCAAGAAATAAAAGCATATAAGCTTGCAATGCAAAAAGGAGATATTGCTTTACTTGAAGAATATTTAAATAATCCAAATTACCATATATTAAAAAATTCAGTAAGAGTAGCACTAATAAAACTTTATCTTCAAAAAGGAGATAGAAAAAAAGCTATTTATTATGCTAATCAAATTCCACTTACTTCAAAATATAAAGAAATTGCTAATTATTTAATTCACTATGGAATAGTTAAATGAATATAAAATTAAAAATTTATAAATTTATGTTAAAGTCTTAAAATAAAAAGGAATATAAATGTATAAGATTATAAGTTTAATAATATTTGTGTTTTTAATTGGTTGTAGCAATAAAGATATCTTTATTCCAAAAGATTATAAAGAAAAAACGTTAAAATCAAACACAAATACTAAAATTTTAGAAGGCTATACTAAAGATACAGTTACGCTTAAAGAACTTCACCTAAAATATGTAAAAAAGACTTCTTTTATTGATAATGGTGTAAGAGGGGAGTTTATATATTATGATGATAAAGGAAATAGATTAGGTAAATTTATTAAAATAGATAATGATTTAGCAAAAAATGGAAGTAAGTTACTTTTGATAAAAGAGAAAAAAGTTATAAACCTTCCATATATGATAGCAAGTGCGAAAAAAAGGAATAATTTAATCGCAATTGTTTTTGAAAATAATGCAATTGGGATATACGATTTGAATAAAAATTCTTTAATATTTTACCAAGAAAATGAACCCGTAATAGTTGCAAAGTATTTAAAGGCAAAACCGATTTTTTATAATGACTTAGTATTATTTCCTCTTCTTAATGGAAAAGTTGGAGTTTATGATTTAAAAGATAAAAAATTTATAAGAAATATAGATTTGAGCAGTGAAAGTATTGTAAATAATATAATTTTTCTAAAAATTGTAAATAATCAACTTTTTATGGCGACGCCTGAGAAAATTGTTCTTTTTGACCCGAACTATTTAATAGATTTTAGAGGAGATATTAAACATATTATAAGTTTAGGAAGATATCTTTATGTATTTATGGTAGATGGAAAAATAATAAAATTTGACACTAATCTTAAAAAGATAAAAGAAGTTAATCTTCCATTTGCAGATTTTTTTGCACCAGGTAAATGCGGAGGAAATATTTACACAGTAACATCCAATAAATATCTTATAAAGATAACGCCAGAACTTAATGTAACTGTTTATAAGGGTAATAATTTTGATACTAATTCTCCTTTAAGAATAAATAATTGTAAAATTTATAATTCTAATAAGGTTTATTTCATTGAGTAGATATCTTGAAGCGTTTTTAGAATATCTTATAATAAACAAAGGCGTTAGTAAAAATACATATGATGCTTATAAAAGAGATTTAGTGCAATTTGAAGAGTTTATAAAAAAAACAATAATTGAAGCTGATGCAAGTGATGTTATTGCTTTTTTGTCTCAAATAGAAAATAAACGTTCTCTTAACAGAAAACTAAGCGCGATTAATTCTTTTTTTGACTTTGCTTACAGAAGAGACTTTGTAGAAGAGAAGTTTAAAATAAAGCAGGCAAAAATTCCAAAAAATTTACCAAAATTTTTGGAAAAAGATGAGATTTTAAATGCTATATCACAAATAGATTATAATTCAAGCTGGTTTGAGTTAAGAGATAAAGCGTTGATTTTGTTTTTGTATGCTACAGGACTTAGGGTTAGTGAAGCTCTTAATACAAAAATTACTGATATAGAAGATGGGTGGGTAAGAGTTTCTATGGCAAAAGGTGAAAAGCAAAGAATTGTTCCAATTGCAGATGTAGCAATTAAAGCTTTGGATGAATATTTGCATAAAAGACCTTGTAATAGTGAATATGTTTTTGTTAATAAAAATTGTAAAAAACTTAGTCGGATTAGTGCTTTTAATATTACAAAAAAATATTTAAATGTATCTCCTCATGTGCTTAGGCATTCATTTGCTACTGCTTTAGTTCTTGGAGGAGCTGATTTAAGGGTAGTGCAGGAATTATTAGGACATGCTTCATTAAATACTACTCAAATTTATACCCATATCCAAAAAGAAAATCTAAAAGAAACTGTTTTAAAATATCACCCTTTAGAGGAAATAGAAAATTAGAAATGTAAAATGAAAAGTGAAAAATGAAAATTAACAAATAACCAATAACTAAAAAACATATCTGTGTAATTTAGAATAAAAAATGAATGGAGAAAGTATTGAAAGACATTATAGACTTATTACAAAAAAACGTAATAATTTGTAAAAAAATAAAAAAAATAGAATTAAATACTAGAAAAAAAATAAAAGCATATCTTGGAGTGAATTTAAAGAATGAGTATTGTTTTATAGTTGTATTTGAAAAAAAAAGCAGGTTTTTAACTAAAGATATAGAAACTTTAAATGAAATATTACCTGATATTAATTTTAGATATAAAAAAAAGGTACTTATTTTAAATTCTCCTATATGCAGTAAAGCAAAAAAGAATCTTAAAGATTGGAGGATTCTGTGGTCTTAGTAGATATTGGGAATACTAATTTTCATATTTGGGAAGATGGCAAGATATATAATATTAAAACCCCATATACTATGAAAGATGAAGTGTTTTATATAAGTGTTAATCAAAGAAAAGAAAAAGAATTTTTAAAATTAAATCCAAATGCAGTTAATTTAGAGCATATTGTAAAATTTGATACTCCTTATATAGGTTTAGGTATTGATAGAGTTATGGCGTGTAAATCAATTGATGATGGAATAGTTGTAGATGCTGGAAGTGCAGTTACTATTGATATAATGCAGCAAGGTATTCATCTTGGTGGAGTAATTATGCCAGGTATCAATGCTTTTAGAGAGGCTTTTGGTAAAATTTCAGATAAACTTGATTTAGAGTTTGAAGGAATTGATTTTTTTAAAATTCCTCAAAATACAAAAGAAGCAATAACTTTTGGTAGTATTGGGGCTATTGTATTAATGATAGAGAAGTTTAAGAAAGATAAAAAAGTGTATTTTACAGGTGGAGATGGAAAGTTTTTAAGTCGTTTTATTGATGGTATTTATATAAAAGATTTGGTATTTAGAGGAATGATTAAGACAATAAAGGAAGATTTATGACTATTGCTTTGCCTAAGGGAAGAATTGCAAGTGAAGTTTTGGATATTTTTAGAAAAATTTTTAATGAAGATTTTGAGTTTGAAAATAGAAAGCTTATTTTAAAAAAGGCTGGATTTACATTTTTAAATGTTAGAAATTGGGATGTTGCCACATATGTAGAAAAACAAGCTGCTGATATAGGGGTAGTGGGATTAGATGTTATAACTGAACTTAAAAGTGATGTATTAGAGCTTTTAGACTTAGGACTTGGTAAATGCAGGGTGAGTATTGGTGGAATAAAAGGTGATGAAAGTTATAAAAGTAAAATACAAATAAAAGTGGCAAGTAAATTAGCAAATATTGCAAAAGAGTATTTTAGCAAAAAAGGAATTCCAGCTGAAGTTATAAAATTAAACGGTTCAATTGAACTTGCTCCTCTTGTAGGACTTAGTGATGTTATAGTAGATATAGTTGAGACAGGGAATACTTTAAGAGAAAATGGACTTGAAGAAAAAGAAGTAATCCTTTATTCTAGTGCAAGACTTATAGCTAATAAAAATTCATTTCTTACAAAAAAAACTGAAATTTTAGATTTAGTGGAGAAGATAAGGAAAGTGCATGGGGCTTGAATTATATGCAAAAGTTGAAGAGTTATTTTTAGATAAAGTTGCTGCTAATATTTTGTGGTCAAAATTTATAGAAATTTTAAAAAATTTAGATATTAAAGAGGTTCTAGATATTGGATGTGGGGGAGGAGATTTCTGTTTAATGGCTAAAAATGAAGGGATTGATGTTTTTGGAGTTGATTTAAGTAAAGCTCAAGTAAAGAAGGCTCAAAAAAAAGGATGTAAGGCTATATCAAAAAATGTATGTGAGCTTAATAAAAAGTTTGAAAGCGGCGTTGCAATTTTTGATGTAATAAATTATATGAATGAGAATGAATTAAAAGTATTTTTTGAGTGTGTAAGAAAAGTAATAGATAAATATTTTATTTTTGATATAAATACTTTGTATGCAATGGAAGATTTAGCAGTAGGAACTTTAAAAGCTGAAGATGAGAGTAGATTTTCAACGCTTTTTAGTGAATTTAAAGATAATAAATTAATAACTGAAATAACACTTTTTGAGAAAAACCAAAACTGTTATAAAAAACAACAAGAAAAAATAGTTCAGTATTATCATTCTCTTGAAACTTTAGAAACATTAACTAATATGAAACTAAAAGAAATAATCCCAATTTCACTGTATGGAAGCGAAGAAGCAGAAAAACTGATTTTAGTTTTTGAGAAATAATTATTTTATTTTGCTTTAAAACTTTCTTTGCTTTTACAAAATTCATTTACAAAGCATTTTTCACATTTTGGATTTTTTGCAGTGCATATATATCTTCCAAATAATACAAATGCTTGATGTAATTCATTTAAATCAGTTTTAAAAGCTTCTGTCAAATCTTTTTCAGTTGCTTCTACTGTTTTAGCATCAGTAATTCCTAGTCTATGAGCTACTCTAAATACATGAGTATCCACTGCCATTCTGTTTTCGCCCTCAAGTTCTATTAAAAAAACATTTGCAGTTTTATTTCCAACACCAGGCAGTTTTATTAATTCTTTATGTTCTCTTGGAACTTTCCCTTTGTGTTTTTTTTTTACTATTTTTGCCATTGCAACTAGATTTTTTGCTTTATTGTTAAAAAAATTACAAGATTTGATTGTTTCTTTTACATCATCAACTTCGGCATATGCTAAACTTTCAATATCTGGATATTTTTCAAATAATGCAGGTGTTATTATATTAACTCTTTTATCTGTACATTGAGCAGAAAGAATTATTGCAACAAGTAGTTCATATTCATTTTTATAATTAAGTTCAGTTTTACTTCCTTTGTAATGAGCTAAAAATCTTTTTTTAATCTCTTCAAGTTCTTTTGGCTTTCTTAAAACCATTTTTTTCCTTTTTAAGGTTTATTTGTCTCTTAAAATGCTATAATAACAAATATTTTAGCAAAGGAGTTAAATGGCTGGACATAATAAATGGTCAAAAGTGAAACATATTAAAGCTAAAGAAGACGCTAAAAAGGCTAAAATTTTTACTAAACATGTAAGAGCAATTATGACTGCTGCAAGACAAGGTGGTGGAAATCCAGATAATAACCCATCACTTCGCCTTGCAATAGAAAGAGCAAAAGCTGATTCAATGCCTATGAGCAATATTCAAAGAGCTATTGATAAAGCTACAGGTAATTTAGAAGGTGTAACTTTAAGCGAAGTAACATATGAAGGATATGGTCCAGGTGGTGTTGCTATTATGATAGAATGCTTGACTGATAATAAAAATAGAACTGTTGCAGAAATTAGACATGCATTCAAAAAAGCTGGTGGAAGTTTGGGAACTAGTGGAAGTGTTGCTTGGATGTTTGAAAAAAAAGGTGTAGTTGTTGTAAATAGAAGTGACAAAGATGATGAGGTAATGGAAAAAGCTATTGAAGCTGGAGCTGAAGATATAAAAGAATTAGATGAAGTTTTGGTAATTGAGAGTACACCAGAAGATTTTAATGCAGTTTTAGAAGCAGTAAGCGAAATTGAACAAATAGAAATTATTGAAAGTAATGTGCAGCTTGTTGCAGTAAATGAAAGTGAAGTTGATGATGAGACAGCTGAAAAAGTTGAAAAACTTATAGAAGTTTTAGAAGAAATAGATGATGTCCAAAACGTAATACATAATATGGCTTAAAAATTATAAAAATAAAGTTGAAAGGAAAACTATGAAAAAGTTAATAATTAGTTCGATGGTAGTAACAGCTGGTCTTTTTGCATTTCCAGGAATGGCAGGTGGAAGTATGCAAGGAAATGCTGGTATGATTGGAAAACCGTTACCTGGACTTACTGATAATACAGTAATTGCAGAAGCAAATGGTAAAAAGATTACAGTAAAAGAAATAAATTCTTATCTTCAAGGAATAACAGGGGATTATAGAATTAGACTTCAAGATTTACCAGCAAAGCATATTAAAAAATTTATTCAAGATTATGTAGATACTCTTGCATTATATAAAAAAGCAAAAGAAATTGAAAATACTCCTCAATTTAAAGCTGCTAAGATGAAATTAGCAGTAGATATGTGGTTAAAAGACAGATTTAATAAAATTAAGATAAGTGATAAAGATGTAAAAGAGTTTTATGAAAAAAATAAAGACTTATATTTTAAAACTACACCTCAAATTAAAGCTAGACATATCTTAGTAAAAGATGAAAAGGAAGCTCAAAAACTTATTAATGAATTAAAAGGTTTAAAAGGAAAAGCTCTTGAAGATAAGTTTATTAAACTTGCTAAAGAGTATTCAACAGGACCTAGCAAAGTACAAGGTGGTGAGCTTGGATGGTTTAGTCCAAAACAAATGGTACCTGAATTTGCAAAAGCAGCTAGTGAACTTAAACCTGGAGAAATTACACTAAAACCAGTTAAAACTAGATTTGGTTATCATATTATTTTAGTTGAAGATAAAAAAGACAATAATTATATGCCATTTAATCAAGTAAAAGATCAAATTATTGCATATCTAAAAAATAAAAAATTAAAACAAGAAATCGAAAGTCTCAAAAAACAAGAAAAAGTTAAGTTTTTAATACCAAAAAACTAAGGAGAAGGGAATGGGAATTAAAGACTTAGTAAAACCTGGAGTTTTGAGTGGTAGTGAAGCTGCAAAAGTACTTGATTATGCAAAAGAGCATGGATTTGCTTTGCCAGCAATTAATATAGTAGGTACAGACTCTGCAAATGCTGTAATGGAAGCAGCAAGGGAATTAGATTTACCTATTATTATTCAATTTAGTAACGGAGGTGCTCATTTCTGGGCAGGAAAAGGCCTTGATAATGAAGGAGAGAAGGCTGCAATTCTTGGAGCAATTGCTGGAGCGAAGCATATTCATACTTTAGCTGAAGCTTACGGAGTTCCTGTAATTTTACACACAGATCATGCAGCTAGAAAACTTTTGCCTTGGATTGATGGGCTTATAAAAGCAAATGAAGAGCATTTCAATAAATATGGAAAGCCTCTTTTCTCTTCTCATATGCTAGACCTTAGTGAAGAGCCGCTTGAAGAAAATGTATCTACTTGTAAAGAGTATCTAAAAAAATTAAGTGCACTTGATATTATGCTTGAAATTGAACTTGGTGTAACTGGTGGTGAAGAAGATGGAGTAGATAATACTGGAATAAATAACGCAAAACTTTATACTCAACCAGAAGATGTTGCTTTCGCATATAAAGAATTAAGCGAAGTAAGTGAACTTTTTATGATTGCAGCAAGTTTTGGAAATGTTCATGGTGTTTATAAGCCAGGAAGTGTAAAACTTGAACCAATTATCCTTAAAAACTCTCAAGAATACGTGAAAGAAAAGTTTGGACTAAAAGAAGATAAACCTATTAGATTTGTGTTCCATGGAGGAAGTGGAAGTGAACTAAGTAAAATTCACGAAGCAATTGATTATGGTGTAGTGAAAATGAATATAGATACTGATACTCAGTGGGCATTTTGGAGTGGAGTGAAATCTTATGTTGAAAAATACAAAGATTATTTACAATCTCAAATAGGAAATCCAGAAGGCGAAGATAAACCAAATAAAAAATATTACGACCCGAGGAAGTGGCTTAGAGAAGGTGAAAAATCAATGAAAGAGAGAGTTATTCAAGCTTATAAAGATTTAAGGGCTATTTAAGCCCTTTTTTAATTTAAAATGAAAAATAAAATTATTCTAAATTCTCCAATTACTCCTTTTATCTTTAAAAATAACTTCTACCATATAAAAAGAGATGACTTATTAACTCCGTTCGAAGGAAATAAAGCTAGAAAATTTTATTATTTTTTAAAAAGAGATTTTCCTAAAATTAAAAGAGTTATTTCATACGGTTCGAATCAGTCAAATGCAATGTATTCATTGAGTATGTTAGCGAGAATTAAAGGTTGGGAGTTTATTTATTATACCAATCATATATCGTCTTTTTTAAAAGAAAAACCTAATGGCAATTATCTTGAAGCTCTTAAGAATGGAATGAAAATTAAAGAAATCGATTTAATAGGAGATGAATTAAGAGAATTTATTTTAAGTTTAAAAAACTATGATACGTTAATTATAGAAGAAGGCGGAAGAATTAAGGAAAGTGAAGAAGGAATAAAACTTTTAGCTAATGAAATTAATGAGTACGCAAAAAAAAATAATTTAAAAGTATTTTTACCAAGTGGGACAGGAACTACTGCATATTTTTTAGCTAAACATCTTGATGTTGAGGTAATTACAACTCCCTGTGTAGGAGATGAAGAGTATTTAAAAAAACAATTTCAATGGCTTGGAGGGGGAAAAATCCCTACAATTTTAAAACCTAGAAAAAAATATCATTATGGAAAACTATATAAAAACTTATATCTATTATGGTGTGATCTCAAAACCGCTGGAATTGAGTTTGATTTGATTTATGACCCCATAGGTTGGGAAGTTATTTTAGATAATAATATAACAAATATATTATATATACACCAAGGTGGATTAAAAGGCAATATTTCTATGCTTACTAGATATAAAAGAAAATTAAATTTTTATTGTGTGTAAATTCGAAGCATTATTCATTTATTATAACTTATTCTTATAGAAAAAATTGGATAAATTTGCTATTATTTACATATAAACCGAAAGGAGATGAGATGGGAACCTTGGTTACACTTAACATTGTTTTACCGTGGGTTATAGCTCTGGTAATTTACTTAGCTAAAAAGGACATTGTAACAAATGTCCTAACATTTTTAACGTTGCCAATTCTTTTAGTAACAGCATACCTTGCCTATATTCAACCGCATCCGGTCTTCATTGAGACGCCAAAATGGGTTGATCTGTTGATTACGATTTATGACTTTGGGTTGTTAGGGTACTTTTTCTATCAAGGTATTGTTAGAAAAAATTCTCTTATCAGTATTTTAGCGAGCATTCAAGTTGTGTTTCTAGTTATTGTGCTATTAATGGTGGAGCATACAGGTACTGCAAACATTTATGTTGATGATGTTACGTTGATGTTTTATTTAATAGTAGCAATTGTTGGTGTACCTATTGCTATTTTTGCAGCAAAATATATGGATTATGGTGAAAAAGGTAAACATTCATTCGTTGCAATAGTTGTGTGGTTTTTAGGTGTAATGAACTTTGCTGTGAGTGTTAATAATATAGAGTGGTTTTTTGCTCTATTTGAAACAACTACTTTAGCATCTTATGTTATGATAGGATTTAGAGGTGATAAAGAAGCAATCAATAACTCTAATCTTGCTTTGTGGATGAACCAAATTGGTGGTATTGCTATTTTAGTTGCATTAATGATTTTTATAAAAGTAAATGGAGTTTATCATTTTACAGATTTACTTAAAAATCCTACTGTTATTTCAATGGCAGCACTTGGATTTTTATCTTTAAGTGCACTTGTTAAGGGTGCTCAAATGCCATTCCATAAATGGTTACTTGGAGCAATGGTAGCACCAACACCAGTTAGTGCAATTCTTCACTCTGCAACAATGGTAAAAATTGCACCATACCTAATTTTAAGAATAGCTCCGGTAATTAAAGGAACTCTTCTTGCAAAATTACTAATAATTACAACAGGATATGTTTTTGTAGTAGCGGCTGTAATTGCTCTTACACAAGATAATTTCAAAAAAATCTTGGCATATTCTACAATATCACTTCTTGGACTTATGATGTTAGCAGCTGCAGTTGGTACGCCTATTGCAGTTACGGCATCTTTAGTATTGATTATTTTCCACGCATTTGCTAAAGGATTCTTATTTGTTGAGGCGGGTGTACTTGAAAAAGTATTCCATGTAAAATATATTAAAGAAATGAGAAGACTTATTGAAAAAGCACCATTAACATTGATGTTTATATTCTTTGGATTTTTAAATATGACATTTGTACCATTTGGTACATTTATTGGAAAATGGATGATGATTGAAGAAGTGAGCGATTTTCTTCAACATGGAAGCTATATTATGCTAATCCTATATGTAGGTGCGGGTAGTGCATTTTTAAGTATTCTATATATGAAAGTATTAGGAATTAGTGTTAGAAAAGCTCATGGGATAGAAAAAGTAAAATGGACAAAACTTCCAGCTACATTTAACTTTGTATCTATTTGGTATTATGTATGGCTACTTGCAATTACATTATTTATAGCACCATTTATTGCAGATTATATAGTGCCAATTGCAAGTACAATTGCTGGAAATGCAAATATTTACGCAGAAGGATTAACTCTTTATATGAATAATTCAGCTCTATACTTCTGGCAAATACTTGGAGCACTCGTTCTTTTACTACTAATTCATGCTCTTCCATATTTTGTTAAACTTAAAGCAGATATTGTTCATCCATATAACTGTGGTGAAGCATTTCCAAAACATATGGAAACTTGGAACTTTAATTGTTTAGCTAAATATGAGGGATATTTTGTAGCATTTAGTGTTGCATTATTTGTAATGGTAGTAGTTCTTGGAGGAGGTTTATTATGATAAGTGCTATTTTTACAATATTTGCTCCTATTATAGGTGGTTTAGTTTATGGGTTTGAGAGAATAGTAAAGGCTAGAATGCAAAGTAGACAAGGACCGCCACTTATGCAGCCTTTTTATGATTTCTTTAAATTAATGGATAAAAGACCTATGATGGTTCATTCATTTCATGCATTAATGGGTATAATGTATTTTATTGGTGAGTGGTTTGCATTAGCAGTGCTTTTAATTGGAAATGATTTGCTAATAGCAGTGTTTTTCCATGTAATTGCAGTATTAGCATTAGTTATTGGTGCAAGTAGTGTTAGAAGTCCTTATTCAGTTTTAGGTGCACTTAGAGAACTTATGCATATGATAAGTTATGAGCCTTTAATGGTTTTATTGGTTGTAGCTCTATATTTAGTTGTAGGAAGCTTTGATATTAAAGATGTACTAAATTATCAAGGGTATCCAATTTTAGAGTTACCTTTAGTGTTTATTGCATTTTTATTAACAATTCCTATGATGCTTCAAAAATCTCCTTTTGATATAGCTGAAGCTCATCAAGAAGTTGTTGGGGGACCTGAAATAGAGTATAGTGGACCTTTTTATGAAGCATTATATACAGGAAAATGGATTGAATATATTTATGTGTTTACTTTTGCTTTTCTTTTTGGTGGTGCTCATTATTGGTTAGGAGCATTGCTTGTAATTTTTGCATTTTTATTTGTAAATTTATTAGATAATGCAAGTGCAAGATTAGACTTTAGAAAAATGGTTAAATTTGCATGGGCAGTATTAATTCCTATGGCAGCATTAAATGTTATTTTATTATCTCTATGGCAATAATATAAGGAGAGAAGATGGGATTTTTTAGTAAATTTAGAAAAAAATCACCTTGGATTTTACATTATAATACAGGTGGTTGTAACGGATGTGATATCGAGATTTTAGCAACTCTTGCTCCTAAATATGATATTGAGAGATTTGGAGCATTAAATAGAGGAAACCCGAAACAAGCGGATATATTGCTTGTTACGGGACCTGTTACAAAAAACTGTAGAGACGTTTTAAGAAGATTATACCTTGAAATGCCAGAGCCAAAAGTAGTGGTTGCTATGGGTGCTTGTGGTCATGGTGGAGGAGTTTTTAGACATTTATATAATGTAGAAAATGGTGTTGATAATATTATTCCAGTAGATGTATGGATTCCAGGTTGTTCTCCAAATCCTAGAGCTTTAATTGACGGAATTGTAGAAGCTGTGAAAATTTGGGAGAAAAAAGGTAAAGAAAAAGAAAAATTAAGAGATCAAGATAATGAATTGATTAAGAAATTAGGAGTGGAAGATGACTAGACCAAATATAGAGTTTTTTGAAACTACTTTAGATAAAGTAGTGGAAGATATTAAAAACTGGTACGATTATGAAAAACATCATTATGTAACAATAAATGGTGTTGATGAAGGCGGTAAACTAACAATTGACTGGATTTTTTCTGATTATAACGAAAAAGATAAAATATATGTTTTTAGGGTAAAAGAGATTGATTTTAATACTTTAATTCCATCAATTGTAGATATTGTTCCATCAGCATGGCTTGCTGAATGGGAGCTTAGAGATATGTTCGATGTAGAAGTAGAAAATACTCAAAAAGGTATATTTATTAAAGACTCAAATATTATTGCACCTTTAAGAAAGGATAACTAATGGGAAATAAAATAGTAGTACCATTTGGTTCTCAACATATTGCACTGCCAGAACCAGTAAGTTTTTTATTTGAAACTGAAAATGAAGTTATTACTGATGTTAAAGTAGATGTAGGGTATGTTCATAGAGGAATAGAAAAAGCAGCTATTACAAAGTTTGAATTTACAAATGTATCGTATTTATTAACAAGAATTTGTGGATTCTGTTCTATTACTCATGCAGGTGGTTATCATCACGGAATTGAGAAGTTATTAGATGTTGAGCCTCCAAAAAGGGCAGAGTATATAAGGTTAATTATTACAGAGCTTGATAGAATTCATTCTCACTTACTTGCAAATGCACACGTTGCAGAAGTAGTTGGATATGAAAACCTATTTATGCAAGGTGTGAAAGATAGAGAAATTGTAATGGATTTATTAGAAGCAATTACTGGTAATAGAATCCAATATGATATATATACAATAGGTGGTGTTAGAAGAGATATAGATTCAAAAACAGCAGAATACATTAAAAAGCAAATGAAAAAATTAAAATCAAAAATGTTAAAAGTGTATGACTTTTATGATACAGACTATACTTTTGGTTTAAAAACAAAAGGAATTAGTTATATTAGTTACGAAATGGCAAAAAAATATAATGTTGTTGGTCCTATTGCAAGAGCTAGTGGACTAGCTACAGACTGTAGAGCAGAGTATTATTATTTACCTTATGATGAATTAGAGTTTGAAATACAAACTAGAACTGAAGGTGATGTTTGGGCTAGAAATATTGTAAGACAACTTGAAGTTTTACATTCAATTGACTTAGTTATAAGAGCGGTAGATAACTTACCAGAAGGTGATATAAAAGTAAAATATAAAGGAAGACCAAAAGGTGAAACTTATGTAAGAGTTGAAGCTCCAAGAGGTGAGTGTTTTTATTATATTAAAGGAAATGGTACTAAAGTGCTTGAGAGAGTTAGAGTAAGAGTGCCAACTTATGCAAACATTCCAGCATTAAAAGAGCTTTTCGTTGGTGAAAAATATTCAGATTCTCAAGCAATTGTTTTAAGTTTTGACCCTTGTATGAGCTGTACAGCAAGATAAGGAGAGATTATGCTAAAAATGTTTATAGAAAGTTTCAAAAACTTAATATCAAAGCCTGAAACAGTAAAATATCCGTTTGAACCTATGCCTGAACCAGAAGGCTACAGAGGTACAATTTTATATGAGGAAAGTTTATGTATTTTCTGCGATAAGTGTGAGAATGTATGTCCTCCAGGTGCTATTTTATTTGAAATTGTTGATGTAGAGACAAATAAAAGAGAATATAACTACAACCCTTATTTGTGTATTTATTGTGGAGCATGTGTGGATGTTTGTCCAAAAGCAGATGAGGGATGCCTAGTTCAAGACAATAAAAGAACCAGAGTCCTTGGTACAGATTTTCCAAAAGACAAAAAGTTAGGTTATCTTGTTACTAGACTTGAAAATCCAAAAGATTTAGAAAAAGCTTGGGGAGAACTTGAAAAAAGAGCAGCTAAGAGCAGAGAATCTTATGCAGAATATAAAAAGCAACAAAGATTAAAAAAACAACAACAAAAAGCTGCTAAAAAAGCAGAAAACTAATTCTTCTTCTTTTTTTCTACTTTTTCTTTTATCAGTACTAAACTTAATTAGATATAATTTTATTGTATTTATTGTAAGGTTTATATTTCTTTCTAATTAGGGGGATATATGAAAAAATATATGATTTTTAGTTTTTTTGCTTCAATAATGTTTGCTTGTTCTTCTGATTGTTTAGTGTGTCATCCAAAGTTGAAGAATTTAGAATATAATAAGTCAAATCGTTATTATAAAGAGCATAGTTTTTTAAAATCTTGTACAAAGTGCCATCCTGATCATAAAACAGAAGCAATGAGTAAATGTGGTGCCGATTGCTTTGATTGTCATTCAAGAAAAAAACTTATTAATACACCTATTCCTGAGCATCAGAGACTTAAAAGTTGTACAAGATGCCATAAAACTAAAGAAGTACTTGAGGATATTGTGCCACAAAATGAAAACTTTTTTAATTTAAAATAGCTTTTAATCTTTTAATTATTAGTTTTTTGTCTATTTTATGATTATAGTTTTTATATATATTTTCTTCGAGTTTTTTTAAAGTTTCTTTTATATACTCATCATTACTGTAAGGAATTAGTAAATTGAATAGTTCTTTTTGGTTAGCTGACTTTATTTTTGAATAAATATCTTTTTCTTTCTTTTTTAAATTAAGTAATAAATAAGTTCCTATACTTCCTATTACAATTCCTATTATAAAGAATAAAATATTGTAATTTTCTTTTTTTGTTACTATAACGTCATTTTTTTGAATATCTTTTTCTTTTGTTTTGGATTTTTTAACAGTTCCTATAACATATACTTTAACAGGTTTTGTTGAAATTGTTTTTGTAGTGCCATTAAATTTTTTTAAAGTAAAGCTTGGTATTGTGTAATTTGTATCAGAAATTATTGTGAAATTTTGTTCATATATTCCGCAAAATTTATTATTAATAATATTTACTTTTAAAGATGGCTTAGAATTATAAACTGTTGCATTTTGAATATTGAGTGAAAAATTTGGCATATCTATAAAATCACCGCAACCTGTTATTTTTAAGTTTGCAATATTTGGTTTATTTGATAATACTACATTTTTAGTATTAAGTGTTATATTAAAATCTCCAAAGATACTGCCTTTTGGAATAGGCATTACTTCTATTTCTAAAGAGTTTGAATAAATAGTTTTATACTTCATATTTGTTATTGTAAAAAATGGATCACCAAAAAGTTTTTCTTTTACAATTTTACCAATTTGAGCAGAGACAGGTCCTATTTTGTAATTTCCAGCTTTTTGAGGGATAATTAAAAATTTATATTTTATATTATTTTTTGTTTCTTTAGAAAGAGGTTTAATTAAAAAACCGTCAATTTTAGGTTCTATAATTTTTAGTGAGCCAATATCTTTTGTCTGTTTAAATGTAATGCTTAAAATCGCACTTTCCCCTAAATAGAGCCTTTTTTTTGATATATTTAAATCAAGTTCAAAGTCACCTTTGGTTTGCTTTGGAGTAATTACAGTGATTTTTATAGGTTTTGTTTTATAAATTTTACCATCAATTTTTACATTAAATGAAGGAATAGTTATGTTTTTATCAGGAACTATTATAAAAGTTTTTGATATACTTTCTTTAACTTCTCCATTTATTATCATAATGTTGTTGTTAATTGAAGTACCTACTACATTATATCCTGCTATTTTAGTTGGATTTGGAAATACAATATTTTTACCTTTTGCTATTATAGTTATTATTAGTTCCTCATTTTTCATAATTTTTGTTTTATTTACTTGTATTTTTAAATTTGTTGCAAATAATAAAAATGGGATTAAGATTATTATTTTTTTCATTACTCTCTCCTTAGGGGTATCATAAGTGTATTAAACTCTAAGTTTCTTAAAACTTTGTGAAAATATTTAATTCTTAAATCTTTTGTTTTGTTAGATTCTTTTGTTTTTATATTTTCAAATTTTTTGATTTTACTATTGAGAAATTTAGGATTGTCTATTTTGTTTGTAGTATTATTTTGTTGTAGTTTTGTAAGTTCTTTTTTATTTGCAGTTTTTAAATTATTTTGTTGATTATTTATATTATCATTTTTATTTTGTGTGTTTTTTTGCTGTTTTGGAGTTTTTTGAATATTTTTTTTAGATTTTTTATTTTTTTCTTTTTTATCATTATTTTTATTTTTATTGATTTTATTGTTCTCTTTTAGATTAGGTGTATTTTTTTGTTTTATTTTTTTTAAAAGTTTTAAATTATATTCTGCATCTTTGTCTTTCTTTATTTTTAAAGCTTTTTCATATAAGTTAATGGCTCTTTTGAAATTGCCTTTTAATGCAAATGCATTGGCCATATTATATAGTTTATTAAACTCTAAATCTTGTTCTTTTATTTTTTTATAAATACTTATAGCTTTATCATATTTTTTTGCCTTATAGTAACTATTTGCTGCATTTAATAAGGCTTTATCTGAATGAATTTTTAGATACTCTTTTGCGGCTTTTAGATACTCTTTTTTTTTGAAAAACTCATCTGCTTTTTTTATTGTAAAATAATCAAATGCGAGAAGAGGTATAAATAATAAAACTATCAAATATTTCATTGAATTTTCCTTATAGAAATTCCCCCAATAAAAAACAAAATAATTGCTAAAAATAAAGGATAGTAAAATAATTCTTTATTGTTTTTTATAGTTACTTCTTTTGATTTGTTATACATTTTAACTTTTTTCGCTATTAATTTTATATCCTCGTCTGAATAAGTAAAATGTATTCCTTTTTGCACCACTTTGTTTTTTGCAAAAATATAAGATATTCCATTATTAAAAAACTTATCAGTTATTGTAATTATTATTTTATTTTTAGAAAGAGCATTTGCATTTTTGAATGCAAGCTTAAAATTTGCTTTAGTTTTAAAAAGTCTTTTTTTATCTATATGTTTTAAAAGATATATTATAGAATCATAATCAGTTGTAAAAGGTGAAACTAAATAACTTTGATCTAAAACTAAAATTAAGCTAACATGTTGATTATTAAAATATTTAAAAAGTTTTTTTAGTTTTTCTATTGCAGCAACAAATCTATTAGGATATATATCATTATGTTTCATTTCCTTGCCACCACTTAGAAGTATTATTACATTTGGCGAATTAACTTTAATTTTTTCTTCTTGACCTTTAATTATAGGACGAGATAAAGCAAAAATTAAAAAAATATATGCAGTTAAATAAATAAAAAACCTCTTTTTTTTATTAAATCTCTCTAAAAAAACTATTTTCTCTAGCACTTCTTTTTTAAAAGGTAAATTTTTATTTTTTATTATAAAAAAAAGTGGAATAAATAAGAAACCAAAAAATGCCCAAATATTTAAAAATTCCATATATTTCTCCTATATTTAAAAAGAAACCAAATATAAATCAATATTCCAATTAATAAAGGATATATAAAATAATAATGTTTTAATATTTTAACTTTTGTATTTATTTCTGACTTTTCAAGAGAGTTTATGCTTTTGAAAATTTTTTTTAATTCACTAATATTAGAGATATGATAGTATTTTCCATCAGTTAAGAGAGATATTTTTTTTAGTATTTCAGAGTTCACATCAAAACCTAATCCTATTGTATATACTTTTATTTTTTTATTTTTTAAGTTTTTAACAACTACGTCAAAAGGAGTTATACTTGCATTATCTTGTCCGTCAGTTATTAAAATGATAATTTTTGATTTTGAAGAAGTTTTTTTAAAAAGTTCTGTGCTCATAAAAAGCGCATCATACATTGCAGTTTTTCCACCTGCAATAGTTGGAAAGATTCTTTCTAATATATCTTTAAAGTTTTTTTTATCAAATGTAATAGGTGAAGCAATATATGCAATATTTCCAAAAATTACAAGCCCTAATGAATCGTTTTTTCTGTTTTTTGCAAAATCCCAAACAATTGCCTTTGCATTTTCTAATTTTTTTTGCTCACTCATTGAAGCACTTGTATCAAGAACAGTTACAATATCATATCCATAAGTATTTTGGTTTTTGAGTATTTCTGTTTTAATAGGAGAGGCAAGGGCTGTTGAGAGAAATATAACGATTAAAACTTCAGGTGTTGAAATTTTTTTATATTTTTCAAAAGGCTTTGTAAAAGGAAAAATTAAACTGTCACTTTTTAAAGGACAAAAAACTTTACAAATAATAAACAAAGGTACAATTAAAAAAGCAATAGGATATTCAAAAGTCATTTAATGCCTTTAAGGAATTCATTAATTTTTTCTATAGTTTTTTTATCTAATGGAGGCACTTGAGGTCTATATTTATAAATCTCTAGTTCTTTTTCTATTTCAAGAAAAAGTTTTTTATTATTTTCATTTAAAAAATTTCTAGCTATTTTACAAAATGTATAGGCTGTTTTTTTTGAATCTTCAAACGGTAAGTTTTTTAGCTCTTCAAGCATTAATTTTTTATTGTTTTTTCTTTTTATAAAAAATTTATAACCTCTTAAAATAAGTAAAATTAATAATATTCCAATAACACTTAAAAAAATATACCATTCATAATCAATTATTATTGTATTTGGCTTTATATCTTTTAGAGGCAAATTCATTTTAAAAGCTCCACTAATTTATAAAATGGTTCTTCGTCAGTATAAATTTTTACAAATTTAATTTTTTCTTTTTGTAAGTATTCTATAAATTTTTCATCTTGTTTTTGAAGTTCTTTTTTATATTTTAAAACTCTTTTTTTTGAAAAATTAGTATGAATTCTTTTAAAAGTTATTG
>NZ_BAAHXC010000003.1:242500-244679 GCF_054657155.1 Caminibacter profundus
TCCCTGTGGAGGGGGAGTGGTAGGAGAGCGTTCCTGTCAGCGCTGAAGGTGTACCGGTGAGGAGCACTGGAGCGGCAGGAAGTGAGCATGCAGGCATGAGTAGCGATAAAGTGGGTGAGAATCCCACTCGCCGAAAGCCTAAGGTTTCCTACACGATGCTCGTCAGTGTAGGGTTAGTCGGGACCTAAGACGAGGCCGAAAGGCGTAGTCGATGGGAAAACGGTTAATATTCCGTTACCTACTAACAGCGAGGCGAAGGGGGGACGCCTAGGGTTAGCCGAGGTCACTGATGGAATAGTGGCTCGAAGGGTGTAGGAGGCTAGGTAGGCAAATCCGCCTAGCAAAACTCCGAGACCTGACAGGCTCTCAAACTCCTTCGGGAGGGAGAGAGAATCGGTGATACCGTCGGGCCGAGAAAAGCCTCTAAGCCGTTTGAGCTGTTAGTAGCCCGTACCGTAAACCGACACAGGTAGGCGGGATGAGTATTCTAAGGCGCGTGGAAGAACCCTCCCTAAGGAACTCGGCAAACTGGCACCGTAACTTCGGGATAAGGTGTGCTCCGAGTAGGTGAAGGGACTTAGCTCCTGGAGCCGAAAGGAGTCGCAGCGCAGCGCTCTTGCCGACTGTTTACCAAAAACACAGCACTCTGCTAACTCGTAAGAGGAAGTATAGGGTGTGACGCCTGCCCGGTGCCGGAAGGTTAAGGGGATCCGTTAGCCGAAAGGCGAAGCGGTGAACCGAAGCCCCGGTAAACGGCGGCCGTAACTATAACGGTCCTAAGGTAGCGAAATTCCTTGTCGGTTAAATACCGACCTGCATGAATGGCGTAACGAGTGAGGGGCTGTCTCAGGGAGGGATCCAGTGAAATTGTAGTGGAGGTGAAAATTCCTCCTACCCGCGGCAAGACGGAAAGACCCCGTGGACCTTTACTACAGCTTGGCATTGTAGGTGGGATATCCATGTGCAGGATAGGTGGGAGGCTTAGAAGCCTGAGCGCCAGCTCAGGTGGAGCCGCCCTTGAGATACCACCCTTGGATATCCTGCCTACTAACCCGCATGAGTAATCCTCATGGGGGACAGTGCCTGGTGGGTAGTTTGACTGGGGCGGTCGCCTCCTAAAGAGTAACGGAGGCTCACAAAGGTTGGCTCATGGCGGTTGGAAATCGCCAGAAGAGTGTAAAGGCATAAGCCAGCCTGACTGCGAGAGAGACACCTCGAGCAGAGACGAAAGTCGGTCTTAGTGATCCGGTGGTTCTGAGTGGAAGGGCCATCGCTCAAAGGATAAAAGGTACCCCGGGGATAACAGGCTGATCTCCCCCGAGAGCTCACATCGACGGGGAGGTTTGGCACCTCGATGTCGGCTCATCGCATCCTGGGGCTGGAGCAGGTCCCAAGGGTATGGCTGTTCGCCATTTAAAGCGGTACGCGAGCTGGGTTCAGAACGTCGTGAGACAGTTCGGTCCCTATCTGCCGTGGGCGTAGGAAGGCTGAGGAGAGCTGACCCTAGTACGAGAGGACCGGGTTGGACGTGCCACTGGTGTACCAGTTGTCCTGCCAAGGGCAGTGCTGGGTAGCCAAGCACGGAAGGGATAACCGCTGAAAGCATCTAAGCGGGAAGCCCACTCCAAGATGAGCCTTCCCTGAAGGGTGCAGGAAGACTACCTGCTTGATAGGCTGGGGGTGTAAGCCCTGCGAGGGGTTGAGCTGACCAGTACTAATAACCCGATTGGCTTCTGTAAGTGCGTGGGCAAGGCTTTTAACAGCTAACTTTAGTTATATAGTGACAAGCGTAGTGGGAAAAGCGTAGGGGAAACACCCTGAACCATTTCGAACCAGGAAGTTAAGCCCTACAGCGCTGATGATACTGCATCCTTACGGATGTGGGAAAGTAGGTCCCTGCTACGCTTTTCAGTGTATAACTTTTATAACATAACAAAGAGTCTGGCACTATATATATCGGCTCTATCTTTTACTTCTCTTGGATATTTGTTTTATTTCTCTCATATTAATGTCTATTTTAATTATTATTTTAATTATAAAATTAATTTTATTATATTACCTGTCCTAATCTATTATATATCTCTCTTTTTCTAATTGTTAATTCTACATATTTTACTAATATACCTATCTCCCAATACTCTAATACCAATCCCAAGATGTTTAGACACTTCAGTATAAT